>CAMUYI010000004.1 GCA_947164985.1 uncultured Bacteroidales bacterium | reverse complement strand
CCTTGGTGATGAACTCCGGCTCATCTCCGTAGTCCTTAGCGGGATCAGCAGGCAGGCTCGACCATGCGGGATCGATAGCCAGCTCCTGATACTCGCCGCCGCGGTCCACAGCTGCGTAGTTCTTATTAACGACATCCTCGCCCTTCTTGCCGTAGGACTTCACGATGAAGTGCTTCATCTCCTCTACTGCCTTCTCAACAGGGATGACAGCGGTGATACGGAAGAAAGCAGACTGGAGGATGGTGTTGGTACGGTTGCCCAAACCGATCTCCTGCGCAATCTTCGTAGCGTTGATGTAATAAACTTTAATCTTATGGTCAGCGAAGTATTTCTTCACTTTGTTCGGCAGATTCTTAACCAACTCGTCACCTTCCCAGATGGTGTTCAACAGGAACGTACCGCCGTCCTGCAGACCGCGGGTCACGTCGTACATGTGGAGGTAAGCCTGAACGTGGCAAGCCACGAAGTTAGGCGTAGTAACGAGGTAAGTGGAGTGGATAGGCTCGTCGCCGAAACGGAGGTGCGAGCAGGTGAATCCACCGGATTTCTTACTATCGTAAGAGAAGTAAGCCTGGCAGTATTTGTCGGTCGTGTCACCGATGATCTTCACGGAGTTCTTGTTAGCACCGACGGTACCGTCTGCACCGAGGCCGTAGAACTTAGCCTGAAAGAGCGAAGCGTCACCCATCGCAATCTCCTCGCCAACCGGCAGAGAAGTGAAGGTGATATCATCGTTGATACCTACGGTGAAGTGGTTCTTCGGCTCGGGCAGAGCGAGGTTCTCGAAGACAGCCAACATCTGCGCCGGAGTGGTATCGTTGGAACCCAGACCGTAACGTCCGCCTACAACGAGCAGGTCTTTCAGACCGAGTTCGTCGAGTGCGTCTTTTACATCGAGGTAAAGCGGTTCGCCGTTAGCGCCCGGCTCTTTGGTACGATCGAGCACGCAGATACGTTTTGCGCTCTTCGGCAGCGCCTCCTGCAGATACTTGAGGCTGAACGGACGATAGAGGTGTACGTTGATGAGACCGAGTTTCTTGTTACCCTTGGCAGCCTCGTAGTCGATGACTTCGCGGATAGCCTCGCAAGCAGAACCCATACAGATGATGATGTTCTCTGCGTCAGCAGCACCGTAGTAGTTGAACGGACGATACTCGCGACCGGTGATCTTCGAGATCTCCTTCATGTAGTCGGAAACGATATCCGGCACTGCGTCGTAGAAACGGTTGCAGCTCTCGCGGTGAGTGAAGAACACATCGGGGTTCTCCGCCATACCTTTCATCTCCGGACGCATCGGGCTGAGCGCACGCTCACGGAACTCCTGGAGTGCCTTGTAGTCTACTAATGGACGGAGGTCCTCCATATCCATCGCTTCCACCTTTTGGTACTCGTGGGAGGTACGGAAGCCGTCGAAGAAGTTGAGGAACGGTACGCGGCTCTTGATAGTAGCGAGGTGTGCTACTCCGGCGAGGTCCATCACCTCTTGTACGGAAGCCTCAGCAAGCATAGCGAAACCGGTTTGGCGGCACGCCATGACATCCTGGTGGTCACCGAAGATACAGAGCACGTGGCTTGCCAGCGTACGAGCCGATACATGGAAGACGGACGGGATGAGCTCACCGGCAATCTTGTACATGTTCGGGATCATCAGCAGCAGACCCTGCGAAGCCGTGAAAGTGGTGGTGAGGGCACCTGCGTTCAGCGAACCGTGAACAGCACCTGCTGCACCGGCCTCAGACTGCATCTCCTGCACAAGTACGGTCTCGCCGAACAGGTTCTTGCGACCTGCGGCTGCCCACTCGTCCACGTTCTCCGCCATCGGAGACGACGGCGTGATAGGATAGATAGCAGCTACCTCGGTGAACATGTAAGCCACATGCGCCGCAGCTGCGTTACCATCCATGGTCATAAATTTTTTCTCTTTTGCCATAAAAAACAGTTGTTAAATATTGTTTGTTGTTTTGTTGTTTGCTAAGTAGTCCTAGGTAGGCCTAGTATAAGAATCCGAAGAGCCAGAGCGGAATCTGGTTACCACGACCGAGTTCGAGTTCGCCTACGGCGGTAGGACGGATCGCATCGCGACTGGAGCCTTTCTCCTTGACGTCGAAGAAATACTTGCTATCGACGATGAACATCGCCGAACGCTCGGTAGCGTTCACTCTGTGCGAACCGTGTACGGCCATGTAGAAATAGGTCTCGAACCAATCCATCGGCGTGATCTCACGGGTGAAGTCCATGCGCGCCACGTTGGTATTATGCATATAGACCTTGGTGGGCTTCATGGGGAAGTTCTTGTTCTCCGGATAAAGGAGATTGATCAGACGCGAGTCCTTGAGGTACTTGACATAGTTCATCGTGGTAGCGCGGCTGAGCCCTATCTCCTCCGAGATATTGGAGATATTGAGCGCACAGGGTGCATCGTGCATCAGGATATAAAGCAGTTTGCGCAGCTTATGCAAGCATGCCACATCGATCTGCTTAATCATGAGCACGTCCACCTCCAACTGCGAGTTCATCACTTTGAGCAGCGAAGCCTCGAAAGACTTGGACTCGAGGTATGAAGGATAATAACCGTGGTGGAGGTACGCCTTGAAGTAATCAAGCGGACGCACCCGTTCGCATATCTCCCGCGAGATGGACGAATGACGATTGATGATCTCCTCCAGCGAATAGGAGCGGAAACGCAGACCGGTCTGCAGGTTGAGGTACTCCCGGAAGGAGAACCCGCGCAGATTGTAGGTCTTAACGATATCCTTGAGGTCGTTGTTATCCTCATCGATCGGCATCACCGGCGTCGCACAGAAGACGATATGCAGGTCTTCGTACTTGCGGTAACAACGCTTGAGTTCGCGACTCCAGTTTGGATACTTGAAGAGCTGGTCCAGGAAGAGGTACTGTCCGCCGGAGCGCACGAATTTCGATGCCAGTTCGACCAAGGTATGCTTGGTGAAGAAGAAATCATTCATACTGACATAGAGGCACGGACGCGACACTTTGGAAGACGCACGTTTTTTGGGCGCATTCGCTTCTTCTTCCGCTATCTTGGCTCTCCATTCCGTCTCAATCTCCTTGATTCGGGTAAGCAGGAAGTCGGTCTTCCCCACTCCACGGCCACCTTTGATGGCGATGAGTCGGTCGTCCCAATTGATTTCATCCATCAACAACCTGCGGATCGGCATGGTCGAATGCGCCACGAGGTAATCATGGATGCGGAAAAATGCGTTTAACATGGGGCCTTTTTGCTCCTGTAAATTCTCGGTTATTACTTCATTTTCCTCCATTTTGACTCAAAATATTGAAAATACGCCGCAAAATTACAAAAAAAAATTGATATTTGCAATACCTACTTTACATTTTTTGCAAAAAAAATGAGGGTTCACCAACGTGAACCCTCAAAAATACACATTTTTTATTAAAAAATGCACCTTTTTGCATCCATTAGAGCGAGATAGCACCACTCGGGCAAACGTCAGCACAGGTTCCACACTCGGTACAAACGTCCGGATCAATCGAATAGTGTTCGCCTTCCGAAATAGCGCCCATCGGGCATTCATCAATACAAGTACCGCAAGCGATGCAGTCAGTTGAAATTTTGTAAGCCATAGTATATTAATTTAAAATTTATAATTCACAATTTACAAAGGGCTCTTAGAATACGTACGGACTTTAAGGTTTGTACGGGACTTTTAGAACGCCTTGTGAATTGTACATTGTTAATTGTACATTGATTTCGACTGCAAAGGTACAACAAATTTTTGACACTACCAAATTTTAGGGAGAGATTTTTTATTTTTTTCGCTTTTTGGAGGTAGCGAGCGCCGCAGCGAGCTGGGCAGCAGGACCGGTTAAACCTTTATCGGTCAACCCTTTACGCCGCGCGTAGGTAGTCCAGTCCTTTGCACCGCCTTCGGACACCGGCATCCCCAATTGTAAGTAATGACAATAGGCGATACCGAGCGCATCGGTGGCATCGAGTTTCTTAGGCATCTGTTCGTCAGGAATATGGAGAAAACGCTGCAGCATACCTGCCACCTGCTCTTTGGAGGAATGACCGTTTCCGGTGATGGCCATTTTGATCTTCATCGGCGAGTACTCATAGATGGGTACATCTTTGCTCAAAGCCGCCGCGATCGCGACGCCTTGGGCATGCACGATCTTGATCATGGTCTGCGGGTTTTTATCGACGAACTGAGTCTCGATGGCGAGGGAAGAAGGATGGTATTTGTCGATGAGTTCTTGCAGGAAGAAAAACTCCTTCTGCAGACGCGGATATTGACCTTCAATCTTATGCACGTCGTACGCGCCAAACTCCAGTATTTCAACCTGTTGGCCAACGGTATGCAAGATCGCGTAACCCATAAAAAGGGTACCCGGATCGACACCTAAGATTATATGTTCTTTGCGGACGGAGTCCTGCATAATTAAAAATTCAAAATTAAGAATTAAAAATTAGTCCTTCTCGCGATTTCTAATGAATCCGCGAATGATAATTACGACGGCTCCGGCGATGAGCACATAGTCCGCCCAAGGCTCTATTTTCGCTACACTCAGGGCAGCTCCTACGGCCACAATAATCAGGCCGATGATCAATAATATCGATGATTTTCGCATATCACTCCTCCTCTACGAGATAAATATCCTCGTTGGTATTATGCATATAATAATGTTCGCGCGCGTATCGCTCCAAACTGTCGGGATGATGGAGCGTTTGAATCTCCCGCTGGGCTTTTTCGGACCCCTGCTGGTACATCTCGCGTTGCTGCTCCAGATGGCGGATCTCCCTTCCCCTGCGCACAAACTGGATGAGACTTTGCTCTCCGATGAAGAGAAAGACGACGAGAAAGACGATCAGCGTGATCGCGTACTTACCCCATTTTTTGAACTTTATGTTCTCCCAAAATTGAGAAAAATTCATACCTTTCACAAAAATTTTGCGCAAAGTTACAAAAAAACTTGCATATATGCAAATATTTTACTAATTTTGTAGCCGATTTAATACAAATAGCGATGAAAAAACATTTCTCGGTACTGATCATCCTGTTCTTCGGGCTGCTTGCTCAGGCCCAAGTGCATATCACGATAGACAATCCGGATACATGGTCCGGTCAAGCTTTGGCGCCCTATGTCGGTAAAACGGTTATTTTTGACGTGCCGATGATCGTGTGCGCGAACGCCAACGGGAACTATGTCGTTTCTCCGTGGCGTAAGTTCCAGCCGGAGAGCCACGGCTATATTGGTACGGCGGACTACAATGCAACCGTGCGTGTGAACAACAACTGCATGTTCTCTATATCTGGTATCAGCGGCTACCATCGTTGCGGCGAGAAGATCATCGGTCTGAGAGCGAAAGTGAACAGTACTTCGAGCCTAACATGGCAAGGCGGTACATGGCAAGGCAATACTCGTGCCGACTTGGAAGCGAACCTACCGGATTTGGGTGACTACCGTCTGCTGGTTTGCTGTTTTAACTTAGAGAACTATTTCATGAGTCTCGGTTCGTTGGGAGCCAAAACAGAGGATGGTCGTAAGGCGCAACGCGAGAAAGTAAGCAAAGCCCTGAAGCGCATCAACGCCGATATCTACGGTCTGGTGGAGTTAGAGTATGGAAACGCAGCGGTGGCGGATATAAGGGACACTCTAAATAAACTCCTGCCGGATCGCAATTATGTGTTCTTCTACGACGGTCTGAGTGGCCAAAGCCAGAAAGTGGAGTTTCTCTATGACGCCAATGTGGTAGAACCGGTAGAAACACCGGTGGGATCAGATGCCGAGACAGCCAATCGAAAGAAGATGATCTGCTTCCGTGAGAAAGCAACGGGAGAGAAATTCATATACTCGATCAACCACTTCAAGTCGATGAATGACGGCAGTAACGAACGGCGCGTGAAAGAAGCATCGGCGGTGGTGAAGTTATATAACTCGTACCGCAAAGATCCGTTGATAAGAGAGAACGACGGACTTTTCATGGGCGACTTGAACTGCTATGCGTTCACCGACCCGATTAAGGTCTTCCTCAATAGTGGTTTTATCGATCTGCACCGTGCTTTCCATGCCGACAGCAGTTACAGTTATATGTACAGCGGCTTAGCCAGTTATATTGACCACGCGATATGCAGCGAGCAGATGTACCGGCAAGTAACGGGTATGGCGGCTTATCATATCAATTCCGACGAGGATGATAAATACACGTACGACAAATCCAACGACCGCACCATGTTCCGTTGTTCGGACCATGACCCGGTGCTAGTAGGTCTGAAGTTAGACAGCACCTTGTCGCTCAATCTCGATCCGTACGTCAATAACGGGCTCAACGGCGACAGCCTGACCTTCTATTATATCTACACCTCGGGAACGGAAGATCCGGTTGTTTATTTCGATATCTACACGCTGAACGGTACGCCGGTATGCAAACCGACACTGATCAAGTACGAAGGAGACATCTTTGAGAAGCACACCAAATACTATTCTTTGTCCACTTCGAATCCGAACTTACTGGACGAAGTGAAGGCTTTTCTGCCGTTGCAACCCGGTATGTACGTGCTGCATTTCTACAACAAGGGTACGGTTTACTCGCATAAGTTGCTGATACGCTAATGGATCTGTTTTCAGAAATAGAAGCACCGGAGCGCGAGGAGTTACGTGCCTTGCGTAAGGAACTGGAGGAGGCGAATTATAAGTACTATGTACTTAACATGCCTACGCTCTCTGACCGGGAGTTCGATGAGAAAATGCATCGTCTGCAAACGTTGGAGGCTCAGTTCCCTGATATGTTCGACCCAAAGAGCCCTACCCAACATGTAGGTTCGGACCTCGGCAAAAAGGGCTTTGAGCAGGTGAAGCATAAGTACCCGATGTTGTCGTTGGCGAATAGTTATTCGCGCGAAGAGATTGAAGATTGGGTGCGTAAGTTGCCTTCGGGTGTGGAAATTGTCTGCGAACTGAAATACGACGGTTTGTCTATCTCCCTTTGGTACGAGAAAGGCGTATTGGTAAAAGCCCTCACGCGAGGCGATGGTCAACAGGGCGACAACGTGATCGATAATATCAAGACGATCCCTTCTATTCCTTGGAAGATTGAACGAAACGATGTACCGGATTTCTTTGAGTTGAGAGGTGAGGTACTGCTTCCATGGGAGCGATTCGAGGCACTCAATAAAGAACGTGAGGAACAGGAAGAACCGTTGTTTGCGAATCCACGAAATGCCGCTTCGGGCACATTGAAATTACAAGATCCGCGGGAAGTAGCGCGGCGTGGACTGGATGCCTATCTGTATTATATGTTAGGTGAGAACCTGCCGGGCAGTACGCATTTTGAGCGACTCGAGACAGCCAAGGCATGGGGTTTTCATATATCGGACGCGATTAAGGTTTGTCACTCTGTAGATGAAGTGATGAATTATATCGCTTACTGGGACACCGAGCGCAAGAACCTGCCGGTAGCGACGGATGGTATTGTACTGAAAGTCAATAATCTCGCACAACAAGACGAACTCGGTTATACAGCCAAGACTCCCCGTTGGGCGATTGCGTATAAGTTTCCTGCCGAGAAGCAACTCACCCTACTCCGCGAGATCACCTATCAGGTAGGTCGAACGGGCGTCGTGACGCCGGTAGCGAACCTGGAACCTGTGCAATTATCGGGCACGATGGTTCAACGCGCCACGCTGCATAATGAAGATTTTATCAAGTCACTCGACATCCGTCCGGGAGACAAGGTATGGGTGGAAAAAGGAGGAGAGATCATACCGAAGATCGTCGGTCGTACCGATAGAGACATTAAGGACTCTAATGACATTAAAGACCTTAAGGACCTTATTTTCCCAACGCATTGCCCGGAGTGCGGAGCGCCGCTAGTGCGCGTAGAAGGAGAAGCGGCATGGCGATGCCCAAATGAAACGGGCTGTCCACCGCAGATAAAGGGCAAGATCGAACATTTTGTGAGTCGTAAGGCGATGAACATAGACGGCTTGGGTGAAGAGACGATTGACTTATTCTATCAGAAGGGCTTGTTACATAATATCGCGGATATCTACGATCTGAAGTTAGAAGACATCGCCGCACAGGAGCGCCTTGGCGAGAAGAGTGCACAGAACATCCTCGATGGCATTGAGGCATCGAAACAAGTGCCCTGGGCGCGTGTGTTGTTTGCCTTAGGAATACGCATGGTAGGTGAGACGACGGCAAAGAAGATTGCTCGCAAATACAACACGATAGACACACTTATGTGGGCGACGGCCGAACAACTATGCGCCATCGAAGATGTGGGTCCGCAGATCGCAGAGAACATCGTGAAATACTTCGAAGATATCCGTAATCTGGAGATCTTGGATCGTCTGCGCAAAGCGGGTTTACAATTCGAAGGTGAAGCAGAACCGGAACCGACGAGTGATAAGTTGGCCGGGATGAGTATTGTGATAAGCGGTACGTTTGTGCATCACAGCCGCGATGAGTACAAGGCCATGATTGAAGCGAATGGAGGTAAGAACGTAGGATCGGTAAGCAAGAAGACTTCGTTCATCCTGGCCGGAGACAATATGGGCCCGGAGAAACGGAAGAAAGCCGAGGATCTCGGAATTCCTCTCAAGACGGAGGAGGAATTCCTCGATTTAATTAAAAATTAAAAATTAAGAATGAACAAGTTGAAACAATATATTTTTGAGTATCTGCGCAAGAAGCAGGAACCGAGAAATCCGCGTTTCCCGCATTTTGACCAGCCCTTGAAAGTGATGATCATCTATGAGAGCGACGTGTTGGAACGTAACGATGCCATCAAGTCCATTCGTCAAGATCTGCTGCGCCGCCAGATGGATGTAACGATGTGGGGATATGTGGAAAAGAAAGAAATCACGACCTTGATCTTGCCGCAGAGCCGGATCTTGGGTGTGGACGATTATAATTTCTTCGGCAAACCGCGTGACTATGTACTGGCCGATCTGTTGGCGGAGCACTATGACTTGTTGATTGACCTCACGACCCGTCCGCTGTTACCGCTTCGTTATCTGGCGATGTACACAGATGCGGACTTCAAAGTAGGTATGAATCTGGGCGAAGGAATACACGACATGCTGATCTCCCTACCCGACCTTTCGCCGGAACAAGGCGAAGAAGCAGAGATTGAGGCTTCGTGGCTATACCATCAGATTTTGAGTTATTTAACGACGATCAAGTCGAACGATTAAAGAGTGAAGGAGTGTGAAAGAATGAAGGAATTAAGGGGACTTGGCACAGCACTTATCACGCCGTTCAAGGCTGATAAAAGCGTAGATTACGAGGCACTTGCACGCTTACTGGACACGCAATTAACGGGTTCCGTCGATTATATCGTGGTATTGGGTACCACGGGCGAAGCGGCGACGATGATCACAGAGGAAAAACGCGAAGTGAGAGAGTTTATCGTTCAATACACCAAGCAGCACCCTCTTCCAAACGGTCAGAACATACCGCTCGTCTTAGGTGTCGGCGGCAATAACACGCAGCAAGTCATCTCGGACCTACAAGCTATGCGCGACGTACTAATCCTAGACTATACCGCTATCCTTAGCGTATGTCCGTACTACAATAAACCGAATCAGGAAGGATTATACCAACATTTCTGTGCGGTAGCCGAAGCAAGTCCTGTACCGGTTATACTCTATAATGTCCCCGGGCGCACGGGTGTCAATCTGCTGCCGGAAACCGTTATGCGCATCTATGAGGCGCAGCCGGATAAGATCGCCGGCATCAAAGAAGCGTCGGGCAATATCGCTCAAATCAAAGATTTGATCGCTCTTGCCAATTCAAAATTAAAAATTAAAAATGAAGAATTACCATTCCTTGTTATTTCAGGAGATGATGGTATCGCTTGCGAGATCATGGAAGCAGGAGGTGCAGGATTGATTTCGGTAGCAAGCAACGCTTTCCCGGAAGATTTCTATGATATCGTGCATAAAAAGGACCAAGCTAAACAAGTGCAGTACGACAATATGGTCAAACTGCTCTTCAAAGAGGGTAATCCGGTAGGAATAAAGGCAGTACTGGCACAAAAAGGAATCATACAGAATTACCTGAGATTGCCACTTGTTCCGGCAAGCAAAGATTTGCAAGAAGAAATACAAAAAGAGATGGCCAAATGACCATCTCTCGTTTTTGTAAGAACATCTAGCTAGATGATTAACCTACGGTTGTTTCTTCTCGTAATACAAGATTACTCGATTAAACCTTACTTGGCAGTAAGTCTTCTTCTCGTAAGTTTGCACTTACTCGATTAAGAAACCTTACTTGGCAGCTTTCTTTTTCGCTTGATCAACGACTGCTTTGAAGGCAGCGGGTTGGTTCATCGCGAGGTCAGCAAGTGCCTTGCGGTTGATGACGATTCCTGCTTTCTTGAGGCAACCCATCAACTGGCTGTAGCTCAGGCCTTCGAGGCGAGCAGCGGCGTTGATACGCTGGATCCAGAGAGCGCGGAACGTACGTTTTTTGTTCTTACGATCGCGGTAAGCGTACTGCAAACCTTTCTCCCATGTGTTCTTTGCTACGGTCCATACATTAGCGCGGCCACCAAAGTTACCACGGGTAAGGCTCATGATCTTTTTGCGACGGTTGCGCGAAGCAACGTGATTAACTGATCTTGGCATTTTCTTGTCCTTTCACTTTAGATGGTTTAACACTTAACGAAGCAGCAGCATCTCACGGATGGAGCGCATGTTCGTCTGATCAACAATAGCAACATGAGTCAAGTTGCGTTTTTGCTTTTTAGTCTTCTTCGTCAGAATGTGACTCTTGTAAGCGTGCTTACGCTTGATTTTACCGGTTCCGGTAAGCGTGAAACGCTTTTTTGCACCGGAGTTCGTTTTTACCTTTGGCATTTTGTAATAATATTTAATTGTTAATAATTCGTCCGATAGGCAGCACTCGCGCTCAATCCCCTCGTACACGAGCTCAAGCACAGCTTGGCTAAAGGTACTCGGGCTTGCTCGCTCTCCCCATCACAAACGCTTACGCTGGTTTGCGCCGGGGACCCCGAACATTGGGCGCCAATTTAAAGGTAAGCCTTCGGACGGCTTAATATCTAACTAATAACTAAGTAACAACCAACTAATAACTAACGGTTGGTCCTTGTTTAGTACTTATTTCTTATCCCTTGCGGGAACGATTACTTCTGACTCTTCGGGCTGATGAACATGATCATTCGTTTGCCCTCGAGGTTTGGTACATTGTCAGGTTTGCCGTACTCGGCCAGGTCAGCAGCGAAGCGTGCCAACAGGAGTTCACCCTGCTCTTTGAACACGATAGAGCGTCCGCGGAAGAAGACGTAAGCCTTCACTTTGTTGCCTTCTTTGAGGAACTCGATGGCGTGTTTGAGTTTGAAGTTATAATCGTGGTCATCCGTTTGCGGACCGAACCGGATCTCTTTCACCTCTTGTTTTTTCTGATTAGCCTTCGCCTCTTTTTGTTTTTTCTTCTGTGCGTAGAGGAACTTCTGGTAGTCAATGACGCGGCAGACAGGCGGCGTAGCCGTTGGAGCGATCTCGACGAGGTCAAGATTCTGGTCGTCCGCTATTTTCATAGCCTGCTGATACGTGTAGATACCCTGCTCTACATTGTCGCCAATAAGGCGCACTTGAGCCACACCGCGGATCTTGTCGTTGATACGATGCGGATCTTCTTTGATTACTCGACCACCACGTGGTCTTGGAGGAATAGTAGCGATTGTTTTAACTATTATATGGTTAATATTGCGCTTTCTCGTGCGTGCACACGTTGCCCCACCATCGAAAAAGCGTGCAAAATTACAACAAATATTTGACATACGCAAGGAAAATGCATTTTTTTTTACTTTTTTCTTAAATTATTTGCGCGCGTGAAATATTTTTCGTATCTTTGCACGCTATTTTGAGATAAAACGTGAAAATCTTAAATTATACACATATGAAAACGAAATTATTCGCATTGATGGCGTTGGTATCGCTGATGATGATTAGTTGTGAAGAGCCTCCTTATATCGCGACTCCGGGCAATAATGATCTTGTGCAAGGTGACACGATTCCTGAGTTCGCAGATCCTACTCCGTCTCCGGATCCCGATGGTATTGAGATTCCGGAAGGGGCTATTAACGTAAACGAAGCTGTAAAGATCGGTCAGAAATTGGCATATGGACAAACGACAGAGGAAACGTATTACATCAAAGGTTGGGTTCGTAATTTCGACGAAGCAGCTCGCAGCAAGAGTAAACCTGATTGGGAAACCAGTTTTGCGCAATACGGCAATGACTATGTACACCTGAGTGCTCGTCAAGACGGCCTGGGTATGAAAGATTTCTACTGCTACCGCGTATTAGGTAGAGGCGGAGCTAAGTTACCGAGCCATGACGTGCTGCAAATCGGTGATTTCATTGTAGTGAAATGCAAGATCCAGAACTATGACGGTACGATCGAGAATAATGGTCAATGTTCGATCGAGGTTTCCAACAACGAAGCTTATAATAACGCTTTCCGTCCGATTGACTCAACAAACGTGACTCCGGATCCGGCAGGTGTAGAAGTACCGGAAAGTGCTATTACCGTATATAAGGCTCGCGAGATCAGCGAATCGCTCGGTAGCGGCAATACAACTCAGGAGAAGTATTATATTAAGGGTTGGGTAAGTCGTATTGATAGTAAGCACGCTGACGGTGTTAATCAATATGGAAACGGAACATTCTATATCACTCCGACGAACGATGGAACGACCGAGAGCGTTACGTTTGAGGCATTCCAAGTATATGGTAAGGACGGCAAGAAGTTGACCAGCCCGGACCAAGTAGAGGTAGGTGACTTCGTAGTTATCTACGGACAAATCACCAACTATAACGGAACAGCAGAGACTACGGGCAAGGGTACGGCCTATATCTATTCGTCGAGCAACGAGAAGTTTAACGAGGCATTCCAACCTGCAGACCCGACGAAGATCACTCCTGATCCGGAAGGCGCAGATGTGCCCGAAGGCACGCTGACCGTTTATGAGGCATTGCATATCGGCGACTCGATCGGTAGCGGAAAGACAACAACGGATGAGTATTATATAAAAGGTTGGGTTAGTAAGTTACATAGCAACCATGCGAGCGGCGTGACTTCTTTTGGTAACGGTACGTTCTTTATTACCCCGACGAACGACGGTACGACCGCGAGCATTTCGTTTGAGGCATACCAGGTATACGGAAAGAACAAGCAGAAACTAACGAGTGCGGACCAAGTAGCAGTAGGTGATTTCGTTGTGTTACGCGGAAAAATCACCAACTACAACGGAACCGTTGAAACCGTAGGTAAAGGTGCTGCATATATCTACTATTCGACGAACGAGAAATGGTAATTAACGTTGAAAGATTAAAATTTAAAGTTTAATATACAAAAATGGCAAGTTTACAAAAAATTAGAAATCATGGCGCATTGTTGATCGCAATTGTGGGTCTCGCCATGTTGGCATTTATCCTCGGAGACTTTTTGAACTCCGGTAGTAGTTTCTTCAACCGCAGCCGCGAGAATGTCGGTGTGATTGAGGGTCAGAAGATTCATTACACGGAGTACGAGGCAGCTAAAGAGCAATTGACAGAAGTGTACAAGATTGAATCGGGCCGTACGGATTTTGACGAAGACACGTACGCACAGATTCGTAACCAGGTATGGAACATGTATGTAATGGACTATACCCTCCGCGCTCAAGCAGAGAAGATCGGTATGGACATTACAGCAGACGAGTTGACGGAGCTTTGTGTAGGTGAGAACGTTCACCAGATCATCCGTGGTCGTCGTGCTTTTGCCGGTGAAGACGGTCAGTTCAGCCGCGAGGCTGTGAAGGGTCTGATCTCCGCGATCAACAACGAAAGTGACGATGCAGAGCAGAACGCAAACCTCAAGCAGGCTAAGGATTACTGGCTGTATTGGGAGAAAGCCGTTCGTATCAGCTACATGCAGGAGAAATACACCGCCTTGCTGCAACATTTGCTGAAGGCTAACTCGCTGGATGCTGAGTTCGCATTCAACGGTCGTCAGAACGGTGTAGCGGTGGATTATGTGATGAAACCGTACTACGCAGTAGCAGACAGTCTGGTAAAGGTAAGCGACGGCGACATCAAGAAATTGTACAACCAGCACAAAGAGCAATACAAACAGACTCCAAACCGTGCAATCAAGTATATCGCATTCGATATCGTACCGAGTGAAGACGATTTCAAGGCTGCTGAGACGATGATGAACAATCTGAAGGATGAGTTCAAAACGACGGACGATATCAGCCTCGTAGTGAACACCAACTCGGATATCATGTATGACGGTCGTGACTACTCGGAGGAGAATGTTCCTGCACAATTCAAAGAGTTTGCTTTCCGCAAGGACGCTAAAGCAGGTGACTGCACGGATATCCTGTTTGAGAACAACACCTACTCGATGGCTCGTATTATGCAGGCCGGCTATTCGATGCCGGACAGCGTAGAGCTGAAAGCTATCGTTGAGGACGGCGAAGATCAGGAACTTGGTTGGTTCAAAGCTACCGATCTGCCGAAGAACATCGCAGAACCGGCACTGAAGGGCAAACGCGGTGAGCGCTTTACCGTAGCTATCGGTATGGGTGAGCAGACGTACGAGATCATGGAGATCGGCAATCCGACTCCGAAGGTGAAGTTGGCTATCTTGGCGCGCGAGGTAACTCCGTCGAGCAAGACCTATTCGGTAATCTATAACAACGCAAAGCAGTTTATTGTAAATAACAACAATGCCGAGGATCTGGAGGCAGCTGCTCAAGAGGCAGGTATGACCGTTGTTCCGCAGTATAACCTGACGGCTACGACCGACAAAGTAGGTCAGTTGAAGAGCAGCCGTCCTATCGTTCGCTGGGCATTTGAGGCGAAAGAAGGTGCGGTAAGTGACGTGTTCGAGTGCGGTCAGCAGTTTATTGTAGCTGCTCTGACAGAAGTTAATGACGGTGAGTACCGTCCGTTGGAGGCAGTACGTGCTGAGTTGATGTACGAAGCTACCAACAATGCGAAGGCTGCTTATCTGAAGAAAGAGTTGAAGGGCATTGAGAGCCTGGAGGCAGCTGCAGAGAAGTTGGGTCAACCGGTACAGCACATCGAGCGCGTAGCGTTGGGTGACAGCCGTTTCGGAAACGCAGGTATGGAGCCGGCCGTTATTGGTAAGGCGGTTGCACAAGGCGAGAACGCGCTGAGCGAACCGATTCAAGGTAACATGGGCGTATATGTCGTTAAGACCGGCAAAGCCAACAACGCAGCTGAGACTTTTGTAGTAGAAACAGAGAAAGCACAGTTGGCAAGTCGTTACGCTTACCTGCCTTATCAGGCAATGCAGCTGTTGGAAGACAAGGCAGAGGTGGATGACAACCGTGCTAACTTCCAATAAGCGCGCGCGTGCGTAATAATATAAGGAATATATCACCATTAGTATGGGTGCCTACGCTGTATTTGGCGGAAGGTATCCCATACTTTTTGGTTACAAGCATCAGCATAACGCTTTTTGCGCAGCTGGGCGTACCGAATAGCGAGATGGCTTTGTTCACCTCGCTGATTGCTTTTCCTTGGGTAGTCAAACCGCTCTGGAGTCCGTTCGTCGATGTGCTACGCACCAAACGATGGTGGGTTTTGACGATGCAGATTCTAATGGCAGTAACGGTTGCGTTATTGGCATGGTTAGCGCCACAAGGACATTTCACGATCGCCCTTATCTTATTCACTATCACCGCTTTCTGCTCCGCGACACATGACATCGCAGCGGACGGTTATTATATGATTGCGCTGAATGAGCACGATCAATCGGCATATGTCGGTTTACGTTCTACGTTTTACCGCATCGCCAATATTTTCTGTCAATCGCTGTTGCTGATGATCGTGGGATGGTTGCAAAAACGCACGGACATCTCGACATCGTGGACCTATGCCCTACTCCTTTGCAGCGCCATCTTGGCTCTGATTGCGCTTTGGCACACGTGGAGCATGCCGGCTGTAGAGTTGAAAGTTGAAAGTTTGAAGTTTAAAGATATATGGCGCGAGATCGGGATGGTTTGGGTGGAGTTTTTCCGCAAACCGGAGATTATCTTAGCGCTCTGTTTTATGTTGCTTTACCGACTCCCGGAAGCCTTATTGCTCAAGTTATGCAATCCGTTCTTCCTGGCGGCACGCGAAGCAGGCGGTCTGGGTATCAGCGTGGACACGATCGGTCAGATCACCGGTATCGGCGTCGTGCTGATGTTGCTGGGCGGTATCGGAGGCGGTATATGGGCCAGTAAGACAGGTCTGAAGAAGGCCATTCTTCCTATGGCGCTATGCTTGACCTTACCTTGTATCGTTTATGTCTATTTTGCCCAACATCAGCCTACGGCATTCTGGATTTTAAGCCTTTGCGTGGGTATTGAGCAGTTAGGTTACGGCCTTGGTTACACGGCATGTATGCTGTATATGATGCGGGTTGCGGACGGAAGTCATAAGACGGCGCATTTCTCAATCTGCACAGCCTTTATGTTCCTTGGATTGATGTTACCGGGAATGATAGCCGGTTATATACAAGAAGCCATAGGCTATCTGGGATTTTTCTGGATCGTCATGGCTTGTTGTATTCCTTCGATAATAGTTACTTATTTAGTATATAGAAAATTATGAATTGCAAACGAATTATTCCTGATGCCATCACCAGTTGTAACCTGCTTTGCGGCAGTATTGCGGTTTTTTTAGCGACTCAAGGTGCTTTTCTATGGGCATTCATCTTCATTTTGGCGGGTGCCTTCTTTGATTTCTTTGACGGTCTGAGTGCCCGTTTGCTGAAGGCTCCGAGTCCGATAGGTATCCAGTTGGATTCGTTGGCAGATGATATCACCTTTGGGTTGGCACCAGCAATGATGCTTTTCTGCTATCTGCGTCCGATCTTGGGTTGGTGGGCTTTGATCGCGTTACTGATGGCCGCTTTCTCAGCTCTTCGTTTGGCTAAATTCAATGTAGATGAGCGTCAGCACGATTCGTTTATTGGTCTGGCTACTCCTGCCAACGCCATCTTCTGGGGCGGTATCTGCAGTCTGCCCATTTCCGTGTTAACGTACGACTGGATGGCGTGGGTATTAATCGGTGTATCGTTATTGAGTTGTTACCTGCTGAACGCCGAGATTCCGTTCTTCAGTTTTAAGACATTCAAGAAAGAGAAAACGGTGATAATCAGCTTCTTAGCAGGTTGTTTGATTATTCTGGGTTATTGCATTGCCAAGGCCATTATGCATCAGCATATCGAGTTTGCATTCTTCAGCGGTACGGGATGTATCTTATGGTACGTGACCTTGAATCTGCTTCTTGCCTGCGTCAAGAAGAATTGAAAATTGAAAATTGAAAATTGAAAATTTTTATAGATACCATGAAAGCCAAGATCCTTCTCCTCGCAACCCTTTTCTTCTCCGTTAGTATGATGGCGGAGACGTATACCATCGTATTCAAAAGCGGAAACGCAAGCAATGACTCCGGCTCCAAAGTGACCGAACTGAATAAGATCGTGCTGGAAGCGACGGACAACTGTGCGGAAAGCGTCATAAAAGCTAATTTTATTTACAATGCCGGTTCAGAAAGAGGCATCAAAGGTGGAGGCGCTTCCACTCAAGGTGAACTCACTTTAGGTCTGAATGCCACTTATGCCATTAGCACAATGACCATTTATGCGGCTTCTTATTCGCATAAAAACGACACTACTTCCACCAAAGGAATCTCTGTCTGCGGACAAAATATCTTATGGGAAGCAGGACATCGTGCTGAGATGCGCCCTTATACCATCACTCTCAACCAAGATCTGAATGAAATTTCGATAGCAGCCTTAATGGCTTCCAATAACCGCTGGTACGTGAAGAAGATTGAGTTTGAGGCGCCGGATCCGCTCCCCAATACGGCCGTTTTTGAGAGACCATATGATGTAGATTTCGGCAGCGTGCCCATCGAAGCCGGTGAGGTTACCGAAGATGTGGTAAGCGTTCTTGTGAAAGGCAAACATGTGGTAGGAGACATTCAACTGGCGTTAAGGAACGGCAACGTCTTTTCTTTGGGAAGTACTACCCTGCCGGCAGAAGGCGGTGAAGTGGATATAGCATATAGCATTAGCTACGTCAGTACGATATACGACACGTTGGATATAAGCGGTATAGGAAACGACAATGTGCTTGTAACGAAGTCTATTCCGCTAAAGATCGGTAGTTATAAATACACTCCTCCCACTTTTGATGTGGATTCCACGTGTATGGCTATCGGTCCTATGCCGGGCGATTATTACGAACGCGCACAAGGCACACAGGATTCGGTGCTCAAATCTAAACTGAGCGAGATCATTTTCTGCGGTGTACGCTATAAATACGGTAGCGGTCGTAGGAAGAGTTGGCATGGCTTCTTCTTTACCGACCGTGATACGATAACAAACGAAGTACTGGATATGTACTCCAACAACCACCGCTATTTCGATCCGTTGGACACCACTGCCAGTGTAGCCGGCTTTGATATCGAGCATATGCTACCTAAGAGTTGGTGGGGAAGAACGGTGAATGAAGCCTACTGCGATCTATACCACCTTGTTCCGGGCGATTACTCTGCCAACCGCAGCAAATCGAACCATGCGCCGGGTGTGCCGACGGACACCACTTTCTGGAATGGCAGTTTTGCTACCGGCAATGTATCCGTAGAGGTCAATGGTACACCGACATCCCTCAAGGTATTCTGTCCGGCAGACGAGTATAAAGGTGATTTTGCAAGAGCTTATTTCTATATTGCAACCTGTTATGGCGACTCGTTAACATGGTTGACGTCAGGTGAACCGGGTATAGCGATGACGAACGAAGGATGGGAAGAGTTTCAACCTTGGTTGCGTGATTTATTAGTTGCATGGCATCGAATGGATCCGGTAAGTGAGAAAGAGCTGACACGAGCGATCGAGGTGAATAAGATTCAAGGTAACCGAAATCCGTTTATTGATTATCCGGAATTAGTGGAATATATCTGGGGCAATAAACAGGGGCAGACGGTTGATTTCCGTAACTTGACACAAAGTTACGGAGATGCATATGATGATACACCTACCGGCGTTTGTGCGACGCAGGCAGAAGAGGTATCGGTAAGGAAGATTGTAAAGGGCAGAAGTGTCATTATTGAGCGAAACGGACGCGTTTTCACTATTTTAGGTCAAGTTATACGATAAGTGTGTCAATTTTTACACATTTTTCGCATAATTATGCACGGGCGTGTGAAGAAATTTTTGTAATTTTGCACCCGATTTACAACGCATACATTTAACAAATCAATCTATATGAAAAAACAACTATTCAGCATGCTGCTCGTCTGTCTCTTGGCGGTTCCGTTCGCAGGAGTAAAAGCAGACGTGGATGGTCAATCGACCGAAGGTAAAGAATTTTGGCTTACATTCCCACGTGCGGATGAAAGCGATGGAAAAGAAGCCAAGCCATTCCTCGCCATTTCCGCAAAGAAAGCCGGAAACAACACAATCACCATCAAAAATGATGCGTTGGGATTAGACACCACTATTGTTATGACTGCGGAAGACAACCGCTACAAAGAAGTGGAGATAGACGAGAAATACTGTTATTTAACTACCGGAGACGATAACAATGACAGTTGTTTCAAAAGCTTGCACGTCCTCTCCACAGACACCATTTCGCTTTACGCCGGCAACTGGCCTTGGAAGTTAGAGAGCGGAAAGAAGGTTTGTGCTTCATTTGATGTAGCGAACATCCTTCCTCAACCCTCGCTAAAGGATCAGCACATCATTCAAGCGTACTCTCCATCCGACCATGACGGAAAGACTGCCTGCCAAGGAAGTCATTTTGCCATCATTGCTATTGAAGACAATACGATTGTTGATTATTGCCCGACTGCGTTCACCAGCGCCATCAACAAAGCCATTCAGAGAAGGGATAACGGCTATGACTTGACCGCCGCCGAGCAACTACTTGTTAATTTCAAAATAGGTGACACACTTCATACCCCTGCCTTGAAAAAAGGTCAGGTATATTATGTATGGACTGGGAAAGGCGATGGTTCTGATCATGACTTAACCGGTAGTTGGGTTAAGTCACGCGATAACAAGAAGATTGCCGTATTCAATGGTGTTCCGCACACTAATATTCCGTATCAAGTACGAAACCGCGATCAATTGTTTGAGCAAGCTATGCCGACCCAATATTGGGGAACCAAGTTTGCTGTAACTGCCTCGCAAGGACGTTACAAAGATCGTCTTGCCATTTTGGCGTTGAACGATGAAACGGATGTGCATATCAAGTACACGCTGCCGGACGGTTCTATCAAAGACAGTTTAGCACACACATTCAATTTTACGCAAGACACCAAACGGTATTGGGAGTTTGAATACAACACGAACGGAGCCAACTTCAAATTCATATCCTGTTTCATAGAGACCAGTTGTCCGTGCGCAGTACACCAAGTGATGGTCAGCAATGCACACGACCAGGACAAAAATGCTCCTGGTGATCCCTCTCTAGCATGGTTAAACCCGATTGAACAGGTAATTAGTGATATCACCTTCTCTACTTTCCAGAATTACAATCACTATGTAAATATCATAACCGATACGGCCAATGTCAAGTACATGCACTTATTAGGCATGTCGCAGCGAGCTGATAGCAGTTTGGTCAATGCATTTGACACATTGAGCGGCAACAAGGCTTATATGTATGCCCGCATCAAACTTGATAACGAACCTAAAGCATATACCTTGAAAGGAAAAACAGGTTTTGTTGCGAATGTATATGGCTTGGGAAGCAAAGAATCTTATTCCTATAGTGTAGGTGGCGCGACCAAGCCTTTGACTCAGGCCATTACTATCTCCACCGAAGATACCACTTACGTCTTCTCACCGGATCAGGAAAACAACCTATGCGGAAGGGACACTATTAAATTTGCCTGCAAACCGGATTACGAATTTGAAAAGATTGTATGGCATTTCGGCGACGGTACACCGGATGTAACCGTATATGACACTCTCACCCCTGCGCCACACTACTACAGCGGCACGCAGGATTACGACGCTACCTGTTCCATCTACCGCAGCAGTAGCAACTTATGCGCCGGACAATCGGCTGTAGACGTCATCAATATCAAAGTAACTGTCGGCCGCTATTCATTCTCAATAGGAGAAGCTAAAATCCCGTGTCCGGTAAATGGCGTTCAAGGTCCAGGCTCTATTCCTTACACCAGCACGATTGACCTAAACGGCAGCGATGTAACGGTCGGTTTCGACGATGCTGCTAAAGCAGCCGGATTTACAAAGAACGACTTGAAAATCAAACCGGATCATTTCGAACTCAATATTCCTTCAACCGCAGAACCGGGTGTTAAGTATGGCATTCAGATAGAAATTGATTCAGATTGCGGTGACACAATTGCTGTATTGCCATTTGCACTGCCTGTAGGCAATGATGTGATTGACCAGCGCTATAACAATGTGTTAGGTCTGCTCAAAGACCATAAGTCACTTAAAGGATTGAGTCTGAGTGATTTCCAATGGTATCGCGCAAGCGACAGTACGGCTCTGGAAGGACAAGTGACATCGAACCTGAACATGTATGACCTGCCGGAGAATGAGTACAAGAACGATGAGTTCTATATTTGCTACTGGGTAAATAAGGGTCAAGCAGATGCTTATTACAACTGCGCTTGTGCTAAGCCTTTCATTACGGACGGCAAACAACATCAATTTGATACGAATCCGGACAGTTTGATTATTACGGCTTCGTATTCTTACCAACACGGAGAGAAGGTATTCGTCAATGCCAACTGGGGCGGAAAGACGGATATTGAGTGCTACGCACAATGGATCACGACAGACGGACGTATCTACAAAGATCTGAAATTCAACATTCCGAACGGAGGTTGCACGATAGACACTCCGGCAGAAGCGGGATTGTATATGCTTCGTGTAGTGACGGACAAGAAGACCCGTAGTTTCAAATTTATCATTAAATAACCGCTAATATTAGGAGAACACAGATATGAAAAATCTATTGCACAACATACTGATTGCAACAGTTATCCTTAGTTTGAACTGCGCTCCTATCGCCGTTTACGCGATGCCGGAGCCGGTACCAGCCGGTCAGACAGACAAACAGAAAGCGGCTGAGAAGAAGAAACGTGAGCAAGAGAAGGCAAAGGCACAGAAGGCTAAAGAGAAAGAAAAAGCACAGCGTGAGAAGGAGAAAGCAGCTGCCGCCAAGAAGAAAGAGGCTGACAAGAAGAAAGCTGTGACCGCCAAAGAGAACGCTAAGAAACAAGAGGAACGCGAAAAGGCAGCTGAGGAGCGCGCCAAAGTAGCAGAGAAGCGTGCTGAGGAGCAAGCCAAGAAAGAGGCTGAGACCAAGGCAAAGGAGGAGAAGGCTATCCGTGACTACGAGAAGTATCAGGAGAGTCTGGAGAATCCGAAGACCGAGGCCATCTCCTATTTCAATCTCGGTTTCCGCGCGGGCTATGCGGCTATGATGGATAAGATAGCTCCGATGGAGAACGGTTCGCTCTACGGCGCAGGAACGCTTAACCAAAGCAATGCCTTACAGCAACTGAGAGGTGGCGCGGGTGCAGGTATAGACTTCACCTATAGCCTCGAATACGGTCATTTCTTGTTTGAGACAGGTTTGGATTGCCGATTCCTGAACTCGACTTCGGATTACGGCTTTACGGCTAAGCGTATTGACAAGAACTATAACGCCGAATATTACTACTTGTTCGATGATTTGAGCGAGACACGTAACATGCTTGAGATCGGTTTACCGTTGATGTTCGGTGCGCAATTCGACAAGATCTATTTCCTGTTGGGTGCTAAAGTACACTATGGTCTGCCGATGGGTTACAGTCAAAAGGGTCAGTACGACGTTACGGTTAAAGATCCGGCGTTTATTGACCCGTACGGTATGGGTATCTATGACTTAAACGGTCAGACAAAACAGCAGATGGTATTTAAACAACCGGATATCAGCGCGGCTGCCGAGATCGGTCTGGATCTGGACGAATGGTTACAGAAACAGCCGGATCCGAAGGCAAAGAAAGCAAAAGTAAAACCGGGTGAGCGTCTGCCGTTCGGTCAGGAGCATATCCACTACCGCGTAAGCTTGTTCGCTGAGTACGGTGTACTCAATAGCAATGCTACGCCGAAAGCTAATCCGGTAGAATTTGCCGCTGATAAAGTAGAGGTACAGAACACCAACACCATGTTGGCAATGAACGGCAACACGGTACTGAACAACCTGTTTGTAGGTGCGAAGTTTGCCATTCAATTTGAGGTACCGGGTAAGACAGCTCGTCCTGTTCCGCCGCCTCCTGCATATGCTATCTACAGTGTTGTAGATGCTGAGACGAATCAACCGCTGCCGTTGGCACTTGTAGAGACGCAGAATACCAAAACGGGTAAGATTGCTCTGCGTGAGAAACAGATCACGCCGAAGGGTCTGCGTCAAAAACATGCCTTGGGTTCTTATACAGCAACCGCTAAGGCAGAGAACTACTATGACGGCATGCAGTCGTTTGACATAGAGAACGTAGGTACGACAGAATATATCACGATCGCTCTGCGCCATCGTCCGGTATTGCGCGTACGCGTAACCAATAAGGAGACCGGCATGGTTATTCCGGCAACTATTCAGATTCGCAAGAGCGGTGCCGAAGATCCGGCTTACAGTCTCGCAACGGATTCTGTGAACGGCTCTGCACGTCAGATGTTGAAGGAAGGTCCGAAGTACAGTCTGCATATCGCACAGATGGGTTACGACACCTTGGATATGGCAATTACCAATATCGGCGACTCGCTTAATGTACAGTTGACTCCGATTAAGAAGGGTGAGGTCTTCATCGTTAAGAACTTGTTCTTCGCGACTAACAAGACCCGTATCTTGAAGACTTCGGAGGAGGCATTGAACGACCTGTATATGTATTTGGCTCGTAACCCGCAAGTACGTATCCGTATTATCGGTCATACCGATAGCGTAGGTAAAGACGAGGCTAACCAGAAGTTGTCTGACGGTCGTGCGAACGAGGTAATGAAAGACCTTATCGAGCGCGGTATCTCAGCTGATCGTCTGGAAGCAGAAGGTCGTGGCGAGAGTCAACCGATTGACACGAATGACACCGAGGAAGGTCGTCAGAACAACCGTCGTGTAGAGATCGAAATTCTGTAAAAAATTGAGAACCGCATTTATGCAGATCGAGATTTTATAAGAAATTTATATATATTAGATATGAAACGATATATTAAATCGCTATTATTGGTAGTCTTTTCGTTGAGTATGGTTATCCCCGCTTGGGGACAAGCATCCACTGAGGGTAAAGAATTCTGGGTGGCACTTACTATGGCCAGTGCTCCAAGTGGTTTCGATGCCAGTAGTTTTGAGCCCTTCATTGCTATTTCTGCAAAAAAGCAATGTAAGGTAACCGTCTCGAATCCTGCACATAATTGGACGCAGGCTCAACGCACCGTGCAGGCTGATTCGTGGACAGTGATAAAAGACATCCCTGTAGCACAATGGTATGATGTGAATTGGACTGCCAATTCGGCATCAGAGAGTGTAACCCAGTTTGGTATTAAAGTAGAAGCGACCGAGGAAGTTAGTGTGTATGCCGCTATTCGTATGCCTTTCTCATATGACGCATCAAACATCCTACCTGTTACCGCGCTGCAAAGCGATTATATCATCCAAGATTATCCTGCCTATAATAGTCAAGGAGAATCCCATGCAGCTTTTGTTGTATTAGCAACAGAAGATAACACAACCGTTGCTATTACCCCGACATCGGTAACACAAAAAGGCAAAGCCGCAGGTACACGTTTCACTGTTAACCTCCAGAAAGGAGAAACATACCAGGTCGTAAGTACCGATCAAAAATCATTTGCAGGTACACGTATTACCGCTTATGCGACAAACAATCACGCAGCTCCGAAGCCTATAGCCGTCTTCCAAGGAGCAGACTTTACGCAAATTCCCGGTGGAAAAGCAGCACGTGACTGCCTCTATGAGCAAGCCATGCCATTAGATTATTGGGGTACAGAATTCGTTGTAACACGCTCTGAAGAAAAAGACGCTAACCGTGTCCGTATTACGGCAGCGGATAATACGACGGATATCTATATCGATGGTTATTTAGTGACACAGTTAAGTGCCGGAGCGACATGGGAGTTTGAGATGTCCGAGGACCTGGCTTCCACTGCGATGGCTTCAGCTATTTCCGGAGCAGGTCGCGAAATTCCTCTCATCCTTCAAGGAGAGGCACACTACATAAAAGCGTCTTGCCCCGTGGCTGTGTACAGTTATGATGTATCCAGTGATTATCGATTTTCGACAACAACAAAAATCGGAGACCCTTCCATGGTATGGATTTCTCCGCTTCAACAACGTATCTCAA
Organism: uncultured Bacteroidales bacterium; assembly: GCA_947164985.1. Taxonomy (GTDB): domain Bacteria; phylum Bacteroidota; class Bacteroidia; order Bacteroidales; family Paludibacteraceae; genus Colicola. Next base: position 233,540 of record CAMUYI010000004.1, on the reverse strand, counting down.
AGATTACATTTGGTGCTTGCGGAACACAACAAATCGGAGACGATGAGGGTCATACGAATCGCCACTTTGTAAATATCGTTTGTCTAACGTCCGATGTAGCGACCGTTAAATTGAGTTCAGAGGCACGCGCCAATATACCTTTGACATTCCAAACAGTACCCGGCAATCCACAATACTCATATGCGCGCAAATTCCTTGTTGATACCGATGATGATAATCCAGATAAAGTATATACGCTATCCAGTGACAAAGGAATCATTGCACACGTTTATGGATCCGGAGTGAACGAGAGTTATGCTTATTCCGTTGGATCTGCAGCTGTAAAGCAAGGTATCAATATTGAAGGTATTGCATTTACCGATGGGTATATTTACGATCAGAAGTTCTGCTTTGGAAGCGAGATGACCTTTGATGCCAATGTAGGAACGGATGAGATCACCCGCGTGGACTGGAATTTCGGCGACGGAACGACGCTCAATTACGGTCCGGTAGATACCACACACACGTATACGTCTCCGGGTTGGTACGATGTGACAGCTACTTTGTATGGTCACCAAGTATGTACCAACGATGATGAGATGTATTTAGGTTCTGTTACCTGCTCATTCCTCGTTTATCGTCCGGATACACTTGTCGGAGAAGTCAAACCGGCTGAATGTATCAGTTTGGATGATTATAAGTCTAAGCCGGAGTATTGGGATGATCTGATTGCGAATGGTAAGATAGATACTATACAAGAAAATTGCTATGACGATGTAGTGCTGAATATGGTAATCTATGGCCGCGAGACGGAGGAAATTTTACCCGACAAGAGCGGCTGGAATTATGTGATCGGTTATAATGGTCAAACATACACACAATCTACGGACGTTGTGGATGAGGACATTAACGAGTATGGATGCACGCACTACAGACGCTATCATGTGGAGGTCATTTTCTGTTTGGACATGACTACTAGTGGAGACGGGCAAAGTATTTGTCCGGGAGACAGTATGATTCTTGGCTATTCTAAATCCCAAGGAAAGGTTAAAGATGAAGAAGGACGGTTTATTGTTCCCGGCTTGATCGATGAGAAAGTGACGATTAGTAATGGCGTTAACGATATTATGCAAGCAGGTGAAATATTATTGCCTACGCAAAAGATTAAGACGCCTGGTCACTACACCGGACAACTTATCGTAGATGACGCCAATTGCGATTCTTTGATCTTTGATATTCATTTTACCGTCAACTACCCGAGTGATATCTTTAAGTTCAAGTTCAACAACGTGCTGGCAGTATATCAGAACAAGGGCTATGAATTTACGAATTATCAATGGTATCGCAACGGACAGATTGTACAAGACGGTCCTTCTTCTATCCTGTATCTGGGCGAAGGTATTCCATTTAATGAAGGTGACATAGTCTATGTCGTGCTGACCGATAAGAGCGGTATGGTATTGCCATCATGTGCGCAGACATTGAAAGACATCGATCCGAATATGGGTAATGGTGTGTCGAACCAAGCTCCTGCCAAGAAGGTGCTTATCAATGATAAGTTCCGCATCATCAAGGATAATATGACGTTCGATATCTACGGACAGAGAGTGCAGTAAGGAGTGAAAGATTGAAAGAATTAAAGAGTGAAAGGATTTTTTAAACAAAATGCAATTTTTATAGGACTAAGCCTGATACTCGTTGTAGTATTGGGCTTAGCCCTTTTGTATATCCCTCAAGGAGAGTTGCATCTGCTGCTATGCGACCGTCACACGCTCGCGCGCGATATATTCTATAGGTATTACACGCATGTGGCGGAGTGGTTTCCGTATGTAGTATGTGTAGCGTTGCTCTTATTTAGCAGTATAGGGAACGGCGTTTTTGCGTCCTCAGCTATGATTCTATCGGCGCTTTCTACGCAAATCCTCAAGCATATCATCAATGCTCCGCGTCCGGTAACATGGTTTGAGATGTTTTTGCCGGAGACTCAGCTGCCGTTGGTAGAAGGCGTAAAGATGAACCACTGGTTCTCCTTCCCTTCCGGTCATACGACGAGTTTTTTTGCTTTGGCTTTTGTGGTATGTATTTTATTTACTAGTAGTCCTAGGATTCCTACGCTCCCTAAGTCCCTAGTTCAGATTCTATTATTTGCATTGGCTGCTTTAGGAGGATACAGCCGTATTTATCTGAGTCAACATTTCGCTATAGATGTCTTTGCGGGAGTGGTTGTAGGAGTCGGTATTACGGTGCTCTGTTATGCTATTTTTAGCCGTTATGAGGGTCAAAAATGGTATAATTACCGTGTTTTTGCAAAAAAATGAGGGTTAAAGTGCATTTTTTTTCAAAAAAATTTGCACATATCAAAAAAAAGCAGTACTTTTGCACCCGCTTTTGAAAAGCAAGGGCGTTTAGCTCAGCTGGTTTAGAGCATCTGCCTTACAAGCAGAGGGTCTGCGGTTCGAATCCGTAAACGCCCACGAAGGAGACTGAAAAGTCTCCTTTTTTTTCGTAAAAATCTTCCTACTTCTTGCGTATGTCAAAAAAAAGTAGTAATTTTGCAGCCTAATTATAAATTAGGCTTAGTATGGTAACTTTTATTGTAGCGTTGATTGTATTGGTAGTAGGATTCTTGACCTACGGTGTATTGGTGGAGAAGATTTTCGGTATCGAACCGGAGCGTAAGACTCCTGCGTTAACGAAGACCGATGGCGTCGATTTCGTACCGATGGCTCCTTGGCGTATTTTCCTGGTACAATTCTTGAATATTGCCGGTTTAGGTCCGATCTTCGGAGCTATCATGGGTATTTTTTACGGTCCTGCCGCCTTTCTATGGATTGTATTCGGTACGATTTTCGCCGGTGGTGTACATGACTACTTGAGCGGAATGCTGTCGATTCGCAAAGGCGGTGTATCGCTTCCCGATATCGTAGGAGATGAGTTGGGCAACAAAGTTAAAGTATTTATGCGCGTGCTAAGTCTGGTGTTGCTGATTCTTCTAACGACGACGTTCCTTAGCGGTCCTGCGACTTTGCTGCAAGGCCTTGCTCCGCTTTCTACGTTCCAATTTGGGATGTCGACCATTCCTATCGCTTGGGTGCTTATCATCTTCGGATATTATGCGTTAGCAACCGTGTTGCCGGTGGATAAGTTGATCGGTCGATTCTACCCTATTTTCGGCGGTATATTGCTTTTTATGGGTCTGGGTATCATGGTTGTGATGTTAGGTTGGCACAGCGCGGAAATGCCGGAGGTAATGGACGGTTTACAGAACCGACAGACGAACGGACTGCCGTTGTTCCCGATGATGTTTGTTAGTATCGCTTGCGGTGCCATCTCGGGTTTCCACGGCACACAAAGTCCGATCATGGCGCGTTGCGTGACCAACGAACGTCAAGGACGTTGGATCTTCTACGGCGCGATGGTAGCAGAAGGTATCTTGGCTTTGATATGGGCGGCAGCAGCGGGTACGTTCTTTGCCGATCCGGAAACGGGTTTGTACGGTATCGACGGTTTGCAGGCTTTTGCGGCAGAACATCCGGGCGCTAATATCGCGGCTTTGGTGATTGATAAAGTGAGTCGGAATTGGTTAGGTACAGTAGGAGGTATCCTCGCTATTATCGGTGTGATTGCTGCGCCGATCACGAGTGGTGACACAGCCTTACGTTCGGCACGACTGATTGTAGCAGACTTCCTGAAATGGGATCAACGTCCGATACTGAGACGTTTGATTATTGCCTTACCGCTCTTCCTCTGCGTCTTCGGCATGGTATTTGTGGACTTTAACATCGTTTGGCGTTATTTCGCCTGGACGAATCAGACCTTGGCCTGCTTCACGCTTTGGGCAGGTACCGTTTGGTTGTATAAATACCGGAGAGAGAAATATCCGTACGGATGGTTGATCGCAGCTATCCCGGCCGCGTTTATGACGGTAGTTTGTATCAGTTATATTCTGATTGCACCAGAAGGATTTCATTTGCACCTGTGGTAATATATGATTAAGATTGCGCAATATATTATTTCGAGTCCGGATGTGAAGGACTGTCCGCAGAGTAATTTGCCGGAATACGCGTTTATCGGGCGGAGTAATGTCGGTAAGTCGAGTCTGATCAACATGCTCTGCCACAATCCGAAGTTGGCAAAGACGAGTCAGAAACCCGGTAAGACCTTATTGATCAACCATTTTCTGGTTGATAATAGTTGGCATCTGGTGGATCTGCCCGGTTACGGCTACGCACAAGCGGGACAGAAACAGCGTGAGACACTACGACGAATGATCGAGCGGTACTGCCTGATGCGGGAGCAGTTAGTGTGCCTATTTGTGCTCATTGACTGCCGTCACGAGGCACAGAAGATCGATTTGGAGTTTATCAATTGGTTAGGAGAGAACGGTGTGCCGTTTGCGATCGTGTTTACGAAGGGTGATAAGTTGGGTAAGGTGCGCCTGAAAGAGAACGTAGAAGCGTATAAAACGCGTTTGCTGGAAGAATGGGAAGAACTGCCGCCAGTGTTTGTGACTTCATCCGAGACCGGACTTGGCGGTGAAGAGTTGACGAGCTATATTGAAGGATTGAACGAAACGGTAAAATCTTAATAATCGTGTATATTTTTGCATAGCTCCTGCATAGCTGATGACTAGCTAATGAGTAGTTAATGAGTACGTGCGGCACTACATGGGCAAAATCTTAAAAATAGTAAACTTTTTGTTGGTACTGATTCTCTGTACTTTTTCTGCATACGCGCGCAATGCACGTGTGTATGGGTACGTTGTGGATCAAGACAATGTAGGTATCGAATTGGCCAATGTGGCGGTACTCAACAGTGACCGGCCTATCGGTACGGCAACTAACAAAAACGGGTACTATGAGTTGATTTTGGAAGAGGCGGATACCGTGGTGCTGTGTTTCTCGATGATCGGTTATACGACCGTTCAGCAACGTATTTTTGACTTGCGCGACGTGATCAATATCAACGTACAGATGCTAACAGACGAGCAGGTATTGACGGAGATTGAAGTGCGTGGCATCAAGCATACGCAAGGAACGATGGAGACGATCGATGCGACGACCACACGTGTGATGCCGGATGCTACAGGCGGAAGTATTGAGAGTCTACTGATCACGTTTGCCGGCGTGAGTCAGACGAATGAACTGAGTAGCCAATATAACGTACGTGGCGGATCGTTTGACGAGAACTCGGTGTATGTGAACGGAATCGAAGTGTATCGTCCTTTGCTTGTTCGCAGCGGTCAACAGGAGGGTTTGAGTTTTGTGAATCCCGAGATGGTGGAGAATGTGCAATTTTCTGCAGGCGGTTTCGGTGCGCAGTACGGCGACAAGATGTCATCGGTACTGGATATCACTTACAAGCGTCCGCAGGCCTTTGAGGCGAGTATCAGTGCCAGCCTTTTAGGGGCGCAGTTGTATGTAGGGCATGGCGACAGTACGTACAGTCAGATGCATGGTTTGCGGTACAAGACGAGTAAGTACATGTTAGGCGGTCTTTCGACGACGGGTAACTATGAACCGATGTTCTTGGACTATCAGACGTACTTGACCTGGAAAGTGGCTCCTAAATGGGGAATGTCGTTCTTGGGAAACGTGAGTATGAACGATTTCCGCTTCACGCCGGACTCGCTGAGTGAGTCGTTTGGCGGACAGAATGCCAAGCATTTGAGTATCTATTATGAGGGGCAGGAGAAAGACCGCTTCTTGACAGCTTTTGCGGCCCTGAGTACGAAGGGCAAGGTGAGCGAAGAAGTGGAGATCGGTTTTGACGTAAGCGGTTTTTACTCCAATGAGCGTGAGAATTTTGATATCACGGGTGCGTATGTGCTATCGAACGGTCATGAGTCAAGCGGCAATTCGGCATTGACCGAACAAGTGAATCCATCGGAAGGTCAAAGTTCGGTATTAGGTACGGGTGTTTTTCATCAGCATGCCCGCAATTACTTGGAGGCAGGTGTTGTGACGCTGGCCCATAACGGATCCTGGACACGAGGGGCGAATAAATTGACATGGGGTGTCAGCGGTCAAGCGGAGATGATCCGCGACCATATCAACGAATGGGAATGGCGTGATTCGGCCGGTTATTCGATGCCGAACGACGACTACTCGATGGCGCTTTATTACGCGATGCGTGGCGACAGTTCGATGCTGAGCGCGCGTGTGCAGGCTTATGCGCAGAACGAGCATAAATGGTATACACCGTCCGGTCAGTGGATCTTGACGGTAGGCGGCCGACTCCAATGGTGGAGTTGGAACAACCAAGTACTCCCCTCCCCTCGCGCATCGGTCGAATGGATCCCGGGATGGAAACGCGATTTCTGTTTCCGTTTGGCGACCGGTCTGTACTATCAGGCGCCGTTCTACAAAGAGCTGCGCGACACGATAACAGATGCCTATGGAATTACCCGTTTTCAACTGAACCGCGACTTACGAGCCCAACGATCGTTACATGTGGTACTGGGCGGCGATTATTATTTCCGCGCATGGGGACGACCGTTTAAGTTGACGGCAGAAGGGTACTACAAATATATCGACCGAATGGAGAGTTACACGGTGGAGAACGTACGCGTACGTTATTCCGGAAAGAATGACTCGGAGGGTTTTGCCGGTGGTTTGGATTTAAAACTTTACGGCGAGTTGGTACCTGGAGCTGACAGTTGGATATCTTTCAGCACGATGGTAGCCAAACAACGGTTAGCAGCTAAGGGATTATCGGTTAACGAATGGATACCAAGTCCGAATGAGCAACGATGGAATTTCTCGATGCTTTTTCAGGATTATATCCCGCAATTACCGCAGTTGAAATTCCACTTGAAGATGATTTTTGCAGAAGGACTTCCGTATTACGTACCTCGTAATTCGCAGGTTTGGGGACATATGCCGACCTATAAACGTATCGACTTGGGAGCGACGTATGTCTTCAATGAGAAGACCGCTAAGTTTATGCGTTCGGCAGGCGCAAAGCATATCAAAGAATGGGCGATACAATTCGAGGTTTTCAACGTAGTAGGATGGAAGAATGTAAACTCCTATTTCTGGGTAGCCGACGCGTATGGAAATCAATGGGCAAGTCCAAACTACCTGACAGGCAGAAGATATAATTTGAAAATAACAGTAGATTTACGATAATATGGCAGAAGAATTGACACCGATGATGAAGCAATTCCGGGATATTAAGACACAATACCCGGATGCGATGTTGCTGTTTCGCTGCGGTGATTTTTACGAGACATACGCGGAAGACGCGGTGAAGGCAAGTAAGATCCTCAATATCACGCTGACGCATCGGTCTAATGGCGGCAGTTCGGCAGCACAGCCGTTAGAGATGGCAGGTTTTCCCTTCCACGCGCTGGACACGTACCTGCCTAAACTCGTTCGTGCCGGTCTGCGTGTGGCGATATGCGACCAGTTGGAAGACCCGAAGTTGACCAAGAAACTGGTCAAGCGCGGTGTGACCGAGTTGGTGACGCCGGGTGTCAGTTATTCGGATACGACCTTGACGCAGAAAGAGAATAACTGGGTAGCATGCGTGCATTTTGACAAACATGTGATCGGTGTGGCATTCTTGGATATATCGACGGGTGAGTTCCTTGCCGGACAAGGCGACAGCGATTATATCGACAAGTTATTGACTAATTTTGCGCCGAAAGAGGTGCTGCATCTCCGAGGTCGGAAAGCAGACTTGGAGAACCTGTTCGGCAGTAAGTTTTTCACGTTTGAGTTGGAAGACTGGATGCTGGTAGAGAGTACGGCGAAGGAGCGTTTGCAGAAGTTATGGAGTGTCAGCAGTCTGAAGGGTTTCGGTCTGGATAAAATGCCGGCTGGCGTGACAGCAGCAGGCGGTATCTTGATGTACCTCGATATGACTCAACACCTGCAAACGGGCCATATTCAGCACTTGAGTCGTATTGAAGAAGACAAATACGTGTGGTTGGACCGCTTCACGATTCGCAACCTGGAACTAATCGGCGGTCAGACTGCAGAGAGTCATACGTTATACGATATTATTGACCGAACGATCACGCCGATGGGCGGACGGTTATTGCACCGCTGGATGGCTTTTCCGCTGAAGGAAGTTCGTCCGATACGAAACCGTCAGACAGTAGTGGAGCACCTCTTTAAGAACCCCGAGGCACGTGAGATCTTACGTGACGCGTTGGGACAGGTAGGTGATCTGGAACGCATCGTAAGCAAGATATCCACGGGTCGTATCGGTCCGCGTGAGATGGTGCAGTTAGGCCGGGCCTTACGCGCCGTCAAGCCTATTAAGGAGGTATGCGAAGGGGCACGCGACAATGCGTATCTGTCTTTATTGGGCGAGGAACTGGATCCCTGCTCCGAGATGCGGATGCGTATCGAACGCGAGATTGTGCCGGATCCGCCGATTGCACAAGGACGGCCGAATATTATTGCGCGAGGTGTTGATACAGAATTGGATGAGTTACGCGCTATTCAGTCCGACGGCAAAGAGTACCTGCTGCAGATTCAGCAACGCGAGATAGAACGGACGGGTATCACGAGTCTGAAGATCGGATATAACAACGTGTTCGGCTATTATCTGGAGGTACGAAACACGTACAAAGACCAAGTGCCGGCAGAGTGGATCCGCAAGCAGACGCTGGTCAATGCAGAACGTTATATCACAGATGAACTGAAGGCGTATGAAGAGAAGATCACGACAGCAGAAGAGAAAATTCAGATTATTGAGAACCGACTCTATCAGGAGTTGATGCTTGCGTTGAGCGAATGGGTACCGCAGATGCAGTTGGATGCTAATGTTCTGGCCCAATTGGATTGTTTGCTCTCATTTGCGACCGTGGCAGCCGAGTACCGGTACGTTTGTCCGGATGTCAATGACAGCCTTGTCATCGACATTCGTCAGGGTCGCCATCCGGTGATTGAACAACAGATGCCACCGGGAGAGCAGTATATCGCCAACGATGTGCTCTTGGATAATAACGGTCAGCAGATCATTATTATTACGGGTCCGAACATGGCCGGTAAATCCGCCCTACTCCGTCAAACGGCTCTTATTGTGTTGCTTGCACAGATGGGTTCGTTCGTGCCGGCAGAGAGTGCTTCTATCGGTGTGGTAGATAAGATTTTCACACGCGTCGGAGCAAGCGATAATATCTCGTTGGGCGAATCGACCTTTATGGTGGAGATGAACGAAGCGGCATCGATATTGAACAACTTGAGCGAACGGAGTCTGGTGCTTTTTGACGAGTTAGGACGCGGTACGAGCACGTATGACGGCATCAGTATTGCGTGGGCAATCGTGGAATATATCCATGAGAATAAGGGACATGCCAAGACCCTTTTCGCAACCCACTATCACGAGTTGAACGAGATGGAGAAGACCTTCGATCGTATCCGCAATTATAATGTGTCGGTGCGTGAGATCAACGGAAAAGTGATTTTCCTGCGTAAATTGGTACGCGGCGGATCGGAACACAGTTTTGGTATCCATGTAGCGAAGTTAGCCGGCATGCCTGCCTCCATCGTAGAGCGCGCTAACCAGATCCTCGCAGACCTGGAGCGGGCCTCCAAGAACGGCGATATAACCAAACCTATCGAACATATCGGAGAGAGTCGCGAAGGGATGCAGTTGAGTTTCTTCCAATTGGACGATCCGGTTCTAGAGCAGATACGCGACGAGGTTACAAGTTTGGATATCAATAACTTGACACCACTGGAGGCCTTGAATAAATTATCGGAGATCAAACGATTAGTAGGAGGAAAATGAAAGTAGAAACGAGATATATACTACGAACCATTTTGATCATCATCGGTTCGTTGACCGTATTAGCTTGCGCTTTTGTGGCGGAGCAGTATTATCGTTGGAATATCTGCAACTTCCGTTCCATAGACGGCGAACCGCACAGTTACAATATCTATCCAGGGGCATCGTTGGACTCTGTGCTTAATCTGCTGCGGGAGGACTATGAGATCAGTTCGGAAACCGATTTGAATCTACATATCCGTTTTCTGGTGATTCATCATCCGGAACAGGGTCATTATACTTTTCCTGCGCAGATCGGTGATAGAGAGTTGCTGGAACGTCTTAAGTACGGTCGTCAAACACCGGTACGCATCACATGGAATAATTTCGTGCGTACCCGGGAAGACTTAGCGGGCAAGGTAACAACGCACTTGATGATGGACAGCGTGACGCTACTACAACACCTGGAAGACGAAGCGTTCCTGGCGCCATACGGACTGAATAAAGAGACCAGCCGGTGTTTGTTTATCCCGAACACGTATGAAGTGTATTGGAATATTACGCCGGAACAACTTTTTAACCGGATGCAGAAAGAATACAATGCTTTTTGGAACGAAAGCCGGCGTGCTAAGGCTGACTCGCTGGGTCTGACACCAATCGAAGTAGCGATCATCGCCTCTATTGTGGAAGGAGAAAGTCATAACAAGAAAGAGATGCCGCTTATTGCGAGTTTGTATATCAACCGCGTTCACAAAGGTATGTTACTGCAAGCTTGTCCAACGGTGAAGTACGCGGTAGGCGATTTCAAACTCAAGCGTATCCTCTATCGTCATTTGGCGGTCGACTCACCGTACAATACGTACAAATATCCGGGCCTACCTCCGGGTCCGATCCGTTGTCCGGCGCCAACGACCTTGGACATGGTGCTCAATGCGCCTAAGACGAACTATTTGTTCATGTGCGCAAGTCCGGAATTAAATAACACCCATATTTTCTCTTCGTCTTATAACGGTCATGCTGCCGCTGCACGGCAATACAGACACACGATGGACACGATAGACTGGTCAGTACGATGATTTGGGACAATAACGAAGATATCAAATTGATTGAATGCGCGAATGACAAGCGCATCATTCAAAAGCATCTGAACGAATGCCGTGAGGAACGGCGTCCTTATGTGTTTGTGACGAATACGATGGCAATCAAACCTTTGAATAGGCTTTTGGTGCCGGTATCCATGCTGGAAGAAGAGACCTATAAGGCGGAGATTTGTACGTATCTGGCACGTAAGACAGGGGCACATATCATCTTGCTGCAGGCCAATGACTACGGATCCCATGCACGGCAGAATGTGAACCGCATCGTAACGCACATCAAAGCGGTCATGGAGCGAACGGGTGAGAATATTTCGTATGAAGTAGCACAGGCAAAGAAAGACAGTTTCAGTCTGGTACGCGAAGCCTCGGAACGTCAACGAGATTTTCGACATGACTTGCTTATATTAACAGCCAGTAGAGATTACGGACTGGATGATATCCTTTTCGGACCGCCAGAACGCAAAGCTATTCAAAGGGCATTAGTACCGGTGATGCTAGTCAACCCCCGTGAAGATTTGTTCTCATTATGCGATTAATACTGTCCTTTTGCTAACTAAAATTTGCATTTTTTAGAAAATTAACACTTTTTGATCAAAATATTTGGTCATATCGTCAAAAAGCAGTACTTTTGCATCGTGTTTTTCATGGTATTAGATTTAAGGTTAAATGAAAAGATTTGGTTGTCGGGAGACAACCTTCTTTTTTGTACGTTGTACAACAAAAGGTTTCTAGTATAGACAACCTTCTTTTTTTTACACTTTTTTGCATTTTTTTTCATTTTTATTTGCGTATGTCAAAAAAAAGCAGTACCTTTGCACCGCTTTTTGGCAAATGGCCCATTTTGGAAGGGTGGGTGAGTGGCTGAAACCAACAGTTTGCTAAACTGTCGTACGGGTAACTGTACCGGGGGTTCGAATCCCCCCTCTTCCGCAGAATAGGCATTCCAAAAGAATGCCTTTTTTGTTTATTTATATGAATAACACGGAAATTGAGCGTAAGTTTTTGGTGACGTCGGATGCTTTTATGGCAGAGGTCACCAAGCATTACGAGATCGAGCAGGGGTACTTGTGCAAAGAACCCGGAAAGACCATACGTGTGCGCATACGCGACGCGCGTGCGTTCCTTACTATTAAGTCCGGTAAGCTACGGGAAGGTTTAGCCAAATTTGAATGGGAACGGGAGATAGATTTGGCGGATGCACAAGAGTTAATGAAGTTATGTCTGCCCGGTGCGATCTCGAAGACACGCTATATCATCCCTGCCCTACCCTATAAGGGTCAAGAGCGGGCATGGGAGGTAGATGTTTTTCATGGACGACTGGATGGGCGTATCTTGGCAGAGATTGAGTTAGGCGATGAGAACGAACCGTTTGAACGTCCGGCCTGGTTAGGCGATGAAGTGACCGGACTTCCGCAATATTATAACGCAAACATGTAATGAAAAGCAAACGATCCATCTTATTCTTCGCCATTACGCTGTGTTCCCTCATTGCGTATAGTGCTTCACCGACGGGTACCTTACCGGTCGTGTATCTCACGACGAATGACGGTCAATCCATTCGCGACAAAGAGAACTACAAAGGTGGAACGGTGTATATCGATCCGCTAAGTACCGGCTATGAGGCGCTTGGCAGCGCTCAGACGCCTGTTACGGCCCAACTGAAGGGACGTGGTAACTGGACATGGAACGGATTTGACAAGAAGCCATACAAAATCAAATTCGATACGAAACAAAAGGTATTAGGCATGCCGAGCAATAAACACTGGTGCTTGATGGCGCATGCGGATGATAACTTGGGATTTTTGAAGAACTACGTAGGCTACTTACTCAGCGAGCAGATCGGACTGAAATGGACGCCTCATACCGTACCGGTAGAATTGGTCATTAACGGTAGTTATGAGGGTTTGTATTTCCTGACTGAACACGTACGCGTAGGCAGTAAACGCGTGAATATTACGGAGCAAGAAGACCTGGCAACGGAAAACGTCACCGGCGGATGGTTAGTGGAGATTGACAATTATTGGGAAGAAGGCAATGTGGAGTTTGAAGAAGGTAACGGGCAGCATATGATGGTAACGATGAAGAGCCCGGAGATCCTCTCGCAAACTCAACGCGACTATATCACGGCCCAATTGCACGGTCTGAATGACGCCATTTATGGTGCATCGGCTGAGCAGTTATGGGGCATGCTGGATGTCGATGAGGCCGCCAAATATTACTTGGTGCAAGAAATCATGGAGGACTGCGAGTCGTATCACGGAAGTTGCTATCTCTACAAAGACCGGGACACCAACGGACAGCAAGCCAAGTGGTTTTTCGGTCCGGTATGGGATTTCGGCAATGCCTATAACCGCCATCGGGAGCTGTGGATATACGAAGCACCGAGTTTTGCGCAGTACTGGATTGGACAGATAGCACAATGGCCGGAGTTTCAGGTCAAAGTAAAAGAATATTGGTATATATACTACCATTCGCTGATCAATGACACCCGCAGTCAAATTACAAGTTTCTCGAACCTCATCTCGTCTGCGGCTGTGCAAGACGCCAATAAATGGCGCGGCACGCAGAACTACTGCGACAACAGTAACTTAACGAATCGTAAGAATGATTTTCTGGATAAATTCAATTGGCGTATCAATTGGCTCTATAGTCAATTGGGAGAAGGCATTCGTCCTATTACATGGGACAATGAATGCGTAGAAAGCCCTGCTTCGAATATTGAAAGCAAAAAAATACTCCGCGACGGACAAATTATTATCCAACGCGGAGCAAAATTCTATACCCTGCAAGGCCAAGAAATCAGATCGTATCAATAAACGATTTCTGCTTGCGGTTAAACATCGCTATACCAATCACCAGTAACACAGCAATGATCGCTGCACTGTAGCCGAGGGAGGTCCAACTGAATTCACCGGCTCCGTATGCACCGTATTTGAAGGTCTCGATGATTGCTGTCATCGGGTTGAACAACATGATCTTATGCAGCGTCGGGTTGGTCACGTAGCTCAGCGGATAGACGATCGGGGTCGCGTACATCCATAGGGAGACGAACACACCGAAGAAATTCGTCAAGTCACGGTACTTGGTCGTCAGCGATGAGATGATCAAGCCCAGACCCAAGGCCAAGCACTGAATCATCAGCACCAGTACCGGGAACAAGAGCAGATACCAGTTCGGGCAGAGGGACACGCCGCGGAACACAAAGAGCAGGTAGACGATGACAAACGTGCCTAACTGCAAAGAGAAGCGGAATAGTTTGGATGCCACTACCGACACAGGTGAGACAAGCCGCGGGAAGTATACCTTACCAAAGAGATTTGCATTCGTTTGGAAAGTACCGGACACCGCCGTAAGGCACTCTGAGAAATATTCCCAAAGACAGATACCGCTCAAGTAGAAGACCGGTTGAGGAATATCATCGGTAGGTATCTCCGCAATGCGGCCGAACACGACGATATACATGAACATCGTGAAGAGCGGCGAGATAAAATACCATCCCATACCGAAGATCGTCTGCTTGAACTGCACCGTGATATCGCGTTTGATAAACAGCCAGATCAGGTATTTCTTCTGCCATAATTCGCGCAGGCCAAGGCCTTTGGCATATGTATTCGGAGAAATCTCCGTGGTCCAATAATCTTGCGTCATACGGTATCCATGAAGCTTTTTTGAACCTTATTAAACATCATAAGGCCGAAGATTAACAATATCAAGGTAAACACGGCACTGTATGCCAGCCAAAGCCAACTAAACTGTCCTTGACCGAGCAAGGAGTACTTGATGGCCTCCATGACCGGCGTGACAGGATTCAGGCTCATGGCTAGATGCAATTTCTCGTTCGTCACCATACTCAAGGGGTAGATGACCGGCGTGATATAGACCCACAATGAGATGATCTTCGCCAGCATGATCTGTAAGTCACGGTATTTAGTGGTCATGGAAGAGAAGATCATGCCGAAACCTACCGCCATAAAGGCCAGCAAGAGCATCAGGAACGGAAAAAGCACCACCTGCCAATGAATGGTCAACTCCGTACCCGTTGCCGCATAATAGATATAGAATGCCGCAAAAATAGCCAGTTGAATAGCAAAGGACAGCAAGTTCGTCGTCACCGCCACCAGGGGCATGATAATACGGGGGAAGTAGACCTTACCGAAGATATCGGCATTGGATACAAACGAGTTAGAGGTCGCACTTAGGCAACTTGAGAAATAGCCCCACACAGAGATGCCCAGCAGGTAAAACAAGATCGGCGGTATACCATCCGTCGGAATATTTGCGATACCGCCGAAGACGGTGGCATAAACGATGACGGAGAGTACCGGCGTAATGATGAACCAGAGCGGACCTAAGATCGTCTGCTTGTACGCCACACGGAAAGCGCGCTCCACAAAGAGCACGAACATATCGCGATAACGCCATATCTCTTTCCAGTCCACCGCCAGCAGTTTATCTTTCGGCGTGATGGTTAAATCCCATTTCTCGTTATTTGCCATTTTTAGAATTGACCCATTTGCAGGAATGCCACCTCTTTCGGTGTCAAGAAACGCCATTTGCCGCGACCTACGTTCTTCTTAGTCAAGCCGGCAAAGGAAACTCGGTCGAGGTTAACTACTTTATAACCCACTTTCTCGAACATACGGCGAACGACACGGTTCTGACCGGAGTGGATCTCCAGACCGATGTGA
Source organism: uncultured Bacteroidales bacterium (assembly GCA_947164985.1). Lineage (GTDB taxonomy): Bacteria > Bacteroidota > Bacteroidia > Bacteroidales > Paludibacteraceae > Colicola. Next base: position 218,053 of record CAMUYI010000004.1, on the reverse strand, counting down.
CGACGATCGGCTTTCGGGAACTCTAAAGCATCTGGGATAACGCGCTCATCGTCCAGCACGACACCGGCACGAAGGATCGCTTCATCCACCTCGTCCAGTTCGCGATCGAGGGTGACAGCATATATCTTCTTCTTATGAAATTTCGGATGCGTCAGTTTAGCGGCCAGGTCACCATCGTTAGTCAGCAGCAGTACACCGGTCGTATTTCGATCCAAACGACCTACCGGATAGATACGCTCTGCACAGGCACTGCGTACGATATCAATCACCGTATGACGTTCCTGCGGATCATCGGTAGTAGTAACCGTGTTCTTGGGTTTGTTCAACAGAATGTATACCTTACGCTCACGACGAACAGGTTGACCATGAAAGCGGACATCATCCGTCGGCAGCACTTTAGCGCCCAAGTTATCTACGGTCTCACCATTCACGGTGATGACACCTGCTTGAATAAAATCATCGGCCTCACGACGCGAACAAATACCGGCGTTAGCGAGGTATTTATTCAAACGAACCGGCTTTGTCGGATCTTCGTGTTGCTCACGATACACTTGTTGTTTATGACCGGAATAAACGCCGTTGTTACGTTTCGGCTTACCACCGAACGGGCGGTTAGGACGCTCAGCGCGTTCTCCGAAAGGACGTTCAGCGTGGGAACGTTGCGGACGGGACTCTCCGTCACGGGAAAAACGAGGACGGGCTTCTCCGTCTCTGGAAAAATGGGGACGACCTACGGGTTCTGCCCCTTCGCGGTGAAAGCGAGGTCTCGGACGACGCTCACCGTCATTGTTGGAATTGTTGTACATAATTCTATCTTCAATTTAGGTTTTTGTACCAAGTGGCTCTCACGAGTCACGTGCGTGCTCACGCACGCGTAATTTTTACAAGGAGAAAAGGCAAAAGGGGGGTAAACCACCTTTCACCTTTCACTTTTCCCTTTCATTTTTCATTAAGCCTCAGCTTGCTCGATAGCCAATTTACCACGGTAGTAGCCGCAAGACGGACATACAGTGTGATAAATGTGCAGTGCGCCGCAGTTCGGGCATGTAGCCAATGTAGGCGCTTTTACTACGTCATGGGTACGACGTTTCGCTTGTCTGGTGTGGCTTTGTCTTCTTTTAGGATGTGCCATAATATTTTACAATTTACGATTTACAATTTAACAATTTAGTCTTCGTCTATCTCATCGGGTTCCGATTCGTCACAAAGGTGATCATGGAGGAGAAGTTCCATTTGCTGGTTGCATTCACCGGGTTGGTGACTGTGAACGATCGGAATATTGATACTTACTATTTCATAGGCGAGCCACTGAAGATTTACCATTTGGCCATTTTCTTCATCTTCTGAGAAAATCTCTTGCTCGTCTTCTATTTCAAGGGGCATGGGGTCGAGGCACCTATCACACACAACAAAGACAGTTCCATGAACCGCGATGTTGAGCTGATAGTCCTCCTCCCGGAGATTAAGCGTCGCTTTACAGACCACCTTTCCACTCAGTATTTCCGACTTCTCCAAGGAAGCGAAGAAATCGTCATCGAGCTGAAAATCAAACGAATGCGAGCCTAATGGCAGACGCTTCAAGTCGATCATATAGTGGTCATTCTCGCTCATTGACGCAAAATCGGCTGCAAAATTACTACTTTTTTTTGAATTGTGCAAATATTTTCGCGATTTTATTTGCATATATGCAATTTTTGTTGTAATTTTGTACCCGATTTGGAATAACACTATCGCATGAGACAACGGGAAGAGGATTTTGCACCCCTGTGGGAGTATAACGCACTTTGGAGCACCTTGACACAGGAGGAGCGTGAACGAATCAGTCCACTGGTAGAGACCGTTTATTATTCGAAAAACGATATCATCCACCATGACGGTGATGCGTCGGAATATATGTGGATGCTGCTTCGAGGGAAAGTACGTATATACAAAGAAGGTATAGGTCAGCAAAAGCAGATCATCCGTTTGCTCAAGCCATTCGATATTTTCGGCTATCGTGCCTGCATTGCGGGAGAGGCATACAACACGAACGCCAGTGCCTTTGAGGACTGCGTGGTATACCGCATCAATCGGGATGCCTTTGTTGAATTGGTACGCGGGAACGGCGCATTGTGCTTCGAAGTGATGCAGATGATGGCCAAAGACTTGGCTTTCTCGGAACTGCAGACCGTGAACCTGACGCAGAAACATATACGCGGACGTTTGGCAGAGAGTCTGCTGTTATTGCTAAGAAACTACGGTTACGAAGAAGACGGAGAAACGCTGGCGATGTTACTGCCTCGCGAAGATCTGGCGAACATGAGCAATATGACCACGAGTAACGCCATCCGAACGCTCAGCCAATTTGCCCAAGAGGGGCTGGTAGAAGTGGACGGTCGGCATGTAAAAATATTGGATGAGAAGACATTAGAAAAAATATCGCGCCTCGGATGAGACGCGATTTTTTTATTAGTCCAGCATGTTTCCCATATTCGAAGAGAGTTGTACCATGCGGTCGTAGTCCTCAGGACTGAGATCGTAGAAATAATAGTTACGCGGGTCGATGGGTTTACCCAGATAATGCACCTCATAATGCAAATGTGGACCGGTGGACTTTCCCGTATTTCCTACCAACGCGATGACTTCGCCACGTTGCACTTTCTGCCCTACCCTCACTTTACGTTTGGAACAATGCGCATAGCGCGTCGAATAATTGAAGCCGTGGTCGATCTCGACCGTCTCACCATAGCCTTGCTTCCATCCTGAATAGGTGACGACTCCGTTTCCGGTAGCGAAGATCTCCGTACCGATAGGTGCGGTAAAGTCCATTCCTTCATGGAAACGACGAATATGATAGACGGGATCTATACGCCATCCGTAACCGGATGCCATGCGCTTGAGGTCTTTGTTGAGGACAGGCTGAATAGCCGGAATATTCTCCATGCGTGTCTCCTGGTTCTTCGCCATCTCAAGGATCTCGTCATACGACCGAGCCTGCACATAGAGTTCCTTCTCCAGTACATCTACTTTCCGCTGAAGATCAGCCGCCAATTGAATATTGGTCATACGCGCCAGGGAGTCATAATAGCTGATCTGCTGCGTAGCCCCTAACCGCACACTCATCGGGATGGGTTCAGCACCCAAGATAGCGCGATATAAGTTGTCATCACGCTGAGAGAGGTCCGCCAAGACGATCAACATCTGGTCTACCTGTTTATCCATTACTTCGAGTTGAGCCGAGAGGTTACGGTTATATTGCATCAATGACGCTTCCCGCGGGGAGGGGAAGAAATAAAGAAAGGTATAGAAGAAGATTACACCGAGGCAGATACCTCCGATGATATAACCGCCGGAACGGCGCAGCCAATAACGCAAGCCGTGTTCTATACGCTCCAGTTGAAGCGTTTCGGGATTAATACGATACTTTTTATTTGCCATGTTTGTACCAGAAAAAATATTGGTTTTGTTGTTTTTTCTCTTCGGGTGTACGCGCGACATATATAGGCTCGCGCGTGTAAGGATTGATACCGGTGTAGAACATCGTGGTAGAGAGGGTCATAGGCGTCGGCGTGAAGTCCTGTACCTGTTCCGGCCGGTAATGCATTTTCTTCGTCTCCTCCGCTAACTGTGCCATGTCACGTTTGGTGCAACCGGGATGGGAAGAGATGAAATAAGGGATGAGTTGTTGGTTGAGTCCCGCCTCTTTGTTGATCCGCAGGAACAGATCCCGGAATCGAAGATAGTTCGCCCAACTCGGTTTACGCATCACATGCAGCACATTATCCGAACAATGTTCGGGTGCTACCTTGAGTCGACCGGACACATGCCGCGTGATGAGTTGACGGGCATAGGCTTCGTTCATCAGGTCATAACGGATACCCGACCCCACAAAAGCATGCTTGACGTAGGGCAATTTATCTACCGTACGATAGATGTCCAAGACGGGTTCAAAATCCTGATTGAGGTTCTTACAGATCGCCGGTTGCAGACAGGAAGCCCGCGCACATTTTTCACAAAGGCTCATGTCCTTACCGTGCATACCGTACATGTTCGCCGACGGTCCGCCTAAGTCCGAGATGACTCCATGCCAGTCGGGCAGTTGACTGAGTCGTTCTATCTGACGAAGGATCGAAGCCTTGGAACGGGAGACGATCTGTTTGCCTTGGTGCGCCGAGATCGTGCAGAACGAACAACCTCCGAAACAACCGCGATGCATACAGACGGACCACTTAATCATGTCGTACGCAGGAATCCTTTTGTCCTTGTATTTGGGGTGCGGTGTGTATTGGTAAGGAAGATCAAAGATCGCATCCAACTGTTCCGTCGTGATCGGTGGATAGGAAGGGTTGACGACCACGTACTGCTTGCCTACCGGTTGCACGAGGGTCGTCTGATGAATCTTATTCGACTCGATCTCCATCAGTCGGAAATTCTCCGCATGCGTACGTTTGTCACGAACCGCTTCTTCGTGCGAAGCCAACATAATAGCATTCTCTGGTATCTCCGACTTATCGGATGTCAGAAAGGCGGTCTGCGGGATGCGATGACAATTTTCCATTTTCCATTTTCCATTCTCCATTATCGCTTTAGCGATATCTGTCATTGCCTGTTCACCCATACCGTATACCAGCATGTCCGCACCGGAATCCACAAGGATAGAGGGCATGAGTTTGTCCTGCCAGTAGTCATAGTGGGTCAGACGACGCATAGAGGCCTCGATACCACCGATCACCACCGGTACGTCCGGATAGAGTTGCTTGAGGATCTTGCAGTACGTGATCGTACAATAATCGGGGCGCATACCTGCCCTACCGTCAGGTGTGTACGCATCGTCCGAACGACGACGTTTCGCAGCCGTGTAATGGTTCACCATGCTGTCCATACTACCTGCCGATACCGCGAAATAGAGGCGTGGGCGACCGAACTTCTTGAAGTCACGGAAGTCGCCGTGCCAGTCCGGTTGCGGTACGATCGCCACACGGAAACCAGCCGCCTCCAGTACGCGACCGAGGACGGCTGCACCGAACGAAGGATGGTCAATATATGCGTCACCGGTGAAGAAGACAATGTCCACTTCATCCCAGCCTCGCAAGTCCGTCTCCTTCTTGGTCGTCGGCAGATATTTCAGCAGATCAGCCAATTTACAATGTACAATTTACAATGAACAATTAATCAATTTGTAGATCCAAATTCTCTTTCAATTGTGCCAGTACAGGGTTAGCCTGTGCCATGACGGCGTATTTCTCATCGGCGGTAAAAGCCATCTGTTCCTGATTATACTCCGCCAGCACCAGTTGAATGGTCAGCAGGTCATTCCTCAACTTTTGGCGCAATTCGACCATCAGTTTCGGCATGGCCGAACGCATCTGACTGAGTTGCCAGGGGTTAGGCATCTGTATCTGAGCCATGTTCTCCTCCACCAAAGTCGGGATATAATTCTCTATCAGCTCCCGAAGACGCAATTCCTCTTTATGGGTTGTAGCCAGACCAACCCACGCGTCTCTGAGTTGGTCAGCTGTAAAAGGGTTATTTTGCGGTGTTTGGGATTCAGCCGTCGGTTTCGGCGCCTCAGCAGCCGGTTCTTCTTTCTTCTTCGGACCAAGACCTAAACCGATCTTAGGGATTTTCGGCATGACCGGAGCTGCAGCGGGCTGAGCCGTAGGCTGCGGAGCAGGCTTTTCAGCTGGCGTACTAGGAGCACTAGGTTGACTAGTCGTCCTAGGAGTACTAGGCTGACTAGGCTGAGGGGTCGGTTGCGCCGCCGGAATAGTCTGCGGTACACCGAGTTGGGTCAATTTGATGAGGGCTAACTCGACCGTGAGGCGTTTGTTCTTCGCCGTACGATAGTTGATATCACAGGTATTGAGGATATCGAGGGCTTGGAAGATCCATACCGGGGCACAGAGTTGGGCTTGCGCCGCATAACGTTGGCGGATCGCATCGCTGGTCTCCAGCAGCGTGATCGTCTGCGGATCCTTGCTCACCAGTACATCGCGTAAGTGTTGCGCCAGACCGGTGATGAACAGACCGGCATCAAATCCGTGATTCAGCACCTCGTTCAGCAGCAATAGAGCCCCTTTCACATCGTGTTGCAGGGCTTGCTCTACCAACTTGAAATAGTAGTCGGCATTGAGCACATTGAGCACCTCAATCGTGCGTTCGTAGGTAATGTTATTGCCGCAGAAAGCCACTAACTGATCGAAGATCGACAGGGCATCACGCATACCGCCATCGGCTTTTTGAGCCACCACATTGAGTGCTCCTTCGTCTGCCGTTACACCTTCCGATGCCGCCACCTTCTGCAGGTACGCAATCGTATCTTGCACCGTGATGCGGTTGAAGTCATACACCTGACAACGACTCAGGATCGTCGGCAGCACCTTATGCTTCTCCGTGGTCGCCAAGATGAAGATAGCGTATGAGGGCGGTTCTTCGAGGGTCTTCAATAAGGCGTTGAACGCACCGGCCGAGAGCATGTGTACCTCGTCGATGATATAAACGGAGTACTTACCGATCTGCGGCGGGATACGCACTTGGTCGATGAGGTTTCGGATGTCCTCCACCGAGTTATTCGATGCCGCATCCAGTTCATGAATATTAAACGACCGCTGCTCATTGAAGGCCTTGCACGACTCGCACTCGTTGCAAGCATCAAAACCGTTCTGCGGATTGAGGCAGTTAATGGTCTTGGCGAAGATACGCGCACAAGTGGTCTTACCTACTCCACGCGGACCGCAGAAGAGATACGCATGCGCCAGACGGTTCTGACGAATCGCGTTCTGCAAAGTCTGCGTCAAGGCTTGCTGACCTACCACTGACTCAAAGGTCTGCGGTCTGTACTTACGCGCCGATACTACATAATTGTCCATATGCTATACTGTATATATAATTGTCTTTCTCAAAACTTTCCACTTTCCACTTTCCACTTTCCATTAATGTCTTTTGGAGTTGTTCAAAAGACATGATCCCCGTCCCTTCAGCCTTAACGATAGCCTCTTTCTGCGTCCAGAGGCGTGTGAACGTACGATCATCCATCCCTACTCGCTCCTGCTCATTCATCGTTCGTTCGATCAGGTCCTCATTCGCATGCCGGATGGTCTCGATATCAATCCCTATCGGTTGGTCATCGATCGCTACGGCAATACCGGCTTTGCAATGACTGATGCTAAAATACGGTCCGCCTTCCAAATAGGGTTTTCCGTGCTCGTTGTAGTAAAAATCCCGTAACCCGTAACCCATAACCTCTAACCCCTCTTTGAGCATAAGCCATGATTTGAGGCAACAAAACTGCCCGAACGTGTGCTTGTACTTTAGCGCCTGTTCGCGTCGCTGGTCACTGACCAAAGGCAGCATGCGTTGCACCTCTGCCTCCGTACATAGGGTCATATCGTCAAAGATCTTTATGCGCATGTACTTTCCAATACACCACCGGCAGGATGGTCACTGTCAGCGGTAAGGTGAAGATCGTTCCAAAACAGATCACGACGCCCATCGGCATCCAGAGGCTGGTCGCGGCGATGATCATCGGTAAGACACCCAAAGCGGTTGTAGCCGAGGTGAGGAACACCGGTCGCATCCGTCGTATACCGGCATAGAAAGCCGCATCTCGATAGGTCATATGCTTGTATTTGCGGCAGTCCTCCGCGTACTCGTACATCATGATCGCATTGCGCACGATGATACCGATGAGGCTGACGATACCTAAGACTGCCGTGATGGATATATCCAGGTCAAAGAGCCACAGTCCGGCCATCGAACCGAAGAGACAGAGGATAGCACTGGATAGAGTCAGTAACGCCAGACCGATCTTACCGAAATGGTAGAGCAGCAACAAGAGCATCACCGCCAAAGCGGCCACGATGGACCATAAGATCTGCGGAATGAGCATGCCGTTGATCTCGGTCAGACCGCCATACGCGATCGTCACACCTTCCGGCAGTTCGGGCAGGTTCGCATCTATCCATTGTCTTACTTTCTTCTCTGCCGACACCTGACTGACCGCACCGCGCAGGTCCGCAGCGATGGTGATCGTTCGTACGGCATTACGCCGTTCAAGCGTCGTATGATGCCATGCGGGTTCAAGGTTTGCCACTTGGCGTAAGGGCACCCACACACCGGGCACAGCCGTCGGTACTTGTATGTTCTCCAGGTCCTTCACGTTCATCTGCTCCGCGTTGGCGGTATAGAGTACGACAGGTACACTGTAACTGCCTTCGTAGAGCGTAGTGAGGGTCGCACCTTGGGTCACTTGACGCAAGTACAACGAGAGCATGCTCTGCGTGATACCAAGACGGGTAGCCTCATCGGCCTTCAGCACGATACGCGTGGACGGTGCCACTCGGTCAAAATCGCTATGCACCCATACTAACTCGGGTTGACGCACCATATAGCGGTATATACTGTCCGCTATCGGTGCCAAACTCTCCCATTCATCGCCCCGCACACGGATCTCCAGCGGGTTCTTCACCGCCTGGTAGTCCAATTGTTTGAACCGCGCATAGGCGTTCGGGAAATAGTTCTCGTATTTCGGTCCGTACTCCTTGAGGATCTGTCCTGTCGCTTTACTGGACGGCGTATTGACGATCAACTGCGCATAGTTAGGCGCGGGTGTCTGCGGGGTGTATGTAGCATGGAAACGAGGGCTGGACTGACCGATAAAAGCAGTCACGCTCTGCACGCGTTTGTCTTGCCGTAAGATAGCCGCCAAGGAGTCCGCCACCGCTGCACTCTCTTCGACCGTCGCGCCGTCCCGTAAGTGGATCTCTACGGCGAAGAACTCGCGCTCGGCCTTGGGCAGCAATTGGAGGTTTCGGTTAAAGAGCAGCACGATACCGATGGTTGTCGCGCCGCCTAAGAGCAACCACACGATGAACGGATGCTCAAAACAAGCGGTCAGTCCTTTCTTATACGCCGTCTGCAGCCAAGCGAAGAAGCGGTTCTGGATACGCTCCACGGCATTCAGCTCATCGGCTTTGCGCAAACGGATATAACGGAAAGATAAGAAAGGTGTCACCCAAGTGGCATAGAAGATACTTGCGACGAGGGCATAGAGGACCGCCCACGGGAAGTACTGCACGAACTCGCCCAGGGGTCCCGTGATGATACGGGTCATGGGGAAGAACATACCGCATATCGCCATCGTAGCAAGGGACATCGGTACGAACAAGAGACTCGTACTGACGTTCGCTGCGTACCAACGCGAATGGTGCCGGTCTAGGTAGTTGGTGTAGCCGTCAATCACAATGACCGAGTCATCGACGATCATACCGAGTACGAAGATCAGCGCCGCCAGCGTGACCGTATTCAGTTCGATACCCGTGATGTACATCAGTCCGATACAGATAGCCGTGCAGACCGGCAGACCGGTAGCTGCCACGAGGGCGGTACGCAGCGGGAAGAGCATCAGCATCACGGCAATAACCACTAAGATGGATATGAGAATGTCCCGCAAGAAAGAGAGGACGGAGTCATGCACCACTTTAGGTTGGTCCGTAATGCGGTGGAACTGTATGTCGGGTGGCAAGAGAACCGCTGCCTCAGCCAGTTGTTTATCTACTTCCTCACCGAAGGCGACGATGTTATGCCCCGGCACCATCTCCATATTCAAGATCAGGCAGGTCTTACCGTCGTACGTCACATACTGCGTCGGTTTCTGGTACCGACGGGTGACGGATGCGATGTCCTTGAGACGTAAGGTAGCACCACTGACCGGATCGGACCAAACGATCTGTTCCTGCATCTCGTATTCGGACTGATAAGGGATGAGTACCTGCAAGCTCTGTCCGCTCTGCTCACCGCCTATGGTGCGTAAACCCTGCAAGGCTAATTGCGTCTGAAGCACAGAGGGTTGGATGCCATAACGGGATAGTTGTTCGGGGTCGATGGTGATGGCTATCTCTTCGGTCTGCTGACCCATAATACGTAACTTACCCATCTCGGGGATCGTACGTAACTGTGAACAGATCTGCCGGGTATATTGCTCCAATTCGCGCGGACTGCGTTGGTCACTCTCCACGGCAATCAGCAACGAAGAAGTGTGACCGAAATCATCAATGAGCACCGTCTGCAGTACACCGATCGGCATCTGGGTCTTCTGCAAAAGCGGCAGCCCCGCGCGTATCTTATTCCACGCCACCTCATTATCGATATCCGCCATCCGCAGCATCACGTACACATAAGCGATACCATCCTCAGAGATGCTGAAGGTCATCTTCTTATCGACCGATTCGAACGAATTGATATAATCCTCCAGCGGGATGGCTACCTGCTGCTCCACCTCATCGGCGGTAGCACCCGGGTAGAGCGCCACGACGAGTCCCTGACGCATCGTAAACTGCGGAAACTCATCCTTGTTCATCCGTGGCAAGGACCATATACCAAAGGCCATCAGACCAATGAACAAGGCCATCACGATTCCGTGATGCCGCATCGCTCCTTCTATGTGTTTACTCGTCTTTAACAATGTACAAATGACAAATTACAAATCACAAATAATTTTACAGCCGTTGTAAAGTTTCTGATACCCCTCGGTGATCAGGATGTCTCCTTCTTGCAGTCCGGCTGTGATACGTACGCCGTCCGCTTGGTAGCCGTCCACGGTGACGAATCGACGCGCAGCCTTGCCGTCTTCCACTACCCATACCGTCGATCCTTCAGGTTTGAGCAACACACAATTCGCAGGTATGACGATATCTGACTTCTGATTGCTGATTTCTGAATTCTGAATTCTCACCACAGCCACCATACCTACCTTCAGTCCGTCGGCCTTGCCTTGGATGTCGGCTACGACCTCATAGGTATGCGTGAGGGGATTCGCACTGATACCACGTTCGGTAATCGTGATCGGCAGTTCGGCATGGATCGCTTCACAAACGACTTGCCCTTTGTCCGGTAAGGCACCGATCTCCGCTTCGGGAACGGTGAAGCGCACACTGAACGCACGGATATCGACGATCGAACAGAGGGTTGTACCGGGCAGAACAGTCTGACCGACCGCCATATTGAGGCCATCGACGATGCCGTCACATGGCGCGGTGAGGGTACACTCTTTGAGTTGTTGTTGAGCGGCTTCGTAGAGAGACTGCGCTTGGGCTAATTGGCTCTCGATCTCCACCATCTTCTGGTCGGAGACGACACCTTTGTCATGCACCTTTGCCACGCGGTCATGACCGTCTTGGGCATGACGTAACGAAGCCTCAGCGGTACGGAGGGTATTCATCGCCTGCGTGTTATCGACCTCCAAGAGCGTCTGACCTTTCGTCACACGCTGACCGTTCTTCACCGCAATCGAGACTACTCGACCTGTGGTCTGCATGCTAAGCGGTGTACTGTGCGCAGGTTCAATCGTTCCCACATAACGCGACACCGTTCCACCGGTATGCGGTGCCACGGTCATCGTCTTCACCTTGATAGGCGCCTGTTCCCGTTGGGCATTGTCATGCTTTGAGCACGAGCCAAAAAAAAGCAGTGCTAATAAGAATATATAATAAATCCCTTTCATCCTTTCAACTTTCACCTTTCAATTTTCAATTTTCCCCATTCTACACTCAAATAAACCGATCGCGCTATCAAATGCGCGAAATAACCGATATAAAGTGCCTGCGCACCGAGCCAACGATACGTAAGCAAATAGCCTGCTACAAAACCGACAGCAGCCCAGATCATCGCATTGCGGATCTGTTTGCCGGCCGTAGCACCTATATAAACGCCGTCCCACATAAAGGCCAGCGCACTGATGAGCGGCATGGCAATCAGCCATCCGATATATTGCATCGCAGCTTCTATCACCGTCTCATCACTGGTCATCATTTCAATATTCGCACGCCCCAACACGCCGTAGATCAAGGAGAAAAGCAGTCCTACTCCTATCGCCCACATAAAGAGGTGACGCACGATCTCGTCAATTTTTAATTCTTCATTTTTAATTTTTAATTCCCCAAACGCCTTCCCCACCAACGCTTCGCCGGCATAGGCAAAACCGTCCACGAAGAAGGAGAAGAACATAAAGAGCTTCATCATAATGCTGCTAACCGCCAGTTCGGTATCGCCGTACTGACTCGCCAGGCTGGTATAGCCCACATAGACAACCATGAAACAGAGCGAACGGATGAAAATATTGCCGTTCAGCGCCATCATGCGTCGAATCTCCGGCCACTGCATCGCAGCGATGATCTCCTTGAGACCGATATGAATGATGCCGTACTTGATACACAGGATACCGATACCCAGCGTCAGTCCGCTGTACTGCGCGATGAGGGTACCGTACGCCACGCCCACTACGCCCAGCGGCGTATGAACGGCGAGGTAATAACTGGCGGCCATGTTCACCACATTGACCAGGATATCGACCGCCATCGGACTTTTCGTATCCTGCATGCCGATGAACCAGCCCTTGAAGGTAAAAAGCATCATCGTCGCAGGCGCCGCCCATATGCGCACGAAAAAATAATCGCGGGCCACTGCCGCCACTTCTGCCGAACAAGGGACGATAGCCAGTACCGCCGTCACAAACAACCATTGGATCGCCCAGATAGCAAACGCCGCCAGCAGCGCGATCGTGAGGCTCTGCGTGAGGATCTTACGGCACTCCGGAGGAGTCTGAATACTGACTGCTGAATGCTGACTGCTGCCAAACGCCTGCGCCGTAAGGCCGGACGTTCCGACCCGCAGGAAACCGAAGTTCCAGTACAGCAAGTCAAAGAGCATCGTACCGATGGCGATACCGCCTATCGCCGCAGCATCACTCAGATGCCCGACGATAGCGGTATCGACTATTCCCACAAGGGGGATGGTAATGTTCGCCAAGATACTGGGTATGGCGAGCCGAAGTATGTCGCGATTAGAGTTCTGCACCTAAAACGTTATACTCCTTTCCGTCGCGTACGATGACTACTTGTCCGTCGCGAAAAAACTTCTGCACTTTGCCATTACTGGCAGCTGTGTTCTCGATTGCCTCGGGAGTCTGTCCGGGATAGACCGCAGGACCGAAGCCACCGCGACCGTTGGCAAAACGAACGTAATACTCTGCCGTCGGTGCCAGATTGCCCATGCCGTACTTCTCGTACAGTTCTTCCCAGTTAACAGCCGTCACATCAATCGAAGTCTCGGTGGTGATGCAGTACGGTACGCTATGGATATAAACGAGATAAATACCTACCTCGCTGGCATTCCAACTCATCACACCGTTTTCGAGCGAAACGTTCTTGCGCACTTGTGCCGCATCGTTCGTTGCCGTAGCCGCCCAGTTACCAAGGGTGTATTCCTTCGTATAAACAGCAGCCTCGTCGGCGGTAAGGATGGTCTCATAGGTCATCTTCTCTGTGCCACGATAGAACTCCTTATTGTTCGATGCAGGCGTAATATTGTCGCCGTTCGCATTCTTCGTACCAAACTCACCGATATGACCTGCTTGTCCCGGCCAAGGTTTTTGACCATTATTTCCGTCAGACATCAACTCCAAGGTCCAGCGGCTCGATGCCAGCAACTCCGGTTTGAGAAGCGTCGTATTGAGGAATACGCATTGCGGTGCGTTATTCCACAAACGGCCGAACGTGAAGTTACTTACACCGTCCACCGTACAACTCTCGAACACATATCCTTTGTCTTTGGTCTTATCTGCACAAGAAGCCGTCAGCGCATCATTACCGCCGCTGCCGTCTTTCTTACGCTTCTCGGCATAGAGGAAGTTATTCTGGAAATACACACTACCGTCACCGCAGATAAAATCGACTGTACCATGGATCTCGCAGTCCTCGAAGTACTTCACAGCGCCTTGCAGGTTGCTATAGTAAGTATCCTGATACGAAAGCAACTTCACATTCTTGCAAACCGTCTTCGTGCCGCAGTCTTGGAGCGCTACAGCACGACCGTTATCGTTCTTGTAGTAGTCCAACTCGTTCTGGATTGTCAAATCTTGCAAGTAGGTATTCTGTACGTTCTTTTCGATCTTGAGCGTTGCAGTCTGATCAATACTCTCTTTCAGCGCATCCGGTGCATTCTTGATGATGGTCTTCTCCATCGACTCACCGATAATGGCAATGTTATTCGCCGTAATGGACGTCAGCGTTGTCTCGCCAAGGTCATATACGCCTCTCGGCAGGAAGATCTTCGCATTACCGGTCGCATTGGCTTGAACCAGCGCATACAAGAAAGATGCCACATCATTGGTCGGTACCGAATAGTAACCCGTTGCCTCATCTTTCTCGAAGAAATCAAGCACGAAATAGAGTCCTACAGATTGCAATGTTCCTGCTACTTCGATCGTTGCACTCGCGTCGCCATCATACTGGTACACATTTTGGTTTCCGTTACTCTTGACCACAACGACTGACTTACCGCCACTTAACGTAACCGTAATCTGATTGCCGTCTTTTGTGATCAGATCATGATCCTCGATATAGAAAATCTTGCTTGCAAAATCATAGAAGTACACCTTCCCGACTTGAGCCACCTCGATCGGAGTCACTTTGGCAGTAATGGTCGTATTCCCTTCGATCTTATCGCCGGCCTGCGCTTTGACGCCATTCGTATAGAACCAGCCGCGGAATTGATAACCCTCTTGAACGGCCGGTAATTTAGCCGTTACACTGTCCGGTATGCCGGCAAACAACGAGTCCACATAGGTATCAACTGTCCCTAATTCATTTCCGTTCTGATCCTTAAAGGTAATAACGGCCGGAATAGCGATATCTTCCATCGAATCGATGAAACGAATCGTCTGAAGCACACCTTCATTATTGAGGTTACGAGCAATGTAAATATTATTCTGCTCTGCTGTCAGAACAATCGTTTTGGTACCTAACTCCGTCACGGCTTCCGTTGTCGCAATCTTGGTCATTTCGGACACGTTAGCCGGTCTGTTAGCAAAAGAACCCGACCAGGTATAAACCGTCAAATCCGTTCCATTGGCGTTGTTACGAGGACCGAAACTTAACATCAACTTACCTTCCACAGCGGCTTTCTCGAACGTAGCAAAACCACTACCGTTCATCTTGATGCCGTTCAGACCGTTTCCTGCACCCTTGGTACCGTCATTAACCGTCTGATTATAATACAACGGATGATCCGCATACTTGGTATCAGGACTGGCACTTGGAGGAGTCTCCGTATAATCCCAAAGCAGTTCGTTTTCACCTGCTATCATCGCCACGCTGAATAACGCGCACGCGATAAAAGAAAAGAAACGTTTCATTAATTCGAAATTTTTAATTTTTAATTTTTAATTTCTCTATCACGCGTTTTTGCGTTTCTCGAGTTGACCCTCAAGGGCGGCGAGACATGCGTCGATACCTTCTTCGAAGGTGTCTGCTGTCTTCTCAGCAAACAGACCGGCGATGCGCATCTTCACCTCTTTATTCGCATTAGTCTGCGGTTTGATGACCGACATACGGATCTCTACTTTGTCGCTCGGGTTCAAATGACGCTCAAAACGACTCATTTTCTTCTCAATAAACTGCTCGAGTTTCTCTGCCATCTCGAAATTTACGGCATTAATTGTCAGATTCATAATACATTATTTTAAAGGTTAAACATAAAGTTTTCAAATTACGCTGCAAAGATACAAAAAAAGAATGACATACACAAGAGTGTATGCCATTTTTTGAAAAAATTATTATTGATTTGAATGTTTTAACTTGAGTTCTTGCATAATCATAGTACGCACAAAAGCATCGAAACGTTTATATCGTTTCTTGGTGCCATTTGGGAGCGTGATAGCATAGGGATCAGGTTTGGATCCGTGCGTAACGTACAACTGAGCCTCAAAACGTTTTTGCCAGTACTCATATAGTTTGGGGTCACTCAGCGCTTTATCCATGATTTTCGATGCCTTTTGGAAGAGGAGTTGATTCGCCTTTTCCTGACCTTTAGCGGGCTTTTGCTTCCAATTACGCGGGTGCAGCACGTCGTACGTCTCTTGTATGCCTATGCCGATGATGCGCCCTCGTGCGTCCCGATAACGTTTGACGCGATGAATGTGTCCCGGGGACGTAGCGCCGTTGACTTCTTCTATGCCTGGTGTGAGTCTCTCTCTTGCCATAATTATTTGATTTTATAGTATTTAGTGTGTTTTCTTTGGGGTTTATTGCTTCGAATCACTCAATAATCACTCTATAATCGCCCTATAATCACCCAATAACCCTCCTACGCAGGCCTTATTTTTAACGGGATTGCATAGTGTTCTATGGTTGGTTCATAATTCGGGTGCAAAGATACAAAATAATCTTGATATATGCAAGTTTCTGAGCGACTTTTTTCTAAAAAAAAATGATATATAGTTTTTCCAAGAGTTTCCAAAAACTTTCTAATGATGAAATGAAGGCCGATAAAAATGATATATGCAAATAAAAAACAGATTATTTCCAAATTTTGTGCATTTTCACTTCTAAACTTTGCGGTTGGATGCTACTTATTCCCCTTTATAAGTTTGTATAACTCGCGACCTCTATCCCAAAGTCCGAGTAGAAGTCCCAAAATTCCGATGGCGACACCAATATTGCAAGCCCAACAGCCGCAATACAAAACTTTCATCATACAGAGGTATGAAAGGGAAAAAAGCAATACAAGCAATAGCTTGAATGTCCAAAGAACGTATCTCATTGTTTAGATATATATGACTAATCGTAGCGGACGGGATTCATCATCCGCTTTCTTGAATTGTAATAACACCGGATCATCCGGTTTAGGCAGTCTCACACCTACTAATTCCGTCCATGGAGACAGTTTGTCAACAGCCTTTCTTTTTCGCTGAATTTGATGAACATTCCGTTTCTTATGCCGATGACTTACATCCGGCCGGAATGGCTCAATAATTCCTTGCTGTTCCGCTGCAACTATTTGTTCTGCTGAAGCCACATAAATGGCATCATTGGACAAGCGGCTGCAATATTCGGCAAAGCGCACACGTTCCGCTTTACTCATTCCAAGAGCGATATTTTGAATCTTATCCGGTGCATCTTTTTGCATGATTTTCCGCCAAAGACCACGCTCTATTTCATCCGATATATAATAAGGTTGCTCTGCCGGCACATAGACGAATCGAACTTTCTTTCCCTTAATACGAACGGAGCGAGTCAAAGGAGGTTCTTCCTGTTGAACTTGCATCATAGGATCGTCAGGTAAGGTAAAGGCTACACGAAACCCGATGTATCCGGCCGATGTTTCGGGCAAATACCATCGACGTACAGATAAATGGCTGTTGGCATTACATTCGTCATAACTACCACCTCGTACTACACGATATGAACCGGTGTCTGCGCCACAAGGATTAGGAAGAGTGCTTAACTGATAGGCCCCGTATATATCTTGACACCATTCGGACACATTTCCCGTCATGTCGTACAAGCCTAATTCATTGGGATGCTTGCGAGCGACAGGATGTTTCCAGTTTCCGGAAGAGGAATAAGTCCACCCTATACTATCCGCTATGTTTCCTCCTGCAAAACGGAAAGACTGACTTTTGTTTCCGCCGCGTGCGGCATATTCCCATTCCGCTTCCGAGGGGAGACGAAACGGAAGTCCCGTAATACTATCCAAACGACGCACAAATTCCTGGCAGTCGTGCCATGACACATAGGAAATAGGAATAGTAGGATAGCCCTTCGGACTGATGATTTCGCGTTCTGGCATTACCGCTCGCCATAGTTCAACCGTGACTTCAGTGGTGGCGATATAATAAGGTGACAGAAAAACAAGATGTGCAGGTTTGTCCGTATAAATCTCCGGATCGTATTGGTCTGTTGTTGATCCCATCAAAAACGAACAGCCATCTACCCGTTGCATGGTAAGATACAATTCTTTTCCGTCCACACTCTCTTTTCCCGCTGTATGAATCGTTATGTCTATCCGTTGTAGCGAGTCCGGCACAACGATTTTATTCCTCCGCGCTGCCATAGGAAGCATGGACGAAAGAAACACAATTAATATCAGCCATTTTCGACACACGCATATAAATCAACAATTTCCGTGCCAAACATCAATTCCAGATAATTGAAAAAGGATGCCTCGTTATTGGACATCCTTTTCATTAACCCTGCGGAGAGTGAGGGATTCGAACCCCCGATACGACGTAATGCGTATACCGCATTTCGAGTGCGGCTCTTTCGACCACTCAGACAACTCTCCTTCGCTCTTTTTGCGAAAAAGCGTGCAAAAGTACTGCTTTTTTTTCACATACGCAAATTTTTGCGCATTTTTTTGCTATTTTGCCTTAATTTTGTCAAATCCGGAGCCGAAGACACCACCTACATCGGCAATCGAGACAAGGGCATTCGGGTCAATCTCATGCACGATACCGAGCACCAACGAACTCTCGGGTTTGCGAACCAGTACCGAGATGACCTTAACCGGTTTTTTCGAATACCAGCCCGTGCCGTCCAGGACCGTGACGCCTCTATTGACTGTCGTATTGATGGCCGTCGCTATCTCGTCATACTTAGCCGAATAGATGAGAAAATGCACGGAACGATGCAACCGTGCCATGAGCCAGTCCACCGCCGCCGTATAGGAGATCGTCATGCACACACCGTACATCACACGTTTGATCTTCAGCATCGTGACGTTACCGCCCTCCTGCAACATCGATTCGGGTAGCGGCAGGAAGAAAGCCGAGGCGATGACGAGAATATCACAGACTAACATTATATTACCCAACGATATATCCCGATAATGATTGACGATCATCGCGACGATATCCGTACCGCCGGATGAACCGTTCGCCGCCAGGACACAACCGAGACTGAGACCGAAGACAAATCCGCCGATGATAGCGCCGAGCCACGGGTCTTCGATGATAGGCGCCGGCATGATCGGGATGATCCGATACCAGAACGTGATGGCTGCCACACCGACCATCGTTCGGATACAGAACCGCCAGCCGACGGTCAGGCCCGCTATGAGCAACAGGATAGCATTGAAGAGGAAGGTGGTGAGCCACACCGGTATCGCCCCTCCGTACTCCGGAAAGAGCGCAGGGAAAAGGCCGCCGGTGAGGTAATAGATGATCGAACAGATACCGGTCAGACCGCCGCCGACAAAAGCATGAGGCAGCAAGACCCAGTTGACCATCAACGCCATCGGCGCGATACCGATGATGATCGCCAGGTACTCAAAGAGCATACGCGTCTTCGACTCATGCGGCGTATTATGCGGATTGACAAAACTGCTATAACGAAGCATAGTTTTCAGTATTCAGTTTTCAGTATTCAGTTATCATTTGCCGTTCGCCATAGGGTCGAAGCCTTGGCCGAAAACACCACGTACCTGACTCTGGCTGACGAAGGCATTCGGATCGATGGCACGCACGAGACGGAAGATCGTAGCCGACTCATAGGAGCGGGCAATACAGGTGACCACTTTCATAGGCTTCTTGTTATAGCCGCCCTGGGCATCGAGGAAGGTACATCCCCTATGCGCCTGCGTGATGATGGCTTCAGCTATCTCATCGGGTTTCTGCGTGAAGATCATGAACTGCACGGACTGCCGCATTCGGTTCATCACCCAGTCCACCGCCGTAGAAAACATGAAGGTATAGGTGAGACCGAAGAGGATCTTCTCGATCGCGCTCTGCATGCCTGCCGCTTGGATCGTAGGCAGGAAGAAAGCGGAGGAGATAACGGTCATATCGGCAAACATGAGCACACGTCCCATAGGCAGATGATGGTACTTATTGACGATCATGGCGATGATGTCCGTACCGCCTGTAGAACCATTATTGAGGAAGCATATACCGAGGAAACAGCCGGTGAACAGACCTCCTACGACGACCGCCATGAAGGAATCGGTAAGTAGCGGTACCGGAGCGATTGGTATGACCTTCAGCCATACCGTGAGCCAGAGCACACCCCATACCGTCCGCAGCGCATAATGCCATCCGACGGTGAGCGTCGCGATGACGAGCAAGACCACATTGATGACGGCGCTGCTGAGCCAGATCGGGACATACGTGTCCGTCGCGAAATAGATGATCTCGCATAAACCCGTCACGCCGCCGCCTACGATAGCATGCGGCACAAGTAACTGATTGACCGTCAACGCATAAGGAATAGTACAGAGAACGATCATCAGCAGCTCCTTAAGCGTTATCCAAGGCAGGAAACGCCGGTAATGCTGCAGTTGTTCACGCAATTTCTGATTCGACTTCATCTTAGAATTTCGCTACAAGATTGCGGTCACCAAAACCGTTATCAACACGAGCCACAGGGCACCAGAACTTATTATCCGCTACCCACATCGTAGGATACGCAGCCTCTTCACGCGTATACGGGTGCGTCCAATCGCTGCTAACAATCTCATATTCCGGGTGAGGAGCATTGAGCAGGACATTATCTTTCTTATCCGCCTTACCGGACTCGATATCCGCTATCTCATGACGGATCTTAAGCAGCACGTTGCAGAAACGATCGATCTCAGTGAGGGACTCTGATTCGGTAGGTTCAATCATGAGCGTGCCGTGAACCGGGAAAGAGAGGGTCGGCGCATGATATCCGTAGTCCATAAGTCGCTTGGCGATGTCCGCTTCGGTGATGCCGATCGCGTGGAACTGGCGGCAGTCGAGGATCAGCTCGTGACCTACTCTGCCTGTAGCGCCGGTATAGACGATGCCGTAGGCATCCTTGAGACGTGCAGCCATGTAGTTGGCAGAGAGGATCGCCGCAGCCGTCGCATGCTTGAGTCCCTCAGCGCCCATCATAGCTATATAGCCCCATGAGATAAGCGCCATGTTCGCATTGCCGTAGAGGGCAGACGAGACACGGTTCGCATCTTCGGTAGGCAGGCAGTCCGCCAAGGCCTCGGTGCAACATACGGCACCGACACCGGGTCCACCGCCACCGTGCGGCGAAGCGAAGGACTTATGCAGATTGAGGTGGCACACGTCGGCACCGATATATGCAGGGTTGGTCCAGCCTATCTGCGCGTTCATATTCGCACCGTCCATATAGACGTATCCGCCGTTGTCATGCACCGCTGCTATCATCGCACGGATGGCCTGCTCGAAGATACCATGGGTGGACGGATAAGTGATCATACATCCCGCCAGTACCTCTTTGTTCTCCTCCGCTTTGGCCGTCCAGTCGGCGAGGTCGGTATTACCCAACTCATCACACTTGACCACGCAGGGCACGAAGCCCGCCTGGGCACAGGATGCAGGGTTGGTACCATGTGCCGAAGCCGGGATGAGCAGCACGTTTCGTTGGCTCTGTCCCTGGCGACGGAGGTACTCACGGATCACCACCAAGCCTGTGTATTCGCCGGCTGCCCCCGAAGTAGGCTGCAGCGTACAAGCATCAAAGCCGGTGATGGCGCAGAGCTGCTCCTGCAAATGCTCCATGATGGTCTCATAACCTGCTACCTGCTCTTTCGGCGCCATCGGATGCGGCGCCATGGCTGCACCGTAGGTAACCGGTATCATCGCCGCAGCAGGGTTGAGTTTCATCGTACAGCTGCCCAACGGAATCATCGAGGTAGCGAGCGATATATCTTTGCGGTCGAGACGCTTGAGATAACGCATCAACTCGGTCTCGGTATGGTATAGCTTGAACACCTCTGCCTGCATATAATCGAGTTCACGCACCCTACTCTCATCGATCGCCCAGAGACCTTCGAAAGCCTCGTCCGAATCTTCGTACTGCGGCATATTGCCGGACGCTTCGGCGAACAACTCGATCAGGTCGTTCATATCGTCTATATCGACCGTCTCATCGATGGACAGACCGATCCATCCCGCCTCGTCGTAATAGAGGTTGATGCCGAGTTCTTCGGCTTTGTCCTTCAAACCACTCATCCGCTCATCCGCTAATCCACTAATCCGCAATGTATCGAAGAACTCCACATTCTCCTGTTCGTAGCCATAGGCCTGCAGCATCTCACTCAGGTAGACGGCTTTGCCATGAATACCCTCGGCAATCGAACGGATACCTTCTGCACCGTGGTAAACGCCGTACATACCCGCCATCATGGCAGAGAGAGCCTCCGCCGTACAGATATTCGAGGTCGCGCGTTCGCGTTTGATATGCTGTTCGCGTGTCTGCAGAGCGAGACGGTAGGCCGGACGATTGTATTTATCGATACTCAGACCGATGATACGTCCCGGCATATCGCGCTTGAACTCATCGCGCGTAGCCATATAACCGGCTGTCGGTCCGCCAAAGCCCATCGGTAAACCGAAGCGCTGCGCCGTACCGCACATGATATCCGCATCCAGGGGTTTGAGCAGCGCCAAAGCCATGAGGTCGGCTACGACGGTCACCTTCAGTCCCGCCGCATGGCAGTCCTCGATGAAGGCTTCGTAGTCCTCGATAGCTCCGTCACTATTCGGCCACTGCACGAGCGCACCGAAGAACTCCGCGTTCGGTTCGAAGTCCGCATAGGAACCGGTGACGATCTCGATATCCTGACCCGCTGCGCGCGTACGCAGAACAGATAAGGTGTTCGGCCAGATCTTCTCATCTACAAAGACCTTACGCACATTGGCTTTCACTTGTTCGCGGCTCCGCAAATTACGCATCATCGTGACAGACTCGGCCGCCGAAGTGGCTTCATCCAAGAGCGAACAGTTCGCCAAAGGCAGACCGGTGAGATCACTGATCATGGTCTGGAAGACAAAGAGCGCCTCCAAACGACCCTGGCTCACCTCAGCCTGGTACGGCGTATAAGAGGTGTACCAAACAGGGTTCTCCAGCATGTTACGACGGATGACCGCCGGCGTGATGGTGCCGTACCAGCCGCGACCGATATAGGACCGCGCCGGCGTATTGGCATTGAGTACAGCTTCCGAGAGTTCCAAATGAATCTGCTCTGTAACGGGCTCCTCTAAAGCGATGGGTTCCGGCAACAGAATATCTGCCGGCATAGTCTCACGAATCAAGGCCTCCATAGACTCCGCTCCGATAGCCTCCAACATGTGTTTTTCATCTTCCTGCGTCAGACCAATGTGACGCGACTCAAGATAATTTTCTTTCATATATATGTGTTCGTTTGTATTCCAAAACCTTTGCGGCTGCAAAGGTACAAAAAAATTTGCATATATCAAAATATTTTTGTAATTTTGCAGCCGATTTTGCAAAAAGGACAATTTTATGATACAGGTTTTGACGGCATTATTATTAGGTTTACTGACGATCTTGGACCCTTGTACGCTGGTCACGAGCATCACGGCGATCAGTTATATCGATAAGGAAATCAATAACAAACGGAAGGTGCTGGGCAACGGCGCGATGTTCGTGTTAGGCAAATTGGCGACGTATGTATTGCTGAGTATTCCCTTTCTGGCAGGTGCGCAGACCGAAGGTATCAAGCATGTGTTAGGGCATTTCGGTGAACCGATCTTAGCGGGATTCATGCTGATCTGCGGTGTGGTACTGCTCTTCAGCGGCCATCATCACCATGAGCATGATCACGGCGTGAGTAAGTTCCTCCAGAATGCGGACTCGAATGCCAGTTGGTTATGGTCCTTTATCCTGGGTATCTTCTTCGCGATTGCTTTCTGTCCGCACCGTCTGGTCTATTTCCTGACGATGATCGATATCACGCTGACCTTACCGAGCAGTTGGAACTGGTTGATGCCGGTGATCTTCGGTCTCGGTACGGGTCTGCCGATCATGCTGATCGCCTGGTTAGTCAGCTACAGCGCCGTGAGCATCGGTAACTTGACGCAGAAGATGAGTGCCTTCGAGAAATGGTTCCGGCATATCTGTGCCGTCCTTTTTATCGGTATCGGTATCTACCTTTGCATTCATTGCGTGATCGAGTACCACGAACACGAACACGGCGACTGCTGCGAGCATCACCATACCGAATTAAGAATTAAAAATTAAGAATTAAGAATTCGTGTCCTTTCGCTTTAAGCAGTTTTTCATAGAGGATAGCAAATGCGCCATGAAGGTCGGCACGGATGGCGTGCTGCTTGGTGCGTGGGCACCGGTGAGCGGTTACGGGTTACGGGTTACGGGTTACAGGATTCTCGATGTGGGCACGGGTAGCGGCCTGATCGCACGCATGCTGATGCAGCGATGTCCGGAAGCGGAAGTAGAAGGCATCGATATCGATGCCGCAGCCGTAGAGCAAGCCTGCGAGAATGGCATACGTGCTTTCCAAGCACGATTGCAGGATTGGCAAAATGACAAATCACCACGGCTCTGCCGATCGACAGAAATCACAAATTACAAATACGATTTAATCGTATCTAATCCTCCTTATTTTCAGAACAGCCTTAAGAATCCCGACAAAGGGCGCGAGATGGCGCGGCATACGGATACGCTAAGTTATGCCGAACTGATTCAGCATAGTGCGCGTCTATTGCAAGAGGGCGGTCAGTTAGCCTTGATTCTACCGGCTGAAGCGGAGAATGAGATCCGCCAACTCGCTGCCGCAGCGGACCTCTTTCTCACGCACGTCACGCGCGTATATAGTAAGGAAGGGAAAAAGCCAAAACGTGTGCTTTTGGCTTTTCAATTGAAGATTGAAGATTTAAGATTGAAGATTGAAGAAGACTCCCTCGTTCTTGAAGACGAAAAAGGAGGCAGAAGCCTCCCTTATCAAGATCTGTGTAGAGATTTTTACCTCTAATCCACTAATCCGTTTATTTCGCTACATTCACCGCGCGAACCTCGCGGATGACGGTCACCTTAATCTGACCCGGATAGGTCATCTCGTCCTGGATACGTTTAGCGAGATCGAAGGACAGCAGTTCGGTATCCTTATCGGAGATCTTATCCGCTCCTACGATGACGCGCAGTTCACGACCTGCCTGCAGGGCATAGGTCTTCACAACGCCCGGGAACGACATCGCGAGGTTCTCCAGGTCATTGAGACGTTTCACGTATGATTCAACGATCTCACGACGGGCACCAGGACGGGCACCGGAGATAGCATCACAAGCCTGTACGATCGGTGCGATGATGGTCTTCATCTCGCATTCGTCATGGTGCGCACCTACGGCATTACAGATATCGGGTTTCTCTCCGTATTTCTCACAGAGTTTCATACCCAGTTCTGCGTGCGGCAGTTCGACATCTTCGTCGGCCACTTTACCGATATCGTGCAGCAGACCGGCACGTTTGGCAGCCTTGACGTTCAGACCCAGTTCACCGGCCATGGCGGCACAGAGATTGGCGGTCTCACGAGCATGCTGCAAGAGGTTCTGACCATACGAAGAACGGTATTTCATCTTACCGACCAGACGCACCAGTTCGGGATGCAGACCGTGGATACCAAGATCGATGGTCGTACGTTTACCTACCTCGATGATTTCATCTTCCACTTGTTTGGTCACTTTTGCTACGACCTCTTCGATACGCGCGGGATGGATACGACCGTCCTGCACCAGTTGATGCAGCGCCAGACGTGCTATCTCACGACGTACGGGATCGAAAGCAGAGAGGGTGATCGCCTCCGGCGTATCGTCTACGACGATCTCCACACCGGTAGCCGCTTCGAGGGCACGGATATTACGTCCTTCACGACCGATGATACGACCCTTCACTTCGTCATTCTCAATATGGAAGACAGAGACGGTCGCTTCGGCTGCGGTCTCGGAAGACACACGCTGGATGGTCTGGATGATGATCTTCTTCGCCTCTTTATTGGCCTCCAGACGTGCATTATCCATGATCTCGTTGATATAAGACAAGGCTGCCGTCTTGGCTTCATCTTTGAGGGACTCCACGAGTTGTTTCTTTGCCTCTTCAGCTGACATGCCGCTCAGTTGCTCTAACTGGCGTTGCGCCTCATGATGCATCTTATCCACTTCCTGCTGACGATAGTCGAGTGCCTGTTGGCGTTGCTCGACGGCCTGCAGTTTTTGATTCACTTCATTGAGGCTGCGTTGTACATCCCCTTGGCGCTGGTTGAGCTGCTGCTCACGTTGTTGCAGGCGTTGCTCTTGCTGCTGCAAGCGCTTATCCTGCTCACGCACACTATTGTCGTGCTCCAACTTCAGGGCGATGAATTTCTCCTTAGCCTCAACGATCTTGTTCTTCTTGATCATCTCTGCCTCTTCTTCCGCTTTCTTGATGAGATTAGCGGCAGCGATACGCGAGATGAGGTAGTAGATACCGGCTCCTATGAGGAGACCGACTACTGCACAAATAATTGCTACGATCATTGATTCAGTTTTTCTAATATTAATTGATTTAACTCATTGAGTGCTTTTTCGACCGGCACCAGACTCTTTTCCCGGGCATCAGACTGCAGGGCGACGGCCACCTCGAGGGCGGTATACATCCATAACTGCTCCGCCGATGCGTTGGGACGCAAATGAAGATAATACTGATAACGCTTATTGAGCAGTTCTGCCGCATTGCGGTAGTTTGCCTCCTGATCACGCGGCACATCGAGCCCTACCGTATGGGCATCGAGATGGAGGTTTATATGTTGCTTGTCAGTATTCAGCATTCAGCATTCAGTATTCAGTATTCAGTTTTATTTCTTCAAAGCGTTAATAGCGCGATCGACTTGGGCGATGAGGGCATTGAGACGCTTAAGGGCTTCCTCACTGCTCTCTGCCGAAGTCATAGCATTGGCGGTTGCCAAACGTTTGTTCTGTTGCTGCAACGCCAGCAGTTCACTGTGCGTACGAATGAGTTCTTGCCGTTGACGTTCGATATCCTCGCGCAGCGATGCATTCTCCTGCTGCAACGCCTGATAGCGCTCCAGAAGAAGATGCACATTGCGTGAGAAATCGTCTAAGGCGAGCATTCAGTATTCAGTTATCAGAACGAATAGCCTACGCCAAGACCGAGGATACCTTTGAACTGTACGCGCTCTGCCAACTCACCTGCTTCGTTCGCGATGAGCGTACCCGGGTAGTACATAAGATTCGTTTGAAGCGTCACCTGCAGGCATTTGAGGAACTGATAACTCAGCGCTACATTCCATTCTACATCAAAATTACCGAAGTGACGGTACATATTCGAATATTTGAAATAGTGATCTGCCTCCACATACATAGGATCTACCGCACGGTTGGCTGCTCGAGTAGCTGCATCCTCATAAGTTGAAAGGTCATAACCTTTGCCGGCATACGGGGTGAAGAGCGCCAACGTCGTTCCAAGTTTGAAATCTTTGTAGGTATAAGCGATAGCGCCTTTGAAGCTAAGACCAAACTCGGCACGTGCGTTGCGATCGTACTTTTTATCTCCGTTGGCGTCATAATAAGCAACACCGTAACGGTCCTTAAGATCAGTACGAAGATCATAACCAGTAGTTCCTTTCGCAGCATCATACTCTGCACTATACTTAGCATTCCATGCATCGCCGGTATAAGCGGTTGTAACACGACCGGCAACCGGAGAGAGATAGATCGAGAAGTCCGCACCGCTCACGCTCTTCTTCCAGTCAATACCGACCGAGATATCGGTGTACGACGGAGCAAGCCATTTGGAGATGATGGGGTTATAACCCGTCTCATAACTGCGACCGAGTGCATACTGGCTCTGGAACGAACCCAGGACAGTCAGATACCAGGTCGGCTTAAACTCCCATCCGAACTTGGTAGCGAGTTTGATATTATCACTGGATTTCTGGAACGGATCCTCATCCTGCTGGATCCAGGTCATACCGAAATCGGTGTCGAAGTTGGTCTCCCATGCGATCGCATCCTTGTGATACAGAAGATGCAGTTTTGCATAAGCGATACCGTTCACATTGTTCTTACCACCGGCAGCCCAGTTCACGAGGCCCGTAGCAGCGGCATTAAGACCGAGTGTACCGTCAAATTTCCAGTTCTTATCACCAGCCTCCAGTTTTTTCAGGTCCGCACCTGCCTTAGCAGCTGCATCCGCGTTACCCGTTACAGTGGCTTTATCAACCGTCTGAGCGGTCATTGTAAGCGCAGCTACAAGCGCCAGCGCTACAGATAAAAATTTCTTTTGCATAATATAAAAAATTGTTTGTTATACATATTTTTTCAAAAAACCGTGCAAAATTACAAAAAATATCTCACATGTGCAAATAAATAATGTACGCGCGCGACTTTTTTGTGCGAAAAGTGTCAAATTTTACACATTTTTTTTGAATATATGCACATTTATGTGCAAAAAAAGCAGTAATTTTGCAGCGTGATTTAGTATCCCCTAATGTGGGCTTATAGAATGACGACATTTAACAACAAAAAACATATGAGAAACATTAAATTACTTGCTTTCGTATTTATTGCGGCATTAAGCACAAGTATTCGGGCACAAAAGACGTACACCTTTGACGACGGTGTTGCGTTGGCTACAGATTGGACGGTTGCAAACAACACGGCTTCAGTAGGTGGTACAGCCAAATGTGAGATTGCTGCTCCGAGTAAGTTCTCCGCCAAGAACGGCAATTACTTGTTGTTCAGTTTTGAGAACAAGAGCGGTATTACGATTTCTATTACCAGTACTGCTTCTTTTAGCAACATCAGTAATATCACTTTCGATGCTGTAGCGAACGACAACAGCAAGCCCAACTTCACATTGAACATTGTGGACGACAACGGTAATGTTGTAAAGAATGTATATAGTAATAAGACCACAAAAACGGATTTCAACACCGGAGGTACCAATAAATGGGGTGTTTCCAATAGTGACATCAGTCCGGCAGTAAGCGGTCACGTGCAGCTTATTCTGCTCGCGTCCTCTTCCGGTAAGTATGCCGCTATTGATAATCTCGTTGTTACTTACCAAGCAGGACCTTCCACCGATGCGACCCTTTCCGCTCTGACTTACGATGGCACATCGGTGCCCGATTTCTCGGCAGCGACGACCAGTTACGAGGTAGAACTTCCTGCGGATTATACAGGCGTACCGACAGTAGCAGCAACCAAGAGTGACAACAAAGCTACCGTCAATATTACGCAAGCAACCGCGGTACCGGGCACAGCTTCGGTTTTGGTAACAGCTGAAGATGGTACTCAGAAGACATACACCGTGACGTTCATAAAAGAGAGCGCCAACCCGAAAGTAGAGAGCGCTACATGGCCTAATATCCGCGGAACAGCAGTTATTGACCAAGTGAATAAAACGATTACCGGCCAAGTGCTCAATGGAAGCAGCTTGACTCTTGAGCCGACTTTCACCGGAAAATATCTTAATTCGCAGTCTCCGACAGGAGCTCAGAACTTCGCAAACGGCGCTATCATTTACACGTTTACGAGTGCCACCAACGAGCAGACCGTTTATAGTGTGACCATCACCGAGGCACCGGCTGTGTCGACGGATGCAACCTTGAAGAGTCTGACTTATGGCGGTACATCTGTACCGAATTTCTCGCCGTCCACTCTTACTTATAACATCGAGTTGACGAACGGCATCAAGACACCGCCGACGATTGCAGCAATAGCTAACGATACCAAGGCGACTGTTGCGGTGACTCAAGCGCAGAGCGTTCCGGGTACCGGTAAAGTAGAAGTAACGGCTGAGGACGGCACGACCAAATTGACTTATACGATCAATTATACGGTACCTGTTCAGCCAAGCGGTTTAATGCTTCACATCCCGGAGAAATACGAGGCTCCAACGCTTGCAGGAGGATACAACACGCCGCTGACCGCATTAGGTGCACGTGAGTATGAGGTGTACTACACCGAACGTACCGCAGATGGAGACTACCCAACGTTCTCAACCACTACTGCTACCGATGGTAAGACTGAAGGTATAAGCGGTTCGACCAGCAAGACTAAAAACGTAGGACGTCCAGGAGACACATGGTTTGAAGGAACGGTTTACAGTACTTCCGAATGTAAGAGTGCCTCTTCTCAAGAAGAGTTTAAGTTTGTAACGAAAGGCATCCGCGAACATCGTCTGAGTGGTTCGGGTACGTACGAATTTCATGTGAAAGGTTTCGATCAGTTCTCGCTTTGGGGTATGGATAAGAAGTTAGATCCCAAAAACGGGAATCAGGTGTTTGTTGTCAAAGTAGACGGCGTCGAACAACCTACTGACGCTACGCTCTACAATACCACCAGTTACACCATCCGCCGTTATGATATATCCACGAGTGAACATACTATTGAGATCTCAACAACCTGTACAGGATCTAACGTATGTTATATGGGTGGTTTCTCATTGCGCGTAGCGCAAGAGCCGCGTACGAAACACCTGAAGGGCAACGACTCGACGCAAGTCGTGATGCAGACGGCGGCTCTCAAGCCTGTGACCTATGTGACCAAGTACAACAATATTCCGGGCGGAGAGACACGGTTGGAATGGATCGGAACTGCAGCTAACGGTGTTGAGTTGACCAAGATAGACGGTGAGTTGACCGACACGTTGGTTCTTGGCGGTAATGCCAATTGTGCAACAGGTGTGTACAACTACGCCGTTGTTGCTTATTACAATGGTGTCGAGACCAGCCGTGCAACGGGAACGTTCACCGTTAAATCCGATATCAAGGCTACGTCCGAGCTCGAGGTAGACGTTTATAATAACGAAGAGATGGATCAGATCACGTTCAAGTATTATGCCCTCTCCGGTAATGACGTGATTTTGAGTTGGCCGAACGGTCAGCCGGCTGGCATCTCCGGTAACGGAAACAGCGGTAAGTACATCATCGGCGGTACGCCAAACATCTCCGGTACATTACCGCAGACCTTCCCTTATACGATCACGGTGAACGGTGCAGACACTATTATTAGCGGTAAGATCATCGTCAAAGAGTTGAACTACGGTACGAATCCGGTTCTGTACCTGTATAAGAACAACCTCGCTTACGAGAAGGATGGCGTATACAAATATCTGGAGAGCACCGGTAAGATGAACCTTATTACCCGCAAGCAGAAAGAGGATGGTTTGCGTCCTGCAGACCAATACGCGAGATATAAATGGATCATTATCTCCGAAGATGTCGATGCCAATAATGAGGAGGTACTTAAGGTAATGCTGAACGGAGGCAATTTGCCGGTTCTGAACCTTAAGGGCTTCACCTATTCGTACCAGATCAATGAGGACACGCCTAACGGTTGGGGAGAACCCGACAACGGTGCCATCGACACGACCACCCAAACGAAGAAAAAGAACGGATGCCAGATCAAGATCGAGCAACCGAACCATCCTATCTTCAGTAAGATGAACGGCGTTTCCAAGAATGCAGAGATAGCTATCCTGGACGACTATGAGCAACACGGTGTGATGCCGATTCGGGTGACCCGACCGGGTACGCTCTGTTTGGCTACCGGCTACACCCGCTCCAAAGAAAACTACTACGAAGCAGGAGAGCTACAGACGGCTATCCATGAGGTACCGGCAAGTATGAACGGCGGTAAAAAATATATCTGTTTATCGCTCGCGCGCAACGTACAGTTGTCTGCTCAGGGTAGAAAATTGATTGACGGAATCGTCGAATACTTGACGACTAATACGCAGTCCCCTGTAGAGGTGCCGACCTGCCAAATCACGAAGTTCACAGTGGCAGGCATCGACGGCGTGATCGACCAGGCCACTCATAAGATTGTGGTGAATATGAGTGTTGATGAGTACGCCGCAGCAGACAGCCTGATAGGTGCAGAGCCGACGATTGTATTGGCTGATCCGATCAATACGATTGTCATTCCTGATTCTAAAGAACTGCGTTATGCAGCGATGGGACTGCCGAAGAAATACACGGTGACGGATTATATCACCCAAACGATATATGAGGTGTCTATTCGTCTCTACACGCCGCAAGGCATCGAGGAAACGTACGAAAGCGGAATGTGGGTTAATATCTTCGATATCTACGGTCGCAAGGTAGCTACGACGAACGAAGACATCTACACGATGGATCTGCCGCGCGGTATGTACATCGTTGTGACAGAGAACGGTTCGACCCTCAAAATAATGCGATAGATTATGCGAACAGAAGATGAATTGCAGGGCGTGACGTTATTGGGCAACCAGGGCGTCAAATACAGCGATAACTATAATCCCGAGGTGCTGGAGACCTTTCCGAACAAGCACCCAGAGAATGAATATCTGGTGACGTTCAACTGCCCGGAGTTCACGACGCTCTGCCCGAAGACCGGTCAACCTGATTTCGGACACATCTATATCAGTTATATCCCGCGCGAACGAATGGTAGAGAGCAAGAGTCTCAAGCTCTACCTTTTCTCCTTCCGCAACCACGGTGATTTCCATGAGGACTGCGTGAATATTATCATGAAGGACCTGGTTAAGTTGATGGATCCGAAGTACCTGGAGGTGACGGGCTGGTTCATGCCCCGCGGCGGCATCAGCATCTATCCCTTTGCCAACTATGCGGATGCAGAGCATGAGGAGCTCAAAAAACAGAGACTCCTTGACCAAATGACCAAATGCCAAAATAAATGGTAAATGGTAAATGACTAAATGGTAAATGGTTTCATGAAAGATAGTTTGATTGTTTTATCGGGAGGTTTGGACTCGACGACGATGTTGTACGAGTTCAAGGATCGGATC
Source organism: uncultured Bacteroidales bacterium (assembly GCA_947164985.1). GTDB lineage: Bacteria > Bacteroidota > Bacteroidia > Bacteroidales > Paludibacteraceae > Colicola. The sequence goes on along the minus strand of CAMUYI010000004.1, from coordinate 185,699 downwards.
GGCATGGCGGTGTCGTTTCATTACGGTTCGAACCATAACGACCGTGAGTTGGAGTATGCCAAGTTGCATTGCGAACGTCTCGGCATCCCGCATCTGGTCATTCGCCTGCCGTTCATCAAGCAGTTCTTTCAATCCTCTTTGTTAGCCGGTGCAGACGCAATCCCTGAAGGCAATTACGACGATGAGAACATGAAATCGACCGTAGTGCCTTTCCGAAACGGGATCATGCTGTCTATTGCAGCCGGCATCGCAGAGAACAATAAGATGCAATTTATCATGCTGGCGAACCATGCCGGAGATCATACGATCTACCCGGACTGCCGACCGGCGTTCGTGGAAGCGATGAATAATGCCGTACAGGCCGGTACATGGAACGGCGTACAGTTATTGACGCCTTACACGCATATTACCAAGACCGAGATTGTGCGGCATGGCATGCAACTGGGCATCAATTACGACGAGACTTGGAGTTGCTACAAAGGTGGTGAGAAACCCTGCGGTGTATGCGGTACCTGCCGTGAACGCGAAGAAGCCCTCAGAGAGGCTGGTTATTATGATTTGTAATTTGTAATTTGTAATTTATGTACTACGTACAAAAAAGGATAGAGATCTCGGCGGCGCATAACTTAATGTTAAGTTATGAAAGCAAATGCGAGAACCTGCATGGTCATAACTGGATCATCGTGGTTTATTGCCGTGCCAAAGAGTTGAACCAAGACGGCATGGTGACGGATTTCACGCATATCAAGAAAGTGGTGAAGGACACGTTCGACCATAAGTACATCAACGAGATCTTGGACGTGAACCCTTCGGCGGAGAATATGGCCCGCTGGATCTGCGATCATGTAGAGAATTGCTATAAGGTAAGTGTACAGGAAAGCGAAGGGAATGTAGCGATCTATGAAAGAGACTAACAGTTTAACGTTTTGATGCAATCAAAACCATTTTAACGCTTTAACGTTTTTCGTAGAAAAACCATCTTAACATGTATAAAGTAAACGAAGTTTTTTATACATTACAGGGCGAAGGGGCGCACAGCGGGATACCCGCTGTGTTTGTTCGTTTCAGCGGTTGTAACCTCAGATGCCCGTGGTGCGACACGGAGTTTGCGGACTATACAGAGATGTCGGCAGAGGCGATCGTACAGGAGATCAACGAACTGTATGACGTACCGAACGAGCGGCATAAGATGGTGGTTCTGACGGGCGGTGAACCGAGTCTGCAGGTAGATAAAGCGCTTATTGACGCGTTGCATCAGGCGGGTTATTATATCTGCATCGAGACGAATGGCACGCGTGCCTTACCCGACGGGATCGATTGGATCACCTGTTCACCCAAAGAGGGCACGAAACTGGCCTTAGAGCAGGTGAACGAAGTGAAAGTAGTCTTCACCGGCACGTATGATCCGGAGGTTTGGCGACAAAAAATAAAGGCTGAACATTGGATGTTACAGCCTTTACGATACAATGGAGAGTGGCTCCTATTAAGCGGAATCGATGACTTCGAGATCGACAGCAATGATAACTTAGATGACACGGTACGCTATATTCTGGCGCATCCATTCTGGCGCCTGAGCGTACAGTTGCACAAGATCGTGGGTCTCCGTTAGTACTGCGCCGCATCATAGACGGCATCCGCAGCTTCTGAGCCCTTCAAATGCTCTATGATACAGAACGCGAAGTCGGCACTGAGACCGGGACCTTTCGCGGTGATAATATTCTGCGATTCTACAACCAGACCACCTACATAACTCTCACCTAAAGCTTCTTGGAAACCCGGATAGCAGGTAGCTTGTTTGCCATCGAGAATACCTAATTTGCCTAACACAGCCGGTGCGGCACAGATAGCCGAGATGGGTTTGTCGGCTTTGTTATGCTCAACCAGCAATTCACGCAATGCGGAACATTCGCCCAGTTTTGTTTGTCCGCCCGGAAGAATCAGCATCTCAGCATCGGAGAAATCGATTCGTTCCATCAGTCCGTCAGCTTCTACGGCGATGTTATGTGCGCCAAGAACCATCGGATTGCCTGTGATCGAAACGGTTGTTACGGCAATACCTGCGCGGCGCAACAAATCGATCGTCGTGATTGCTTCGATTTCTTCGAAACCATTGTCTAAGAATAAATAATTCATACGATTTAATTTAACTTGAATATATAGGTAATTGTTCCGATCTGATCATGATCGCCCTCGGTGAACTTCGCCTTTTTGGCGGCCTCGAGTGCGAGTTGGATAGTCGTCTTGTCAGATACATTCGTACCCGTCGTTTCACGTGCATCTACCACTTGACCCGCAGCATTTACACGTATTTGCACAACTACTTTACCTGCCTGACGGAAGTCATTGGACGGCTGCGGTAAGGTACCCTTGATGCCACGTCCGGCGAGGCTCCAGGAGTTACCTCCCGATGAACCGTGTCCGACAGGATTGCCCTTTTGTCCGGATCCTTGGCTGTTCCCTGAACCTGTATTATTACCGCTGTTACCGAAGAGCGAACCCATCTGGTTGGCTTTGGCGATCGCCTCGGCCTCCTTGGCCTTACGTTCTGCTTCGGCAGCCTCACGTGCTTTGCGTTCGGCTTCGAGCCGTGCTTTCTCTTCTTTCTCCCGCTGCAGACGTTCGGCTTCGGCCTGTTTGCGCGCTTTCTCTTTCTCTTCTTGCGCTTTGCGCAAAGCCAGTGCCTCTTCGTCTTCCTGCGTCATGAGGTCGTTGTCCGAAGGAGCGGAAGGTTGCTCCGGTGCTGTCGGTTCAGGTGCGGGCAGAGGCACGGCCTCGGACTCCTCAGCCATGTAACCGCCGGCTTCTTCCACTTCACCGAAAGCGATCTCTACGCCCTCTTCCTGCTCAGGCACCACGGCATAAAGCCGCACGAGCCATAACAAGAGGAAGATCAGCAACATAAAGAGAATCGTGCCGACCGTTGCAACAATATGTCGTTCTTGTTTTTTAGTCATCGTTTGGTAGCGACTACCAGCCGCATATGGTGCTCATTGGCGATGTCGAGCACACGTACCACTTCTTTGTAAGCCACATCCTCATCAGCATGCAAGGCGATGTACATCGTAGAGTCCGATGCCTGAATACTACTCAGATAGCCCTCGAGGCTCTCCGGATCGATCTGCACGGGTTTCTCTTTACCGATCGCCACGAAATAATTGCCGATATTATCTATCGACACTTTCGCCACCTGCGGACGCGTCACGTTCTGCGCACGGGAGGTCGGCAGGTTGATCTTGATATCGTTGGGCGAGGACATCGTAGATGCCATGACGAAGAAGAGGAGTAAGAGGAACACCAGGTCCGTCATAGAACTCATCGCGAAGGTCGCTTCTACCCTATTGCGTTTCTTGAGAGACATAATTAAAAATTAAAAATTAAGAATTAAGAATTATGCCGGCTCATTGAGCAGATCCATAAACTCCAATGTACGGCTCTCGAGCAGACGCACGACGCGGTCGATACGCGCCACGAGGTAGTTATATGCGAACATGGCGAGAATACCGACGATCAGACCACCGATCGTGGTGACCATGGCTTGATACATACCGGTTGAGAGGGCACTCATCTCGATCACGCCACCGGAGGTCTGCGCCATGTTATAGAAGGTCTGCACCATACCGAGCACCGTACCCAAGAAACCGAGCATCGGCGCACCACCGGCGATAGTAGCCATGATGACCAAGCCCTTCTCCAGACGGCCGACCTCGAGGTTACCTACGTTCTCGATAGCGACCTGCACATCGTTCATCGGACGGCCGATACGCGTGATACCTTTCTCGATCATATGCGCGGACGGGGTGTCGGTCTGCTTGCAGAGGTTGAGCGCCGAGTCGATCTTACCGTCATGGATATAATCGCGGATGCGATCCATGAAGGACTTGTCTTCGCGCGTAGCCTGTTTGATGACTACCAGACGTGCGATGAAGATATAACATGCGGCAGCCAGCAGAATAGCGAGGATGATCATGATCCATCCGCCGTACTGCGCCATTTCCCACAAGTTAATCGATGTTTCTTGTACTGTTTCTTCGATGATCGGCTCTTCTACAGCCAATGTGTCCAAAATTTGTAAAAGCATAAAGATTATTTACGATTTAACGATTTACGATGTACGATTTATTTTTTTAAGCACTCCAGGTATTCTTGAATGGTTTCCTGGATGCCGAGATACAAGGCGTCACAAACGATCGCGTGACCAATAGACACCTCTGCTGTCCAAGGGAAGGCCTTGATGAAAGGCTTGAGGTTCTTGAGGTTGAGATCATGCCCGGCATTCATACCGAGGCCCAGTTCGTGGGCTTTCTCTGCGGCAGGACGGTAAAGCTCGATGGCTTTCTTGGGGTTCTCAGCAAACATCTCCGCATAGGGACCAGTGTACAACTCTACACGATCGGCACCGGTACGCAAGGCGTACTCGACCATCTCGGGATCGGGATCGACGAAGATGCTGACACGAATACGATAGGCATGTAACTCATTGACCACCCCTTTGAGAAAATCGAGGTGCCGGCGGGTATCCCAGCCGTGGTTGGAAGTAAGTTGATTCGGGTCATCGGGCACCAAGGTCACTTGCGTGGGACGGATATCCGTCACCAGCGCCATAAACTCCTCCGTCGGATTGCCCTCCACATTCAGCTCTGTCGTCACCATGGACTTGAGCTGATACACATCTTCCTTACGAATATGACGCTCATCGGGCCGCGGATGAACCGTTATTCCCTGCGCACCAAACAACTCGCAATCCACTGCAAAACGTTGAACATCAGGCAGATTCCCTCCACGCGCATTACGCAGCGTAGCCACCTTATTGATATTAACACTCAGTCTGGTCATAACCCTTGATTCAAAATCCGCTGCAAATTTACTGCTTTTTTTTGACATATGCAAGCGCACGCGAATTTTTTCGTAATTTTTCAGAGAGCATCAAGGATTTTTTAGATGCTGAATCTGATTTTCCAGATTCGTGATACGCCAAATAGGAGAAGAACTGTCTTTCCTGAAATATTCAATCGCCGTTTCATAATCAGCGATAGCTTTATCAATCTCTCCCATTTGCTCATAGACTCCTGCTCTGTCCCTATAGCCAAAAGCTATATTGGATGGTGCATCTGCATAATAAGTCAACAAATCGGCTATTCCTGCATCATAATCCGCCAAGGACTCTTCATATCGATGCATTGCGGCATAAACATCCGCGCGACTGAAACGATTAAAGATATACCCAATATAATGAGAGTTGTAACGCCTTAATTCTGCCTCCAATACGGCATTGGCATAAACAAGTGCTGAGTCATATTGTTGCTTTTTGACGAATATATCCGTCATATTGGAATAAATATTGCATAGGACGCCTACTTGAGGATTATTTATCGTGTCTATGTAATGCAAGCCCATATGTAAGGCTTTTAGGGCATCGTCCAAACTATCTACGTCCTCATGGATATAAGCCCGTTGGCGGTAACTCTCTGCTATCATTTGAGAGTCATTGAGATGCGTATAAGCCTCAATAGCTTGCCGGTTAAATTCAAACGCCTGGTTATAATCGCTCATGCTCCGATACAACCATGCATAGCGATAAGCCATATAAGCTTCTTTGTTAGGACTATCCGGTGACGGATGACGTCTCATTTCTCCCCATGCCTTATCATAATAATATAAGGCTGTATCGTACGCTTTGCGATCTTCGTAGATACGTGCCACGCGTTTGTATATCGATTCTGCCCAGCCGGCAAATGCCGTATCATCCTTTACTTTTTCTAGTTGGGGGATTAACTCTTGATAGGTCATCAATGCGCTATCCAAATTGTAGCACGTTCCATAAGCCGCAGCCACCATGTTATAACCTCGTAGGACGAATGTAGATGAATCAGAATACTGTGCTTTGGCGCATGCTAAAAAACGTTGACTATATCGCAATCCTGCCATCATCGATTTACGAGTTAAAATTTGAAAACTGGCTGCTTCCAACAGTACGTCAAGATCCGTAGGAGCGATCGCAAGCATATGATCCAGCAATACCTGCGCTGTATCAATTTGCAAATCAGCTCTGGCTATATGGTAGAGGTTCATCAAATCTTTGAGCAGGTTCTCCTGATTTGCATTTGCTTGCGCCACCAGTTGTGCTTGCTTACGTTGCAATTTGGCGATGGCTTTCTCATTCCCCTCCACCTGTTGCTGTAGATTCAACAAGGCCTCTACTCGCTCTTCGACATTGCCTTTTGACAAAATCAACTCGCGCGCTTGGTCAAATCGTCCGTCTTCTATCAAGGCATTTATTTGACGGTCAAGGGAGTCCAATACATCATAATCCGTACGGAGATAATGATCTACCATTTCATTCATCTGCGCATGAATCTTCTCATACAACTGATCTGATTCTTCAAGTGCCGCAATTTTTTGCTCAAGAGAAATGATTTGGTTTTTATATTGTCGTTCTATTTCCTGTACGCGACGCTCATAGTTAGTGGCATACGCCTTCTCAAACCGCTCTTCCATAGTACGTTTCTCCTGCTCCATCTCCGATTTGTCAAGAAGAACAATAGTTATAGGGACTTTGGAAGAAAAAGCAAGCGACCGACCAATGAAGCCCTTGTCGAGAATCTCATAATTGGGTTTACGTACACTACTGATACGGTACATATCACCCTCTCTGATACCATTAAAACGAATGGAAAAAGAGCCATCTTCTCGGGATATGACTGCATTATGTTCGCCATCTACCCGAATGATCACATCACTGAGCGTTCGACCGGAATGATTAGCCCTACCGGCTGTGCGAACGACACCTACCTGCGTCTGTGCCTGTATAGCCGCGCACAAGAAACCAAGAAAGAATATGGAGCAAATTTTTCTCATCGTTCGATCATTATTATATCATCTTCTCCGCATGGCATATAAAGGGTATCTACCCGATCATTAATTATAACTGCATATTTCTGTTGCTGATCCGCTATCGGGATGTCCAATTCCACTAATCCGTTCGCGTCTGCCTCTACCGGATAACGGGCTACGCGAATAGTGGCTTTCTCCGGATGAGGCATGTCCAGCAAATGAAAATGCACATGCCCGTATATCCTTGCATCCCGACGAATCGGCAAGCTCAATGACTTCTGCAAAACCATTGTGGTATCCATCGGCATGTAGTCTTTCGCTGCCAACGTCATCCTTACCTCTTGACCTATATACCGCGGTGGAATATTACGAAAGACCATCGTGTCATTCAAAGAAGCAAGCGTATCCGTTTTCTGCTCGTTCTCCAGATACATACACATCGCGATATCGGCACAAGGAGGCAAAAATGCATTGTGTTCGGTAGCTTCTTTCACACACACGCTCACATCTACGGTCTGCGACAAACGCCATGTGACAAACAGAGCGGCAAAAACAACAAGAGAAAGAAATATCGAAAGGATCGTTCTTCTTCTCCTGCGTTGCTGATCCCGCAAGAGCAGTCCGTCAAAATCCAGTTGTAGTATGCGCGCCACCACCATCAACATCGCGCGATCATATGCCTTACGACGCGAACCTATTCCGGCCTCGTGAATATTGATGCCTAATATGGAATGGTCTTGAAGCGGATCCGCGTGCTTGGGGAAATGGCGCTTTAGCGCCTCCGGAAAACATTCCGTATCCGGATCATTGCTATACGGGATGCCATCTACGATAATAGGAATGATGCCATCCCTGCGCCCCAGCGAAACAAAATAATCAATACCACTGTTGATATACGCCGATTTGGCGGCACGCGGAGAACAGATAACAATAAGATAGCGCGATTGCTCCATGCGCGATTTGAGCTCCTGCATCAATTCCTCACCGGCATGCATATCGTTCAGATAGCAGTACAGAGGCTTGATACGTCGCGGAATAGAACTGTCTTCTTTGCATAAGACAGCCGGCAGACGGTAACGTTCTATCGCATGTTGCAGACGAACCGCCTCACGAGCATCGCTGCTCTGAAAACTGATAAAGGCAAAATATTTGTAGGTCTGCTCCATAAAGGCTATTTTTATATCACAGGACGTTTGGCGAGATGCTCAATAATGATAGGATATTTCTCAAAATCAATATCCGGCGCATTATCGGGATGCACGCATATTCGCAGAACGCGGCAACAAGATTTCTCACGCGCCACAGCGAAAAAAGTCTGGATCATTAAATCTATCTTCTGCTCCGTAGAGAATTCCGCAGGTAAGTCCACGAACTTATTTCCCATTACGGCCACATTGATGATATCATTTCGGTTAAGCGGGTCGGACAGATTACGCCACATCTGCTTCAGACAGCGCACATATTCCTCCTTCGTTATTTCGATCGTCCCGTTGGATTGCAATCGAGTAAATGCCACACAAGCGAACGGCTCTGCGCCTACCTCTACACGACATACAGTACCTAATCCGTATTGATGTTTTCTGCCCGGCAAGTTCTCATCCACCGTCCTGGGAACACGACGATCCAAAGCGGCATCTATCTGTTCTTCGACATTCACGCCGGCCTGCTCACAAAGCTTCAAAAATGCGCCATGCAGCGACCTGGGATTTATAATCCGACCAAATTCGGTATCAAACGTATCGACGGTATGAATCACCTTTAAGCCTTTCTGTTGCAGCAAATCACAACATTCGATAATAACCCATATATCCGTTTTCTTATCTTTGTAGGCAGCACGGGTGTGCGGCCAGTTGCAAATAACGGCGATCGATAGAAATACCAATATTAGTAATACGGCAAGTATCCAATAGTTAGATAAATAATAAGGAATAGCCGTTTTGAGCCAAGTCACTTTTTCGGTAGGCAGAAAAGCCACCAGAGACCCGGCAATCGTAATGGTCATTACGCTCCACTGCAGAAAATCCAGCATACTTTTCTTTGCCAGCCTTTTCCAATGCAGCAAGACATATTTTCTTTTTCCTGAATTATTCATACTTCGTATTTTGCGCTGCAAAATTACAACAAATTATTCAAATATGCAAGATTTTCTAAGAAAATTATCGTTTTTAAGAAAAATAAGACGATTTTCTAAGAAAATAATCGTTTTTAAGAAAAATAAGACGATTTTTTTAGATAATCATATTAGAAAAATAAGACGATTTTTCTTCAGAAAATCATATTAATTCTTGCATTTTCTTGACTTATTTTTTGAATTACTCACACTCAATCACATCAATTTCTGATAGTATAGTATGAGATTAGTATGATATTAGTAGGTAATTAGTAGGTAGTTAGTAGGTAGTTAGTAGGTGGTTAGTAGGTGATTAGTATGTTATAACCGGTTTCATCTACAGACCAATACACAACGTATCTATACCGTCTAACTAAAAAATTAACCTTTTTATTTGCATATATGCCAAAAAAGCAGTACCTTTGCAGGCGGAAAATGAATTAAAGGGAATCAAAAGGAAAAAGATATGCGTTGTTTGGTTTGTATATTACTGACAATCAGAGTGCTATGTATCGGCAACAGTTTCTCATGGGATGCGGTGGAGCAAGAGTTGGTACCGCTATGCGATGCGAAAGGTATCGAGGTGGAGATTCATAATCTGTACTACGGCGGTTGTTCGTTGCAGCAACATGCGGAGTTTCTATTCAAAGACACGGCCGCCTATTCGCATCGCGTATGCACGAATCACAAGTCGGCTATCCAGCATCGTCAGCATCGGGAGATGCGCGGTGAGATCTCGCTACGGGATGCGCTGCGACTATGTCCGTACGATTATATCTCGTTACAACAGGCGAGTCATGACAGCGGTATCCGGGAGTCGTACGAGCCTTGGCTGTCGATCTTGATCGACACGGTACGTGCGTATCAGCCGAAGGCACAGTTATGCTGGATGCAGACTTGGGCGTATAGCAAAGATGCCAAGCATCCGGCTTATGCGCGGTATCATAATGACCAGCAGGAGATGTGGGATAGCATACAGGCGTGTACGCACTATGTGAAAGAGGTGGTGAACCGCCATCCGGATCATGGCAAATGGCTGCTTATCCCGTGCGGACAAGCGATCCAGTTAGGTCGGTCTACGTCGCTGGGCGACACGTTCTGCCGGGACGGCTATCATCTGAACTACACGTACGGACGCTATACAGCTGCCTGTGTATGGTACGAGATCATCACGAAAAAAGATGTTCGTCACAACCCTGCACGCCATCCGGAGATGAGCCGTCGCGAGCAGCGAATTGCCCAGAAATGTGCGCATAAAGCCGTGAAAAAGGTGCAAAAATGAGGTCAAATGCACTTTTTTTGCATTTTTTTGCAAAAAAATTTGGTCATGTCAAAAAAAAGCAGTACTTTTGCACCCGCTTTTGAAAAGGAGACTACCTGGTGCGGTAGTTCAGTTGGTTAGAATACCGGCCTGTCACGCCGTAGGTCGCGAGTTCGAGTCTCGTCCGCACCGCCAGCCAGCGCAAGCTGGTTTCCTTTTCAAAAGAAGGGTCCATTAGCTCAACTGAATAGAGTACCACACTACGGATGTGGGGGTTGCAGGTTTGAATCCTGCATGGATCACAGGATTACGGAGAAATCCGAGTTCTAAGAACGAAAAAGAGTCGCAATTACTTGCGGCTCTTTTTATTTGTAGTTTGTAATTTCTTAGCCCCTTACGAGGCACGATTATTTGTTATTTAGTGTGCGACGAGCCAGTTTTCGCCTACGCCACATTCGGCTGTTAAGGGCACGGAGAGATGAACGGCATTCTGCATCTCGGTGACGACGATCTCGCGCACACGCTCCACTTCGGCTGCAGGGACATTGAAATTGAGTTCGTCATGCACCTGCATGATCATCTGCGCCTTGAGTCCTTCTTCTTTGAGCCGACGATGGATGGAGACCATCGCCATTTTGATGATATCCGCCGCGGTACCTTGTATCGGCGCGTTGACAGCATTGCGTTCGGCGAACGAGCGGACGGTAGCGTTCTGGGAATGGATATCGGGTAAGTAACGTTTGCGACCGAAGAGCGTCTCGGCGTAGCCGCGTTGACGCGCCAGTTCTTTCTGGGATTCGATATAAGAGATCACGCGCGGGAAAGCGGCGAAATAATCGTCTATGAGTTGTTTGGCTTCGGTGCGGGAGCAGTCAAGTTGCTGGGCAAGGCCGAAAGCAGAGATGCCGTAGATGATACCGAAGTTCGCCGTTTTGGCTTTGCGGCGCTGGTCCTTGGTGATCTGGTCGATGGGCAAGCCATAGATACGCGCCGCCGTAGCCGCGTGGATATCCTGTCCGGACCGGAAAGCGGCGAGCATATGTTCGTCCTGCGAGAAATGCGCCATGAGTCGCAGTTCGATCTGACTGTAGTCGGCACTGAGGAAGAGGCAACCCTCATCCGGGATGACTGCTTCGCGGATAAACCGTCCGCGCTCCGAACGGATCGGCAGGTTCTGCAGGTTCGGATTCGAACTGGAGAGTCGTCCCGTAGCCGTCACGGTCTGGTTATAGGTCGTATGGATCTTACCGTCCGCCGCGATATAAGCCGGCAGGGCAGCGATATAAGTAGAGATGAGTTTCTTCAGTTCGCGGTAGTCCAAGATAAGGCCTACTATCTCATGTTTCTCCTTGAGACCCATCAGCACCTCTTCGGAAGTCGAGTACTGACCGGTTTTGGATTTCTTGGCTTTGCTATCGAGTTTGAGTTTCTCGAACAGCAGTTCGCCTACCTGCTTAGGGCTATTGATGTTAAAGGGCACTTCGGAGAGCGCATAGATGCGTTGTTCAAGGGCATCGAGTTCAGCCGTAAGGGTGGTCTCCGCCTCTTTGAGTTTAGCTACATCGATCCGTACGCCTGCGGCTTCCATCTCGCGCAGCACCTCTACCAGCGGTAACTCGACCTCGTTGTACAAGTTCCATAGGTCGGCATCGGCCTGGAGCGCCTTCCAGTCCGGCTCTTTGTAAGGATTGAAAGCCACTTCGGGATTGAGGAGGTACTGACACAGACGGTTTTCGATGGTATCGAAACTATTTACCATTTGGTCATTTTCTTCGGGTTCGGCGAAGAGGTCTAATTGAGCGGGATCTTTAGGAGCCCGACGGACTTTAAGGTCCTTAAGGTCTTTAGGGGCATTAAGGTCATTAGGGGCCGTCGGTAGTTTGCGGAGCAGGGTATTGAACTCGAGATCGCGATAGAGGGCGGAAAGGGCGTCGATGTTGGGTTCTTTCTTGGCGAGTAGCGTCTCATCCAGTGCGATAGGCACATCGGTGCGGATGGTAGCGAGAAAGCGGGAGAACTGAATCTCTTCTACTTGGCTTTCTACTTTCTGTCGCAGGGCACCTTTGATCTCGTCCGTATGGGCGAGCATGTTATCGATCGAACCGAACTGCTGCAAGAGTGCTACGGCGGTCTTTTCCCCTACTCCTTTGCACCCCGGAATATTATCGGACGCATCGCCCATGAGGCCTAAGAGGTCGATGACCTGATGCTGGTTCTGCAGTCCGTATTTATCGCAGACCTCTTTGATGCCCATCAGTTCGAAACCGCCCGTATGGCGCGGGCGATACATGAACACATGCTCGGTAACCAACTGCGCGTAGTCCTTATCCGGCGTAGCCATATAAACCTCAAAACCGGCTTTTTCGCCCTGCACAGAGAGCGTGCCGATGACATCGTCCGCTTCGAAACCGGGTACCTCGAGCACGGGTATATTCATCGCCTCCAGCAGTTGTTTGATGACCGGAACGGCTTTGCGGATATCTTCGGGCGTCTCGGGTCGTTGCGCTTTGTACTGCTCATAAGCCTCATGGCGGAAGGTGCCGCCGGCAGGGTCAAAAGCGACGCCTACATGGGTCGGGTTGATTTTCTTGAGCAGGTCTTCGAGCGTGACGCAGAAACCGAAGATAGCGGAGGTGTTTTCTCCTTTACTATTCATTCGCGGCGCACGGATGAAGGCGTAGTAGGCGCGAAAGATCATGGCGTACGCGTCGATAAGAAGCAGTTTTTTCATGTTACCAGTTGATAGGCTGTAAGCCGTTTTTAATCAGATAGTTATTGGCTGCGCTAAAATGTCCGCATCCGTCAAAACCGCGATAGACGGAGAGAGGCGAGGGGTGCGAAGTCTGCAGCACGAGATGCTTGCGGCGATCGATGAACTGGCCTTTGCGTTGGGCGTACGAGCCCCATAGCATGAAGACCAGATGTTCGCGTCCTTTATTGAGCGCATCGATAGCTGCGTCCGTCAGTTCCTCCCATCCTTTGCCCTGATGACTACCGGCTTTATGGGCTTCGACGGTGAGTGTTGCATTGAGGAGCAGCACCCCTTGTTCCGCCCAACGGCGCAGGTCACCGGTGGCAGGGATAGGTGTCCCTAAGTCGCGGTGGATCTCTTTGTAGATATTCATCAGGGACGGCGGGATCTGTACGCCTTCGGGTACGGAGAAAGAGAGCCCCATGGCCTGATTCTCCTCGTGGTAGGGATCCTGGCCGATGATGACCACGCGCACCTTATCGAACGGACAGGAGTCAAAGGCATTAAAAATCAGACCGGCAGGCGGGAAACACCTGCGAGTCTGATATTGGGTACGCACATACTGAGTGAGGAGTTCGAAATAAGGCTTGTCAAACTCCGGTTGCAACACCTTGCGCCAAGACTCCTCGATACGGACGTGCATTGAGTATTCAGTATTCAGTAATCAGTTTTTAATCAACGATCAGCATCGCGTCACCGTAATCGCCGAAACGGTATCCTTCTTTGACCGCTTCTTTGTAAGCGCTCATGGTCTCTTCATAGCCTGCGAAAGCCGCTACCATGAGCAACTGGCTGGAGCACGGCATGTAGAAGTTAACGAAGAAACTGTTCGCCGTCGCGAAATGGTAAGGCGGGAAGATGAATTTATTGGTCCATCCGTCGTACTCTTTGAGTTGCCCAGCCGAACCGGCTACATGCTCGATCGCACGCATGACCTCGGTACCTACGGCGCAGACGCGATGTTGGGTATCACGGGCTTTATTGACCGCTTCCGCCATCTTAGCCGAGAGGATGATCTGCTCACTCTCCATCTTATTCTTCGTCAAGTCCTCGACGTCGATATCCTTGAAGACGCCCAGCGAAACATGGCTGGTGAGGAACGTGGTCTCGATGCCGTGTATCTCCATGCGCTTGAGCAGATGTTTGGAGAAATGCAGTCCGGCAGCCGGCACAGCCACCGCACCGATCTTATCGGCGAAGATCGTCTGGTAACGCTCCATATCCATCTCACGCACCGGCTGGTCATGGAAGACCTCCTCATACTGCGCTTGTACCTCCGGACTCATCGGTCGCTTGATATATTTGGGAAGCGGCGCGCTACCTAAGGCGTAGAGACGCGGCACGAACTCCTCGTTGTCATAGTCGGTGAGGAAACGGAAAGTACGTCCGCGGCTGGTCGTGTTGTCGATGACTTCCGCCACGATAGCCGGATCGTCCTCGAAGGTCAGTTTATTACCGATACGGATCTTACGCGCCGGCTCCACGAGTACGTCCCAATAACGCAGTTTATGACTCAACTCACGCAACAGGAACACCTCGATCAGCGCATTCGTCTTCTCTTTGTGCGCCCATAAGCGAGCCGGGAAGACCTTGGTATCGTTGAAGACAAAGAGGTCGCCTTCGTCAAAATAGTTCACCAGATCCTGCAAACTCTTATGCTCGATTTCACCGGTCTTGCGATGCAGCACCATCAGACGTGCGTCGTCGCGGTACGGTGCAGGGAACTGGGCAATTAACTCCTCCGGCAGATCAAACTTGAACTGACAGAGTCTCATATCATTGGATTTATACATATTCTATTAGTGATCAGTAATCAGTAATCAGTAATCAGCATTTAGTTTTTCGAGAAAACTCTCGATGGTCATGCAGTCTTCGACTCGTGTGTCGCCTACTCGGGTGCGGCGCAGAGCGATGAGGTGCGCGCCGCTATGGAGTTTCTCGCCGATGTCGCGTGCCAAGGCTCGGATATAAGTGCCTTTGGAGCATACGACACGGATCGTCAGTTGCATGGTCACCTCATCAAAAGTCAGGACCTCTATCTCATCAATGACCAGCAGCTTGGGTTTGAGTTCTACCGTCTCTCCTTTGCGTGCGAACTCGTATGCCCGCTTGCCGTTGATCTGCACAGCGGAGAAGATAGGCGGCACTTGCCATTGTTCGCCAAGGAAAAGCGGAATCGTCTCATCGATCAGTTGGCGGGTTATATGCTCAGTCGGATAGGTGGCGTCGATCTCTTTCTCGAGGTCATAACTCGGCGTGGTAGCGCCTAACTGCAGAGTGGCGATATATTCCTTCACATCGTACTGCAGTTGCTCGATCATCTTCGTTTTCTTTCCCGTGCAGACGATGACAACGCCGGTAGCCAAAGGGTCTAAGGTGCCGGTATGGCCGACCTTGAGTTTCTTGGTCTTGAGTACGCGGCAGAGGTTGTACCGTACTTTCGCCACCACATCGAACGAAGTCCAGTGCAGCGGTTTATCGAATGCCAGTATTTCTCCTGCCTCAAAATCCCACATATCAGCAAAGGGTAACGATGATAGTAGCCATACCCACTACGGCGCAGTAGAGTGCGAACCAAATCAGGCGTTGGCGGCGTACGATCTCGATCATGAAACGGCACGCGAAACAGCCGGTGAGGAAAGCAGCCAGGAAACCGACGATAGCCGGTACAAGGCCTAAGTCACTGGTCAACTCGCCCTGCAACAACTTGAGCAGGTCAAGGAAGGCTTCGCCTAAGATCGGGATGAGCACCATCAGGAACGAGAACTGCGCCACACTCTCTTTCTTCACGCCGCAGAGCAGTCCGGTAGCGATCGTCGTACCGGAACGGCTCAAGCCCGGCAGCACAGCACAGGCCTGCGCGAGACCGATGATGATGGCATCCTTGTAAGTCACCTCATGGCCTACGTTCTGACGCTTCTTCTGCAACCACTCGCTGAGCGCCAGCAGACAAGCTGTGATGAGCAGGCAGATACCGACCAGCAGCAGACCATTACCGAAGAACGCCTCTACCTGATCCTTGAAGAACATACCGACGATGAAGACCGGTATCATCGAAACCAGGATCTTTGCCACATAGTCTTTCTCTGCGTTCCATTGGAGCGTTGTGAAGGTGCCTTTGAACAACTTCGCCACCTCGCTCCATAAGATGACGAGCGTGGACAAGACGGTAGCAGCATGCACCAAGACAGCAAAAGTGAGGTTCTCTTCACCCGCAGTACCCAACAGCGCCTGACCGATCTCCAGATGTCCCGACGAGGACACCGGCAAGAACTCCGTCAAGCCCTGCACTATACCTAAGATCAATGCTTCTAACCAACTCATTTCTTCTTACCGCGATATAAGATAGCAACAAGCATCAACACAAAGCCCGCCAAGGAGATCATCGGACCTACCGTGATACGGCGGACGGAGAAGATATCGGGATTATAGGTCTCACCGGACGGCGCACCTGCCATCAATGCAAAACCGATCACAATGATAGCAAAAGACACCGCGATGAGAATGAGGTTCAGTTTCGGTAATGTATGTTTCATAATCAGTTGTCAGAATTCAGTTGTCAGTTATCAGATCTCGTACAACGAGTTATTATCCATGCGAATATAACGTCCGGTAGCGATGAGGGAAGCGATGAGCGTGATGAGCAGCCCCGAGCAGAGCACAACTACGGCGATGAAAGCGATGTTCTGTCCTGTCAGCGGGAAGAGCAACATACCCATGCGGAACTCGACATAATAGACGACAGCCCCTAAGATCGTCAGCGCGACGATACCGGCGATGAGACCCATACCCATGTTACGCAACACGAACGGTCGGCGCGTCACCCAAGAGGTAGCACCGACAAGCGTCATCGTATTAATCAGGAAACGCTTGGCATAGATCTGCAGACGGATCGTATTGACGATGAGCACCATTGATATCAGTAGCAACGCCAAAGCGACAGCCAGCAGGATATAGGAGAACTCATGCACGTTACTGCTCATCAGGTCGGCCAGGTCACGGGGATAGATCACCTCGCTCACATACGGCAAGGCCTCCAGGTCAGAAGCCAAGAGCGCTAAGCTGTCCGGTGCACTATAGGTATCCGTTGGATGGATCTCATAACTGGCCGACAAGGGGTTATAACCCAAGAACTTCGCCGGATCTTCACCCAAGAGACGAATATGCTCCTCGAGTGCTTCCTCCGCCGAGACATACTTATATGCACTGCATCGGTCACCGGCTTTCAATATGCTCTCCAGACGCGCGCACTGCGTGCTATCCGCATCGCTCGTTAATACAGCGGTCAGCGTGATGTTCTCGCGCATGCGCGTAATAAGAGAATCGGCGGAGAGCAAAAGAATGCTCTCCAACCCGATTAGACACAACACCAGCGACACGCTGATAGCAGATGTCACATAGGAATTACGAAAACGATGTTTACGCATTAGTATTCCCAGAGATCTTGCTCAAAGTTCAATAACTCCGCAGCGATACGCTCTTGCTCTTTGCGCACTTCTACCTCCGAACCCGAATAGTCAGGGATCCAGCGGTTGTACATATTACCTTCACCTACGATGTAGGAGGTAAACAGACGTTTCTGGAAGAACTCGTCGAACGTCACACGCTTCACCTCATTGCGGTTAGGAATCGAGTACTGCATAGCCAGGTACGGACGCAGGTTATCGAACGGGATCCAGAACATGATCGACTCACGCAACGATGCCATCACTTTGGTGCTATCCTGCGTACTGATCAGCACCGGATGCAACGGAGCGATTGCCATGATCTTCGTATGCAGACGCGAGGTGTGCTTATCGAAAAATACAACCTCTTGGATCAAATACTTGAGCTGGTTACGAACCACGTTCTCAAACGAGTACGGTTGTGAACGCAACTCATCGGAAATACTGTCGTAGTTAACAAGCATAGCCGTAGAACGAGAGATGTCCCAGTACTCTTCCGCATCATCCGAGTGGTCTTCGGTCTTATCCACCACCATCATAGCGTCGATAGGAATCTGCGCTTTGGTGAACGGTTCGGTAGTCTTGAAGTCCGGCTTAATGGTCTCTCCATTCTTCGGATAAATCTGCAGGCCGTCCACTACTGCATCTACGATGACCTTGAACAAGTTACGATAGTCAGGATCATCCACCTTTGTCGGGAAATAGATACGGTAGTTCTGCTTGTAACGCATATCGATGATACGATACACATAACGCGCCCAGATGACATCATCCAGTCGATGCTCTACCATCACAATCGTATCGTGAGCCTGCGAGAACTCCTCCGTCTGGATACGAGCGGTACCCATCTCATCGAAGAATGAGATCACTTTATGCTGCGCCTGTGCGGTCATAACGCCCAGCAACAGGCAAGCAATCATACTAATTTTCTTTATCATATTGTTTCGCTATTAGTTCAGAGTAAATACAAGCGGTGACAGGTTTTTCTTCTGTCCGCCGGGACCTTCAGCACGGATATCCTGAATAACGACCATACCACCCTTCTTCAGTTTACCGATCTGGTTCAACTGATCACGGGTAAATTGGTTACCATTGGACGAGGTCGTCATACCATTGATGATCGCGCGGAAACTGGTTACCTTAAACGGCAGATCCAGCAGACCTTCCGGACCGTACGAAGCGGTGATGACACCATTGGCATTTGTAAGCACACTCGGCGGAATATTACCCGAAGTGTACTCTTTCTCTTTTGCAGAGAACCAAGCCGACGGGTTCGGCAATGCTCTTACCTTATAATCCTTGCTACCCATCGGTTGCATACGGCCGTCAAGTTCAGCGGATACGGAGATTGTAACGCTCTTGGTGTTATCACCCGGTTTGATGATCCACAGACCGCCTTGCTGACGTACTTGAGCACCGTTCACCGACACTTTTACCTTATCGTTCGACACACCCGGTACAGAGATCGAGAATTTATTCTCATATCCACGATACATGATGTTGAGGTCGTTATTGGAAATCGTCACAGCCGGTTCACCCACGCTATACTCGCTATTGAACTGCAACTGCTCCATCTCACCCGATGCCGGGTTCTGATAAGCAATCCAACCGGAGTATTTCTTGAGGCCGATACCAGTAGCAGGTACTTCATACAGACCTTGGTCGTTAATACGCTGACCATCAATATAATACTCAGGACGTTGCGTAGAGTCAACAGCCGCCAAGATGATCTGAGCCGAGTATTTACCACCACGGATGACGTAGTTCGACTTCGGAATCACGTAAGCGTTCAGTTTGTTTACACGCAAGTCACCTGCATCTGTTTGATCCATAAGGTATTGAATCAACTGGCTCTCGGTAGCACGAACGTCATTCTGCATCTTGGTCAAGATGGTGATCGTAGCACCGACAGGCATACCTTCAAACACAGCTACCTCCCAATCACAAGAATCTTTCTCATGTGCGTTATAATCACGCTCGGTAGCAAGGTTCTGCATGATAGATGATCTGAGCTCCGCGTCGTTCTCAGCCAATCCGGCTGCATAGTCGCGATAGTAAGCTACCATCTCTTTGAGAACAAGTCCATTGCCCTGTGCGATAGCATATTGTGCAGGAGCGTCCAAGTTGGAGTTTCCTTCAATATGCATAGTCGGGTCAATACCTTGCGCTTTCCACTCATCTACTTTTTTCTTACCATCCGCAATGATTGCGATGTGCTCTTTGAAATCCTGTATATAATTAAATAAGGAGTCGGCACGTTTCTGTACTTCAATCGCTTTATCGAACCACTCTTGTGTCTTCTCAGGGTTATCTGCGTTAGCAGATTTGAAGTCGTTATAGAGTTTAACGTTACGCGTATCAGAAGCAGCGATAGAAGAATGCAGACTCTTATCCACCAATGTAAAACCATTGAGGATATCCGTACTTACGTTCAACGCCAACATGGCGGTGAGCACCAAGTACATCATACCAATCATTTTTTGTCTCGGGGTTTCCGGACAGTTTTTTGCTCCACCCATTTCGGAAGTATTTTATTGGTTTTGAATCAATTACTTGCTTATGCGAGTGCATTCAACATATTACCGTAGATATCGTTCAGGCCTGCTACCTGACTCTGCAGTTTCTTAGCACCTGCAGCGAAAGCGGTCTGTGCCTCTGCAGCCTCTTTAGCAGCAGCGGCAGCTGCTTTCTGAGCCTCGGTCTGAGCGTTAACGGATTGCAGTTGCAGTTCGTAAACCGTATTCAGAGCAGCGATGCTCTTACCTACCTGGTCAATACCCTCTTTGTATGCCTTTGTACCGTCTACAACGAGTTTCATATCGCTGCTTACCTGAGCATAACTCTGTGCCAAGGTAGCGGTAGCGGCGGTGTAGTTATCAGTAGCAGCACCGGCAGCATTCATCTTAGCGGCATAAGCCTCGGAAGCAGCACCGGCAGCCTCCAGTTTCTCGCCCAGTTTAACACCGGTCTGAGCAACCTTACCCAGTTCAGACAACTGCGAAGCGGTCTTAGCCAAATCAGCGATACCTTCTTTCAAAGCCTTGTAATCATCATCCTTGAGACCCGGAGCTTTAGCCGAAACTATCGGCTCACCTGCAGGAGCGGGAGTAGGAACAGTAGTTGTACCAATCGTTTGCGGACCACCGGCAACACCGGCACCTAACAGCGTCGGACGCGGTTGTTTGGATTTCTCTTCCAACAATTCAGGCTTAGTACCATACTCCAACAACTGCGGGAATACGTTCTCCCAGTGGAACTCAGGATGCGGGTGCTCCAATGTACCGATGAGGAACAAGAAAGCCTCCGTGAACATACCGATCATCAACACTTGACTTGCACCCGGCCAGTGAAGAATCTTAAACAACGCACCGATAATAACGACAGAAGCACCTGCCGAATAAATGATGTTTACGACATCTTTTCCTTTGTAGGAACCATACCAGTGCATGAATTTTGCACCAAAACCTTGCTTTTCAGTAGCCATAATTCTATATAAATTTTTAATTAATTACGATTGTTATTGGTTTTATTAGTCACCGATATAAGCGCGTACGCAACGGAAGCCTATGTACGGGCGACTCTCAAATTGATATTCGTACGTACGCACGCCGCACTGCATGAAGTAACTGATATCCTTCCAGCTACCACCCTTAACGATCTTACGCTTCAGGATGTCCGGATCGGCTTTACGAGCCATATAGCTGTAATCCGGGTTGAGGTCATGCACGTGCGTGTTAGCAGCCGGTTGGAAAGCCGAGTTGGTCCACTCAGCCACGTTACCCGCCATATCAAACAGACCGAAGTCATTCGGACGGAACTGCGCAACCTTCATGGTCGTAGTACCGGTATCATCGTTGTAAGCACCACGGTACGGCTTAAAGTTAGCAAAGAAACAACCCTTGCCGTCACGGGCATAGTTACTACCCCACGGATACATCGCCATCTTACGACCGCCACGTGCCGCATACTCCCATTGTGCCTCTGTCGGCAGACGATACTCGTTCGCCTCCGTAGCCGCATACTTATTAAAGAATTTCGTACGCCAGTTACAGAACGCATGCGCCTGCTCCCAAGTAACACCTACTACAGGATATTCTGCATATCCCGGGTGCTTGAAATACATGTGCAGCAACGGGTCGTTGTACGAGAACTGGAAGTCACGTGCCCAAACGAGGGTATCCGGATAGATACAGATAATCTTCTCGGTAAGCAGATCTTTCGGCTCACGCAACGGGCGATAGATCGTCGAGTCTTTGATCTCGCCGATATCGTTTACCCAGAAGGTATCAACACGAGCCGTAGATCCGGGAGGATAGGTACTGGTAGACACGTCGAATTTATTACGTTGCGGCAGCGCTTCGTCCATATTCACCCAGGTATAACGGTAGTGCAAGTTATTGTTATTCAAGCTACCATCCGAGTAATACATATGGGACAAAGCGTCCACTACGTCCTCTTCTTTACTCTTCCAAGGCACTTTCTTAGTCCAGTTCAACTGGAAATGCTCCTCGTCGAAGTCCTCATCCTTCGGCTGGATAGCATAATCGGTCATACCGGCAGCCACGAGGGAAGACAAAGCGATCGAGTCACGTACCCAATCTACAAACTGATGGTACTCATTATTGGTAATCTCGGTCTCGTCCATCCAGAACGCATCTACCGTTACCATCAACACGTTATCCGGCTGCTCAAAAACAGCGGATTGGGTGTTAGCACCCATCATAAAAGAACCTTTCTTGATGAACAACATACCGTAAGGATTAGCCTCCTTAAAGGTAGTAGCATTGTATGCTCCAACGAGCTCACCAGCCGGCTTGTTACATCCAACCATTACCATCGCTACCAAAGCGACTAACGGCAAAAATTTTGTTACTTTCATACTTACAAGTATCGAATTGATTTATATTTATTCGTTCTTTTCGGCTTCAGGATATCAAATCCGTAGGCCAGATATATCTCGTGACTTCCATAACTCTCCAGCAGCAGTTTGTTGGTCGGCAGTTCGCAACTGTATCCCAATTGCAGGCCGGAGATGATGT
Source organism: uncultured Bacteroidales bacterium (assembly GCA_947164985.1). Lineage (GTDB taxonomy): Bacteria > Bacteroidota > Bacteroidia > Bacteroidales > Paludibacteraceae > Colicola. The sequence goes on along the minus strand of CAMUYI010000004.1, from coordinate 163,261 downwards.
CTATTCCTAATAATATATTTACGCTTCCCGCTATGCGGTATCCGAGTCCCCACCGGTATCGGTCTTTGTAGTCGCACATGAGGGTTAAGTTCACATCCCAACTGATAAAATCGCTCATTATCAACGCGCTGGGAGTCAGTACCCATTCCTTGTAGTTCTTCAGCCTGAAGTGATATCCTCCCGTCACATACATCGTTCCGACCAATGTTACCACCTGCTCCACTCCGCTTGTTCCGTCACTCCAATCCACTTGCGGTCGGGTCAAATGACTGTAACTTGCTCCTACCCACCAAGTCGGCGTGCTGTAGTAAAGGCCGACGCTCATGTCAAACTTCATTCCCGATTTATCCCCTCGCGGAATCGCATCGTCATTTGCATCGTGGTAGTCATCCCCCATTTTGCTTAAGTTGACCGAATCCCCCTTGAAGCCGACATTCACAAATCCCAGATCGACTCCGGCACTCAAGTATCCTTTTCCGATCTTATGCCGATAAGCGTACTGTGCATATAGCGACTGAGTAGTGAACAGTCCGTACCGGTCGTTGAGGAATCGGATGCCTGCGCCGTGGCTGGTCTTGCCGATTACGAAAGGTGAACTGAATCCGAACCAGGTACTCATCGGTGCATTCGTAATATCAACGTACTGCATGCGGTGCATTCCTGCCACCTTCATCAAGTTCCCCTCACCGACAGCTGCCGGATTGTAGGCTGATGCCAAATACATATATTGTCCCATCTGCGGATCAAACTGCGCGCTCGCAGTCAATACGGCCATCAGACCGAGCAGAAGGCTAATACTCTTCTTCATCAAAGAAGAAATCCTCATCTTGCGTGGGATACTCTGGCCAAATATCCAGTATGCTTTCATATTGTTCTTCGTCATCGCCTTCGAGTTCCTCTAAGTTTTCAATCACCTCTGCAGGCACTCCGATGCGATTCGCATAGTCCAGTAATTCATCCTTCGTAGCAGGCCAAGGTGCGTCATCCAATTTTGATGCCAATTCCAGTGTCCAATACATATCTTTATCGTTTCAAATCAGTTTTTGTTTCGCTATTAAACGCATGCCCTCACGGGTATGTATTCGTAAAAAAACGTGCAAAGGTACTCAATTTCTCCGAAATATGCAAATATTTTTTCGTTTAATTCACATTTTTCGGCATTTTTTACACATTTTGATACAATTCCGTCAAATTTTACACAAAAAAGTCTTTATCCCAGGCTATTTCTTGTTCATTTTGTTGGTAGGCGATGAAGCGCGCCAAGACGAAACAATAGTCACTGAGACGATTCATAAAGCGCAAGTACACATCTTGAGCGTGCGATCGGATCATTTGGCGTTCTGCACGACGACAAACAGTACGGCAAAGATGGCATCGACAAACGGCTTCACTACCGGCAGGTAAGAGGAAAGATTTCATCTTCGGCAACTCAGTCTGCATGGCATCGATCCAGTGTTCCAATTGTTGTACATCGGCATCGGTGATCCACTCTCCCGGTGCCTCACTCAGCGCAGCCCCGAGATTAAACAGTTTGTTCTGAATCCATTCGAGTTGTTCGTTCTGTACTCTGATTGAAAAATGGTCTGTCTTCTGTACTTCGGCTCGAAGTAAGCCAAACCAACTATTCAGTTCATCTACCGTTCCGTACGCTTCTATGCGCAAGTCGGTCTTGGGTACCCGTTCACCGTTCGCCAGCGAAGTAGTACCTTTGTCTCCAGTTTTGGTGTAAATCATATGCGAATTTTATAATGCCTTTTAAGGAAGCATGGATTAACAAAGAGGATTCCTACATGATATAGGTCCATAGAGGTTGTGACCCGTTTATCGACTTTCAGTTCATTCCAAGCACGCTCCATCTCTTCCGAATAATGGATATCATCGAGGATGAGCATTCCGCTGGTGCTAATCATCGGCAGCAAGTGGGCGGCATAACGCATTGTCGCCTCGTAGGTATGGTTTGCATCTACATATGCTATATCGATTAGCGATTTTTGATTTTCGTTTTTCGATTCTCCTATATATATATTATATAAGGTGTCATCAATATTCCCCTGCTGCCAAGATATATTCTCCAAATGAAGTATTCTCCAAACGCCCTGCGCGATACGAAGAACGCTTTCGCTCCCTTCGAAGGTTACAACGTTGTTATGACTGTCTGCGGATGCCAGATAGGCGGTAGTGATCCCCAATGAAGTACCTAACTCGATGATTTGCAACGGTCTATGTTCGTGTTGCTGCATAAAGAGAACGAGTCGGAAGAGTAGTTGCCCTACTTTAGGACTCTCGAGGTGGTTCTTGGCAATATCGCACACACGACGAGTGATATGCGTACCTTCGGGTGAACCCTGCGAACCGAAATCGACCACATCCAGTTCATCCTCACAGGCCAAGAGTAGTTCTCTGCGGCGTTCGATGTCCGCAAAACAGTAATAACTATTCTCGTCGCGCATGATGAGGCGCACGATGGCAAACAAGTAAGGCGAATGAATGCCTTCGCCGGTAGTGTTCCATGCCGTCAAAACGTGCCGAACATATGCCCAGATTCTATGAAAATTACCACTTTTTGTCATTTATGGTGCAAAATTACAAAATAATTTGCACATATGCAAAAAAAAATGTAATTTTGCGGCATGATTTTGAATTATATATGGATTTCGCTCATTTTGCTGGCCATTTTGATGGGTTTGGTGCAAGCAATATGTTGTGGAAACGTGGATATCTTCTCCGCGATTCTCAATTCTACTTTTGACAGTGCCAAGACGGGTTTTGAGTTGTCGTTAGGTTTGACGGGTGTACTCGCATTATGGATGGGTATCATGAAGATCGGAGAGCAAGCCGGGGCGGTGAATACGCTGGGTAAGGCCATTAATCCTTTCTTCAGCCGAATCTTTCCGGATATCCCAAAGGGACATCCGGTTTACGGATCGATGTTGATGAATTTTGCAGCAAACATGTTAGGTCTGGACAATGCAGCGACACCGATGGGACTGAAGGCGATGGGTGAGCTGCAAGAACTGAATACGGATAAGACCAAAGCATCGAATGCAATGATCATGTTCGTGGTGTTAGGCGCCAGTGGTTTGACACTTATCCCGACTACAATCATGGCTTACCGTGCGCAGTTGGGTGCTGCTAATCCGGCGGATGTTTTCCTGCCGATACTTATTGCGACTTATGTAGCGACATTGGTGGGGCTTATATGTGTCTGTATCGCACAAAAAATCAAGTTAAAAGACCCGGTTGTTATCGGCACATTGGTAGGTTTGACGGCCTTAGTTGGTTTGCTGGTATGGGGTGCAACTCTGCTGAGTCCACATGCCTTATCGGTGGTATCTGCTGCAGTAGCAGCGATCTTGCTGTTAGGCGTGATTTGCTGGTTTGTGATTCAGGCGATGATTAAGAAAATCAACGTTTATGACGCGTTTATTGACGGTGCGAAAGGTGGTTTTCAAACGGCTATCGGCATTATACCCTACCTCATTGCGATTCTTGTGGCGGTAGGTATGTTCCGTGCCAGTGGAGCGATGGGGCTTTTGGAACAGGGTCTGGCAAGTCTTTTTACAGCTTGCGGCATCAATCCGGACATGGCAGGAGCGGTACCGACGGCTTTGATGAAGCCGTTAAGTGGAGGCGGCGCAAGAGGTCTGATGTTAGAAGCCATGACCACGCACGGAGCGGATAGTCTGGTGGGACGGTTATGCTGTATTTTGCAAGGCACAACAGACACGACGTTTTACGTATTGGCCGTTTATTTTGGGAGCGTCAATATCAAAGATACACGTCACGCAGTAGCGTGCTGCCTGTTGGCAGATTTGGCAGGAGTTGTAGCGGCATTCGCTATTGCACCAATTTTCTTTGGTTAAAAGCAAGAAAATGAACAAAAAGTATATATATACTATGTATATATATAGTAAATGTACAAAAATAGCAAAAAAGGCAACGTATCTTATGGGAATCTTATGGGAATGGTATGGGAATCCTATGGGGAGAGTAGTTGGAGAGTAGTTGAAGAGTAGTTGGAGAGTAGTTGAAGAGTAGTTGAAGAATAGTTGAAGAATAGTAGAAGGGAAGATAAATGATTCGATTTAGTGCAGATAGTATAGAGATGCCGGCGTTGGATGAGCGCAAGGTGACACGATGGATCCGTGCCGTGGCTGCGGATTATGGGTTTAGTGTGGGTAATATCAACTATATCTTTTGTTCGGATGAGCGAGAGTTAGCTGTGAATCGGGAGTTTTTGGGGCATGATTACTATACGGATGTCATTACGTTTGATTATACGACGCAGAGTACGCTGAACGGCGATATCTTTATCTCTTTGGATACGGTGCGATCGAATGCCGAAATGGTAGGTGTGAGCTTTGAGTACGAGTTGCTGCGGATTATTATCCACGGCGTACTGCATCTGACAGGTCAAGGCGACAAGACGCCGGAGACGAAGGTGCAGATGACAGAGAAAGAAGAGAGGGCTCTTCTAAGAATTAAAAATTAAAAATTAGTACTGTTGCGATAATTATAGAAAAAAACACACAAAACACCTTTCAAAGATTTAGAAATTTCATTTCTTGGAGTCATTTGCTGCTAAAAAGTCCTCAAAAGTAAACTTTTAGAACCTTTTACCATCAAATACCACAACTCTTCGAGTACAAATCTTTCAAAGGACTTAAACATAAAAAACATTGTTATTCAAATCAAAAAATCGTAATAGATTCATAAATTATTGTATAATAATGTATTACATTGTAATTGACTTAAAATATTGCAACAGTAAAAATTACGAATTATAATTGTAAATTATAGTTACGAATTTCGAATTATAGATGTAAATTATAGGTAGGTAGTCAAAATAAAAAATTATAGGAATGAAAAAGATTGCTCTTATTGTGCTGTGTTCCTTGTTTCTTCTTCCGATCAAGGCAGTCAATTACTGCGCTACGCAGAGTTGGGGTTATGCCGGTTCCAGTGTGACCGGAGGCGGCAATGCGACACCAACGTTGGTGACTAACGTCAGTCAACTCAAGTCCGCTGTGGGAAGTAAGGCAAAGAATAAAGTGGTGATCATCACCAAAGACCTGACTTTCTCAAGCATGCTGACGATGCAGGACGCGCAGAACGTGACCATCATGGCATTACCAGGTGTTAAGTTGATCAGCAATGAACAAACGGCCTCTACGTCGGGTATTTTATTCATTAAGCGCAGTTCGAACATCATTCTCCGCAACCTGACCTTTGTCGGTCCCGGTGCGTATGACTGCGACGGAAACGACAACCTGTGTTTTGAGAAAGTGACGAACGCGTGGGTGGATCACTGTGATTTTCAGGATGGTTGTGACGGTAACTTCGACAATAAGGGCACGACAGATAATGTGACGGTTAGTTGGTGTCGTTTCCGCTATCTGAAAGCGCCTAAAGCAGGTGGTTCCGGTGGTGCAGACGACCATCGTTTCACGAATCTGCTCGGTTCGTCCTCTTCAGACAAGCCTTCGGACGGTACGTATAACTTCACCTGGGCCTATTGTTGGTGGGATGAAGGTTGTGTAGAACGTATGGTTCGTTGCCGCAATGCGGAGTTGCATTTCTTGAACTGCTATTGGAACAGTTCAGTAGCCAATTATTATGTCGGTCCTGAGAACGCGAAAGCGTATTTTGAGGGCTGTACGTTTGCCGGCAAGGCCAATAATTCCAAGAAGATCTTCAAATCCTACGGCGGCACGAATGCCTGTAAGTTCGTCAACTGCGCCGGTAACTTACCATCCAACAGCGGTACGGTAAGTGCGCCGAGTTATAGTTACGATCAACTGTCTGCAGCAGATGCCAAGAATTATGTGACTAACAGTTCGTGCGGAGCAGGTGCAACGTTAGTGGTCAACACACAAGGGCAGGTCGGTTCGTCTTGTGACGGCGGTTCGACGCCTACGCCGGACCCTGATCCGGAAGATCCGCCTACTCCAACTCCGACAGGTGACTTAACATGGAATTTCTCTGCGAGCGATTTCACAGCATTAACCGGCGATATCGTTGCTACGACGACCGTTCAAGGTCTGACCATTACTGCTACTTCTGACAAGAAAGTGACCATCGCAGCAAGTGCCAAGACGATTGAAGGTACGAGTTTTACGCATGTTCTAAAGACCGGCGGTACCGGTAGTGCGGCAGCACGCAGTCTCCAATTCGCCGTCACCGGAGCTTGTACGATAGAGGTATATCTGATAAGCGCCAACGCTACTTCGGAGCGCACATTGAATATCTATGCCGGCAATTATAGCGGTACACCACTTACGACAATGACAGCGGGTCTGACTGCTTCCAAACAGAGTTACAACTATACCGGAGGTGCAACGACGATATATATGGGTTCTGCTAACAGTGGTATCAATCTCTATGCTATCAATTTGATTTACAGCGGAGAACCGACGCCGAGTTACACGCTCAGTTATGATGAGAACGGCGGCACGGGTGAAATGGCGGAGCAGACAGTGAATGAGGGACAGTCCGTGACCGTTAAAGCCAATACTTTCACTGCACCGGCAGGTTATACATTCAAAGAATGGAACGACAATGCAAAGGGTTCGGGTACCAAATACAATGTGGGTCAGAGTGTGACGATGACCAAGGACTTGACGCTCTATGCCGTTTGGCAAGCGTTGACTTACACCGTGACGCTTGATGCAGCCGGTGGTACAGGTGGCACGAGTTCCGTTACTGTTACTTTTGATGAAGCGATGCCGAATATCACGATCCCGCGTAAGTCCGGATATACGTTCTTGGGTTATTTTGATGCCAACGGTAAGCAGTACTACGATGCGAACGGATCGAGTACGAATAGTTGGACGACAGCCTCCGATGCAACGTTGACGGCCCAATGGGAGGAGAAGAGCGGAGAGACGCCGGTTGTGACCGGAGACCTTCATTTCTGGTTCTTCTACGAGTCCGATGCAACCGCTAATAATGTGACTAACGATGCGAATGTTTTCGCCAATATGGTAGCCGTCAACAGTCAAAAAGCAGGCAGTATTACCATCGACGGAACGAGTTATGCCATCACCAAGCGTACAGGTGACCCGAGTGACGGTAAGTTCGGTTCGTTCACAATCCCTGCAGGTAACACCGCTATCTTCTACGCCCTGGCTATCTCGTCCGGTAGTAGCAGTCGTCAGATCAACCTTATCCGCGGAGAGGAGAAGATTGAGCTTGAGGTGCCTGGTGGATCCGACTCATACAAACGTCTGGAGAGCGACGAACTGCCGGCAGGTACGTATAGCATCGAGCGCGAAGGTTCTGGTAATGTGCGCTTAGGTGTCATTGTGCTTAAATTCATCAATACCGGCGGAGACACCTCGGCGCTGGATCAGGTAGAGAGTGAGAAAGTTTGCACTAAGATTGTGCGTGACGGACAGGTGTTCATCGTTCGGGAAGGACAGATTTACGATCTCTTAGGCCATCATGTCGAATAAGATCGCGGACGCACACTGGTGGGGTTATGCCGCATTGCCGGAAGGAATGGAGTATCCTTATACGGTGGACGATAACCCCATGCACCTCGTTTGTCAGTTTCATTTGGACGAGGGGATGGTGTATGTGTTTGCGGACCTCGATTATTTCTTCGGGGACTTAGAAGCGGAAGGTGGTCATTTGGGTGAGTGGGACGAGGCTTTTTACAAGGTGCTTTACTCCCCTACCCGTGAGAATCTGCACGAACATGAAGTGGTAGATGAGCAGGGAAAGCCGGCCGTACCGGCTGCACAGGCTATGGACGAACCGGCCAAAAGAGGTGAAGAGTCGGCTGTGCTCTGTCACCCGCATTGTTATTACGATGAGTTGGAAGGCGACTATCCGGGTTATCAGGTATTGCTTGAATTGGATGAGTGCGAGCCACTTGGTCTGCGATTCTATGACTGCGGCATGCTATTCTTCCTAATAACTCCTGAAGACCTTTCCGCGCGCCGTTTTGATCATGTCAAATGTGCCTTGTATTCATTTTAACAAATGCAAACTTTCCTGCTAAAAATATAAATAAATTTAATTTTTACCGTTAAATCCTTGCATATTTCAAATATTTGTAGTATCTTTGCAGCGAATTTTGGGGAACAGCCCCTAAAAAAACGATAAATAACATACATAAACTATAAAAACACAACACATTATGCGTACGACATTTAATCGCCTTCGTGCAGTAAAAGACAGTCTTCCGCATGGCACTATGGACGCCATCGCAGCTGAGTTGGGAATTTCCGGTGAGGAAGTAAGATCTTATTTCAACGGTGAGGGTAATGCAGATTACCACTTGGAGCCGGGCTTTGATGGCGGTATCGTAGAGTTCAGCAACACTCGAATATTGGAAGTTGCCCTGCGCAAAGCATGGGAAGTGCAGAACGCACTTTAAATAACGGTGAACGGTTATAGGTTATCGGTAATCGGTAAAGTAATAGCTCTGGTGCTATGCATCGGAGCATTACCTTTTGTAAATAACGCGAACGCGTGCGTACGAGACACGGTGGGTTTTACCTACGGTGCGCAAGCGAGGGTGCAGGCCGCGTATTTATGGCGCGGTTTGTATGCCGGCGGGGCAAACATACAGGGAAGCGTCAATGTAGGTTACGGTGGTTTGTATGCCGACATGTGGTGGAACATCGGCGTGACGGACTTGACGTTTCGGCAGTTTCAACCCGAAGTGGACTTCAGTCTGGGTTTTGCCCGATGGGGACTGGATATCTATGCCCTGTACATTCATAATTTTAACTGCGGGTTCTTTGATTTTGCGAACTATGCCGACAAGGGAAACCGCTTGGAGTTGAATGTGCGCTATACGATCAGTAAGAAGATCCCGTTGACCTTCGCATGGGGTACGCGCGTTGCCGCTTCGGATTGTTATTTGAACGCCGCAGGGGAGATTGTTAGGGCTTATTCCAGTTATGCTGAGATCAGTTATACGCAGGCCCTACGAGACGGATGGAGCGTGTTTGGCGCGATCGGCGTGACGCCTTGGAAAGGATGCTATAACCCAAACGGTGCGGCGCTGCAGAATATCGAAGTGCGGATCCGTAAGGACTGGGACATGGGTGATCGATGCGGACTGATGGTGCAGGGCCAGATTGCCGTAAGTCCGATGGCTATGGTGCATGTGATCAATCCAAATATAACGTTTGGCGTTTATTTGAAATAAAAAGAATTAAAATAACAAACAATGAAAAAGGTATTAGTATTAGTAGCCGCTATGATGGCGGTGGTTTTGTCTGCGAAAGCAGAAGTAGAGTTCGCTTATGAAGCGGGCGCAGATTTGGTAAGTGCCTATTTGTGGCGTGGTCAGTACAACGGTGGTTTGAGTTTCCAGCCGGAAGGTCTCGTTGGTTTTGACGCCAATGACGGAAACATCGAGTTCCGTGCCGGCGTTTGGGCTAATCTCGGTGCATCTGATTGGATGTTCAAGTCTAATGGAACGAATCTGCCGTTTGACTGCAACACGAAGTTTATGCCGGAGGTGGATTTCATTGCATCGGTAACAGCTTACGGTGCCAGCCTGGGTTATAACGCGTATTACTACTGCAATGACGGTAGTGACCATACTTCCGAGTTGTGGGTAGGTTATAACTTCAGTCATTTATTTGGCGACTACGCCGGTGCATATATCAATTGGTACACGACGATAGCCGGTGGTGGAGACCTCAAATCCGCAGCTACCTTGTCGGATCCCTTCGCCGAAGTACAGGCTTTCTCGACCTATATCGAGTTAGGCTATGACTACACTTTCGACGACTATGGTCTGACTCTCGGCGCACAAGTAGGCCTGTCTCCGTGGGAGAGTCCGCTCTACGGCAATGAGAAATTCGCTTGCACCAATCTTAGCCTCAAGGTCAATAAAGAGTGGGAGTTTGAGCATCTGACACTGGATCTGTATGCAGTAGGTAGCCTGAACCCGGACGGCATGATAACGGACAACAAAGATCCGTTCTACAATGTTTACATTAACCGTGCCGGTGACGACAAACTCTATAACCAGAAACTGAACGGTTGTATTGGCGTAGGTGTTTGGTTTTAATGAAAATTGAAAGGAGACATATGATCACAGCGTTGTTGGGCGTAGGTTTGGCAGCGTTGCTTATCTGGGGATGGGATAACGACCCGAAGGCGCAGTACTTCCATAACGAAGGCCGCGTTTTCGGGACCTATTATAACATCCGCTATGAGGCTACGGAAGATCTTGAAGACAGTATTCAAGCTGCCTTTGAAGCCTTTGACAACAGCCTCAGTCTTTTCAATCCCCACTCTATCCTTTCGGCCGTCAACGAGAATCGTGACACCGCAACCAATGAGCTCTTTGAGACGATGTGGAAAGAGGCGGAAAGGGTGTACGGGCTTTCGAACGGGGCATTTGATATTACAGTCGCTCCGTTGGTGAAAGCTTTCGGTTTTGGAAGAAAGAGTGATCAGTTCTCAATGATCAGTAGTCAGACGATTGATTCGCTTCGCGCGTTCGTCGGTTTCGATAAAGTACAACTCATTGATCATCATGTCATTAAGTTAGATCCGCGTGTTCAGTTAGACGGTGGTGCCGTAGCCAAAGGGCAGGCATGCGACATGATTGCAGAAGTGTTGCGTAATCACGGATGCGAGAACTATCTGGTGGATATAGGCGGTGAAGTGGTGGCACATGGTCTCAACGCCAAAGGTGAACCCTGGCATGTGGGCATCACGAAGCCGAACCTCAATAATGAAGGTGCGCAGGACGAATTACAGGACGTCTTGGCCGTGACGGACATCTGCATGGCAACGAGTGGTAACTACCGCAACTATTATTACGAAGGTACGGAACGTCGTTCGCATACGATCGACCCGCGCACAGGCTATCCCGTGCAGCACTCGGTTTTGAGTGCGACTGTGGTCAGTTCGAGTTGTATGCGTGCCGATGCGTTGGCTACCGCGTGTATGGTGCTTGGTGCGGAAGAAGCGATCGACATGATCAACCGCGCTGAAGACGCCGCATGTTACCTGATTGTTGCAAAAAATGACAGTTTAACGGTCATTTCCTCCCAAAATTGGACGGAATTTATTAAAAAATAAATTTTTTTCTTGCATATATCGAAAAAAAGCAGTACCTTTGCGGGCTTATTTGGTAAAATGCGCAATAAAGGCTTATTCATATTGCTTATTATGGTGTTCCTTACGAGTTGTGGGGAGTACCAGCAGTTATTGAAATCGCGTGACCCCGAGGAGAAGTACCAGGCGGCCTTGCGTTATTTCAATGAGAAGCAGTATGTGAAAGCGCAGACTTTACTGGATGACGTAAGTTCATACTACAAAGGTACGGAGCGTTCGGAGGATATCTTGGCGTATTTGGCTCGCAGTTATATGGGTCAGAAAGCCTACGAGTCAGCCACCGACTACTATCAAGCGTATATTCGCAATTACCCAAAGGGTAAGTACGCAACCGAAGCGTATTTTCAGGTAGGACACTGTCAGTACTTAGACTCCCCAGATCCGCGTCTTGACCAACAGATCACCCGCAAGGCCATCGAAGCATTTACCCAATTTGTGGAGTTGTACCCCGAGAGTCCTTATGCCGAGCAAGCTTACAGTGAGATGAGTGAGTTGTATGACAAGTTAGCCCTCAAAGAACTAAAAAGCGCACAACTCTATTATAACTTAGGCACCTATCTAGGTAATAACTATTTGAGTTGCGAAGTTGTATGTAAGAATGCACTTAAGAACTACCCGAGTAACGCTTATCGCGAGGATTTCAGTTGGCTTGTGCTGCAAGCCAAATACCAGCAGATGCTCAACTCATTCGAGGAGAAAAAAGCAGAAAGGGCACGGGAAGCCCAAGATGAATATTATAATTTCATCACCGAGTACCCTGAGTCCAAGCATCGTAAGGAAGCCGACCGTATGCTTGTACAAATCAAGAAAATAACAAAAGATTAACAATATGGATTACAAAAGTTCAAAAGCCCCTAAAAACACCGTTACACGTGACATCAACCAGCTCATGGAGCCGGTAGGAAACATATATGAGACGGTGGCAATCATCGCAAAACGCGCTAACCAGATCAGCGTAGGCATCAAGCGCGAGTTGGATGCCAAACTGCAGGATTTCTCGATTCCTCAGGACAACTTGGAGGAGACCTTCGAGAACCGCGAGCAGATTGAGATCAGTCGTCAGTATGAGCGTCTGCCCAAACCGACGCTGATGGCAACGCAAGAGTTTATCGACGGTGACCTCGTGTACCGTACCGGTAACCGCGATGAAGCGTTGAAGTAATGCTTACGGGCAAACACATCTTAGTCGGTATCAGCGGTGGTATCGCGGCGTACAAGATCCCGGAACTGATTCGTTCGCTGGTTAAGGCGGGCGCGGAAGTGAGGGTCGCCACGACGCAGAACGCACTGCAATTCGTCACCGAGTTGACGCTGCAAACCGTTTCGGGTTGCAGCGTTTATTCCGATGTGTTTGCTTCTATTAACGCCCACGCTACGGAGCATATATCCCTGCCCGAATGGGCAGATGCCATGATTGTGGCGCCGGCGACAGCGAACGTGCTCTGTAAGATGGCGAACGGCATCGCTGACGATGCGCTGACGACGACTATCTGTTCGTGCGTGGCTCGCAAACCGATTGTTGTGGCACCGGCGATGAATGATAAGATGTGGGAGAACCCTGCCGTACAAAAGGCGGTAGAAACCATCCGTTCGTGGAGCAACATCCGCATCGTCGGCCCCGAAGAAGGACCTCTGGCATGCGGCACCAACGGCAAAGGACGCATGGCGGAGATAGAAGTGCTGCAAGAAGCGCTCGAATACGCGTTGACTCCGCAGACGATGACCGGTCAGCATGTGTTGATCACCGCGGGTGGCACGCAGGAGAAGATTGATCCTGTGCGTTTTATTAGTAACTACTCTACCGGCAAGATGGGCGTTGCTTTGGCGCATGCTTGCGCACGCAGAGGTGCGCATGTGACCCTCGTATGCGGAAATATATCGGTACCGGTACATAATCCGTTTGGTCAGATTGAACGGGTGGATGCCTTGTCGGCTCAAGCGATGTACAAAGCGTGTGTGGCTGCCTGGCCAAAACAGGACGCGGCTATCTTATGTGCTGCAGTAGCAGATTTTGCACCGGAACAAGAAGCGGCAGAGAAAATCAAAAAACAAGAAGGGCAGACCACGCTTGATCTGCATCTCACGATGACTCCGGATATTGCCAAAGCCTTAGGAGAAACTAAGCATGCCGACCAGCGCCTGATCGGTTTTGCGTTGGAAACGGAGCATGAAAAAGAAAATGCGCTCCGTAAGATGGAGCGCAAAAATCTGAATGCTATTGTTCTTAATTCGTTGCGTGATAAAGGAGCCGGTTTTGGAACCGATACGAATCGTGTGACGATACTTCAAGCGGACGGCCTTTCAACCGAACTTCCACTGCTCAGCAAAGCGGACGTAGCCGCACGTATTGTTGAGACTTTATTTACTTAAAAATTCCGAAGATACCTTTGCGTTTCCCGCCTTCCTCATTGGCGGCCGCTTCTGCATCCGCTTCAGCCTGCTGCTCCGGCACGTACTCCTCACGCTCAGCGATCTCGCCTAACTCATTCTGTACATACCCGATAACATCCTGCAAACCCTCCAGGAAGTGTGCAAAATCCTCCTTATAAAGGAACAGTTTATGTTTCTCAAACGAAGGAGCTTCTTCTCCCTCCGCCTGACGACGCTTGCTCTCGGTGATCGAGAGATAAAGGTCATTGTTACGCGCTTTGCGTACGTCTAAATAATAAATGCGTTTACCTGCTTTGATAGCCCGGCTGTAAACGATTTCCTGCTCACGTCTTTCGTCTTGATTCTTCTCCATTTTTACTCAATTTTATAAAAACTCTGCAAAAATACGCATTTTTTCTGATTTATGCAAATATTTGGGTATTTTTTTTATATTTTTTTGCATATATGCGAGTTTTTTTGTAACTTTGCGCGATTTTTAGATACAGTGACCCTATGATCAATAGAACGATGGTGCGAACACGAGTTGTCCAGACGATGTTCGCCTATTACCAAGACTCGGACAAAACGTTGCTGAGTGCCCGCAAGGAGTTGAATAAGCGTTTTGCTGACACCTATGACCTCTATTTCCTTCTGTTGGATTTTATCAACGAACTGACCGCCTACGCCCAACGCATGCTGGAAGATCAGCAAACGCGCGCACGTGCTACCCATATGTCGTTCACGCCGAATCGCCGGTTTGTGCAAAACCGCTTGGCGCAGCAGATATTTGACAATAATGCCTTGCGCACCCGCGTGCAAGAGCAAAAGTTGAGTTGGGAAAGCAGCCTGCAGGCGGTAAGCGATGTCTACAAACGTCTCATTGTGAGCGATTTCTACATGGAGTACATGCGTGCGCAGGAGTGCACCTATGAGGACGACAAACGCCTTTGGCGTCAGATTTTCCAATATCTGCTGGCCGGCAACGAAACATTCTATGACGCATTGGACGAGATGGAGGTAGTGTTGGACAAGACGAATTGGGTGACCGATGCCGATATCGTGATCAGTTATGTGATTAAGACCATCAAGCGTTTTAAAGAGGATAGTACGCCTCAGACACCGCTTCTGGAGATGTTTGACAACGAAGAAGAGATTCGTTTTGCCGAGCAGTTGTTGGAGCATGCCATCCAAGGACATGAGCAGTACGAGGTATGGATCAACTCGCACCTGAAAGGCTGGGACGCAGACCGTATCGCGTATATGGATCGCATCATTCTGGAAGTCGCTTTGGCGGAAATCACTTCTTTTGACGAGATCGCGTTGACCATCTCGCTCAACGAATATATCGAGATCGCCAAAGAGTATTCGGGCGATAAGAATTACATGTTCATCAACGGAATCCTGACGGAGATCCTGCGCGACATGAAGCATCAAGGTACATTACTCAAAGCAGAAACATTAAAATAAAATCATACAATTATGTTAAATCTCATTTTTTTACAGGCAGCGGAAGGTGCTGCTCAGCAAGGTAGTCAATGGTCCTTCTGGATCATGATGATTTTGATTTTCGTAGTATTCTATTTCTTCATGATTCGTCCTCAGACTAAGAAGCAGAAAGAGTTACAAGCACAACGCGACGCCATGAAGAAAGGCGATAAGGTCGTTACCGCAGGTGGTATTTACGGTGAGATTAAGGAAGTGCAAGAGAATGCTTTCATCATCACGATCGCAAAGGAAGTGACCATCAAGGTGGCTAAAGAGAGCGTCTTTGCAGATGCTTCCGATGCTGCAGAGCAAGCAGCTGCTGATAAGAAGTAAAAGGTAAAGGTGAAAAAGGATATCCTGACTTTTCTGCTGTTCATCGTATTGGCGGCCTGTATTTGGTACGGCCATGCGATGCAGTCGGTGCGTAACACGCGCGTGCCTGTTTCCATACATTATACAGGCAAGCCCGGTACGATCGGCTTAGGAGAGCCAGGTCTTCCTGATACGGTGATGGTCGTCATTCGCGATGCCGGTAGTAGATTGAACACCTACCACCGCGAGCCCCTTCGCCTCACCATCGACCTCAGACAGTACATCCACGGCGAGAAAGGTACGATCCACGTACCGGCCGACGCTTTGCGTCGCAGTATAAGCGACCTGTTGCAGGGAACGAGTAGCCTTATCGCGACCACCCCGGACGAGATCTCTTGTCCGTATTTTACGGAGCAGGAGCGTACCGTACAACTGGCGATAAAAGGTTCGTTGACACCGGCTGCTGAGTATCAGTTTGTGGAGCAACCGAGATTGAGTCGTAAGACCATTAAGATCTATGGGCAAGATAAGACGATCAACGCGATCGACACCATCTATACCCAAGCGGTAGCTTTGAGCAATCTAATGGACACGACCAATATACAGGTAGCTTTGGCATTACCGACCGGAGTTCGTGCCGAGTCAGACAGCGTGAATCTATATATTCTAGCGGAGCGGTTTACGGAGAAGAAATTTATCCTGCCTATTCATGCTGTCGGTGTACCCGAGGGCTATCACTTGCATCTCTTCCCGCAAACAGTAGAGGTCTATGTGCGCGTGGGGATGAGTCATTACGCCCAAGTGCAACCCGAAGATATACACGTCAGATGCGTCTATTCGCCGGAAAGGGTGGACAAACTGGATGTCGAACTGAACTATAAAAATCCTGACATCACATCGGCTTGGGCGTATCCCGATGTGGTGGAATATATTTTAGAACAATGAAAAACGAAGTTAATCGTGGCCTTGCGCCTAAGAAAAAGATACAAATGGTGGACCTGCAGTCGCAGTATGCGAAGATCAAGAACGAGATCGATGCAGGTATACAGGAAGTGATTGATTCGGCTGCTTTTATCAAAGGACCTAAAGTAGCGGAGTTTCAAGCGCACTTAGAGGCCTACACCGGCGCCAAACATGTGATCAACGTAGGTAACGGTACAGACGCCTTGCAGATCGCCCTGATGGGTTTGGGTCTGAAGCCGGGCGATGAGGTCATTACGCCGACTTTCACTTTCATTGCGACCGCCGAAGTGGTAGCGCTCTTAGGTTTAACGCCGGTAGTAGTTGACGTAAATTGGAACACGATGAATATGGATATCGAATCCGTGCGTCGCGCCATTACCCCTCGCACCAAAGCGATCGTGCCGGTGCACCTCTTCGGTCAATGCGCTGACATGGAAGCGATCATGGCTTTGGCGAACGAGCATCATCTGTATGTAGTGGAAGATGCATGTCAGGCGATCGGAGCGAAATATACCTTCTCCAACGGAGAAACCAAGCAGGCCGGAACAATCGGTCATATCGGTTGCACCTCTTTCTTCCCCTCGAAGAACCTTGGTTGCTACGGCGACGGCGGTGCTATCTTCACCAACGACGATGCTTTGGCTGATCGCATGCGGGCCATCGCTAACCACGGCTGTCATGTGCGTTATCACCATGACGAAGTGGGTGTCAACAGCCGTCTGGATTCGATCCAAGCCGCTATTCTGGATGCAAAACTGCCGCATCTGAACGACTATATTGCTGCGCGTCAACGTGCGGCAGCTTTCTATGACGAGGCATTTAAAAACAACGATAAGTTGCTCATCCCGGGTCGTCAAGCGCACTCGACGCATGTGTTCCATCAATACACGCTGCGCGTGATAGGTGCGGATAGAGATGCGTTGCGCGAAGGGCTGGCTGAACGCGGCATACCGGCAATGATTTATTATCCCGTTCCGCTACACCAGCAGAAAGCATACCTCGATCCCCGTTATAAAGACGGTGATTTCCCGGTAGCTGAGAAGTTGGCAGCATGCGTACTGTCGTTGCCGATGCATACAGAGTTAGATGAGGAACAACTTGAATATATCACCTCCAGCGTTCTGGAGTTGATATAATATTTGTGATTTGTGATTTGTAATTTGAGACTTATGCAATCTATCGGACTCAGTCAATCGCTTACGCAGACGACCAAGTTGACGCCTACGCAGATTCAAGTCATTCGCATGCTTGAACTGCCGTCTATTGAGTTATGCCAACGTATCAACGAAGAGTTGCAGGAGAACCCTGCCTTGGAGGAAGGTCCTGAAAGCGTAGGAGAAGAGGGGATGAACGGCGTAGAGGGCGATGAGTTCGATGATAACTACATGCCGGACGATGGATACGATGACGGCCGTCAACGCGATCCGCTGCAGAACGATGAGTTCAACTACGAGCAGTACGTATCTGACGACGAGACACCAAGTTATATGCTGCAGCCCCAATATAGCGGGGCGGACGAAGATCGGCGTGAAGTGCCGATCATCGGTGGAAGCAGTATGATCGAAGAACTCAAATCGCAGATCTACCTCACGAAAATGACCAAGCCTCAGCGGCATATCGCCAAGTGGGTTTTAGGTAATATTGACGATGACGGCTACTTGCGTCGTACGACTGAGCAACTCGTGGACGATCTGATGTTCCAAGAGCAGATCACGGTCACCGATGCCGAGATGGAGGATATCGTTCGTCAGATCAAGCAGTTTGACCCTCCCGGCATTGCCAGCGCGAACTTGCAAGAGTGCTTGCTCAGGCAATTGGAAGTGAAGATGGAAGAAAAATCCACCCCTGCTATCGAGTTGGCGTACCGAATCCTCAAAGAACATTTTGAGGCATTCTCCAAGCATCATTTTGATAAGATCCAACAGCGTTTGGACTGCTCGGAAGAGGAATTTCAGGCCGCCGTTCAGGAGATTGTACATCTGAATCAGAAGCCCGCCAATGCCATTAGCGGTAACATCTACGAGACCCAACGAGAGACGATCATTCCGGATTTCTTCATCGAAGAACGGGACGAGGAGTTGTATGTGGTGCTCAACACAGGCGATATCCCGGAACTGCATGTGAGTCGGGAGTACAGTGCGATGCTGGATCAGTATAGCGCGATGCCGAAGAATAAAGATAGTCGTCAAGCGGCTACTTTCATTCGTCAGCGCCTAAATTCCGCCAAGAGTTTTATCGATGCCATCCGGCAACGCAATGAGACGCTGATGCGCACCATGACGGCTATCCTTCAGGCGCAGTATGACTTCTTCTTAGACGGCGAAGAGACAAGTCTCAAGCCGATGATTCTGCAGGACATAGCAGACAAGACCGGATACGATGTATCCACCATCTCGCGTGTGAGCAACAGTAAGTATGTCCAAACGCGTTTCGGTATCTATCCGCTCAAGTATTTCTTCTCCGAAGCCATGACCAATATGGACGGCGATGAAGTATCTACGCGAGAAATCAAGAAGATATTGCAGGAGTTAGTGGACGGTGAAGACAAGTCGAATCCGTTAACCGATGAGCAGTTAGTGGAGTTGATGAAAACGCACGGCTACACCATCGCACGCCGTACGATCGCCAAATACAGAGACCTATTAGGTATTCCGGTAGCGCGCTTACGTAAAGCCCTTCTATGAATCGATTTGCAGACATAGTAGCGAAGATATTAAGCGTCGTACTTTACCCGCTTTTTGTGCCCACCTACGGAATCTCTCTTTTCTGTTACGCGTACAGTCTCCATGTAGCGCCGATGGATATCCGGTGGATACTCACCGCGATCATCGGTACGTTCCTACTCACCTGCGTTTTACCCATCACCGCCATCTGGATTATGATGCGTCGCGGAGAAGTGAAGGACCTTCAGATCGAAGACGCGAACGAACGTACGATGCCCTATCTCTATGCCTTCATGGGTTTCGGTTTCTGGGCGTACCTTTTGGTAGCCATCCTGCATGCGCCGCTATTCCTTTCCTATATCGCTATCGGCGCGACGATAGCGATCGGCATTGTGGCGACCGTGAATAGATGGTGGAAGATCAGCGCCCATCTGACGGGTTTGGGTGGTTTGGTAGGCAGCCTTTTCTGTTATTGTATCGGTATAGGTGCTATCCCGACGATCGGTACGATGGCTCTGTGGTTCGGACTGTCACTTATCCTAATGATCGCACGGATCATTCTCCATGCCCATACGCCGGCACAAGTATGTGCGGGATGGTTAGTGGGTTTGGCTTGCACCGCCCTGCCTTATTGTATTGTAAGTTTATGCGCAAGATAATACTGACATATATGTTGCTGCTGGCGCTGAGTCTCAGTGCCGGAACACTGAGCGATCAGGCACGTATATCACTGATCACCTGTTCGCCAGGTGAAGAGTTGTATGCCCGTTATGGTCACACGGCAATCCGTGTATGCGACACGGTGCAGGACATAGATATCGTATTTAACTACGGTATCTTTGATTTCAACACGGAGCATTTCTACTGGAAGTTTGTCAAAGGCGAAACCTGGTATGAGTTGGGGGCGACCCCATACTGGTGGTTTATGCGCGAATACGAAGAGACGCAGCGACCGGTGTATGAGCAGGTGCTGAACTTGGATTCAACCCAACGCGAAGCTATTTGGCAAGCCTTGGTCATCAATTATCAACCCGAGAACCGGCAGTACCTCTATAATTTTGTCTTTGACAATTGTGCAACACGACCTTTTGTGTTGTTCGAGCAAGCCTTAGGTGACAGTATTGTCTCGCCTTATACCGGTTATACCGGCGTAAGTTACCGGCGCTTTATCCGGCATTATACGCCCCAAGGTTCGTGGGCAGATTTCGGTATCAACCTACTCTTCGGTCCCAGAGCCGACAAGCCAATGAATAACAAACAACGCTTGTTCTTGCCGGAAGAGTTGATGCTGTATATGAGTAAAGCGCACCATGGGAGTACACCGATGATCGAATCCGAACAGATCGGTGCTTTTGCTATTCAACCCGTTCCATGGTACAAGACCTGGTATTTCGGGCTCGTTCTTTATTTTATCGTACTCTGCCTTATCAGCCTCTACGACCGAAAGCGTCAACGCTGGTCATGGGGCATTGAGTTGGCGATCGGCATTCCTTATGCCCTGCTACTTATTATTGTCACTTTCCTAACCTTCTTCTCCTGCCATCCTTTAGTTGGTTTCGGCTGGAGACTTTTAATCCTTCCTTTGACTCATCTATGCGCACGATTCATTTATATATTACGTTGATTCTCAGCCTTATACCATTTGGGATGAATGCTGCTCCGCGTCTTACCGTGGTAGCGGTAGTGGACGGCATGACAACCGAAGATCTCAATAAACTGCGTCCTTACTGGCAGCAAGGAGGTTTACGGACACTGAACGAAGAGGCCTATCAAACGAGTATCTCTTATCCGCACCTCGTGTATGGCGGAAATGAGACGACGGCTACGCTGATGACCGGTGTGCTGCCTCAACGGCACGGTTATACGATGGACACTTATTTCCTGCGCCGGGATCGAAATATCCATATGCTTTTGGAAGACGAGTCGGCGCATGGTATCGGTACTGACATCCACATATCTCCCAAAGCGCTGCTAGCGCAAACCATGACCGACCAGATGCGCCTGAGATATCCCGATGCCAAGATCTATGCCATCGGTACGAGTCCTCAGACAACGGTTCTGATGGCCGGTCATGCTGCCAATGCCTGCTGCTGGATCGATCCGGAGAGTAAGACTTGGGTGGCCACAGCGGCTTATACCGAAGGTCTTCCTTCGGCGGCGTACGAACAGAACGAAAATGGTAAAATAGCAACTATTGCCGAACGGACATGGACCCCGCGTATGGAGATACCGGTATACACCTGTCCTACGGAACAAGAGAAGAAGAAAGGATTCAGTTATCCGGTCGGTCAAGTGCTCATGCGTGCGCCGCAAGCCAATACGCTGGTTATTGAGTTAGCTTTGGATATCCAAAAAGAAGCGAAATTAGGTACAGATGCTACACCGGATATGCTGATGCTGCACCTCAACACCTTGAGTCCTGCAGCGGAATCGGACTATATCGCCAGCGCCGAACACGAAGATATGTACTTATGGCTCAATCAGGATTTAGGCTATCTCATGGAGCAGTTGGACAAACGCATCGGACGAACCAATTACCAAGTCTTGGTGGTCGGCCGTCCCATCTTAGGTACGTCTTCACAAACGCTGACGAACCTGCATATGCCGGTTCAGACCTTTAATACGGATCGGGCTGCAGCCTTGACCGGTACGTACCTCATGGCGCTCTACGGACACGAACGATGGATAGACGGCAGTTACGGGCAATCGATCTATCTCAACCGCACGCTCATTGAGCAAAAACGTCTTAGTCTGGAAACTATCCAACGGCAAGTAGCCAATTTCCTCATGGATTTTGAAGGGGTGCAGATCGCCATGCCGAACTATGAAGCCGTGCTTTATCCACAACTTGGTACGAGCCTCAGCAAACGACATACCGGCGATGTGGTCTTTATGCTGCAACCGGGCTGGCAACTCACACACGGAGAGACACGTGTCATTGATCATGTGATCGACGACAAGCCTTCGTCACCGCTTCTACTTTGGTGCGGAACCCTGCGACCGATGCCGCAAAATCAATTGGACGCAACCGATGTGATGGAATTGATCTTCTAAATGATAAAATGGTAAATGACTAAATAGTAAATGATATGATATTTCACGAGATTAAAGTTCATTACGATCGCCAAACAGGCGAAGATAACCCGGGTAAAGTAAAAGAAGTATATCTGGTTCACGGAGCGGTTAGTTTTGCCGATGCAGAGAATTGTCTGCTGGAAGAGATTAAGCCGTTCATCTTCGGTGACTGCGAAGTGCAGAACTGCAAACGCAGTCAGTATTTTGAAGTCTTCCCGAACGAAGGTGGCGCATTCTGGTACAAAGCCCGCGTAGAAATGATCACCATCGACGGTGAGAAAGAGACCCGCAAGAACGTACCCGTTCTGGTACAAGCCAACACATTGGACGATGCGGTCTTCGCCCTCAAACAAGCACTCAAGTCTTACGATTGCGAACTCATCTCTATCGCTAAGTCGCCGATAGTGGATATCTTGAACGCCGTTCAATAAAGTGAACACCATACGCGAAAACATAAGGAGCGTACGCGCGCATATACCTGCGAGCGTTACGCTTGTGTGCGTGAGTAAGTATCAACCCATAGAGGCGATACGCGAAGCGTACGAAGCTGGAGAACGCCATTTCGGAGAGAGTCGTGTACAGGAATTGAAGCAAAAAGTGAGCCTCCTGCCCTCCGACATTCATTGGCATTTTATCGGACACCTGCAAACCAATAAAGTGCGGGACTTGATTAAGTTACGCCCCTATCTCATTCAGTCCGTTGATTCAGAGCACTTGTTACAAGCCATCAACGACGAAGCCGCCAAACAAGGTATCGTGCAAGATGTGCTATTAGAAGTGCATGTGGCAAAAGAAGAGACAAAAACGGGACTGGAAGCGACTAATGTGCTATCGATCCTAGACTTTACCCGTACTCATCTGCATAGTATCCGCGTACGTGGCCTTATGGCGATGGCGACAAATACGGAGGATGAAACCGAGATAAGAAGGTGCTTTACGGAAGTGAAGCAATTATCAGATGGCGGGATTCTATCCATGGGAATGTCTGATGATTATAGGATAGCTATTGAATGCGGAAGTAATATGGTACGAATTGGAAGTACAATCTTCGGTGATCGGTCGAGCGGCTCGACACCCGAAAAGCCATTCGGTCACACCATCAAAGCCGTTTTCTTTGATCAAGACGGTGTGTTATATAACTCCATGCCTTACCATGCAGAGTCATGGGCTTGGGCAATGACCAAACATGGTTTACCGTACACTGCGATGGAGTGTTACCGTAATGAGGGGCGTACCAGTACCGGTGTCATTCAAGAGCACCATCAGCAGATGTTCGGTAGAGATGCTTCGCCGGAACTGATCGAAGCTATCTATAAGGACAAGACCGAACATTTCACACAAATGACCGGTGGTTTTCCCGGTATCATCCCCAACGTGGATAAGGTGCTTTATTACTTGCGTTCACAAGGTGTGCAATGTTGGGTAGTAACGGGTTCCGGACAACGCAACCTGATCGATGCGCTCAATAAGACCTTCGATAATGTATTTACCGGTATCATCTCTTCGTTTGATGTCACCAAAGGTAAACCTGATCCGGAGCCGTACTTGAAGGCCTGGGAGCGCTCTGGATTTAAGAAAGAGGAATGCATGGTCGTAGAGAACGCCCCGCTCGGTGTACGTGCTGCCAAAGCGGCCGGGTTATACACGTTGGCTGTCAATACCGGTCCCCTACCCGATGAGGAATTGTGGGACGAGAAAGCGGATGAGGTACTACCGGATATGCAGGCGCTATTGGCACGATTAACTGCCATTTTGTCAGTCTAAGACCGTTTGGAACATAGTTTGTGTGTATTGAAGTAGAAATTATTAACTAAAACACACATAACTATGAATAATTCCAACAATCAAAACGAAAACCTCAAGAAGTTCGCGATCAATCTTTGTGAGCGGGCTAAAGAAGGTAAATTAGATCCAGTCATCGGTAGAGATGACGAGATTCGGCGTGTGCTGCAGATTCTGAGTCGGCGTACGAAGAACAACCCTATTTTAATCGGTGAACCGGGTGTCGGTAAAACGGCGATCGCCGAAGGACTTGCGCATCGTATCGTGCGAGGCGATGTACCGGAGAATCTGAAGAAGAAACAGATCTACTCCCTCGATATGGGTGCCCTGATTGCGGGTGCCAAGTATCAAGGTGAGTTTGAGGAGCGACTCAAAGGCGTTGTCAACGAGGTCGTTGCAGCAGCAGGTGAGATCATTCTCTTTATCGATGAGATCCATACGTTGGTAGGAGCCGGTAAAAGTAGCGGCGCCATGGATGCAGCGAATATTCTGAAACCGGCCTTAGCAAGGGGTGACCTGCGGGCTATCGGTGCTACTACACTGGACGAATATCAGAAATATTTCGAGACCGATAAGGCCTTGGAGAGACGATTCCAGAAAGTCATGGTAGATGAACCGGACGAGGCAGCGACGATCAGTATTCTGCGTGGTCTGAAAGAGCGGTACGAGACGCATCATAAGGTGCGTATCAAGGACGATGCCATCATTGCGGCTGTGACCTTGAGTGCACGGTATATCACCGATCGTTTCTTACCGGATAAAGCGATCGACCTAGTCGATGAAGCCGCCGCTAAGTTACGTCTGGAGGTAGATAGTAAACCGGAAGAGATCGATACACTGGATCGTCAGATCAAACAACTGGAGATCGAACGGGAGGCTATCAAACGCGATAAGGACGAAGCCAAGCTGAAAGTCATTGAGCAACAACTCAAAGAACTCAAAGCGAAGAGCGAAGAGCTCAATGCCCGCTGGAATAAGGAGAAAGGCTATGTAGCCACAATCCAGAACGAGAAAGCGCGTATTGAAACGCTCAAGCATCAAGCTGAAGTAGCAGAGCGCGAAGGCGATTACGGCAAAGTAGCAGAGATTCGTTACAGTCAGATTCCGGCCGCAGAAGCCAATATCAAATCCGCACAAGACGCGCTGCACGCGATTAGTAATGAGACCTTGATCAAAGAGGAGGTCGATGAAGACGATATCGCAGAAGTAGTAGCTCGTTGGACGGGTATACCGGTTGCAAAAATGATGCAGAGTGAACGGGATAAGTTGCTGCACCTCGAAGAGGAGCTACATAAGCGTATCATCGGTCAGAACGAAGCCATCGAAGCAGTTAGTGATGCCATAAGAAGAAGCCGTGCGGGTCTGCAAGATCCGAAACGACCGATCGGAAGCTTTATCTTCTTAGGTACAACGGGTGTCGGTAAAACCGAATTGGCAAAAGCCCTCGCGGACTACCTCTTCGACGACGAGAATATGATCACGCGTATCGATATGAGTGAGTACCAAGAGAAGTTCAGCGCGACGCGTCTGATCGGTGCGCCTCCGGGATACGTGGGATACGATGAGGGAGGTCAATTGACTGAAGCGATCCGTAGAAAACCCTACTCTGTCGTGCTGTTCGATGAGATCGAGAAAGCGCATCCGGATGTATTCAACGTACTGCTGCAAGTACTGGACGACGGCCGTTTGACGGATAATAAGGGGCGCGTGGTAAACTTCAAGAACACGCTTATTATCATGACCTCCAACCTCACGGAGGAGCAACTCCGCGCACAGGTTCGACCCGAGTTCATCAATCGTATCGATGAGATCATCCATTTCAGCGAATTGAGTGAAGAGGACATCAAAGCGGTCGTAGAGTTGCAAGTCGGCCGCATACACAAGATGCTTGAAGAGCAAGGTATCGACCTGCGCGTCACAGACGATGCAATCCGATATATTGCCAAAGAAGGCTACGATCCGCAGTTTGGTGCGCGGCCTGTCAAGAGAGCGTTACAACGCCTCGTGCTCAATGAGCTGAGTAAAGAGATCATCGGAGGCAAGGTAGATAGCAAACGACCTGTCATCGTCGAGCTCCGCGACGGCGAACTCAAGTTCCGCAACTAAAAGGATGTTATGGTAACTTTTTTACCATAATCAATCACTAATTTTCAAAAAATGGCATACAAATTTGCGTATGTCATTTTTTTGTGTCCATGCCCTTTACTCCCTATTATTGGGCAGGATTTATAGTGTTGGACTGAGCGATTTTGTGCAATAAATTCACCGTACTGCATAAAAAAGTATATTTTTTGTGCAATAAACTTGCATAATTGAATAAAAAGTAGTATCTTTGCGAAAAATATATTTGTTTTATGAAGACACAAGATCTTACAAATGACACAAGAGGCGAGATTGTTATCTATCAATCCGAAGAAGGCAAAGCCGCTATTGATGTTATTCTTCAAGACGAAACGGTTTGGTTGCCTATTGAGCAAATGAGTATATTGTTTGGAAAATCGCGCTCTACCATCAACGAGCATATTTTGAATATTTACAAAGAAGGTGAACTTTCCGAAGCAGATACGGTGAGAAAAATCGGAATTTCCGACTTTTCTACCAAACCCACCAATTACTACAACCTTGATGTAGTCATTTCTGTTGGCTATCGCGTTCATTCTGTGCAAGGTACACGTTTCCGTCAATGGGCAACTCAGCGCATTCACGAATATATCATAAAAGGCTACACATTGGATGACGAACGGCTAAAAGGTAACGGAGGACGTTATTTCCGCGAATTACTCCAACGTATCCGCGATATTCGTAGTAGTGAGCGCAACCTCTATCAGCAAGTGACCGACATCTATGCAACTGCGTTGGATTATGATCCGAAAGCCGAGATTACACGTCAGTTCTTTGCTACAGTGCAAAACAAGATGCACTATGCAGCACACCAACATACAGCGGCTGAGGTGGTCTATGACAGAGTGGATAATGAAAAGCCGATGCTCGGCATGACGAACTTCAAAGGGAACTATATCACAAAAGATGATGTAACTATTGCCAAGAACTATTTGACGGAAATAGAACTCCAGCGACTAAATCTGTTGGTGTCTCAGTTCTTCGACTATGCGGAATTGCAAGCGATGGAGCAACATCCTATGACCATGCAAGAGTGGATAGACGAACTTGATCGGGTGCTAAGCAATAACCGTCGCCCGTTGTTAGAAGGAAGCGGTTCTATAAGCCACCAACAGGCGCAAGAAAAAGCCGAACACGAATACACCATCTATCGTCAGCGAGAGATGAACCAATTAGAATCTGACTATGATCGTGCTATACGACAGTTATCTCTCTTTGGCTCAACTAACAGCTTATTAGGCGAGGACGATTCACAAAGTGACAAATAAAAATCTTAAAATCTGCATCGAAAGTGCAGATTTTTTTGTGCCTGCATAAAAAAGAGAGATTTATTTGTATATTCCAAAAATTCTTTGTACCTTTGCAACAAATATAGGAAAACAAGGAAAAATCCCAATATATTTCCTAAGTCATTAATTTGCATTATTCAGTAAAAAGCAGTACCTTTGCAGCGTTTTGTGGGTGAAAAGACACATATTATGGTTGATTGCGCCGGCTTATCTTCTTTCTTGTACTTCGCCGGATGCGGGATCTTATTATCGTTCAGGGCGAGCATTGCGGGAGTCAGGGCGTCCGATTGAAGCGGTGGAAGCGTTCATCTCAGCGACGCGATGCAATTCCCGCGAGTACGCTATTCAAGGGCGGGCTTATAGTAATATGGCTACTATGTGTCGTATGGGGGAGCGGCATGAGTTGGCATATGATCTTTATGAAAAATCAGCCTGTCTTTTTGCCAAAGCAGCGGACACAACAGCATATGCGTTTGCGCTAAACAACATGGCGTGGGAACAAGCGGTAACGGGACATAAAAAGGCGGCAATGCAGTTGACTGATTCGGCGCTTGGGTTGTGTTCCGATGATGCAGTACGCCTGAAAATATCAGAGAGCAGGGCAGCTGCATGTCTATATGTCGAGGAGTATGATTCAGTATTGTATTATACGCAGCAAAAGCCGTTGAATTCGGTATATTTCGATATGTTGCGAGCGCAGGCTTTTACCTTCATTGGCAACAATGATTCGGCTGTATATTACGCGGAACGGGTAGTGCAAAAGACAGATAATCCGAGATATTTAGACGATGCTTATTATATATTGACGCATTGTGACAGCACGGCTATCGCGGATGATATACGGGTTTTGGCAGCTACGCGCAGCGATATACAGCAAAAATTGGAACGCAATAATCCAGATTGGATTATAGCAATGCAAATGGCAGAACAGGCTTTGCAAGACTCCCGAGCACCCAAGCACCATGTGGGATGGATTTGGGGTGCAATCACCGGAATAATCATGCTTGGTTCCATATTGGCTTGGTGGTTCTGGTATCGCCGTAAACGAATCAACTCTATAGAGCAGCAGTGTCGCAAACTAAAGAAAAGTACGAACCTGCGGGAAGACCTGCATTTGAATAACTATGCACAGTTCTGTGCCATTTGTAATGCAAACCTAAACGGTATAGCAGATAAATTGGAACAAAAAGGCTTGTCAGAGCGGGAAATCCGTATCAGCGTACTAATACTGATTGGCTTTACTTATGCGGAGATAGCGGAAATCCTGTTCCGCGCGGAAAGTGGAATAGGCAAAGACAAATATATCATTGCAAAGCGACTTGGCGTAAGCGTCAAGGAACTGCATAGAACATTACAAACCATAACTTGTGACAGATATGCGTAGACTATTGCTTATCATTTTCTGGATTGCTGGCATCGGCAGTTTGTGTTATGCCAACTCGATTGATATTCCCCTAATGGAGTCTAGGGTTGAGCTTGGTTATGAGGATGGTCCGAAGGGGAGTACCCCTGATCCATCAGACCCCAACCAGATTCGGGCTACATTAATCGGCAATACCTTACGCATCGAGAAGGATGCGGGCACGGACTCGTATGTAGTTATCCAAGAGTGTCAAAAAGAAAGAATGACCGAAACGTATTATGATTTGAAAAGCGGTACGATCATCTATCCGATAACTCGTCCGGGACAGTACGTCATCCGGATCAGTAGCCCGGGAAAGGATTATACAGGCTGTCTGCAGGTCAATGAAATCTATGTATGCAATAGTAATGGACAGCGGTTGGACTACTTCCCTGATTCGTCAGACGGAGTACCATATGGCTTTTCCTTTGTCCTATTGGAAACGTCATTAGGAATAACGACATCCAAATTTTATAGATTTCCATAAGGAATAATAATCCCAAGAATTTTCAAAATTTAGGAATTTGTACACCCCGATTAATTGCAGTACTTTTGCACCGTCAAACGATGAAGTTTGGCGGTGCGATTTGTTTAATGAAAACTATTAGGACAATGAAAAAGGAACTGTTATGGATTTTCTCAATCATGCTTTTTATGACGGGTTGTACTGGTTGCCATTCTGATGTATCACTACAAACCATTCCTAAAGTGAGGATTGAATGTGCCGTGGCGTATGAATTCTTGCAAAAAGAAGACGAACCCTGTCTCTTTGAGTTAACCGATTCTACGCATATGGTCTATCGGGACGAAAAGGCTAAAATCAAATTGCGCGGGAATAGTACGGCGGAATGCCCGAAACGTCCCTTTGCGCTCAAACTGAGTCAGAACCATTCCTTGTGTGGTATGCCGGAAGCCAGGAAATGGGTTCTGCTCGCCAATTATTTTGATAGCACCATGCTACGCAATGCGCTGGCTTTCAGAATGTCAGAACAAACCAATTTGGAATGGACTCCTCATTCATGTTTTGCGGAGCTATTCTATAACGGAGCATATAAAGGTATCTATCAGTTATGCGAAAAAGTAGAAGTCGGGGCGCATCGGGTGGAAATAGAACAAGACGGTTGGCTGATTGAAGTGGATGCCCGGGTAACGGAAAAAGATTCCTATTTCCGGACACGGAATATGGAAAATCCTTTTCGAATTGAATATCCGGACAAGAATCTCTCTGAACAACGGATTAAACAACTGCATGCCTTTTTTCAACAGGCGGAAGATGCCTTGTTCGCGGATAATTTTACGGATTCTATAGATGGTTGGCGGAAGTATCTGGACGAAGATTCGTGGATAGATTGGTTTCTGATTAATGAGATAGCTAAAAATAATGATGCCGTCTTCTTTAGTAGTTGCTATATGCACAGTGGCACAGATGGGCGAATAGTGATGGGACCTGTATGGGATTTTGATTTAGGTTATGGTAATACCCCCGATAATGGTTGTGATTCGCCTGTAGGCTGGCATGTCAGAAATTCTTTATGGTACACTCGGTTGTTTGAAGATCCTGCGTTTGCACACAATGTTCGTAAGCGATTCCAATTTTTCTATGGCAATAGAAGCAATTACTATTCTTTTATTCGCCACCAAGCAGCTTCGTTGCACCAGCATGTTGAGAGGAATGTATCTTATGATGAGAACATTGATAAGTTGCTCTTGTGGATGGATCAGCGCTTCGATTGGTTGAACAAGAATCTGTAATTTTTTTGCTTTGCACAAATCAGCAGACCTTACGCTGACGTTGCGCTGAAGGTATATACCCTGGCCGGACAAGAGGTCAAATAACGTGACCAAGGGACTAAGTACCAAGTACAATATAACATGGGCGGCTCGATGAGAGAGTCGCCCGTGTGTTTGTTATGATTGTAAGCTCTATTTACGGTGAAACCCTACAAATCATTGAATTACGTAAATAATTCTTTTAAGTCTGATTTCAAGAAAGTCTCAATAGGAATGCCTTCTTCGCCCACCAGAACAGATCGATGAGGATGGAATTTCTCTTGGAAAGTATGCAGACCGGAAGTGTCTTTTTCGTGATTACTTTTCACTTCTATAGCCACGACCTTTGTATCTTTTACTAATACAAAATCTACTTCTTCTCCTCCATCGCGCCAATAATAAACATTAAACCGCCCGGTATAAGCGCAATTCATGATATGTGCTCCGACTGCAGATTCAAAGAGCCTTCCCCATAATTTATGATCCGACCTTGCCGCTTCAAAATCATGCTCGCAATAGAGACTCATCAATGCATTGTTATAGACCTGATACTTGGGGATAGAGTTGCGGCGGCGAGCCTTGTCAACGGCATACTTACTAAGCCCACAAACCATGCCGCTCTGGTTGAGAAGATCTAAATAATGAGCGAGCGTAGTGGTGTTTCCTGCATCTTGCAACTGCCCGATCATCTTCGTCAGCGACACTTCTTGTCCGGAATAAGCGCTACTTAATTCAAACGTCTGACGTAACAATGCCGGTTTGGCGATAGGAGTGTCCATCAAAATGTCGTTGTTTATCGTCGCGTCCACAATGGAACTGCTGATATACTCCTGCCATCTATCCAAATCATGACGCAAATCAGCGGCTCCCGGATAAGCCCCGAAATAGATATATTCGTCGATGGTCATCCCAAAACCTTCTTGCATTTCTGCGAGAGACCAGTTAGGCATTTTTATGGTCTCAAAACGTCCTTTAAGGCTTTCGCTTAGTCCTTTTTCCAAGCGTACGCGGGACGACCCTAACAGCACTACTTTGATGGGCACATCATTGAAGGAATCGGCATCCCACTCTTTCTTTACGACTTCACCCCAGTTCAGTAATTTTTGTACCTCATCTATAACGAGCAGCAACTCGGGCAGTTTCTCCATCTGGAGTTTATTGCGCGCCGTAGCCCAGCAATCACTGATCCAAGCGGAACGAGTTGCCGGCACATTATCAGCAGAGAAATGCACCCAAGGCATCGAAAGGCTCTTTAGTACTTGCTTGATAAGCGTTGATTTACCGACCTGACGGGGTCCTTCGATGATTTGAATGAACTTTCTTGGTTCATTTAATCGCTTCGTAATCGTTTCAAAATAAGGACGTTGCATCATACTTCAATTTTTTACTCAATACACTTAGTATTTTTACTCAATGGAATGAGTTATTTTGTTTTCCGCTGCAAAGGTAGTACTTTTTTTTGATATATGCAAATATTTTAAAAATTTTTAATATTTTATGTCTTACGGGCACGTACGGGATGCGAACGTAATGCGAACGGTATTGATAGCTTTTAAGTACAATCTAAAAACCTCCCAAATTATAAAAATTTGCACTGAGACTTTGAGACTATGAGACTTTCTTACAAAAAGTCAAAAATGCGCGCGATTTTGGGGACAATTGTTTACATTTTGATACGTCCAATAGGACGCAGAGCTATCAAAAAGATAGAAAGTGTCAAAAGTGTCAAAAGTGTCATGTCATTTTTTGTATAGTCACGCACCAAAATAAGTCCTATCGTTGGATATTCGTTAGTCATTGTACTCCCGGTTCATATGACGAAGGTTCTTTCAATCGTAATCGCTCAATTACACTCGTTGTGGTTGGCTTAGCCATACTTTCCTTTGCCCTTTGCCTTATATTTGTACCTGCTCATGAAGATTATTATATTCGCCACTATCACATGGGCATTTATAATGACACCAAGTATCAGCTCCTCCAGATTCTATCTATCATTAGTTTTTGCACTCTTGGTATATCCTGCATTATCTCATGGATCATGCTCTCCATTATGGCTTTCCGTCAATTGCCTAATCCGCGGGGGTACAAGATTTACACCCTCACAGGACAAAGAAAGTGACCAAGGGACTAAGTACCAAGTACAAAGTAACAAATCGGGCGGTTCATTGAGTCGCCCGTGTGTTGTGTTTAGAAGTAAATATACTTAATATTTTTGATAAAAATATATAAAATACTAAATATACTTTAGATTTTTGCAAAATAATTTGCATATATTAAATAAAAGTTGTAACTTTGCAGCGATTTTAAAAAAAGTACTATGGAAGAACTATTACACAGAGAGTACTACACGCAAGCAATCACTCAATGGCTCGGCAAACAAATCATCATTGTTCTCACGGGGCAACGCCGGGTGGGAAAGAGTATGTGTCTGCGTTTATTGGCGCAAGAGAAGCAGACAGATCCCAATGTGAATATCATCTATATTGACAAGGAAGATGCTGCGTTTGATGCAATCACCACGCATGAGGAGTTGAACGCATACCTCTCCGCGCATGTTGCGCAAGGCAAACACAACTATATCCTCATAGACGAGATACAAGATATTTTAGGGTTCGAGCGTTCGTTGCGGAGTTGGATCAAACAGCCAGACACGGATGTGGTAATAACCGGCAGCAATGCGAAGATGCTCAGTAGCGAATTGTCCACACTGCTGGCTGCACGGTATATTGAGATACCTATTCACGCACTCAGTTATACCGAGTTCCTCTATTTTCATCAGTTGCAGGACAGCGATGAGGCATTGGAGAAATACCTCCTGTGGGGCGGTCTGCCGTACTTGCGGCTTATCGGTCTGGAACATACGGAGCAGATAAAGAACTATATCCAAAGCGTTTATGACACCGTCGTGTTGAAAGATATTGTGCAACGCGAACAGATACGGAATGTTACCTCGTTTATCAATCTCAGCCGTTTTGTGAGCGATACTATCGGCAAGTTGGTTTCTCCCAATTCCATTATGAAATACCTTCGTTCGCAGGGAGAGAATCTTTCTTCGGTCATTATTCAGAATTATCTCAAATACCTTTGCAATGCGTATCTGACCTATCGGGTTCAGCGGTACGACATTCATGGCAAACAACTGTTAGAGAGCAACGACAAGTACTATTTCGAGGACCTTGGAATACGCAATAAACTTGTCCGTACGCGCCAAACGAATGATATTGAGAAGCGGATTGAGAATGCCGTGTATCTGCATCTGCTGAGGCTTGGTTATACCGTGCATGTCGGGCAATTACGAAATGCGGAGATTGATTTTGTGGCAGAAAAAGGAGAAGAGACCATATATATACAAGTAGCCTATCTAATAGCGGACGAAGAGACCGAGAAGAGAGAGTTTGGAAATCTGCAAGCTATCAAAAACAACTATCCGAAGATGGTCATTTCAATGAATCCGCTCAATTCTATCTCTGATGTAGAAGGAATAAAACACTTCCATTTGCGTCATTTCCTGAGCATGAATAAGCTATAAGCCGTAACGGTCAATCTTCATCCTCCGCGGGATGCCATGCCGCTTGTATAAAAATTTGCACTGGCATTTTTTGTATAGTCACGCACCAAAATAAGTGTGTCCTATCGTTAGTTATTTCTTAGTTATTTCCTAGTTATTTCCTAGTTATTTCTTAGTTATTCGTTGGATATTCGTTAGTCATTGTACTACCCTTTACGCACCCTAATAGGAGACTAATAAGGGACAATACCTACTCAAATAGCAGATTTATTTGCATATATCAAAAAAAAGCAGTACCTTTGCATCGTTTTTGCAAACGATGAAGAGAAACGCAGGAATATTCATAGGGCTGGGCGTGCTTTTGGCACTCTTTTTTTGCCTGGATATATGTAGCGGGAGTATCTGGTTGTGGCCATGGGGTGACTTGTCTGTCATGGAGCAGAATATTCTGCATGCTATTCGTCTGCCGAAGGCTATAACGGCGATATTGGCGGGTGCAGCCTTGTCCGTCTCGGGACTTATTATGCAAACGCTGTTCCGTAATCCGCTTGCAGGACCTTATACTTTAGGTGTGAGTTCCGGAGCCAGCCTCGGCGTTGCTTTCCTAACCATGTGTTCGGCGTCCTTAGTGCTGATGCTTCCTATCGCCGCATGTATCGGTGCGACGCTGGTGTTGCTATTGGTTTTGGCGGTAAGCAGGAAGGTGACGAGTAATGTGAGTCTGTTGATCGTGGGTATGATGTTTGGTTCTATTGCTGGTGCTTTGGTAAGTCTGCTGCAGAACTTTGCAAATCCCGATGCCTTGAAGTTGTTTATCGTGTGGACCTTAGGTTCGCTGAGCAGCGTCGGCTGGAGCGATATGCAACTCATGGTACCGATACTAATCGTAGGCGCGCTGTTTGTGCTCTTGGCATTGAAGCCGCTGAATGGTTTGTTGTTAGGCGAAGAGTATGCAAAAGGCTTGGGGATTAATGTAAGGCGTACGCGCTTGTTCATCGTATTGGCGACAGGACTCTTGGCCGGAGGTGTAACGGCTTTCTGTGGTCCGATTGCATTTATCGGTGTAGCCGTACCTCATATCGCACGAGGGATCTTTAAGACATCTAACCATAGGGTTACTATTCCGGCCTGCGTGCTGATCGGCGCGTGCCTATTATTGGTTTGCGATGTGCTGTGTTCGCTCTTTATCTACCCGCTGCCGATTAGTACGGTAAGTGCGTTATTTGGAGCACCAATTATTATCTGGATTATATTAAAACATAAATAAAAAATGTCTGTACATGTACAAAATAGCCGAATGACGACAGCTAAGTTGCGTCAGATGAAGGCGAATGGTGAGAAGATCGCCATGTTAACGAGTTATGATTTTACGCTGGCAAGTCTGGTGGACGAAGCAGGAATTGATATCCTGCTGGTAGGCGACAGTGCCAGCAATGTAGTATGCGGTAATAATTACACGCTGCCGATCACGGTAGAGGAAATGATTTTCCTGACTAAGGGAGTCGTTCGTGCGGCGCAGCACTCGCTCGTAGTATGCGACATGCCGTTTGGCAGCTATCAGGTGAGTGAAGAGGAGGCAGTACGCAATGCTATCAAGATCCTCAAAGAGAGCGGTTGTGATGCAGTCAAGTTGGAAGGCGGCGAAGAGATTCTGCCGTCTATCCGCCATATGATTCAAGCGGGTGTGCCTGTGATGGGACATCTGGGTTTGACGCCGCAGAGCGTGAACCAGTTTGGCGGATATGGGCTGCGCGCAAAGGAGGAAGCAGAAGCAGAAAAACTGCTGCATGACGCGAAGTTATTGGATGAGGCAGGATGTTTCTGCATTGTGCTGGAGAAGATACCGGCGGCGTTGGCTGCGAAAGTGACTAAAGCGGTTAGTTGTCCTGTTATCGGTATCGGCGCCGGCAATGCATGCGACGGACAGGTTTTGGTGCTGCACGATATGCTGGGACTGAATCAGGGCTTTAAGCCTAAGTTCCTGCGCCATTTTGCAGAATTAGCCGGAACCGTAAAGGAGGCAGTAGGCGAATATATCGATGCGGTCAAGGACAGCACTTTCCCGAATGCAGAGGAGAGTTATTAAAAAAAGAGGCGCGTGCCTCTTTTTTTATGGGATCAGGGATTGAATCTTTTCGGCAATCTCATCCATGTATTTGTTTCCTGTTTCCGGATTGATCGGCAGGGCACCGAAGTCAATCGTTACGAACGGATTGAGACTGCTGCTGGTCACTAACTTAAGGTCTTTTCGGCCCGGACGAACCTCCATGATCTCTGAGAACTTCAGGACGATACCTTGCGCATAGAGAATGCCCAATTCAGGGTTAGCGAGTACATTACGGCCGGTAAGGATATCATGCTGGAACCAAACCTCATAGTTTCCATCAAAGAGCTCTTTGATCTGCTCTTGCGCTTTCTTATTAAGTTCCGGCGCTTCGCGTCTCCATTGCTCACGCTGTTGCTCACGCTGAGCAGCTGCTTCGCGGACATGCTCCTCGTTGGCACTCACATACTCATCGATGCTGGCGATATATCTTTTCGCCAAGGTACGCAAGCCGATCAACATCAGCAAGTTCGCCAAGATAACGACTCCTGAATAAGCCAAGGTGCCATAGTATTCACCTAACACGAAAGGAACGAAAATATACGCGACAGCTAACAATAAACTGATGTAAAGCAGAATGCGGCATTTATTATGCGCATGGTGGATTGCATGGAGCGTTTGCTCACGCGTAGCTTCACGAACGACCTTGAGTTTGTCACGGGCATCGAACCAGTGCCAAACCAAGAACAAAGACACCAACATCAAACCGATGAGGACAAAAACATAAGCATAGAGCAAGAATTCTTCCAATGACATAGCATCAATTTTTTAAGGTTAAACCACGTAATTTTTCAATTATGCCGCAAAGTTACAACATTTTTTTGAAATATGCAAATAAAATTGCTTTTTTTTACGTTTTTTATGGAATACATAAAAAATAGGTGCACCGAAGCGCACCTATTCTTTTAGGTATAAGGTCGTATATTAACGAACTTGAGTACCTTGTACGTTGAACATCTTGTTGTCACGGATGATATAGAGAACACCGTCAACAACAACCTTCTGAGCCTTCTCGGTCAGAACAACGTTCTCAATACCTTGCTCATCACCGGTCCAACGATAGTTTTCACCGCTGAGATCCATCTCGATCCACTTGCAAGGAGTGCCCTTGTAGGAGTCATCCTGCCAGAGTTGACCGAATACGAGTTCGTTATCCTGAATCGTAGTCCATGCGTCATCAATACGATAAACCTCGAGCTCTTGATCCCAAGAACCAGCCGAACGGAACTTGAAGAACTGCGAAGGTTTAGCCTCGAGCTCAACGTGCCACCAACCATTGTCAAGATGCTCCATAGCGGTACCTTCCCAACCGTCGAAACCACCGATGATCTCAACAGCCTCCGGTGCATTCTCAGCCGGAAGGTTAACACGAACTACTACGTACTCTGGATCCTCAGGAGGAGCGCAACGAGCCCAACGGAGATCCTCAGCGCGGAGGTCCCAAACGATCTCAGCGTCCGCGTGGGTCAGCTGGTTGTCACCTTGCTCACCCGGGATACGAGCCCAAACCTCGTCAACGAGTTTCTGCATATAAGCAATATCATTCCAAGCCGGAGCACTGTCGCCTACTGCCGGAACGACACCTTGACCATCCATCAAACCGCTTACGATCTGATACGGAGTACCCTCAGCCATCTTCTTGCTGTAATAGTAAGTAGGAACACCATTCTCCTGCGACTTAGTAACATCCAGCTGCATTTGCTCGAAGCTCCAGTTGTTCATAGCACCAATGATGAACGGAACTACATAACCACCGCAACCATCGCTAACAACGGTAATGGTGTAGTTGTGGTAGGTAGCGGTGCAAGGATTACTCTTCCATGCATCAACGGTGAATACGTTCGGAGCGTCGGTACCGTAGTGCTTCATGTCGATCTCACCGTCATAAGCACCTGGTACAACCGTTACACCACCGCGGATAGCGGTAGCAGCACCGATCTGGTACTCCCAGTTGAAGTTACCATCTACATCGAGCATGATCGGCTTAGCGCAAATACCATCCGCCTCACTCGGCGCCTCTTCAGGGGTAAAAGAAGCTACATACCAGCCGTCGTAACCGTCAACCGCTTCGAAATGAGGAAGAGCAGAAACCGGAGAAGTAATCCAACCACTCTCATTAGCAAGGAAAGATCCTGCTAAAACGATGTCGTTACAAGCCATGTTTGCCGGAACGAAAATACAAACGCAAACGTCACCCTGATTGTAATAATCAGCGAGAACAGCGTCAGAAGGAACTACTTCCTTTGAAGCAAATACGCTAACACTCATCAGCGCAGCTGCCAAAAAAGCATAAAACTTTTTCATTTTTGTTAATAATTTTGGTTAATAATGTTAATTAATATATCATCAATTTTGTTGATGTTTCTATTAGTTAGAATAGGTATATCCGTCTCCACCGGGCAGTGCATCCGGTTTGTTCTCCACCTGCGATTTGAAGTTCGGATTTGTTTTCTTATCATCAGACGGAACAGGGAACCAGTTGTATTTCTCAGCAGCCGTAGCCGGGCGTCCCTCCCACATATAATGGGAAGCGTCAGCTTTAGCACCCGCGAAGCGATCAAAACGGATAAGGTCAGTACGACGACGTCCTTCTCCCCAGAACTCGCGACTCCATTCATCCAGCATAATATCCTCCGTTAACGATGTCAACGGTTTCGCGTGTGCACGCTTACGGATGACATTATTAATAATATCCAATGCACCTGCATTATCTCCAAGACGAAGCATTGCCTCCGCTTTGGTCATGTATGCCTCAGCAATACGGATCAGAGGCACATCGGTATCGGGCCATTGTGAGTGGGAGTTTTGAACTTGCTTCAGACTATCCGATGTAGAATATACTGCAGTGAATTTCGGGCATGACCATGAGTCATAAAGGCTGGAACTCTTACCGCCTTTAAGATTCCATGATTTATCCGATGCCTTCACATAAGAGCAGAGAATAGCACGGTCGTCACCAAGAACGATCGGCATATGGTATTCGTCCGCTTTGATTTTCGCCATACTATCGTTGTCAATCTCTTCGGGTTTGAATTTATATACAAACTCAGGCGAGGTACGGAAGCAGTTCCAACTCTCCGTTACACCCCAAGGCAGCATACCAGCATCGCGCACAGAGGCGATTACGAACATGGAACCACCCCAGCAACGGCAGTAGTTACCATCCTGATAAACTAAGAGGACAGCCTCTCTTGCAGGACCAGGATTGTTTTTGAGCGTAGTCTCTCTATCGTTATCACCCATGAAGAGTTGCTGGTACGGGGAATAAACGATACCGTCGTTATTGGTCACGCTCTCCTCGAACAGTTGATAATAGGTATTTGAGAGGGCATTTTCCGCAGCACTTTTCGCTTCACTCCATTTCTCCTCACCGATATATACTTTTGCATTGAGGTACAGACGGCTCAATAAAATCCAAGCAGCCGTTTGGTCAACACGGTATTTACCGAGGCGTTGCGATGGAAGAATAACGGTAAGCTCCTTTAACTCTGTCTCCAGCCATTCGTACAACTTCGGACGAGAGAGGTAATCCGGATAATTCTTGGGATCCGTACTCTCTTTCGTTGAGAAGGGCACGAACTTGAACATATCCAGCAAATACAGATAGTTGAGCGCACGGATAAAGCGCACCTCTGCGCATTGCTCAGCACCCTTTTTAGTAGCAGATTCTGCATTCGCAAGGAAGTGATTACAATACTTAATATCGGTCACATAGCGATAGTACAAACCTTTTACAAGGTAGTTATCGCCGAGCCATTCCATCGTACGCATTTCTGCTACACCCGGGTCACCCCATATCCACCATCCTTCATCGGTAGGGAACTCATTCAGCTCCCACATCATACGATAGAAAGCGGATGTACCTTCATCAATACCGGTTATATCTCCAGATTCATCGACCTTACCATCTACATTCTGACCTGTAGTAGCCAAAGTAGCATAGATTTTGGTAAAGATAGCATCTTGGTTAAAACCCGTTTCAGATTTCTCATCGATAGGAACAGTGTCAAGATCTTGTATACAAGAAGTGAATGCAAGTGCTATGCACGCGATCCATGTATATTTTAATAACTTTGTCATAGTATATGATATTTAAAGTGTTTTGATAATTAGAATTGCAGGTTAACACCCAAAACGGTAGTCATTGAACGCGGGTAAATACTGCTATCAATTCCGCCAAAGATTTCCGGGTCAAGACCAGAATAATTCGAGATAACGAACGGGTTGCTAACAGTAGCGAACACACGTCCTGAGAGTTTCGGGCGTTGGAACGACCAACCGAGGGTGATGTTATCACAACGGAGGAAAGAAGCGTCCTCAACGAAGTAATCAGCGAAGTACCATTCAGCATGCGTAGGACCGGTACCTTCCTCATTTGTATAGACTTTATTCGGTCCCATATTATCCACATTATAAGCATTGAAGCTGTTTGCCAATATTCCGCGCAGGTAGTTACCCTGATTGAACTTGTCTCCCGGAACGAATTGCAGGTTCGAAGCCTTTACGTTGTTATATACATAGTTACCGATCGAAGCGCGGAAGGACATTCCTAGGTCAAAATCATAGAATTGGAATTTCATTTGGAATCCCATAGTAATCGGCGCAGCAGCACTATGATAGTAGTACTTATCGTTCTCATCTACGACACCGTTTTTATCTCTATCGACGAAGTACCAGTATTTCTCACCTGTGGGGCGAACGCCCTGCTTGGTTTCATACACATAGAAGGAAGAGATAGGCTGTCCTACAGCATGACGCTGCACGTTATTATCCTGACCCACACCAATGCCACCAGTAGCAATAGGAGTCTGGTCTTCACCGGTATTAAGACTCGTAATCTTATTATCATTCCATGTGAAGTTATAGCCAAGATCCCATTTGAATTGCTTTCCATAGTCGAGCACTACAGCGTTGATAGCGAACTCAACACCTTGGTTCGTCAATGTACCTACGTTCTGAACCACCTTATTACGGAAGTTGGTACCTGCAGCCACAGGAACTTCGTTCAGCAAGTCGTTGGTAATACGATAATAATAATCGATTGCACCGGAAATACGGTTGTTGAGGAAGGCATAATCAATACCAGCATTATAGGTAGTTGTCTTCTCCCACGTCAAATCATAGTTGTATGCTTTCGGGCGGAAGGAGTAATAGAGTTTGTTACCATTTTGGTCGGTTACTTGCTCTACGGTATTGAGGTCCTTATCGGTAGTAGCCAAGTTATTTTCACCTCCTACCGGATAATAGACACTATAGTCTCCGGCTTTCACATACTGCGCGAGATATGCGTAGTCTGCGATACCCTCCTGCTGACCGGTGATACCATAACCGAGACGGAGTTTGAGGTCATTGAGCCAGTTGACATCTTTCATGAAGGACTCTTTGATCTTCCAACCGAGAGCCACAGATGGGAAGTATCCCCAGCGGTTATTCGGCGCGAAGCGAGACGATCCATCAGCACGGAAGGTAGCCGTGATCATAAGTTGGTTCCATCCAATGTAGTTAACACGTCCGAAGAACGATACGAGATAACTCTCTGTCTTACCGGATGAAGTCGTGTAGTTCGCAATCTTTCCAGCCATCGAATTTCCTTTCGAATCCACCTTGGTGCTGGTAGGTTGATACCAACCATTACCGATATAATAGCTTTCGTTATAGAAGTGCTGCCACTCATAACCAGCCATTATGTCAAAATGCTGATTCTCGTTAAAGTCCTTATAATATTGGGCGTATGCGTTGAATTGGAGGTTATATTTATGTTTCTTGTCATATCCCACTTTACCATAATAGAAATCAGCTGTACCCGTAGGCAGATTCGTGTAATCTTGCTTACCATACGAATAATCAGCACCGAAGTTCGCATGGAGGTGGAGATCTTCGAACCCATGAATCTTATAATCGACTTCCGCATTACCGATGAAGGCACCGGAGTTCGCGATAGACGATTGCTGATTGAGGGCCGAAACCGGGTTATAGTTAGATTGCGGACGCGGAATACGCGGCCAAGCAGGATCGCCATATGCATCGCTCAATTCCGTCGGTTGGAAATAGTAACCGAAGTTCTTTGCATCAGCATATGAGAGGAGCATATCGCCATAGATACCTTTGACACCTTCTTCCGGCACAGTAACCGGTTGAGTAGGATCCATAGAAAGCGCCATGCCGGCTACACCGGGTTCGTAACTATTATAGATATACATTCCCTTCAAGTTGAAATTGAAGTTGAGGTGATTATCCAAGAATGAAGGGCTGAGGTTTACCGCGCCCGTTACACGTTGCATCTGTGAAGTCTTGATGATACCGTTGTTGAGGGTATAACCAACAGAAGCGCGGTACGGCATATTAACAACATTATTCTTCACGCCACCCGTGATAGAAACGTTGTGGTCAGAAGAAACAGCGGTGCGATAGATCTGGTCTTGCCAATCGGTATTCGCCGTTCCGACATAACTCATCTGATCATGATTATATCCGAGAGCCGCTGCGTAAGCGCGTGTCTCATCGCCGGTCAATACCTGAACACGATCCATCAATGTACCAAAGGAAACGTTACCATCATAGGTCACTTTCATTTTCTGTCCGGCAGCACCTTTCTTCGTTGTAATGAGGATGACACCGTTAGAAGCACGTGAACCGTAGATTGCGGTAGCCGATGCGTCTTTAAGGACAGTGAAGGTCTCAATATCGGACGGGTTGACCATTGAGAGTCCACTTGCAGCGCCCGGAATACCATTGTTATCCATAGCCAGACCATCGATGACGATCAACGGGTCGTTTGACGCACGGAGTGACGAACCACCACGGATACGGATGGTAGCGCCACCACCAGGAGTACCACCACCATTGGTCACCTGCACACCGGCAATCTTACCGGAGATCATATCGGTAGCCGTTGTCTGGAGACCTTTGTTCATGTCATCGGGTTTGATGGCGGTTACAGAACCGGTAGCATCGTTTTTCTTAACGACACCGTAACCAACGACAACGACTTCATCGAGAAGTTCGGAGTCTTCACCTAACTTAACCGACATGTTCGGTTTAGCTTCCAACTCCTGTGTTTTGTAACCCATGTAGGAGATAGCGAGTTTCGCACCCGCTTTCACGGTCAGAGTAAAATTACCATCATAATCGGTAATTGTACCATTGGTTGTACCCATTTCCAATATAGACGCACCAATAATCGGTTCTCCGTTTGCAGCGTCGATTACCGTACCTTGTACGGCGAGCTGTGCGAAAGCAGCAGCCGAACCCACCATCAAGAAAAGCAAGACGGCTACAGTACGGAATATATTCAAATTTGTCTTTTTCATTGTTGCTAATGATTTATGATATTGATTTAAGAATTAAGGAACCAGAACATACGGTTTGAATGTCAAGTCATTCAGCACGAACTCCGCAACGCTCTCGTTATTTTTGTACTTGGAGATGCTAAGTTTCTCAGCATCGCCACCGGCAACGTTTTTGATTTGAATGCTGAATTTCGCATCGGTAGAAACCTCTGTAAAGAACCATATGAAGTCAAATTCATTGCTGGTTTTATTAACGATAGTAGTCTGTTTTGTTTCGCGGTCATACGTAGAGCGCACACCCTCTTGATAGAAATGTCCGGTAGTAGCTAAGGTCGCAGGATCCTGGTTGAACTCAATGCGGTAAGTGCAGGTAGTATCAGCGCTGAGGGTATCCATCTTTCCTGTAAAGATCTTAAGCGTGTCATATTTGAAAGACATAGGCGGAATGAAAGTAGCACGAATCGAGTCGCGGAAGATACTATCCATCACAAACTCGTCTTCAAACTTAGCTTCCCACTTGGTATTGGGGAATGTGTTAAGAACAGTCTCCCATTTCTCAACACGGGCCGTGTTGTCCAGACCCAAACCACCGATGGAGAGACCTTCTGGAGTGACAAACGCGTTACCCTTATACAACAATGTATAAGCAGGAGCGTTAGAAGGAGTAACGTGGAGTGTAAAAATGGTGTTTTGTTCTTGCCACTCACCGTACTCATAGGTCATAGTGTCCACCGTTTTGGGTGAATAGACACCATTACCGAAAGCAATCGAACGGAAGAGCAAGCGATTGTCGTTTACACCGCCTAAGAATTCGTATTCATCAATGGAGAGCTTTTCGCCTTCCAAATGAACAAGACTGCGCGGTGTTTTGTGCAAGCTTTCCTTCACAATGTCGGAGCACACTGCCGTGACATCAGACTTGGTTTCGCAGGAAGTGAGGCAAAAAGCCGCCAGACCTACTGCGAAGACAGATACAAGTAGTTTGTTTTTCATAATAGATATTTTTATTAATTGTTATTTTTCTAAGGGATAGTCGACTGGTCTACTGGTCTACTAGTCTACTGGTCTACTAGAATTGTTATTCTTTTTCTTTGATGGCAAAGACGGAAGCAGCACCGAGGAGGAGAAGAACACCTGCGACGATGAGCATACCGGCTTGTACGTGCGCGCATATATATTTAAGGAGAAGTCCACCGCAGAGGGCTGCAACGATTTGCGGTACGCAGATCGTACAGTTGAACAGACCGAGGTAGTATCCCATATTTCCACCCTTGAT
Source organism: uncultured Bacteroidales bacterium (assembly GCA_947164985.1). GTDB lineage: Bacteria > Bacteroidota > Bacteroidia > Bacteroidales > Paludibacteraceae > Colicola. Next base: position 118,758 of record CAMUYI010000004.1, on the reverse strand, counting down.
GGCGTTCGTCACGATGGTGAACGGCAGGGCGAGCATAGCAGCCCAAGCGGCACCGATGAGCGCGTAAGAGCACCAGAGTGCCGGTGCCGGCAGGAGTTGGCCGAAGATCTCGATATGACCGTGAACGAAATAAACCGAGATGAATCCAATAGCGCCGACAACGAGCGAGATGGCATACGCACCTTTATTACCCGTTTTCTTCTCGAGGAAAGGCAAAACCATCGCCCAGAGCAGCGAACCGACAGCTTGGATACAGAACATGACACCTACGCTGTTACCTCCATTTTGGAAAGCAGCATCAGCGGCACTCACGCCATCCCAATCGAAACAGTTGGTCGCTATAGCGCCGTTGGAGTATGTCCACATATACATGAAGGCAGCCCAGCAGAAGAACTGCACGAGGCCTACTGTCCAGAAAGCAGAGGGAGCGTCCTTGAGCAATTGGATGAAGCCTTTTTCTTCTTCTTTCTCTTCTTTCTTACCGGCTTCGATGCCGTGGAACTCGGCGTATTCCTGCGGGTTGAGTTCTTTGACGGTCATAAAGGTATAGAGCGAGCAGAGAATAAGGATCGCTGCGCCCGCGTAGAAGGACCACTTGACAGAGTCAGGGATGACGCCTTCGGGAGCGGTATTGGCAATACCGATCCAAGTGAAGAAGATCGGGAAGAGGTAACCCACTACCGAGCCTGCGTTACAGAGAGCAGACTGAATAGCATAAGCTGTACCCTTCTGTTCTTCATTCACCATATCGCCCACCATCATCTTGAACGGCTGCATAGCGATGTTGATCGAGGTATCGAGGAACATCAGGCTGAAGAGTCCGAACCACATGGCGGCATTGAGACCCAAGAAGGCCGATTGCGCGAAGGTGAAGTCACCAGCATTCGGTAATAGCAACATGACTGCGACTGCGATGAGCGCGCCCACGAGCAGATAAGGTTTACGACGACCGAGACGATTCCAGGTCTTGTCCGAATACTTACCTACGAGCGGCTGCACGATCATACCCATCAGCGGGGGGAGAATCCAGAAGAAACTCAGCGTGTGAGGGTCTGCACCCAATGTTGCAAAAATACGGGAGATGTTGGCGCTCTGAAGCGCATACGCGATCTGTACTCCGAAAAATCCAAAACTCAAATTGAAGAGTTGTGTAAAGGATAAATTCCGTTTCTGCATAGTATTTTCCTATTAAGCTTAAGTTGCGATTTAATAAATCGGCTACAAAATTACTGCTTTTTTTTTACATACGCAAGAGTTTTGTGCATTTTTTCGTCATTTTTGTGCATTTTTTCTTCGAAACGCATCGAAACCCTGCAAAAAAGTTGTGTATTTGGCCTGAAAATATAGGGGATTTGAAGGTCATGAAAACGCCAAAAATGCGACAAAAAGTATATATATACTATGTATATATATAGTATGTGTTACAATTTTGGCAAATTCGGGCAAGAATGTTATGGGAATCCTATGGGAATGTTATGGGAATCCTATGGTTCGGATTAACGATTGCTCTTACGGAGGTCATACTCGTGTGATGGAGGGGATGAAGAAATCATAGGACGAAATATAGTTTTTTTACAAAAAAAATCATATAGCCTTGCATATATAAAAAATTATTCGTATCTTTGCGCCCGATTTTGATTAGTCGAAAGACAAAAGTCAAAAGATTAAAGAAGAAGATTGAGGATTGAGGATTGAAGATTGAAGATTGAAGATTGAAGATTAAAGAAGAAGATTGAAGATTCATATATATGGAAGTAACACATGAGGAATTAGTGAAGGCGTTGCAGACCTATTTCGGGTTTGACACGTTCAAGGGAAATCAAGAGGCGATCATTCGCAATGTGATGGAGGGCAAGGACACGTTTGTGCTGATGCCGACCGGTGGAGGAAAGAGTCTCTGTTTCCAGTTACCGTCGTTGATCATGGAGGGTATGGCGATTGTTATCTCTCCGTTGATCGCGTTGATGAAGAACCAGGTGGATGCGATGAGTAACTACTCGGAGGAGGAAGGCGTGGCCCATTTCATCAACTCGAGTCTGACGAGGGGAGAGATCAATGCGGTGAAGGAAGATGTGCTGACGGGTAAGACGAAGTTGCTGTACCTGGCACCGGAGAGTTTGCAGAAAGCGGAGAACGTGGACTTTTTGCGCGGCGTGAAGATTAGTTTCTACGCGGTGGATGAGGCGCATTGTATCTCGGAATGGGGTCATGATTTCCGTCCGGAGTACAGCCAGATCCGCAGCATGGTGCAGCGTATCGGTAAGGCGCCGATTATTGCGCTGACCGCGACGGCTACGCCGAAAGTGCAGAAAGATATCCAGAAGAACCTCGGTATGCCTGATGCAACCGTTTTCAAGAGCAGTTTCAACCGTCCGAACCTGTATTACGAAGTACGTCCGAAGACGGAAGAGGTAGATAAAGACCTAGTGCGCTACATCCGCGGAATGGAAGGTAAGAGCGGTATCGTTTATTGTCTGGCGCGTAAGGAAGTGGAGGATCTGGCAGAGGTATTGAAAGTGAATGGTATCTCGGCTCGTCCATATCATGCCGGTATGGATGCGGCTACGCGTAGTGCGAACCAAGACGCATTCCTGATGGAGGAGTGTCAGGTGATCGTAGCGACGATTGCATTCGGTATGGGTATCGACAAGCCGGACGTTCGTTTTGTGATCCACTATGACATCCCGAAGAGTCTGGAAGGATACTATCAGGAGACAGGTCGTGCAGGTCGTGACGGCGGCGAGGGACAGTGTATCTGTTTCTACAGTCCGGACGATATTGAGCGGTTGAGACGTTTCCAGAAAGACAAGACGCCGAAAGAGATCGGCATCGGTAATCAGCTGCTTTTCGAGACGCAGAGTTATGCGGAGAGTACGATCTGCAGGCGTAAGTTGCTGCTCCACTATTTCGGCGAGGAGTACACGGAGGACAAGTGCGGCAACTGCGATAACTGCCGTAAGACCTACAAGCAGATCGATGCGAGCGAGTTGCTGCAGATTGCGTTAGAGACCATTCAGCAAGTAAACGAACACCACAAAGCCGAGCATATCGTAGATATCCTGCACGGCAACCAGACGGCCGAAGTGATGAGTTATCATCATGACGAGTTGGATAACTTCGGTGCAGCGAGCGATGTGGAGGAGAGTACGTTACATGCCATTCTGCGGCAGGCTTTGTTGGTCGGCATGATCAAGAAAGATGTGGACACGTACGGCGATCTGAAGTTGCAGAAGGATGGTCTGAAGTTCATCCGCAAGCCAGGTAAGTTCGAGGTGCCGATTGAGGTGCATGACGAAGACGAGATGGATATGGAAGGCGCGGGTGCGACCTGTGCGGCTGCCGACGAGGTGCTGTTCTCCATCCTGAAGGATATCCGCCGTAAGGTAGCGAAGAAGAACGATGTGCCGCCGTTTGTGATTTTCCAAGACCCGAGTCTGGAGGCTATGGCTACTACCTACCCGATCACGATGGATGAGTTGTTGACCATTCCGGGCGTAGGTGTAGCAAAGGCCAAACGGTACGGCGATGAGTTCTTGCGCGTAATCAAGGAATATGTCGATGAGAACGAGATCATTCGTCCCGATGATATGCGAATCCGTACGGTTGCGAAGAAGAGTACGCGCAAGAAACAGATCATTCAGGCAATCGACCGTCGTGTGGATCTGGACGATCTGGCGGAGAGCTGCGGTATGAGTATGGAGGAGATGATGGACGAGCTGGAGGCGATCGTTTTCAGCGGCACGAAGATCAATATCAATTACTTCATCAAAGAGGTGGTCGATCCGGACGAAGAGGAGGAGATTTACGACTACTTCAAGAACGCCGATAACGATAATATCAAGAAGGCGATGGAGGAATTGGGCGAGGATTATTACGACGAGATGCACGTAAGGTTAGTGCGGTTGAAGTTCCATTGTGACCTTGGGAATTAAGAAAATTGACGATTTGACGATTGACGAGGTACGATTTATTGACGATTGATAATAATTGACGATTGTGCAAAAAGGCGTAGTTGATTTTATAACGCTGGGGTGTTCGAAGAACTTGGTGGACGCTGAGCGGGTGATGCGGCAGTTGGAGGCGGCAGGATGGCGATGTGTGCATGATCCGAAAGAGCCGAAAGGCGAGGTGTGCGTGATCAATACCTGCGGATTTATCGGCGACGCAAAGGAAGAGAGCATCAACATGATTCTACAGATGGCGGAGCGGAAGAAGGCAGGGAAGTTGCGGAAGTTGATCGTCATGGGGTGTTTGAGTGAACGATATCGGGCAGAATTGGAGGCGGAGTTGCCCGAAGTCGATGAATACTACGGGAAATTCGATTTTGAGAACATGGTAGCGGTGCTAAATAAGGAGCTTAAGGTCATTAAGGACAATAAAGACCTTAAGGATAAGGGTTGCGCCGCTTATGAACGACACCTGACGACACCGGGACATTATGCCTACCTCAAGATTTCAGAGGGATGCAACCGGATGTGTTCGTATTGTGCGATTCCGCTGATTACGGGACGGCATACGAGTAGGCCGAAGGAGGAGATATTGGATGAGGTGAGATGGTTAGTGGGGCAAGGCGTGAAGGAGTTGAATGTGATTGCGCAGGATCTCAGCAGCTACGGACTGGACTTAACGAATGGAGAATTGAAAATTGAGAATGGAGAATTAAAGTCCCAAAGAAGACATTTACTGCCGGAACTGATAGATGAGATGGCGCAGATAGAGGGCGTGGAATGGATAAGGTTGCACTATGCGTATCCGACGGATTTTCCGGAGGAGTTGCTGGATGTGATGGCGAAGCATCAGAACGTGTGCAAGTACCTCGATATCGCGCTCCAACATTGCACGGATCATATGTTGGGTCTGATGCGGAGACATATAAGCCGGGAAGAACAGGACGCGTTGATTCAAAAGATTCGGGAACGCGTGCCGGGTATTTGTATAAGGACAACTTTGTTGGTAGGCCATCCAGGAGAGACCGAAGAAGATTTTGAGGAGCTGAAGGCTTGGGTGAAGGCGATGCGGTTTGAGCGGATGGGTTGCTTTGCGTACTCGAACGAAGAAGGTACGTACGCTTACAAACATTACGAGGATACGATTCCGCAGGAGGTGAAGGATCGGCGGGTAGAAGAATTGATGGATATCCAACAGGCGATCAGCGGTGAGTTGATGGCAGAGAAAGTGGGCACCATACAACGCGTGATTATTGACCGACAGGAAGGCGATTATTGGGTAGGCCGGACGCAGTATGACAGTCCGGAGGTGGATTGCGAGGTCTTGATTGAAATTAAAAATGAAAAATTAAAAATTAAAAATGGGGACTTCGTTGATGTGAAGATTACGAAAGCAGAAGAATTTGATTTATACGGAGATATATGTTAACCAAGGAATTTATTGGCATGATTGCTCAGGCGTCGGGTTTGAGTAAGAAAGACACGGAGCAGTTATTAGCGACGACAAACGCTGTGATGCGGGAAAATCTGATGGCGGGAAAGGTCATTCAGTGGCAAGGTTTAGGTGCTTTTGAGATCAAAGAGCGCGCGGCCCGTACGATTGTGCACCCTCGAACGGGTGAACGGAGTACTATTCCGAGTAAGCAGCAGTTGGTTTTCCGTCCTGTGAATGCCATGAAAGAAGAACTTAAAAACGCGTAAGAAGTATGGCAGATAAACTTAGTTGGACCGAGTTGCGTCGTGCAGTTGCTACGCGTGCAGGCGTGAATGAGAAGACAGCCGGGGTGTTCCTCAATGCCTTGACGAGTCAGTTATTACGGGGTCTTCGCGCCGATAAGATGGTGAAGATCAACGGGTTTGGTACGTTCAAGTTACAAGCCGTCGCGCCGCGTAAGAGTGTGAATGTGAAGACGGGTGAGGAGATCGTCATCCCGGGATACAATAAGATCGTGTTTACGCCGGAAGTGGGTGTGAAGGAGTTGGTGGAGCGAGGAACGGAAGTGGGAAGTGAGACCACTGACGTTGTGAGAAGTGAGATTGACCCGATTAAGAAACTTGGCGAACAGGCAGAAGAAATCGTAGGGTTGTTGGCTGATCTCGGACAAGGTCCGAAGAGCGAGAAACCGGAAGAACCGGTGGTAGCGCCTGAGCCTGTCGTTGTGGAGCCGGTACCAGAACCGGTGGTAGCGCCAGAACCAGAGCCGGTGGTTGAGCCAGAGCCTGTGGTTGAAGAACCAATGCCTGAACCGGAACCTGTAGTTGCGGAGCCAGAGCCTGTAGTTGTAGAGCCGCAGCCGGTCAAAGAGCCGGAGAAGCCGAAGAAGCAATTCCATTTTGTACGGGATCTGATGATTTGCGTAGTGGTATTGTTGTTACTGCTGTTCGGCGGATATTTCTTCTTGCGGAGTCAGTTGACCCGTTGGATGGAGAGTCTGGCGCAACCGAAAGAGAATTCAGAAATCAGTATTCAGAAGTCAGAAGAACCGGTAGTAGAGCCGGTGGTGATGGATACGATCGTACCGGAGCCGGAACAGGAGAATTCAGAAGTCAGTATTCAGGATTCAGAAGAGCCTGTGGTTGAGCCAGAACCGTATTCGGACTTGATCACGATTGAGGAGATGCACGAGGCAAGTCGATTGACCTGGATGGCGAAGCGGTACTACGGCGATAAGAAATACTGGCCGTACTTGTACGACGCTAATAGAGACGTGATCGTGAACCCGAGTAGGATCAAAGTAGGTACGCCGATTCGTGTGCCTAAGTTGACAAAAGAGCAACGCGATACGACCAATGCAGAGACGAAAGCACGTTTGGAGGCATTGCGGATAGAGGCAGAAGAAGCTTGCAGGACGAAGTAATACATATTGAAGGGGCGGAGACCCACAACTTGAAACATGTGTCGGTAGATATACCGCGCAATAAGTTGGTGGTGATCACAGGTGTGAGCGGCAGCGGCAAGAGTTCGTTGGCGTTCGATACCTTGTATGCGGAGGGTCAACGACGGTATGTAGAGAGCCTTAGTGCTTATGCCCGTCAGTTCATGGGTCGCATGCAGAAGCCGGAGGTGGAGAAGATCGAAGGTATTCCGCCAGCTATCGCCATTCAGCAAAAAGTGACGAGTCGCAATCCCCGTTCAACGGTAGGTACCGTGACGGAGATCTATGACTATTTGAAGTTATTTTACGCGCGCGTAGGTAAGACGTACTCGCCCGTGAGCGGGAAAGAAGTGAAGAAAAACACGATCGGCGATGTGGTGAGCTACATGGAGCAACAATCCGTAGGCGCACGTCTGTATCTACTGAGTCCGATCATCCTGCCGGAAGGTAGGAGTTTGAAAGAGCAGTTAGCCTTGTGGATGAGTCAGGGTTTCAGTCGATTGATGATCGACGGCGATGCGGTACGTCTGGATGACAGCACTTGGGAGAAAGCGCAAGGTCACGAGGCCTATCTATTGGTGGATCGTATCGTAGTGGACCATGAGCAGGCGACCAGTAATCGTTTTGCGGACAGCGTACAGACAGCGTTCTTTGAGGGGCAAGGCGAATGTCAGGTGGTGGTTCAACAAGGCAATGTACCGAAGACGAGTGTTTTCTCGGAGCGCTTTGAGGCAGATGGGATACAGTTTATCGAACCGAGTGAGCACTTGTTTGACTTCAATAATCCCTTGGGGGCCTGTCCCGAATGTAAGGGTGTTGGCCAAGTGATGGGTATAGATGAGGATCTGGTAGTGCCGAACAAATCGAAGTCGATCTACGAGCAAGCGATTGCGTGTTGGCAGAGCGAAGCCATGCAACGCGAATGGTTAGAGCCGCTTATTTACAATGCGGCGAAGTTCGATTTCCCGATCCACACGCCTTTCTATGCCTTGACGCCGGAACAGAAACAGCTGATCTGGACGGGAAACGAATATTTCCGCGGACTGCATGCTTTCTTCAAAGAACTGGAGGAGAAGCAGTACGGCAAGATCCAGTACAAGGTGATGCTGGCGCGCTTTAAGGGGAAGACGATCTGTCCGAGTTGTCTGGGTATGCATTTGCGCAAAGAGGCAAGTTACGTGTTGATTCAGGGGAAGAGTATCCAGCAGTTATGCGCGATGCCGATCTATGAGTTGGACGAGTGGTTCGCGCATCTGCAGTTGACCGATATCGAGCAGCAGACGGCCGAGATTCTGCTCAAGGAGATCCGCAGCCGGTTGCAGTTCATGAAAGATGTGGGATTGAGTTATCTGACCCTGAACCGGCAGAGCACCACGCTTTCCGGTGGTGAGAGTCAGCGCATCAATTTGGCGAAATCCTTGGGTAGCAGTCTGGTCGGTTCGCTGTATGTGTTGGATGAGCCCTCTATCGGTCTGCATCCGCGCGATACGGAGCGGTTAATCCATGTGCTGAAGGAGCTACGTGACTTAGGCAACACGATCGTGGTCGTGGAGCATGACGAAGATATCATCGCGGCGGCTGACCATGTGATTGAGATCGGTCCGCAGGCAGGCAGGCATGGCGGCGAGGTGGTGTATGAAGGGCGTCCGAGAACGGAGTTGTTCACGTATGATATCCCTCAGCAGAGAAGGCATTGGAACAACTATATCTGCGTGGAGGGTGCGTGTGAAAATAACCTGAAGAACCTCACCGTGCGTTTTCCGCTATTCGCAATGACGGTAGTGACCGGCGTGAGCGGAAGCGGTAAGAGTAGTTTGGTGAGCAAGGTACTCTACCCAGCGCTGAAGAAACATTACGGCGGTGTTTTTGCCGAACATACGGGTGATTTCGGTCAGTTGAGCGGAAGTCTGCATTTGATGAAAGATATTGAGTTTGTGGACCAGAACCCGTTGAGTCGTTCGAGTAGAAGTAATCCTGTGACGTATCTGAAGGCTTATGATGAGATACGTAAGTTGTTCGCGGAACAACCGTTGTCCAAGCAGTTGGGTCTGACTCCGGCGCATTTCAGTTTTAATACGCCGGGCGGACGATGCGAGACCTGTCAGGGAGAAGGAACGATCACGATCGAGATGCAGTTCATGGCGGATCTGGTGCTGGAATGCGAACAATGTCATGGAAGGCGGTTCAAGCAAGATATACTGGACGTCCATTACCGCGACAAGTCGATCTATGACATCCTGTGCATGACGGTTAATCAGGCTGTGGAGTTCTTTAGTGAGGATCCGACCTGCGCGAAGATCGTGAAACGGTTGAAGCCGCTGCAAGACGTCGGTATCGGGTATGTGCAGTTGGGTCAGAGCAGCAGTACACTTTCGGGCGGAGAGAGTCAGCGTGTGAAGTTGGCGTCGTTCCTGGCGTCCGAAGAGAGTCACCCGACGATCTTCGTATTCGATGAACCGACAACGGGTCTGCATCACCGGGATATCGATGTGCTGCTGAAAGCGCTTAATCGGTTGATCAGCAAGGGTCACACGGTTATTATCATCGAGCATAACCCCGCGGTTATTCTGGCGGCAGACCATGTGATTGACTTGGGTAAAGAAGGCGGAAACGAAGGTGGACATATCGTATTCGAAGGTACGCCTGAGGAACTCGCGCAATGCAAAGAAAGTTATACCGGCAAGTATATTGCCAATATTATACAAAGTAAACAATGAAACTATTTCATCTAAAAGCACAAACAGACTATATGCCTCGATGGGGCGTGCTGTTGTTGGACATGTTGCTGTGCACGATTGCTTTTTGGCTGTGCGCATGGATCGGATCGGGTACGTTTGACTACCATATCATAGCGGGCACGAAGACCTGGCCCTTAGGCTACCAGTTCTTGCTGGTGCTTGGGGTACAGACGATTGCTTTCGGTTTTTTCCATACCTATGCCGGTATCCTGCGTTATTCGACTTTCATCGATACCATCAAGATCTTGCTGGCGAATGTAACGACGACTGCTATATTGTTGATTTTCAATGTTACTATGCAGTATACCACGGGTTCGCATCCCCTATTGACGACTTTGATCATCATCTATCTGCCGATTGCATTTGTGCTGTTGTTCTCGCTGCGCGTAGGCGTCAAGACCATGAGCGAAGTGCTGCTGGACGAACACGGTGCACCGCGGGTTATGATCTATGGTACGCGAACAGCCGGTATCTCGATCGCCAAGATGCTTCGTTCGGCGGGTAACACACCTTATCGACCGGTGGGATTTATCGCTGACGAAAAGGAACGAAACGGGTATGAGTTAGCGGGTCTGCGTGTGCGTCCGCTGAATGAGAAGTTGTTTGAATGGATGGAGAAACGCGGGGTGAAGCATGTGATTGTGTCGCCGCTGAAGATGCGGGATATCAATCCTGCCAAAGATCTGCAGATATTCATTAACCATAATATCCATATTCTAACCACACCGTATTTCACACAGTTCGACAATGTGGATGCGATTGATGCCCAACGGATCGGTCGAATCGATGCCATTCGTATTGAGGACTTGCTGGAACGTCCGCAGATTGCGATCAACATGGATAATGTGCGGCAGATCTTACAGAAAAAAGTGGTACTGGTGAGCGGTGCCGCCGGTAGTATCGGTAGTGAGTTGGTGCGTCAAGTGCAGCAGTATAAACCGCAGGTGACGATCTTACTGGACATCGCCGAGTCGCCTTTGCATGACTTGGTTCTCGATCTGCAAAGTCAATACCCTAAGGCGCGATTCATTCCCGTGATCGCAGATGTGCGTAACAGAACGCGTATCGAGCAGATCTTCAGCGAGATGCGTCCGGATGTAGTGTACCATGCGGCTGCTTACAAGCATGTGCCGCTGATGGAGAGTTTCCCGAACGAAGCCATCCAAGCGAACGTGTTAGGCACGAAGAACATGGCCGACATGGCGGTGAAGTATAAGGTGCAGCGATTTGTGATGATCTCGACGGATAAGGCGGTTAATCCGACCAATATCATGGGCGCCAGCAAGCGTATCGCGGAGATCTACGTACAGTCGCTTTTCAAGAAACTGCAAGCAAAAGATGAGAATTGCACCAAGTTCATCACCACCCGCTTCGGTAATGTGCTGGGTTCGAACGGATCGGTTATCCCATATTTCCGCAAACAGATTGCGGCCGGCGGACCGGTAACTGTAACCCACCCCGATATCATCCGTTATTTTATGACGATTCCCGAGGCTTGCTGTCTGGTGATGGAGGCGAGTACCTTAGGCCAAGGCGGCGAGATCTTCGTATTCGATATGGGTGAACCCGTCAAGATCCTGGATTTGGCACGGAATATGATTCGTCTGGCCGGTTATACGCCGGAGAAGGATATCCGAATTGTGTTCACGGGTTTGCGTCCGGGAGAGAAACTGTACGAAGAACTGCTTAATCAGAAAGAGACCACGATTCCTACCACGAACGATAAGATCATGGTGGCACGGGTGCGTGAGTTTGATTTTGATACCGTCAGTCCGGAGGTCGATCAACTGATTGCAACCAGCCAACAGACCAAACCGTTCATGACCGTTAAGTTGATGAAGCAGTTAGTGCCAGAATATATCAGTAACAACTCTATTTACGAACAGTTAGACCCGCAATGATACAAGATTTTTTCTTACAACATAGTTACCTGATCGGCCTGATTAGTTTCATGATAGGCTTGGTAGGCATGCCGATCGTGATTCGTATCGCAAAAGCGAAAGGGCTGGTCGTGCGTCCGAACAAGCGAATGAGCCATGAAGGGGAAGTACCCAATATCGGCGGCCTGAATATATGCTTCAGTTTCTTGCTGACCTATCTGATTTTTGAGTTTGACCAGATGAGTCAGAGTCAATTTTTCCTGATCGGTCTATTTGCCATCATGGCAGTCGGTTTCATCGATGATGTACTGGTTTTAACTCCAATCGCCAAGTTGTTCGGCGAGGCATTGGCCAGTATCGCTTTGATTGGTTTTGCCGACATTCGAATCACGCATCTGCATGGTATCTTCGGCATCGAAGAGATCGGTATCATTCCCAGCTATCTGATCTCGCTCTTCGTGCTGATTGCGATCATCAATGCGGTCAATCTCATCGACGGCATCGACGGCCTGGCCAGCGGATTAGGGATACTGTACTGTTTCTTCTTCGCCATCTATTTCGGTTTGGTAGGCGAGAAGAGTTGGTCCATCTTAGGCATCTGTATGATCGGCGCGTTGGCGGTGTTCTTCATCTATAATGTATTCGGTCGCAAGGAGAAGATCTTCATGGGCGATTCGGGAAGTCTGCTATTAGGGTACCTGCTAACGGCTTTTGTATTCCGTTTCTGCGAGATCAATGCCTATCATCTGGTGCCGGAGAGTTATCATATGAATGCCGCACCGGCTGTCGCTATATGCGTTTTGACCATACCTATCTTCGATACGATCCGTGTCAGTCTGACGCGTATCAAACAGCATCGCAGTCCGTTCCAACCGGATAAGAACCATATCCATCATCTGCTGCTTCGCACAGGCCTTAACCACATCCAGACAACTTGTGTGCTGCTGAGCGTGAGTGTGATCTTTATCGGTTTGGCTATTATCGGACGCAACTGGAATAACTGGGTATTACTGATTACGGATTTTGCCCTTGCAACCGCTTTGACACTGGTTCTTTGGCGCGTTATTAACAGTAAACTATACGGAGAGCATGCTAAGCATTGATCACCTGAGTATGGAGTTTGCGTCCCGACCTGTGCTGGACGATATCTCGTTCTTGATCAACAGGAAGGAGCGTATCGCGCTGGTGGGTAAGAACGGAGCGGGTAAGACGACGCTCTTGCGTCTCATCGCCGGAGAATACCAACCGACGGCAGGACGCATCAGCAAGGAGACCGACATGACGATCGGTTACTTGCCGCAGGTGATGCTTTTTCAAGACGACCGTACGTTGCGCGAAGAGGTGATGACGATCTTTAGCGGAGAGGACGAGGCGCGTTTTGTGGCGGAGATGGACCGAACGGTAATCGGTTTAGGGTTTGAACGTAAGGATTTTGAACGCCCTTGCAGCGAGTTCTCCGGAGGATGGAGAATGCGTATTGAGTTGGCGAAGATCCTGTTACGTCACCCCGACTTGCTGTTACTCGATGAGCCGACCAACCACCTCGATATCGAGTCCATCCAATGGTTGGAGGATTTTCTCAAGACGAGTCCGAGTGCGGTACTGATGGTGAGTCACGACCGTGCTTTCATCGATAATGTATGCGGACGAACGATAGAAATAACCTTAGGTAGGATATATGATTACAATGTTAATTATTCTCGCTTTGTTGAACTACGTAAGGAAAGGCACGAACAACAAGTCCGGGCGTATCTGAACCAGCAGAAGATGATCCAAGATACAGAGGAGTTTATCGAGCGTTTCCGGTACAAAGCGACCAAAGCGGTACAGGTACAGAGTCGTATCAAACAACTCGAAAAACTCGAACGACTTGAGGTCGATCTGGAAGATACAAGTCGGTTGAACCTCCGTTTCCCGCCGGCACCTCGAAGCGGTGATTTTCCTCTGATCGTGGAGGACTTGCGCAAGGATTTCGGCACGCATACCGTGTTCCATGACGTGACATTCACCATTCGCCGCGGAGAGAAAGTAGCTTTTGTGGGTAAGAACGGCGAAGGAAAGACCACACTCGTCAAATGTATCATGGGGCAGTTGGATTATATGGGTTCGCTCAAGATCGGTCATAACGTTAAGATCGGTTATTTTGCCCAGAATCAAGCGGCATTGCTGGATGAGAACCTGACGGTTTTTGAGACGATTGATTACGTGGCTGTAGGCGATATCCGCACCAAGATACGCGATATCCTCGGCGCTTTCATGTTCGGCGGCGAGGCAAGCGATAAGAAAGTGAAAGTGTTATCTGGCGGCGAACGAAGCCGTCTGGCAATGATCCGACTGCTGTTGGAGCCCTGCAACCTGCTGATACTCGATGAGCCGACGAACCACCTGGATATGCAATCCAAGGATGTGCTCAAAGCAGCCCTCAAGGACTTCAACGGTACGCTTATCTGCGTCAGTCATGACCGTGATTTTCTGGATGGGTTGGTGACGAAAGTCTATGAGTTCGGCGGCGGACATGTCAAAGAGCACTTAGGCGGTATATACGATTTCCTGCGGACGAGGAAACTACAATCTCTGAATGAACTAAATACGAGAGCGCAACGACAGTCAACCGACGGTCAACCGACGGTCAACCGACAGTCAGAGCAAACGTCAGGCCTCTCTGGAGCCTTGGATTACGCTGCGCAAAAGGCTGCAGCAGCGGAAAAACGCAAGAAAGAAAAACAGATTGCCGAAGTGGAGGCAAAGATCGCGGCTTTGGAACAAGAGCAGGCAGACATGGAGAATCTGCTGGCAATTCCGGAAAACCAGACACCGGAAAATTTCCATAAATACGAAACTATTAAACACCAAATAGAACAAAATTTATACGTATGGGAGCTTCTAAACGAGGAGTAAACGAAATCGTTGACTACATCATCACCTGGCTGTGTTACGGAGACAGCGAGTTGGCGAAACGGGTAGCGTACACCAAGGATGAGAAAGCCTTGGAAGATCACGATGTGATCATTGTGCCGAACGGTAACTTAGGCAATCATATCGTGTTGCCGGAAATGGATAAAGTGCAGGTAGAACAACCTGCAAAAAACAAAGCCATTATCCGCACGGATATCGTGTATAATACTTTCTTCTTCATCTCACGCGCTGAAGAGACGTTTAATACGAATCGCGATAACCATGACCGTTTCCTAGCCGAGTTCTCCATCTTAGGCGAGAAGAACCGCATGCAGATTCCGATGCTGGACGAGCATGCGCGGCTGTTGCTGAAGTTATTGAACGCACCTTTACCGCAAAGCGGTTTTGGGCATATCTACCTTACCCACGATATCGATGCTATCTCGCAGTACCGCCATCTGCGCGGGTTCTTCGGGGGACTGCATCGCGGAGAGAAAGCGCAGACTTGGGCGGCGATCAAGGATATTCACAACGATCCGTTGTACACTTTCCCGTGGTTGATGGAGATGGATGCGAAAGTGCCGAACGCCGAGCCGATCTATTTCGTCAAGCAGACGATGGGTACCGGTTACGACTACCCGCAGTACTCGTTGCGCGGACGCGATTTCAAGCAGTTGAAGCAGATGATCCTCGACCATGGCGGACAATTAGGCGTGCATAGCAGTTATTACGGAGACCTGCCTAAAAAGCCTATCAGTACGCTCCATCGTTCCCATTTCCTGCGCGGCTCGACAAGTCATTTTACGCGTCTTATCAAGGCCGGCTATACCGATGATTTCACGATGGGTTATCCCGACGCAGCCGGTTTCCGTTTGCAGACCTCGCGTGCCGTTCGTTGGATCAATCCCTATACGTACAAGTTGACTACCCTCACCTTGCATCCGCTGCTGGTGATGGATAACACGCTCAACCAAGAGAACTATATGGATCTGACCGAAGATGAGGCCTATTTCCTCTGCGAACGATTGATTGACAAGGTGCGCATGCACCATGGCGACCTGTGCTTATTGTGGCATAACAGCAATATCAACGACACGACCTATCATAGGTCCTTGTATGAAAAGATTATTAATTGTATCTGATCCGCCAGCAGCACCCGGTTATCTTCCGCGTCTGCGCCATCTGTGCGATTACCTCGTGCAGAAAGGGCATGACGTGACCTTGCTCACCGAAGCAAACGAACCTTTGCCCTTTGCGCATACCTACCCCATCGAAACCATTCGCATGTATAGCGGAGGTACATTCGACTGGTTGCTCAAAACCGTCTGGACGCTGCTTACCGACTGGCATAACAGGGCCTTTGCCAAACGGGCAATTTCACATTTCAGATCTCAGAATTCAAAATTCGACCTCGTCATATGTACTGCTTTTAGCGATTTTCCTTTAGGTGCTGCCCAACGGATCGCACAAGCGCTGAACGTACCCCTCATCTGCGATATTCGCGATCTGGAGGAACAGGTCGAAGACGCTACTTATCATTATCGCCATCAGTCCAAATGGCTTCTGCCTTTCCGTCATCTGTATCGCGCCATTCATGTAAGCCGACGCAATAAGGTACTTCGTGCTGCGAATGCCATCACTACGGTATCCCCATGGCACGCGGAGTTCATCAAGCAGTTTAATCCGAAGGTACAGGTGATGTATAACGGCTTTGACGACAAGCAGTTCTATCCCGAAGATGTACCTGCAGAGACCTTTAAAATCACGTATATCGGTTCTCTCTTTGAATGGCAGAAACCGGCTTTGGAGGTCGTCAAACAAGCCATTAAGGACTTGGATGTGGTTTTAGAGATGCATACGCCTCAAAACGACCCGATTCCTCATACGCAATTAGGTGATGCCATTCGTCGGAGCAGTATGATGCTGGTGCTGACCTCACTGAACACGCACGGGATGCTGACCACGAAGTTCTACGAGGCGCTGGGATGCGAGAAACCCGTGCTATGCGTACCGTCCGACAAGGGTGCTTTGGCGGAACTCATCGCCTATACGAATGCCGGCATCGCGACCGATGATCCCGATAAGATCAAGGCTTTTATCCTTGCCCGTTACGAGGAATGGAAGAAGAACGGTTATACCCGTCAGGCTACGCAACATAGAAATAACTTTGAAAGAAACGCCCAGTATGATCAGTTTTATCGTACCTATCTATAACGCGCATCCATATCTAGTTCGCTGCATAGAGAGCATTTTGATGCAAGACACCAACGAACCTATTCAACTCATCGTAGTGGATGACGGTAGCACGGATGACGGATTATCACTGCTGCAAGCTTATGCGCGTATGTATCCGAATATAGAGGTCTATGCGCAACACCACTCCGGACAATCCGCTGCACGGAATCTGGGTCTCAGTCATGCCAAAGGGGAATATATTGCTTTTGTAGATGCCGATGATTGCATCAAAGAGGATTGGTGTCAGACCCATCTGAATGCCATAAAGGGAGTGGATTACGTGCAAAGCGGTTACTTCCGTGAAAGACCGTTTTTGCCTAAGAACCGCTATCAGTTCACCTCGCCGTGTATGCGCTTATACCGCAGCCAAGCGATAGCAGGAATGCGTTTCCCGGAAGGAATGATTTATGAGGATGTACTCTTCTCGATCGAATTATGGCTACGCAATGCTTCATGCCGAATGATTCCTTATGCCGGTTACGGCTATATAGAGAATCCTGACAGCACTACTTCTACGCGCCGACCGGAGGCTGAGCAGCAATTATTTAAGGCGTTGAAAGAGAAGCTCACGCAGGCGAATCTACGCGGCAAAATGATTATTTTATATACTATTATACGTCTAAAACTTCATTTTAAACGATCATGAAAAAGAAACTTGCACTTTCGGTAATCTGCACGTTGTTGTTTGGAACCTTGGATGCAGCTACCTATTATGCATCGCCAACCGGTACCGGTAACGGTTCGTTTGACAATCCTTGTTCGTTCAGTAACGGGCTAAAGAAACTAAGTGCCCCCGGGGACACATTGTACCTCTTCAGCGGACAGTACGATTTGGGCAACACCGCCGTGCAGAACCTGAACGGAACCGCCGCCAAGCGCATCGTCATATCCGGTTACGAAGGTATCACTCGCGGGGGGACATATGCAGCAATCCTGGATTTCCGTTCGACTCCCTATGGCACACGCGGGTTGCAGGTCAAGAACACCTGTACATATCTGCATATCAAGAACATAACACTTCGTTATTCAGGCAAAAACAACCTATATAACGAAGGCAGTTATAACCTCTTTGAGAACCTGGACATCTACGGATCAGGCGATACGGGATGCCAGATGAAGAACGGTGGAAACAATATTATCAAGAACGTGGATAGTCATCATAACTTTGATTACGAGACCATGTCCGGAAGTACCGCCAATTTCGGTGGTAACGCCGATGGGTTTGCTGACAAGCAGTTCACCGGCGCCGGAAACCATTATATCGGATGCCGCGCATGGTGTAATAGTGATGATGGTTGGGATTTCTTCCAACGCGTCAGTTCTTCCAACACAGTCATTGAGAACTGTATCTGCTTCGAGAATGGTTGTCCTTACTACGACATGAGTTCCAACCCGCGTGCCACAGGCGTTGATAAGAGTTGGTTTGACAGTAAAGTAGGTACGCAGATGACAGATCGGTACGGACAGACCATTACCATCACCTTGGCCAAATATCCGTGCCAGGGTAACGGAAACGGCTTTAAGATGGGAGGCGGTTATACCAACCATAAGATCCTCATCCATCATTGTCTCGCTGTCGGAAACTACGAACGCGGTTTTGATCAGAACAACAACGGCGGAACCATGTGGGTATATAATAACTCTGCGTACCTCAATAACTACAATTACGGTTTCACCACCGCTTACGGCACCAACACCATTCAGAACTGCATCAGTCTGGCAGGCAAGAACGCCGACGCCTACAAAGCGCAAACGGTAGTGACGATTGATCATAACAGTTGGAATAACGGTTATTCGGTCTCTACGACCGATTTCCTATCGTTGGATACGAGCCTGATTCTTGCGCCGCGTAACGGCAACGGGGAACTGCCGAACAATGATTTTATGCGCTTGGCAGAAGGTTCATCGCTCATCGATGCCGGTATCGATGTCAACCTCGGTTATAACGGCAATGCACCCGATTTAGGATGCTACGAAGCCGACGGCGAGGAGCATAAACCCGAACCGGAAGATACGATTCCTGCCGTACAACCCGAAGGGACTCATTCTATCGCCTTCGTCACCATCCCGGGTTGCGCGGAAGATAAACCCTTACTCCAATATCTGCGTGCCAACGACAGTCTCTGGATCGTAGAGACCGAAGCGGCGGACCCGAATGTCGATTATAGCGAATACGAATTGATTGTGCTGGGCAGCAAACCATCTTCTGCTGCCGCTGGTTTTACACCGCTCAAGACGCTCAATAAACCCAAGGTGCTACTCAAACCATGGTTACTTAAGCAAGGCGTATGGTCTTGGGGTACCGCCATCAACACAGCCGACCTTAGCGTCACTATCAACGATGCCTCCCACCCGCTTTTTAAGGATCTCACTATTGTTGATGGTCAATTACAGCTCTTTTCGCAATGCAATCAGAACGCAGTCACCGCGATCTCCGAATGGACCTTTGACGGCACCGTGCAGACGCTTGGTACGCCGGTATCGAATTCCACGGCTTCGTCGATCGCCATCCTCTCCAATGATATTATCATGATCGGCGTGAGCGAATATTCCACCGCTTACCTCACACAGGATGGTAAGAAACTCATTGAGAATGCCATCCTCTACCGCTTAGGCATCACCATGCCGGCTACAGGCATCGAAAACCACAAATCAGAAATCATAAATCACAAATATCTGCAAAATGGTCAACTTTTTATCCAAATGGGCGACGCTGTGTATAATGCTGTGGGTCGCCGCGTTCGTTAATGCACAAGACGTACAATTTCAAGACATCCACTACACAGTCGATGAGAACCATCTGACGGCTGAAGTGGCAGCTAATCCCAAAGCATCCGGCGAACTGCTCATCCCGGAGAAGATCGTTGTGGGACAGAACACCTACACCGTTATCGCCATCGGCGACAAAGCGTTCAAGGGTTGTAAGAACTTGACTACCATCGTCTTACCGCCATCTATCGAACGTGTTTACCGTTCGGCTTTTGACGGTACGGGTATTATGCTCAAAAAAGAGAACTGGGTGGACGGATGTCTATGGATCGACTCAATTCTCATCGCGACCGACAAGAACATCAAACCCCGTTTTGTGGTACCCGAAGGTACACGGCTTATTGCCGCAGGGGCTTTCATGGGAAATAAGACCATTCAACGTGTCGAGTTGCCGACCTGCATCTCGCGTATCGACCATGAGACATTCCGGGATTGCAAGAACCTGCAGAAAGTGGTTATTCCGCAGACCATCACCTCCATCGGCGAAGATGCTTTCACGGGATGCGGAATCTATGCCAACGAGAAGAAATGGAAGAAAGGGGCCCTCATCCTTGAGGACTGTCTGGTAGCGACCAATAATGACCTGCCGGCGAAATATATCTTCAAGAATAAGATCCCTATCCGCCTTATTGCGGAGCGTGCTTTCGCGGGACAGAAGAACCTCAAATCGGTCACGATCCCCACTACCGTGACGGCTATTCCGACGGCTGCTTTCTATAACTGCGAGAACCTGATTGAGGTTATTATTCCCAATACGGTCACTTCGGTGGGTAACTTCGCTTTCTATAACTGTACGCTCTTGAAGAATGCCCTGCTATCCACGAACGTCGAGCAGATCGGTGCAGGCGCTTTCTACGGTTGTGTCAACCTCAAAGAGCAGGTACTGAGCGATAAGATCGAGATTCTCGAACGGGCTACTTTCTTCACTTGCCGCGCGATCAAGGAGATCCGTCTGCCGGCTCACCTGCGCCGACTGGATGCCGGTGCTTTTGCTGGATGTAATAATATCGAAGCGATTGATCTGCCGTCTACGCTCACTTTCATTGGCGAACAGGCTTTTGCGGGTTGTGCCGCATTGCGCAAAGTAGTCATCCCTGCCGGCGTCGCTTCTTTACCTAAACAAGCGTTCCAGGGTTGTACCCATCTCTACCGCATCGACCTGCCGGACGGACTCTATGCCATCGGTGACGAAGCGCTGGACGGTTGTGTAGCGCTGGAGAAGATCAACATCCCTAAGTCCACTTTCCGCATCGGCGCACGTGCGTTCCATAACTGTCAGCAGATCCGTGACATCTACCTTGTGGACCATATCCATATGATCGAAGAAGGGGCATTCCTGGAGTGTAAGATGCTGGAAGAAGTGAAGTTACCTGAGTCTCTCCAACTGCTGCAACGCGGAGCGTTCTCCCAATGTATCAATCTGCAGAAAGTGATCCTCAACGAACGACTCAAGATGATCGAAGATGGTGCTTTCTACGGTTGTCGCAGTCTGCGTGAAGTACAATGGAACGACAGCCTCAAGACCATTGGCGCCGAAGCGTTCATGGACTGCCGCTACCTGCGGACGCCGGTTCTGGCACCCGAGGTAGAAATCGGCAAGAATGCCTTCAAAGGTTGTAAATAGCCTTAGTGGTTCGCGTTCGGATAATCGATATAATGATATATCGCATGATCCCCCATTTGGACAGTCATATACGACTGTCCTTTTTCGCTGTCTTTGGTAGCATCCAGCACCAGGTAGTTCACGCCGCGGAAGAACACCGACTGACGTGCATGCTGATGACCACTCCACACATAATCCACATGGTATTGACCCAACAAGGCCGCTAACTCGTATGTCTCTTCCAGACTGAAATTGGAGGTATGGCCCTGCGAGTCATCCAGCTTCCAGAAATGCGTATGCGTATAGACGATAATACGGCGATATCCTTCCTTGGATTTTTTCTCCAATAAGTCCCGTAACCATTGCATCTGTTTCGTGCCCAAGGTACCGTCTGCCGTGTCCAAGCAGATAAACAGATCCAATTTCTTACTGCCGTTATTGGTGTCGAACCAATAAGTGCCGGTATGGAAATAGGACCGATAGATCGACCATTGTTGGAAATACACATCGTGGTTTCCCGGCGTGATAAACAGAGGACCGTTCGCCAAACTCAATACGCTGTCTGCACAGGGAAAGTTCTTCTGCGCATCGATCAGATCGCCCAGATGAATTGCAATCTTCGGTGCCGTCTCGGCATTGTACGTATCGATAAAATAGTCAAGGTTCACATGGGTGTTACGGGTGATATGGCTGTCCGTGCAGACATACACCATATAATCGTCCGAACCCATATCCAGATGCATCTCGCCTTTGTCGTTATTATAGGTCATCGATTGTGCAAAACGCACATCGACGGGTTCTCCATTCGAACTGAACATACCTTTCAAATCCAAGGTGAAATCATCCGAACAAGCCGTCATCAGTACGGCCAATGCTATATATAGAAAGTGCTTTTTCATAATTCTCTAATTCGCTAATTCGCTAATTCACTAACTCCTTAAAACCGATACGTGCATCCCGCGCGTAAGGTTGCCCCATAGAACGAAGCGTCCAGATGGAACATACCCGTCGGCTTGCATTGAACGCCCATATTGAGTCGCCAATGATCTGTCAGGTCATACCACGCGCGTACGGAGAACAGAGGTTGCCACATGCGCTCCATATGATAATCGTCTATATTACTGAATAGAAAGGACAAATTCCAGTTATTATCCTGGGGACGGCAGAAGACCTCCACGCGGTACAGCAGGTTAAACGGTTCTACCAAATAGGTCTCATTGGAGTACCAGGACCGGGTCCAGTCATCCATCACACGGAAGAAAGAACCGATCGTCACCGACACATAATCCATACGGTATCCCAGGCCTACGGCGGCTGTTATGTCGCCTAACTGCGTACGGGCATGCGCGGCGTACATCAAGTCCGACTCCAGGAACATCTCACCTACCGGCAACTCGAATTTCGGGCGCAGTTTCACCATACCCGTATGCACATTCGCGGTAGATAACTGCAGGTTGGCCTCCATCTCAAAATGCGGATTGATCGGCATCAAAGCCTGCATATCGAAGTTCGCATGGTGTCCCCATGTCGTATTGTAACTGTACTCTACCATACCGGTCACTTCGTACTTACGCGTACCGAAGCCCGGATTAGAAGCCATCAGCATCAACGGCCCTAACGAAAAAAGAAAAAGAAGGATACGTTTTTTCATACTATCAAATCAAAAATCTTAAATCTACAAACTCACAACAGTAAGCCCCGCTCCGCCATGGTTCACATCGCCGTCTCCGAACTCGAGCGCGATGAGTCCGCGTTTGCGGCGTCTGCGGTTCAGTTCATTCAGGTAGTCGCGGGTTAACTGCTTGAGTGCACCCGTACCGGTACCGTGCAGGATCGTTACTTCGCCGGCACCTACCATCTGCGCGTCATCCATATAGGCAATCAAAGCCTCTGTTGCCTCGTCCACGCGCATGCCGCGTATATCTAAGGTGCGGTTGAAAGACAAGGTACGTTGGCGTACGATGGAAGCGGTCGTGGACGGAGCCGGAGGTAAGGTACCTTTTAGCACCTTCAGGTCCTTGAAGTCCTTCATTTTTTTCGGCACACCTACTTTCTCTTTCAGAGCCTCCACCTGTGCCCGCGCCTCTTTGGTCTTGGTCTTCTCGGCCTTCGCTTCTTTGATCTCACGGATCGTTCGTTCGATCGTCGCATTGGACTGCTGTAACAACTCCGCCGCCTGTTCACGTGCTTCCTCTAAGATCTGCAAGCGCTCTTTCTTGGCATTCGCCAAGCGCTCTTCGTACTCCGCGATCTTCGCTTCCAGTTCTTTTTCACGCTGACGAACCGCTTGCCGCTTGCGTTCCCAGTACCGTTTGTCACGGGCGATATCCTGTAACTGCCGGTCGTAATCGATATGCTCTTCACCTACTATATCCGTCGCATACGCGATAATGGACTCGTCCAAGCCTGTCTGACGGGCAATCTCGATGGCAAACGAACTGCCGGCCTGACCGATGGATAACTGGAACAGGGGGCGCATCGCGCCGCGGTCGTACAGCATCGCTCCGTTGATCACACCTTCCGTCTGCTCGGCGAAATGTTTGAGGTTGGTATAGTGGGTGGTGATAATACCGAATACATGCCGGTTCACCAGTTCTCGCAAGATCGCTTCCGCCAAGGCGCCACCTATCAGCGGTTCAGTACCCGTACCCATCTCATCCACCAGCACCAGAGTCCGTTCATCCGCTTGACGAACAAAGGCTTTCATATTTCGCAAGTGACTCGAATAAGTGGACAGTTCATCCTGGATCGACTGCTCGTCACCGATATCAATCATCAGGCGCTCAAAAAGACCCGCTCTACTCTGCTCTGCCACAGGTACCAACAGGCCGCATTGGAGCATGTATTGCAGTAAAGCGACGGTCTTCAGGCATACCGATTTACCACCCGCGTTCGGACCCGAGATGACCAGCACATGGTTCTTCTCCGCCTCTAAGCGTATCGAGAGCGGTACGACGGTCTTGCCCTGCGGCGCATAGTGCATCCACAGTACCGGATGACGTGCTTCCGACCATTCGATCAGAGGTTTGTTCAGTATCTCCGGTCGGATTGCATGCAAGGTTTGCGCTAAAGATACCTTGGCATTCAGAAAATCCACTTCTCCCAACATCCCCTGACTCGCTAAGATCTGCGGCGTCTGGGGACGTAACGCATTCGTCACTTCAGTCAGGATACGTATTCGTTCGCGGCGTTCTACGCCTTCCAGTTCACGGATATGGTTATTGGCATCGACCACCTGTTGCGGTTCGATATAGACCGTCTTTCCCGTCGCGGACTCGTCATGCACAATACCGCCTATCTTGCGTTTGAAAGCCGGCGATACCGGTATCACCAACCGCCCTTCACGAAGCGTAGGTGTCGCATCGGACTCTACAAACCCGTCCGCTTTGGCTTGGCGTAAGATCGAAGAAAGGGTGCGGCCTACGCTGCCTTGCAGATTCGTCATCTCCCGCCTGATCCTACCCAACTCCGGCGAAGCGTTGTCTGCCAATTTGCCGTACCGGTCTAAGATACGATCGATCTCTTTCACCAGGCCTCCCAGGACACCTAGGCTTCCTCGGCCGCCTAGTTCTTTCAATAATCCATATTTCGTCTCATCGAGCGACGCAAAGAAAGCCTCCAGTTCCGCTGCATAGCGCAACGAATGGCGCAAGGCATCCAGTTCGGCTTCGTCCAGAAACAAACCCTCGATACGAATGCGACTGATCGCTTCCCGCACATCGTGGATGTCACCGCGGGGAAAACTCAACATCGGATCGGACTGCGCGTGTAGCATTTGGTCCGTCAGACCCAATAAGCGCGTCACGGTCTCATAGTCCGTCTCCATACGCATGGCATCCACACGTTCGCGACCCAGAGGGGACGCACAACGACGCAGCAGTTCGTCACGAACCACCGTGAAGTCAATCTTCTGCTCTATGTTCTCCGGATAGTACATTAACCAAGAATCCTGCAATCCCGAATCACCTCTGCCCCTACGGCTTCGTTCAACTTACGCACCAACTCGAACCGGTTCTCAAACAGTTGTGCTTTGAGGGCGGCGGAAGAGACATGTACAATCAGCATTCCGTCTTTGACTTCCACGCTCCGCGTCAGGTTCGTCACCATCTTCCCCATCACCTTCGGCCATACTTCCTCGATCTGCACCTCCAGCACAGACTGCTCTAAACCGCTCTCGCGCAGGAAACTCACCAGCGCGTCGGTTAGGGAAGCGGAGTTAGTGGTTGACATTCTCTCCTTTCACCTTTCTTAGATAGATACGCTGACGCGTGCGGAACACACGGATCGACGGGTCCAGTTCATTCAACTTGCGAATAGCTTCCATCTGTACGCCTTCGTCTTGACTCAAACGCCAGAAAGAAAGTCCCGGACGGGTCCATACATAATCCTCACTACCGGTCGTCTTCTTCGGAGACAAATAGATCTTATCGCCTACCGCCAGGTCACGACCTAAGGCATCGTTGTTCTCGCGCAACTCGCGTTCACGCACATTAAGACGGAACGCTACATTCGCATACGTATCGCCTTCACGCGCCTCGACGTACATGATACCGTTATTCTTTTTCTTAGGGTGCGACAACAGAAAACTATCCCGCTCCTCACGCGCCGTCAGAGGCTGCACATACTCCGGTTCAGGGTCGTTATGAATGACCATGATCGGTTCACTCCTACGCACCACCGTCGCTTTCAACGGACGCTTCGGTTTTTGAGCAGGCGCTTCTTGAGCCACTGCATCTTTAGACGACGCCACTAAGGTATCCAGACGATAAGTCTCGATCAACTTTATCAACTTTGGGGCATAGTTCATATCCGTGGCATAACCGCACTCTTTGAGCCTTCGTGCCCAACCCTCATAGTCCTCCAGCGCGATCTCAAAACAGGTTGCATAGCGAGGACGTTGCAGGAACAGCGCATGGTCCTTGAATGAATACGCCGCATCGGGATACTGACGGAAACACTCACCCTTGCTGTCATCGTCGTAGTAATAGACACCACCCATCCAGTCGTTGTTGCACTTGATACCGAAATGGTTATTGGCATTCATAGCCAACTCACTCGTACCGGCGGCGGACTCCAGCAAAGCCTGCGCCATAATGATCGATGCGGGGATACCGTAATCTTTCTGATTCTCTACGGCTACCGACTTCCATTCCTGAATATACGCCAGATAGGCCGCGTTTTGATGTTGCGCCGCCAGACTCATCGTGCAAGCCAATGCGGCAAGAAGGATTGTTTTTCTCATAAACTTATAATTTGCGGGTGCAAAATTACAAAAAAATAATCAAATATGCAAGATTTTGGTGCAAAAAATAAACTATACTCGTATTATTTTAGTTTTTGGAGCAAAAGATTGTTGTTTGCAGGATACTGCGAACTTAATTATTTTTTTTTCGATTTACTTGCATATGTCATAAAAAAGCAGTAATTTTGCACGCAAAATTGAAAAAAGAATGAAACGATTATACACGTTACTCCTCATCCTGGGTGCACTCTCCACTACCCTTTTGGCAGAGACCAAATGGGATCATCTGACCATGCATAACGAGGTTCGTATCGGTTGGGGAGACCAGTTATTCGAGAGTCTGGTATGGCATAACCCCACCTACACGGTGACGACCATGCCGGCTACTTGGACCAATACCACAAAGGAGAACTACCGGCATAACCAGCACCTGTGGCTCGAATACCAATATCGGTTCAGTTATTGGTTCTCGATGGGTGCGATGATAGATATGAGCGAAGTGGGCTGGGATAATGTCACACGCAACGGAACGGGTACGATCATCGGTACCGGCGATCCGCAGTATTTCTACAACCTCGTGATCATGCCTACCGTTCGCTTTACCTGGGTCTTCCACCCCAACGTCAATCTCTACTCCGGCGTCGGTTTCGGTATGGATATCAACGGCGGTACGGAGACGAATGAGAAAGAGGACCATACGGATGTCGGCTTGGCAGCCAACCTGACCGTCCTCGGTATCAGCGCCAACTACCAACGCTGGTTCGCAGCAGTCGACTTCGGCGGCATGACGGCTTTTCGCGATAAGAACCATGTCTATCTCGCCGCCTCACGAATTATCAACGTCAGCATAGGAGCCCGATTCTAATGAAAAAGTCTAACAACGATAGTGGTCTAACAGTGAAACGGTCTAACAGGCTGTTTACAGCCGGTCTAACAGTGCTAACGGTCGTAGCACTTTGTGCTACTTCCTGCACCTTCCACAACGATGAGTTCGTGGACTTCATGAACCTCGAAGCGGCGAAAGGGATGCCCTTTCAAGTGATCGGTCAAGGTGAGACGGACCTCAGTCAAGGTCTGCCCAACAACTGTTACATGCCGGATGGTATTCCCGTCAACGATTTTGCAGCCGCAGAAGAAGCCAAGGGTCCCAATAAGATCAAGCAAACGACGAGTGTGACGGCCGCAGCCATCGTTCAGGAGTTACTCAAGTATGGCAACCAGAAGAAAGTGATTGAGATCGTGGGTACCTACCCCAGCATCGACAGTAACTGGGATAGCCTTCGTCTGTCAGGTAAGGTGATTCTGCCTAAGGAAGGCAAACCCAAACGCTTGATCCTCGTGAGTCATTACACAGTAGGCTCCAATGCGGAAGCGCCGTCTAATTGTTTCTCCCTGGAGGGCATCCTCGTGCAACAGGGTTACGGGCTCGTCATTCCGGACTATCTCGGTTACGGCATCACCGCCCATTTGCCGCATCCCTACCTCGTCATGGACCTCACCGCGCGGAATGTGGTCGATATGTTCCTCGCCGTTCGCCCTTGGTTGGAAGCCGTAGGACGGTCACCGGAGAACCCCGAGATCATCCTGATGGGTTACAGTCAAGGCGGCGCTAACACGATGGCCGTGCAGCATCTGATCGAGACCGAGTATGATCATGAGACCGATCCGAAACATATTGCTATCCACCGTGTTTTTGCAGGCGGCGGGCCCTATGATGTCAAGGCTACCTACGAGCGGTTTGTCATCACCGATACGGCCGATTATCCCGTTGCCGTACCACTCGTGGTGCAAGGTATGATCAAGGGTAATAACCTTAGCATCAAGATGTCCGATATGATGCAAGACTGGTTGTGCGCGAAATTGGACCCGTGGATCAACAGTAAGAAATTCTGCACCCACCAACTCAATGGTCTGATCGGCACCAAGGTCACCCATGAACTGCTCACCAAAGAGGCCATGGACCAGACTTCCCTCAAGGTAGCCGAATTGTACAAAGCGATGAATGCCAACTCGATCATCTCCTATAACTGGCAACCCATAGCACCGGTCTATCTGATGCACTCCATGGATGACGAGACGGTCCCCTTCGCCAATGCCACCAATGCCAAGAATAAATGGTCTACCGCCAATATAACCTATAATTTCGGCCATTACGGCGCACATGGTACGACCTGCGTGCGCTTCATCGGAGCCGTCAATAACCTCCTCCATCAGGAAGAAGAAGAGAGCAAACAGTATGAATAAGTCTAACAACGATAGTGGTCTAACAGTGAAACGGTCTAACAGGCTGTTTACAGCCGGTCTAACAGTGCTAACGGTCGTAGCACTTTGTGCTACATCCTGCCGGCTGGAAGAAGCCAAGTGGGAAACGGAGGACGTCTCCATCACCATGCAGGTTGGGGCTGTTTCGGCGGGATTCATCGAATGCCAATTCACTACCAGCAAAGATGCGTATTACCTGATCGACTGCGTACCGGTGGATAAAGAGTCTCACCCCTATGACTACCAAAAGCAGTTCATGACGCTGGCTATCGACTCGGCATATATCAACTATCTCCAATGGCGGTACTGGTTACTCGAAGCCGGCGAATCGTATATTGCGCCCTTCGCCAGCCATTCGCTCCAGTACGGAGAGGTGGATAAGATCTTCACCAACCTCAAGCCGGGTTCGGACTACTGGGTATATGCGTTCGTGGTCAATCCCGAGACACAGAAACCCACCGGTAAACTGTACCTGCAAACTGTCCATACCGCCGACAAAAGCATCTATAATGTCCATTTTGACTACCGCGTACGCGATGTATATGATTATATCTACCCCATCAACGACAAGGACGGGTCGATCAATTATTACTTCCCCTACCTAGCCGCCACGCGGGACAGCATCTGGTTGGCGGACGAATACGGCGCCACGCCCGAAGTGTATTTCAAGGAACTCTTCCACGTGTACTCGGAGTATGACCTCACAGAGATGGTGCGCTATGGAGTGCATGTGACCAAGAACGACGGGTACAATTCCGACGAAGCTTTCCAGGAGGGACATACCTATTACACCGCCATCACATCGTATGACGGCTTCATGGGCCATAACGTGATCTATAAGTTCACCTGGACGGGCGAAGACTGCAATCTCTATTTCACCGATGAAGATAAGCTTGCTGACTCTGGGAAAGACGACTGATGCACGCCTGAGTGCACTCATCGACGATTATCAACAGCGACTCAAACATTATATCCCGTTTGAGTTCGTCGTCGTACCCGATATCAAGAACG
The DNA here is from genome assembly GCA_947164985.1 of uncultured Bacteroidales bacterium. GTDB lineage: Bacteria > Bacteroidota > Bacteroidia > Bacteroidales > Paludibacteraceae > Colicola. Next base: position 89,300 of record CAMUYI010000004.1, on the reverse strand, counting down.
CCAAGTCCCTTACGCAAGAGCAACTCAAGACCGCCGAAGGCGAAGCTATCTTGGCACGTCTCACGCCGGCTATGGATGTGCTCTTACTCGACGAACACGGAAGGGAGTTCCGATCCATCGAGTATGCCGATTTCCTCCAACGTAAGATGGCGGCAGGACGGGATCTGGTGCTCGTCATCGGCGGTGCGTATGGTTTCAGCCAAGCCGTCTATGACCGCGCTAACGGCAAGATATCCCTCAGTCAGATGACTTTCTCCCACCAAATGATACGATTAATGGCCATTGAGCAGATCTACCGCGCAATGACCATTCTTCGAGGCGAACCCTATCACCATGAATAAATTGACAATTTACAAATGAACACTTTTCCGATTTACGAGTTATTGTTCTATTGAATCAATCGTACAATTTATAAAAATCGTCAATCATTCGTACCTCGTCAATCGTCCAATCGTCAATCACCTCACTCGTATCTTCATTCCTATCTGCAGAATTTTGGTCTCTTTAATGCCGTTGAGGGCACAGAGTTTCTTGACGGTCGTACCGTATTTCTTCGCGATGCCGCTGAGCGTGTCGCCGCTGCGTACTTTGTGGTACTTACGTGCTGCAGCCTCAGCACGCGCCTGTTTCATCGCTTTGATACCGATCACGTACTCGTTCGCGTTCTTGAGTTGACCCGAACCGAAATCGACTACATTGGCCGGATTGATCGCTTCGCCCAAGTAACGGATCTCCCAGTGCAGGTGACTTCCGGTCGAACGACCTGTGTTACCGCCCAGACCTAACACATAGCCGGCCGGCACCATCTCGTATTCATCGACCATCGGACGGCTGAGGTGGCCGTACACGGTCTCCAGTCCGTTCTCATGACGAACGACTACAAAATAACCGTACCCTCTCGGATCCCATCCGACGATACGTACCTGACCTGCCCAAGCCGAACGGATCGAGTCACCTACCTGCACCTTGATATCCGTACCCTTATGCATGCGGTTGCGACGCCATCCGTACGGACTCGTCACGTAGCCCGGGTGCGGCAGACGGAAGCCTGACATCGGGATATGCACATCGTCCTTGAGGCTGTCGAACATCGTCCCGTACGGGTTCACACGCTCGTCCGTCCATAGGAAGCGGTAGATGCTGTCCGCAGGGTGATGGTTGATGAGGTTGGTATCCAGCAAAAACTGCGGCGCGATCTTATAGATCACATCGCCATCCTTGGTTCGCACGATGATCTTATTGGGCAGCAGATCGAGGTCACAACCCAGGATCAGGGTGTCATGCGAGAAGAGACCTGCCAGACACTCCGGCAACTGACTCGACTTCACGTCGATATCATCCAGCTCTTCCAACTCATCCCCTTCGCTATCTACCGCCGCGGAGTCCAGCGGGATATTGAGACCCAGGTCCTCCGTGAACACATTATCGGCTTGGGCCATCGTCAGACCCAAGACCAGAAACAGACTAATAACCAAATGCCTTTTCATCAATCGTCCTCCTCTTTCTTTGCTTTATGGCTCTTTTTCACTTTCGGCATCTTGACGACGGGGAACTTCACCTGCTCTGTCAGCGTGCGACCGAACGGTACGCTGATGATCGCATCTGCGTTGATAGCCCAACTGTTGGCGTTCAGTACCGGCGCTAAGTTACGGCGACGTAACTTGAGCCAAGCCATGATCATACTCGGGCCCGAGATAACGAGCAAGATACATACGAATACGATCAGCAACTGCCACCACGTGAAGCCTTTCATACCGCGCGCTACTGATGCCAGCGCTGTACCGATCATGCCTAAGGCCATACCGATGGCGGCAAAGATACCGGCGAACTTCGCGATGTCGAACGCGGGTTTCTTCTCCGCATTCGGATCGGCAGCCGCATCGGCTTTGGCGGTCAAGTCACCGAATGCTTTCGCATCTTTCTCGGCAGCACTCTTATTGATCTTCTCTTCGATCCATTTGGAGAACTTGCGGTACGGGGTCCAGAACGCTTGACGAATACTGATCGGGTTGTCGATGATCTTCGTCACCGTCGCATCGTAGTCGAGGCCGTCGTTGTCGTAGAACACCGCGTTCTTACCGATACTCAGGTTATTCACCTCACCTTGCGTCACTGCCGCCACGATCGCCATCGATTTTCCGCTCTTCTGGTTCACGCAGTTGCAGTACACGAGGTACATGCCGCTCAGCGGCGCTTGGCTGTCATGCTTCGCCGGATCATTCACGCGCATACATAACTTGCACGCACGTTGATCTATAATGAGTGTACCGGCCTCAAACGATGCAATCGTACGGCTGTCTCGGTCATAGAAATCCTCCAAGGTCACAAAGTTCCGCAGCAGGCGGTAGAAATCGCGGTGCAGCAGCAGCAACTTGCGCAGCGGCATATACTCCGCTTTGGCGGCAGCGAGTGCGTCTGCATTCGCGGTCTCAGCAGCAGCCTTTGCTGCTTCGTAGTCTGCGATCTGCTTACCCATTTTCAAGAAGTCTGCCTCTTTCATGCCCGGCTTCGGCGTATCTTCCGCAATGACAGCGAGACCCAACTTCTGTAGTTTCTCCTGCTCATAGTAAGCGGCATATTCGGCGCTCTTCTCTTTGTAAGCCGCAATGACATCCGCCTCCAGCGGAGCCGCCGGAATGGGTTGCTCTTCGATGGTGACTGCATCGATGGCAGTCTGTACAGCCGCAAGGCTTACCTTGCCGTCTGTAGCCAGTTTCTCGGCTACAGCCTTGATCGATTCATCGGCAATATTATCTATTGCGATAGAATCGGATTGCTCAAACAGCGTCTCCGGGTCCTTGAGCGCTCCGCAGAGGTATTCTGCCGTAGCGATGACTTCTTTGACACGCAACTTACCGTCGCCGTCGAGATCCATCAGACTCAACGAATCGCTGCTGATCTCCAGACCTGTCGTAGGACAAGACAGCACCGTCCATTTTTTCTTATCCAGTTCACCCAAATGACGGATATCTTCCGCCGTCTGAATACGAACGCGCGTCACACCACCCACATTCGCATAACTCCATTTGTACTTAGCCATAATATCCAGTATATTTAACAATTTTCAAAAAATCGCTGCAAAATTACAAAAAAATTTGCACATATCCAAAAAAAAGTGTACCTTTGCACGCTTTTTTCGTCACTGAGCACTTTTGTGCTCGAGAAAAACGTCTGTAGAAAACGCTTTTATGAGGCGAGAAAAGGCTAACATGTTTAACCCTTTAACGGGACTTGGGAACTCGAAAATGCATTTTCCATTTTCCATTTTCCATTTTCCATTTTATTCTACCACATGGCAGAAAATCTTTCTCTCCAGAACTTCGACTGGGATGCCTATGAAGCACAACAGCAAGGCACAAAAAACGAAGAAGAAATCCAAAAGTATAATGACACCCTGAGCGCCATCAAGGACAACGAAGTCGTTGAGGGTACCGTCATCAGTATCAACAAACGCGAAGTCGTTGTAAACGTAGGCTACAAGTCGGACGGTATCGTTCCGGCATCTGAGTTCCGTTACAATCCTGAGCTCAAAGTAGGCGACAAAGTAGAAGTCTACATCAAGAGCCAGGAGGACAAGAAGGGCCAACTCGTGCTCTCCCACAATGAGGCACGCACCGCTCGCGCTTGGGACCGCGTTAACGAGGCTTACAACGCAGGTGAGATCGTTACCGGTTACATCAAATGGCGTTCGAAAGGCGGCATGATCGTGGACGTACTCGGCATGGAAGCATTCCTCCCGGGTAGCCAGATCGACGTGAAGCCGGTTCGCGATTATGACATCCTCGTCGGCAAGACGATGGAGTTCAAGATCGTTAAACTCAATCCGGAATTCCGCAACGTCGTTGTTTCCCACAAAGCACTCATCGAGGCTGAACTCGAGGCTCAAAAGGCTGAGATCGTCGGCAAACTCGAGAAGGGTCAGGTACTCGAAGGTACGGTTAAGAACATCACCAACTACGGTGTCTTCATCGACCTCGGAGGCGTGGATGGTCTTATCCACATCACCGACCTCAGCTGGGGACGCGTTAACGACCCGCACGAGTTGCTGCAACTCGACCAGAAGATCAACGTCGTTATCCTCGACTTCGATGAGGAGAAGAAACGTATCGCGCTCGGTCTCAAGCAGTTGACTCCGCACCCGTGGGATGCACTCGATCCGAACCTCAAGGTAGGCGACAAGGTACACGGTAAGGTTGTTGTGATGGCTGATTACGGCGCATTCGTTGAGATCGCAGAAGGCGTAGAAGGCCTCGTTCACGTATCCGAGATGAGCTGGAGCCAGCACCTCCGTTCCGCTAACGACTTCTTGAAAGTTGGCGACGAGGTAGATGCTGTTATCCTCACCCTCGACCGCGCTGAGCGTAAGATGTCCCTCGGTATCAAGCAACTCAAGGCGGATCCGTGGGCTAACGTGGAGACCAAGTACGCAGTTGGCACTCGCCACTGGGCTAAGGTTCGTAACTTCACCAACTTCGGTGTCTTTGTTGAGATCGAGGAAGGCGTTGACGGACTCATCCACATCAGCGACCTCAGCTGGACCAAGAAGATCAAACACCCGAATGAGTTCACCCAGATCGGCGCACAGATCGAAGTTGTCGTTCTCGACATCGACGTAGCTAACCGCCGTCTCTCCCTCGGTCACAAACAACTCGAGGAGAACCCGTGGGAAGAGCTCGAGGCTAAGTTCGGCGTAGATACCATCGTTGATGGTAAGATCGTTGAACTGACCGACAAAGGCGCTGTCGTATCCCTTGAGGACGGCGTGGAGGCATTCTGCACTACACGTCACCTCCAGAAGGAAGACAAGAGCCCGGTTGCTGTTGGTGACACCCTCAGCTTCAAGGTGATTGAGTTCAACCGTGACGCTAAGCGTATCCTCGTTTCGCACCTCCGCACATGGGAGGAGCGCAAAGAGGCAGCTCCGAAGGCAGCTAAGAAAGCCGCTAAGGCTGAAGAACCCGCTCTCGACCTGCCGAAGGTAGAGAAGACCACCCTCGGTGATCTCTCCGCTCTCGCAGACCTCAAAGCTTCCATGGAAGCCGCAGAGGAGAAGCCGGCTAAGAAGCCTGCCGCTAAAAAAACCAAAAAAGAGGAGTAATTATTCCTTTGGGATTTAATGTGAGGAGTAGTTTTTCAAAACTGCTCCTCTTTTTTATTCCCTTATCTCTCCCATGAATAAGCTCCTCTGTTCTCCTCCTTTGATTTCTTTGATTTCTTTGAAAACGATTCTTCCTTTCACGACTTTCTTTCTCACGTTTCACTTTCTCGCGCTTCGCTCTTATTCTTTCTCTGCTCCGTTTCACTCCGCAAAATTAAAGGGGGAAAAGCTCTTTTCTTTTTTCTAAAATTACCATCGGTCGGACGTTACCATTTAGCCACATTTTTGTGTGAGAATTGCGCAGCAATAATCGACAGAGCGCAGCGGCGGAGAATCTGTGAATCAACCGACAATTTTGTGTGAATCTGTGAAAATGTGAATTTTGCTCTCACCAAAATTCACATAATCGTTCGAACGCAGAGAGATAAGAATCTGTGAATCACCTTACACAAAGAAGGCGCCCTTGCGGACGCCCTCTATCGTTTAACAGGGTCCCCAGAGTAAACCAGCGTAGCGTTTGCTATGGGGGAAGCGTAGATCAAAACATAGCGTAATCGAGCGGCTGTGCTGCGAGTCACGCGCAGTTTTAGATCAAGCGCGTCGGTGTTTCTCTATGTGGTAGAAACCCAGCGTAAGAATCTTGATGATTACTTCAAATAGGACTTTCACCCAGTCTTTGTCTTCGTTTTCAGTTTTCATTGTCGATTATGATTTTAATAGGTTCTTTACTCGCTTGCAACGCAAGCCATTTCGCTGTGAGCTCTTGCTCGTTGACTGCACTTACCAAGATGCAACCCTTGCTGTGTTCCGGTTTCGTACCTCTGTGGATGCGTATTCCGCTGCGCCCGGGAACTTGCATCACTAAGGGCAACATACGCTTGAATCGTGGCGACCACGTTACTTTGATCGCATATATCCCAACAGGTATGATATAATCTGCATTCTCAAGCGTCGCAATCTCTTGCCCTTCCACATGCAAGCACCCTCGAACGGCTTTGCCGTCTCTACTCGCCCTGATTAGGCGGATGGTTTCCATGCTTACTCTTCCATTTGTAAGTATAGTCAATGCCGAATAGTGCCCCAGCAAAGGTCGCTACTTCGCCGAAACCGACCAACAGGCTCTCATGAATCTCGCCCTGTGGGGCAATATACGTCCCACAGAACAAGAGAACTAATCCACCTACTGACAGCACGGCTGCGGTCACTAATTGGATGTCTAATTTCATTGTTTAGATTCCTTTCATTAGCTGTGCTGCTGGTCGTACTCCGCGCCACAGATCGCCCAGTAATAGGCTTTCAACGTCCTGCGGCCGCCCGGTTGGTCTTTCTGAGCCATGAAGGCCTGTTGGTCGGCCAACTGTTTGCTCAGGTCGGCTGCACGGGTTGCGACCATTGCGCGTACAGCGGTGAAGCGTGCGCGGACTGCTACCTCACGGTTTGACAGCGGAGTACTGCGCTCCACTTTTCTGCGGAGGTACAGACGGTTACAGTCTTTCGACTCAGTGGCTGCTACGCGGTGCGTACCCAGCAACATCTTGGTGCAACTGTGTTGACCGCTCTTACTCGGTTTGCTCAATGCGCCGGATACATGATCGATACCGGCACTCCATTCTACTTTTGCCATTTTCGTTAAGGTTTTAAAGGTTCAACAATAATTTTCAATTCTCAATTTTCAATTTTCAATTCTCAATTCCCGATTTTGTTGCCATCGGCATCATAATCGGAGTTGAGCTTGTGCATCGCGTAGCCGAACAACGAACCAATCTTGTTCTGAGCGTTGTACTCAGCCACCAATTGGGTCTTTTGCTCGCTCGATCCTGCGAGAATCGCACGCACAGCCGCCGACACTTTCGCAAAACGCGCTTTCGCAGCAGTCTGCGCCGCACTCGGCTCCTTCGTGGACGGGTTACACAACTTGCCGGTATAGACCTTACCGGTTTTCTTGTTCGTGCGGAAGTACACATCGCTGTGCTCACACACTTTCTTCTTCATGCTCTCAATCAGAGCCATAGGCTTAATCTCTGCCATAATTTTAAAGTTTAGGTTTAATGGTTAATAATATTTGTTATGTGCTCGGGACGTCAGGCCCGAGGTTTCTTTTCTTTGTATTACGCCGATTGGCAATCGGCATCCTTTTTCTTTCTATACCGCTCGATGAATCGCTCCTGATTCGCCTGCTCATTCGCTGTCTTGACATGCTCTTTCCGGTTCGGACACCGCTGCACAATCTGTTTGCCCTTGTACATCCTAAAGTAGTATCCGTCTTTTCTAAGCTGTCCTCTCAGCGCATCAATTGGTATAATTACTTCTGCTATCATATTGCCTCCTTTCTCGCGACCATTTCGCGACCATCCCGAACGTGACCATTCAGTGCATTAGGGCTCCCGACGTAAACCGAACGGAGTGTTTGCGGCGGGAAGAGGAGAATTCGAGACAACCACATGAGTTACGGAGTAACGAAATCGTTGATCTCTGAATTCGACGACAAAGGTACGTCAAACATTTTCCTTTCTCCAAATTTTTCTGCAACTTTTTTTACATAATTTTTAATTTTTTCACTCCTTCACATTTTCACGCAGCATCATGTCTTGATATAAACTCCATAATAAATATAATAATTATTATATTATTATGAGAAAAATCGGAAGATATTTCGATGTGTGAATGTGTGAACGCGTGAACAGTAGGGAGAGTGAACAGTAGAGAGAGAACACGTCAGGAGTTAACAGCAGGTAGAGCAAACAATAAGTAGTGCTAACAACTGCCTCTTCGAAAAAAAAGTAAGGTTTTATATACTTACACTTGTCTAGGCGCGCGCGAAAGAGTTAACCTCAGCACCTTAAATCGCGATATATGTAGATAGTTGGAATTTCCCCCAATCGCCAAAAGTAAACCTTTTTCGCACTTTTTCAGGTATAGTAGAAAGCAAATGTTTAACTAAAAAAATCACGATTATGGTAACACAACAAAACCCATTCGAAGACGCCATCCGAGATCTTGTGCGTCAGATGACCGACCATCAATTGACCAAACGAGCACCGTACATCCCTGCTATGGATATGCGGCGACTAACCTTTTTTCTTATCGAAGATCGTATTGCGACCTACAAGGAAGCCGAGATTGAGCGCACGCTTGATGCTGTTCTTCTTGAATTTGGCATCACTTCCAGACAAACTTACTACAATTGGTACGAAAAATATCATCGGTACTACCAAGCAATGTAAAAAAATCCGGCAGACGCGAGTCTAAAAAATAGACTTTTTCCTCCTTTATTAGCGGTAATTTTGCACCGCCAATCGAGAAAACGGCAACTCCTCACAGTGAGGAAACCGCATCCTTCCGACTGGTGGTAAAATGAAACAACAACATTTCCTCTGCATGGACGTGGATTTTGAAGGCCAGGCAGATGTGATTAAGGAAGGCGAAAGCCGAAAGGGTATTTTAACTTTTGTTAACGAGGACAAGTTCCGATTTGTCGAACAAGGTGCAAGCAAAACGGCTGCTAACAAGAAGCCGAACGAGCACAAGGAACTCCAGTGGCATCCGCTTGCAGGTTCGCTGCACGGCAAAGTGTCCGTCAATGCCAATGGCGCAATGCTGATGCTCTACATCAGACATGAGGACTGCAACACCAACAGTCACCAACTCGCAGACATCATCGTTTCCGAGACAGAGCAGATTGGTGAAGCATTGGCTGACATCAACTTGGAAGAGGAGGTAGCAAAATGCGGCAAGTAGTATCTGTAGTAACAGGTGGCGGTCCTTGTTCAAAGGACTGCCCCTACTATGCCGAAGAAGGATGGGTGCGAGGTGTCAATGGCGTGCCGCTCAAAACGCACTGCCGGGGAACCATGCAAGACATCATCGTCGATTGCGACAAGTTCAACACGCAAACTGTGGAGAAAATGGAAGTGACCGACAAGCAATGGAAAGCCATGCAGAAAGCCGTTGGCAAGCGTGCCAAGAAGGAGCGAAAACCCTATCCCGAGGACCACGAAGAAATTCATCCGGTCGGCTACAACTGGCGTCACCAGGACAAATGGAATGCAAATAAGTCAAACATTAACAACAATGAAAAATAGAATATCTTATCAAAACAAACTGACAAGCGGCCAACCGATGCCGCTTACCAAACAAATCTGGGACAAACTCATCGACAGTCCCGAAGTGAAGAACCTATGCGACCGTATTGCAGAACTCGACCCGAACGACGAGAACTACAACGACCGCAAACAAGCGCTCAAACGTCGTCTGCCTATCATCATTCCACACGCAGCGTCTTTCCGTAACGGCAAGCGCGTCAGCGCAGATGCTATCCCGTCCGGTCTCGCCATGTTGGACGTTGATCATGTTGACAATCCCCGCGATTGGTTCAATTCCCTCAACACCCAACTCCTCTCCGACAACAAGATTTATCTTGTGGCTATTACTGCCAGCGGAAAGGGTTTGCGCATCATCGGTGAGCGTCTTTCTTTGTCGGGTGCTCCGGGCGTCAGCGCGGAGAAAACAGCGTCCATTGGGTCGGATACCATCCGACAACTCGAAACCATCGAGGCTGCTCAGCTTCGTATCGCTACTGTCCTTGGGATCAAGGAATATGACGCGGTGACAAAGGATTTGGCACGTGCCAGTTACGTTGTCCCGCGTGATTATATCCTTTGGATATATGCTGCCGGACTTTTCTCCGAAGAAGACCGTCCTGATCTCCGCGAACTTCTTGCGCTTCCACCTCATCAAGAAGTTTCGTCCATTGCGTCGGAATCGGATTCCGACACCGGCACAGCCGGTCTCTCTTATCGTGGCATTCCGTATGCCGACATCGTGCAGCAACTCATGCTCTCCATCGGAGCAGCAGACGGAGCCGAGCAAGGCGAACGCAACACCGTTTATTTCACACTCGCTAACTACATGCGCTACATCTGTGATTTCAACGTCGATCTGTTACTGCAAGTGCTCCCGACTTTTGGTCTCTCCGAACCGGAACGCCGACAAGTCATCACGTCCGCTATCGGTCGTCCACGCAAAGGCTATCTGCCTACTGTGCTCCAGTCCGCAATAGCTATTTGTGAAAGAGAGTGTTCTGCTCTTGGCGGTATTCCGCCAATGGCTAAATCAACCGACTTGGCATTACCAGAACTGCCGCGTTTGCTCAAACTCGTCTGCCGCCGTTTGCCCGAAGATTACCGACCGGCAATGGTCATCGCAAGTCTTCCGATATTAGGAACGCTCGCAACACGCATCCGTTTCGAGTACCTCGACCGTCAGGAACAATCGCTCTCGTTCTTCTCTTGTATCACCGCTCCGGCTGCATCAGGTAAGTCCTTCATCCGCAAACCGTTGGATCTGCTGCTCACTCCGATCAACGAGCAAGACGCGATTGAACGCGAGAAAGAGCAAGCCTACAAGGATAAACTCCGTGCGTCGAAGAACAGCAAGAACCAACCGGAAGACCCGCACGCTTGTCCGCGTAACAATGGCGTAGCCATTTCGATTGCCAAGTTGCTCCAGTTGCTCACCTATGCAGAGGGCAAACACCTCATCGGTATCGGCGAAGAAATGGACACGCTGGTCAAGTCCGAACGTGCCGGTGTTTGGTCGCAGAAATCGGATATCTACCGTCTGGCTTTCGACAATGCGGAATACGGTCAAGCCTACATGTCCGATTCGAGTTTCAACGCACATATCCATGTGTATTACAACTTGCTTCTAACCGGCACACCGAACTCGCTCCGTCGCTTCTTCAAAGACCTCGAAAACGGTCTCGCAACCCGTGTGTGTTTCGCGCAACTTCCCGACACCAGTTTCACGGAAATCCCCGTTTTTGCTCCGTACTCCGAAGCCGAAAAAGCAGAAATAATAAGATGGGCGAGAGAGTTGGATGCGATAGGAAAAACAGCGTCTGTTTCGTCCGAATTGAATTCGGACACCAAAGGTCTGGTCCACATCAGTTGTCCGCAACTGAACACGGTTATTGCCAACTGGCTCGAACAGAAACGGCAACAGGCGATGGAAGCCGACTCGCACGCTATGGACACGCTCCGTCGTCGTGCCGGTGTGATGGGATTCCGTGCAGGTATGCTCTGTTACTTGCTCGAAAACCGCAAGTTCACCAAGACCGTAGGTCAGTTCGCAGAATGGGTTGCCGAGTATGTCTTCCGCAATCAGATGGAACTCTGGGGCGAACAGATGGAGCAAGAACTGTCCGGCGCACTCGAAGTGCTTTCCGGCGAAAGAGGTTCAGCCGCTTCACTCCTTGCTTTGCTGCCTGCCGAGTTCACAACAGCTGACCTCATCAAACTCCGTGCTCGCAAAGGTCAGTCCGTCAAAGGTTCTGCAATCAGCATGGTCCTCAACCGCTGGCGTACCAACCACAAGATCGAAAAACTCTCCGATACGAGGTGGAAGAAACTCTAATTTTGTACAGTGCTCGTGATGTCAAACACGAGATTCGGAAGAGGCGAGCAGCAATGCTCGTCTCTTTCACACTTTCACACTTTCACACAAAATTCTATCTTCATCTTCCGTTTTTTCCTCATTTTGCCTGCAAAATGTAGAAATCTATCACTTTCCCGCCCAATTTTTTGTATAATCCATATTTTTTTTGTACCTTTGCACCCGCAAACTCACGCTGGGGTGTCTGCATGGATGTCACAGGGTGAGGGAGCAGACATAGTTAATGGCGTTTACTAACGCTTGTTTTTGACTCATTGGAACCTGAGAAACTTCAATAGCAACTCGAAAACAAGTAGCAGTAGATGCTCATGGGTGTATAATACGCCCGCGTGTACCATATAGGTATGCGTGTGTGCTCATATATACACAGCGTGGGTTTCTGCATTGCTTATTCGGTTGCACAGGTTTTCTCAGGACCTCAATGAGCGGATAAGCAACAAAAGGAATCCGCGTTTTATGTATAAAGGTCCGAAGTACGATTTTCTTATTGTTGGTTCCGGCTTGTTCGGAGCAACTTTTGCCTACAAAGCCCGCCAGGCAGGCAAGTCATGTCTCGTCATAGACAAACGTCCGCAACTCGGCGGCAATGTCTATTGCGAGCAAACCGAAGGCATCAATGTGCACAAATACGGTGCGCATATCTTCCATACAGCCAACAAAGCCGTGTGGGATTTCGTCAATTCCCTTGTGCCCTTCAATCGCTACACCAACTGCCCTGTAGCCAATTACCACGGTGAACTATACAACCTGCCCTTCAACATGAACACCTTCTATCAGATGTGGGGTGTTCATACTCCTGAAGAGGCGCATGCGAAAATCGCCGAGCAACGCGCTGATATATCCGCCATGCTTGGCGGATCTGAGCCACGCAATCTCGAAGAACAAGCCTTGCTGCTCGTCGGTCGCGACATCTACGAAAAACTCATCAAAGAGTACACCGAGAAACAATGGGGACGACCTTGCACCGAACTTCCGGCTTTCATCATTCGTCGTCTGCCTTTGCGCTTTGTCTTTGACAACAATTATTTCATCGATCCGTACCAAGGCATTCCCATCGGCGGTTACAATCTTCTCATAGACAAACTCCTTGAAGGCGCAGAAGTTAAAACCAACTGCGACTTCTTCCGTGAATATATAGATTCCTGGCGAGAGATAGCCGACACACTCGTTTATACAGGACAATTGGATGAGTATTTCGACTTCCGTTTAGGTCGTCTCGATTGGCGCACAGTCTCCTTCAAAACCCGCATCGAAGACACGCCTAACTACCAAGGTAACGCAGTAGTTAACTACACCTCGCACGATGTGCCTTATACCCGCGTCATCGAGCATAAGCACTTCGAGTCCTTTGGTCAAGCCGTCTATGACAATCCCAAAACAGTCATTAGCGAAGAATATTCCACCGAGTTCCAACCCAGCATGGAACCGTACTATCCTGTCAACGATGACCGCAACAACTCCCTTGCCGACCAATACCGTGCTCTCGCCGCTGCCGAACCCAACGTCCTCTTTGGTGGTCGCCTTGCTGAGTATAAATACTACGACATGGCTCCAACCATCGAATCAGCCATAAATGCAGCGGAAAAAATCCTCAATAACTAGTAACGTCCACGATGGTCACGGTATTTAAAAAATAGATATAGGAAGAATGAAAAAACAAATCAATCAATATGCAATCCAATGTTTCCAAGATGAAGCAAGAGCAATCTTGGATATGATTCCATTTCTGGATGAGAATTTTTCAAATGCTGTAGATTTAATTTTTCGATGCAAAGGAAAACTCATAGTTACAGGAGTTGGTAAAAGCGGACATGTCGGACAAAAGATAGCAGCAACACTTGCTTCATTAGGTACACCGGCATTTTTCCTCAACCCATTAGATGCTTATCATGGAGATTTAGGTATGCTTTCATCAGATGATGTATTGCTTGCTATTTCATATTCCGGCAATACGGATGAACTTCTCCGCATACTTCCTCCCGTTATAGAAAGACATATTCCTATTATTGCTATATCGTCTAATCCTCAATCGTTACTTGGAAAAAATGCAGCATGCCATTTAACAGTAAAAGTAGATCATGAGGCTGACCCATTAAACCTTGCACCTACGTCATCAACGACAGCTACTATGGCTATGGGCGATGCATTAGCATGTGCACTGGTTCACGTCCGTAATTTCAAGGATGCAGACTTTGCACGTTTTCATCCAGGAGGTAGTTTAGGGAAAAGACTATTGACGAAAATAAGGGATGTGATGCGTAAAGATAATTTTCCAGTTATCTCCGCTGATATGAATATAGCCGATTCTTTGCTAACCATAAGCAATGGCAAGTTAGGCTTGGCGATTGTTCTAAACGAGAATAAGTTAGAAGGAATCGTATCTGATGGTGATATACGTCGTGCTTTACAGCAATATGGAGTAGAAGCTTTCACTCTTCCTGTAAAAAAGATAATGACAAAAACACCTCTGACTATCAATCAAGATAGTTCAATGTCAGAAGCTGTAGATCTCTTTGTCAAATCACAACGCCACACTTTTGTTGTTGTTGATGAAAATGGGCAGTTTGTAGGGTTGCTTGATTATAATGATTGTATTATTTAACAGAAGATAAAATATGCGAGTAGTAGCATTTTTGCCGGTTAAAGGCACAAGTGAGCGAATTAAAAACAAGAACACCTCACTATTAGATGGTAAACCATTGTTTCTTCATACTTTGGAGAAATTAATGAAATGTGATTTTATTGATGAAGTCTTTCTCGATACAGAGATGGATGCCATTTATGAGATGGGGAAATATACTGGCTGTACCTATTTGAAGCGTGATCCGGCATTAGCCACAAACAAAACGGATGGACATAGTTTGTTCTATAATGAAGCCAAAAAGGTGGATGCCGATATATATATTCAAGTGCTTGGAACTTCTCCGTTTATCAAACCATCTACGATAGAACGGGGTGTGAATATCCTTAAAGAACAAGGAGATAAATATGATTCAGTTGTCCTTGTAAAACGCGAAAAACAATATACTTGGTCCGGAAAAGAACCGAATTACGATAGAGAGCATATCCCTAATAGTAAAGATCTTCCTGATACAATAGTAGAAACGATGGGGCTATATATCACCAATCATGATATAGCTATCAATCACCAAAGGCGATATGGCAAACGTCCATATCTGTTGGATGCTGAACCTATTGAGGCTACCGACGTGAATTATCCGATTGATTTTGAATTAGCCGAGTTTATATCTAAAGGTTTGAAGGCACAAGAGAATCGTAAATTAGAGTTTCTTAAAAAACTTGTTAATAGTTCTCAACTTTCGGATGTTATGGATGACAATGGTTTGCCAAATCAGGTAATTACAGGTTTGCGTTGTAATATCGATGGAACCAAACTCTTTGGTCGCGCAAGAACATTGAAGATTCGCAAATTGGCAGATGGAGAAGATTTTCATGGAATATATGATGCACTAAAATCGTATGCAGAAATCTCAGACAATGATATTATAATAGTAGAAAATGAGTGCTCCGATTACGCTTACTTTGGCGAACTAAATACTATGTTATCTATTCGTTCTGGTGCAAGCGGAACAATTGTAGGTGGAGTGACGCGAGATAGAGATAATGTTATTAAAATGCACTATCCGGTGTTCTCGGAAGGTTTTAATTGCAAGGATGTACGAGGACGAGCAACTTTGGATAGTTTCAATCGTACTATAAAAATTCAAGGAGTAGAAATTTCTCCATCCGATTTGATCTTTGCTGACAACGATGGCATAGTAGTTATTCCATCCAGAAAAGAAAAATTGATTATAGGTGCTGTAATCGAAAAACTTTCGATGGAGAATAATGTATCTTCGGAGATTGCCAGATATTCTGACCCTATGGAGATAGTTGATAATATTGGAGCATTCTAAAAATACCGAATATGTCCCTGAAACGTATTATAAAAAAATATCTGCGAAACCTTTATCGTAGTATATCAGAACCTACAATAGAGAAGAATAATGAGCTTCTTCTCCAGAAGCAACTTAGATTAATCGCTACTGCTCAACTACATCAACACACTTTTCTCAAGTTCAAAGGTTGTAATCAAGGGAAAAGCGTAGTAATTGTGGGAGCAGGGCCCTCTGTAAGTCATTTTAAACCATTTGAAAATAGTGTGTACATTGGGTTGAACCGTGCTTGCCAATTAGATAATGTAAAATTTACATATTTGTTTTCTGTTGATAAATTAGGCATAGAGCATATCTACCCCCAATTCGCCGAGTATGATAGCACTAAATTCATTGGAGATCAAAACTTAGGACCAAAATTCCAGATTCCGGAAACAGAAGTTGCAAAAATGAAAGGAGATGTGTATCGTTATAAAACTGATATGGGATTATTTCAAAAATCGCGTTATGCACTCGATCTTGAATCCGAGCCTTTAGGCAATTTCAATACAGTATCGTTGCAGGCA
Organism: uncultured Bacteroidales bacterium; assembly: GCA_947164985.1. GTDB lineage: Bacteria > Bacteroidota > Bacteroidia > Bacteroidales > Paludibacteraceae > Colicola. Next base: position 73,287 of record CAMUYI010000004.1, on the reverse strand, counting down.
ATGCAATTTGCGCTTTACACTTTGCCTGAGAAAATTTTTCTTGTAGGTATTGATTGTTCCGCTTCTGGTCATTATGCGTCAAATAGTAAGAATGAAGAATCTGTAAACGAGCGAATGAGAGATAGAGGGGAAAACAGATCTCAAAATGCGGATGATTCAATACGTTTCTGGTATGGACTTAAAGAATTTGCTGACCAATACTATCCTGGAATAGAAATTATTTCTGTGAATCCTGTAGGGTTACGCGGACTTTTTAAAGATTTAGATCAATAATGCAAATCTCCTCTTTTGACATATTTGATACGTGTCTTGTACGCAAATGCGGCACACCTGAGAACATGCTGGATGTGCTGTCGCAAAAGGCATTTATCCACGAACCTCAGGAATGGGCTCGGCAAGAGTTTGTTGCGGCTCGTCGTGTTGCAGATCATAAGTTGTGGCAAGAGAATCCGCATTATACGCTCCAAGATATTTGGGCCGAATTTGATTGGTCGCACCAGTACATAAAACCCAAGAACGAACTATGTCAATTAGAGCAAGAATTAGAGCGTGAGATGCTTGTTCCGGTGCTATCAATGCGTGATAAAGTGAAAGAGTGCCGCAAACATGGAGACAAGATCATCTTTATCTCCGACATGTATTTATCGTCCGATTTCCTCATCGACATCTTGCGTAACAGCGGATTCTATCAAGACGGAGATGCGCTCTACGTCAGTTGCGAGTGCGGTGCGTTGAAATGGGATGGAGAGTTGTTTGAATATGTGCGCAAGCAAGAGAATATGCCTTCTTTCCGACATTGGCACCACTATGGCGACAACAAACAAGGTGATTATAACGCACCCAAGAAATTAGGCATCAAATGTACGCTTGTCTATCATGCTTATACGCCTTATCAGCAACAATGGGCTGACAATGACTATTCACTTGGTTTCAAATATCCGAGTATCCTTGCCGGATTAGGTCGCGCATTGCATTATAGCACAGAATGGAATACCCATACCGATTTTGTTTTGGATATCATCGCTCCGTTCTATTGCTCGTGGATGTACCAGGTATTAGCTGATGCGCAAAAGCGAGGTGTGAAACGGCTTTATTTCTGTGCTCGGGATGCATATCAGATTCATAAGATTGCACTGGCTATGCAGCCACTATTTCCGGAAGTGGGAATAGAGTATGTCTATATGTCACGCAAGGCATTGTACAATGAGGATAATGCAGAGGCCAAATTGGCGTACTACAAGCAGATTGGTTTAGCAACAACGGACAAGGTGGCGATAGTCGATACAACAACTTCCGGCAAGACGCTTATCGTGCTCAATGAGTTTCTGACTGCACATAAATGCACAGAAGTGACAGCATATTACTATCTGCTTTGGAACAAGGTTGATGGTGTCGATCGAAGTAAGTATAACGTGCAGGTGTTCGATCAGTATGTAAAAGACAATTTACCTGCAAGTCGATTCTTAAATCATCCTTTCATTTTTATTTTTGAAAACTATTTTAGTATTAATAAAGAACCCAAGACAATTGATTATAAGGATAACAAACCTGTTTTTATTACTGACTTAATGGAGGAGGATTGTTTCTTTACTAATGGATATGATTGGACGGGTCTTCATGAATCTCTATTAGTTGAGTATGCTAAAGCATATGTAAAATGTGGATTAGGCGTATATTCAAGAGATATTTTTGAAAGAATAGCTTTGCCTACAATGAATACTTTCTTTGAGACTCCTCACAAAGTGTACCTTTCAGCTTTGGATTCCTATTGCTTTATTGAGAACGGATCTTCTAAACAATATTTCTTCATCAAGAAATCCACTAATATAATTGAGTTGATAAGAAAGAAAAGAAATTATGCATGGAGAAGAGGAACTATATATTATAGTTTTTCAAATTGGCTATTGGCAATCTTAAAATTCTTGAAACATGAATAAACTCTTAACCATAGTAGTACCTGTTTACAAGGTAGAACCGTACATCAACAAATGCCTCGATTCTTGTATCTTGGCAGATGAGAAGTTGATGTCGCAATTGGAAGTGATCATCGTTAACGATGGTACTCCGGATAACTCCGCAGAAATGTCACGTGAGTATGTAAAGCGTTATCCGCAAACCTTCCGTCAGATTGACAAAGAAAACGGCGGACATGGCTCTGCATGGAATGTCGGTCTCAAAGAAGCCACTGGCAAGTATCTCCGCTTCCTCGATTCCGACGATTGGCTGACCAATCTGGATAAACTAATGTCCGTTCTGCAAGATACACAAGCGGATGTTGTGATGACTTCTTTGAATAACTACCACGAAGATACACAAAAGAATGATCTGTGGCAAATATCCGAATGTCATCTCAATGAAGTGCGTACTATTGAGCAATTCACATTTGATGATTTCTATGGCAAGACGAACATGATGAATTTCTTGTTCTCTACATACAAGACCGAACTTATCCAACCATTACATCCGCTGTTCATGGAAGGCGTAATGTACGATGATTCGATACTCTACGCGCTACCATTCATTTATGCAAAATCATATATCTGTTGCGATTTCGTGTTGTATAACTATTTATCTGGTCGTCCTGGTCAAACGATGAATGCTAACGTTAAAAAGAAAAACATCACATCGCTTCTTAAGACTTATCAGTATGAGATGGAATATATCTCGCAACAAATAGAAGGATTGTGCACAGAAAGATTGAACTCCATATACTGCATCATGGCTTCTGATAGTAGCTATCTGCTGAACATGTTGACTTATTTGCCTTGGCGAGAGTTCAAAGGATACATTGATAAATTTAAGCCGTATTTCCATTTGGAACAAAAAGAATGGAGACGTGGCAAGATGGATAAACGTTTCTTGAAATACCCGTTACCGGTATTCTATCTTTTGGAAAGAGTACGCAAAAAACTAAACAAAGATTAAGCACATGACAATCTCATTCATTATACCGGTATATAATGGTCAGGACACCATCATTCCTTGCATCGAGAGCATTCGTGCTCAAATGAAGGACAACTCTGACTACGAGATTATCATTGTCGATGATTGTTCGAAGGATGACACAAGAGAAGTGATTACTTCCTATGCAAAATCATATCCGCAAGTCAAGTTGTTCTGTCAACCGCTAAATCGTCGTCAAGGAGCAGCACGCAATCGTGGATTAAAAGAATCTACCGGTGAATATATCACCTACATCGATGCTGATGATTTGGTATTAGATGGTTTTAGTGAAGCTTTGCAGATTGCCTTGAAAACCAAAGCCGACATGGTATATGGCTACATGGAGATAGAGAAAGCTGAGGGAATGGATATTCACCAGTTATCGCAAACTCCGAAATCAATTATGTCCGGCAAAGAGTTTGCAGAGCAATATCACGCAGAAGGTGTATTCTATTATCCGCCATCGTACTTGTATAAACGCTCCTTCATGGAAAAAATCAATATCCCGTTTATAGAAGAACGTCAACATGAAGATCGCGATTGGTTGGCAAGCGTCTTGGTGCAAGCAGAATCGGTTGCTGTATGTCCTCGCGTGACCTATCGCTATACAATGAATCCGCTTTCAACATGTCGTGCACTTCGTTATTCTACTGTCTTCGATCATGTTGCCAGCGGCATTCGACATATAGATTTAGGTGAGAAATTGAAAGTAGATTGCCCGAAACTATCAGCTACACTCTATGCCTTTGGTGTAGATGAGATTCATTATTCGATTCGCTTGCGCAACCTCACCAAGTTCCCGTGGTCGGAGAACAAACACTTGTATGACAACCAACACTTGCAACCGCTCTTGTCTTGTCTGATCTCAAACGCATGTGCCGCACATATCCGATGCCAACTGAAGTGCGTATAGTGGCTTATTGCCCGATACTAACCAAACTGACAACTTGGCTTGCAAGTCCTATTGCAACCTTTGTTAGAAAAATCAAACACAAATAATATGGAAAAACTATTATCCATCGTAATCCCTGTGTACAAGGTCGAGAAATACATCGACAAGTGTATATCTTCGCTCCTTGTGCCGGACAAACAACAACTGCAACTGCTTGATATCGTAGTCATCAATGATGGTACACCCGACAACTCAGCCATCCTTGCCAAAGCCTACGAGAAGCAGTATCCCGGCATCGTTCGTGTCATTGACCAAGAGAATCGCGGTCACGGTGGCGCATGGAACCACGGCACAGAACTCGCAGTCGGTAAGTACCTCTTTTACCTCGACTCCGATGATTGGTTCGATACCGACCAACTGTCAAAACTAATCACCTATCTTGGCAAGGTCGATGTCGATATGGTCATGCTGGATGGACAGAACTACCATGCTGCAACCGACACCTACACGGAAAAGACCAAACATTGGGAACTAACACCTGAGCATCATTACGATGCCGACACCTTCGATTGGCTCGGAACAGGTCACGGCTACGACATGACTTACGCGCATGACACCGTCTATCGCACGTCTATGATGCAAGCCTACCTGCCGCTTTTCTGCGAGCATGTTATGTACGATGATGTCTCGCTACAAGCCATTCCTATCGCGATTGCCAAAGACTTCATCTATACCAAACTGAACGTCTATCGCTACTATATAGGTCGTCCGGGACAATCGTTCGATCCCAAAGTGCGTGCTGTCAGAGCAGCAGATGATGTCACCAAAGTGCTCACTTTCCTCCTCGATTGGGTGCGTCGAAACCGTCATGTCGTACCAAAAGGCGGTACGCGCGAGGCCTATACCGAAGAGAACTACCAATCGATGGGCACTTGGCATTACTATGAACTCAGTCTCTTTGATGCCGCTACCGCCAAACCGCGTCTTGCAGCATGGGACAAGTTCCTGAAGACCCACTATCCGGAGATCAAACCGAACCACATCGTTCGTATGTATCATCTCCTTCCATTCCCTCTCTACTACGCATGGTTCAAGTGCTACTACTTCTACCAACGCGTCATCCGTTTCTTGAAGCGTAAACTAAAGTCCCTTAAACATTAAACATTCAACATTTAACATTACGATTATGTTCAGGTATACAAAACGCCTTTTATCCGACATCCGTTTCTGGTGTCAAGAACTCAAACTCCGCCGCCACGAAAACGCCGAATGGGAGCGTATCGAAGACGAAGAATGGCGTCATCCCATGGCCGGCTTCGGCTATTATACGACAATGAAACGTAACCGCGCCGCTCGTAAAGAGCAACACCTCCAAGAACGCGCCGCGATTAAATAATCATCGTCCATTGGGTTGGATGTTATCCAACAAGGTGTCCTGTGCTCGTCTTTTCTGAAGACGAGTGTCCGCATCCTTGGACATTTTGATACACCCTATGTTCAAATGTCTTCAACCGCTCCCTCGTGATGAGTCAGCGGTTTTTTATTTCACACTTTCACACTTTCACACATCTTTGTAACTTGTATCATTTTTACAAACACACAAACCTCACTATAGAAATAAGTACAAGCTAACACTTGGCTTGTATCATTTTTACAAACACACAACCTCACTATAGAAATAAGTACAAGCTAACACTTGGCTTGTATCTTTTTTATATAACTCATACACTCATACCACAAAATAAATACAAGCTATCCCTCATTGGCTTGTATTTATTTTATTACTCCCGGTTAGTGGCTTGTATCTTTTTCCTCATCCTCTCTTCTTTAGCTTGTATTCTTTTTGCCTGTATTTATCTTTTGCTTGTATTTTTTTCTTAGTCATCTACGCGGCTCCCCATGCCGCATACTACGCAATAATCAAACGATTTAGTAGGTAGGTACAGGTTAAAACCTGTGTTTCTCCTTTCCTCAACACACATTCTCACCACACGCACCCAAACCCACACACTCCTTCATTAGCTTGTATTTATTTTCATAACAAAAATCATTTAGCTTGTATCTTTTTTTATCTAATCTCTTGCACAAGTCTATTATTTTTCGTACCTTTGCAGCAGAATTTGAAAAATAATCGTTCCATAAGGATAAGAAATTGCAGAGCACCATGAACAAAGTTCGCATCACAGCTATCCGCCAAACGGTCTATCAAGACTTGATTGACCAGTACGAAAACCCCATTGAGCATGCTTGCGACATCCAACAAGGACAACAATGGATATCCGTCAATGGCAAGTGTCCGGAAGGCTTGTGTCCTTCGGCATGGGATTCCATGAAACCCTTTGTTCAATCCCTCGCACAAGGTAAGGGTATCTTCTTCGACGGCTGGATGAAGAACCCAATGAGTGCAATGATCAGTTGTAACGATGGCTTCCGTCCATTCTCTTTCTATATCGAGGCAATCAAAGAACCCGGAACGTCCTCCCGACAAACGGGAGGAGTGGCCTCCGCCGAGAAGGGAAAAACACCGCTTCTTGTACCTAAAGACAAAGAAGAGGCACGCGTATATAAACTGGTTCTGGCACTTGGCAAGAAAGTCCTACCACGACGCCAACTGGTTGCAGACGTAGGATTGAGACAGAAGAGCCGCTGTATCTTTGTATATAACTACTGGAAACCGTGTTGGGAGCGAGGTCTGATTGACTTTGCTTACGCATCAGTACCGAACAAACCCGAACAAGCCTATCGCCTCACAGCGAAAGGTCTTGAACTATACGCCCAACTTGCCGGCGAAACGGAGTAGTGCACTTCTTTGGCTTGTATTTATTTTGTCCTGTCTTAATCTCTTGCTTGTATTCTTTCTTTTTGCTTTTCCCCCTTTAATAAGGTGCTCTCTACGTTCGCGGCTTGTTGGTGCGGTAAACCGCGAGAAAGAAAGTCGTGAAAGGAAGAATCGTTTTCAAAGAAATCAAAGAAGGAAAACAGAGGTAGTTTCTTCCTGGGAGAGATCAAGGAAATAAAACAGATGCGGCTCGTCGAATCGCCTCTCTCATTAAATCCCCAAAAGGAATAATTACTCCTTCTCTTTTGTCTTTAGCCCCATCCTTAGCCTCCCTCTCCCCTCTGCGGCTTCCAAAGCCCTTCCGTCTGCGAGAGCGGAGTTCCCCGAGGCTGTTCTTTTCCCTACCCTTCTGCATGCGAGCGGGTCCTTTCCATATCGTAATTTTCTTACCTCCCCTTATATCTTCCTCATTGCGCGCTCCTCCCTTTTCACCCTCGCCAACGAGTCTCCTCTTAGCGCCGACGGTCTTGACTCAGAGTTCTCCGCCACTACGTTCTGTCGATTATTTCTACGAAATTCTCAACCGTGACGCTAAGCGTATCCTCGTTTCGCACCTCCGCACATGGGAGGAGCGCAAAGAGGCAGCTCCGAAGGCAGCTAAGAAAGCCGCTAAGGCTGAAGAACCCGCTCTCGACCTGCCGAAGGTAGAGAAGACCACCCTCGGTGATCTCTCCGCTCTCGCAGACCTCAAAGCTTCCATGGAAGCCGCAGAGGAGAAGCCGGCTAAGAAGCCTGCCGCTAAGAAAACCAAAAAGGAGGAGTAATTAATGCTTTTTGTTAAGAAAATGGCATGCACACTTGTGTATGTCATTTTTTTATTGTACCTTTGCAGACGAAATGGAATCAGGTATAAAAAAAGGTCTGTTGGCATTGTCGCCCATCTTTGCGATGGTCGTGTTACTCATGGTGAATGCTGTCATCTATGGAGGTGTGAGTAACGCGCCGTTATTATTTATTTTTGTGGTGTCCGCCATGGTAGGTGTGGCCCTTACGCGCGGTGTGTCGTTCTCTGAACGAATTGCGATTTTTTCCCGTGGCGCCGGTAGTGAAAACCTGCTGCTCATGGTCTGGATCTTCATGTTAGCCGGCGCTTTTGCTGCCACAGCCAAGGAGATGGGAGCTGCCGAAGCGATGGTCAATGTCACCCTGCGATTCTTGCCGGCTAAGTTCGCCTTGGCAGGCCTTTTCCTTGCTGCATGTCTGACTTCGCTGTGTATGGGAACGAGCGTCGGTACGATCGTGGCGCTGATGCCGATTGCAGCCGGTTTGGCGGATAAGACCTCGATGACCCTTCCCTTAGTGGCCGCCGCCGTCGTAGGCGGTGCTTTCTTTGGCGACAACCTGTCCTTTATCAGCGACACAACCATCGTCTCGACGCAGACACAAGGCTGCAAACTGTCCGACAAATTCCGGTTTAACATCAAGATGGTGTTACCTGCTGCGATTGTCGGCACCGTGCTCTACGTCTTCCTTGGCGCAGAAGCCAGCGAAGCGTCTCTTTCCACGTTCCACTTTCAACTTTCAACCTTTACCAAGGTCTTGCCATACCTCGCCGTTCTCTCCTGCGCGGCCTTCGGAATGAACGTACTGATGGTGCTGTCCTTAGGCAGTCTGCTCACGCTGGTCACCGGATGGGCAGACGGCAGTTATGACCTGATGGGATGGACGAATGCCGCCCTTACCGGTGTGATGGGGATGAGCGAACTAATCCTGATCTCCATGCTGGCCGGAGGGATCTTTGCGCTGATTCGTTATAACGGCGGATTAGAGTTTATGATCGATCTGATCATCCGGCGTGTCAAGACCCGCGCAGGAGCCGAATGGAGTATCTGCGGACTCGTGGCGTTTGCCAATATCTGTACCGCTAACAACACCATCGCCATCCTCTCCGTCGGCGATATAGCCAAACGGGTAGCGGAACAGTTTGATATCGATCCACGTCGCTCTGCGTCCCTTTTGGACACGACCAGTTGCTGCATTCAGGGCATCCTACCCTACGGCGCTCAACTGCTCATGGCCTCCGGTCTGGCAGGTATCTCTGCCATGTCTATCGTTCCCTGGCTCTTCTACCCCGCTCTACTCGCACTGACTGTCGTTATCACCGTGATTTTTCCCTCCTTGAACAGACACCTTTCTCATTCGTGATGTATGCCTGAAATAGTTTTGCATTATATATGGGAACATTGCCTGTGGGCGGGATATAAGCAGCAGACAACAGACGGACGGAGCGTAGAGATTCTGTCGGTGGGCGAACATAACCACGACGCAGGGCCCGATTACAGCCATGCACGGGTGAATATCGACGGAAAAGAATGGGTCGGAAACATCGAGATCCATGTATGCTCCAGCGACTGGATCAAGCATCGTCATCATTTGGACAAGGCCTACGACTGCGTCATTCTGCATATCGTTCGTACGGCTGACAAACCCATCTATAACTCCCGCGGTGAACTCGTGCCGCAATGTGAGTTGCAGTACCCGAGCGACAAGGACTACCTGACGGACCTGTTTGCGGCCGCCCAACAGATGGATAGCGCTATCAGTCGCATCGGTTGCGCGGAGCAGTTAGTGCGTGATCCGGCGATACTGACGGACGGATGGCGTAAGACCTTACTACGCAAGAGGCTGGAATGCAAACGGGCATCAATAGAACGACTATTGGAGATCACCAAAGGCAGTTGGGAACATGCGTTGTATATCTCGCTGGCACGCAATTTCGGTTTTCATACCAATAGTCTGCCGTTTGAGCAGTTAGCCATCAATACGCCCCTATCCTACCTTCAGAAACACCGCAACAGCCTATTCCAGTTGACCGCATTATTGATGGGTCAAGCGGGATTGCTTGATGGGTTACAGGTTACGGATGAGGGGTTACGGATGGTCAAAGAATATGAGTTTCTGCGCACTAAGTTCAGCCTCACGCCCATGGACGGCAGTATATGGAAGCATGCACGTCTGCGTCCGCAGAATAGTCCTGAATTGCGGATACGCCAGTTTGCCCAACTGCTCTATCAGTCCGAATCGCTGTTAAGTAAGATTCTTGATTCGAACGATTTAAAGGACCTTGTACCGCTATTTGAAGTATCACCAGAATGGATGGCTTGCTCCGGTTCTAAACCGGTGGGAAGGTCGAGTATCGATATCCTGCTGATCAACACGGTGATACCCTACAAATACGCATACGCGCTGCATCGTAATAATCCGCACAAAGCGGAAGAAGCAGCGGCTCTAATGGAACAGATTGCTCCGGAGAACAACACGATTATTCGCCAATGGCGCGTACTGGGTCAGAGCATCAAAAATGCAGCAGACACACAAGCGCTGCTGCATCTCTATCAAAACTATTGCCAACACCACGAGTGCATCAACTGCGAGGTAGGCTATCAGATCTTCCAAGACCGTCAGTTACGGTTATTCTAATTATTTATGCAACCAGCCGCTGAGGGTTTTCCAGAGGCGGGAGAGGAGGTTGGCGTAGAAATTGATTTCGCGCGTCGCATTCTCGACGTGGGTCTCGATCTTCACTTTCTGCAGGTCCACTTCGTGCTCTGCCTTGAGGGTCTCGAGCACCAGTTCTTCCTGGGTGCCGATGACATGCTTGGAGAGCAAGCGGATGAAGGGATGCACGAAGAGCGGTTTGCGGCAGAGGATAGCGACGACGATGAGCAGCAGATAGAGACTGCTGATGATAAGCGCTGCCGCCCATACCGGCATGTACTGCGCCATCACATCGATAGCCGCTACAGCACCGAAGGTGAAGAGGGCGAGTACACAGAGCACTAAGGTGAAGATAAGCAGGAAAAGGCCCAACACGCGGCTGACGATACCGATCAGATGCCATCTGCCGGCATTACCAAGGGCTTTACCAAAGGTAGTGGCCTCTTGCTTGATTTGCTCAATCATTTCGTTCTCCATAAGGCTTATTCTTTAGCGGGTTCGGGTTCAGCCTGAGCGGGTTGCTCCATGGCTTGCTCGAGCTCAGATTTCACTTGTTCACAATACTCTTTTACTTTCTGCTTAGCATCTTCTGCTACGTCTGCAATCTGCTGACGCACTTCTTCCCCTGTCTTTGGGGTGAGTAACAGCGCTGCAGCAGCTCCTACCATTGCGCCGCCGATAAAGAGGGCAGCTCCTTTGATGAGATCTTTCATAATGATATGATTTTACAAGTTAGTAATTACATTCTTTCGGGCATCTCGATGCCGAGGAGGGACATGGCTGCATTCAGCACCTTACCGACATTCTTCGCCAGCAAGAGACGGAGGGCACGCTTGGCTGCATCGGGTTCATTCAGGATACTGAGATCATGATAGAACGAGTTGAAGTCACACGCGAGGTCGTAGGCGTAGTTGCAGATGACAGCCGGGGAGAAGTTATCGCCGGCGACGCGAACGACAGCGGGGTACTCCGTAAGGCGTTGGATGAGGGCGAGCTCTTTCTCTTCGAGATCTTGCGATTTCGAGATTTCGAGATCTCGAGGATCGGCTTTGCGGAGAACGGACTGAATACGCGCGTAGGTGTATTGGATGAAGGGACCGGTATTGCCGTTGAAGTCAATGGACTCGGCGGGATTGAAGAGCATGTTCTTGCGCGGATCGACTTTCAAGATGAAGTATTTCAATGCTCCGAGGCCAACCATGCGTGCTACCTCCGGATCCTCGTTCATCTCGCGGGCATCCTCGATCATCTTATCCATCAAATCATCAGCGTCCACTACCGTTCCTTCGCGGGATTTCATCTTACCGTTCGGCAGTTCGACCATACCGTAGGAGAAATGGACGAGTTCCTTACCGAAGGGGAATCCGAGTCGGTCGAGGAGGATAGACAGCACCTTGAAATGGTATTCCTGTTCGTTACCGACCACATAGACCATCTTATCGATCGGATAGTCCTGGAAACGCAGTTTGGCGGTACCGATATCCTGGGTCATATAGACGGAAGTGCCATCGGAACGGAGCAGCAGTTTCTCATCGAGTCCATCCTTGGTGAGGTCCGCCCAGACGGATCCGTCTTCGCGGCGGTAGAACTGACCGGCAGCGAGCCCTTTCTCCACTTCGGACTTGCCCTCGAGGTAGGTGTTCGATTCATAATAGATCTTATCGAACGACACGCCGAGACGCTTGTAGGTCTCGTCAAAACCGGCATAGACCCAGCTATTCATCTTCGCCCAGAGGGCACGGATCTCGGGGTCGTTGGCTTCCCATTTGCGGAGCATCTCCTGCGCCTCGAGCATGAGGGATGCTTCACGTTTGGCGGTCTCTTCGTCGAGGCCCTTGGCCATGAGTTCGGCTATCTGCGCTTTGTATTCCTTATCGAAACGGACGTAGTAGTCACCGATGAGGTGGTCGCCTTTCTTACCGGAGGATTCGGGTGTCTCGCCATTACCGAACTTGAGCCATGCGAGCATGGACTTGCAGATATGGATACCGCGGTCGTTGACGATATTGGTCTTGACGACCTTCCAACCGTTCGCCTCTTGGATGCGTGCGATCGAATAGCCGAGGAGGTTATTACGCACGTGACCGAGGTGAAGGGGTTTATTGGTATTCGGGGACGAGTACTCGACCATCATAAGCTTGTCACGATTCGGCTGCTGACCGTAGTTAGGCTCTGCATCAATCGCCTCTAACTGCTTTACCCAGAAAGCATCGTCGATAACGAGGTTGAGGAAGCCCTGTACGGCGTTAAAACGAGCTATCAGCCCTGAGCCGTCAGCCATCAGTTTTTCGCCGATCTCGGTAGCTACTTGAGCAGGGGCTTTGCGGGCGAGTTTGACGAAGGGGAAAACAACCACCGTCAAGTTACCTTCAAACTCCGGACGCGTCTTCTGCAACTGCACCATGGCATCCGTAGCCTCCACACCATAAAGCGCCTTCACGGCATCTTTGACTAATACCTGTATATTTTGTTCTAAACTCATAATTTAGGATATTTTCTAAACCACGAAGATATTTTGAGACGAATGACGCCGAGGAGTGCTTCGGAGAAGATGCCGCCGGACATCTTGGAGGTACCGAGTACACGGTTAACGAAGATGATGGGCACCTCGATGATCTTCGCGCCGCACTTATGGGCGGTGAACTTCATCTCGATCTGGAAGGCATAGCCTTTGAAGCGGATCTTATCGAGTTCGATGGTCTCGAGTGTATGACGTTTGTATGCCACAAAACCGGCTGTAGTGTCATGGATATCGACGCCAAGGACGGTACGTACATACTTGGATGCGAAATAGGACATGAGCACACGTCCCATGGGCCAGTTGACAACGTTGACACCGGTGACATACCGGCTACCGATGGCGAGGTCCGCTCCTTGGTTGGCACATGCGTCATAGAGTTTGAGCAGGTCCTGCGGGTTATGGCTAAAGTCGGCATCCATCTCGAAGATATAGTCGGCTTTATGTTCGATCGCCCACTTGAAACCGCAGATATAGGCGGTACCGAGTCCGAGTTTGCCGGAACGCTCCACGAGATCCACACGACCTTTGTATTTACCGGCCATGAGGGACTTGACGATAGCCGCTGTGCCGTCGGGTGAACCGTCATCGATGACGAGGACGTTGAACTCAAGGGGTAACTCCATCACTGCTGTGATGATAGCTTCAATATTTTCCTTTTCGTTGTAAGTCGGGATAATTACAAGTCTTTCCATATCTAACTATTTAACGTTTTTTTCAAAGAAAAAACCATTTTAACTATTTAACCGTTTAACGTCTCGACGATCATGTGATCGTTGAGGACATACACAGGACTTGGCGTAGTGCGCTCCAGGGCTTTGAGGAAGATCTCCTGTCCGGGGATGATATCGATCTCTTCGAGGTAGGACCGAACGGTGTCGTATGCCACTTCAGGATCGTTGTTCTCAAGGGAGAGGTGGCATAGCCATACATTACGCAAGTCGGGATGCCAGTTGCGTTCGAGCAGTTCGCCGCAGGTGTCATTGGACTGGTGTCCGCGGGGCGAGAGGATACGTTCCTTAAGATAGGTGGGGTACGGACCATTGAGCAACATATGCTCGTCATGGTTCGCCTCGATGACCAGATGGTTAGCGGTACGGATGTACTCCTCCATCTCCGGATTGACGGACCCGCAGTCCGTCATGAGCACAAAACGCTGACCGAGATAATCGATGCAGTAACCGAGACAATCGGTAGAGTCATGCTCGATATGGAAGGTGTTGATCCGCATGCCGAAGAGATCCCACTCCACGCCGCGATCGAAATAGCGGCGGCTGGTACGCAGCTTCTCGCGTACGCCATAGTTGCGGTCGATACCATCGTGGATCTGTGCGGTGGTGTAGATAGGTAGATGGACCCGTTCGCCGAGTGTGCCTACGGCACGGATATGGTCGGCATGGTCATGCGTAACCAGCACGCCCATGATATTATTGAAGTCGAGCCCCATCTCGCGCAGGTATTTCTGGATGGACCGCGCAGAGATGCCGGCATCGATCAGGATCCCCTGACGACGCGTACCGAGGTAGTAGCAGTTACCGCTACTTCCGCTGGCAAAGCACCTAAATATGAGCTCATTCTCCTCCATATTACCAAATCGGGCACAAAAGTACAAAAAAAAAATGATATATGCAAAAATTCTCTAAATTTTATCGGAAAAATTTGCATATATGCAATTTTTGTCGTATATTTGCAGCCTAAATTACGTTATTATGAACACGAAGGAAAAAATTGCCGCTTTGAGAGCGTTGATGCTGGAGTATGGATTGGATGTGTATGTAGTGCCGGGAAACGATCCGCATGCGAGTGAATACATGGCGAGTCACTGGTGCGAGATGCAATGGATAAGTGGTTTCAACGGCGAGAGCGGTACGGTGGTTGTGACGATGGACAAAGCGCTGCTTTGGACCGACAGCCGCTATTACCTGCAGGCAGGGATTGAACTCGAAGATTCGGGTATTGAGTTGATGCGGGAGAGCGATGTGGATTGCCCGAGCATTGTCGATTGGATAGAGGGGTTACAGGTTACGGGTGACGGGTTACGGGTTGGTGTTAATCCCGAGATGTTCAGCGTAGATCAGTATTCAGCATTCAGAAATCAGTTTTCAGAAGTCGGTATCGCGTTGAAGTCGATCGACCTGATCAAGCCTTTGTGGATCGAAGGCAGGCCGGCTATTCCGCAAGACAAGCTCTATTCGTATAGCGAAGATTTCGCAGGGGAATCCGTGGAGAGCAAGTTGGCGAGAATGCGCGAACAACTCGCCAAGAAGAAAGCGGACGCTATGATCATCAGCGCGTTGGATGAGATAGCATGGTTGCTGAACATCCGCGGAAACGATGTGGAGTACAATCCGGTAGTGATCTCGTATGTGGTGCTGGAGGCGGATAAATGTACCTTATTCGTGGACCCGAATAAGATTGATTCGCCGGCACAGAACTATTTGGATTTCAATAACATAGACGTGCAGGATTATGAGGCGGTCTTCGACTATATTAGGAGCCTCAGCGGCACCGTGCTGTACGACGGCGCACGGGTGAACGAAGCCCTCTACGAAGCTATTCCGGAAGGATGCAAGAAGATCAACGCGAAATCGCCGATCTTGATTGACAAGGCGAAGAAGAATGCGGTAGAGTTGGAAGGTGAACGGACGGCGATGCGGCAGGATGCGGTAGCCTTGACACGGTTCTTCAAATGGCTCGAAGAGAAAGCGTTCAAGCATGGCGAGACCCGTACGGAATGGGAATTGATGGAGAAATTGCATGAGTTCCGTATGATGGGCGAGAACTTCGTGGAGGAGAGTTTCGGAACGATCGCGGGTTATCAGGGTAACGGTGCTATCGTGCATTATGCAGCCACGAAGACCAACTGCGCGGAGGTGAAGCCGGAAGGTATGTTACTGCTCGATTCGGGCGGTCAGTACTTGGACGGCACGACGGATATCACGAGAACGGTATGGTTAGGCGGTCGCATCCCGCAGCAAGCAAAACTCGATTATACCTACGTCCTGAAAGGTCATATCGCTTTGGCGCGGGCACGTTTCCCGAGAGGTACGCGCGGCAATCAACTCGACGCACTCGCCAAGCAATATATGTGGGAAGCAGGTATCACGTTCGGTCACGGTACGGGTCACGGTGTAGGCCATTTCTTAGGTTGCCACGAAGGTCCACAGAACGTACGTACGGACAATAACCCGACGGCGCTGGAGGTGGGTCATATCATCTCCGATGAACCGGGTATTTATCGTACCGATAAATGGGGTATCCGCACAGAGAACCTGATCACAGTCATTCCGGCGAAGGCGACCAAGGCCACGACGACCGAAGACGAATGGTTGGCATTCGAAACCTTGACGCTCTGTTTCTACGACACACAACTGATCGAGATGAGTCTGATGACAGAGGACGAGATCGATTGGCTCAACGCTTATCACGTACGCGTATATAAAGAGGTGTCGCCGCTATTGAACGACGACGAGAAATCGTATCTGGCGTACAAATGTCAGGCGATCGAAGTGGAAAGTTGAAAGTTAATTTATTATAAATTTTAAAAATCTTACTATTATGAAAGCAGATCTTATTACCGCTTGGTTGTTTAACGAAGGTTACAAACACGAGATTGATTCCGATGGTGATGTACATTTCAAGTACAACGGCAAGCACATTTATTTCACCCCGGATGAGGACGAGACCTATTTCCGTCTAATCATGCCGAATATCTACGAACTGGAGGACAACCGCGTGAAAGTGCTGGAAGCATGCAACACGATTACCCGTACGTACAAAGTGGTAAAAGCATACCTGGTAAACAATAAACTATGGCTTTCGATTGAGATGTTCGTAGATTCGACTCCGGAGGTAGGTGATTTCTTCGAGCGTTGCTGCAACATCCTGATTCACGCATACGAGGATACGGCAAAGGAGATCTTTAGCGAATAAGCACTATGGCTGTACTATCTCAATTTGAAAAAATAGGCATCTATACCGTTCAGAGTCTGATCAAAGCCAACCACTACACGGAGACCTATCGCGTGGTGGATCATGACAATCATCCGTTCTTCCTGAAGTTATTCCTATTGGGCAACATCCCATCCAAGTTGATTAACCCGGAGACGCGATGCGTGCGTGAGATCGAGTATAGTCGTCAGTTGCGGCACCGCAATATCGTGAGTCACGTAGCGGACGGTCGATTGGAGAAAGAGAGCGGCGCATACCAGTATTACCTGACCGATTATTTCTCGGGACCGGTGCTGGCAGATCAACTGAGTACCCACGGTAAGATGAGCGAAGCAGATGCGATGGTTGTTTTCCGTCAGATCCTGACGGGATTACAATACATGCATTCGCAGGCGACGGCGCTATGCCACAACGATATCACACCGGCTAACATCGTGCTGAATATGGCGATGGAGGGCGAGGCGGTAATCATCGACCTGGGGCATACCTGCACCCCATGTGCGGGTATTGTGGAGTTCGACACGAACGATCTGGACGTGCTCTACCACGCCAAAGAGACGATGGTAGGTATCTTCGATCAGCAGACGGATATCTTCTCCGCGTGTGCAACGCTGTACACGATGTTGACTTGCCGTGCTCCATGGCAGATTGACGTAGCAACGGAAGGCGATTACAAAGAGCGGTTCAAAGCCCTTTGGCAGTACCGTCAGACGCATCCGCTGCAGATCCCGGAAGGCATCAGTCCGAAGGTGAAAGCGATCTTGGAGGAAGGTCTGGCGCTCAAGGCAACCGACCGATTCAAGAACATCAATGATATCCTCGCTATCGTCGATGACGAGAAACCGTTTGGTCAAGGTAAAGAAGAAGGCGGCAAGCGTGCGGAGAGCGGTAGAGAAGACGGAGCCGGTAAGGGTGAAGGTACGGAAGGCGACGACGATCTGCCGGTAGAGATCCGTCGTGGCGGCGGTAACGGTTTTGCCGACGTAGCCGGTATGCAGGAGTTGAAGGACTATGTGACGCAGAAAGTGATCTTCATGATCAAGAATAAAGAGCTCGCGGAGCAATATCGTATCACCCCGCCGAACGGCATGCTGCTGTACGGTCCTCCGGGATGCGGTAAGACCTTCTTCGCCGAGAAATTCGCGGAAGAGACGGGCTTTAACTTCATGCTTGTCAAGTCCTCCGATATCGGCAGCAGTCTGGTACACGGCACAGAAGCGAAGATCCAGAAGCTCTTTGCCAAAGCAGCGAAGAACAACCCGATCGTACTGTGCTTCGATGAGTTCGATGCGTTGGTACCGGTTCGTGGTGCCCACGGAAGTGAGTACCAGTCGGGCGAGGTGAATGAGTTCCTGGCGCAGATGAATAACTGCGCGAAGAAAGGAATCTTCATTGTAGCGACGAGCAACCGGCCGGATAAGATCGACCCGGCTATCTTGCGTACCGGTCGTATTGACAAGCAGGTGTTCGTTCCGCTACCCGATTACGAGGCGCGCAAAGCGATGTTCCAGATGTACATCGCCAAACGTCCGACAACGGAAGATCTGAATATAGACGAGTACGCACAGAAGACGGAAGGGTACATCGCTTCCGATATCGCGTTCATTGTCAATGATGCGGCTATGACGGCTGCGTTCACGCGCCAACCGATCAGTCACGCGTTGATGAACACTTCGATCAGTAACATCAAACCTTCGCTGCAGAAAGAAGTGATCGAAGAGTACTCGCAGATCCAGAATAAGATGAACGGCGTACAGAGACGCGCTATTGTGCAGTCGCTGTAAGTAATTAAAAATTAAGAATTAAGAATTCAAAATTGATATGAACGAAAATCAAATTAACGGCAGATTATTTAATCCCTATATTATTGAAGAGCGGCAGTTGAATATCACCCAGTTGGATGTATTCAGTCGCTTGATGATGGACCGTATTTTGTTCCTGAGCGGCGAAGTGGTAGGTGACACGATGGATACGTTGGTAGCCCAACTGTTGTTCCTCGATTCGCTGAATCACGATCCGATTCACTTGTATATCAATTCCGGCGGCGGTGAGTGCTACTCGGGTCTGGAGTTGATCTCGGTGATGAAATTCATCAAATCGCCGGTTTATACGACCGTTTTGGGTCTGGCAGCTTCGATGGGTGCTGTGATCGCATCGAGCGGTGAGAAGGGTCATCGTACCGCCCTGCCCTACTCGCGTTTCATGATCCACCAACCGAGTTCCGGTATCGGTTATTCGACCTTTAAGGATCAGGCCATCCATCTCAAAGAGATGGAGAACCTGAAGATTGACCTCTATAAGGTGCTGGCTGAGAACAGCGGTCAGACCTTGGAGCAGATCGAGGCACTCTGCGACCGCGACAATTGGATGAAAGCCGATGAGGCGATCCAGATGGGCTTCCTCGATGCCATCGTTGAGCGCAAAGACTAATTGTATTCAACATCTCAAACAAAAAATGGCTACCCGATCGGTAGCCATTTTTCATTCACTCTTTCGCTCATTCACTCATCAACTCTACACTGCGGTTGACGAATTTCGCAAGAGCCTCGCCTTTCAACTGGCCGCTTGCCAGCAACGCAATATCAATCAACTGTTTAAGACGTTCATCTTCGCCTTGGAGTTTATAGACGGTCTTGAGAACGGTCTCTTTCTTTCCGTCTTTCTCCACCTCTTCATTCACTTCCTCGCCGGTCTCTTTGCCGACCAGCTCTTGTATGAGTGGGTGCGCGGTATTGATGACGAGGTTGTATGAGTCGGGCATCTGACCGTAGAAAGACATACCTTGCTGATGAGCGGACATCTCTTTCATTCGGCGCATGAACTCATTCTGTGTCAAGAAGACAGGGAGTGCGTCGGAAGAGGTAGGTTCACATGAGACATAGTATTTCAGTTTTTCATCCTCTGGCAGCAGCGCCTCGAAGGCCTTACGGAGTCCTTCTTTCTGTTCGTCGGAGTACTCATCTTTCGCTGCCTCTTCCTTGCGGATGAGGTTCTCGATGGTATCGGAGTCGATCCGTACGAAACGGAGGTGTTCGTGCTTCTGCTCGGCCTGCGACATGCAATGCACATCCAGTTCGCCATCCATGAGCAGCACGTCATAGCCTTTGGCTTTGGCGCGTTCGATATAGGTGTAGTGGGCATCCGGCGCATTGGTGTAGAGCAGCACCATGTTGCCATCCTTATCTACCTGATTCTCACGCACTTTGTCCATGTACTCATCCAGCGTTGCGTACTCACCGCCAAGATTCTTGACGAGGGCAAAACCCGTAGCTTTCTCGTAGAACTTCTCGTCGGTAAGCATACCGAACTGGATGAATAGCTTGATATCGTCCCATTTCTTGGCGAACTCATCCTTGTCGGCTTTGTACAACTCTGCCAACTTGTCTGCCACTTTCTTCGTGATGTAACCCGAAATCTTCTTGACGTTGTTATCGCTCTGCAAGTAACTGCGGCTCACGTTCAGCGGGATATCCGGGCTGTCGATCACGCCATGCAAGAGGGTGAGGTACTCCGGCACAATGTGGGTCACTTCGTCGGTGACGAAGACCTGATTGCAGTAGAGTTGGATCTTATTGCGGTGCACGTCCAGGTTGGACTTGATCTTCGGGAAATAGAGGATACCGGTGAGGTTGAACGGATAGTCCACATTGAGGTGGATATGGAAGAGCGGCTCATCCATCTGCATGGGGTACAGCTCATGGTAGAATTTCTCATAATCCTCCTCTGTGAGGTCCGCCGGTTTACGGGTCCAAGCGGGATTGATATCGTTGATGATATTCTCTTCGTCGAGTTCGACCTCTTTGCCGTCTTTCCATTCTTTCTTCTTACCGAAAGCAATCTCGACGGGCAGGAACTTGCAGTATTTGTTGAGCAGGCCGGCGATGGTCGCATCCTCAAGGTACTGACTAAACTCATCGTCGATATGCAACACGATATCGGTGCCTCGGTCGGCCTTGATGGTATCTTCCATCGTGTACTCGGGGTTGCCTTCGCAAGACCAATGCACTGCCTTCGCGTCCTCTTTGTAGGACTGCGAGAAGATCTCCACTTTCTTGGAAACCATGAAAGCGGAATAGAAACCGAGACCGAAATGACCGATAATGGCTTCCGCTTTGTCCTTATACTGCGCGAGGAACTCTTCGGCGCCGGAGAAAGCGATCTGATTGATGTATTTATCGACTTCTTCAGCGGTCATGCCGATACCATGGTCGGAGACGGTAAGGGTCTTCTTGGTCTTATCTATAATCACGCGCACACGCGTATCGCCGAGATCACCTTTCACTTCGCCTACGGAAGAGAGGGTCTTCAGCTTAGAGGTTGCATCGACGGCATTGGAGATCAGTTCGCGGAGGAAGATCTCATGATCGGAATACAAAAATTTCTTAATGACGGGGAATATATTGTCACTTGTTACCCCAATATTACCTTTGCTCATAGTATATGTTTTGTTTAAAAATTTCGTCATGTCGTCATGACGTTATGCCGTCATGCCGATTTTTTCTGAACAAATCTCATGCCATGAGCCTTTTTCTGCCAAAATGGCAGTTATTCGTAGCCTTTGTTCTGCTTCAGGTTTCCGTTGGTCTGCAGAGCTGTTTGGGGAATGGGGAAAACAGAGAGACCGGGATCTAAGTCGAATTTGCCGAAGCGGATCTGGTCCTGTCTGTGCCAGCCTTCCCACATCAGTTCGATCCACCGTTCGTAATAGATATTCTCAAGCGTCGCATCGCGGGGTTCGATTGCCTGACTGAGCGCCAGCGCTTCGCGTAGACGAACCAGTTCGAACTCAGTCTGTCCGTCTTCGCCGTTGCGCACCTTCGCCTCTGCCATCATCAGATAGACGTCCGCCAGACGGAAGAGAACAATATCGCTGTTGCGCAACTGACCGTCGAAGATCGTTCCCGGGTCGTGCGCATACTTGCTCATGCGTGCGCCTGCCGACGCCACATACGGACTGCCCGTCAGGTTCATTTGCACCTCGCGGGGATAATAAACCAGCGTATCGCCGGAGGAAAGAACCAACGGGTTTCCGCGCACATGGACGATGCCTGAGAAGAAAGTAGTCGAGAAACGGCAGTCCGGATGGTTCGTGCCGTAACCGAACACATCCAGCGTCTCCTGGGTTGCACAAGAACCGTTCTCGCCGCCGTAACCCATCGCCGCGGCGTGCTGGTAATGGAGACTGCGGAACAGGTTCTTGAACCTATTCCGATACACATTCGGATCCATCGGAATAGTGAAAATATTCTCCGTCGCGTCTTCGTTGTACGTCGAGAAACAGTTCAACTGGCTCTCGCAGAGCACATATCCGGCTTGGGAACTGAGTATCTGCTGACCATAGAAATTGACCGCCTCCCACGCGTTTTTCTCTCCCGCGTCGCCGCAAGGCAGTTGGATGGTCTTGCCGTCCGGTCGCACCTCGTCTGTCCAGTCGTCATCGCGCCAAACCTCCGCATTGAGCGCCATTTTCATCAGCATAAAATGCACTACAGGCTTGGTCACACGACCGTAGTATTCGCCGCGGCTGTTGCTGCGCTCGTCGGGCAGGTAGAGCAATGCCATCTGCATCTCATCCCAGGCGAAATCAAACACTTCGCTCCGTTCGGACTGGTAGATATCATGCACGGGCATGGTTATTTTGGTCACTATAGGTACGCGCCCGAACATGTCCAGCAGGTACATATACGCCATCGCGCGCACCGCACGCACCTCGGCGTTATAACTCATCGACTGGTCCTGGGTCAAGAGATATCCGTATTCGTCCAGAAGCGAAAGCGAATAGTTGCACAGCCCCACGAGTTGGAACAGATACCGCCATGAGTTCTCGCAGCACTCGTTGTCAACCGTCCATGTATGCTCGTGCAGATCCACCCACAGACCGCCGTCCCACCAGTCGCCGCCGCGCACCGGAATGATTGCTTCGTTGGACGCAAAAGTCTGCAGATCATACACGCCGCGGTACGTTCCCTGCAGCCCGTAACCGTCCGTGCTGCCGCCTATATGGCTATACAGTGACAGAACCGCCTGCTGGTACAACGCCGACGCAGATGTGATCACCTTCTCCTGCGGCTGACCCGAATGCGGATCTTCGTCCAGAAAACCGCACGCACTCATCAGAACCACCACCGGCAGCATAAATAAGAACCTTCGGAATCTCGGTAACTCAATATGTCGATATGTCGATCTCATGACTAAAACTGTATTTGCAGCGACAGACTATACGTCCGGCTCACCGGGTACGAACGCTTGTCGTCCACTCCTAAGGTATTGTTAATAACCGTACTGTTGATGATTGGTGTCAGCCCCGAATAACTTGTTATTGTCGCCAGATTATTGACCGAAACGGAGAGCCGCAGCGCCGAAAGCTGGTATTTGCGCTGACGAGCTGCCTCTGACGGCTGGTAAGTCCACCCTAATGTCAAATAGTCGATATTGACATAATCCCCGCGCTCCAGCCAGTAGTCCGTCACCGTCAAGTCGTCTATATTGCGCTCGCTCGCATCCTTCATCACATTGTAATACGGCATTGAACCCATATTCATATAACTGAGCGCCGTTCCGTTGTATATCTTATGCCCGAAAGCGCCGTTCAACTGAAGCGAAAGGTCAAACTGTTTGTACCGGACGGAGATATTACTGCCCAACAGCACTTTCGGTGTCGCCTGACCGCACACACGCCGGTCGCCGCTGCCGTCCGACAAATCAACAAATCCGTCGCCGTCCAAGTCCTCAATCTCATACACCCGCTCGCCCGTCGAGGTCGTCGTCAGACCCGTGCAATGCGGCAGATAGAACACACCCAGCGAATAACCCGGTATCTGGTACACCACATCCGTGTTGCCGCCGTGCAGACCCGCGCCGTTGACCGACGCAATCGGCGTATAAGTCGGAGCCGTCAGATACTCGTTCTCGTAATAACCGTTCAGAGAAAGCAACTTGTTCTGCTGCCACGTCAAGTTAATTCCGATATTCAGCCCCCAGTCCTTTGTCTGGACTGCCGCCAGACCAAAACCGACCTCCACACCCTGGTTCTGCATCTTACCCAGGTTCGCCAGCATCTTGTCGTAGATAAACGGCGGAACCGGCATCGTGTAGTTATACAGCATATCGTAGATATACGAGTAGTAATAATCCGCGGTAAAGACCACGCGGTTATGCCAGAATCCCCACTCCATCCCTACATTCGCCGTCTGCGTCTTCTCCCACGTCAGGTTCGGGTTCTCGTTCCGCGCGATACCCAATATCACATCCGGCAGACCTTCCGACTCCGTGATACCGGTCGGCGTCATCAGCCTCAGCGACTGATAAGCCGCGATACCTCCCAAGTTACCGGACAGACCCCAGCCGGCGCGTATATTCAGCCGCGTCAGCCATTCTTCGTCCCGCAGCCACGACTCTTTCTTCATGTTCCAAGCGATGTTGGCGGAAGGGAAGAAACCCCATTTATGCCCTTTCGCGGCTACCGAACTGGCATCCCCTCGGGCAGAGATAGTGATCGTATAGCGGTCCAGAGCCGTATAACTCACACGCCCCATGACGGAAGCCATCCGCTGCTGCTCATAACTGCTGCCGCTGCCGTCCCACAGACGCAATGCACCCACGGATATATTGTCGTAACCGTACGCATTGGACGCCAAGCGGTTGATCGTTGTGTGAAAACCCGTCAGCGTCCGACCTTGTAACTCGCCCAGCACATCCGCCTCCAGCCGGTGAGAACCTTGCCATTCGTGCCCGTAATGAAGCACGATATTCGTCAGCCACACATGACTTTTCCCCGCCTCGCGATACACCTTGCCCGTGCTCTCCATATACGTCGGATAGAAATGGCTCTCGTCGTCCGCATCGTAACTGTAACTGCCATAAATCGCCGCCGTCAGACCGTAGCCAATATCGCCTTTGATCCGCAGATGCGTGTTGAAATGCATCGCCTCGTTGTGCTTCTGAATGTCCAGCAGACCCATCGGATGGTTTACTTGGCTCGCATCGGCATAGCCGCTATAACCGCCCGAAGCGTTGCGTTCATTAGGGAAAGTGGGATTGAATGCCGCGGCCGAATAGAACGTCTTTTGCACGTCGTTCAGGTATTGGTTATGTCCCAGCGCGCCGAACAGACCCAGATCGAACGTCAGCCGTTTGGACAACATGTGTTGCGTCACATCCACTTTGGCGGTCAGATTGCGCGTCCCCATCTCGCGGACGATACTGTTGTTCTGGCTATAACTGATCGCGCCGCGATAACTGCTGGTCTCCGTTCCCCCGCCGATGGCAATATGATGATTATGAACCAAACCCGTTCGTATGATAGCCCGCTGCCAGTCCGTCGAACTGCCGCCGTCCACGATCTTCATACCGCGGCTGCTCGCCAGCTCTCGGTACTCGTCCGCATTCAGCATCCTCAGGAACTTATCCGCGTGCGCGAAACCTATATTACCCGCGTACGAGACATGGATCTTCCCTTCCGCCCCGCGGCGTGTCCGAACTTCGATCACACCCGCCGCGCCGCGGGCTCCGTACTGAGCCGTCTGAGCAGCATCCTTCAGTATAGTGAAACTTTCTATATCGCCCGGAAAAATAGTAGCTAACGTCCGCAGATCGGACGACATGCCGTCTATCATCACAAGCGGTTCGTTACCCCCGGTCAAGGAGTGGTTGCCGCGCACTCGGACGGACGAAAGCATCGCCTCCGGATTCGTATTCGAACCCACCGTCACACCCGCCGTCTGACCGTTCAGCACATCCAGCGAGTTAATCAGATGTCCTCGCCGCGACGTCTCCACCTTCAGCGTGTCGGTCTCGGAAGCCACCGGATCGATCCGCTCCGCCCTTGCCACAAACGGCAAAAGCATCAATAGTACTATCGGAATGGTGTGTCTCACTGGTACGTTCAGTTTCTCATGATAAATCGCCTGCAAAGGTACAAAAAATATTTCATATACGCAAATGAAAATACGAAAAAACATGTTTTTCTTTCTCAGGTTCTTCTTTCTTGGTAGTTCCGCGGGATTGAATCCCGCCCTTTCTTCTTTTCCTCGGCATCGGATGCCGCCTATATAAAAATTTGCACTGTCATTTTTTTCTTTCGTTTATTGCGTCGGATGGTATCCGACATCCGGCCCTAAAAAAGTCCAATCGTTAGTGATAAGTTAGTGATTCGTTGGATATTCGTTAGTCATTGTACTACCCATAACGTACCCTAATAGGATGCACTTGCTCCGCAATACGCCCTGTTCTTCTCCTGTCCCTTTTCTCCTAAAAATCAGATAAAAATGCGCGCATATTTGCATATATCAAAAAAAAGTTGTACCTTTGCAGCCGATTTTAGCGGCTGAAAGACCAAATGAATGAATTTTTAGAGAAAGAGGAAGCGATACTGAAGATGCTGAAGACCGTTTTTGACCCCGAAATACCGGTGAATGTGTACGATTTGGGGTTGATTTACGGCATAGAGATAAAAGATGACGGGGTATGTGAGATCACAATGACACTCACCGCGCCATCGTGTCCGGCGGGAGATTTTCTGGTAGAAGATATCCGTCAGAAGGTCGGATCCGTAGAAGGTATCAAAGATGTGAACGTGTCGATTGTCTTTGAGCCCGAATGGACCAAAGATATGATGAGCGAAGAAGCGAAATTGGAATTAGGATTCTTATGATATATTTTTTGAGTGACGCCCATTTAGGCAGTTGGGCGATAGAGCGCGGGTATGCGCATCAGAAGAAACTCATCGACATGCTCGAGGAGATGAGTAAGGACGCGGTTTCGATCTACATGTTAGGCGACATGTTCGATTTCTGGATGGAGTATTTCGTGCATGACAAGAGTAAACGCGAGTACCATCCGTTCTGCAAAGAGTTGCGTAAGTTAGCCAAGAAAGGTATTCATGTCCATATATTCACCGGCAATCATGACCTATGGACGTTTGGCGGTCTGGCTTCGTTGACCGGCGCAGAGATCCATACCGATCCGACGACGATCACACGGTACGGCAAGACCCTGTATCTCTGTCACGGAGACGGCGTATTGCCTTTGAAATGGAAAGATATCTACCCGCGTCGTGTGCGTAAGCAGATTGAACATTTCATCTTCCTCAAGAAACTCTTTAACAGCCCTACTTTGCAATTCCTTTTCCGCTGTCTGCCGCCGGCATGGGGTAATAAGATCGGTTACAGTTGGGCGAAGAGGAGTAGGCTCAAAGAGTTAGCTAACCCCTGTCCGTACAAAGGCGAGAAGAAGGAAGAGTTGGTGCTGTTCGCCAAGGAGCAGGAGAAAATGAACAATCACCGTGATTATTATATCTTCGGTCATCGTCATATCGAATTGGATCTGAAGTTGGAGTCCGGAAGTCGCGTTATTATCTTAGGCGACACCTTCCGTCAATGGACATATGCCAAACTCGATCACCACGGAAACCTAACCATGCATAATTATGAGCCGGAGACAGGAACAACTGAAGGCGTTTGAGCGGTTGTTGGACATCATGGACGACCTGCGGGAGAAATGTCCGTGGGATCGTAAACAGACCTTCGACAGCCTAAGACAGAACACGATCGAGGAGACGTACGAGTTGGCGACGGCCATCAGTCGGCACGACATGAACGAGATCAGCAAGGAACTCGGAGACGTGCTGCTGCATGTTGTTTTCTACGCCAAGATGGGGTCCGAGACCGGTGAATTCGATATCGCGGATGTCTGCAACCGGCTGTGCGACAAACTCGTCTTCCGTCACCCGCATGTGTATGGCGAAGCCGCAGCCCAGAACGCCGAAGAGGTGAGTCATCTATGGGAGCAGGTGAAGCTTAAAGAGAAAGGCGGCAACAAGACCGTTTTGGGTGGTATTCCGGATAGTTTGCCCAGTATCGTGAAGGCCTATCGGATTCAAGATAAGGTAGCGAATGTAGGTTTCGACTGGGAGAAACGCGAAGATGTTTGGGCGAAGGTGAAAGAGGAGATCGCGGAGTTCGAAGCCGATCCGTCGGAAGCGGAGTTAGGTGATATCTTATTTGCGTTGATCAACGCGGCACGGTTATATAAATTGCGACCGGACAACGCCTTGGAGCAGACGAATCTCAAGTTCATCAGGCGATTCAATCATATCGAACAACGCGCCAAAGAGATGGGACGCGACCTAAAAGATATGAGTCTGGATGAAATGGAAGCGCTCTGGCAAGAAGCCAAAGCGCTTGAGAGTGCGGCATAAAAGACTCGAACTTTCACTCCTCTCGGAACCAGATCCTAAGTCTGGCGCGTCTACCAATTCCGCCAATGCCGCTCGCTTGCATCAGAACTTCGCGTGATTCGCAACCTCGTTGCTCAATAACGCATTCGTTCTGTGCTACGCTCTTCGGTCGGACTATCGCTTCGCTAGCAGTCCTCCCGAGGTATTTGGAAAACGGCGACAAAGGTACTGCTTTTTTTTGGAATATGCAAGAAAATTCGCAAACTTTTTATCATATTTTGCCAAATGGCGTCAAAATCGTGCATCGATGGACGCCTTCTCCTGTCGCATATGTGGGTGTGATGGTAGGTGCGGGTACGCGCAATGAGGAGCCGGAGATAAACGGTATGGCGCACTATATTGAACATTGCGTATTCAAAGGTACGGCGCATCATTCGGCACGCCAGATCATCCATGCCATCGAAGGTATCGGCGGCGAGATCAACGCCTATACTACCAAAGAGGAGACCACTTTCTATGCTGCTATCTTGGCGGAGCATGTGCAGCTGACCTTGCATCTGATCGCCGAGATGATCCTAAAACCAACATTTAAGAAAGAAGAGACGGACAAGGAGCGGATGGTGATCATGGATGAGATCGAGAGTTATAACGATAGCCCGAGTGAACTCATCTACGATGATTTTGAGAGTCTGGTCTTTGCTGGCTCCAGCCTTGCGCTGCCTATCTTGGGCACAAAAAAGACGCTGAAGCATCTCTCATCCAAACCCGACTACGCGCTGAACTGGATGGCGCAACACTATACTCCGGAGCGGATGGTCGTTTTCTGCCAAGGCAACGTGAAACCCGATAAGATCTTCCGCATAGCCGAACGTGAGTTCGGACAACTCGAAAACCGACGGTCAACCGACGGTCAACCGACAGTCAAGGCTAATGTTACGCCTCTGTCAGAGCGAGAGCGGTTCTTCAAAAAGCACACGCATCAAGTACATGCCATGTTAGGCGGCAGGGCGTATCCGTTGGGGCACGAGAAGCAGTTAGCGATGTTTTTGCTCAATAATATCCTGGGCGGAGGGAGTCTGAACAGCCGTCTGAATCTGACTCTGAGAGAATCGAAAGGACTTGTTTATACCGTCGAATCGACCTATACACCGCTGAGTGACACGGGTTATTGGTGCATCTATTGGGCGTGCGACCCTGAAGACTACGGGTATAGTCTGGGATTAGTACGGCATGAGTTGCTAAAACTACGCACGACACCACTGACCGAGAGCGGATTGAAGCATGCTTTGGAGCAATTACGGGGTCAATTGGCCATCTCGGCACAGAATCAGGAGAACAGCGCGTTGGCGATGGCGAAGTCTATGTTGTACCATGGTTGCGCACCATTATGGCAGGAAACATTCGACAAAATTGCACAAACGTCAACCAAAGACCTAACAAACGTTGCAAATGAACTATTTTGTGACGAAAATTATTACATTTTGACATATATTTGATGCAAAAACGTATTTTTTTGCACTTTTTCCCCTAAAAATTTGGTTATATAAAAAAAAAGTCGTACCTTTGCGCGATTTTTCGTATTTGCGCGTGTGCGTATTCCGTATAGTATACCCGTACGCGCATAGAGGAAAGACAGAAAAAATAACAAATAATAACAAACAATGAAGAAGATTTTTACACTTTTGTTTCTTGCTGTGATCAGCTTGGGATTGTTCGCAGAGAAGCAAGTCAACGGTGTGGTTGTTGATGCAAAAGGTGAACCGGTGATCGGCGCCAGCATCCAAGCGCAAGGCACCACACAGGGTACGATCTCGGACTACGACGGAAAGTTCGAGATGGAGGTGCCGGAATCTGTGAAGACTCTGGTAGTCAGTTTTGTCGGTATGACGACTAAGGAAGTGCCGGCAGAGAAGAATCTGCGCGTTGTTCTGACAGAGAACACGGAGGTGATCCAAGAGGTCATCGTAACGGGTTACGGTAATGTCAGCAAAGGTTCTTTCGCAGGATCTGCTGTTGCAGTTAGTGCAGACGACATTGAGAAGAAGAGTCCGTCAGAGGTAACCAAAGCCCTTGCAGGTGAGGTAGCCGGTGTACAGGTTGTTAACTCTTCCGGTCAGCCGGGTACCAACGCTTCGATTCGTATCCGTGGTATCGGTTCTATCTACGCAAGCAACGCTCCGTTGTACGTTGTAGATGGTATTCCTTATCAGGCAGGTGACATTGCATCCATTGATCCGGGCGATATTGCTTCGACTACGATTCTGAAAGACGCTACCGCTACTTCGTTGTATGGTAGCCGTGGTGCCAACGGTGTGATCGTCATCACTACAAAGAAAGGTACTTCCGGTGAGTCCGGTAAGATTGACGTAGATGTGAAGTACGGAGCCAACACGCACTGGTTGCCGATGTACGACGTCATCACCGACCCGAAGGAGTACGTTGAGATGTCTTGGCAATCTATCTACAACGCATTGAACGGATCCTACATGTCAGAAGATCAGCTGATTAAAGCAGTAAACAGCACCCTGTTCTCCTCGAAAGGTCTTCCTGAAGGTTATAACTTATGGGATCACGCGGGCAACGAGTTGATCAACGGTTATACCGGCAAGTTCTATCCGGAGATTCAGATGTTGGATCAATACAAAGATATGATCTCTTGGGAAAAAGCGATCTTCCGTGTAGGTCAAAAAGCAGACGCAACGGTCCGCATTTCCGGTGGTTCGGAGAAGACTTCGTACTATGTTTCGTTCGGTTATTTGAAAGACGAAGGATACTATATCGGTTCTGACTTCGATCGTTTCACGGCACGTTCCAACATTGAGTATCAGCCGAAAAAATGGTTAAAGGGTTCGATGAATGTATCGTACTCCTATTCCACAACCAACGCGGCAGGTCAAGGAAGTAACATGAACAACGGTTTTGCCTATGTGAATGAGATTCCGCCGATCTATCCGGTTTATGTTTATGGAAACACGAAGAACGGCGCCGGTACTATTCCGGAAGGTCCGTACTCCTACGGTAACGGTATCACGAGCAAGACCATCAACAGTAACGGTTATATTCTGTTGGATCCGAAGACCGGAGGTCCGATGTTTGACTACGGTATGTATGAAGGTTGGGGTCGTGCTTACGGATCAGGCATCAACCCGGCTGGTTCGCTCGTTTGGGATAGAGATAATACGGAACAACACCAAGTAGCAGCCAATGCCAATTTGGAATTTACGCTCTATGAGGGTTTGAAATTCAAGTTAACCGGAGGTTTCCAGTATCTTGGAGCCACCAACTCGGACTATACCAATGCTTTCTACGGAGATGCAGCCGGTATCGGTCGTATCGGAAAGACGCAATACAACTTACTGGCGTTTGATGTGATTGAGCAGTTATCCTACAACAAAACACTCGGTGAACACACGTTGGATATGTATGCGCTTCATGAGACAAACTATTATCAGTCAGGTATTATAGCTGGCAGCATGAACCACGTAGCCGCTACGACCGGTCCTTCGGTGCTGGAATTGGGCAACGCTGTGCAGATGTCGTATCTGACCTCCTATAAGAACATCATTACATTGGATAGTTGGTTGGTGAATGCAAGTTATTGGTATAATGAACGTTACGGTATCACGGCTAACTACCGTGCCGATGGTTCGTCTAAGTTTGCAAAGGGTCATCGTTGGGGTCATTTCGGATCAGTCGGTGTATCGTG
This sequence comes from uncultured Bacteroidales bacterium, assembly GCA_947164985.1. Classification (GTDB taxonomy): domain Bacteria; phylum Bacteroidota; class Bacteroidia; order Bacteroidales; family Paludibacteraceae; genus Colicola. The sequence continues at coordinate 41,824 of CAMUYI010000004.1, read as the reverse complement.
GAAATTCACCAACGAGAGTTTCATTGAGAATACTGCTGCTGGCGATTGGTTGAAGAACGGTAAGTTACGTCTCAGTTGGGGTGCTAACGGTAACCAAGGTATCAGCAACTACCTCTATTCGGATCAATACTCGATTGAGAACGTAGACGGTGAGGTAGGTTACGTATGGGATTACAAAGGAGCAAACGACATCACATGGGAGCGTACGCAAGTTATTGATGTAGGTTTGGAATTGAGTCTGAGCAAGTATCTTGACATGGAATTGGATTACTTCTGGAAATATACAGATAATCTCTTGATGCCGAAATATACAGCTTCGTCTCAAGGCTACTCCAGCACATGGGTTAATGGCGGCTCTATGTCCAACGACGGTGTTGAATTCCAACTCAAAGTGCATGCCGTAGATACCCGTAACGTTAAGTTGGATGTTCGTTTGACCGGCGGTCACTACCGCAACAAAGTGCTGACTCTGCCTACAGACATCAACACCGAGACGGAGATGTTGTATAACGGCGGTATTGCCAAAGGTCACTCCTTGTACGATTACAACATTACGTCCTATGCAGGAGTGGATGCAGAGACCGGTAAGGCATTGTATGTAGCATACTATGATGAGACCTTAGGTTCGTTCGGTTACACCAGCGCGGCTAACCGCCGAGCACGTGGAGAACAAGGAAACAACTATATCGATAACGTGTATTTGTACCGCGAGCAACATCCGGACGCTGTCATCAAGACGACCACGACCGATCAGTATCCGTATGCCGGCTCTGATTACAACGGTAAGTCTGCTGAGTTTGCATTGGAAGGTGGTATCGGTATCGATTTCGAAGCATACGGAGCTTCACTCTCTATCATGTGTCCGTACCGTATAGGCGGTTATGGTGTTGATTATCAATACGCAACCCTGATGCAATCGGAGCGTGTAGGTAAGATCAACTGGCACGTAGATATGCGTGACGCATGGTCACCGCAAATGACAGCGGAAGAGAAACAAGCTGTTGCCGATAAAGGCATAGCAGGCGTTCCCCGTTTGTCGAACGGCGAAGACAAATACGCAAGTTCCATCTCGGATCGTTTCTTGATATCGAACTCATACCTCTCGCTGTACAATGTACGCCTTGGATATAAATTCCCGAAGAAAATGATTGAGAAGATCAAACTGAACATATTGGAATTGTATGTAACCGGCGACAACCTGGCATTGCTTTCCGCTCGTAAGGGTTACAACCCGATGACGTCATATTCCGGTTCTTCGGACACCTATCAATACACTCCGCTCTCTACGATTATGGGCGGTATTAAGTTCCAATTCTAAAGAAAAGGAGGTAACAATATGAAAAAGATAACTAAATTAGTACTTTTGCTCACAGCAGCAGTATCTTTTGCAGGCTGCGAAGATTTTTTGGACCAACCTCCTATTGGAAGCACCTTGATCCAAGAGCAATATGACCAATTGGATAATAAGTTGGAAGGATCCATGCGTGGCGTATATTCGACGATGTACGCAGTTAGTTCGACTGAGCATTTCGGCCAACGTTCAATTGATATGTATGGTGATTTATTATGTTGCGATATGGCCTTAACCGACGAATCGTACGGTTGGTTCATGTACGATGAGCGTCAATTGACTCGTGAGTATCGTAGCGGCTATTTATGGACTCATTACTACGGTATGATGCGAAACATCAATATGGTGATTGCAACCGTTAAGAACCAGACCTCTTTCTGGAATAATTTGCAGAAATACGGTATGCCGACCAACGGCTTACAGGTATTGGACGGTTCTGGCAATGTAGTCTATCACTATGATGAGAAAGACTCGTTGAATGCGATTTACTTTGCTCAGGCTTTGACCATGCGCGGATATGTATATTCGAGTCTTTTACGTTTCTTCGTGCCGACCATTGACCACTTGTTCCTCGGAGGCTACAATCTGACGAATTATCCTTGCTTCCCCTTGTATACCGAGGCGAACATGAATGATGGTGCACAGCCGCTTGCTATGATTAATGAGGTCTTTAATCTCATTGACAAAGACTTGACGACCGCCATCTCGATCTTCGATGCCTTTGGCAAGGAGTATGAAGGATCCAGTAAGTTAGAGGTGGACATCAATGTGGCTCGCGGTATATTGGCGTATTTCTACCTCAACCGCGCACGTGAAATTAACGTAAGTTCCGACAACCCCTTATTGGAAGAACCTATGCGCAAAGCGTTGATGTATGCGGATGCCGTTATCAACGAACATAAACACGAGATCATCCCCAACCGTTCAGTATTGACAACCGGTTTCAATAACGTGGAGGATAAATCATGGATGTGGGGACAGAACGTAACGGTTGAGACCACCGGTGGCTTGGCATCGTTCCAAGGTCATGTGGACATCCACTCCTACTCTTATGCATGGGTAGGAGGAACGAAAGCCATTGACAAAAACCTATACAATGAGATTCCTTCTTGGGATATCCGCAAACAATGGTTTAATGACGGATCGGCAAACAGCACGTATACGCTTTGTCCGGATAAGAAATATTTCTCAGCAAAGAATCCGACATCTACGGCTACAGATAATATCGATCGTGAATGGCTGAGCGATAACGTATTTATGCGTATTGAGTTGATGCATCTCATTGCAGCGGAAGCATGCTACTTCTTGGGGCTCCAAGATTCTGCAGCTATGTATCTGTGCAATATCTTGGACGAGCGTGTCAACTTGGAAGACCCGTTAGCAGTAAGCGAGTATACCACCAACTATAAGCCGTCCCTCTCTACCGATGCCGAAGCTTTTATCCAAGCTCTCATCCTGAACTGGCGAGTTGAGTTGTGGGGAGAAGGATACGGTTTACAGACCTTCCGTCGTTTGACTTGTCATAAATACAAGCATTTGAACGAAGAGACCATGAGCGTAGAAGAGAAAGTACGTAGAGGAGGAAACCACTCTTATGAAAAGAGCAAAGAAATCGCCTATGACGATGAAACGAAATACACGATGCAGATTCCAGCATCGGAGACAAACTACAATCCTCATCTAGGCGACTAAATGAGGACCTAAAATAGGAAATTATATTAACCACAAAATTTTTCGAAGTATGAAAAAGAGTATTATTTTTTCGTTGATTGCTATGACATTCGTAGCATTCACCATTACCGGTTGTGACCCACAAGACAAACCTGGCGAGGTGACTAACACCATCACGAATCTTACTGTAAAGCCGGCTCAACTGGTTTTAACTCCTGGCGAGAGCACACGTTTGGCTGCTATGACAGAGCCTGCAGGTGCTAACGTTGCTATCAAGTGGACGAGTTCCAACCCAGATGTTGCTTCTGTAAGCAACAACGGTACCGTAACCGCAGAAGCAATCGGTCAAGCTAAGATTACCGCAAAAGCAGGTGACTTCACCGCTACATGCGAAGTAACCGTTAAATCGGTGTATGAGACACTAAACTTTACTGGAGCATTTGTTCTCAACTGGGATACCACGTATTCCGATAAGTTGGATACCCTTTCTGCTCCAGGTTGGGGTCCGTATGTATGCAAGCAAGCTCTTTGCCACGTAGAGCTTTTCACAGAGGGTTTCTATGTAAATGATGAATTAGATCTTGCTGGTGCAGATAAAGGTGCTATCCTTTCTTTTGATGCTCCTTTTGACTGGGCTCCAGCATGGTGCAATGGAGGTCAACCTGCCTATTTCATTTTAGGAAAATGGTATATTCTCAGCGAATACGCGGATAGTGCATATTCTAATGTAGGTTATGAAGCTTCTATTAACCAACCGGCATTTGCAGGGGCTATCAGTGACTATATGACAGCCGCCTACATAGATAAAGACCAAACGAGAGCAAGACAAGCTATTGAGTTAGCTGCAACGCAAATTAGCGGAGCTACATTGACCACATACGAATACCATACCAAGGAAGAAGGTTATAGCGACGATGGTTATTATGGATCTGCAATTCCGGAACTCTTTTTTGGAAAAGGTTGGGTAGATATCAACAACAACTATTCTGCTTCCGGTTATATGTGTAGTATTGAGTCTTACAAATTAACGGCAGACGAACTGTTATTCGATGAGGATACTACAACCAATGAGTTCCACACATATGGTGTACATTTCCGTGAGACAGAGACCTCTTTTGAACTCGTTGACTCTCTTGTCACCTTCGGTCAAAACTACAAGTATGAATTAGCAGCTGCTGCAGCAAGTGCACCTGCACACAAGGTAGCCCCAAAACGTCAGAGTTTCCAAGTACATATGTTGACTCCGGAACAGAAGGCACGTCACCAGGCTGCTCTTAATCGCAAAGCAGAAATTAAAAAGAAATAAATTTCTTTAAAATACACGTTTACTACAACACCACGGGCATATTGCGCGTGGTATTGTAGTAATATAAGAAGAACTCCAATGCGTACTCTCAGGGACATATTCCTTTTTCTCTCGCTCGTCATAGTGAGCGGGACAGCCTATGGTGTCCCTGCAGAGAAGGCTTTGCTGGAGGCTACCACCCATGATGGAGAACCTCTCCGCGTGATCTTATGTGGAGACGAGTTCTATCACTGGTATGAAGACCTAAACGGCAATTATTGGGATAAAGACGATACGGGGTTGTTGCATTCCGTCAACACGACCAAGGTATCGACGCTCCAAAAGCGAGCACAGTCACGAAGGACCCGCCAGCAAAGTAACGCCTATACCGATTTTCCAAAGACAGGTACGGTTCGTGTGGTTGTTTTGCTTGCACAATATGCTGATAAGAGTTTTGTAATTCAGGATCCTGTTTCGCATTTTACGAAACTATACAATGAGAACCATTATGCCGATAATGGCTCTACCGGCTCTGTACGCGACTATTACCTGGCATCCTCCAATAACATGCTGGATGTACAATTTGATGTCTATGGTCCATATACGCTTTCCCGCAACGAAGAATACTACGGCGGCAACACCACGTATTCCAGTAGCAAAAACGCACAAGAATTAGTAAAAGAAGTCACCAAACTTGCGGAGGCAGCGGGTGTTGACTTCACGAAATATGATAATAAAAACAGCGGATACGTCGATTTAGTTGCAGTTGTTACAGCCGGACATAATGAAGCGGAAGGCGGTGAAGCAAAAAGCATCTGGCCTCATCAGAGTACCATATGGAATACCACACGCGTGAGCGGGAAGATTCTTACCGCTTATCTCATGACCTCCGAGTTGCGAGGCAGCAAGGGATCCATCATGGCCAATATCGGCACTTTCTGTCATGAGTTCGGACATGTGCTGGGACTTCCTGACCTATACAACACAGTCAATAGAGATGCATACACGGTAGACGCATGGGATGTCATGTGTTCCGGATGCTATAATAATAATTCGCGTACACCCCCTGTTTATTCCGCTTTCGAACGGTTTATGATGGGTTGGCTAACTCCTCTGCAACTCACCTCTCCTTTGCAACACAAGTTGGGTTCATTGGAGCAGACCAATAGTGCGTATATCTTTGCTAAGACAGACCACAATCTCAACCCCTACTCTCCTAATCCCTCTGAGTATTTCATGATTGAAAACCGACAACGGGTGGGATGGGACAGTATCAGTTCGTGCCTTACGGGAACAGGATTGTTGATATCACATATTACTTTCTCGCAAAACCGCTGGTACGAGAATACCTTTAACAATCACACACCTTTAGGATACGATGTGGTAGAGGCTATTCAGTCCGGCCAAACACAATCATCCGCGTCAGACACCTACCCTGGTCAAGGAGGAGTAACATCTTTCCTGCCCACCCTCAACAACGGACAAACGCTATCGGATTTCCGGCTATTCAACATATTCGAGCACGCGGATGGAAACGTATCGTTCTCTGTTGGTGACGGCTCTGAGTTAAAGATCCAACTAACGCCGCAAGAATTGGATACTTTTGTCAGCACCTTTAACAAGCAGGTTATTGAGTACGACGAAAAAACCGTGACGATATCCGGTCAAGGATTGTCGTCGGAACACTTATATATCCGTATGACAGGTCGTTTCGCCCTTTCGTGGGATGGGATTACATGGAGTTATTTTGGAAAGACTTTGACGGATACGATTCAAGACGGGAACTATCACCGTAATTTACATATCCGCTATGCCCCGACACGGCAGTCATGCTCCGCTACAACGGGTCTCTTAACTATTTTCACCGAAGATAGTACGGATTATACCTTACGGACGCTCTACGGCATTGCTCCGAGACCTACTTTTATTACCGCCACAGATACGATCATGGCGGAAAACCAGACCACTACTTCTTTCCGTGTGACATGGACGGATGTGGAAGATGCCGAATATTACTACCTGACCTTATATCAGGGCAAGAAAGAAGATACTACTATCACGTATACCGAAAAAGAGCAACGCGAAGTGCTGGCTCCTGGCACCGTTGCCATCTTCTCGGATCTCAAATCGGGTACTTTCTATCGGATCACTGTACAAGCAGCCGAACATAAGAGCTGTTTTGAAAACATATCTCCGAATAAAGAATTAATTACTTACACACTCAAAGATATACAACAAGATAACCAGATACCGGTGGTTTTGTGCGAGGATGGAAGTTATATACTTCTCACGGATACCCCTCTTCCTGAAGGAACTCATATGGCTATTTACGATGCAGAAGGAAGGATGATGGATATACAAACACTGGATGGTGGAGTCATCAATCCCCAAATACCGGTAGATAAGTTAACCAAGGGCCATCTCTACCTGATTAAGTTATTTGCCGACCACATGGAAAGAAAAGACTTATGGGCGAAATTCATTTATAAACAATAAAAGCATATGAAAAAAATTGTATCATTAACCATGACAATGGTGCTTTCCGCAATGACGGTCATGGCCATTAGCCCTTACAAGATGGAAAAGATTGCAGGGCACAGTGTACTGACAAGTACGGGTGAGCAAGCCGTTGTTCTTGCCGAATTCGATCGGGACGAGGACATCAACAACATGCCTATCGAGTTACAATCACTCTTGAGTACCTACACAGGCGTAGAATCGGATGAAGCCGCTTTTGTTCAATTCGCTCTCGCAGAGAATGATTCTGTGGGTCCGTTATTAGGCAAGATTGAGTACGATCAAAGTACGCCATACAACGACTTATGTCCGATCATCAATGGCGGTCGTGCTATTACGGGTTGTGTGGCTACCGCTATGGCGCAGATTATGCGTTACTGGAAGCACCCGCAAGTAGGCACCGGAGAAGCCACCTATACCTCATCTAGCGGTGCGGCTACATTCGTCTTTTCGCAGCATCCCTTCGATTGGGACAATATGTTGGAGCAATACACGTATAGTATAATGGGTTATCCCAAGTGGAACGATACGCAAGCTACTGCTGTAGCTAACCTGATGCTAGCATGTGGTGCTTCGGTGAATATGAACTATTCCCAAGAAGCAAGCGGATCGAATATTCAAAATTCATATAACGCCCTCCGTACGTATTTCTGCTATTCCAATGACATGAAATACTATGAGTCCGATTCACCTAACTGGGAAGATTGGACCGAAAATTTGCAAGAGCAATTTAACAAAGGTCTACCGGTACTCTATGCAGGTACATCCACCAATGGCGGACACGCATTTGTTCTGGACGGCTACAAGATTGAGACGATAGCATCTACTGGCGGTAAGCGCACTATGTTTCATGTAAACTGGGGTTGGAGCGGTCACTATAACGGTTGGTTCTTGCTTCGCAAACTACAACCGGATACTGACAACTATTCCAACACTAACCAACGTGTAGTCCTCAATATCCGCCCCGTTTATCATCAAGCTATCGAGCAGACAGAGGCAGATGAGACCGTTCGCGCAAGCAAAGAATTGCGAAACGGGCAAGTGGTGATTGTACGTAATAATTGCATTTATACGGTTCAAGGACAACGAATCCAATAAGCGCCCTCCATTTTACCCCACAATTTTATTAAATTGTTAATAACTCGCGTAAGTCATTGAATTTACGCGAGTTATTGTATATCTACAATTGTTGAAAACCTGTTAATAAAACAATTGATAATTTTTTTTGTGGGGAAATGTGGGGAATATCAAATATTTTTTGTATCTTTGCACCCGATTTCAACATACTAGGACGCTTTGTAAATTGTGAATTGTAAATTGTAAATTAATCATATGCAAACCTTTATTGGAAATATCGAGGCGAAGTTGGATGACAAAGGACGTATCTTTGTGCCGGCGGTGTATCGTAAGATTCTGGCGGAAGAGGAGTCCAAGCGCATTGTGATGCGCCGGGATACCGACAACGAGTGCCTGATGTTCTACCCCGAGAGCGTTTGGAACGAAAAAGTGGAACAATTGCGTCAGACGCTGGACGAGTGGGATCCGGAAGATCAGCTCATCCTGATGCAATTCATGGCCGATGCCGAATACTTGGAACTGGACGGTCAGGGACGCATCCTGCTGCAAAAGAAAAACCTTGAGACAATTAGTGCGCAGAACGACGTGCTGTTTGTCGGCATGCTGAATCGTTTTGCTCTTTGGGCGCCGGAGAACTTTGCGGCTAAGAAACTTAGTCAAACAGAACTCGCTGCACGTCTACGTGCCAAGATGAGTAAAACAATGCACAATTAACAATGAACAATTAACAAAGGGCTATTTTAGTTTGTTTGGACTTTTAAGATAAGTACGGTTCTTTAAGTTTTATACCAAACTCACTAGGACGCCTTGTACATTGTACATTATACATTGATAATTATGAACGAAGTCTATCACATACCTGCATTGCTACAGGAGACGATCGAGGGCTTGGCAATCAAGCCTCAAGGAGTCTATGTAGATGTCACGTTCGGAGGCGGAGGACACAGCCGCGCTATGATGGAGTGTTTACAAGATGGCGGTCACCTCTTCTCCTTCGATCAGGACGCAGATGCGTTACAGAATGCGATAGATGATCCGAAATGGACGTTTGTGCATAGCAATTTCCGGTATCTGAGTAACTGGATGGACTATTACGGGGTAGAACAGATAGACGGTCTGTTAGCTGATTTAGGGGTTAGTTTTCACCACTTTGATTGCCCCGAACGCGGTTTTAGTTTTCGCTTTAGTGCGCCCCTCGACATGCGTATGAACCAGACCGCAAAGCGTACGGCAGCAGATATCGTAAACGGATACAGCGAAGAGGAATTGGCGAAGATCTTCTTCCTCTACGGTGAACTAAAGAACGGTCGAGGCATCGCCAAGAATATCTGCAAAGCCCGCAGTCAGAAACCGATCGAACGTACCGAAGATCTCGTAGCCGCTTCGCGCATACCGGCAGAGATGAGTAAAGAATTGGCGCGCTTGTTCCAAGCCTTGCGCATCGAAGTGAACGATGAGATGGGAGCCTTGCGGGAGATGCTGGTAGCCGCCAGAGATCTGCTTAAACCCGGAGGACGAATAGCCATCCTGACCTATCACTCGCTCGAAGACCGGCTGGTAAAGAATTTCCTCAGGAGCGGCAACCTCGAGGGCACGATAGAGAAAGATTTTTACGGTAACAACTTGAGTCCTTTTACTTTGATAGAGAAAGGACGCGAGGCGAGTGCCGAAGAAGTAGAACGCAATCCGAGAGCCCGCAGCGCCAAACTACGCGTAGCAGAGAAACGATAATGGCCGATACACATGACATACAGAGTTGGCTGAACGGAGATAAACTTCGTAGCAAGCGCTTCAAGGAGCAATATCCGTTGATCGGATTGATAGCCGGTCTGGTGTTTCTGTATATCCTGTTCGGCTATCAGTCGGCCAAGCAGCAGCACCACTTGACGGATACGAAGAATGAGATGCTGGATGCCAAGTTCCGCTACATGACCATCAGCGCCCAGCTAACCAATACCACGCGTCAGTCGCATATCATCGATGCCTTGCGCGAATGCGGCAGTACGCTGCAAGAGAATACCAAACCACCAACCAAAATCCTTAACTATTATGAGTGACGAACAACGAAACACGGTGTGGCGCTTCGCCATCATCTTCATCATCATCGCCCTTGGCTTTGTGGCTGTGCTGGCGAAAATCATTTACATTCAGACTGTAGAGCGAGCCGAATGGCTCAAGGTAGCCGAACGGCAAGTACCGACACTAAAACCGATCAAAGCGACGCGAGGTAACATCCTCGACTGTAACGGTCGACTCCTGGCGAGCAGTATGCCGCAGTATTACATTTATATGGATACGCGCGTACCCGCGTTGCACGAGAAGAACGGCGCGCTGTTTACCGCCCATATCGACTCGCTATCAAAAGACCTATCCACCATCGTAGGCGGTAAGACCGCAGCAGAATACAAGAACCGCATCGTGCAAGCTTACCGGCGCGGCGAGAAACGACTCAAAGTATGCGACCATCGTATCAACTACTTGCAACGCCGCGAGTTGGAGCAGAACGCGTTAATCAAGAAAGGTAAGTACAAAAGCGGCATCTTCTTTGAGGACCAACACCGTCGCATCAAGCCCTACGGCGTATTAGCCAGCCGCACCATCGGTAGTATCTACGGCGAAGACGGCGTCGGTAACTCGGGTTTGGAGAAACGTTTTGACAAAGAACTGCGCGGCGTGGACGGCATGAGTAGCATCCAGCGTATCGGCGGTCGGAACGAGTCCGTGACCATCGAAGAGGCGGAAGACGGACTCGATGTCGTGACCACCATCGACGCCAACCTGCAAGATATCGTGGAGAACGCTTTGTGGGCCAAGACCGCAGAGAAACATGCGAAATGGGGCTGCTGCATTCTCATGGAGACCCAGACGGGTTACATCCGCGCGATAGCGAACCTCGACCGCGATGAAGACGGCGATTATTTCGAGGCGCAAAACCATGCTGTGCAGCGTGTTGAACCGGGTTCGACGTTCAAGACCATCGCCTTATTAGCGGCGCTCGATGACGGCAAGATAGAGATTGACGACACCGTAAGTGTGAGTCGCCACCCGTGGCAGTATTTCACGGTCAAGCATACCGACGCCCACCCTATGGACACGATGCTGACCGTTCGGTCCGCTTTGGCGGTATCGAGTAACATCGCGTTAGCGAAAATCATCACGCGCAGTTATGAAGGCTCGGCAAAGGAATTCGTGAAGCGGATAGAGAAGATGGGGCTGATGGACAGCGTTTATTGCGAGATCCCGGGTGCAGATAAGATACGTATTGATATCCCGAAAGACACGGTGACGCTGAGTAAGATGAGTTACGGCTATTCGGTGGAGTTGAGTCCGATGCAGATCATGATGTTCTATAACGCTATCGCCAATAACGGACGGATGGTTCGACCGATGTTGGTGACGAGTATTCAGCAGAACGGCGAGACACGTAAGACGTTCAAGCCCGAAGTAGTCAAGTCGTCTATCTGCTCCAAGAGTGCTCTCAAAGATATCCGCAGTGCACTGCACGATGTGGTTTGGGACAGCCATCTCGGTACGGCCTCCGTCAATAAATGGCGAGGACGAAAGGCACAATCCGACTTGGTAGCCATCGCCGGTAAGACCGGTACAGCCCAACTGATCATCCCGGGTCGCGGCTATTCGGGTAAACACCACCGCATCACCTTCGTCGGCTATTTCCCCGAAGAGAACCCGCGGTACACCTGTATCTGCATGATCGAAGATCCGCAATACCCGTACGACGCAGGTATGGATTGCGGCAGTACGGTAAGAGTGATTGCGGAAAAGACGATGGCCTATACGGGATGTTATGTTTATCAAGACGGCGTTCGCGTGCTTGATAAACGAAATTAAAAATTAAAAATTAAGAATTAAAAATTATATGCTTCTGAGCGAATTATTATCTGTTATCCAACCGATTGAGGTTGTTGGCAGTACGGACAAGGAGATTAAGGGTCTGCATTTCGATAGCCGCAAGATCGGCGAAGGCGACCTGTTTGTAGCCCAGGTAGGCACAGCAGTAGATGGACATACATTCATTGATGGTTGTGTCGCCCAAGGTGCTGCAGCAGTCGTGTTGTCGAATAAAGAATACATGCCCGTAACCGGTAACCCCTCACCCGTAACCTTTATCCTCGTCGAGAACACGGATAAGGCGCTGGGGTTGCTGGCGAGTAAGTGGTTTGGCAAGCCGAGTAAGGAATTGACCTTGGTCGGCGTGACGGGTACAAACGGCAAGACAACCATCGCCACCTTATTATACAAACTCGTACGCGCGATGGGACACAAAGCCGGCTTACTCTCTACCGTGGTCAATTATATCGAAGAGGAAGCCGTTCCGGCTACGCACACCACGCCGGATGCTATCGAACTGAACGGTCTTCTGCGTCGTATGGTCGATGCCGGTTGCACCTATGCTTTCATGGAGGTCAGCAGCCACGCCATCGCCCAGGAACGTATCGCCGGACTTGATTTTGATGGGGCGCTCTTTACCAACCTCACCCGCGATCATATCGACTATCATAAGACCTTCGACAACTACCGTGACACCAAGAAACGCCTCTTCGACGGACTGAAGAAAACCGCGTTTGCAGTCACAAACAAAGATGACAAGAACGGGCTCGTCATGACGCAGAACTGCAAGGCCGCCGTACATACCTATTCTACCCGTTCCTTGGCAGACTACAAAGCGCAGATCCTCGAGGAAGGATTTGACGGAATGATGCTCAGTATCAACGGCAAAGAGGTGTTTGTACCGCTGGTAGGACGATTCAACGTATCGAACCTGCTCTGTATCTACGGAGCGGCTTTGTGTTTAGGTTTTGAGGAGTTGGAAGTGCTGCGTGTCCTCTCTACCCTTAAGCCGGTGAACGGTCGTTTTGAGACGATCCACAGTCCCAAAGGTTGGACAGCTATCGTGGACTATGCCCACACGCCGGATGCCGTGGATAATGTCATTCAGACCATTCGCGAGATCAAGAAAGAGGGCGCTAAACTCATCACCGTGGTCGGTTGTGGCGGAAATCGCGACAAGGGTAAACGACCGATGATGGCAAAGATCGCTAAACAAGGCAGCGAGCAATTGATTCTAACATCTGATAACCCGCGGGATGAAGAGCCCAAGGATATCCTCAAGGACATGACGGACGGTCTGACTGCCGATGAGTTACGCAGTACGCTCGTCATCGAGGACCGCGCCGCAGCCATCCAGACGGCATGTACCCTCGCACAAACCAACGATGTCATCCTCATCGCCGGCAAAGGACACGAAGACTACCAGATCATCAAGGGTGTCAAACACCATTTTGACGACCATGAACAAGTGCAAATGCACTTGTAAATTAAAAATTAAGAATTAAAAATTATCGCGTCATGCTTTATTCATTCTTTAATCATTATAACGAACTCTTAGGTGCGCGTTTGTTCACCTATATCTCGTTCCGTGCCATTGTGGCAGGCATTATTGCGCTGCTGGTAAGCATATGGTTCGGCAACTGGTTCATCGATTTCATGAAGCGCCGTAACATCACCGAGACGCAACGCGACGAGAAGACCGACCCCTTCAATGTAGGTAAGAAAGGCGTACCGACGATGGGCGGCCTCATCGTCATTGCCGCCATCCTGCTGCCTTGTCTGCTGCTCGGTAAGTTGACGAACGTCTATATGATTCTGATGCTCATCACGACGCTGCTGATGGGCGCGCTGGGCTTTGCAGACGATTATATCAAGACCTTCAAGAAGAACAAAGACGGACTGAACGGTTGGATCAAGATCGCCGGTCAGGTAAGCCTGGGTCTCATCGTGGGTCTGACGCTTCGTTTTGCACCGATGACTACCATGAACGAGGTGGTCACGAGTCATATTGAGAATAACGTAGTGGTCGTTGAGAAGACGCCGGAGATCAAGTCCACGCAGACCACCATCCCCTTCGTCAAGCATCATAACTTCAACTATGCCGACCTCTTCTCCTGGACCGGAGAAACGAACAAATACCGCTTCGGTTGGATCTTCTTCGTGCTGCTGACCGTGTTTGTGGTAGCAGCGGTAAGTAACGGCGCGAACCTCAACGACGGTATGGACGGAATGTGTGCCGGCAACTCGGCTATCATCGGCATCGCACTACTCGTCCTTGCCTACACCTCCGGTAGTGTCGTGTGGGCGGAATATTTCGATGTGATGTACATCCCGGGAAGCGAAGAGTTAGTAGTCTTCCTCGCTTCGTTCGTCGGAGCGTTGGTCGGCTATCTCTGGTTCAACGGCTTCCCTGCGCAGGTCTTTTTGGGCGACACGGGCAGTCTGACGGTGGGCGGCATTATCGGTGTATGCGCGATGATCATTCACAAGGAGCTCATGGTGCCTGTGCTGTGCGGTATCTTCCTCATGGAGAGCGTCAGTGTGATTGTACAGACGCAGGTCTATAAATACTACAAGAAACGCGGCCAGCATGTGCGTATCTGGAAGCGGACGCCGCTCCATGACCATTTCCGTACCAGTGTCGATCAGGTACTTAAGAACGATCCTACCTGTTCGATCGTGTTCAAAGGCAGCAAGAATCTGCACCACGAATCGAAGATCGTCCTTCGCTTCTGCATCGTGACCCTCATCTTGGCTGCCATCACGATATTAACTCTGAAGATAAGATAATTCTTAATTCTTAATTCTTAATTCTTAATTTTTAATTTTTAATTATGAAAAGAATTGTTGTTTTAGGAGCCGGCGAATCAGGTAGCGGAGCAGCTATCCTGGCCAAAGAGAAAGGTTTTGACGTCTTCGTATCCGATTGCGGTACGATCAGCGATCCCTATCGTGCTTTGTTAGACCAGAACGGCGTCAAATGGGAAGACGGCAAGCACACGGAAGAACTCATTCTCAATGCCGACGAAGTGGTGAAGTCACCGGGTATACCTCTGACCGCACCGTTGATTCAGAAACTGCAGGCACAGGGAACGCCTATCATCTCGGAGATCGAGTTTGCGGCGCGTTACACGCATGCGAAGATGATCTGCATCACCGGTTCGAACGGTAAGACGACCACTACTTCGCTCATCTATTATATCCTTCGTCAGGCGGGACTGAATGTCGGTCTGGCAGGTAACATCGGTAACTCGCTGGCGTTGCAAGTGGCGCACGAAGATCATGACTACTACGTCATCGAACTGAGTTCTTTCCAACTCGATAACATGTACGATTTCAAGGCAGACGTAGCCATCTTGCTGAATATCACACCCGATCATCTCGACCGGTACGATTTCAAGTTCCAAAACTACGTCGATGCCAAGTTCCGCATCACTCGCAATCAGACCAAAGAGGACTCGTTCATCTATTGGGCGGAAGATCCGGTCATCGACCGCGAGATGAAGAAGATCCAACTCGGCGCGACGCTCTACCCGTACGGCTTCACCCAACCCAACCCGCTGCCGGTAGGCGAAGACGAACTGGCGCTCAAGGGTCGGCATAATGTACTCAACTCGATGGCCGCTACCATCGCCGCCAAAGTGGTGGGGATCAAGAAAGAAGTGATCCGCGAGAGCCTGATGACCTTCCGGGGTGTCGAACATCGATTGCAGTATGTAGCAACGGTCAACGGCGTACGATGGATCAATGATTCCAAGGCGACGAACGTGAATAGTTGTTGGTACGCGCTGGAGAGCATGACTACACCTACGGTGCTTATTCTTGGCGGTAAGGACAAAGGCAACGATTACTCCGAGATCGACGATCTCGTTCGCGAAAAATGTCATACCCTCGTTTTCATGGGCCTGCATAACGAAAAACTGAGAGAACACTTCGGTAAATTAAAAATTAAAAATGAAGAATTAAAAATTATCGATACCGATAATTTACACGATGCTGTTCAAGCCGCCTATAATGCAGCGAACGAAGGCGACACCGTGCTGCTCAGCCCCTGCTGCGCCTCTTTCGACCTCTTTAAGAGTTACGAAGATCGCGGCGAGCAATTCATGGCCGCCGTAAGAAACCTATGACGACATGACGTCATGACGTAATAACGACATTAAACCTAAACCCCTACAAAAATGAAAAAGATTGATTTTAACAACATTGACCGCACATTCTGGGCGCTATTCCTGGCCCTGATTGTAGTGGCGATCATCGCCCTTTTCTCGGCGTCTTCTACCCTCGTGTACATGCATCATTCGGCCTTGGGACCGATCGGACAGCAGATGTTCTTCATCATCTTGGGTATAGCCGCCGCCTTCGGTATTCAGTTCTTGCCGACTTACTGGGTGCGCATAGGCGGGTACGCTCTGCTGGTTGTCAGTACCCTACTCGTCTTCTCGACCATGATACCGGGCAATCCGCTCGTCGTCACGATCAACGGTGCCGCCAGATGGGTACGTATCGCCGGCATCACGTTCCAACCCTCCGAACTGGCGAAATTGTCGCTCATCATCGTCATTGCCGACCAGTTAGCGCGTATTCGTACCGAAGCGGACAAACAGAAATATTTCTATCGTACGCTCATCATCGCGGCTGTGGTCATGCTGCCTATCATGGCATCTAACCTCTCCACGGCGGTACTTATCGGCCTGATCATCTTCTGCCTCTGGATACTGGCCCGCATCCCTTGGAAATACACGCTTTCGGTATTGGGCATCGCTATCGTGGTCTTGGGCCTCGGATACGCGATTGTTGAGTTCGGTTTTGTGCGTCCGGGACGCGCCATGCACGGACCGTTCAAACGGGCTACTACCTGGGTCGCACGTATCGACCGCCATTTTGAGCATGACGACAGTTCCAAATATGTGCTTACCGACGAAAATATCCAGGAGGTCTATTCGTCGGTCGCTATCGCCCGCGGAGGCACGTCGCCGATAGGTGTACTGCCGGGAAATAGCAAAGAGCGCGACTACTTGCCGCTGGCCTTCGCGGATTATATCTTTGCTATCATCGTGGAAGAGTCCGGTATTGTAGGGGCGTTTGGCCTGATCTTCATCTATCTCGCCATCCTCTTCCGAGCCTGTAACATATCCAGCCGCTATAACGACATGCCGGCGATGCTCATGACGATGGGTCTGGCACTGATGATCACGTGCCAAGCCCTCATCTCCATGCTGGTGGCCGTAGGCCTCGGTCCTGTCACCGGTCAACCCCTACCACTCATCAGCCGAGGCGGTACGTCGGTACTGATCACCTCGATCTATTTCGGCATCATGATGGCGGTGAGTCGCGAACAAAAAGAACTGCAGAATCGCGTCAACGAGACCAAAGAAGAAAGCCTCGAAGACGCTCCGATTGTAACTTTAGAATAATATGAGATACTTGATTTCCGGCGGAGGAACGGGTGGACACATCTTCCCCGCAGTAAGCATTGCAAACGCGCTGAAGGAATTGGATCCGGAGGCAGAGATACTGTTTATCGGTGCGCTGGGTCGCATGGAGATGGAGCGTGTACCGCAAGCAGGGTACAAGATCATCGGTCTGCCTGTGCGCGGTTTCAACCGTGCCCAACCGTGGAAGAACGTGTCGGTACTTATCGACCTCGCCAAGTCCATTCGCCAGGTGAAGAAGATCATCCGCGTTTACCAACCCAACGTGGGTGTCGGCGTCGGCGGATACGCGTCCGGCGCAGCCATGTGGGCGGCCGCTAACATGGGCATCCCTATCCTGCTCCAGGAGCAGAACGGTTTTGCCGGCGTGACCAATAAGATCCTCAAGGATAAAGCCACCAAGATCTGCGTGGCGTACGAAGGTATGGAGCGTTTCTTCCCTGCCGATAAGATCATCCTGACCGGCAATCCCGTGCGACAGAACCTTACCTCCGGAATTAAAAATGAAAAATTAAAAATTAAAAATTTATTGATCATTGGAGGTAGTTTAGGAGCGCGCACGATCAATGAAGCGGTCAAAGCAGCATTGCCGGAACTGGCGAAGAGCGATATCCATGTCGTTTGGCAGACCGGTAAGGTCTATTACGAAAAATGCAAAGCTGCATGGGAAGCAGCAGGTAGTCCGGCAAATATCGAGTGCCTCGATTTCCTTGCCGACATGCCGGATCGCTATGCGAATGCCGACCTCGTGATCTCCCGTGCCGGCGCCTCGTCCATCAGTGAGTTATGCCTGCTGGGCAAACCGGCTATCTTAGTGCCTTCACCCAACGTAGCCGAAGACCATCAGACGCACAATGCCATGGCGCTGGTCAATAAAGAGGCGGCGGTGCTGGTACGGGATGCAGAAGCGGCGGAAATGTTAATTCCCACCGCTCTGAAACTTATCGAAAATGATAAGCAGTTAACGCTTCTGCATACGAATATCCTACGCCTGGCTCAACCCGACTCAGCACGCCGCATCGCAGAAGAAGTGATCAAGATTGCCAAGAAATAATCCAAGCAACATGGTGCGATTTACGCACCCATACTGTGGATATAAGCGAGGATGAGGTCAACGGCCGCGTCCTCGTTTATTTCGTCCATATTGATGACGAGTTGGTAGTTACGCGTGTCGTAACGGGACGTGCCGGTGAACTCCTGCACGTAGTTCTCACGCATCTTATCGACCTTCTCGATGACCATGCGCGCTTCTTCTTTGCTCATGTTCTGCTCCTTCGCCACACGCGCCATGCGGCATGGCATGGATGCCTGGATGAAGATACTCAGGTGGTTCGGGTGCTCGCGGAAGATATAGCATGCGGTACGGCCGGCAATGACGCAGGACTGATCTTTGGCAAGGGCTTTGAGCACCTGGGTCTCCGCACGGAACACATCCTCGGTCTCGATGTTCGTTTGGTTGAGTTCGTACTCGGACTCCGAGAAAGTCATCTTACGCTTGAACTCTGCCCACCAACCGGTTTCCTGACCTTTGAGCTGCTCGATCTGCTCAACCGACAGATTATACCGCTCCTGGAGCGCGTTGATGACCGCCTTATCGAAATACTCGACACCGAGTTTCTCGGCTAACTTACGACCAACCGTACGGCCGCCGCTACCTAACTCACGATTGATCGTGATGATATATTTGTTGTTTATGTTCATAAACGTTAAATGGTTAAATGGTTAAAATGGTTTTCTTTTAAGAAAACGTTAAACAGTTAGAATATTATAAGCGTTAATAGATACGCGATAATCGTTGAGACGGTCACGCAGATGAGACCCGGCATCATGAAGGAGTGGTTTAAGAGGTACTTACCGATGACGGTCGTGCCCGAGCGGTCGAAGTTGACGGTTGCGATATCCGACGGGTAGTTCGGGATGAAGAAATATCCATATACCGACGGCAGTACACCAAGCAATACGACGCCCGGAATGCCGAGTTTGTAAGCCAGCGGGAGCATCGCTACGACCACCGCACCTTGCGAGTTAATCAGTACCGAAACGGCAAAAAACACAAGTGCAATCGACCACGGATATTTGGTCACGATATCATCCAACATATCCTGAATCTGCGGCATATAATTACCGAAATACGTATCCGCCATCCATGCAATACCGTAGATCGCGACGACCGCTACCATACCGCTTTGCCATACCGGACCGGCCACCGCTTTCTTCGGACTTGCTTTGCAGAAGATGATCATCAGCGCCGCCGCCGTAATCATAATAATCTGGATAACAAGGTTCATCTTCAGCGTCACCATGCCCATCTCCGTAAAGTTCTCCGCAACAACACCGGCTTTTGCCAACTCTTTGGCAGTAATGGTTACACCACTCGCCAGCGTAATATCCCCTGCCCCTTTGACTGCTTTGACTACCTCAAAACTCGGCAGCAGTTGCGGGAAGATAGCAAACAAAACGATGACAGCCAATGCCCCTAAGAAAATGAAGACACTGTTTTTGGCACTCTGCGGAATCTCGTGATCGAGGGTAGTAGCTGTATTACCATATATATACGCGCGTTGCTCGGGATCGGCAATCTTCGCTTGGAAAACAGGGTCTTTGTCCAAATCCAGACCGCGTTTGTAGGACGCTGCCGCTGCTGCCATCAGACCGCATATACAAGCCGGAATAGTGATCATCAGCACTTGCGGAATCGTGATATCAAAACCGTTCGCATTGGAGATCGATACAAACGCCACTACTGCTGCTGCGATCGGCGAACAGGTGATACCTACCTGCGAAGCAATAGACGCCACACCGCACGGACGTTCCGGACGGATTCCTTTCTTGAGCGCGATATCGCAGATGATCGGCATCAGCGTGTAAACAACGTGACCCGTTCCAACCAATACCGTCAGGAAGAACGTCGTCAGCGGTGCCAGGAACGTGATACGGTCGGGGTGTTTACGCAGCATTTTCTCCGCCAACTGAATGAGCCAATCCATACCGCCCGAGGCCTGCATGATACCCGCGCAGGTGACGGCTGCGATGATGATGTAGATAACGTCTGTCGGAGGAGTACCGGGTTTCATTCCGAAGCAGAAAACGAGGATCGCCAGACCGATACCGGAGATAGCGCCCAGCGCCAAACTACCGTACCGTGAACCGACCCACAAGGCTCCTAACACGATGAGGAGCTGAAGAAGCATGATCCAACTCATAGTATTAAACTTAAAATTTGCTGCAAAGGTACAATAAAAAAATGAAATACGCAAAAAAAATTTGTTCATATGGGATTTTTTTTGTATCTTTGCGGCAAAATTTGAAAAATAATCGCGCCCTTGTGGCAGAGAAAATTGACGCAAATAATGGAAAAGCAAATCATTCTTATCACAGGTGCCAGTAGCGGAATGGGCTACGAGACTGCACGGATTCTTGCGCAGCAGGGACACCGGGTTTATGGCGCGGCACGACGCGTGCAGAAAATTGAGGAACTAGCGCAATACGGTGTGCAAGCGCTTAAGTTCTGGTGGTTGATCCAGAAAGTGGGTTACGACAAGTGGTCAGAGCAGGCAAACGGGATGATCGATTGTACGGCATATCTGCAGCAGGAGTTGACGCGTATCGGCTGGCCGTGCTGGCGAAACGAGTACAGCAACACGGTGTTCTTCAAACGTCCGTCACCGGAGGTATGCAGTAAGTATAACCTGGCGTTGGGGTATGATGAGCACTTCGGCGGCGAGTTGGCACATGTGGTCGTGATGCAACATGTGACGAAAGCGAAGATCGACGGCTTTATCAAGGAATTGAAATAACAAACAATGATATGAAACGAATTGTATTGGCACTCATCTGTGCCGCATGTATGACATCTATGGAAGCAAAGACAATCGTGGCCTATTTCTCTGCCACAGGTACAACCAAAGCTGCAGCTGAGCGGCTTGCCAAGCAGCACAATGCCCGTCTATGGGAGATCGAACCGGCTGAACCCTACACAGCCGCCGACCTCGATTGGCGGAACGACAAGTCCCGTTCATCGCTCGAGATGAATGATCCGGAAGAGCGACCGACCATCAAACGTTGCACGGACGTCACCCCTTACGACACCGTCTATGTCGGTTTCCCGATCTGGTGGGGTATATGCCCACGTATCATCAATTCATGGCTCGATAACAACCTGCCGCAACTGGAAGGCAAGGTCATGATTCCCTTTGCCACCAGCGGATCAAGCGGTATCGGCGAAGCGGAAGCGTACCTCAAGAAGAGCTACCCTACCCTCAAATGGCAAAAAGGATTATTATTAAACAAACGATAATTATGGCAACTATTTATGATTTCAAAGCCCTCTCCAACAGAGGCAAAGAGGTGAACCTCGCGGACTACAAAGGTCAAGTAATGCTGATTGTTAATACCGCTTCCAAGTGTGGTTTCACGCCGCAGTACGACGGACTGGAGGAATTATACAAGAAATACAAAGACCAAGGTTTTGTTATCCTCGGTTTCCCCTGCGACCAGTTTGCGAACCAAGAGCCGGGCAGCGACGAGCAGATCGAAGAGTTCTGCCGCCTCAATCACGGTGTGACTTTCCCGCTCATGGCTAAATCTGATGTGAACGGCGCGAATGCCAATCCGGTCTTTGAGTATCTCAAGGCCCAAACTCCGACGGAGGAATACAACGGTCTCAAAGCGAAAGCCGCTCACGCCATGCTCAAACGCATCAGCAAGAGCGTAGAGAAAGAGAGCGACATCGTGTGGAACTTCACCAAATTCTTGATCTCCAAGGATGGCAAGACCATTAAGCGCTATGCGCCGGTAGTGGAGCCGAAAGATTTTGAACAAGACATCGAAGCAATGCTATAACTTATGTTATCTCGTCTTTACGGCGTATTACTGCCGTTCTTTGTTAGTTTCCTCTTAGCATGGCTGCTTGACCCGCTGGTGAACTTCATTCAGCATAAATGCCGCGTGAAGTTCCGGGGTCTGTCGGTCGCTATCACCCTCATCTTGTTCGTCGGTTTGTTGTCGCTGGCTGTGTATCTGATCATCCCGGCGATGGGTCGTGAGGTCAAGTCGGCAGCCGTAGCCGTGGAGCAGTATTTCGTCCATTTTGATGCCGATAAATACTTCACAGCCGAACAACAGGAGAAGATCCATTCCACCCTTGACGGTCTCAATCTGGAATCGGTTCTTTCTTATCCCGAAGTTCGTGACGGCATCAAGAGTTTTCTGCCTAAGTTAGGGAGCTGGATCACGGGTGGCCTGAGTTGGTTGAGCGAATTATTAGTCATCTTCATCGGTCTGATGTACCTCATCTTCCTGATGCTCGCATTCCCGTCTATCC
Organism: uncultured Bacteroidales bacterium; assembly: GCA_947164985.1. Classification (GTDB taxonomy): domain Bacteria; phylum Bacteroidota; class Bacteroidia; order Bacteroidales; family Paludibacteraceae; genus Colicola. Next base: position 19,316 of record CAMUYI010000004.1, on the reverse strand, counting down.
GCGCCAACTGGCGTAAGTACGTACCGCAGAAATACTACACTCAGATCACCACTCTTGTGCATGAGATGAGCGTGAACATGAACGCGTATTTTCGCGGACAAGGACTGGTAGCGCTGTGCGTGGGTATTCTGTTTGCCATCGGTTTTTCGATCATCGGCATGCCGATGGGCTTTGTGATGGGTCTCATCGTTGGAGTACTCAATCTGGTGCCGTACATGCAGGCGCTTGGTATTCCGCCTTGTATCCTACTCTGTCTGGTACAATCGGCTCAGACAGGACAGCCCGTATGGTTGACGTTACTGCTAATGGCGATTGTGTTCATCGTGGTGCAGACCTTCCAAGATATGTATCTCACGCCGAAGATCATGGGCAAAGTGACCGGTCTGGGACCCGCAGCCATCCTGCTCAGCCTCAGTTTCTGGGGAGCACTGATGGGTGTGATCGGTATGATTATCGCCCTACCGCTCACTACACTCGGTATCTCGTGCTACAAGCACTATGTACTTCACGAACCGTTTAAAAATTGAAAATGGAAAATGGAAAATGGAAAATATTTAAGATAAAATATACGATTATTAAGAAAATAATTATATCGCTTGCGACATTAAATATTTTTTTGTAATTTTGCATCGTGAACGACATATCGAATTGAAAATTGAAAGTTGAAAATTAAAAGAATGGATAACGAGCAACTGAAATTAGAGAACCAATTATGCTTCCGTCTATACTCGGCGTCGCGACTGATGATGGGGGCCTATCACCCGTATCTGGATCCGCTGGGTATCACGTATCCGCAGTACTTGGTGCTGCTGGTGTTGTGGGAGCAGGACAAGCAACCGGTATGCGACATTGGTAAGCGTCTGATGCTGGATACGAACACGATGACGCCGTTGCTGCAACGCATGGAGAAAGCCGGACTGATCACCCGTACACGCGGTAAAGAGGATACGCGCCAGCGCATCGTGTCGCTCACTAAACAAGGCAAAGCGCTCTACGAACAAGCGCAACATATACCGGAAAGCATGACCAAAGCGGTAATGGCATCAGAGGAAGAATTAAAGCAAATCCTGCAGATGATTCCGTCGCTCGACAAACTGATTGAAGAACTAATGAAAATTAAAAATTAAAAATTAAAAATTAATAGATTAAACCCTCAAATTTTTACTAGTATGACTAAAGAAGAAGCATTAAAAGGATTCGCCTATATGGGCGCAGTATGGTTTGGTAACAGTAAGCAACACTTCGCTTTCTCGGCGTACGACCGTCTGAACGGTTGGAATAAGTTGGCTGACAAATGGAAAGCCGAAGCGGAGGAAGAGTGGGACGAGGCAGAAGAAGTACTCAACCGTCTCGTGGAACTGGGCTGCAAACCCGCAGACCTCCAAGAGGCAATGAAGACCATCGAGTTCCCGTTCTATGATGATCCGAAACAACAGATTGAGTCGGATTACCAGCCCACCGCTGTAGAGGAAATGAGCAAACTCGCACAGGCTTTTGCAGATGACTATCCCACGCAGAAACTCATCCAGAAATGGATCGACGGCGAGAAAGAGCACATGGAGTGGGAAGCACAGTACCTCAAACTCATCGACCGCCTGGGCTATGACAATTTCCTCATGGCTATGATGTAATATGCGCATCATTCGCATCTTACGGTGTACGCTTTGGGTAGCGTGCATCGTGCTAATAACCTCATGTACAACTAAAACAAACGAAACTATGGCAACCATTTATGATTTTAAGGTCCTCTCTAATAGAGGCAAAGAGGTGAACCTCGCTGACTACAAAGGACAAGTGATTCTTATCGTTAACACCGCTTCCAAGTGCGGTTTTACGCCGCAGTACGACGGACTGGAGGAATTATACAAGAAATACAAAGACCAGGGCTTTATCATCCTCGGTTTCCCCTGCGACCAGTTCGCGAACCAAGAACCGGGTAGCGACGAGCAGATTGAAGAGTTCTGCCGCCTCAACCACGGTGTGACTTTCCCGCTCATGGCCAAATCTGATGTGAACGGCGCGTATGCCAATCCGGTCTTTGAGTATCTCAAGACCCAAGCTCCGACGGAGGAATACAACGGTCTCAAAGCGAAAGCCGCTCACGCCATGCTCAAACGCATCAGTAAGAGCGTCGAGAAAGAGAGCGACATCCTGTGGAACTTCACCAAGTTCCTCGTTTCACGCGACGGAAAGACCGTTCTGCGCTTTGCGCCGGTGGCTGAGCCGAAAGACTTCGAAGCCAACATCGTAGCAATGCTAATTGAAAATTGAAATTCGCTAACCAAGAACCGGGCAGCGATGAGCAGATCGAAGAGATGGGATAAAATGACAAAGTATGAGGATGAGAATTATCTTAATCATATTAGGCGTCATTCTGTTGTTTGTCGGAGCAGGGCTGGCTGTACTCTCGCACCCCGCTTTCGGGTTGTGGCGACATGTATCGAAAGAGCGGATACAGGCGTCACCGAACTACCGAGACGGGATGTTTCAGAACCAAGAACCGACACCGCAGTTCACAGGAGCGGTCAGTGACCGAGACAAAAATAGCCCATGGCGTACATTATGGCGCTTTCTGACTAACAAAGATACCTTGCGTGTGCCACAAGAGCCGATACCTGCGGTTAAGACCGACCTCAAGAGTCTGCCAACCGATAGCGATTGGCTGGTGTGGTTCGGACATTCGTCGTATCTGTTCTGCTTGGATGGTAAACGATACCTTGTAGACCCGGTACTCAAACCCGAATGGCCTGCGACGCTGATGATGAGACCCTTTGCCGGCACCGACATCTACCGTCCTGAAGACCTGCCGGACATCGATGTGCTCATCGTCACACACGAACATTGGGATCACATGGAGTACTCAACCCTGCGTGACATACGCGACCGCGTGCAACACGTCATCTGTCCGCTCGGCATCGCCGATTACCTGCGCTATTGGGGCTATAAGAACGAGATTATCACAGAGATGGATTGGCAGGAGGAATTAAATATTTCATATTTCAAATTTCAAATTTATTGTTTGCCAAGCAGACATTTCTCCAATCGTTTATTAAGCAAACGAAATCAAACACTCTGGGCATCGTTCATGGTGGAAGCCGGAGGGCGCAAGGTCTATATCGGCGGTGACGGAGGTTATGACAAGCGTTTTGCTCAGATACACGAACGTTTTGGATCTGTGGACCTCGCGCTCTTGGAAAACGGTCAGTACAATGCCAATTGGAAATATATCCATACTACGCCGGAAGACCTTGAAAAGGTCATCTTGGATCTCCAAGCCAAGCAGGTCTTCACCGTTCATCATGACAAGTTTGCCCTTTCCGTCCATCCCTGGTACGAACCGGACAACGTGGCGAACGACATAGCAATTAAACACAACATCCACCTATTGGATGCCCCGATAGGAACAATAGTGCGGTTTTAAGTAAACAAAAACAACAAACAATATGAAAGACATTTTTGATTTGAAAGGCCGTGTGGCGCTGATCACAGGCTGTAGTGGAGGCCTGGGCGTACAGATGGCGAAAGCCCTGGCTGCAAGAGGTGCCGACCTCGTTATTATCGCCCGTCGTTATGAGAAACTGATTGAAGTGAAAACCGCTATCGAAGCCGAGTATGGCGTACAAGTCCTGCCGATCCAATGCGACATCACGAGCACCGAAGCCGTGGACAAGATGGTCGATGAAGCGATCGCTCATTTCGGACGTATTGACATCGTGGTCAACAATGCCGGCACAGGCGCTGTGGCTCCCGCCGAAGACATCACCGACGCACAGTTTGAGAACGAGATGCAGGTCGACCTCTTCGGTACGTTCCGTGTAGCACGTGCCGTGGCCAAGAAATCGATGATCCCGAACGGATACGGTCGTGTCATCAACATTGCATCGATGTATGGTCTGGTGGGTAATAAGATTGCGCCGGCTTCGCCCTACCATGCTGCCAAAGGCGGTGTCGTCAACCTCACTCGTGCACTCGCTGCCGAATGGGGCAAGTACGGCATTACGGTCAACACTATCTGTCCGGGTTATTTCATCACGCCGCTCACCAAAGAGACGCTGGAGTCGGATTATTTTGCCCAGTACGCCAAAACCGTCATCCCTATGGAACGTTACGGTCACGAAGGTGAGCTGGATTCCGCTGTCGTCTTCCTCGCTTCCGATGCTTCGACGTACGTCACCGGCGTCGCACTGCCTGTCGATGGCGGTTATACATGCGTATAAAAAAACCAAACAGAAGAGAAAAATGAAAAAACTAATCATCCTTGCATTGGCGGCAATAAGTTTTGCTGCATGCAGTAATCAACCCGTTCAACAGAACAAATCATTCATGGATTTAGCGCGTCAGCGTTTCGCTGTGCGTGAGTATGCTCAAACGCCGGTAGAGCAGGCTAAACTGGATTCGATTCTTGAAGCCGGACGTCTTGCTCCGACAGCCAAGAACGTGCAACCGCAGCATATATACGTGCTGCAAAGTCCTGAGGCGATTGCCAAGATCAACGAACTGACCCGTTGTGCATATGGTGCTCCGGTGGTGTTCCTCGTGTGCTACGACACCGACCTTGTGTGGACAAAAGAAGATGGTACTAACTCCGGTGACATGGATTGTTCCATCATCGGTACACACATGATGATGGAGGCCACCGAACTTGGTCTCGGCACTTGCTGGGTCAAATGGTTCGATCCGGCTCAAGTGGCAGCAGCTTTCGAGTTACCGGCTAACCACAAGCCGTCTTTCCTGATGCCTTGCGGCTATGCGTCTGAGAACGCCAAACCGAGTGACCATCACTTCTCCCGCAAACCCCTCAGCGAAACCGTAACGTATAAATAACAATGACCGAACGGGAAAAAATGTTAGCAGGCGAATTGTATGATGCCTGCGATGCGGAACTGCTGAAGGATCTGAATGCAGTTAAGGTGTTGTGCCAGCAGTACAACAACCTGCTGCCGACGGATTTTGCAGCGCGGAACAAGATGTTGCGAGATATGCTCGGACAGGCCGACGGAGATACCTTCATCAACCAGCCTTTCTACTGCGACTATGGCAAGCATATCCGTGTCGGTAAGCGGTTCTTTGCCAACTTCGGTCTGACCATCCTGGACGAGGCGTATGTGACTATCGGTGATGACTGTTTCATGGGACCGCACGTGCAGATCTATTGTGCCTGTCACAGCACGAACCCGACGGAGCGCAACACGCGCCAAGAATGGGCCAAACCTGTGACAATAGGTAACAGCGTGTGGATCGGCGGCAACGTGACCATCCTGCCCGGCGTGACGATTGGCGATAACTGCACCATTGGAGCCGGTTCGGTTGTGACGCATGACATCCCTGCTAACTCCATCGCCGCCGGTAATCCGTGTAAAGTGATAAAAACGATAGAATCTACCATGACGATAACGATATGAGAAAGTCCACTACTATATTGTTTTTACTATTGGCATATTCGCTGATAGCAGCCGTGCCAGGGTATGTCAATCCGATCCTTCCGTACGACTATTCCGACCCGGATATCATCCGTGTAGGCGATACCTATCTCATGACTTCTTCTTCGTTTAACAGCGTGCCGGGCTTGCAGATCTTAGTATCGAAAGACTTGGTTCACTGGTCTATCGAAGATGCCGCTATTCCTAATCGCTTGCCGGGATATAAAGAAGGAGATCCGGTGCTCGGTAATTTCGTTTGGGCTCCTTCCATCCGCGAGCATAACGGACAATTATATATTTTCTACGGAGATCCTGACCGCGGTATTTTCTGTATTCGCGGCCAACTGCACGCTTGGGAGGAACCTGTCTTGGTGATGGCGGGTAAAGGATTGATTGACCCTTGTCCGCTATGGGACGAGGACGGTCGTGTGTGGCTTGTTCATGCTCTGGCAGGTAGTCGGGCAGGACTGAAGAGTGTGCTGCTGATGGCGGAACTGAACGAAGACGCGATGAGTGTCAAAACGCCAAGTCGTATCATCTTTGACGGTCATGCAGAACATCCCACCTGCGAGGGACCGAAACTGTACAAACGAAACGGATACTATTATATCATGCACCCGGCCGGAGGCGTTTCTACCGGCTGGCAAGTGGTGCAACGAAGTAAGAATATATACGGCCCGTATGAATGGAAAATAACTTTGTCGCAAGGCCATACTGCCGTTAACGGTCCTCATCAAGGAGGCTGGGTGGAGACACCGGAAGGAGAAAACTGGTTCATTCATTTTCAAGATGTAGGCGTAGCCGGTCGAATCGTCCATTTGCAACCTGTCCGCTGGGTCGATGACTGGCCTGAGATGGGAAAAGACGGAGAACCGATAGCTGAGTACGGCAAGCCTAATAAAAGCGAATACACGTGGATTAATTTCGCACGTCGGGATGAGTTCGATAGCACGGCTTTAGCCTTAGACTGGCAATGGGCCGGAGGATACATCGATCCAAAATGGTACTACTGCGATGCCCATAATGGCCTCTTGCGGCTTTATAGCGCTCCGCAGAAAGAAGATGGTTTTATGCCGAACATGATCCTGCAAAAGATCCCTTCCGTCGCATTTACGGCTACAGCGCGTGTACGGTTCAAACCTTGTCCTGACAAGAAACTGGCAGGCGCGGAACAAGCCGGAATGATTGTTTTCGGACGCAAGATATTCACGCTTCAACCGCCCGTCTCTGATGAATGGATGTACTTGCGCCTAAGTATGAATGAACATCAACAAGGACAGTTCTACACCTCTTCGGACGGTCAACATTGGACAAAATCCGGTGACATCTTCCAAGCGGAAAAAGGATTCTGGACAGGCGCACAAATAGGTCTCTTCTGCACTCGAAGAAAAACGATTAACGATGCCGGTTGGCTCGATGTCGACTGGTTCGAAATTCAAAAAGAATGGAAATAGTTGATCTGCTGGAATATAGCGAGCGTGGACAACTCAGGGAGTGGTTCGAACTTAATGCGGCATCAGCAAAATGCTGCTGGATTGCTATGTACCGCGGCAAGAAAAAAACCGAAGGCGTGTGCCTACCCTATCTCGATGTAGTCGAAGAGGCGCTCTGTTTCGGCTGGATCGACTCGACGCTCAAACGTCTGCCGGACGGACGATTGGCGCAACGCCTTTCTCCACGACAAAAACGGAGTCATTGGACCGAACTGAATAAACAGCGTTGTGCCGACTTGGAAGCACGCGGTTTGATGACCAACCTCGGTCGCGCCGCATTACAAAGAGCACTATTATGAATCTCAAACATATATATTTAGCAGGAGGATGCTTCTGGGGTACGGAGCATTTCTTCAAACAGATTGACGGAGTGGTCGAGACCGAAGTGGGTTTTGCGAACGGCCAGACGGACAACCCAACCTACGAACAGGTCTATACCGACACCACCGGCTATACCGAGACCGTACATGTCGTCTATGATCCGGACAAAGTGAGTCTCGAATTCCTGCTGCGTATGTTTTTTGTGGCGATAGACCCAACGAGCCTGAACAAACAAGGGCACGACGAAGGTACACGCTATCGTACAGGCATTTATTATACGGACGCGGAGGATCTGCCGACGATAGAGAAAGTCTATGCGGAGGAGCAAAGCAAGTATCAGCAGCCTCTGGTGGTTGAGAAACTACCTTTGCAAAATTTCTATCCCGCCGATGAGTACCATCAGGACTATCTGGACAAACATCCGGACGGATACTGCCACTTGCCCAAAGCCTTATTTGACTTCGCACGAAAAGCAAAAGATATGAAAAAAGAAATTACAACAACTGAACTCATCCGCACGTCGCAGAGTTGGGATGGCGAGCAGTTGCCGGACTTTCCGAAAGGCAAGCCGGAGTTGACGGTATTGCGTATGACGTTCCCCGTAGGAGCCGTTACCGGCTGGCATCATCATACAGCAGTTAACTACGGTATCGTGGAGCAAGGAGATCTCACCATCGTATGCCAAGACGGAAACGAACGCACGTTCCATGAAGGCGAAGCCCTGATAGAGGTAGTAGGTACAATCCATCGAGGCGAGAACCGCGGTACGAAGCCCGTCATCCTCAATATGTTCTACTTCGCCGAACCCGGACAAGTATTAACGATCCAACACCCCGAGATATAATAATGGATTACCTACCGCAAAATCCCGCCATCTTGGTCTCAAGCATCAATATGATGCTTAGGGACGAGGAATTTGACTCGCTCGAATCATTGTGCTATAATTTCAATACCGAGCCTGAGAAGATCAAAGCCATTCTTCTCGAAGCAGGCTATGTATATAGTGAGGAACAAGAACAATTTCGACCGATTGGATATGAAAAAGTTTCGTGAAACAATCGTACCCGGTAAGGGTAAAGAAATAGCCGGCTATGTGCTCGGCGGAGTGCTATTCGTCGTGCTGCTGCCGACGATTATGTGGCTGGCATCCGGTATGCCGGCATTGGAGCATATAGGTGCCCTGCGCGCTTCTATAACGGGAGTTCTGATATTGGGCGGTTTGACGCTCAGCGTGTGGACGATCGTCTATATGAAACGGCGCGGCAAAGGAAATCCGATGGACGCGTTCGACCACGAGATCGGTCCCCGTACGCAACATTTAATGGTCGATGGACCGTACCGAATCAATCGCAATCCGATGCTCACCGGCACCTTCATCTATCTAGCCGGATACATCGTATGGCTCTGGACATGGCAAGCGCTGTTGGTATGGGTCATCTTTGTGGTTATTATGTTCGTGCAAGTGTTGACCGAAGAGAAACGTCTGCGCCGTGACTTCGGCGAAGAATACGAATCCTATTGTCGCCGTACCGGCCGGTTCTTACCATTTACATGTAAGCGATGAACTTTCGAACTTTTGGCAACGAAAAAGCCCCGACGTTACTGCTCATTCCCGGTTTGGGAGTGTCGTACGAGATTTTCCTTCCGCTCATTAATCGGACGGAAGACATATTCCGTATCATCGCCGCCGAAGTGGACGGTTTTACTCTGGGCAAGCATACTCGCTTTACCTCTGTGGACGACCAAGCCGAGCAGGTGATAGCCTATATCAAAGCCAACCATAACGGTCATCTGGATTGTGCGTACGGCTTGTCGTTAGGAGGCAAGATCCTCTCGCGTATCATAGAGCGCAATGAGATAACGATAGACCATGCCATCTTGGATGCTGCGCCTCTGTTACCGTTACCTAATTGGCTCATCAATCCGCTGCGGTATTACCAAGCAGCCAATGTGTGGACTTGCTATCATTGGACAGGATTCTGGAAGCTTGTCTTCCATTCGCATTATTTTGACGTGCTGTTGGACGAGTGCCGTAAGACCTGGCCGTGGGGCGGCAAACAAGCGGTATTGGATGGTTACAAATCGGTCTATACCAGCAAGTTGGAGAGCATCACCGGCGCAGACATCCATTTTTGGTATGGCACCAAAGAAGCCTTTGTCGCCAAACCGCAAGTGAAACATCTGCTGACGATTTATCCGGATGTGCATGTACAAGTCTTCGATGGCATGAACCATGGGCAACTGCTCATCGACCATCCGGATGAGGTAGCAAAACGAATAATCTATGTACATCAACATTGCTAATCATATTGAACTGGACCGCGAGCAGCGAAGTGTGCGCAAGGACGGACAGGAGATTCATCTAACAGGTTTGGAATATGGCCTATTGGAATTTCTTTCTGCGCATCCGAATCGGATCTGCACACGGCAGATGTTGCTCGACCATGTGTGGGGTGACCGCTTCCAGTACGATACCGGTACGATTGATGTGCACCTCAATGCCTTGCGGCGCAAATTAGGCTGGACAAACAAAGAACCGATAGAGACCATTCGTGGAATAGGTTTTATCTTCCATATTGACCAGAAGGTGACGCACTATACCATTGATCTACAGGCGTTTCTAACGGAATGGTTACGTAGTCGTGAGACGGAGATTAGTGCTAAAGGACTTGTGGCACAGATACATTTGACACCCTTTGTGAACGAGATCACGATCGAACCGAAAGCCCTGCAGCAGATGTTAGACAGTATCCTGGCGGCCTTACTGCCATCCGCTCAACCGGGCGTGTTACGTCTGAGTTCCCAACTAACCATGCAGCATTTTATTCTCTCGCTGGACCTTAACGGCACTATCAACGAGTTGCGCATCCCTATTTATGGTGATTTTTAATTTCTTAAGAAAATCTTAAGTAAAATTTAAGAAAATAGCAGTACCTTTGTCGCCGAATTTTGATTTTTATGCGAGCAAAGGTACTTTTTATCTATTTATTGTTTGCGTGCGGGATGTGTGCGCAGGTGAGCGAGGGCATCGAAAAGAATAAGGTCTATAAAGGCTTCTCGGGAGGCATGATGCTGCATACCGGCTATTTGTTTGGTCAGGATAGTAACGCACCCAAGACCGCAGACGGTCGACTATGTAGTCAGCAAGGGGCATTGTTCGGTATCGGAGGTGCCTTGCGTGTGCATCTATGGAAACACTTGCGCACAGGTTTTGAAGGTTTTGTGAGCACGATGCCGAGTACCATGACCGATTGTAGGGATGTGCTCCAAAACGGCAGCTATGTGCGAGTCGGTTGTGGCGGTGTGCTGGCGGATTGTTGTTGGCGGTTGGACAAGGCATGGCCCTATATCGGAGGTGTCATCGGCGGCGGTTCGATGAAAGGCTTGTATATTTTAGACGGTGATCAGAACAGCTGGACGCAGGACGCTAACAGCACCTTCCACAAGCAGTCGTTTTTCTATGTCACGCCCTATGTAGGCTGCGATTATTGCCTCACGCGCAAAGTACATATCACCATTCGGCTTGATTGGATGTTGGCTTTCCATAAAAGCGAACTGTGTATGCCTACCGGCCCTCGCCTCTATTTTGGTTTTATGATGTGTCACTAAATGTCTAAATGATTCAATGACCCAATAAATGGTAAATGGTAAATGAACAAATGGTAAATGTTTTTATGAATTACGAAGGAATTTTATTAGGTGCTGCAGCATTCCTGTGTATCGGACTTTTTCACCCGCTGGTTATCAAAGCGGAATACTATTTCGGAGTCAAGTCTTGGTGGGCGTTTCTCATCGTCGGCCTATTGGCGGTAGGCGGTTCATTATTCGTAGAAAACACGTATATCTCCATCTTCCTGGGCATTTTTGCTTTCTCGTCCTTATGGGGTATCGGCGAAGTGTTCAAACAGCATGAGCGTGTCCGCAAAGGTTGGTTTCCGATGAATCCTAAACGCAAAAACGAATATTAAAAATAACTGCAAAAAGCAAAAAAATCCCGTATATTCTTGCATATATGGGATTTTTTCTGTAATTTTGCACGCAAAACGTGCAATGACTTATGAAACGAGATTATTCCAAATGGTGTAGCGTGGCGTTGATAGTTGCCATTTACGCGCTGGCAGGTGTAGCCGGTTGGCTGCTGTTCGAAGGATTAGCCGCTAATCCCCTAACCGCTAATCCCCTCATCCGCTTATTCTTAGCCGATGTACTGGCGACGGTTGTCGTATGGGCATTCGGCTTACTCTACGAGAACGTATCGGTCTATGATCCCTATTGGAGCGTCTTTCCGCCGGTGGCATTTCTGCTCTGGGCTATCTATACCGACGTATGGTCATTGCCGGTTATCCTGCTTCTTATCGCTTCGTGGTATTGGGGCTGGCGACTCACCCGCAACTGGGCAATCACATTCAAAGGCATCGCCCACGAAGATTGGCGTTATACCAAGTATCGCGACCGACATCCATTGATTTTTCACACGATCAATCTTTTTGGCCTGAACATGATGCCGACACTCGTGGTGTTTGCCGCCATGTTACCCGGACTGAAACTGTTTGAATCCACTAACCCACTAACCACTAATCCACTAACCCTTTGCCTATTAATCTTTGGCTGTATCGTGTGCATCGCTTCAGCTACTATCCAACTGATTGCCGATAAGCAGAGCCATGACTTCCGTGCCGCTCATCCCGGTAAAGTATGCAACGTAGGACTTTGGAAACATGGTCGCCATCCGAACTACTTCGGTGAGATTCAGTTTTGGTGGGGAATATGGATCATGTATGCTTCGTTAAACGGCTTTGATATGTACATCGGTGGCGCAATCGCTATCACCGCACTTTTCCTCGGCATCTCGATCCCGCTGATGGAAAAACGCCAACTGGCCAATAAACCCGATTATGCCGAGTACCGCAAACAAACTCGCATATTGATATAATAAAGAATCAATTGATATGAAACCATATAAAGCTATATTCCTCGACTGGGACGATACGATAGGCGATTGGACAACCGCAGAGCATAAGGCGCTGCAGGATATCTACCGGACCTATCAACTGGATCGGTTATACCCGACGTTTGAGGACTACTTGAACGCGTACAAACCCTATAATCTCGAGTTGTGGGGCATGTACGGACGTGGTGAAGTGACCAAAGAGAAACTGCATTTTGAGCGCTTCTATCGTCCTATTGAGGGGTTACCGGTTACGGGTGACGGGTTACGGGATCTGGCTCATAAGATGGGAGCGGAGTTCTTGCGGTTGACAAACAAGTATTTCTGTTTGATGCCGGACGCAGCGGAAGTGGTTCGCTATCTGGCCGCCAAATATCCGCTTACCATCATCAGTAATGGCTTCAAAGAAGTGCAGTACTATAAGTTCGAGCATTCGGGTTTGGCACCCTACTTCACCCACACGCTCATCAGTGAAGAAGTGGGTATCAACAAGCCGCAGCCGGGTATTTTTGAGATCGCTTTACAACGCAACGGCATCACTGCAAACGAAGCCCTTATGATAGGCGATAGTTATTCCTCCGACATCGCCGGAGCCAAAGCCATCGGCATTGACCAAATCTGGATTCATTCGGGCGAAACCGAAGAAACCGCCACCTATGTCGTATCGAAACTAACGGACGTGATGAAAATTATCTAATTTATGAACGCGATATTTATTGTACTGCCCATTTTGACCCTGCTGATGTTCGACTTGGGCTTAACCCTCAAGCCGCAGGACTTCCAACTCATTGCCCAACGTCCGAAACCGGTGATCATCGGCCTCGTGGGGCAAATCATCTTGTTGCCCTTGATAGCGTGGGGACTTATACACCTTACACAATACACCTTACACCTTACCCCCTTATTCATCATCGGCATCATGTTGGTAGCCTGCTGTCCTGGCGGTAGTTCGAGTAATGTCTTCTCTATGTTGGCGAAAGGTGACGTGGCGCTGTCCGTAACACTAACGGCCTGCAGCAGTATCATCACACTCTTCACCTTACCGCTTATCATGGCGTGGGTAACGAAAAGTATTCAATACTCAGATGTCAGTATTCAGTTACCTATCGGCAATCTGTTGATTCAGAATATCGTACTGATGGTCGTGCCCATCTCCATCGGATTTGTGCTCAATATCTTCCGCGAACAAACGGCAGCGAAGATCCACAACGTGCTCAAACGCATCGCTATGCCGGCTTTAGTACTGCTTGTGACGGTCTTTTTCTTCCAGCACAAGCAGACCATCGTAGAGGAGTTCACGTCCTTAGGTCTCACGATGACCGCTCTTATTCTCGCCACTACAGGCTGCGGTGCCCTACTCTCTTGGCTCCTACACCTGACCACCAAAGAGCGCCGAACACTCGTCATCGAGATCGGTATGCAGAATGCCGCACAGGCCATCACGATCGCCTGCAGTCCGTTGATCTTTAACAACGAGATCATCGCCATCCCTGCTATCATCTATGCCCTGATGATGAACCTCATCCTGCTGGCATACGTGGGCATCACCAAAGTCAAAGCATAATGTATCGCATACTCATCTATACCATACTCATCTATTGGGCGGTCATCAATATCGTGACCTTCTTTGTGTACGGCATCGACAAGTGGAAAGCCAAGCGGTCCAAATGGCGTATCGAAGAATCAACCCTGCTTTGGTGGGCTGCATTCGGAGGTAGTATAGGGGCGCTATTAGGAATGAAAGCATGGCATCACAAGACGCTGCATCGCAAATTCAAATACGGCGTACCCGCCATCCTCATTGCCCAGATAGCACTCATTGGAGTGATCATTTATTTTTGGTATATATAAACTTATCTGGACAATCGCCGAAAGTCATTAGGTGTCTTGCCTGTATGACGCTTGAAGAAACGGCAGAAAGAAGGCGACTCGGCAAAACCGAGGTGATTGCTGATCTGCTGCACCGATAAATCCGGGCGGGTGGATAGCAGATTCTTCGCCTGCGTAGCCAGATACTGCTCGATATAATCGCTCGCAGAAAGACCCACTGCTTCTTTTATAATCACCGAGAAATGGCGCGTCGTAAGATGCGCTTTTTCGGCATAAAAAGCCACCTCATGTTGCTCGCGATAATACGCCGCAAGGTGGTTACAGAAAGTATTGAAGATAGAACGATTACGGTTGATAGCCCTTTCTCCTTCGTCTATATCGCGTCTGCAAGCATCTAACATTTCTGCCATAATATCGGTCTGCGCCATAAGCATATCGTGGCGATGCGGATAACGGGAAACAGGCGTATTGCTGATAAGTGCCAACATATCTACCGCTTTCATGTATTGCGCCATTTCTTCGTCCGTTAACAGGCAAGCAGGACTTTCATGAAATTTATTGCGGTCATGCGTCATCCTTCTTTGGGTCATTTCCTGTTCAAAAGCCAAGGAGTGCATAATAACCGTAATGGTATAATCCGGACTGCTCTCGATAGGATGGATAATATGGTTAGGCAGAATTATGGCTACTTCATTTTCTCGAAAGCGGATCTCCTGCATATCATACAATGCCCTTGATGAACCTGCATGACAGATAAAAATCATCAGATATGGAAAGATGATATCCTGACCATAAATAGGAAAACTATGAATATCCCGCAACACAATCATTTCAGACTTTTCGATCGTGCGTAACGCTTCTTCAAATTTCTGCTTTGTTTCCATAAATCATCATTTTGGGCACAAAAGTACAACAAAAAAAGGACATATGCAAGTATTTCTGCATAAAAATCGTACTTTTGGTTAATATTTTCCTAAAAACAGGTAACGCATATATGCAAAAAATGTTGTACCTTTGCAGCGATTTTTAATCTCTTAAAAAAGGAGGTACATATGCGAAAGATTGGAATGGTATTGGCTTTGCTTGTGAGCGCTGTGATGGCGCAGGCAGGTGAGTACGCCTATCTGGTATTTGTAAACCAGAACAATGACACCACAGCCTTGTCGGTCGCCGACATGACGCTGAAGGTGCAAGACAACAGCCTGTCGGTGACCAACGCCGAAGGCACAGTGAATTTCACCTTGACGGATCTGCAGTTCATGCAGTTCATGACCGAAGACGGTCAGATGGCCATGCGTCTGGATAATGTCTTGGATGCCAACGCACCCATCGATGTCTATACGATCTTAGGTATCAAGGTCGGTCGTTACAACAGCCTGCTCGAAGCAGCAGGAGTGCTCGGCAAGGGCAGCTACGTGATCACGAATGGTAAGAAATCTCAAACGATACTACTGCAATGACAAAGATAGGATTAGTGATTAGCGGATTAGCGGTTAGCGGTCTGCTATGTGCCCAGACATTGAACGTACAGGTGGGCAATGTGCTGTATCAGTTCCCGGCGGCACAGACAGCACAAATGCCGTATGACAACGGTGAAAACTTGACGATCATGGGTAAGGTTTTTGCGCTCAGCGAGATAGATAGCATGTATATCGATGAGACAGCGGTGACGGATAATACCGTGGCGGTGGTGTATGAGGAATCCGGTGTCGATATCACCGTAGCAGGAAACATCGCCAAGGACTTGACCATTGCCTACAGCGGTGCGCATGTGAGCATCGTGCAGAGCGAAAACGTGGCGAGTGAGATCACCTATACGCTCTCCGGTTCGTCAAGTGACGGCGGGTTCTACAATGAAGGCGCCTTCAAATCGACGGTGGAGTTAGACAACCTGACATTGACCAACGTCTCTGCTACCTATTCCGGTGCAGCTATTCATATCCAGAACAGCAAGCGTATCAAGATCAAACCGCTCAACGGAACGACCAACACCCTCGTAGATGCAACCAGCGGCAAGCAGAAAGGTTGTCTCTATATCAAGGGACATGCGGAGTTCGCGCAGAAAGGTACGCTCAATATCACCGGTAACCTCAAGCACGGTATCAAGTGCGGTGAATACTTCCAAATCAAGAACTCGACCATCAACATCCTCGGTGCAGCCGGTGACGGTATCAACTGCGAGCAGTTCTTCCTCATGGAGAGCGGTACGATCAACATCGCTAACGTAGCCGATGATGGCATCCAGTGCGATATCGAGGATACCGAAGTCGGTTCCACCGGCATCACCGCCGACCACGAAGATGAGGACTCCGGAAACATCTATATCTCCGATGGTAGTATCACAGCCAGCGTGACGGCCGATGCATGCAAGGGTCTCAAATCCGAAGGCGATATGTATATCTCCGGCGGTACGATCACCATCACTACGGCTGGCGGTGGCGTTTGGGATGCAACGAACCTGAAAGCGAAAGCGGCTTCGTGTATCAGTGCCGACGGTATCATGGATATCAGCGGAGGTACACTGACACTCACCAGCACCGGGGCCGGAGGTAAGGGCCTCAGCGGAGACAGCACACTCACCGTCAGCGGCTCGGCCGTCATCACAGTCGTTACCAGCGGTCAGGCCGTAGTGGCTTCCAGTACCGGTACGCTGTCTATTTGCAGCAACGCCAGCACACTCGATCGCTATGACTCCGATTATAAATGTTCACCGAAGGGCATTAAGATAGACGGCGACATCATCATTAACGGCGGTACGATCACCGTCACCACAAGCGGCGCCGGAGGCGAAGGAATCGAGAGTAAGAAGACCCTTACCGTCAACGATGGCCATATAACGGTCAATGCATTCGACGATGGTATCAACTGTTCGTCCGACATGACCATCAACGGCGGCTATATCTTCGCCAAGGGATCCAAGAACGATGCGATGGACGCCAACGGTAACATATACGTGAGGGGTGGTCTGATTTACGCCATCGGTGCAACCAACCCCGAAGTGGCACTCGATGCCAATACCGAAGAAGGCAAGAAACTGTATATTACCGGCGGAACGATCATTGCAGTCGGAAACCTCGAAGGTGGTGCGCAGATCAGCGGTGGTACATGCAAATATACCACCTCTTGGACCGCTAATGCTTGGTACGCGTTGTATAACGGCGGTACATTGGTAGCGGCTTTCCAAACGCCCGGCAAGACCACTTCAGGTGGCGGAGGAGGTCCCGGCGGTGGAAGCCAGAAACTGGTCGTTTATACATCCTCCACGCCTACCCTCAAGTCCGGCGTCACGGTTAGTGACGGCACCGAGTATTTCGGTGGACAGGCAAACATCGGCGGTACTGTTACAGGCGGCACGAATGTCACGCTTTCCAACTATTCCTCCGGCGGAGGTATGGGCTGGTAAAAAACAGCTTTTTTAAAAATTATCCTGCATACATTTGCGTATGTGGGATTTTTTTTGTACCTTTGCGCCAAAATTTATGCAAATATGAAAAAGATAGTTATTGTCATAGTTTGGGTGAGTATTGTCCTGACCGGGTGCTATCACAAGACCGATAGTCCGCGCGGATCATGGGCAAAGGGAGCTGACATCAGTTGGCTCAGTGAGATGGAGCACGATGGGGTGAAGTTCTATGAGCCATCTGTAGCCGGTGATCAGCCCTCAGACTGCATCGAACTGCTGCGCGGCATGGGAATGAACGCGGTGCGGCTGAGGGTATGGGTGAACCACACAACGGGATGGAGCAACAAAGCGGATATGCTATCCCTGGCAAAACGCGCAGCCAAGGCCGGACAACGGATCATGATCGATATCCATTACTCGGATTTCTTTGCCGACCCCAGCCATCAGACTATCCCTGCAGCATGGCAGAACTATGACTACGAGACGATGCTGGAAGCCGTTCGTGAACACACGCTCGATGTGCTCAATGCGCTCAAAGAAGAGGGGATCAAACCGGAGTGGGTGCAGATCGGTAACGAAACCCCGAACGGTATGCTGTGGCCTATGGGACGTGTGAGTGATCAGTTATCAGATGTCAGTATTCAGCAAGGCTGGAAGCATTATGCCGGTTTCACACGCATGGGATATGAGGCAGCGAAAGAAGTTTTTCCCGATATCACGGTCATCGTACACGTAGATAACGCCTACGAGCGACGCGATTGGTTCTGGGAAGCAATGCATGACAACGGTGGTAAATGGGATATGATCGGCTTGAGTCATTACCCCATGATGAGTGCGTGGAATGGCGGTAAGAGTTGGCAGGAAATAAATGAGTTAGCAGAACAGAATATCAAGCGTCTCATTCACGATTGGCATTGCCCGGTGATGATTGCGGAAGTGGGCATGTTCGCCAATGATCCCGAATCCGAGATCGTAATGGCAGATTTCATAGACCGTATCACGGTGATCGACTCTTGTGCGGGTATTTTCTATTGGGAACCGCAGGTGTACGGCGGCTGGCGACCGGCCGAGTACATCCCGCTCGGATGGGGAAGCTACGACATGGGAGCTTTCACACCGGACGGACAACCCTCGGAAGTGATGCGTATATTACTGGCATCTAAATGGGCGCATCGGCATCAAGATTGACGCACTCTTCAAAGGTATAATCCCTTTCTTCGGTCTGAGAAGGTACATAACCCATCGTCTCTTTCGCCTTATCCTGCGGGAAGGTGAAATAGGTGCAGGTACACTCGCATAGCAGCTGTCCGTCTGCACCGTACAGCTCTCCCTGAACGATGGCTACATTGCGGCGCATCTCTTTGAGGTACGCCCGCAGCTTGATATAATCCTGCAGAGTAGAAACGGGTTTGAGGTAACGCATCTCCATCTTGGCTGTCACGCCGGCCGTTTTGAGCAGATGGAAGACGACCCATCCGCATACTTCATCCAGTAGCACGGCTTGTATGCCGCCATGCAGGGTGTTGATCCATGACTGATGGTTCTGCGTCGGACGCCAAATCGAGACGATCGAGTCGCCGTCCTCAAAAAAACGCATTTGCGTACCAATAGGATTATCCGGACTGCAACCAAAGCAGTTGTAACCGGGCGTATGGGTCCAAGGATTAATAATTCGCTTCATTTGCTTCACTCATTTTCGGGTGCAAAATTACTACATATTTTTGACATGTGCAAGGTTTTGGCAGAAAAATTTGTGTATGTGCGAAAAAAGTAGTATCTTTGCAGCGTTTTAATGAATACCGCTATGCGTAAACCATTCTTACTCTTGGCATTGGCGTCCGTTCTGTTGCTCTCGTGCCAAAAACAACAACCCGCTCCCGAGCCGGAGAAAGACAGCAGTG
>CAMUYI010000003.1 GCA_947164985.1 uncultured Bacteroidales bacterium | reverse complement strand
GTTCCGGCTATAAAAAAGAGGTGATTTCCGAAGAAACCACCTCTTTTGTGCGCAGGATGAGACTCGAACTCACACGATCTTGCGACCACTACCCCCTCAAAGTAGCGTGTATACCAATTTCACCACCTGCGCGTCGCGTCAGCGACGCTCCAAAGAACGTCTTGTGCCCAGAACAGGACTCGAACCTGCACACCTCGCGGCATGCGCACCTGAAACGCACGCGTCTACCAATTCCGCCATCTGGGCAAAAAAAAAGAGCGGAAAACGAGACTCGAACTCGCGACCCCGACCTTGGCAAGGTCGTGCTCTACCAACTGAGCTATTTCCGCAATTTTTTTCTTAACCAAAAATTAAGATCATCTGCCCTCATCTCTGAAAGCGCTTAAAGCGCCTTTTTTCTCGGAGCATTAGCACCTTCGATCTGAAAGCGGGTGCAAAAGTACTGCTTTTTTTTGACATGACCAAATTTTTTTGAAAAAAAATGCAAAAAAAGTGCATTTTACTTGAATATTTGAAAAAAAATGCAAATATTTATGTAACTTCGGTCCTCCCTACTTAATAATTTATAAGCAGGGTCCCCCCGAAGGTACATTCGCACAGTTGCGAAAATAACAAGTCTTTCCCGCTAAAAATATAAATATATTTATTTTTTACCGTTAAACCCTTGTATATTTCAAATATTTGTTGTAACTTTGCAGCGTAAATTGAGCGAATATGCGGGAAAATGGGGTTTGTAGTACTCCTTTTTATAAATGTGCGTACGCACGCGCGCGAAAATGGAAATTAATGAATGCGGGATATGAAGTTAGTTTTTGCCAGCAATAATGCACATAAATTAGACGAGGTACGGCGAATCATGCCGGCAGAAATCGAGGTGCTGAGCCTCAACGATATCGGTTTTGAGGCGGAGATCGAAGAGACGGGGACGACGCTGGAGGAGAATAGTAGGATAAAGGTTGAAGCCGTTTATCATTGGATATTGGATAATGGACATTGTACATTAGACGGTGTGTTTGCGGATGATACGGGACTGGAGATAGATGCGTTGGGTGGCAAGCCGGGCGTATATACGGCAAGGTGGTACCGTTTGAATGATGGAATGAGCGCGGCTGCGCCGCTCAATGATGAAATGATGATCTTTGCAGCGAACAGGGCAAAGGCGTTACGGGAATTGGCAGGTAAGACCGACCGCGGTGCGCAGTTTAGGACCGTTATTACATTGATTTGGACTCAGGAATCAGGAGTCAGGAATCAGGACGCTCCGCTACAGGTGAGCGGTATCGTACGCGGACGGATAGCAGAAGAGGAATATGGGGAAGGCGGATTCGGCTATGATCCGGTGTTTATTCCCGAGGGCTATGACAAGACCTTCGGTGAGTTACCGGCAGAGATAAAAAACAGCATCAGTCATAGAGCACGCGCATTGCAAGCGCTGGTTAAAGCGTTAAACTGTTAAATTGTTAAACCGTTAAATAGTTAAGATGGTTTTACTGCGTAAAACGTTATATATGATCATTGCCTTGTGTGCTGCAACGAGCATACAGGCAGAGGTATGGCGGACACATTTTGCATACAACAACGTCACGCAGATAGCGATGGCGGAGAATAAGGTGTATGCGATCTCGGACGGCAGTCTCTTCAGTGTAGACAAGCAGACCGAAGCGATTCAGGTCTATAACCGTCAGTCGGGTTTGCATAGCACAGGTATCCAATGTATCCATTACGATCTATTGGGTAAGCAGTTGATTATCGGTTACGGTACCGGTAAGATCGATCTGCTTTCGGCAAACGGGGTGAAGTATATCGGTGAGTTGTACGACAAAGATATGACGCAACGCAAGACGATCTACAACGTGACAATCCAAGGTCGCACCGCCTATCTGGCCACGCATTACGGTATCCAGACGATGGATCTGAGAGAGAACAAACTGGTGGATAGTTATTGGCTCCGTCCGGGCGGTCAAGAGACGCCGGTCAACGATGTGCTGATTGCTAATGACAGCATCTATGCCTTTACGGATGACAGTCTCTATTGCGCGAGACTGACGGACAACTTGGTCGATTATCGGGTATGGCAGCGGGAGAAGAGCGGTCGTATGACACCGGATGAGGAGAAGGGTATACATTATCAAGACGCTTCGGGTCATTGGTATCGCGGATATAGCGAAGGTATTATACGGTTCACAGCCACAGAACGGTTGACCTATAAGCCGAACGGACCGCTGAGCAATACGCCTTATCGCATGCGCGCGCATGGAAATAAACTGGGTCTTATCCAGGGAGGTAATGCTATTGGCTCATATAAACGTCCGGGTATGGTGATGCTCTTTGAGAATGACCAATGGCACAACTACGATCATGCATACATGGAAGCGCACTTGGGTATGGCGAGTAGAGATTATAGCGATATTCTATTTGCCCCTAATGACAAGTCCCGCTTTTTTGTATCCAGTTTCGGCTATGGTTTGATGGAGTTCCGCGCCGACACATTCTACCATCATTACACGACCTCGAATAGCGGCCTGGAGTCCATCACCTCCACAACCTATCCTTACACATGGGTGGATGGCTTACTATGGGACAGTGAAGGGAATCTATGGATGACCAATATATCGGATCACACCATCAAAGCACTTCAACCGGACGGCAACTGGCTTCTTTTTTCGAACGACGCTTGCAAAGATATGGATCGATCGAAAGATATCCTGATCAGTGTCACCAACCCGAATATCAAGTATATTTCTTCCATTCGTAACGGCATCGGCGTATGGGACAATAACGGAACGCTGAGTGATCAGAGCGATGACCGCGCCGTGTTATGCTCCACTTTTCGCGACCAAAACGGGAATGCGCTTACTATCGCCCGTATATCCTCTTTCTTCCAGACCCCTTCGGGCATATTGCTGCTGGGTACTGAAGAGGGTTTATACCGTATAGATCAGCCGGAGACTTTATTAGACGGCAATCTATTATGCAAACAGGTTATCGTGTCGATACCGGAAGAAGGAAGAAACCATATTTTTGAGACGGAGAATATCCGCAGCATCGCCAAGAACGCGCTATCACAGATATGGGTAGGCACGCAATATTCGGGAATATACCTGCTATCGGAAGATCTGTCGCAGGTATTGGCACATTTCTCTACGGACAACAGTCCGATGCCATCCAATGATGTACTTTCCATCTGCGAGTTGGCTAATCAGCACCTATTCATCGGTACGTCCGAAGGATTGGTAGAATACGATCCAAACGGATCGGGTGAAGGGTTGAACGGATCAGAGGATAATGAGACAAGCCGATTGGAGGAAGGCAGTATGCTGAACTGGAAATTGCATTTCTCCTACTCTAACCCGTTAGAGATGGTAGCAACTCCTTCGGCTATCTATGCGATCGGTAATGGTTCGCTCTTCAATATCAACCTCGCCGACGAGTCGATCCGCTATTGGAACAAATCGACGGGTCTTAGCGGCACATCCGTTGCCCATATCGCGTATGACGAGAAAGCCGGGAAGTTGGTCATCGCCTATGAGAACGGTCAGGTGGACCTGCTGGACGAAGATGGCAATGTCAGTTCGATGTCGGATATATCCCTCAAAGCGGGTTCGATGGCGGTGACGGTGAACGATATCTGGCCGGGAACGAATTACTGCTATCTGGCGATGCCGTTCGGTATCATTGCGCTTCATACGCGCAAGGCAGAGGTTAGCGAGACCTATTATATCGGTACCGATGCCACCTCCATCGACGTGCAGCAAGTAGTGGAGATGGGCGATTCGCTCTATGCTTTCTCATTCGACAAGATATACCATGCCGCGCTAAAAGATAACCTGATGGACTATTCGTACTGGCATTCGGAGCTTATTCCGTTTGAGCAAGTACAACAAGCGGCTGTTCATAACGGCCAGATGGTCGTGTTAGCACATGACTCGCTCTACCGCCGCGTAGGTACGAGTTGGCAGTTGGTAAGCGGTCAAGCCGTCCAATGGATGCATGTAAGCGGAAACCAGATCCTCTGTTATGCGCAGGACAAAGGGCTATTGCGGCTGATGGACGATGACAGTTGGAGCGGATTGAGTGCCAACTATGTAGCGAACGATGCTTTGTACACAAACGGAGAATACTGGTTAGCAGAGGCTAACTACGGTCTGATTCGTCTGGGCGTCAACGGAGACGACTATTTCCACACCGCGGGTCCGAACAGCAATTTCGGTTATAGGATGTACGCCATGCACAACCGGATATACGCCATGGCAGGTGGCCGATGGGCGGGTCAGTTCGTTCGACCGGGACGCATCAATATCTACGATGGTTCTTCCTGGCGCACTATTGATGAGGGGCAGATCGGTTCAGCAGTAGGAGTACCGGCATACGACATCTCCTCTTTAGGTATCGATCCTCAGGACCCGGGGCATTTCTTTGCTGCATCATACGGTAGAGGTGTGTATGAGTTTAAGAACTACACCGCCGTCAAACGATTCACAACATCCAACAGTACCATCCGGGAAGCGGCAGAAGGTGTCAATCCGGAGTTGTACACGTTTGTGGATGGTGCGACCATGGATGCGGAAGGTAACTTATGGATACTGAACGCCACCTCTGTCGGTCGACCGCTCCATATCTATACGCCTAACGGCCAATGGATAAGCCTTCCGCTACGAAGCGGAGGAACGAACCATACGATGACGACCCCCACCGGCATATGGACCGACCAGCGCAACAGTCAGTATAAATGGATGCTATGCCAACGAGCTGAACCGCGAGTGATCCTACTGAACGATGGCGGTACGCCGACATACAGCGGAGATGACCGTTGTATGATTCGCAGTTCGTTCACCGACCAGAACGGCAATGTACTAACCCCGGCACAGTTCCGTTGCTGGGCACAAGATCAAAACAACCGTATTTGGATCGGAACGGACAAAGGTATAATCCTTATTCCGGACGAGGTGGATTTCTTCACCTCCAACGCATGCAAGCGCATCATCATTCCGCGTAATGACGGGACGGGTCTGGGAGACTACCTATTGGGCGACGAGCAGATCACTTGTCTGGCCGTGGACGGAGGAAACCGCATGTGGATCGGAACGGCTAACTCGGGTCTGTTCCTCATCGAAGACGACACGATCACGGTTGCGCACTTCACGGAGACGAACAGTCTCTTACCCGCCAATGGTATTCAGTCTATCGCCATCATGCCGGGTACGGGAGAGGTCTTCGTCGGTACGGATAAAGGTATCGCATCCTATCTGAGCGATGCGAGCGAACCGAAAGAGGACATGAACGGCGCATATGCATACCCGAACCCGGTACGTCCTGACTACGGCGGTTATATCAGCATCACCGGTCTGATGGACAACACGGTAGTGAATATCGTGGATGCGGGAGGAAACCTGGTATGCAAGACACGAAGTCACGGTGGTACGGCCGTTTGGGACGGGAAGGATGCCTATGGCAAGCGTGCTACACCGGGTGTTTATACAGCGATGTGTAATGCCGAAGGAGGGCAGACGGTCGTTAAAATATTGATTGCAAGATGAGTACAAGAGATAACTGCTTTGGTGTCTTACGATTCGTCTTTGCGCTCATTATTGTGATCGCCCATCTGTGTGTGCTGACGCAGATACCGGATTTAGAATGCACCCGATGGTTGAGTCTGGTAGTGAACCGAACGGCTTTCTTCGTGATTTCCGGTTTTTTGATTATGGTCAGTTATGACCATAGTAATGGCATAGGACATTTCTTTCAGAAGCGTGCGCGGCGTATTTTTCCTGCCTATATCTCGATCATCCTATGCTGTGCAATAGGTTTGGTGTGGTTAAGTTCGTATTCCGCTACAGACTATTTCACCCATCCGATGTGGTGGCGATATGTATTGGCTAATCTTAGTTTCTTGAATTTCCTTCAACCTTGTCTGCCGGGTTTGTTTGAAGAGGATATATTCATTAACTGCTCGGTGAATGCGGCATTATGGACGCAGAAAGTGGAAATCGGTTTTTACCTAATTGTACCGATCCTGGCGTATATCTTGCATAAGAGCCGGAAGGCTTGGGCATGGTTATTAGCCATCTATCTCGGCTCCGTACTATGGAGCAATATCTTCATGTACTTAGCCGACCATAGCGGCAAGTCGATGTATATGTTTCTGGAACACCAACTCCCGGGATGTCTCTCGTATTTCGCAGCAGGAATGTTCGCGTATCAATACAAGGAGTTGTTTATGAAATACCGGCACTGGATTATTATCCCGGCTATTGCTATCGTAGTCTTTGAGAAGATGATGGGGATGAGTTGGTTGCAACCTGCCGGTAATGCTGCTATACTACTTTGGTGCGCCTATTCGTTACATGCGCTGAATAAGTTAGAATGGTTGGGTAACTATTCCTACGGCATGTATCTGTATCATTGCCCGATACTAATGGTTATGATGTCGCTTGGTATATTCCGGACATGGAATGTATGGATAGCGTCCGGAGTCTTTATCGGAGTGGTACTGGTAGCCTCCGCGCTATCATGGCATCTGATGGAAAAAAGGTTTATTAACCGTCATTAACCCTTTATCAATTTCATAAACTCTTCGCGGGTCTTAGCCTGATTGAAGACACCGGTGAAGTCGGAGGTGACGGTCATGGCATGCTGTTTCTGGACACCTCGCATCTGCATGCAGAGGTGTTCGGCTTCGATAACTACCATGACACCCAGCGGATCGAGGGTGTTTTGGATACACTCTTTGATCTGGGTCGTGAGGCGCTCTTGCACTTGCAGACGACGGGCATAGACATCGACCACGCGGGCGATTTTACTGAGTCCGGTGATTCGGCCGTTAGGGATATAGGCCACGTGCACTTTCCCGAAGAAAGGCAGCATATGATGTTCGCAAAGCGAATAGAAATCGATATCCTTGACCACTACCATCTGGCGATAATCCTCTTCGAAGAGGGCAGAACGGAGGATGGCTTCGGGATCCTCGTGATAACCTTTGGTGAGGAACTGCAAGGCCTTACCTACCCTATGCGGCGTTTTTTGCAGTCCTTCGCGTTGCGGGTCTTCGCCTATCTGAGTAAGGGTAGCTTCAACGGCTTTTTCAATAGCAGCCGTCACCTCGGGATTCGGATGAAATTCTTGCAAGTCCATTATTGCATTACCAGTATTTTATCGCGCACAATATAGGTATCTCCCATGAGATCCGGGAATTGCTGCACGAATAGTTTCTTGTATTCTTTGGCTTCATCGTAGGTACGGAAATCACCGATCCGCACTTTCCAGAACGGCGTCAGGTACTGCACGTAAAGCGTCTGGTTGATCTTATCCTTGAGTCTGGTCTCCAGTTCAAGCGCTTCGCCTTTGGCACTCTGCTGCTGGTTAGACGAATAGACCTGCACCCGATAGCCGTCTATCTCAACCAACTCACGCTTGCCGTTGACCGCTTCGTCCAACAGAACGGCCATCGTAGAGTCCTGAACGATCTGTACACCGGGGAACAAATCCAAGAGGCTAACTAATATAATAGCGATTAATTTCATTAATCAATTTACAATTTACAATGTACAATTTACAAATCTTGTGCCATTAATAGCGGAAGGACGAACCACCGACGAACTCACGGAGGAAGGATGTAGGCGGAATCTCACGTTCCGGTATGGGTACGAAATACTGCAGG
Source organism: uncultured Bacteroidales bacterium (assembly GCA_947164985.1). Lineage (GTDB taxonomy): Bacteria > Bacteroidota > Bacteroidia > Bacteroidales > Paludibacteraceae > Colicola. The sequence goes on along the minus strand of CAMUYI010000003.1, from coordinate 287,338 downwards.
AATTTCAGCAGCCGATGGGCTTCCGTATATTCCTCGCAGAACTTAGGTACCTCTTGGAGGATCGGTTCAGCATGGCGTTTGAGCACCGCGAACTCGAAGATCAGGGCAGAGTTGAACATGACATCCGCTTCTTCCTGGAACGGATAAACCCATTTCATCTCTCCGCGTATAACGGACGGGCAACGGGCGATCGTCTCTTTGGCCGAGAAACCGCGGTACTTATAGTCACGTACCACGCGGCGCAAGAGACGGATATCGGTTGTCGGAATCCAGTTATGGTTATCAATATTAATGGTCGTAAGAGCCGAGACGAAGATCTTGAAAGTCAGGCTCTTATCCACATCCGGCAGGACGCAAGGATTAAGGGCATGCAGACCTTCGATGACTAAGACAGAGTCTTTCTGCAGCTTCAGTTTATTGCCTTTGAAGACACGTTCACCTTTGGTGAAATCATAGGTCGGCAGGGCTACCTCTTTGCCGTCCAGCAGCTCATGCATCTGTTGCTGGAAGAAAGGCAGGTCAACCGCCTTAACGGTCTCGAAATCGTATTCGCCGTTCTCATCCTTCGGGGTATCAACACGGTTGACGAAATAGTCATCCATGGAGAGCACTTCAGGCTTGATACCATCGACGAGCAATTGGATCTGCAAACGTTTGGAGAAAGTGGTTTTACCGGAAGAAGACGGACCGGAGATGAAGACGATTTTCGGTCTTTTCTCGGCGATCGCATCCGCTATCTGGGCAATTTTCTTCTCATGCAGCGCCTCAGCGAGCTTGATCAACTCGAAGGATTTCTTGGCGTTGCAGGCCACGTTGAAATCACTTACATTATTGATATGCAGCAGTTTATTCCAACGGTTGTACTCCTGGAAGATGGAGAACATTTTCTCTTGCTGGATCGAGTCCTCGAGGATCAAGGGGTTGGTACGGTTCGGGATACGAACGAGCATCCCGTCCTTGAAGGGTTCTATATCGAAGAGGGTGATATAACCCGAACTGGGCAGGAGCACATTGGTGTAATAATCAATGAAATCGCCCATACGGAAGTAACGGCAGTAAGGGTTGCCAAGGGTCTCGAAGATAGAGGACTCGTTGTTGAATCGCTCTGCGAACATCTTGATCACCTCTTTGGTCTGCTTCTCTTCCTCTTCGATCGGTCGGTTCTCCGCCACGATCTTTTTCATTCGCTCTTTGATAGCGGCGATCATCTGCGGTGTGACAGTAGGCGGTTCTTTCTCATCCTCTGGCATAGTCGCTTTGTCTGTATGCCATTGGAGCGTGCAGTAATAGCCCTTGCTGATAGGATGCTCTACACGCAAGTCCATCTCCGGGAACAGTTCATTCACCGCACAAGCCAACACCATGCCGAGAGTACGCACATACACGCGCATGCCGGAAGGCGAGCTGGCGTCCAAGAACTCTACATCTTTGGGTTTATAGAGCAGAAAATCGAGATTCTCCACTTTATAGTTCACGTGCGCCGCGATGATGGGGTACTTGAGTTGGATCCCCAACAGATCTTTGAGTTGAATCAACGATATACCGCGCGGCACCTCATGATACGTGTGCGTATTCTTGCAATAAACGGTGATGGTTGCTTCCATATATTTTTACTGGTTTACTGGTCTTCTGGTCAACTAGTGGACTAGTTGGTTTATTTCCAAAGCTTGTTTGAGCAGGTTCTCCATATCGGAGAGGCGAACTTGGTTAGCGGCATCGGAGATCGCTTTGTCAGGATCAGGATGGGTCTCGATGAAGAGTCCGTCTATGCCGACCGCCAAAGCTGCCCGCATGAGGTACGGTACCATCTCACGGTTTCCGCCTGTGATGCCGGCTTGGGAGGAAGGTTGCTGCACGGAGTGCGTAGCATCAAAGATGACAGGGCATCCGAAGCGTCGCATCTCGACAAGAGACGTCATATCGACGACGATCCGTCCGTAGCCGAAGGAACTACCGCGTTCGGTAAGCCATATACGGCCATCGTGCGCGGCATTCGGCGACACCTGTTCGATCTTGGAGATCGCTCCTCCCATGTCCCACGGCGCCATGAACTGTCCTTTCTTGACATTGACGATACGACCTGTTGCGGCAGCAGCCTGAAGCAGGTCGGTCTGACGACTCAGGAAAGCAGGGATCTGCAGTACATCCGCTACTTCGGCTACCGGCGCACACTGATGACTCTCGTGCACATCGGTAAGGATAGGCAGCCCAAACTGGTCCTTGACCTCCTGCAAGATACGCAGTCCTTCGTCCATACCGATGCCTCGCGCCGAAGCGGAGGTACGGTTCGCTTTGTCAAAAGAGGACTTGAAATAGAGCGTGATACCGAGGTCGTAGCAGAGGCGTCTAAGCGTCTCGGCCGTTTGGAGCACGATATCTCTATTTTCGATGGCACAAGGCCCGGCGATGAGGAACATAAGCTAATGTACAATTTACAATGTACAATATACAATTAATCTACGGAGCGATAAACGCGAGCCCATTGGATCTTGAGTTTACCTTCTCCGCCCTTCTCGCTCATCGGCAGCCAGCTCTGTGCCAAGAAGAACATCGCCTCTTTGGGCAGACGGTTCGGCAGACGAAGAACCTCCATATCATTGACGTACCATACAAGTTCGTGTTTGGTCCAACGGAACGTATAGACGTAGTACATCGAACGGAGCATACCGCGCAGATCTACCATGCGGGTGTTATTCTCGTCATGTACATAGCCCATCTGATGGATATCGCCGTTGAAGTGATAGAGGGCGATCATCGGACTCTTGAGTTTACCGGTAGTGAGGCCGAAGAAATGGTGTCCTGCGCCCTGCGAACGTACTTTCGCCATGAACATACCTGATTCTTGGGCGAACGCCTCTTTGGTATTCATGACGTCGGAAGTATAGTCGAACACATGCTCCACGAAGCCGCGTTTCTCATCCCATGCAAGGGCTTTCTTGGACTCGTGACGTGTCTCGAGGTCCATGCGGCCTTCTACATAGAAGGTGTTCTTACCGCCGTTGTAAGCCTGACGCTCGGAGGTTCGGGAATGACCATCCTTCATCGCAGGGTTCGCATAACCGAAACCGGCTTTCCAGTTCTTGGACGAAGACATATCATCGTCGAAAGCAGGACGGAAGAGTTCAGCCCAGTCGATCTTCTCCTTGCGGGACTCATAGAAGAACTTGATATCTGCCGAGTTAGCCAGGGCGAGATAACGTTGCTCAGTCTGATATTCCGCCGAGTGCTCCCAACGTTTAGGATCCGCCCAGAGGGCATGACGTTTCTCGAACTCAGGCGTCTTAACCTCTTTCTCCAATACTGCCAATTGGGTCAGGAGCGGCGAGTTGAGCATGGTCATATAGTTCTTGTAGTACGATGAGTTATAGAGGCGGTAGTAGGTACGCAGACTACTATCGCTCCAACGCTCCTTGAAGCTGTTGATCTTCTGAAACTCCGGCGTCTCACGGAACTTGAGGAAATCCTGGAAGACAGGATCGGTGAGCGCCTCTTGATAACGACGATACTCACGCGAGTTGACGATATGCTCGTACGCCATCATTTTCTTGCCTTCCTCGGTATCTTTGTACTTACGGTTAACAAGTTCATTCTTGCGTTCCTTAAAATCGCTACTCTCAACGACTTTCTTTAACTCAAGGTACTCCGCCAATTCAGGCGATTTCTCGATGGCACGCCAGCGTTTAACACGCTCTTGCATGTCGTGAATGGTTTTCTCGAACGCTTCGGTCGAGAGCATCTTACCGGTTAATCTGGCAGTGAATAGGTTCATAAAAACTTTGTTTTTATTATTTATTATTTCAATTTTATAATTTCTTTATATAATTCATCGAGCGTGTCCACGAAGAGCGGTTGATAACTCTGCTGTTCGGGGATGAAACGCAGGTCTTGCATGACGCGTATCTGCTGCTTGAGGGGCTCGTAGAAGCCTTGGTAGTTCAGCACGAAAGTCGGTTTATGATGTTCACCGACGATGGCGGAGGATATAGCATCCATCATCTCGTCGAGCGTACCGTAACTACCGGGCAGGCAGACGATGAGGTCCGCTTCGTCCCGCATGCGTTGCTTGCGTTCGGACATATTGGCCACCTCAATGAGAAAATCGCAGTTCGTAGCGAGTCGTCCGGCGGCTTTGATACGGGGCGGGATGACGCCAATGACATGTGCGCCAGCTTGATGTGCCGCATCGCTCACGCGTGACATCAGACCGCCTGTAGCGCCGCCGTAGACGAGCGTGTGACCGTTGTTACCGATCCACGTGCCTAATGCATTCCCGAGTTGCAAATACTCCTCCGGGATGACATCTTTCGCGCTACAATAGACTGCTATTCTCATTATGCATCGATGTTTGCGTAGGTTGCATTCTCTTCGATGAACTCACGGCGCGGCGCTACGTCGTCACCCATCAGCATAGCGATGATACGATCTGCTTCGGCTGCATTCTCGATCGTCACCTGCTTGAGCATACGACGGGCAGGATCCATGGTCGTTTCCCAAAGTTGCTCATCCGACATCTCACCGAGACCTTTGTAACGCTGGGTCTTGATGGCTTTCTCGTCGCCGTTTCCATATTTCTGGATGAAAGCAGCACGTTGCTGATCATTCCAGCAGTACTCGCTGTAGTTGCCCTTGGAGCACTTATAGAGCGGCGCGCAAGCGATATAGAGGTGTCCTTGTTCGATGACTTCTTTCATATGACGGAAGAACAGGGTCATAATCAGCGTCGCGATATGGGCACCGTCGACATCGGCATCGGCCATGATGATCACTTTGTGGTAACGGATCTTGCTGAGGTTCAGCGCTTTCGGATCCTCTTCAGTACCGAACGTGATACCCAGTGCGGTGAAGATGTTACGTACCTCTTCGGACTCAAACACTTTATGCTCCATCGCTTTCTCGACGTTCAGGATCTTACCACGGAGCGGAAGGATAGCTTGGTGAACGCGGTCACGACCGGTCTTAGCGGTACCGCCTGCAGAGTCTCCCTCTACGAGGAAGAGTTCGCACTCCGATGCATCTTTGGATACACAGTCTGCCAATTTACCGGGCAGGCCACCACCGCTGAGCGGCGATTTGCGGAGCACGGACTGACGGGCATTGCGGGCAGCAATACGGGCTTGCGCCGCGAGAATGACCTTTTCTACGATCTTCTTCGCATCATCCGGATGCTCTTCGAGATAGTTCTGCAAAGCCTCAGCTACAGCGCTGGAAACCATACCGGCCACTTCGGAGTTACCGAGTTTGGTCTTGGTCTGGCCTTCGAACTGCGGCTCAGCGACCTTGACAGAGATAACCGCCGTGAGACCTTCACGGAAATCGTTCGGATCGATGGTCGAGTTACCGTCTTTATCTTTGAGTTTCGCCTTCTCCAGCATCTTGCTCTCCTCGGCGTATTTCTTCATGACACGGGTGAGGGCAGCACGGAAACCGGCTACGTGCGTACCACCTTCGATGGTATTGATATTATTGACGTAGGAGTGTACGTTCTCGTTGAAATCGGTGTTGTAGATCATCGCTACTTCTACCGGCGTACCATACTTGTCGGTATTGAGGTGGATTACCTCGGAGATCAGCGGCGTACGGGTACCGTCGATGTAACGAACGAACTCCGAAAGACCCTTCTCCGAATAGAAAGTCTCTTTCTTGCAGTTACCCTCTGCATCTACGACACGTTTGTCCTTGAGGACGATCTTGATGCCGGCATTGAGGAAAGCCAGCTCACGCATGCGGTTCGCGAGGATGTCCCAGTGATAAACGGTCTCGGTGAAGATCGTATCGTCCGGCCAAAACTGCACGAACGTACCGGTCTTACGCTGCTCCCAGTTACCGGTTGCTTCCTCTTCGGTGATCGTGTGCACCGGCGCCAGCGGTTTACCCTTCGCATAGTCCTGCGAGTGGATCGCACCGTTGCGGTACACCTCGACGTGCATCTTCGTGGAGAGCGCGTTCACACAACTCACACCCACACCGTGAAGACCACCGGACACCTTGTAGGAGTCTTTGTTAAACTTACCACCGGCGTGGAGGACGGTCATAACGACTTCCAGGGCAGACTTATGCTCCTTCGGATGCATATCGACCGGAATACCACGACCGTTATCCTGCACGGTAATGGAGTTATCCTCGTTGATATGAACGGCGATCTCGTCGCAGAAGCCCGCGAGCGCCTCATCGATGGAGTTATCCACTACCTCATAAACCAGGTGATGCAGACCCTTGAGCGATATATCGCCGATATACATCGCCGGTCTCTTTCGCACCGCCTCTAATCCCTCGAGCACTTGAATACTCGATCCATCATACTTTTCGTTTTGTTCTTCCATTTTGTATTTTAGTGTTATTTATATTCCTAATTTTATGTATGTGTACGCGCGTTTGCGCACTCGCGCACATAAATCGGCTGCAAAATTACAAAAAAAAATTGACATACACAATAGTGTATGCCATTTTTCTGCAATTTTTCTTGATTTTTTGCCTGTTTTATGGGATTTGTCAAGCGATCATGGCTACCGCTTCGGCATGTAAAGGTGTGATGACAGAAACCGTTTCTCGCTGCTTTTTCGGGTGAACGGGCGAGAGGTAGAGTTGATACACACGATGGCCTTTATAAAACATGTAGCGCTTCTTCGTCTGCGGTCGGCAGATGATCCAGAAACCCCATTTTTCGGCCTCAGGAAGGGTGTTTAAACGGCCTGTCATGACCAGCATCTCGTCGCTATAGAAAATAACCTCTATGGACATTGACGAGGTGCGTTTGCGGCGATGAACAATCTCCGCGCCGAGTGTATCTTTGAGGCGGAGATAGAAACGGTATAATATAGGGTGTATTTTGCAGTTCATTATCGTTTTTTTACGTATAAAAAATCAACTTCACGGGATAATATATATAAATATATATTATATGTATGGGTGGGATACGACATTACCTCGATGCGCTTCCGAAGCGTCCCCGAAGCGTATCTAAGGCGCTCATAATTTTGAAGTATAAATTTTTCGACGACAAAGGTACTATTTATTTTTGATATATGCAAGAGAATGCACAAAAAAGTGCCCACAGGGTGCTTTATGTGGAAAATCAGATATTGAACTATTTTGCCAATGCTTCTTTGGCGAGTTGGGTGAGTTGGTCGGTGTCTATCGGTTCCAGTATGATCTGTTCCGGTTCGAGATCAAGCAAGAACTGCATGTATGTCGGCAGCGTGAGTAAATCACCATCGCGACCGATATTGTAGTCGCCAAATTTAATAATCCGGTGTACTTGGTACTTCTCCGGATGTGCCAAAACGGTTTTAGCGCTCTTGGCCTTGGATGATTTAGCTTTCACCTCCAACGGCACACATTCTCCGTTCATGCGAACCAAGAAATCCAACTCCAGACCGGAATCTTTTTGGAAATAGTACAGACTTTGTGCCTTTTTGTGCAGCGTGTCCGCCATTAGATTCTCAAAGATAGCACCTTTGAAGCCGCCTAAGTTACCTTGCAGAATATCAGCACGCGTGCCAGCACCCAACATCTCTATGAGCAGACCTATATCGGTCACATAGACCTTGAACACATTATCTTTCGCGTTGCCTTCCATCGGCAGGCCGGTGATATCCGTATTGTAGCAACGGCAGATAATACCTGCATCTTCCAGCCACTGCAGCGAACCGAGATAGGTGTCGCTTCTGCCTCCGGGCTTCACTTGGTTATATTGGAATTTCTTGTTCTCTTTTGCCAATTGTTTGGGGATGGAATTGAAACACTCTCGAATATGCGGTTTGTCTTTGTCGGGAGCATACTTGACCATATCGTCTTGGTACTCCTTCAAAATAGACTGGTGGGCTTTGCTCACCTCATTCATATTGTTGGACAAAAGGAACGCATTAACCGCTTCCGGAAGTCCTCCGATGGCGATGTATAGATGGAGCAATTTCTTTAATGCCGAGTGAATACCGGCAGGAACCGGAGTCTCTTCCTTATAGAACTTCTTCAGCGCTTCTATGACTTCGTTTGAGATATTGTTTGCCCACAGGAATTCCTCAAAATCCAGCGGATACATCTCTACAATATCCTCCGAACCGACGGGAACGGAGTTGATACCGAGATCTTTCTGCTGAACCAGTTTGCGACGATGTTTCTTCTTCTCGTCACCATAACCGTGCACGCCTAACAATGAACCCGTAGCAATCACATCAAACCGTCCGTCTTCTTTGAAGAACTTGAGTGAGGTGCGTGCTTCCGGACATTCTTGAATCTCGTCAAAGATAAAGCACGTTTTGCCCGGCGTGAACGTAACACCGGCAATCTGAGCAGAGAGGTTAAGCAAAATGTCATCCACTACTTTGGAACCCACGAACGCGGAGATACGCTCCGGTTGCTTGATAAAATTGATATACACAACCGTCTTGTAATTCGCCTCGGCAAAGTGTTGTGCGATAAAAGTCTTACCGCATTGGCGGATACCCATGATCACCAAAGGCTTGTGATTCGGAGTATTCTTCCACTGAATCAGCGTATCTTCAATCTTTCTTTTTAACATTTTTTCAAACGAATAATTTATGTATTACTACACTTTTTAAAACGAATAAAATATGTGTGTCCACACTTTCTTAAACGAAAATCCGGCTGCAAAGGTACTACTTCTTTTTGATATATGCAAATTTTTCTGCAAGAAATCTCTCTAAACTGCACAAAATCGTTAAAAATACATTTTCTAAACTGCACAAAATCGGCAACTTTACAATTTTTCCTGTCTTCAGAATGCATTATTTTACATGGAATTGCCGTTTTAGGATGCATTATTTTACAACTCTTGATTTATTAGATTATGAGATTTTACCAAAACATCCGCTGCAAAGATACTAATTTTTACCGATTAAGGCAGTAAAAGGGTTGGGCAAAAAACAATATTCAACAGATAATAAGAATCAGGAAGGTATGCGGAGAAGGAGCGCTTTGGCAAGTTCTTCTGTATGTGAGGTACAACGGAGTTTGCGTTCGATGCCATTCACCACGATAATCACTCGCGGAGTCAATGTAAAAAGGTCAGCTATATACACTTTCTCTATCGCTTTAATCGGTATAGACAAGTCTGTGGTCATGCGGAACAAGTCAAACTCCTGCACGATCAGTACATCTCCGTCAATGATATATCTGTTGCGTCGCGGCGCAAGAAAAAAAGGAAGCATAGCTACAACATACACGCACAGCGCAACGATATTATGGGTTACGGCCGGATAGCCGTTTTTGAACGGAATCAGCACAAGAAACAAAAGAGACGCTAAAACGATCCACGAGACAATTGGAAACCAATCGATTGAATTACTGTAATCGAGATACGTTTCCAAAGGTTTACTGCGTTCCTCTGCCGAAAGAGAGATTTTCTTTTTGTACTGATTCGCCAGCCACTCCCACAAAATCACCAATCCGCAGAAGCTCAAACAAATAATCGTGTGCCATTTCCAACCGCAACCTTTGACCGTGTTGAGTAGCCACAACACAAGAATTGCAGTGATTAAGGTAGAAACAAGTTTGACGAGAACCAGAAGTTTGTTTTTCAGAGAAGCTGTCATTGTCATTTTAATTTAAGAGTAAAAAAGGGAGAAATCGCTTCATCCAATAGAGCTGCGGTAGTATTCATCCGCTGTGCAATCAGTTGGCGGCGTTTATAATAAGTTCGTTTGGACATATCCGTAAGTTGCAATATATCCGAATTGTCAACGCCAAGACCAATGAGTGTTACTACTTGCATATCGGTCTCCGTTAACGCAGGATAGATACGCTTAATTTCTTTGTTTTTATCAGCGAACAGGTTTTGCAGATTATCGAGTGCGTTCACATTCTTCTGCTTTTTGATCTGGTCAATTAGGATCTGATGACGCATTTGCTCCTCGCGTTGAGAAATAACCATCTTGATACGCAGATCGGTCAGTTGGCGTTTTAAGAAAGCAACTCTGTACCCAATTATACATATAATAAGGAGTAGCACCTCTGCTATGGCCGCTAAAAGAATAATTGCATTCGTTGTATCCATATTTCTCGAATTTAAAATCCGCCGCAAAGGTACAACAAAATATTGAAATACGCAAGAGCACATCGTACATCTTATCACACATTAAGTCCCAAAACTATCTATAATCAGCACATAGACAGACAGTTAGAAAAACGAACGACCTTATGAGACATATCACAATTTTGAAAAGAACGATTTTGGCACGATAATTGTATTATGAGGATAAACCGGTTTATTTGAGAGAGGAAAAGAGTGTTAAACCCGTTAAAATGGAGGGCAAAGCTATGAAAGCGAAAAGATTGTTGGTATTGGCAGTAGGAGCCATGTTGGTAATGAACGTAAGTGCACGGGAAGTAAGGAAAGGCGGTGCATTCAGAGGTAAATCGGTACGGTCGGAACAGAAGATGGTTCGTTGTGAACGGTGCGGCAAGATGATCGACCTGCGCAAGGAGGCAAAGTTCCGGAAATTTGGAAAGAAAGAAGCGTTCAGAAAGGAGGCATTCCGAAAAGGCGATTTCAAGAAAGGCGAGTTCCGGAAGGGCGAGTTCCGGAAGGGCGAGTTTAAGAAACGTCACCGACACCATGGACGGATATAGAAAAAAGCAGCTGAGGGCTGCTTTTTTCGTGGTATAACGCAATCTATATTAATTGTTATAAAGCGTTTTTTCTTAAGTACTATAAAGCGATTTATTAACGCTTATGTTTGGGAAGAACGGTATCCATGAGCGTGTCGAAATTAGTGCGGAAAGTGAACACATCGCGCAGCGCATAATAGTCATGCGGATCTTCGCAATAATCATAGGCAAAAGTGAGGAAAGCCAGACGGTTGTCATCGAAAGAGAAAGCTTTTGCCATGCGTGCCAGATCGTCCACGCAGAAATGGCCGAGCACTACGCATAACTTAGCGATTTCCAACTTTTTATCATCAAAAGACTGTTGGCTGAGGGTGTGCATGACCATGCTCATCTGTTCGTGCGTGGCACACTCAATATGATGGCGTTCGTGGCCTCTGCCGTGCGGCGCATTGTGGTCATGACGATGTTGTGCGCCAGCCGAAACGGTCGAAAGCGCCAAAAGGAGAATAAAAAAGAGTTTTTTCATATGCTTCAATTTTGCTGCAAAGGTACTACATTTTTCTGAATTATGCAAACTATGATGACAAAAATAAGAAAAATTACAGTTTTACTCTTAAAAATTTGTATATATACAAAATTTTTCGTAACTTTGCGGGCTTTTTGAAGAATTAAAAATTTAAAATTTAAAATTAAGAATTAAATATTGATTAAAAAATATACACTATTATGAGTAAAGTAACTGTAGTAGGCGCAGGAAACGTAGGAGCTACGTGCGCAAATGTGTTGGCTGTAAATGAGGTAGCTAACGAAGTATGTCTGATCGACATCAAAGAGGGTTTTGCTGAGGGCAAAGCCATGGATATCATGCAAACGGCTCAGTTGATGGGCTTTGACACGGTTGTTGAGGGTGTAACAAACGATTACAGCAAGACGACGGGTAGTGACGTTGTTATTATCACTTCGGGTCTGCCGCGTAAACCGGGTATGACGCGTGAGGAGTTGATCGGCGTGAACGCAGGTATCGTAAAGAGCGTTTGCGACCAGGTGCTCAAATACAGCCCGAACGCTATCCTCGTTGTGGTTTCGAACCCGATGGATACGATGGCATATCTGACGCTTCACGCACTGAAGTTGCCGCGCAACCGCGTGATCGGTATGGGTGGCGCATTGGACAGCGCACGTCTGAAATACTTCCTGAGCCAGGCTCTGAAGTGCAACGCAAACGATGTTGACGGTTTCGTGATCGGTGGTCACGGTGACACAACGATGATTCCGTTGACGAGCTACACGACCTACAAGGGTATCAACGTAAGTGAGTTCCTGAGCAAAGAGGAGTTGGAGAACGTGGTTAAGAGCACGATGGTAGGCGGTGCTACGCTGACAGGTCTGCTCGGCACGAGCGCTTGGATGGCACCGGGTGCAGCTGCTGCATCGGTAGCAGAGGCTATCATCAAGGACCAGAAGAAGATGATTCCTTGCTCGGCAGCATTGGAAGGCGAGTACGGTATGAAGGATATCACGATCGGTGTTCCTTGTATCATCGGTAAGAACGGTATTGAGAAGATCTTGGAGTTGAATATTAGTGAAGAGGAGCGTGCTAAACTGCACGAGAGTGAGGCAGCCGTTCGTAAGACAACTGCAATCCTGAAAGAACTCAACGTTCTCTAATTGACGATTGGACGATTGACGAGGTACGAGTTATTGACGATTTAATAAATTGTACAATTGAACTCAATCGAAAATCAATCGTAAATCGTAAATCTGTAAATCGTAAATTAACTTTATGGATCTTTTCGAAAAATGCGACCACTTTGAGACCCTCAAACAGGTTCGCAAATTAGGTATCTATCCGTACTTCCACGAGTTGGAAAGCCGTCAAGCCCCTGTGGTGAAGATGGAGAACCACCGTGTGATCATGCTGGGCTCGAATAACTACCTCGGCTTCACGGAGAACGAGGCAGTTATTAAAGCCGGTCATGAGGCCTTGGATAAATACGGTTCAGGTGTGAGCGGTAGCCGTTTCTTGAACGGTACGCTGGACCTGCACCTGCAGTTGGAGAAAGAGATCGCGGAGTTCACCGGTTATGAGGAGTGTATGACCTGTTCGACTGGTTTTCAGACGAACCTCGCTATCATCTCCGCTATCTGCGGTAAGGACGATTACATTCTGAATGACCGTGAGAACCATGCTTCTATCTACGACGCTTGCCGTCTGAGTTATGCGAAGGTACTGCGTTACCGTCACTCGGACATGCAAGATCTGGAGCGTCAGTTGAAGTCCATCCCGGAGAATGCCGGTAAGTTGATCATTACCGACGGCGTGTTCTCCATGCGCGGCGACATCTGTAAGTTACCGGAGATCTGCGCGCTGGCCGAGAAATATGGTGCGCGTGTGATGGTAGATGATGCGCACGGTTTCGGTGTGTTGGGCCCGGGCGGTCGCGGTACAGCGGCGCATTTCGGCCTGACGGACAAGGTAGATATCACGATGTTGACCTTCTCGAAGTCGTTGGCTTCTATCGGCGGATGTATGCTGACGAGTCATCGCGTAGCCGACTGGTTGCGTCACGTGAGTCGTCCGTTCATCTTCAGCGCAAGTATCACGCCGTGTTCGGCAGCAACGGCTTTGGAGGCTTTGCATCAGTTGATCAAAGATCCGGAGCGTCCGACGCGTCTGATGAATATCGCAAAGTACTTCCAGAAACAGCTCATCGCAAATGGTGTCAAGATCATCGAGGCACCGACGCCGATCGTTCCGATCTTCACCTACAAGACGCTGGATACCCTGTATTTCGGTAAGAAGATGTTCGAGGAAGGCGTGTATGTGAACCCGGTTATTGCGCCGGCTTGCGTAGAAGGCGAGTGTCTGTTGCGTACGACCTTGATGGCGACCCACACGGAGCCGATCATTGACGAAGCGGTACAGATCATCGCACGCGTTCTTAAAGAGGGTGCACCTCAGATGTAGCCACCGCGCACTGAGTATAGTTAGTTATTACCTAGTTATTACTTAGATATTACTTAGTTATTATGCCTACACTGGTTATTTCAGGTGGTAGCAGCGGTATAGGAAAAGCGACAGCCATGCTCTTTGCGGAGCGTGGCTGGCGTGTTTTTGAGCTAAGCCGGTCGGGTGCTCCCGACAGAGCAGATAGCCATTCGGACAAAGGTTCAATAACGCATATTAAGTGCGACGTGACGAACGAAGAGAGTACCAAAAAGGCGATCGAAGAGGTTCTGAAACAGACGGAGACGATCGATGTAGTGATCAGCAATGCCGGTTTTGGTATATCGGGTGCGGTGGAGTTTACTGCTATCCGCGATGCTCAGAAACAGATGGACGTCAATTTTATGGGTGCTGTTCGTCTGACGCAAGCGGTGTTGCCTCAATTACGTGAACAGCGTTTCGGTCGAATCATCTATACCAGTTCGGTAGCCGCTGTGCTGGCCGTACCGTATCAATCGTTCTACTCCGCGAGCAAAGCCGCTATTAACGCGATGGCGCTGGCGCTGGCGAATGAGGTAAGGGCATTTGGTATCACGGTGAGTGTAATGATGCCGGGCGATGTGAGTACAGGTTTCACCGACGCACGCGAGAAGAGTTTGGCCGGCGAAGAGGTGTACAAGAGTGCAAATAAAGCTGTCTCTGCCATGGAGAAAGATGAGCGAGGCGGCATGCAGCCGATTCAGATGGCAAAGCTTTTCTGGCATATCGCGAATTGTCGCTGTCCGAAACCGCAGTACGTAGGCGGATTCGTGTATGGCGTGTTCTGCTTCTTGGATCGGATTTTGCCAAAACGATTTGTTAACTGGATAGAAGGGAAAATGTACTCGTGAAGCATATTCGTATCATATCACCTTCGGGAGCCATCGACCCCGCGTTTATCGACGGCGCGACAGAGCGTCTGCGTGCATGGGGTTTTGAAGTGACGGAAGGTCGTCACGCGCGTGACCGTTGGGGGCGTTTTGCAGGCACGGACGAAGACCGTTTGGCGGATCTCATCGAGGCCTTACACGATCCGTCGGTGGATGCTATCCTCTGTTCGCGCGGCGGGTATGGTTTGCAACGGATCATCGACCGTGTGCCGAAGATCACGAAGCCTATCATCGGTTTCAGCGATATCACCGCGTTGCATCAGTTATCTGCGATCAGTAATCAGCCGTCCGTTCACGGGATCATGTGCAAGCATATCGCCACCCTGCCGGAAGAGAGTGAACCGATACAGGCGTTGAAGCGTTTGCTGAAAGGCGAAGCGATCGAGTATCGTTGGGAGAGTCATCCGCTCAACACACCGGGTAAGGCGTGTGCTCCGATCGTAGGCGGTAACTTAAGCGTGCTGTATGGCCTGCAAGGAACACGTTTTGGTCTTCAGAATTCAGATTTCAGAATTCAGTTTCCGATCTTACTGATTGAAGATATCGGTGAGCGGCATTATCATATCGACCGAATGATGCGGAATCTGCGCATGAGCGGTGTATTGGCGCATTTGAGCGGTCTAATCGTGGGACAGTTCAGTGACTGCGAGGACGATCCGCTGATGCAACAGACGGTCTATGAGACAATAAAAGAGGTAGTCGCAGACTACGACTACCCCATTCTCTTCAATGCGCCCTTCGGGCATGTGGAACATAACCTGCCGTTATGGTTTGAACGTCATGCGTCCATCGACTGCGGCACGGAGAGTGTCCTGCGTCTGAACGGCCTCCAAATATAGATCACGGATCAGCAGATCGCTGTTCCAATAATCGATATATTTCGCTAACGCGTCCATATGATCAGCGCCGCCGGCAAGATAATTGCTGGTGGCGACTTTATATAGGGCATTGGTATTCAGTGCCTTACCGCCTATCTGCACATCTGCCACCTGATTATCGATGATCGTGACGCGCATGCCGGCAACGCCTTGACCGCCATAACGGGCAAAGGACTCACAGAGCGCAAGCACATCTTCGCCTTTGAGCGTCAGTACGACCAGCACGTTGTCGAACGGCATGAGTTCGAACACATGTCCGCGTGTGATCGGTCCTTTTTTCCAGGAGCAACGCATACCGCCCATGTTGACGATCGCGATATCCACTTGACCGGGATAGGCTTTCTTCGCCGCTTCCCACAAAGCATCGCTTGCCCAGTTGAGCATCGGACATTCGGGTTCCGCTACCCACAGATCTTCGGCTGCATACCCGATCTGCACGTTCATCTCTGCTTCCAGTGCCTCTTTGATCGGTGCGAGTTCAGCAAGATAGTTCAGGTCTTGAACTGCGTCCGCAGAAGCGTCCACAGGGATGGCTTCGGTGGAGACGGAAGTAACTTTGACCTGCTTCTGGCAAGCGGATAAAAAGACCGTTAGCACTGTAAGACCAGCTATAAATAGCCTGTAAGACCGTTTCACTGTTAGACCGGTCTTCGACCTGTTAGATTTTATTTGCATAAGGCTTTCGCTGTTTGTGCCGCAAGACGGGCGTTATTAAGGACTAATTGTATATTGGCTGCGAGGCTGTCACCGCCTGTAAGGTCTTTGACTTTCGCGAGGAGGAACGGCGTACATTGTTTGCCGTGGATACCGGCTTCGTCCATTTCATGGAGGGCTTGCGCGATAGCGGCATCGATGATATCCTTCGGCATCGAGTACTGTTCCGGAATAGGATTCGTGACCAGCATACCGCCTTTGAGTCCACAAGCTAACTTAGCCTTGAAGGCAGCTGCCAGTTCTTCCGGCGTATCGATACGGTAGTCCACACCGAAACCGCTATGACGGGTGTAGAAGGCAGGCAGTTCGTCTGTTCCGTAACCGATGACCGGTACACCCTTGGTCTCGAGGTATTCAAGCGTGAGGCCGAGGTCAAGGATCGACTTAGCGCCGGCACAGATGACCATGACAGGTGTTTGGGCAAGTTCTTCCAGGTCAGCCGAGATATCGAAGGTCTGTTGTGCACCGCGGTGTACGCCACCGATTCCGCCGGTAGCGAAGATCTTGATGCCCGCCATCGCTGCGATGATCATAGTCGTAGTGACCGTCGTCGCGCCATCTTCCTTACGCGCCAATAGTACAGGCAGGTCACGACGCGAAGCCTTGATGACCGCTTGGCCTTTCTTGCCTAAGTACTCGATCTCTTCGGGCGTACAACCGGCTTTGAGTTTCCCGCCGATAATAGCGATAGTAGCCGGTACTGCACCGTTGTCACGGATGGTTTGCTCTACTTTGAGGGCGGTCTCTACGTTCTGCGGGTACGGCATGCCGTGACTGATAATGGTCGATTCGAGTGCCACCACCGGCTTGCCGGCATTCAGTGCCTCTTGCACTTCATGCGATATTGATAAGTATGGATTCATTTTTAATTCTTAATTTTTAATTTTTAATTACAGGAGGATATTTGCGATATCGGGGTTTACAGCTTTGGGACTCATGAGGGTAGCACGCGCGGCCATGAGACCATATTGGGCGGTCTGCGGGAAGTCGATCTGCTTCGCGTGCGCATAGACGACGCCTGCCAGGAATGCATCGCCGGCGCCTGTCGTATTAACGACCTCTCCGGGCAACGCGGGGAAGCTCCATTCTTCCGCTGCTGTCCGGCAGTAAACGCCTTCGCTACCGAGGGTGATATAGACATGCGCCGCGCCGAGGTCCAACAGCTCTTGCGCCGCCTCGCCGTACGTCTGTTTCTCGGTTACCGCCAATGCTTCCTTGAGGTTCAGTTTGAGGGTATGCAGGTACGGCAGTTTGGCTTTGCGCAGGGCATTCACGACGCGGTGGGCTTTGGTCGTACTGACGCCATCAATGAACAGCGGCGCAGTCACGTTCTCCATGAGCCAACGAATAGCATCTTCGCTGATATTGGTATCGGCTACGATATAATCGGACATATTGATCTCCCCACTCCGCTTGGCAAGCCATTCGGGCGTGATCATTCGGATAGCCTCGGTATCGGCCACTGCGGCTATCATCTCACCGCTTCGGTTATTCAGGCACAAATAGATGCCGGAACGCAAGGACGATTCGCGATCAGAGAGGTGCACATCGATACCTTGCTGCTTGCAGTAGTCATGAATGAGTCCGCCGAAGAGGTCACCGCCGAAGACGGTGAGTAACTGTGTCCGTGCACCCAACAACGAGAGGTTATGCGCAATATTACGCGCCACACCGCCGTATCCGACTTCTATATGACCGGGATTCGAGTCTGCGGCAATGAAAGCATCATTGAGCGTCGCCGACATGTCGACATTCGCTCCACCGATAACAGAAATAAGCGTTTCCATGTTTTTCCGTTTTGCGCTGCAAAATTACAAAAATTATTTGAAATACGCAAATAAAAAAGATGGAAACCGTATAAAAACAAAGAAGGATGTCTCCCGACATCCCAATCTTTTTACTTAACCTTAAATCTAATACCATGAAAAACACGGTGCAAAAGTACTGCTTTTTAACGAACTGACCAAATATTTTTCAAAAAAAATGTTATAAAACATAAAAATGTAAATTTCACTTTGCAAAACAACAGCACTTTGCCGCCTTTTACGATATTTTAGTTTTCTTCTAATAAATCGGGCCTTCTTTCGGCAGTATGCGCCAAGGACTGCTCATACATCCACTCTTCTATCTTGGCTTGGTGTCCGCTTAACAGGATCTCCGGAACTTTCCATCCTTTGTATTCGGCAGGACGGGTATAGACGCCGGCTTCGAGCAGTCCGTCTTGGAAAGAATCATTGAGAGCCGACTCCACATCTCCAAGTGCGCCTGGTAACAGACGAACGATTGCATCGGTCATCATTACCGCCGGCATCTCACCTCCGGTGAGCACGAAGTCACCGATGCTATACTCGCGCGTGATAAGATGATCGCGCACGCGTTGATCGACACCTTTGTAGTGTCCGCAGAGGATGATGATATTTTGCTTGAGCGACAAACTATTCGCCGCTTTCTGGTCAAATCGTTCGCCATCGGGAGCAGTGAAGATGATCTCATCGTAGTCGCGTTCGGACTTCAGATGCGAGATGCAACGGTCGATGGGTTCGACTTGCAGCACCATTCCTGCACCAAAACCGAAGGCGTAGTCATCGACTTTGCGATGCTTGTCGAGAGTCCAGTCACGGAGGTTATGCACGTAGATCTCACAAAGGCCTTTATCCTTCGCACGCTGAATGATGGAGTGATTTAAAGGGGACTCCAACAATTCAGGACAACAAGTAATTATATCGATTCGCATGATTTTCTATTTAGGGTACTGGGTCATAGCCGGATCCTCCCCATGGATGGCAACGGCAGATTCGTTTAATGCCAAGCCAGCCGCCTTTGAAGATTCCGTATTTGAGAACGGCTTCAACCATATATTGACTGCATGTCGGTGTATAACGGCAGGCGGGCGGCGTAAGCGGAGAGATGAAGACGCGGTAAAAATAAACCGGCAATAAAAACGCTTTACGAATAATTATTTTCCATTTATTTTGTTCAGCGCTTTGCATACTGCTTTTTCGATGACCGCGTAGGTTTGTTCTTCCTTATCCATATAGTTGAAGGCGATCAGGTAATGCTGTTCGCCCAACAAGTCTTGGTGCAGACGATAGGCCTCGCGCATGAGGCGACGCAGATGATTACGTTTGACCGCCCGTTTGAAGAGCGATTTGGGCGCCCAAACCAGGACCTGTGTCTGTTCTTCCGTAGGCATATAGGTCACACGAAGCGGCCACGCCGTGAAGCGTTTGCCTTGTTTGTAAAGAACCGCTATACGCTCTTGACCGCAGAGTCTACTATGTTTGGGAAACGTATTCAATTCAACTGTTTTTCTCCAGGTAGTCCGCAATCGCCATCGGTAGGGATGCAAACTCTTTACCAGGACCGGCTTCTATATCCACGCGCAAACCATTCTCTTCGAGTGCACGGATCGTACCTTCACCGAATGCCGCGATGAGGGTCTTACCTTGCTTCCATGTAGGGAAATTCTCACAAAGCGACATTACACCGGCAGGTGTAAAAAGACCGATCAGGTCATAGTCAAACGTCTTGTCTTGCGGCCAAGGGGTCGAAACGGTGCGATACATGATCGCCGGTGTCACTTCTACACCGTTCATAGCGAACATGTTGATCTGTTCGTCCGTATGGATATCGGAGAGCACCATGAGGTATTTCTCGTTCGGACGACGATGCATAGCCGGCAGCAAGTCAGCGAAGTTATTTCCTGATTCAGGGAAGAACACTTTACGTTTGCGATAATTAATGAACTTCTGCAAATAGAGTCCTACTTGGTCGGAATTGCAATAATAATGCATCGTATCGGGAACAGTTATACGCATTTCTTCGCACAAACGGAAATAATGCTCCGCGCCCAGTTTGGAGTTAAGGATCACCGCTGTATAATCCAGAGGGTTGATTCGTTGCTGACGAAACTCCCGTGCACTAAGTCCCTCGACATGAATAAATTGATAGAAATCACACTCCACACCGAATTGGGCTTCCAAACGGGTGTATGGGTTGTGCTCCGTCGTTGGATGGGGTTGAGAGAATAGAAGTTTTTTTATCATATGTAAGATATCGTTTTTGCAGATAAATAAATGAGTCCTGCCATAGGCACTACCTCTAAGGTAAGGGTATAAACCAACAAATACAGGATCGCCATCGGCGTGCGGATGTACTGTTGGGCGCTTCTGAAAAGCCACAAAAGGAGGAACACTCCGCCTGTTATAATCAATAGCCAGCGATAAGATGACGCTGAACCAATATGCAAAAAGAGGAGCAACACAGGATAGAGCGCCACGATGGTAAGGGTCAGTAAATTGGAATAATGCTCGTATATCTCCCCAAACTGGCGCGACAGTTGGAAGGTATAATCCAAGAGGATATTACACAACATTTTGGCGATAAGTACTCCAAGGATGATGCCGCTCACAGCCATAAAAGCCATGAAAGGAAACGAACCGCTTTCGCAGCAGTATAGGCATATCAACATTGCTAACGTGCCTATCCGAAAGAGTGTTATCAAGATCTGAGCCATGACACTCGTCGGTGCCTCTTTGTAGGTTCGTTCTGCGCGAACGATGATAGATACCGGACTCTGCGCGATGACACCGGGTTGCAACCATTCGCTCAGTATAGCGAACAGTAACAAGACCAACATCGTCCAGCCACACCATGGCGCGGACAGAGGGGACATGATATGTGCTATTCCTTCTCCCATAGATAGAGTTTGTCACCGCGCCGTATCAAGCGGTCGGTTTTGATGGCAAAATACTCTCCTTTCAGTACGCGTTGCGTGAGTTGTCCTTTATCGTCATGCATCTCATGCGCCGTACACTCATAAACGCCGGTCGTCTCACCGGTGATAAGCATATCCTGTCCCTCTTCGATAGCGTCCACCGCTTCCACGAGGAACTCCGCCACACTCAGGTTCTTGAAAAAATTGGTACACTTGGCGGCGTACACTTTCTTGCGTGTCGCTTTGTTGCCATAGGAGTGCGTCCATTCGCCGAGTTTCTGTCCCTGGTAATAACCATCCCAAAAACCGCGGTTGAAGACACGGCTGAGCCGTTCATTCCAGTCCGCTATCTTGGGTAAGATGATCTCGTCATGGGCATACTCACCTTTCTGCCAAGCTTCGACCGCTTCCCGATAGCAACGCACCACGGTATCCACATACTCTGCTCCACGAGCGCGACCTTCGATCTTGAGCACACGTACGCCGGCATCAAGCATCTTATTGAGGAAATGAATGGTCTTCAGGTCCTTAGGGGACATGATATACTGGTTGTTGATATCGAGTTCCAGGTCGGAAGACTTATCCTTGACGGTATAGCCGCGACGGCATACTTGTACGCACGCACCTCTGTTGGCACTCAGTCCGTAGTTATTGAGACTCAGGTAACATTTTCCGCTCACCGCCATACACAGCGCGCCGTGACAGAACATCTCGATTCGGATGGGTTCGCCATGACGGCCGCATATATGCTGCTCTTGGATGTCGCGATAAACCGATGCCACCTGCTCCATATTCAGTTCGCGGGCCAAGACGACTACGTCGGCAAACTGTGCATAGAACTTCAGTGCTTCCGTATTGGCAATATTGAGTTGCGTGGATAGATGAACTTCCTGACCGATGCTATTGGCATATTGCATGACTGCAATGTCGGAAGCAATAACGGCATCCACGCCTACGGCATGGGCTTTATCGACGATCTCACGCATGAGCGGCAGATCTTCGGGATACATGACCGTATTGACCGTCAGGTAGGTTTTCACACCTGCTTCCCGACAAGTCGCCACGATCGTAGCCATGTCATCGGTGGTAAAGTTGACCGAACTGCGGGCACGCATGTTCAGATGTTCTATACCAAAATAGACACTGGTAGCACCCGCTTGAATCGCAGCCGCTAAACTTTCCCAGCATCCTACCGGAGCCATTATTTCTATGGAGTTATCAGTTTTCAGCATTCAGTATTCAGCAGGTACTCTGCTATTTGTACAGCATTTAAGGCGGCACCTTTACGAATCTGGTCACTCACGCACCAGAAACTTAGGCCGCATTCATCGGTGAGGTCTTTGCGGATTCGGCCGATGAACACTTCATCTTTGCCGCTAAGGAACAACGGCATCGGGTATATCTTGTTTTCCGGTTCGTCCATAAGCACGCAGCCTTGCGCCTTCGCAAACGCCTGCCGTGCTTGATCTACACTAACCGGTTTTTCTGTTTCAATCCAAATACTCTCGCTGTGTGCACGAAGCGAAGGTACACGCACGCAGGTGGCACTCACTTTGACATCCGAATGCATGATCTTACGTGTCTCGTGGTACATCTTCATCTCCTCTTTGGTGTAGCCGTTGTCGGTGAACACATCGATATGGGGAATGAGGTTGTAGGCGAGTTGATAAGCGAACTTATTGACCGTCACCTCTTCGCCGTTGAGCACCTGACGATATTGGTTTTCGAGTTCTTTCATCGCTTGTGCCCCTGCACCAGACGCCGCCTGATAAGTAGCGACATGTACGCGACGGATATGCGTCAGGTTCTCTATCGCCTGCAGCGCTACTACCATCTGAATGGTCGTACAGTTGGGGTTCGCGATGATATTTCGCGGACGGTTCAACGCGTCTGCGGCATTCACCTCCGGTACTACCAACGGCACATCTTCGTCCATACGGAAAGCGGACGAGTTATCGATCATGATAGCGCCGAAGCGAGTGATATCCTCAGCATACGCACGTGACACGCCTGCGCCCGCGGAGACAAAAGCGATATCGACGCCCTTGAAAGCGTCGTTGTGTTGAAGCAGTTGTACTTCGTACTTTCTGCCATTAAATTCATACATTGTGCCGGCACTTCGTTCCGATCCGAACAATCGTAGTTCGGTGACCGGAAATTGCCGCTGTGCAAGCACAGCCAGCAATTCCTGTCCGACAGCGCCTGAGGCGCCTACAATAGCAATTACCATGATTAAGCTAATGCAATAATAGTGTCTGCCTCAGCCTCAGTGAAGGAGATTTTGCCCTCACGAGCGAGCCAGCCGAGTGCCAAGTAGAGCTCCTCATTTTTCAGCTTCGTAGCTTTCTTG
This sequence comes from uncultured Bacteroidales bacterium, assembly GCA_947164985.1. Taxonomy (GTDB): domain Bacteria; phylum Bacteroidota; class Bacteroidia; order Bacteroidales; family Paludibacteraceae; genus Colicola. The sequence continues at coordinate 264,237 of CAMUYI010000003.1, read as the reverse complement.
AGTGCTTTCAAACCTTGCGCACCGTTCTGCAACGCACACCATACGAGACCTGCGTTCTCTCCGATTTTTGTAATCATAATACCTTAAATATTTTAAATGTGACTAATACGAGTGATATTAAAGGGTCACTCTTCCCATTTCTTAAACACCAGACATGCGTTGTGTCCTCCGAAACCGAAGGTATTACTCAACGCATAGTGTATATCGCGTTTTTGTGCCTTATCGAAGGTGAAGTTAATGCGATAGTCAATGTTCTCGTCCGCATCTTCCGGATCATGGTTGATAGTAGGAGGAATGATACCATCCTTGAGCGCCATGATACAAGCCATGGCCTCTACCGCACCGGTAGCACCGATCAGATGACCGGTCATGGACTTGGTCGAATCGAGGTTCATCTCATACACATGCTCACCGAACACACGCTTGATAGCGTTCACCTCTGTGACATCGCCCAGCGGAGTGGATGTACCATGGGTATTGACAAAATCGATCTGTTCGGGTTCGACTCCCGCATCCTTGATCGCCAGACGCATAACACGTTCTGCACCCTTACCTTCGGGATCCGGGGCTGTCATATGGTAAGCATCCGAAGTCATACCTATGCCTACTATCTCCGCATATATCTTCGCGCCGCGTGCTTTAGCATGCTCGTAATCTTCGAGGATCAAGCAGGCTGCTCCTTCGCCTAATACGAAGCCATCGCGACTCTTGGAGAAGGGACGGCTGGCTGTCTGCGGCGAATCATTACGCGTTGACAACGCATGCAGCGAGTTGAAACCGCCCACGCCGGCCGGAGTGATATCTGCGTCTGCACCGCCAGTCAGCAGCACGTCCGCATGTCCCAAACGAATCTGATCAAAAGCGGAACCTACAGCATGCGAAGAAGAAGAGCAAGCGGTAGAAACCGAATAGCTCAAGCCACCCAAACCAAAACGGATGGATATCTGGCCGGCTGCTATACTCGGGATGGCTTTAGGGATCATGAACGGATTAAAACGCGGCGTACCGTCGCCTTCTGCAAACAGGCTCACCTCTTCCTCCAAAGACCACAAGCCACCCATTCCGCTACCCCAGATCACACCGACACGACTGCGATCTTCTTTATCCAGATCCAGACCGCTATCTTGCAAAGCCTCATTGGCTACCCAGACAGAGAACTGCGAATAACGATCCAGTTTACGTGCTTCCTTGCGATCCATCATTGAGGTGATATCAAAACCCTTTACCTCACCGGCAAACTGGGTCTTGAAATTCGTTGCATCAAAGGCCGTGATAGGAGCGATTCCATTCACTCCATTCACCAATGCATCCCATGTCTTAGGCGCGGAGTTGCCTACCGGAGTAAGGGCTCCCAAGCCTGTCACTACTACTCTTCTTAACTGCATAAACACCAAAGGTATAAATAAAAAGCATACGAGTTTACAGTCCACCCGTAAACTCGCAAACTACTGTGTAAAGAGGATTACTTCGCTAATTTACCCTCTACGTAAGAGATAGCATCGCCTACGGTACCGATCTTCTGAGTATCCTCATCCGGAATTTCAATTCCAAACTCTTTCTCAAACTCCATGATCATTTCAACGGTGTCCAGAGAATCTGCACCCAGATCAGTTTGGAAATTAGCCTCGTTGGTAACTTGAGACTCTTCTACACCAAGCTTATCAGCAATAATAGCTTTTACTTTGCTTGCAACTTCTGCCATAATACTAAATGTTTAGTAGTTAATATTAATATGTTTTTCTAATTTTTCTATCCAATTTTTCATCAAGCACAGGGGGCTTTTCCGAAAATCGCTGCAAAATTACTGCTTTTTTCTGAAATATGCAAATAATTTTAATTATTTTTCATTTTTGCCACCTAAATGTAGCACAATTTTACCCAAATTAACCCCACTCTTGCCCATTTGGCACACGGGTATGCTATCTCCATCCAAATTCGCCACCCGCAAATGATCGTACATTTTATGCGTATGTCCGCCGATGACCACATCTATCCCGCGCGTCTGCTGCACCATCGTAACGTCGCATACATCTTCGGGAGCTTTGCCGTACGTACCGAGGTGACTCAGGCACACCACAATGTCGCATTTTTGCGCCCTCAGGGTATCCGCCATCGCTTGTGCGATAGGGTATGGTTCATTGTATACCGCCGGTTCGAAATTCTTGGTCGCGATGAGTCCTTTCGGATCGCATCCGAGGCCGAAGATACCGATCTTCAGTCCGTTTTTATGCACGATCGTCCAAGCCGGCACCAGACCTTCCAAGACCGTACCGGTAAAGTCATAATTGGCACAAACGATCGGGAAATTCGCCCGACGAACAACCATTGCTAGAGTATCCAGACCATTATCAAACTCATGATTTCCAAAGGTAGCGGCATCGTAACGCATGCGGTTCATGGCGTCTATCTCCACACGTCCGCGGTAGAAATTGAAGTACGGCGTACCCTGACTAAAATCACCGGCATCCACCAGCAACAGGTTCTTGTCCGTTTTGCGTTCTTCAGCTATCAAGCCCATCCGACGGGCATACCCACCTAGACCATTCTCTTTGGGTTCTACCTGCGAATGCGTGTCATTTGTATGCAAGATCGTCAAATGATCCGGTGTGCAAGCCACCAAACAAAGAATAATGGGTAAAAAACAAAGAATATTTTTCATGGTATCTATCAACTAAAAACGTTTGTTTATTTCATCGTCTGACAACATGGATACGATCGTTTTACCGTCTGCAGTACGGCGGTAAGAAGACAGTTGTATCAGTTGGGTCACCAGTTCGCGCATCTCTGTCTCCGTCAAGGGTTTACCATAGACGACAGCACCTTGTTCAGCCAGAGCCAGAGCAATCTGTTCGCGCCACTCACGTTGGGTATCTGCCCCGCGTTCACGAACTTGCTGCAGGATATGTTGTATCACCGGCACTGCGGACTGATTTGTCAACTGCGATGGTATGCCCTGGATGGCATAACTATCCGGACTTAATTGCTCTAGATCAAATCCGATTGCTTTCAGGTCCGGTAACAAAGGCAATAAAGATGTCATCTGATCCGGCGTCAGCGTGAGAACCTCCGGAAACAAGAGTTGTTGCATCGCACCTTGTGTATTGGCCAACTGCTCCAAGAAGCGTGCATAAAGCACTGCTACATGGGCACGGTGCTGGTTAATCATCAGCAGCCCATTCTCCACAGCCACAAAGATATATTTCCCGCCATACTGCCATATCGGAGCCGTGTCCGAGATCGTCATCTCTTGAGATGTTGAGATTTCCGGATCGCGAGGTTTCGATAAGGGTTCATACAGGCTCTCCCAATTCTTCGGCGCCTTGTCCGGATAGATAGCTCCGCGCGTATGGAAGGGGTTGTAGGTCGGATCTACCGTCACACGGGGCGATGCCACCGGCTCCGTAGAAGGCAGAGGGATATCAATGCTGCCTTGTGCATCGAAATCAAGGGTCGGCGCAAGGGTGAACTTACCCAAGGCTTCCCGCACCGATGCCATAAGAATTTGGAAGATCGCCTGTTCGTCAGCAAACTTGATCTCCGTCTTGGTAGGATGGATATTGACGTCAATCGCTTCCGGTGCTATGGTGAAATAGATAAAGAACGAAGGCTGGTAGTCCGCCGTCAGCATTCCCGAATAAGCCGTTTGAACGGCCTTGAGGAAATACGGATGACGCATATAACGACCGTTAACAAAGAAATATTGCTCGGCTTTGCGGGTTGCATTCTCCGGTTTCACTACAAATCCGCGGATAGACACCAGTTCGGTATCTGTATTCACCTCCACGAAAGCAGACGTATAGACGTTCTTCTTGGGGTTTCCAAACACAGCCTCGATACGCTGTTTCTCGGTACCGGCCGGCAGTTCAAGGAGTATCTCATCATTATGCACGAAGGTGAAGGCCACTTTCGGATAGACCAACACGATATGATAGAACTCGGTAAGCAGGTTACGCAACTCCGTCTGGTCGGTCTTAAGGAACTTACGTCTCACCGGCACATTGAAGAACAAGTTGCTCACCTTAATGTTCGTTCCCACGGGACAGGAGCAAGGTTCTTGCCGCACGACATCCGAACCGTGTATCTCAATGAGCGTACCCGTCTCATCTTCGTTTCGACGCGTGGTCATCTCCACTTGTGCTACTGCACAGATAGACGCTAAGGCTTCCCCGCGGAAACCCATCGTGCGCAGCGAAAACAGATCCTGCGCTTCGTGAATCTTACTGGTCGCATGCCGCTCAAATGCCAGACGGGCATCCATCTCACTCATACCGATACCATTATCGATTACCTGTAACAGCGTTCGACCGGCGTCACGCACAATAACCTGAACACGGGTAGCTCCCGCATCCAAACTATTCTCCACTAACTCTTTCAGACACGAAGCAGGGCGCTGTATCACTTCGCCTGCTGCTATCTGGTTAGCTACGCTGTCCGGTAAAAGATGAATGATATCCATGTCTAACGCGTATGCATGCGCGTATTATAAAAGGAAATAGAAGGAGAAAAGAAGCAGACCGAGCAACACGATCCAAAACACCAATTTGGATTGTTTCTTCTTACGCAACTCTGTCATGTTCTTCTCATGTTCCTCGCGGAAAGCCCCTCGACGAAGACGCGCAAGTCTTTTATCCTTGCGCGCCTCCTTTTCCTCGTCGAAGTAAATGGGGCGGTAGTCCCACTCACGGGGTTTATTTACTTTCGGAAATAAAACCGACATTATTTAACGATAGCTTGGAACTCAGCTTCCTCAGCATACTTCGCGAACTCGATATCACGAGCAGCACGCACTTTGAGGTTAGCGTCTTGCTCAACAGCCGATTTCAAGTTAGCATAAACAGCTGTCTTGTCATTGGTGCGAGCACCCACAACAGCCTTGAGGTATGCAGTAACAGCATTCGGCTCTTTTACATTGTCAAGGGTCTTCGAAGCAGCTGCATAGTTCTCGTCCAGAATCTGTTGAACAGCAGCGTTGTTCGTTGCGTTCTCGCCGTATGCTTTCTTAGCAGCAGCATAGTCACCCTTCTTCGTATAGAGGGTACCCATAGCAGCACTCAGGTTAGCCTTAGTACCGGCAGCCTTACCGAAATAGTACTCAGCTTTCTCAAGATCATCAGCAGCCAAAGCCACGAGACCTGCGTTGTAGTTCACGTCCGGATCGTTCGGCTGGATCTCCAGCGCTTTCTGATAGCAACGACCAGCCTCAGCATAGTTACCTGCCTCGAAATAGAGTTGACCCATACCGTTGTAAGCACGGTAGTCGTTGTACAACTCAGCAGCTTTCTGATAGATAGCCATTTTCTCAGCCTTATCATTGGTCAGGGTAGCAGCATAAAGCAACTCCTCAACGCTCAGTTGAGCCGGGTCGTTCTTAGCCAACTCACGGATCTCGTCATCGCTCTTACCGATCAAGTCGGTCGTCAAGATCAGACGGCTGCGACGAAGAGCCGGAAGGATATCCTCAGCAATATTCTTATATACTGCGCTCAGGTTCTTAATCTGTGCCTCACGCTCCTCGGGATCGCTGTACATAGAGAGCACGCGGAGAACGAGGTCTTTGTCCTGCAGGTTGCTATTCTCCATTGCTTTCTGGAAACCTTCCCAGTCTTCAGCGGTGATATTGGACTCAACAGCGTTACTTACTTTATTTTTCTTCAGGTCTTTCTGCAAGAATTTAGCAGCCGCTTTCTGACGGTTCTGCGCCAGTTTCTCGTTCAGATCCATGCCACCATCAGGAGAAGCATAACCGGAAACCTCGATCTTATTGATCTCTTTCTTCTCGTTGTTCTTAGCCTCTTTGATAGCAGCCTGCAGCGCCTTCATATCCTCGCTCTTGGTCTGGTTAGAACGAACGTCTGCGCTCTGGATGAGGAACATGATGTCAGCCTCGGTCAACTCCTGGATAACACGTTGGAATTTATCCGGGGTGCAAGCCGTCTTGTTATCCTTCGGGCTAGCCAACTCCGATGTAACCATCACACCGTCTGCTACTTTCAGATCAGGGATCTCAATGTCTTTGTTACCTACAGTTGCCTTAAAACGCAGATAGAGCTCCGACTTAATCATTGCCGGAACAAAATCAAATGAGCAACTCTGGCTGTAACGGCCACCGTTACGGTAGTTCACCGTCTTACCGTTCTCTTTAGCCTTCTCACCCACATAGGTAACAGGCTCTCCGAGTACTTCCTGACCGTCGAATTTAAGAACCGGGGTAACAACAAGAACACCCTTCTTGGCAAATTTCTTCTCAGGGAATGTACCGGTAATCTCGGCATTCACCTTACCGCCCTTCAACACCAGCGGGTTCGGATTAACGGAAATTTGCTCCGGGTTCGGGAGTGTTTTGTTACACGAAGCCAACACTACCATAGCAGCAATGAGGCTAAATAATAAACCTTTTTTCATATGCATATAAATTTGTTAATTTATGTTGTTTACACAAAATCGCTGCAAAGATACACTATTTTTTTGAATTACGCAAGAAATTTTGAAAAAAAATACAGAAAACTTGCATATATGCAAATTTTGTAGTACCTTTGCAGCCCGAACAGACAAACAAATCGATTTCCATGTTTATCATCGGCATTGCGGGCGGTACCGGCTCGGGCAAAACAACGGTAGTCAAAAAACTCATTGAGCGCCTTCCGAAAGGAGAGGTAGTAGTTATTCCCCAAGATTCATATTATAAGGACAGCAGCCACGTTCCGGTAGAGGAGCGTCAGAATATCAACTTTGACCATCCGGATGCTTTTGACTGGGATCTGCTGACCAAGCATATCGCCATGCTTAAAGAGGGCAAAGCTATCGAGCAGCCTATCTATTCATATATCACCTGCACCCGCTCCGATGAGACGATTCATATCGAACCCAAAGAGGTCATCGTGGTAGAAGGAATCATGGCGCTGCGTGAGCCTAAGATGCGCGACCAAATGGACCTAAAGATCTTCGTAGATGCCGATGCCGATGAACGACTCATTCGTGTGATGAAACGTGACGTTATCGAGCGTGGCCGTACCGCTGAGCAGGTTATAGAGCGTTATAAACGCGTGCTCAAGCCCATGCACGAGCAGTTTATCGAGCCTTGCAAACGTTTCGCAGATGTCATCGTTCCGCAAGGCGGACATAACAACGCGGCGATCAACATGCTCTCTAAGTTCGTCAAGCAGCAATTACGCGAGAACAAAGATTAGTCTGTGTTCTTTAATCTTTTCTGGACATATCTCAAGATCGGCACCTTCACCTTGGGTGGAGGTTATGCCATGTTACCGCTTATTCAACGCGAAGTAGTGGATCGCAAGGGCTGGATCGATGAGGAAGAATTCCTCAATCTGATCGCGCTTGCACAAGCTGCTCCGGGACTTATTGCTGTCAACTCCGCCATCTTTATCGGCTGGCGTGTAGGCGGATGGAAAGGCGTATGCGGTGCGGTCTTGGGTGCCGTCCTACCCTCTTTCCTCATTATCCTCGCCATCGCCATGGTGTTTCAAGAATGGAAAGAGTACCCGGCTGTAGAGGCAGCTTTCAAAGGCATTCGTCCTGCTGTCGTTGCCCTTATCGCAGCACCGCTTTTCAAAATGGCTAAATCGGCGAAGATCTCTTGGCTTACTGCGCTTATTCCCATCGCTGCCGCTTTGCTTATCTGGCTCGGACATGTGAATCCTGTGTGGGTCATCCTCGCAACAATAATAATCACTTTATGCTCTATCTGGCTCTATTCATATCGTTCTTCAAAATAGGCCTCTTCGGTTTCGGTGGCGGCTTGGCTATTCTATCTCTGATCGAGATGGAAGTGGAGAACCATGGCTGGATGAGTCAGCAAGAATTTGTGGATATCGTCGCAGTCAGTCAAGTGACTCCGGGACCGATCGGCATCAATTGCGCAACGTACGTCGGTTATACCACTGCCGGTATCTGGGGTAGTCTTATCGCTACCTGCGCCATCATCCTGCCGAGCCTGATTATTATGCTCAGTATATGCAAAGCGTATTTCTGGTTACGAAATAAATTCCAAGGAAATCCTTATTTTGAGCAAACCCTACGGATGTTGCGTTTTACCGTCATCGGTCTCGTAGCCTCAGCCGCTTTACTGCTCATCAAACCTACCAATTTCATTGATCCTGTCTCCTGGATCATCTTTGCTATAGTGGCATGCCTTACTATCCTACCCAACTTCGCAAAAAATAAAGTGACCGAAATTCTCAGTCACCCTATCCTGCTTATTCTTTTAGCCGGTGTTGCCGGTTATTGCATCTACGCTTAAGCGCGTTCCAGTTTGGCATGCGTCAGTAGTAATGTCTTCGTGCCTTGGGTATCGAAGTGGATTTCTATCTTGTCATTCTCCGTCACCTCATCGCGATACACCCGTACTATCGTTCCCAGACCGAACACACGATGCGAAACGCGGTCGCCTGCTTTCCAAGCACTCAATATTTCAGCACTGACCGAAGATTTAGCACATGCCACGAGCGGAGCATTAGGGAGTACCTGCGAAGCAGGGGAGGGCGCTCCCATGGAAGCGAGGGCATGTGCGCTATCTGCATAGTGATGCCTTTCAGGCGCTGCCGCTCTCTCCACGCCCATAAACCGTCTGTCTATATCATTGAAAAACCGACTCTGCGATGCGAAAGAGAACGAACCGTTTCGGAAACGTTGTTTGGCGAAACTGAGGTAACACTGTTCCATGGCTCGTGTGACAGCCACGTACAATAGACGCCGTTCTTCTTCAACTTCTGATGGTTTGACAGCGAACTGCGAAGGGAAGAGATTCTCTTCGAGGCCAACGATGAATACCACCGGAAACTCCAATCCCTTGGCCGCATGTACGGTCATCAGGGTCACGCGTTCCGAAGTGTCCGTTAAATTATCGTCTTGATCGGTCAATAGACTTACTTCACTCAAAAAATCGGTGATCGGCGTGAAGTCGATGCCTTCTAGGGCGCGTTGTTCCACGAACTCATGGATAGCCGTCAGTAACTCCTGCACGTTCTGCGCACGGTCGATACCTTCGGTGGACAGATCCACGGCTAAAGCGGTCATCACACCGGACGTACGGAGCACCATCTCGGTGAACGCGAACGCATCCATCTCTTCGCTCTGCGCCGCAAAACCGTCTATCAGTTGGGCAAACGCTTGCAGTTTCTTCTTTGTGCCGGATGCCACTTCCAAGCCGGTCTCATCAGGGCTGCGCATGACGTCAAGGTAACAACGATGATGCTCGATAGCATTCTCCGCCACTTTCTTCATCGTCGTCTCACCGATACCTCTTCCGGGAAAACCAACAATACGCAATAAGGCTTCATTGTCGCGCCTATTAACCGCCAAACGCAAGTATCCCAACGCATCTTTGATCTCCTTGCGCTGATAGAAAGAGGTGCCGCCATAAATACGATAGGGGATATTGAGTTTTCGTAACTCATTCTCTATCACACGACTCTGCGCATTCGTTCGGTATAAGACCGCAAACGCGTCATACCCCTTATGCCGCATGCGTTGGATCTTCGTCGCCACGCCAAGGGCTTCAGTACGATCATCCATATAGGCTTGCACCTGCAAGGGTTGACCCTCGTCATTCTCCGAGTAAACGGTCTTTTCTATCTGGTGTATATTCTTATGGATAAGCGAGTTAGCCGCATTAACGATCGTCTGTGTGGAACGATAGTTACGCTCTAACTTGAACAAGCGTGCCTCCGGATAAACTTGACGGAAATTGAGGATATTACGTATGTCTGCTCCTCGGAACGAATAGATCGACTGCGCATCGTCTCCTACCACGCAGATATTATTCTGCGGTTCAGCCAGTTTCTTGACCAACACAAACTGGATGTAGTTAGTATCCTGGTACTCGTCCACCAAGACATATTGAAACTGTTGCTGATAACGTTCACACACTTCCGTATTAAGGTTCATCAACCGGATCATATTGATCAGTAAGTCGTCAAAATCCATGGCATTGGCGGCCTTGAGTCGTGCCTGATAGAGCGCATAAACGGTCGCCAATTCATACATCCGTGCTTCGCGATCTTCGCGTAGCAGTTGCTGGTTCATGCCATAGGCATCGGGAGCGATACCGTTGTTCTTCGCCATTGATATACGGGCTAAGACAGCTGTGGGTTTGTATATCTTCTCATCCAGTCCGCGCTCTTTGCAGATTCCTTTGATGACCGATTTCTGGTCCGGCGTATCGTAGATAGAGAAGTCGCGCGTGAAACCTAAGAGGTCTGCATACGGGCGGATGAGACGCACACACACGCTGTGGAAAGTACCCATCATGAGGTAGCGGGCTTCTTCGCCCACTAACTTCTGGATACGCTCTTTCATCTCCCGGGCGGCTTTGTTGGTAAAGGTGAGCGCCATGATCCGACTTGCCGGTACGCCTTGCTGCAAGAGGTAGGCGATACGATAAGTCAGCACACGGGTCTTACCCGACCCGGCACCTGCCACAATCAGCGACGCACCTTCCGTACACGTCACCGCCTCCCGTTGGGCTTCATTCAACTGATCCAGAAAGGTCATACTTATTCACTCCACTCGCTCCATGTAGCGCCGAAATAATACGTCAGCGTGTCACCGAGTTCATAGGGTCTGACAGCTATGAGGTTGCCGTCTTTGATGTCGGTAAAGGTAGCACCTGGCGTTTTTACAGAGATCTGGACGCGTCCCTGAGTGGTACTACCGTTGTATTCGTAATTCATCTTTGCCGCCGTCTTATCACTCAGCGCATCTTCCTCGTAGAACACGTATCCCACCTCCGGTATCGTCATGTAGTAGTCCACCGTGTCATGCAAGTAGATTCCGCCGCCAACAAGCATCTCGCCGGAATAGTCTCCGGTAAGTACCACTTCTGCCTTGTTCTGCAACTGTCCCGCCTCAGCCGTGATCGTGATAGTCTCATGCAAAATATGACCGGCTACGAGTAAGCTGTCGTATTCTAAGCGGAAGACAAATTTATCAGGTGTCTGTTCGAGGATTTCCCAGCGGTCATAGGCACCGCCTATCCAGGTTGTATCATTGGCGATCACGACCAGACCACCGCATCCGCAGGTATGGCCTACTTTGTAGCAGTCCAAACCCTTGCCATAGTTAATGTGGTACGGCAGGCCCAATACATGCTCGCGATAGTAAAAACTATCGACTACCAGCTCGGGACTCGATTTAAGCCACAGGTCCACACCGTTGGATGGGTTCTCCGGTCGCAAGGCTGGTCCGTACATACGGAATGCCGCATACTCGTTTTCCCACGCAAAATCATCTTTGCGTTCCGGTACATAACGGCCATATACCTTCGGTTGCACCGCCTCTTTGTGACATGCCGTCAACGTGAGGGCTACTAATCCTATCAAAAAAAACTTTTTCATTTGGGTTGACGTCCTATATAAGCGAGAATACCGCCGTCCACGTAGATAATTTGTCCGTTAACCGCATCCGAAGCATGCGAAGCGAGGAAGACTGCTGTGCCACCTAACTCATCCGCTTCTAACCAACGGCCTGCAGGCGTCTTGGCGCAGATGAAGGAGTCAAAGGGATGCTTGCTGCCGTCTGGCTGCGGTTCACGCAGCGGCGCTGTCTGCGGCGTAGCGATGTAACCCGGACCGAGGCCGTTGCATTGGATGTTATACTCGCCGTACTCGGAGCAGATGTTACGCGTCAGCATCTTCAGTCCACCCTTGGCAGCTGCGTAAGCTGAAACGGTCTCGCGACCCAACTCACTCATCATCGAGCAGATATTGATGATCTTACCTTCGCGGCGTTCCATCATCTCGGGCAGAACGGCGGCCGATACGATATAAGGCGCTACGAGATCGATATCGATCACCTGTTGAAACTCCTCCCGCTTCATCTCATGCATCGGGATACGTTTGATGATACCGGCATTGTTCACCAGAATATGAATCGGGCCGACCTCTTTATGGATACGCTCCACGAGGGCTTTCACCGCTACTTCATCCGTCACGTCGCACACATAGCCATGTGCGTTTTTGATACCTTCTGCATGATAAAGTTCCAAGGCTTTATCGATTGCTTCCTGACTGCGGGCATTGAAGATGATATGCTCCGCACCTGCTTGTGCGAACGCTTTGGCGATAGCAAAACCGATGCCGTAGCATGCGCCTGTCACCCATGCGTTCTTTCCTGCTAAACTAAATAAATTGTTCATATACTTAAACTTTTAACCTATACTTATTTGATAAACTGCAATGCTCGGTCGAGTTGGCTATCCGGCCCGTTTCCTTTATCCCAGGTCGCGACATCGAAAGCCACCTCGATATCCGGATCGACACCATGTCCTTCCAATATATCTCCGTCCATCGTCAGCGCCACCTCTAAAGGCACGTAACAAAAGACCGGTGTTACCCCTTGCACGCCTACATGACCGGCGTAGTTCGTTGTATATCCTTCCGCACCGGCAAGGGCACTGAAACCGCCGAAAGTACGCGTACCGATGAGCGTACCGTTGTCTAACATCTTCGTGCCGTACGAGGTCTGCTCTGCCATGCTCACCGACGCACAGTTACACAAGGTCACGATCGGCGCCGTCACCGTCACATGCGCCTCTTCCAAAGTAGGCATGTTCTGCGGCATCACGGGCGAATAGTCATATCGTCCCGTTCCTCGTTTGAAGCGTGCGTTCGTGTTAGGATGTCCGCCGGCCGGCAACAAAGCGCCTAAAGCATATTGGAAATCATGCACGTATCCGCCTCCGTTGGTGCGTATATCAAGGATCACGCCATGCAGGTCTCCCGCTTGCTGATGGGTCTGGATGGCATTGAACCATGCCCGCCAGGTTGCCCTCAAATCATCTATCACCGCCTGCGTACTCGCCGAAGGCGTACCGAAAAGTTCCTGTGTATATTCGGGTTCGAGATAAGCACTCAGTCGGAAACGGTCAAAAGCCAGATAGGCGACCGTTCCGCCGTTACTCTTGAAGAGCACATACGACAGATTCACGGCATAGTTCACCAAGGTCGGATCGACCGGCACCAAACCCGGAATCTGCAGGTATTCGTACCGATAGGCTAAGATATTATACGCCGATACCGCCGCTTGGTCGGAAGAGGTTTGCGTCATGGCTTGTAATAACTCATTCAGTACCTTGCCGTAGATCGTTAACGAGTCCTGCTCTTCCGGTGTGATCGTTCCGGCAGCTTTTTTATCATTCCATTCGGATACCTGTTCCTGCAACCGCAATACTACCGGTTCCACGCAAGTCTCCAAGGGGTTCGTATCCGAATGCCTTTCCTCGATGATTTCTCCTGCGTTGCGGTACCAGGTATAGGAAGAAGCTCCTATCGTCTTGTTCTTTACCGCCGAATATTCCTCCGACCGTTCCTGTAACACGCGCATCTTGCCCGGCGACGAACTGACATACCTACCCGTAGCATGGTTCTCCATCTGTACAGTCAGATGACCGTCATGCAGCGGCGCCAGCGCCGAGTCCAAAAGACTCTTCAACTGCTGATCCGTCACCGCCGTCTTTTGCTTATCCAGTTTTTTGAACTTAGGCCGATAGGTGTCATACACCTGGTCCCAGTCCAGACCGTTCTCATACTCAAAATCCCACAAAGCATAGTTGGCATTCAGACCGTACCACATGACGTCGAACTTAGCCACATAACTCTTCTCCGACGTTCCGAACGCCATGTTGTCATTATACGCATAGTTCAGCACATTGTCGCTCTGCTGACGACAAGCTACCAGCAGCAAGGCTGCCATGCATAAGGTATATTTAATGTATCTAAAAGACATAACTTACTCCCGTCTGCAACCCTACCGTCGTGTGGTAGCGATAGTCCTTCACATGTTTCATATACTGTTTCGTCGCGCTGACCACGCTGTAGTAGCACACGGTTTCCACCTGCGCCATCCAATGCGGATGAAACTGATAGAGAATGCCGACCCCACCGGTATAACCGAAATCACCACGTTCGTCCCGTTGCATATTGAAAATCACCGGTTCAGAGAACTCATACGAACCCGTTCCGCCTACCGACACATAGTCTTTTCCGCTGCGATGACTCGTCAGCCACATGCCGCCATACACACCGGCATCCACGTAGCCACGAACTTTCTTACCACCGAAACTGAAGTCCACCGTCACCGGAAAGAGCATGCAGTTATTCTCGTACCGCACATTCAGCACACCGGCATATTTGGAACGCGTATGACGATAGTTACGTTGCGCAAAATAGGCGCCGGCACGGAGACCTAACCAGTCATAGAAATTATACTGCGCATAGATGCCTGCCGTTCCGCCATAACCGGCCGGAAAGCGGTAGTCGGTCATGTATTGCTTGTCGATCGCGTAGTGATTCCACGTCGCTCCGCCGTTCACGCCCAGACGCCACATACCGTCCGCCGCCATCGGCATCACGCTCAGCAATCCTACCAAGCACAATATAATCCTTCCCTTTCGCATAGTTTCATTCTAATCCGCTGCAAAGGTACAACAAAAATTGCATATATGCAAATAAAAAAGAATAAACAAAAAGTATATATATACTATGTATATATATAGTATATGTTGCATTTTTTGCAATTTTAGGCTTCTATCCTATGGGAATCCTATGGGAATGGTATGGGTATCCTATGGAATTGATAGATAAATCATAGGTAAATCATAGGTAAATAGCACTTTGTTGTATAAAAAAACATCATAAAATTTGCATATATGCAAAAAAAGCAGTACCTTTGCAGCCGATTTTAATTGGAGTAGTATGCTTTTGAATATACTGAAATCAAAAATTCACCGTGTACAAGTGACGGAAGCGAACCTCGAATATATCGGTTCGATCACGATAGACGAGGCGCTGATGGAAGCGGCGAATATCTATGCCGGTGAGCGTGTGCAGGTGGTAGATAACAACAACGGATCGCGTCTGGAGACGTACGTCATACCGGGTAAACGAAACAGCGGATGTATCTGCATCAACGGTGCGGCTGCCCATCTGGTGAACGTAGGCGACACGGTAATTATCATGGCTTATGCGCTCATGGAGCCGGAAGAGGCGAAGACGTTCAAACCGGCGATTGTTTTCCCTACGAATAACAAACTATGAAATTCTTTGAATTACATAGCGAGGCGAAGGGTGTAGGACCGAGGGCAGGTGTGATCCATACGGATCATGGCGATATTTTGACGCCGATTTTTATGCCGGTAGGTACGGTAGGAACGGTCAAAGGGGTGCAGCGCAAGGAGTTGGAAGACGACATCAAAGCGCAAATCATCTTGGGCAACACCTATCATCTTTTCCTGCGTCCGGGTACGGAAATCCTGCATCAGGCGGGAGGTCTGCATAAGTTCGAAGGATGGAATCGGCCGATCTTGACCGATAGCGGTGGTTTTCAGGTGTTTAGTCTGACGGACATCCGCAAGATGACGGAAGAAGGCGTTCGTTTCAGTAGTCATATCGACGGCAGAAAACTGCTGTTTACGCCGGAGAGTGTGATGGATATTGAGCGCGAGATCGGAGCCGATATCATGATGGCTTTCGACGAATGCTGTCCGGGTACGGCAGATAAGAAATACGCAAAGGACTCAATGGACCGCACGCACCGCTGGCTGGATCGTTGTATCGCACGCTTTGACGGCACGGAAGACCTATACGGGTATAAGCAGCACCTGTTCCCGATCGTGCAGGGTTGTACGTACCATGATCTGCGACAAGAGGCGTGCAAGCGTCTAAGGGATCTGGATCGGGACGGCTATGCGATAGGCGGTTTGGCAGTAGGCGAACCGACGGAGGTCATGTACGATATGATCGAGGTTTGTAACGACATCCTGCCGCAAGACAAACCGCGCTACTTAATGGGCGTTGGAACACCGTGGAATATTCTGGAGGCGATCGAACGGGGCGTGGATATGTTCGATTGCGTGATGCCGACGCGAAACGGACGTAACGGTATGATTTTCACGTGGCAAGGTGTGATGAACCTAAGGAACAAGAAATGGGAGGATGACTTCACGGAATTGGATCCGTTTGGTACAAGTTATGTCGATCACGCGTATACCCGCGCTTATGCAAGGCATCTGATCCACGCGCAAGAGATGTTAGGTCTCGAGATCCTTTCGATTCATAACCTGGCATTCTATCTCGATTTGGTCACGCAGGCAAGGCAGCATATCTTAGCCGGCGATTTCAGCAAATGGAAGAAATCTGTGATGCCGGATCTCATGAAACGGTTGTAAATGAAGCGATTAGACTGGTACATAATCAAGAAGTTTTTGGGCACGTTTTTCTTTAGTATCGTGCTCATTTTGTCTATCGGCATCGTGTTTGACCTAACGGAGAAGATGGACGATTTCTTCGAGAACTCCGTGCCGTTGCGAGAGATCATTTTTGAGTACTACCTGCCCTTTATTCCGTACTACATGAATATGTTCAGTTCGCTGTTCATCTTCATCTCGGTCATTTTCTTCACCAGTAAGTTAGCCGGCAATTCGGAGATCATCGCCATGCATGCGACGGGAATGAGTTACCACCGTCTGATGGTACCTTATGCTTTCTCTGCGGCCCTGCTTTTTGCGCTGAGCATGTTCCTGGGCGGTTGGGTGATTCCGAAAAGTTCCAAGCATATGTTGGCCTTTACGGACAAGTACGTGGAACATTTTACGAGCGAGAACGCGCGCAATATCCAGTTGGCGGTGCAACCGGGAACGGTGCTTTATATCGAGTCTTTCCAACGGCAGGCCGGTATCGGCTATCGTTGTTCGATCGAGCAGTTCGAGGGCAAGACCTTAGTGCAACGTACGACGGCTGATCGTATCTATTACGACTCGCTGGAATACTGGCATCTGACCAATTATACGCAACGCACGTTCACCGGTATGCGCGAGAGTCTGGAACGGGGCGACCGAAAGGATATCATCCTGCCGATTGTGCCGGACGAGTTGTTCATTACCGCCCAACAGGCACAACAGATGACCACGCCGGAGTTACGGCATTACATGGAGCGTCAACGGCAACGCGGAAGCGGCAACGTGAAGGCGTTTGAAGTGGAGTACCACAAGCGCTGGGCAAGTCCGTTGGGAGCGTTTATCATGACGCTATTGGGCGTGACGATGTCGAGCCGGAAAGTAAGAGGCGGTATGGGTAAAAACCTGGGTATCGGTATCGTGCTGACGGCCTTGTATATCCTTTTCTCGACGGTAAGTACGACTTTCTCGGTCAATAATGTCATGTCGCCTTTCATGGCAGCATGGCTTCCGAACTTTGTCTTCCTGGCATTGTCGGTACCGCTTTACATCAGAGCGTCCAAATAACAAGAAAGAGCCCCGAAGGACTCTTTCTTTTTGCGGTTAGCGCAATTCGATACGACGGCGTTCCATAGAATCGCCTACTTTGGCGAAGAGCCGGTAGGTACCGGGCTTCAATTCAAATTCCACATAATTGCCACGCTCTTTGAGGAGCAACTTGCCATCCATCGAATAGATTCGTGCTTCCTCCATCTGAGTGGAACAAACCACTAAGGTGTTTTCGCGGAAGCGAACCGTAAAATTATCATTACTCTTTGCAGCCTCCGCTACGATTACACCTGTTAATAAAACGACCACTGTGGTCAACGTTACTAGGATCTTTCTCATAATTAAATCCTTTCTTTTAACAGACTAATACCTGTTTTTCGTTCGCGCCAATGCGTGGGCATCCCGCGTGTTTGTGCGTACCTTGAGAGCAGGCGTCATCGAAAAACGATGCAAAAGTACTGCGATTTTTAGAACCCACCAAATATTTCAGGCAAAAAGTGATAAAATTCTACAAAATGCAGATTCGAGTTGACAAATTATCAGCAATGCAATGCAAATGCTGACATTTTGCTATTTGCGGTTTGCAAAGGCAGGGAGGCAAATTAAAAATTAAAAATTAAAAATTAAGAATTATATTTGTATATATCAAAAATATTTTGTACCTTTGCAGCGTTTTTAGTTCACACAGTCTATGAAACGAACTATTCTCCTTTTGATTTTATGTGTATGCGCATGCGCGTATTCATTACCTGCCCTCGGTTGGGGACAGGAGGGTCACCGCATCATTGCCAAGATTGCGTATAACCACATGAGTAAGAAAGCCAAGCAAGAGGTGGACCGCATTCTGGGCGTTCGTGGTATGATCTATTGGGCGAACTGGCCGGACGAGATTAAGTCTGATACCATCTACAAGCAGAGTATCAAAGACGGCTGGCACTACCAGGATTTTGCCGGCGGGATGAGTGACAGCCTGATCGCTGACGCCCTTATCCACTATCCGACGGAAGGAGGAAACCTATACCGCGCACTCGATTCGCTCGAAAAAGAATTGAGAATGGAAAAAAGTAAATTGAAGAATCCGCACACTTTACGGTTCATCGTTCATCTGAACGGCGACCGGTACTGTCCTATGCATATGGCGCATATGGATGACAAGGGTGGTAATGCTGTGAAGATGAAATGGTTTAGCAACCATACGAACCTGCATTCTGTTTGGGACACGAAGTTGATCGACAGTCAAGGTTATTCGTACACGGAGTACGCGCAGATGATCGAAGATATGTACGGTCATGAACGCAAGGCTATTGAGGCGGCGACGGATGCGGAACTGCTGGTAGAGAGTTATCATCTGACGGAAGCGATCTATGCTTATCAGCAGACCTGGGACGGGAATACCTACCATTATATCTACCGCTGGCATCAGGACTGCGAACGGCAGTTGTACATCGCCGGCATTCGATTAGCACAATTGCTTAACGGCATTTTAAAATAACAAACAATTCTATTTTATGAGAAAAATTTGCACCTTATCGATGTGTCTCCTGATGGCGTTTAGTCTGTACGCCGAGACACTCAAAGTGAGCGGTAGTGTGCTGGATGCGAAGACGCAAGAGACGCTGATCGGTGTCTCTGTGTTGGAGATCGGTACAACCAACGGTATCATCACGGATCTGGATGGTAATTTCACGATTACGGTTCAGGACGGCGCTAAGATCCAGTTATCGTACGTAGGTTACATGACTCAGGAGATTCGTGTGACACGCCGAGGCGACTTAGGTATCATTCGCATGGAGCCGGAGGCAGTAGCATTGGAAGATGTGACGATCACGGGTCAGATGGCACGTACCCAACAGACGCCTGTAGCGGTGAGTCAGGTAACGGCTCTCGATATCGAAGAGCGTCTGGGAGGTCAGGAGTTTCCGGAGATCCTCAAGAGTACGCCTGGTGTACACGCCAACGGTCAAGGTGGCGGTTGGGGTGACTCCGAGATCTGGATGCGTGGTTTTGATAACACCAACGTAGCTACGATGATCAACGGTGTGCCGATGAACGATATGGAAGGCGGTACGGTGTACTGGTCCAACTGGCAGGGTCTGAGTGACGTGACCTCCGTGATGCAGACGCAACGCGGTATGGGTGCATCTAAAGTGTCGGCTCCTTCGGTCGGCGGTACGATCAACATCGTGACCAAGGGTATCGATGCCAAGAAAGGCGGAATGATCTTGTACTCCCTCGGCAATGATAACAGCAATAAGATCGCTTTCTCCGTTTCGACGGGTCTGCGTAAGAGCGGTTGGGCGATCACGGTACTGGGCACAAAAACCTGGGGTGACGGATATATTCAAGGAACAGGTTATAGCGGATACAGCTATTTCCTTAACGTATCGAAGCGAATCAACGACAAGCACCAGTTGAGTCTCACCGGTTTCGGTGCACCACAATGGCACTGGCAACGTCCTGGTGGCAGTTCGGGCGCATTGACGCTGGAAGAGTGGAACAAGGTGAAGAAATACATGAAAGATGACGTGGACTACCGTCGTTTCAACCCTGCTTACGGTTATAACAGCCGCGGTGAACAGACGCCGGTGAAGAACCGCAACCACTATCATAAACCGCATATCTCGTTGAACCACGTTTGGCAGATCGATTATAAGTCTTCGCTCTCTACAGCGGCTTATGTATCGATCGGTCGAGGCGGTGGTGCACAAGCAGAGAACAGTCAATATTCGACCTATATCGGCAAGGATGGTATCGAACGTAGCGCCAGCTATAACGACATCCGCGGTGCTAATAACGGTGTCTTAACAACCGATTTCCGCCGTCCGGACGGTTCGTTCGACTTCGCAGCCATCGAAGATATCAACGCGGTTTCCGAGACAGGTTCGAAATATGTGTTGGCAGACCAGCAGAACAACCATAACTGGGTAGGACTCGTTTCAACTTATAACAATAAGTTCCTGAAGGGTCTATTGGAGTTAACCGCCGGTATCGACCTGCGTTACTACGAAGGTATCCACACGACGGTGATCACGGACCTAATGGGCGGAGACTACTTCATCGACGCTACCCGTTTCAGCATCAATGCCAAGGACAACAAACATGCAGCTGATCCGCTTTGGCAAAATGAGAAGTTGACGATCGGCGACATCGTTTATCGTGACTACACGGGTTATGTCATGCAAGAAGGTGCGTTCGGTACGTTGGAGTACGCCAAAGACGGTCTGTCGGCATTCGTCAACGGATCGATCAACTACTGCAACTACTGGCGTGAGGATCGCATGTACTACGACGAGGAGCATCGTCGTTCCGGTACGGTAGGCTTCCTTGGAGGAACCATCAAGGGCGGTGTAAACTACAACATTAATCCTAATCATAATGTGTTTGTCAATGTAGGTTATATCAGCCGCGCACCGAAATTCCAAGCAGCCTATGCGAACTCTGCTACTTCGCACGCTTTGAACCGCTATGCGCGCAACGAGCAGATTGCTTCCGTTGAGTTGGGTTACGGTTTCCATAACCAATTTGTGAATATTGCCTTCAACGGTTACTACACCCGTTGGATGGACAAAGTCATGAACACTTCGACGGATATCCGTCAAGGCGAGAAAGCCTTCATCAACATGACCGGTGTAGGCGCTGAGCATATGGGTCTGGAGTTGGAGATCAAAGCACGTCCGACGACTTGGTTGGAAATGAACGCGATGGTTTCGCTGGGCGACTGGAAATGGAAAGGCCAAGATGTAGTGGGCTATCTGTATGACGAAAAAGGCAATGCCATCACGCGTGACGGAGTTATCACCACACCATACTGCACAGACGCAGGCAAGGAGCATGCATGGGCAAAAGTGGATCTGGAAGGTATTCGCGTAGGCGGCCAGGCACAGACCACGGCTAACTTCGGTGTCCTGTTCAAGCCGTTCAAAGGTTTCCGTCTCGGTGCCGAATATACGCTGTATGACCGCAACTACAGTTACTACTCCTTCAACGGCGGTAATTTGGTATTGGGTAAGACGGTACATATCGTAGAGCCCTACCGTTGTCCGATAGGCGGCACGCTGGATGCACGTGTAAGTTACTCGTTTGAGATCGGTTCTGTTCGTGCTACCTTGGCTGCCAACGTGACCAACGTACTCGATCAGCACCACATTGAGAAAGCATGGTCAGCTTCGTCGGTAACGCAGACGATTGCAGAGAACACGAAGGATAATATCTACTTCTACTATAACAAGGGTAGACAATGGAATATTCGCTTGAAACTCAACTTCTAAACTAAAGTATAAGGATAACAGATAAAACTGAATACGATTATGAAAGCAAAATATATTTTATCCGTCGCTGCCTTAGCTTTAGCACTGACGGGATGCCAAGATTATTTCGACACCAACTATTTGGATAACGGTCACAAGCCTATACAGGATGTTTCGACAAAGGAATATACTTTGACGGAAAGTGACTATAAGCAGATTGCTAAAAATGCTACTAATATCGAGTTCGCTCGCATGGCAGATTCAATAGCAGGTGACACCGTAAACAAACCCGCTCAAAAGGCGTTAGAAGCAATCGGAAAGAATTTCTACTTTACCGAGGACGCTTCGGCAGATAATTATTTGCTGCCTTTCGTAGCCAATAAATATGTATACCTGAGCGCCGGTTCGATGGTTTATATAACGTACAATCAGTACGAGGCGAACACTTCTGCGAGAAGTTATACCATGTTCAACGACGACTACAAGGAGATCTGGGATGGTGTTGCCAATTATTATATCTCTCCGGGAGCAGAGGATACATTTGCCGAATGGATAGATAATAAGTTTACCGACGTAGCAAATGGTTCGTATATGTTCATTACCTATAATTATCAGAACATAGAACCTCTACCCTATGTCACTACTATCGCAGATATTCTATATGCTCGCGATGCAATAGAACACGAGATAACAGCGACTGTAGGTACGATCGTTGTTCCCGCATCCGGTGCGTTCTGGATCGTAGACGGTTCGGATTCATTGTATGTAAAGACATTAGTAGACCAGGAAGGCAACAAGCGTAATGTACTGAGTAATAATAACATTAAGACCGGTGATCAGATAACTATTCACGCTACTTTTGATCCTAAAGCGACAGACAAACCGACTTTGGTTAATGCTGTATATATCAGCCACACACCAAGTTCTGCGCCAAGACGTTCTGCTCCAGAAGTTATCAAAGAAGTGCGCACCAAATTGTATCAATACAACTTAATGACCAAACATTGGGAATTGATGCCAGAGGAGACTTTCTTGCCGCAGTCTGTTTATGAGGCCTTAGGTTCGGATAAGATAGAACATCCGGAAACGGTAATTGATATCTATTTGCGTAATAAATATCCGTATGCTGTGAAAGATGAATCTTACCTGGTGGCTTATTATGACGGAACTAAATATGTGTTAGCAAAATACATCTTCAACGGTGAAAACTTCGTTGCTGAAGCCTTTACAGTAGAGGACACTATGGCGTTTGAAATCAAAAAAGACACATGGAAAGCAGACTTGTCAACCTATCTCAAAGCTGCCTTTGTAGGCGAAGGACCTGGTAAATTTACTATCCAGCACGTTGAATTGGGCGAATTGAACTATATTTGGCGTTATCAGGCTCTGTACGGAATGACCGCTTCAGCATATGTGAGCGGCACCAACCATCGTGTAGAAGATTGGCTCGTATCTCCGAAAATCAAACTGAAGAAGAGCGTACAACCGCAGTTGACCTTCGACCACGCTGTGCGTTACGGAAACCCCAACGATAACCCGAAATGGCTCAATGTATGGGTAACGGATAACTATACCGGCGACGTAACGACCACCGAATGGAAGCATCTCGACTGGAAAGTCGAACTGCCGGACGGATCCAACTGGATCTTCCGCTCCGCAGGTGTTTGGGACCTGAGCGAATATAACGGAGAGACGATTGTGATAGCGTTCCAATACAACACCAATATAGACGGTATTGATGTACCGTCTGCACCTACTTGGGAAATTCAGAACCTTCTGTTAGCCGAACCGGCTCAAGAAGGGGGCGAATAATAAAATCAATTTATTAATTTTAACTTTTAATCAAAAGAGTTATGAAAAAAATCTTTCTTTTTTGCGCAGCTGTAGTAGCTGCAATGACAATGCATGCTGAAGCCATTACATGTGCTCAGGCTGTAGAAGCAGCGATGCAACTTCCGGCAGGTACTACCGGAACGGAAGAAGTAACCGTACATGGTTTCATTACTTTCACCAACGGAACGGTATCACGTAAGCAACAAGTATTCTGGATGGCAGATTCAGAGGATGGAGGTCAGGTATTCCAAGCCTATTGGGCAAACCTTCCTGAGCCATATGCAACGGATGGTACTCCGCTGCCGGTAGGTACAGAACTGAACATGACCGGTAAGCTAATGAATTACAATGGTACTACTGCAGAGATGAAGAATGGTACTATTGAACTGATTAGTGTTCCTCAAATAAACCGTGACACCTTTGATGTAACGGCAGATGAGGCTCTGATAGAGGCTATGTCGTGGACTGTAGGTGATATGTCAACCGACTATTATCGTGTAAGCGGTAAGGTAAAAGCCATCACAAAAGCATATGCAGAGAACCAAGATGTTCCGGGTTATAACGGTAAATCTTCTTTCACACTGGAGGTAAATAACGATACCGTTAACTTCACGGCATTTAACTGCTACTCTGTAGAAGAAGTGTTCGCAGGTGACTCTGTAATCGTTCTTGGTCCGCTTCAATATTACGCAAAAAATAATGTTGAAGTTGTTGGCGGTAAGGTAACTATCACAAAGAAAGACCACCAAGAGGCTCAAATCATCGAAGCGACTGTTGACGAGGCTGTTGCTGAAGCATTAAACCACGAGGTTAAATGGCTGTCTGCCGATATCTATATTGTATCCGGTACTGTAGATAGCATTTCTTATGCTTATAATGCAGAGAAGGGAACACAATCCTTCTATTTGGCTACAACCAATGAGACCGCTAAATTCTGTGCATACAACTGTAAAGTTCCTCGTGAGATCGTAGTTGGTGACAAAGTTAGCGTAAAAGGTAAACTCCAGTTGTTCGCTGCAGACCTTGCTGAGATTAACGGTGGCGAGGTTGAAGTAGAGCAAGGTATTGAGAACATCGTGCTGACCGAGAAAGCACAGAAAGTGCTTGTAGACGGTGTTGTTTATATCATCCGCGACAACAAGATGTTCAATACGCTTGGTACACAAGTTAAATAATCAGTGAAAGGAAAATTCACGATAGTAGCAATGTTCTGCCTGCTTGCGCTTAGTGCGCAGGCAGGTACGAACTTGCAGCTATATTACGATTTCGGTAGTATCGGTACGGCGTGTCCGAATCAGCGGTCACAACGCGTGACAACGACCCTGGAGCTCTTCTATCCTGATAACTGGGGCTCGACCTTTGCGTTCATTGATCTGGACTTCGCGATCGCACCTAACGACCCGAAGAATACGCCTTTCATGGCTTATACGGAAATTGCACGATGCCTCAATTTCTGGCAGAAGACAGCCCTCAAAGACCTGAGTCTACAGGTCGAATATAACGGAGGACTCGGTGTCTTCAAAGATCCCGTCGGAGACATCCGCGGTTACGGCATCAATCATGCGGCATTGGTCGGACTCAATTATTGTCTGCACACGGCCGATTATAAAAACATTTTCAATCTGGAGTTGCTATACAAATACATAGCCGATCCGGATAACATTATTAAGAACCAAGCTCCGCTGCAATTCACGTTTGTTTGGGGCTGCGATGATTTCTGTACCCTGCCCGGTCTCCGTTTCTCGGGATTTCTGGATATATGGGGTCAACGATTCGGCGGACAACAATCATTCGTGATGATCAGTGAACCGCAGTTATGGTACAACGTAGGGCGTTGGTTCAAATGCCCGAACCTGAACATCGGTACCGAGATCGAGTTCAGCTATAATTTCACCGGAGGTATTCCCGGTCAAGGCTTCATGTGCAACCCGTGTGTGGGTGTGAAGTGGTGTTTTGACTGATCGTCGTTAGAGTAATCTCTTTTAATATGTTGCATTTCAAACCGAGGTGCAACTTTTTTATTATTTTTTCCCAAATATTTGGTCACATCAAAAAAAAATCGTACTTTTGCGCCGGATTTTTTTGTAATATGCAAAAATAGACATAATTTTAAATTATAAGTATGAAAAAAATCTTTTTGTTCTTCGCGGCAGCGTTGTGTTGCGCGAGTATGAGTGCCCAGACCCTCAATGAGGGGTTTGAGGGCGAGAGTTTTCCGCCGGAAGGATGGTCTGTCATTGACGGCTACGCCGGATACGGCTGGAAGAAAGGTGTTAAGTTGCAGCATAACTGCGCTTATATCCAAGAGGTAGCAAGTACGGAGAACTGGTTGATCACACCCCAGTTGCGTCCGGACGCAGGAGAGAGTCTGCATTTCTCCGCTTGTATCGGTGACTATGCTTCCACCGGTGAACTGCGTATCGAAGTATCCATGAGCGGTACCGATGCCGGTTCCTTCGAAGTGCTGGACACCTATTACACCTCCAAATCCAAAGGAGATGCTGCTCATCAGTTATGGAAAAGCGAATGGGTGGAATACACCATTGATCTGAGTGCTTACACCGGTCAGGCTATCTACATCGGTTTCCACCAAGCAGGCGGAACGGATCGTATTTACGTAGATGACGTGTATGGTGTTTCGCTCCGCGGGACGTCTAACTGCGAGAATCCATCTAACATCGTGCTGAGTAACTTGTCGGCACATGCAGCTACTTTCTCGTGGCAGGGTACAGCAACCGAGTATCAGTATGTAATCGTTGAGAAAGGCGAAGAGGTAGATTGGGAAGAAGCTACGAACATCTCTGCAAAGACCGTAACGCTGAGCGGTTTGTACGAAGAGACCGAGTATGAGTTCTACGTACGTTCCTACTGCTCGGCAGACGAGCAGAGTTTGGCTCCTAAGACCAGTTTTAAGACACCATGTGAGCCCTTTGATATTCCTTGGCTGGAGACCTTCACCCGCGATGCTTCGGGTTCGGGTTTCACGATTGTTGAACCAGACTGCTGGACGGTGGCTACAACCGGAACAATCAGCGTTGTCAACGACGTGACGTACGACGATGATAACAATTCTTCTACCGTGAACGGTCAGGCTCACTTGCAAGTGATTGGTGGTGGTCCAACGAGTCCGCAGGTGTTTGCGATGCCGGCATTCAATGCGGTACTTAACACGCTGGAGGTAGCCTTCGACTATAAGACCAGCCTTACGACCGATGGATGCGGTTTGTTGGAGGTAGGTTATATGACGAATCCGAACAAAGCATCGACATTTGTTTCTTTGCAGACTCTGCCGCGGACGCTGACCTATCAGCACGTAGTGGTAGTACTGAGCGACCTGCCGGCTAACGCGACCTATATCGCTTTCCGTTTCGCAGGCGGTACGAGTGACTTGGCTTCTGTTTCGATGGATAACTTCGTAGTAGCCGCTATCGGTCAGTCGGGAGAAGTGGATCCTTCGCAAGAAAACATCCCCGATGCCGCTATCTACAGCCTGTCTTATTGTGAGGCTTCGTTCACTTGGTACTCGTATAATAATACCGCTTTTGCGATCGGCCTGTTCAATGCCACGAGTCAAAGTCTCATCGCCGGTATCACCGTTACCACCGAAGAGTGCGATCGTTTTGCATATCAGGACAGTGTCGGCTTCTCGGAGAGCGATGACTATGAGAACAAGTATTACTGCTCCACCAAGTGGATTCTCAATGTAGATGAAGACGGTATGCAACGCGGCGACGCATGGGATAGCAGCGTCAAGAACATCGGTACGGCTATATCGCCGCTCATCGGTCTGAACCCGGGTGAGTACCAAGTGCAGATCTATGCGCTGGTGCAGGGTGAGTCGGGTTACTCCATGGGTGAGTCGTTGGCTACTATTCCGTTCACTTTGGAGTCCAAAGAAGTGTCGAACTTGGCCGTCGCTGTCGCAGAAGACAAAGCATCTGCAACCCTCACTTGGGATGCTCCCGAGTTGGGTCAAGGCGAACGTCTGTACGTGCGTGTTTGGTCTGGTGAGACGGTGGTGTATGATAACTTCAGTACCAAAGATCGTCCTTCCAGCCCGCTGGTTGTCAGCGTGATAGAAGGCAAGTCCTATACGGCGATCGTGCAGGTGGTGGATAAGAACATGAACCCGATGGGTGCAGAGGTAGAGACGAACTTCACCGTAGGTGTGAATACGTACGAACCGACTAACCCGACTGCAACTGTTTTCAGCGGGGATAATGTGACTTTCTCTTGGGATGTGGTCACGGAGGCGGATCGTTATGTCATCACCCTCTTCTGGAACGGCGAGTTCTACGCCACACTCAACGTCAGTGGTACCACCAAGACCACTACCATGCCGAAGGATGGTACATGGACATGGACAGTACAGGCTTTCAACCAAGGAGAGAACGGCAATTATTTCGAGGCATCAAACGCAATTGAAGGAAACTCGTTTGTTTCGAAAGCAGCTGACATTCCGGAAGATGCCGTTGTGATGAATGTATGGGGCATGGAAGCCGGTTATCTGGATCAGTACGTAGCTCAGTTCCCGACCGGCAAATACGGTTGGATGATCATGTTTGCGACAGGCGAAGAAGGCGGTACCGGTATGCCTATGCCGTATTTCCTCATCTATACCGATAAGGAGAACGCTATCTCAGGTGTTTATAATGTAGCCCGCGGTAACATTGACCTCGAGAGTTGTTATTTGAACACCAACGGAACGCAGGCAGGCTGTGTAATGGCTACTGACGCGGAACTCCGTTTGCAGTTTGTTGGATACGACGATGAGAAAGCGGAGCAAGGCGGATACCGTTATGGTTATTATACCGGACAATTCCGTCTCGTAGCGGAAGATGGCAAAACCTATGTGGGAAAGTTCATGGAAATGTTCTGTAATTCATATAATTACTCCACCGTCGGTTCGTCCATTCGTGACCATAAGGGCATGTGGGACGAAGATCCGGACTATGTGGTGCCGTTCCAAGGCATAGAGAGTGTTCCGAATTCAGAAGACAGAATTCAGAAAGTGCTCATCGACGGAAATATCTACATACTCCGCGACAATGTCATCTACGACATCCGCGGTCAACGCGTGAAGTAAATAATAAGGGCTGTCCATTCGGGCAGCCCTTTCTTTAAATTTTCAACTTTCAACGATTATTGGTGCTGCTCACGGAGCAGGTCATTCACCGTCTTCACGGGGTTGAAGGTGCTCACCGGCACTTCTACGAAGATTGTGTTCCAGCGACTCATCGCGCCGTTCCACAAGCCTGGTAATTCAAGCGCCAACAGCTCTTTACCATCCTTACTCTTATTGGAGATAAAGCCTGTCTGCGGATCCACATACTTCGGCAGGTCAAACGGCTTGCCTTCGTAGTCACGGATCGCGCAAACGAGATCCACCGGATTGAAGTGCGTACTCTGCTTCATGAGTTCCGGATCGCTGATCTGCGTGGACTCTAGGATCTGGCAAGAGATCGAACCGTCGGCTTCACGAACCAAGAACGGACCACCACCAGGCTCACCCGTGTTCTTTACCACACCGCAGACACGAATCGGACGATTCAGTTTAGCACGCTCTTCGTCACTCAGGTTTGGATCCTTCAGCGCCTCGAAGATACGTTTCTGCTCGGTCACAAGCACACCGGCAAGGATCTGTTTGTAACGGATCGTATCTTTCTTCAGACGATCAGGCACTACATTGTCGATATTCTTGATGAAAACGATATCCGCGTCCTGCTGATTCAGGTTCTCAATCAATGCTCCGTGACCTCCCGGACGGAAGAGCAACTTACCGTCTTTCGTTCTGAACGGCGTACCATCGGGATTTGCAGCCAAGGTATCCGTACTCGGCAACTGCTCCGAGAACGTCACGTCGTACTTGACATTGTATTTCTCTTCGAACTTAGGCAGGTTCTCTGCGATATGCTGACGGAACAGCGGCAGATGGTCATGACTAACCGTAAAATGCAGATATACAGTCGGTTTCTCACCGTCCTTAGCCGGCTCCGCGCAATAGAGTGCACCCTCTACCAAGTGCTCTAACGCAGGCGTACGCGCGCCATCACGATATTTATGGAAGAGCAGCAGACCCTTCGGCAACTCACCGTAATGCATGTCGTTCAACAGATAACGCACTGCGTCCTGACCTTCCTTGCCGGCTAATTGCGGACCAAAAGCAAATTGATCTTTGTGCGCCAGGAAATCCTGAATGAACGGCGTCTCAATACCATCCTCCAGGTACTGGAACAGATTCTTGAACATACGACTTGCTGCACCCGAAGCCGGAACGAACTTTAGAATCTTATGTCCCTCCGCCAAGTACTGCTGCCAAGCAGCGATATACTCCTCTTGCTCCGCACGTTTCGGAGCCAAGATACCCTTCTTCGTCGAAGCGGGAGCCACGATGTCTAATTCCGGAAAACCGTTTCGGAAACACTCCAATTGTGCCTCCGCTTTCTCAACCGAAATGCCACGAGCCTGTAATTGCTCGAGGTCTTGTGCACTAAAATTATTCATGGTATTATGTCTTTTTTAGAATCTCATCGCTATGCCGAGGCCATCCTGAGACGATTGAAGATTAAACTCCAATTTTGCTGTAGAAGGAACAGAAAGAGAACAATTCTCATTATATACCTCGTAGGAGTTATTCTTCTTAACGGATCCTATTACGAGACAGGGAATGGATCCGATCAGCAAACCGCCGCCGACACCGGTAAAGACGCCTCCAATAATGCCACATGGGATCATTGGAACATTGGAACCAAGGACTCCGGACAAAATTCCTCCTAATGCTAGCACAGTTACCCCTCCTGCAGAAATTCCGATACCTGATCCCAATAACTTGAAACCGGTTTGTCTCAAATTGTTTGCTTTTTCATAGGCTTCATATGCTGCGGCACAATTGGCCTTGATAAACTCTACATACTGCGCCTCGTCCATTTGCTGGTCACCAAGAAGATAATAGTTATCCTTTTTGACGATCAGCGAATTTGGGTCCTGAGCACTCGGAATCACGGCAGCACCGGGAGCAGACTTGCGTGCATTGTCATATACCTTAATCGTTCCATTCTGATACATGATCGTATTGATGTCCGTTGTCTGCATGATATACAGCGGCCCCTTGGGATTATTGAATTCTTTGTACTTGATTTCCGTGTCGGAAACCTCAGTAATAGTAGCCTCAACACGACGTGCGTCGCGAGTAATGATAATGTCTTGTGCAAAAGCACTGATTGCAGCAAAAATCATGCAAGCGAAAAGTAACATTTTTTTCATGTCGAATTGCGGCTGTTATATCCCATCGCCCCTTCGGTTTTATACATTTGTAAGATTGTTTGTCTTAAACAGCCGCAAAATTAGTAAAATAATTTGGAATATACAAATATTTTTTGATTTTTTTTGCATATATGCAATTTTTGTTGTAAATTTGCACGCAAATTCAATCAATTAACGATTTATGATCCTTATTGCCGATAGTGGAAGTACAAAGGTGCATTGGTGTCTGGTCACAGCAAGTGGTCAGTGCTCCGATGTGTTCACCGACGGAATCAATCCGCTCTTCCAGACCACGATTGCTATGCAGAACAGCATCAGCAATCAGTTATTGCCGCAAATAGCACAGCTTTTGTGGGCCGGTACACTCACGCATGTTTTCTTTTACGGTGCGGGATGCACGCCGGAGAAAAAAGGCTTTGTCAAGACCGCACTGGAAGCGGTATTCAAGAAAGCCGAAGTGCATGTCGAGTCCGATATGTTAGGTGCAGCGCGGGGGCTGTTAGGCCATAACGAAGGCGTGGCTTGTATCCTCGGTACCGGTTCAGGCAGCTGCTTCTACAACGGCGAGACGATCGAATGGTGCGTGCCTTCGTTGGGCTATATTCTTGGCGACGAAGGATCGGCAGCAGTACTCGGAAAACGACTCGTGGGCGACCTGCTCAAGAATCAATTGGGCGACGACCTCAAAGACGCTTTCTTCAAAGAATATGAGACCTCCATGCCGGATATCATCGAGAAGGTCTATCGTCAACCCTTCCCGAATCGCTTCCTTGCCAAACTGTCCAAGTTCTGCGCGGATCATATCGACGACAAACGTATTCACGACCTCGTTTACGACCATTTCGTGCAGTTCATTCGCCGTAATCTCGTGCAGTACAAGACCGACCAACCGATCGGCTTCGTCGGCTCGATCGCCTATTACTACAAGCCCATCCTCGAAGAAGCCATGAAGGCAGAAAACCTACCCCTTGGCACCATCCTCAAGGATCCCATCGAGGGACTCAAAGAATACCACCAGAATTCCGTCGTTCCGACAACGGAATAAATTTGAAATTTGATATTTGAAATTTTATGATATCTACTTTCTATCTGCCGGGCAGAGTTTGCTCGACCAAAGCGATTCGCGAGATCGCTGAAAAAGCCTCAACGGCCTACACCATGATCTGTCTCAAACCCGAGATCGAATGGATCTATCTGGGGCAGGAACGAATGATACAAGTCATGGAAATGACCGGCGCCACGATGGTCTATGCCGACCATTTCAATAAATTGGAAATGGAAAATGGAGAATGGAAAATTGATGAGGCGCCCGTGATTGACTATCAGATCGGGGCTTTGCGCGATGATTTTGACTTCGGTGCCGTAATGCTTTGGGACACAGAGAAACTGAAAGCGATAGTGGCTCAGACGGACACAGAATATGAGTTCGCGGGCTTGTATGATTTAAGGCTTCGCGCCGAGAAACTCGAACATATACCGGAATACCTGTACTACGAAGTAGAAACCGACACCCGCAAGTCCGGTGAGAAACTCTTCGACTATGTCGATCCGCGTAATCGGCAAGTGCAGATCGAGATGGAACAATGCGTCACCGCCCACCTCAAACGAATCGGTGCGTACCTGAAACCCGGCGAATATAAACCCCTTCCCGTAACCGGTAACCCCTACCCCGTAACCGCCTCCGTTATCATTCCTTGTAAGAACCGCGCCCGCACAATCGCAGACGCCGTACACAGCGCCCTTGCCCAGAAAGTGCGTGCACCCTACTCCTTCAATGTCATCGTAGTCGATGACAACTCCACAGACGGAACCGCAGAAATCCTTAAGGACCTTAAAGACCTTAATGACCCTAAGGACCTTATCGTTATTCATCAGGACAAGACTTGGCACGCGATAGGTGGCAACTGGAACGTCGCTATCCACGACCCGCGTTGTGGCAAATACGCGATTCAACTCGACTCCGATGACACCTATTTCGACGAGACCACCGTGCAGAAATTCATCGATGCCTTCGCCGGTTTAGAACCGGAGCAAGATATCCATGCGGCTCCCCGTTACGGCATGGTCATCGGTACCTACCAACTCACCAACATGGCAGGTGAGATCCTTCCTCCGGGCGTGATCGACCATCGCGAATGGACCGACGAAAACGGTCGTAACAATGCCCTGCGCATCAACGGTCTCGGTGCACCGCGCGGCTTCTACGTACCGCTCCTCCGCACGATCAACTACCCGACCACCAAGTACGGTGAAGACTATGCCGTCGGACTGCGAATCTCGCGCGACTACCCGATCGGACGAATCTATGACGTCGTCTATAACTGCCGCCGGTGGGAAGACAACTCCGACGCTAACTGCGACATTGTCGCTATGAATCGCAATAACTGGTACAAAGACCGACTGCGTACATGGGAACTGAAAGCGAGAATTAAAAATTAAAAATTAAGAATTACGAATATTCGCGTAGGAATATTAACTGCGCCGCATATCGAGTTTGAGCAGCGGGAACAGACATTCATTCTGAAGAATGTCCGTATCGGTATTGGTTTTCATTGGGACAGAAAAGAAGACCAAGAGTTCGCCGGCGAATTGGAGATACGTAACAATCCCGACGGCACCCAAACAGCCATCAACACCATCGACCTCGAGGACTACCTCTGCTCCGTTATCTCTTCCGAGATGAACGCCAATAGCCCGATGGAACTGCTCAAAGCACATGCCGTGATTAGTCGTTCCTGGGCCATTCGTGCCATGCAAAAACCCAACCACGAGGGCTACGACGTTTGTGCCGACGACCATTGTCAACGCTACGAAGGTTTACACAGAATGAATGAGAGAGCGGTGGAGGCAGTACAAGCCACAAGAGGCCAAGTCCTAAAGTTCGGCGATGCGGTCTGTGACTGCCGTTATTACAAGTGTTGCGGCGGACGCACCGAGATCTGGCGAACCTGCTGGGAAGATACCGACGTACCCTATATTCAGTCCGTACAATGCGACTACTGCAAAAGCCCTTCGCCCAAAGTCCTGCGCCTCGTTCTCAACGACTACGATCAAGAGACTAAAGACTTCCGGGACTGGCAAGTGACCTATACCGCAGAGGAACTCAGCGATATTATCCGCACCAAATCAGGTATCGACTTCGGAGAAATCCTAGACCTTATCCCTATGCATCGTGGAGCCTCAGGCCGAATTGACAGCCTCAAAATAGTCGGCACCAAGCACACCGAGATCATTGGCAAAGAATTAAAAATCCGTTATTGGCTCAGCAAATCCTGCCTCTATAGTTCATGGTTCGAAGTCTCGCACGAAAACGGCCTATGGACGCTGAATGGTCACGGTTGGGGTCACGGTGCAGGACTATGTCAGATAGGTGCGGCGGTAATGGCAAGCGAAGGAATAAAGTACGAAGATATACTTTCGTATTATTACCATAATACTCAATTGAAGATTGCAGATTGAAAATTGAAGATTTAGCACTTCAGCGCAGTAAATACAAGCACCTCAGCGACGACGAATGGCGTTGGTTTCTCCAGCAGGTCGAGGGCAAAGAGCGGACAGCCGACAAACTGCCCACGTTTGCTTCTATTCCCGACTATTGGTATCCAGTCCGCCTTAGTTGCGAACAATGCAGTAGTGAGTTAGCCGCACGCTATAAAGCAAGCCTTGTTAGCGGAGACACGATGGCAGATCTCACCGGAGGCTACGGAGTAGACACCTATTTCTTGAGCGAAAACTTCACCCACACCGACTACGTCGAGCAGAACGCTGAACTATGCCGCATTGCGACCCATAACTTTAGCTTGCCTACCCCATCCCTCCCTAAAGGGAAGGAGATAAGCGTTCATAATTCCACAGCCGAAGAGTTTCTCTCCTCCCTTTCAGGGGAGGTCGGGAGAGGCTATGATTTAATTTTCCTCGATCCGGCCCGCAGAGATTCGCATGGCGGTAAAGTCTTTCGTCTCGAAAACTGCACACCCAATGTAGTCGATTTACTCCCTACCCTTCTCGCTCACAGCAAACGCGTCCTGCTCAAACTCTCGCCCATGCTCGACCTCACGCAAGCCATCACAAGCCTCTCGCAAGCAACATGGGACATCTATGTCGTAGCCATCAAAAACGAAGTCAAAGAACTATTATTAGTAAGCAACGGTTCAGGCAAGATAACGGCGATAGATTTAGACAAAAAGGATCAGGCTTTCACCTTCACCCGCGAAGAAGAATCTTACAGCGAAGCGGTCTTACAGGCACAGTTACAGTGTAACGGTCTTACAGGCGAAGCCGGTCTTTACCTTTACGAGCCTTCTGCGGCGATATTAAAGGCTGGGGCATACAAACTCATTGCCGAACGATTTCATCTTCTTAAACTGGACGCAAATACCCATCTATACGCTTCCGACACCCTCATCCCCAACTTTCCCGGTCGTGTTTGGCAGATAAAATTTGAAATCAAAAAACATAAATTTGAAATTAAAAACGCGAACGTTCTCGTTCGCAACTATCCCTTGTCCCCTAAAGCTCTCAAGAAAAAACTACATCTTAGGGATGGGGGTACAGCCTTCGTGATCGGCTGTCGTGTTGCCGGCAAGCCTACTTTATTCTACGCTGAACGGGTATAAATTTCAAAATCACGGGATATATACATAGTATATATAAGGTATGGTAGGATACGTGATTAGTCCTCGATGAGTCCTCCTTTAGTCCTCGATGTTCACTGTTTAGCCCAGCGGATTAAAAATATCCATTCCAAAGACAGCGGTAAAAGCATCTGTTTTGCGCAAGTTATCGGCGGTGTTGAGTAGGATGCCGTGACCGGGAGTCATAAGCAGGATTCGATCGCTGAGGGCGAGGGCTAAATCGAGTTCGTGCGTAGAGATCAAAATCGTTTTGCCTTTTTCGTGTGCAAGGGTACGCAGGAGGCGCAAAATCAAAATTCTATGCGGCAGATCGAGGTGCGCGGTGGGTTCGTCGAGAAGAATAATAGGTGTCTGTTGCGCGAGGGCTTTAGCGATTAAGATACGTTGTTTTTCGCCATCCGAATGCGCGTTAAAGAAAGTCTGAGAGACGGACGAATCCGCAAAGCCCACTTGTCGCAATGAATCTTCAATAATCGCTTCATCCTCTTTCTTTAAGCCATCCAAGAACGACGAGTACGGATAACGACCGAGGGCTACCACATCATGAACGGTCGTATTATCCATCGAGAGACGTTCAGTGAGCACAAGCGCTATGTTCTTCGCATCGCTATGCGTATAGTCGCCACCAAGGGCAGGCTGAAGGCCAGCTAAGGTGCGTAAGAGGGTCGATTTGCCACAGCCGTTAGGTCCGAGCATGCAAACCATCTCACCGGCGTTCAGAGAGAAGGTCAGATCGCTTTGGATGACGGTTGAACCGTACCCGATTGTCAGCTTATTCGTAGAAATAGATACGTTGGACACGACGAGAAACAGAGGTTAAAATTTCGTATGTGATTGTTCCGAGTTTATCGGCGAGTTCTTGCAGCGGCATGTGTTCACCGAACACTTCGGCGATATCGCCCGGTCGGGCATCGGCGCCGGTGACATCGATCATGGCCTGATCCATGCAGACATTGCCTACGACCGGACAACGTTTGCCACGCACCCAGACTGAGCCTCCATAGTTGGAGAACCGACGATCAAAACCATCGGCATAGCCGATAGGGATGACTGCGATCGTGCGATCTTCGTTAAGCGTCGTGTGTCGTCCATAGCCGATCGTCTCACCCGCTTTGACGGTCTTGACGGAGAGGATAGTCGTCTCCAACGTGCAGACATTGCGTAACTGAGCACCGACAAAAGAGAAACCGTAAAGACCGATACCGAGGCGACACATATCGAATTGGAAATCGGAGAATCGCTCGATGCCTGCACTGTTACAGATATGCTTGAGGATTGCCGGAGAGGCTCCGGAGCCATACATCCCTGCGGCGCGTAGACCTGCTTTGAGTTCTTCCGCACAGCTGTCAAAATATTTGATCTGCGAAAGCGTAAAGTCATCAAACTGTGCCTCGTCGCTGCCTGCCAAATGGGAGAAGACAGACGCTACACGAACCGCTTTCTGGTGCGTCAGACGGTCGATCAACCACGGCATATCTTCCTTGTAAAAACCAAGTCGGTGCATACCCGAATCGATCTTGATATGAATCGGTACATACTCCAAACCCTTCGCTTGTGCCGCTGCAATTACGGTCTTGAGCGATTGGTGAGAATAGACATTCGGTTCTAAGTTATTTTCCAGGATCAGATCCATCGCTGCTACCTCCGGATCCATGATAATAATCGGCAGCGTGATACCGGCACGACGCAGTTCAACACCTTCATCTGCCACGGCCACAGCCAAGTAATCCACGAGTCCGCTGGCCTGCAGCGCCTTACTTACTTCGACGCTTCCGGCACCATAAGCAAAGGCCTTTACCATGCATGTCAACTTGGTCGTCGGTTTTAGTTTGGAGCGGAAATACCGAACATTATCCACCAGTGCCGAGAGGTTCACTTTCAATACCGTCTCGTGGGTCTGCTGAAGTATTCGACTTGCGATTGTCTCTTCGTCATACCCCAAGGCCCGCAAAACCGCCGCACAGGTACGCACATTCTGGTGCGTCGGGTCTTCAATGATCATCTTTGAATGCACGAAGAGTTTCATCTTCTCTTCGCGTTTCTGCTCCAGTGACGCAAAATTCTCGTCGTGTTCATGACCGATATAGGTGATTACACCGATCGTCGGACGAATGATCTTCTCCAGCTTCTCCATCTCTCCCGGTTGACTGATACCGGCTTCAAAAATCGCCAAATCAGCTTTACTGTCCGCTAATTGCCAAACAGAAAGCGGCAC
Source organism: uncultured Bacteroidales bacterium (assembly GCA_947164985.1). GTDB lineage: Bacteria > Bacteroidota > Bacteroidia > Bacteroidales > Paludibacteraceae > Colicola. The sequence goes on along the minus strand of CAMUYI010000003.1, from coordinate 226,809 downwards.
ACCGATCTGCGAATTATACGATTTCGGACTCCGAACGATGGTATAGTCATCCTTGAGCAGCTGGTAGAGCCATTCCTTTACAACCGTCTTTCCGTTTGAACCCGTAATACCGATCACCGTGCCCTTGAACTGCTCACGCACATAAGCCGCCAACGCCTGCAAAGCCCCTAAAGCATCGCCGGTCACAAACGCCTTCACGCCCTTCGCCTCCAGGTCCGGAATATACTTTGCCCCATCGTTCTTCTCCGTCTTGATGGCAAAGAACAAGGTCTTCTCCGGCTCTGCACCTAACTGACGGCTGTCCGTCAGTAAATGACGGATCTCCAATTGGTCATCGCCGACAACGGTCGCGATGCCTCCTATTGCTTGTTTTATCTCAGATAATTTCATATTCGACTGCAAAATTACTGCTTTTTTTCGAATTATGCAAAAAAAACTTCTTAAATCTTGCACATATCGTAAAAAATGTGTACCTTTGCCGCCGATTTTAGTTTGCGCGAGTATGCGCATATGCGAAAAGCATGGAATATAAGTACATAAATAAGATCGATTCGCCGGCAGATTTGAAGAAGATTCCTGTGGAGGAATTGCCGGAAGTATGTGCGGAATTGCGGGATTTTATCATCGAGGCGCTGAGTAAGACCCCCGGACATCTGGCATCGTCTTTAGGTGCCATCGAGTTGACCGTGGCGCTGCACTATGTCTTCGATACGCCGAACGATAAGTTGGTATGGGACGTCGGTCATCAAGCTTATGCCCATAAGATACTCACCGGCCGTCGTGATCGTTTTCATACGAATCGGCAGTTCAAAGGCCTGGCACCTTTCACCAACCCCGCCGAAAGTGAGTACGACGCGTTCATCGCCGGACATGCAAGCAATAGCATATCTGCGGCTTTAGGCCTTGATATTGCTAATTCAAAATTAAAAATTCAAAATTCTTATCCCAAGGGAACGATTGCTTCAAAATTATCTCGCAACGTAGTGGCTATCATCGGTGACGGCGCCATGACCGGCGGGTTGGCCTTCGAGGGGCTGAACAACACCTCGATGGACAAGAACAATCTGCTCATCGTGCTGAACGACAACAACATGGCCATCGATCCGCTCAAGGGCGGTTTCACGCAGTACTTAGTTGACCTGACGACCAGTGAGACTTACAACCGTTGGCGCTGGAAGCTATACCAATTGGCGGTCAAACTGCATATCATGAACGAGGAGAAACGGCAACGAATCGTTCGACGCAACAATAACTGGAAAGCTGCGCTCAGCAAGCAACCGAGCAATATTTTCACGGGTCTCAACATCCGCTATTTCGGTCCTACCGACGGCCATGACGTCGTAGGTTTGGTGCGTATCCTGAATGAGATCAAGAACCACCGCGGCCCCAAGGTACTGCATATCATCACGAAAAAAGGTAAAGGCTACGCCCCTGCTGAGAATGACCAGACTGTTTGGCACGCGCCGGGAGAGTTCAATGTTGCGAACGGCGAACGGCTAACGGCCAATAGCCCGGACGTCCCCTTGTGGCAAGAGGTCTTCGGTGAGACGCTCTTGGAGTTGGCGAAGAAGAACGAAAAGATCGTTGGTATCACGCCGGCCATGCCGTCCGGTTGTTCGATGAGTATTATGCAGAAAGAGCTCCCCGACCGCGTCTTCGATGTCGGCATCGCCGAAGGACACGCTGTGACTTTCAGTGCCGGTCTCGCCAAAGCAGGCATGGTGCCTTACTGCAATGTCTATTCTACCTTCCTGCAACGCGCCTACGATAATATCGTGCATGACGTAGCGCTGCAGAATTTACACGTCGTCCTTTGTATCGACCGTGCCGGTATCGTCGGAAACGATGGTGCTACCCACCACGGACTATTAGATCTGGCCTACTTACGCCCCATCCCCAACATGCAGATATGTGCCCCACGTACCGCCGAAGATCTCAAACAGATGCTAACCCTGGCAGAGACTTTAGACGGCCCTGTCGCAATCCGCTATCCACGAGGTCGCACTCCGAATCTCGAGACCTCGAAATCTCGCGATGTCGAATACGGCAAAGGCGTCCAACTGCGTGACGGCAAGGACATCGCGGTCCTCACGATCGGTGCTATCGGCAACCCCATGAGTGAAGCCATTGAAGCTTCCGGACTCAACATTGCCCACTACGATATGCGTTGGCTCAAGCCTTTGGACGAAGAGATCTTGCACGAGGTCGGTAAGAAATTCAAGACCATCGTGACGGCCGAAGACGGAATGATCGCCGGTGGTTTGGGCAGTGCGGTTTTGGAATGGATGGCAGACCATGGTTATACACCAAAGGTGGTTCGGTTGGGAGTAAACGACCAGTTTGTAGAACACGGCTCTACCAAAGAGCTTTATCATATGTTACAATTAGACAAGGAGGGATTATTATGCGCATTGTTATCGCTGGCGCCGGAGAAGTAGGCACACACTTGGCGAAATTACTGAGTCGCGAAGATATGGAAATCAGCCTATTGGACGAGTTGCCTGAGCGTTTAGGAGATTTGAGCGCCAACTACGACATGTTGACCAAAGTGGGTAACCCCACCTCGATCCACGACCTGCGCGAAGTAGGTGTGGGAGGCTGCGACCTCTTCATCTCCGTCACGCCGCACGAGACAGAGAATATGACCGCGTGTCTGATCGCCAACTCATTGGGCGCCAAACGTACCTTAGCGCGTATCGATAACTACGAGTACCTGTTGCCGGAGAACAGAGCGTTCTTTGAGAAAATGGGTCTGAACCACCTCATCTATCCGGAGGTTCTGGCTGCCAATGAGATCGAAGCCAGCTTACGTACCAACTGGATGCGCTATCATCTGCAGTTAGGGCAAGGAGCGTTGGAGTTATGCGTGGTCAAGGCTCGCGCTACAGCCAAGATTTTAGGTCAACCCTTCTCGTCTGGTATCTATAACCACGGCAAATACCGTATTGTAGCCATCAAACGCGAACAAGAGACGATCATCCCGAGAGGTACGGACTGCGTACTTGAGAACGATCTCGTCTACTGCGTCTGCCCCAAAGAGAACATGGAGTTTATGCGCGAAGAACTCGGTAAGTCCAAACGGGAGATCAAGAATGTCATCTTCTTCGGAGGCGATCGTATTGCCCGTAAGGCAGCTACAGAACTCACGGACGAGATGAGCATCAAGATCATCGAGAAAGACCGCGTGCTATGCGACATCTTAAGTGAGAAAGTACCGAACGCCCTTATTATCAATGCCGACGGTTCCGACATGGACGTGCTCAAAGAAGAAGGCATCCAAGACGCCGACGCTTTTGTAGCCGTGACGGACAGCAGTGAAGCCAATATCTTCGCCTGCCTCGCAGCCAAACGATTTGGTGTACGTAAGACGATCGCGGAAGTCGAGAACCTCGATTATATCCCGATGGCCGAAGGTCTGGATATCGGTACGGTCTTGAACAAAAAAACCATCGCCGCAAGCTATATCTACCAGATGCTGCTTGACGCTTCCGTACGCGGCGTACATAACTTAACGAGTGCCGACGCCGAGATCGTCGAGTTCGATGCCAAAGAAGGCAGTATCGTCACCAAACGCAAGGTCAAAGACCTCGATCTGCCTGCCGAAGCAACCATCGGCGGTATCGTTCGTGCCGGCGAAGGAATATTGGTCAACGGTGACACGCAGATCATCCCCAACGACACCGTGGTAGTCTTCTGCAAGAGTCATGTGATACGTAATTTAGAGCGATTCTTTAAATGACACGATTGTTCAACTGGCGAATCGTCTTCAAGACGATGGGAGTACTGACCACTCTCGAGGCGCTGTTTATGTTAGTGCCTACCTTTACTGCGTGGTGGTACGACGAACCTAACTTAGGGGCATGGATCGTATCGAGTGCCGTGACCTGGCTCAGCAGTTGGTGGATGGTAGCTGCCGGTCGTAAGGCTGAGAAACGCGTCGGCGAACGCGAAGGATATGTCATTGTAGCTACCGTCTGGATCGTCTATTCGCTCTTCGGTATGTTACCCTTCTGGCTCAGCGGCGCCCTTCCTGCCCTCACCGACGCATGGTACGAAACGATGGCAGGCTTCACCACGACGGGTTCTACCGTCTTCACAGACGTAGCAGCCCAACCTCATTCTATCTTACTCTGGCGATCACTGATGCAGTGGATAGGCGGTATGGGTATCATCGTGCTCAGTGTAGCCATCCTGCCGATGTTCGGTCTCGGCGGCATGCAGCTCTATAGCGCCGAAGTGACCGGTGTCAGCTACGAAAAACTCAGCCCGCGCATTGCCGACACCGCCAAACATATGTGGATCACTTATATCGGTCTAACGGCCGCTGAAGGCGTCTTACTCTGGCTCTGCGGTATGGGTAAGTTCGATGCCGTGTGCCATGCACTCAGTACCATCTCTACCGGTGGATTTGCTACCCATAATGACAGTGTGATGAGTTTCAGTCCTGCCATCCAATGGATCATCCTAGTCTTTATGCTCCTTTCGGCGATTAACTTCACCCAACTGATATACGCTTTCCGCGGTAAACCGCAACGCATGTTCCGCGATGAAGAGACACGTTGGTACGTCTGCGCTTGCCTCATCGCCGGTACCATATTGGCAATAGGACTGCTGATCACTACCGGCAAATTAGATAGTCTCCGTCTGGGACTCTTCACCTCTATTGCCACAATCACCAGTACCGGTTTTGTGGCAACCGATTATATGCTTTGGCCACCCGTTCTATGGGTCATTGTCTTCTTCCTGATGTTCACCGGAGGTGCGTCGGGTTCAACCGCCGGAGGTATGAAATGGGTTCGCTTAGCGATCTTCGCCAAGGCTGCCAACGCCGAGATCCAACGGCGTATTCATCCAAATGCCGTCATCCCGGTACGTTTTAATGGTCACACACTCCGCGAACAAACGACCAGTAATATTATGGCGTTCATGTTCTTCTATCTGGCGATCATCGTGTTAGCGACCTTGTGGTTCTGTGGCTGTGGTATTGGTTTTGACGAGTCCTTAGGCATCGCCGTCTCGATGATCGGTAATGTCGGTGTCTCGATCGGTCAATGGGGTTCAAGCGGTTGCTATGCTGCCTTGCCGGTAGCCGCTAAATGGGTAGCGACTTTTGTCATGCTGATCGGTCGTCTCGAGATCTTCACGGTTTTGTTGTTGTTCAGTCGCGCGTTGTGGAAAAAATAAGATGAAACCGTATCAAGTTCTGATTTTCATAGCCGTGGTAATGGGTCTGTTGGGAGTGCTCTACAAAGCATTTCCAAACGGACAGTTATTGCATAAACAGCCTTCAGAACTCAGTGTTGAGGTTTCAGACAATGATACGATCGAAGAGTTTCCGATTTTTGCAGAAGCCGAAATAGAAGAAGCAGAAACCGACACCCTTATTCCGCAAGAACCCAAAGTAATCATCCCGAAGATCGCCGTCGATTCAACAACCGACAGCCGCGTCTTCTTACAGTCTTTCTATTCTTCGCTCTCCGAAAGCGGCAATAAGGTAGTGCGTGTCTTGCACTACGGTGACAGCCAGATTGAAGAGGACCGAATGAGTCAGCAGATACGCGAGGCTTTACAAAACAAATACGGTGGTTCCGGTGCAGGATTACTGCCTCTGGCACAGACCATCCCAAGCCGCACGGTCAAGCAGCAACTACGAATGAACGATCGCTGGATTCAAGCGGCACAAGGTCCGAGACGCTATCTGGTTTATGGTCCCAAACGTGACCAGCGAGACGATGGGCTATACGGTGTAATGGGTCAAGTAGCAGTCATGAACGATAGCCTGGTCAAAGGTAGCGAGACCTTAACCGCTGTCTGCACACCCCTGGACGGCAGAAAAAGATACACCCAATGGCGTGTGTTTGCAGATAGTTCTGTTCACTATACATTTGCCGGTGACAGCGTATTCCTCAGCGGACAAGGCAAAGTCTATGGACTTTCCCAACAAAGCGATACCGGTGTTATTGTAGATAATATCCCTATGCGCGGATGTCTGGGTCTCGTATTCACGAAGATGGATCGGGAACAGTTAGTCTCTTTCTACCGCGAACAGAATGTACAACTGATCATTATGCAGTTTGGCGGTAATGCCATCCCTTCTAACAAGAACCCCGGTACGATTCAAGGCATCGTCAAAGGACTTCGACAACAAGTGCAGTACCTGCGCACGTGTGCACCGCAAGCATCGATCCTCTTTATCGGTCCAAGCGATATGCTGACGCAGATAGACGGTGAATGGACCACCTATCCCATGGTACCGTATATGGATAAGTTACTGCGTAAGATGGCGTTGGAAGAGAATATCGCCTATTTCAGTCTTTACCGCTGGATGGGCGGCGCAGGAAGCATGGCGCGTTGGCAAGAGATAGGTCTGGCCGGTTCAGATGGCGTACATTTCACGCGCAGTGGAGCCCGTAAAGCCGGCAATGCCGTAGCAGAGTGGATGTTGGAAGGAAGTGAAAATTAAAAATTAAAAATTAAGAATTGGATTTTCTTCACTACATATTTGCCTTTGATGCCGAACACCCGCTGCTTTTCACGCAGTTCTATTTCTGGGGCTTCTTCGCTTTGGTGTACGCACTGTTTGCCTTAATCATGGACCGCGTGCCCGATTCCTTAGGCAACAAAAAACTGCACCTTCGCAATGTGTATCTTATGTTCGTCAGTTGGTTCTTTTATTACAAAACCAGCGGACTTTTCTTGCTCATTCTCCTTTTCGTCACCCTTTCCGACTGGCTCATCGCACAACGAATCCATAAGACAAAAAATAAATTTTGGCTATGCCTATCCGTCGCCATCGACTTAGGTTTTCTCGCCTACTTCAAGTACGCGTACTTCTTTACCGACGCGTTCAATGACCTTTTCGGCACAAGTTATTCCATCGTAGATAAGATCATCTTACCGGTCGGTATCTCGTTCTATATATTCCAAGTCATCTCGTACACAGCAGACGTCTATCGTGGACGCATTCAACCCGTCAAGAACATACTCGACTTCGGGTTCTACGTGAGTTTCTTCCCACAACTCGTAGCCGGACCTATAGTGCGGGCAGAGGAGTTCATTCCTCAACTCTACAAACCCTTCCATCTTAGCCGTAGAGCCTTTGGTATTGCCGTCTTCTGGATCATTAACGGTTTGGGCAAGAAGATCATTATGTCCGATTTTCTGGCGGTAAACCTCATTGACCGTGTGTTTGATAACCCCTTACTCTTCTCCGGCTTTGAGAACCTCTTCGCACTATTCGCCTACTCGCTGCAAGTCTATGCGGACTTCTCGGGTTATACGGATATTGCGATCGGTGTAGCAATGCTCATGGGCTTCTATCTGCCGATGAACTTTAACTCGCCCTACAAGTCCCAAAGTCCGCAAGAGTTCTGGAGGCGTTGGCACATGTCCCTTGGTCGCTGGCTCAAGACCTACCTATACATCCCCTTAGGCGGTAACAGAAGTATTGGTTTTGGTACTTATTTCTGGGTAACAGTCATTGCACTGGTATCAGCGTCCCTCACCGGTTGGTGGTTAGGCATCATGATTCCTTATGCCGTACTGATCATCGCGATGATTATTGTTCCAAAAGTCTTTAAGGACCCTGATCGCCTAAAACTTTTCTACTCCAACCTCAACTCGTTCATCACACAAGTATTGGGTGGTTTATGGCATGGCGCCAGTTGGAACTTTATCATCTGGGGTGGTATCAATGGGTTCGGAATGATCATCGAGAAGATCTGGCGAGGCATGAACTGGCATATCCGTTTTGCGGCTATGACCCTTCTGACAGCAGGACTCTGTGTAACGGATTTCTATACTAACCTACCCGTTTGGCGACTCTTTGCCGTTTGGGCTGGACTTGTCTGGTTCGTGACCGCTATTCGGTATATCTATTTCTTATGCGAAGGCGCAGAGACCAAATTTACAAAAGCGCTGGGTACAGCGTGGGCGATTCTGCAGACTTTTACGTTTATCACCTTCACCCGTCTCTTCTTCCGGTCCAGTAGTAACCTCGACCCGGCAACCGCCAATGAAGTAGCATGGGCAACGGCAAAGAATATGGTAAACCAGATAGGCGGCGCATGGAGCAATGCCATCATCCCTGATTTTCTTTGGGAGTACCGCTGGGTCGTAGCGATGTTCATCGCCGGTATGGTCATTCACTGGCTACCTACCAACTGGAAACGACGCTATCGTCTATGGTTCAGTGCCATGCCGATATGGGCCATTGTCATTGCCGTTTGTATCGCTATCGCTGTGATCTACCAGTTCGTCACAGCAGATGTACAACCCTTCATCTATTTCCAGTTCTAGTATGATAATTGGTATCACCGGAGGCATAGGAAGTGGTAAATCGACCATCGCACGCGAACTCGCCAAACGTGGTTATATTGTTTATGACTGCGACCAAGAAGCCAAACGTATCATCGCCGAGAATGCTGACGTGCAGCAAGAGATCATCGACCTCCTAGGAGAAGAAGCCTTTCTCACATCACACATCTATAACACGCAATATGTGGCGAAACGCGTCTTTGAAGATTCGCATTTATTAGCCGCCCTCAATGCCATCGTTCATCCTGCAGTAGGTTTGGACATTATGAAACGCAAGCCCGATTTTGTAGAGTCTGCTATCCTCTATGAGTCCGGACTCGATTTCCTCTGCGACCAGATCATCGTCGTAGATGCCCCCGAAGAGATCCGTATCGCGCGAACCATAGCCCGCGACTATCACAACGACGATTCTCCTGCCAATATAGATAAGGTACGCGCGCGTATCAAGGCACAAAACATCCCTTCCGGCGACCTGCTAATCGTAAACGATGGTAAGACAAGTATCACTGAATTGGTGGATAAAATAACGCTTTGGATGTGTAAAAATTGACGGAATTTATACAATTATTCGAAAATAATGGCATATGCTTGCATATGTCATTTATTTTTTGTACCTTTGTGCGCTTTTTGTGGAGAATTATGAAAATAGCACTAATCGGATACGGAAAGATGGGGCATATGATCGAAGATATTGCCCTGAGTAGAGGTCACGACATCGTGGCACGCATTGATGTGGGAGATGATTTTGATCTAAAAGACGCGGAAGTAGCGATTGAGTTCACCACACCAACTACCGCCAAAGATAATATTTTACGCGCGTGGGCTCAAAACGTGCCCGTTGTGTGCGGTACTACCGGATGGAGACCGGAGGAATTAAAAATTAAAAATTACGAATTTAAAATTAAGGACAACAAGACTATTATTACCGATGAAACGGGTAAGACAATGTTGGTGTGGAGCAGTAATTACTCCGTAGGGGTGAATATTTTCTTTGATCTCAACAAAGCATTAGCCTCAGCGATGAAGGCGCAACCCCAATATACGCCGTCTATCACCGAGACACACCATATTCACAAATTAGACAAGCCTTCAGGCACAGCCAAAACGCTGGCCGAACAAATTGGCACGGATGTTGCTATCGAATCCATTCGAGAAGGAGAAGTACCGGGTACGCATGTGGTAACATGGGATAGCGAAGATGATACGATCATTATCACACATATCGCCAAAGGTCGTCGCGGTTTTGCACTCGGCGCCGTATTAGCAGCAGAAAGTTTAGTATGAAAAGTTTTCAAGATAGATTAAATGAGGTGACACGCGGAGGATGGATCCGCGCAGGAATATGGAGCGCATTGTATATTGCGTTCATCGTTTGGGTCGCATGGGGCGATTGGAAAAGTCTAGGATGGTTAGCATTGTTGCCGATCATTATTGACGCTTTTACAACCAAGTATATCAACTATAACTGGTGGCGGAAATACAAAGACACCAAACCGGGATTATATACTTTGTGTTCATGGGTAGATGCCATCGTGTTTGCACTCGTAGCGGTGTATTTTATCAACCTCTACATCTTCCAGAACTACCAGATTCCTTCATCTTCATTGGAGAAAACACTCCGCGTAGGCGACTTTCTCTATGTGAGCAAGATGGCGTATGGTGCACGTGTTCCGCAGACACCGTTATCGATGCCGCTCGTGCAACACACGATGCCGAACTGGTTAGGCGGCGGTAAGAGTTATTTCGACCACCCGCATTGGAGCTACAAGCGTTTGGCAGGTTGGACAAGCCCGCAGAAAGGTGACATCGTGGTATTCAACTTCCCTGCCGGCGATACGGTATGTCTCAATATGCAGAATCCTGACTATTACACGCTCAAACATTATTATGGTGAGCATGTGATTAAAGCCCGCAAAGATGTCTTTGGTGAGATCGTAACGCGACCGGTCGATCGGCGTGAAAACTACGTGAAGCGTTGTGTAGGTACACCGGGCGATTCACTGCAAATCATGGATAATGTCATTTATGTAAACGGTGAACGTGAACCTTTCCGCGAAGGCGTCCAACTCAACTATCTCGTTTTCACCGACGGACATGTGTTCGGAGCGAAGTATTTTGAGAAACTCGGCGTGAGCGTGGCTGACCGAATGCAGATTGATGCTACTACCTGGCATTTCCCGTTGACAAAGGCTATGAAAGAAGAGTTGAGTAAGAATCCACATGTATTAGCCATAGAGATCGAACCCGAAGAACGCGGTGGAGCTGTTTATCCCTTAGGGCATAATACCTGGACACGTGATAACTACGGTCCGATCTATATTCCGCGCAAAGGCGATAAGATCCTGATCACTGAACAGAACTACTGGATATACAAGCGTATCGCAGATGCCTATGAGTTCAAGCCGATCGCGATAGGCGAGGAGTATGAGTTCGAGATGGACTATTACTGGATGATGGGCGATAATAGGCATAATAGTGCCGACAGCCGTTATTGGGGATTTGTACCCGAAGATCATATCGTTGGACGACCTGTGTTCATCTGGTTGAGTATCGACAAAGATAAACACAGTATCCGTTGGAACCGCTTGGGCAATAAAGCAACAGGAAGATGATCTTACCTACCGCATATCTGCCTCCGCTATCGTACTTGCAGGCGCTGATGAGTGAACCCGCAACGATAGAACAAATGGAGACCTTCGAGAAACAGACCTTTCGCAACAGGTGTCTGATTCGCGACGCAAAAGGAGAGTTGGTGCGGTTAACCGTTCCTGTAGGAAAAGTGGAGCATAAGCAATTAACGCGCGACATACAGATCAGTTACCAGACTCGTTGGCAACACCAACATTGGATAACACTCGTTAGCGCGTACCAACATACACCGTACTTCCTGTATTTCGCGGACTATTTGCGGCCGTTCTATGAGAAGGAGTACAAATGGTTGTTAGACCTAAATGATGAACTAAATGCCACACTAGTTGCGCTAATAAAAAAAGAGCGTCCGCAAGGACTCATAGCAAGTGCGCGCTCAATAGATTGGAGCGGACAGATTTGGACCGATAAACATCCGTGGCAAACGGAAATAAGCGTGTTAGACACGCTGTTTGATGATTGAAGATTGAAGAATGAAGATTGAAGAATGAAAGAGATTGATTGGAGTAAATTGGGATTTCATTATACCGAACCCGACTATATCGTTCGGGCGGGGTATCATGACGGAGTATGGGAGGAACCGTACGCCACGAAGGATAAGTTCCTGCACTTGCATGTGTCGGCTACTTGTCTGCAATATGGGCAGGAAGCATTTGAGGGACTGAAGGCATTTCGAGGAGTAGATGGGAAGATTCGTATCTTCCGTTGGCGGGACAATGCACGCCGCATGGCGCAGAGTGCAAAAGGCCTATTCATGGCACCTGTTCAGGAGGAATTGTTTGGTAAGGCTATTCGGTTGGCGTTAGAGAAAAACATAGATTTTGTGCCACCTTACGGCACAGGTGCAACGCTGTATTTCCGACCGTTGTTGATCGGAACAACGCCGCGTTTGGGTGTCGGCCCGGGCAGAGATTTTGAGTTCATCGTCATCCCTTCGCCGATCGGTCCGTACTACCCGGGGAAATTCCATTGTACGACCTTTATCGTAAACCGCTATGTGGATCGTGCGGCGCCGTACGGCACAGGACAATTCAAAGTAGGCGGTAACTATGCCTCCTCCTTCCGAGCTACCGAAGCGGCACATGCCATGGGTTGCGACTGTATCTTCCTGGATGCCAAACAGCATAAGTTCATTGACGAGTGTTCGGCAGCGAACTTCATCGGCATCAAAGGCAATGAGTACCTGACGCCTAAATCATCTGCTATCCTGCCGAGTATCACGAATGACAGTCTGATGACCCTGGCGAAGGAGATGGGATTGAAAGTGACACGACGTCGGATTCGATTGGAAGAATTAGCAGATATGAGTGAAGCAGCCGCTTGCGGTACAGCCGCTGTCATCTCGCCGATGAACAAAGTAGTCGATACAGAAAAAGGTGTCACCTACTCGTTCGGCAACGAACCCGGTCCGGTACTGAGCAAACTCTATCACGCGCTGAAGGATATTCAGTACGGTCGCGCAGATGACAGACATGACTGGTGTGATGTAATTGAAAATTGAATATTGATAATTGTAAATTTATAGTTTATGTTTAAGAATCAACCAAAAGGATTGTTCGCGTTGGCATTGGCCAACACAGGCGAGCGTTTCGGCTACTACACGATGTTAGCCGTCTTCGCGCTTTTCTTGCGCGCTAATTTCGGTCTGTCGGCTTCGGCAGCAGGTGCTATTTACTCCACTTTCTTGGCGTTTGTCTATTTCTTGCCGTTGGTAGGCGGTATCGTGGCTGATAAGATCGGTTACGGTAAATGCGTCACAATCGGTATCATTATCATGTTCCTCGGTTACGTCATGCTGGCCTTACCGATGGGCGGCGTTGAGTCCGGTAACACAGCTGTCGCCATGACCTTTATGATAGGCGCTTTGGTACTGATCAGTTTCGGTACGGGTCTGTTCAAAGGTAACCTCCAGGTAATGGTCGGCAACCTCTACGATGATCCTGCTTATGCAGATCGTCGTGACGCGGCTTTCTCGCTGTTCTACATGGCCATCAATATCGGTGCTATGTTCGCTCCGACGGCCGCTGTGAAGATCATGGCTTGGGCGCAGGACACATTAGGCACTAGTGTGAACGACAGTTATCACTTCGCCTTCGCAGTAGCATGTGCATCGCTGGTACTGAGTATCGCTATCTACTATGCTTGCCGTCCTTGGTTCAAACATGTAGAGAACACCGCCAAACAAGCGGCCGCAAGTGGTCAGAAAGTAGAAGAACTGACACCGGAACAAACCAAGAAACGTATCGTCGCTTTGTGCCTCGTGTTTGCAGTAGTACTCTTCTTCTGGATGGCATTCCATCAGAATGGTTTGACGCTTACCTATTTCGCCAATGAGTTCGTGACACCGGTAGTGACAGGTGTACAGACGATGGCCTTTGATATCTGGAACTTAGTGCTGGTAGCCATCGGTGTATATGCCTTGTTCGGTATCTTCGGTGACGGTGGTCGCAAAGCTAAATCCGTTTGGTGCGGTGTTCTGGCCGTAGTAGCCGGTGCATTGGCATACAAGTTCATGAACCATCCGGCAGAACTAGGTATCTCGGCTCCGATCTTCCAGCAGTTCAACCCGTTTTACGTAGTGGCTTTGACACCGGTTAGCATGGCTATCTTCGGTGCATTGGCAAAGAAAGGCAAAGAGCCCTCTGCGCCGCGTAAGATTGCGTACGGTATGTTAGTTGCTGCTGCAGCATATGCAGTAATGGCTTTCTGCTCGATCGGTCTGCTGTGTCCTGCAGAGCAAGAGTTGGCACGCGTAGCCGGTGAAGGTACGTTCGTCAATGCGAACGTATTGATCCTGACCTATCTGGTTCTCACCTTTGGTGAGTTACTCCTTTCACCGATGGGTATCTCGTTCGTCAGCAAGGTAGCTCCTCCGCAGTACAAAGGAATGATGATGGGCGGTTGGTTCGTGGCTACCGCGCTGGGTAACTTCCTCGTAGCAGTCGGTGGTTTCCTCTGGGGAAGCCTGCCGTTGTGGCTCGTTTGGAGCGTATTCATCGGGGTTTGTCTCGTTGCCGCTATCTTTATGTTCGCAATGATGGGTAAATTAGAAGACGCAACTAAATAATGGAAGAACTTATTAAATATTTTGAGCAGTTAGAGGCTCGAATTGCAACGCTTGAGGCTGAGGTCGCGGAACTGAAAAATCGTCCGCTGTCTGATCCGCAGGTGATCAAAAAAGAAGTTATCAAAGAGGTACCGGTAGAGGTCGTTAGAGAAGTGGTCGTAGAGAAGCCGGTAGTGGTAGCAGCGCCTATCGTTGAAGAACCGGCTCCTGCTCCTGCGGTAGAAGAGCCTGCGCCTGTTGCAGAACCTGAACCCGCGCCGGTTGAAGAGACCGCTTCACCCAAGGCTGCTGTCTATGGTAAAGCCGTAGAGGATATCCGTCAGGCTATCTCCTTAGGCGATCGTTTCTTGTACCAACGCGAACTTTTCGGTCAGAACGCCGAATTGATGCAAAAAGCATTAACCGAATTGAACGCTTTAAGTTCGTTCGATGAGGCCATGAACTATATCCGTCAGTTCGGATGGGATACCGAAAGTAGTACCTATCAGCAGTTTATTGTAACCCTTCACCGCCGTTTTGGCTGAAAACTGAATACTGAAAACTGAATGCTATACATCGTTCCGACACCGGTAGGCAACTTGCAAGACATGACGTTCCGCGCCATTGAGACGCTGAAGTCGGTGGATCTGATCCTTGCGGAAGATACGCGAACCAGCGGCATCTTACTGCAGCATTTTGATATCCATACGCCGCTCAAGAGCCATCATAAGTTCAATGAGCATGAGACTTCAGCGGACATTGTGGAACGCCTCAAAGCGGGTGCGAATATCGCGCTCATCTCGGATGCCGGTACACCTGCCATCAGCGACCCCGGTTTCTTCTTAGTGCGTGCAGCAGCCGAAGCGGATATTGAGATCCAATGCCTTCCTGGTGCGACAGCCTTCGTGCCGGCACTAGTCGATAGCGGTTTACCCAATAACCACTTCTATTTCGAAGGCTTCCTTCCGCAGAAGAAAGGACGTCAGACTCGCTTGCAGTACCTGGCAGCACTTGATCAGACCTTCATCGTCTATGAGTCGCCTTTCCGACTCGTCAAGACTC
Organism: uncultured Bacteroidales bacterium; assembly: GCA_947164985.1. Classification (GTDB taxonomy): domain Bacteria; phylum Bacteroidota; class Bacteroidia; order Bacteroidales; family Paludibacteraceae; genus Colicola. The sequence continues at coordinate 211,736 of CAMUYI010000003.1, read as the reverse complement.
TGGAGCAGTTAGCGGCCGTGTGCGGCGAAGAACGCAAAGCATCGGTGTCTCGTGAGATATCCAAGAAGTTCGAAGAAACACAACGCGGAACACTCGCAGAACTGATTAGTCATTACAAAAACACGCCTCCGAAAGGGGAAATCGTAATTTGTGTAGCAGGCAATGAGTGAAATGAAATCCTTGGCGAAGGACACCGCCATCTATGGACTGAGTTCGATCATAGGTAAGTTCTTGAACTACCTGCTCGTTCCGCTCTACACCTATGCTTTGGCACGGGTGGATGACTATGGTATTGTCACTAACATCTACGCTTGGACAGCCCTTTTGTTGGTTCTTCTTACCTATGGTATGGAGACGGGTTTCTTCCGTTTTGTTAACCGAGAAGACTACAATGCTCCAAGTGTTTACAAGACAGCCTTCCTGACACTGCTCACGACCAGCACCCTTTTTGCGGTCTTGGTCGTGCTTCTCCGCCAACCTCTCGCAACAATCTTAGGCTATGCCGACCATGCAGAGTTCGTGGCAATGATGTTCGTCACGGTAGCCGTCGATGCTTTTGCCTGCATCCCGTTTGCCTACCTGCGCTATCAGAAACGGCCAATGGTCTTTGCGGCACTCAAACTGCTGTTTGTCGTACTCAATATCGGATTTAACATCCTCTTCTTAGTGATACTCGGCAAGAATGACGTCTTCTATGTCTTCCTAAGCAATATCTTAGCCACAACGATCCAGACGCTCTGCCTCTTGCCTTTCACGATGCCGAAGGGGGGCCGATTTGACGGACAGGTACTCAAAGACATGCTTCGTTACTCCCTGCCGTTACTGGTATTGGGTGTAGCAGGTATCATGAACCAGACCTTGGATCGTATCCTCTTCCCCTACCTCTACACAGGCGCAGACGCACAAGCGCAACTCGGCATCTACGGTGCCTGCTTCAAGGTAGCGATGGTAATGATGATGTTCACTCAGGCGTTCCGCTATGCGTACGAACCTTTCGTCTTCGCCAAGCATAAAGATCGTCAATCGGTCGAAGCTTACGCCGACGCGATGAAGTACTATATCATTTTCTCGTATCTGATTCTGTTGGGCGTCATCTTCTATCTGGATATCTTCCGGTACATCGTTGCCAGCGCCTATTGGGAGGGATTGAAGATTGTACCGGTAGTGCTGTGGACCTATGTTTTCCAAGGCATCTATTTCAACCTCAGTTTCTGGTACAAGCTCACCGACGAAACCAAATGGGGAGCCTATTTCTCACTGATCGGTTTAGGCATCACACTCATACTGCAAGTAGTAGGCGTACCGCTGATCGGTTATTGGGCAAGTTGCGGCAGCAGCCTCGTCTGCTATTTCGTCATTATGCTCCTATCCTATTTTATCGGTCAGAAGAAAGCCCCGATTCCGTACGACTTAAAAGTAATCGGCGGCTACACAGCCTTGACACTCGGCTTATTGGCAGTATATTATGCTATCCGTTTATACTACATCCATAATATGTGGATCCTCATGGCGATCGGAACTATCCTGATCGGCATATACTTATTTGTATTAACACGTAAAGATTTTCCTATTCAAAATGTTCTCAGGAATCGTAGAAACAATGGCTCAGGTCGTTAAGATAGAGACCGAGCAAACCAATAAACATTTCACCCTCCGCAATCCGTTTGGCGAAGCCGTCAGCATCGATCAATCGATCGCGCATAACGGTGTGTGCCTGACGGTAGTGAAGATAGAAGGTGACTTATATACCGTCACCGCCATGCAAGAGACGCTTCGTTTGACGAACCTCGACCTGCTCAAGGTCGGTGACTTCGTCAACGTAGAGCGTTCTATGCTCATGGGCGGACGTCTGGACGGACATATCGTGCAAGGACATGTGGATCAAAAAGCCACCTGTATCGAAGCCAAAGAAACCGACGGCAGTTGGTATTACCGCTTTGAGTACGACTCGTCACGCGAGATGATTGAACGCGGTTATTTCTGCGTCGATAAGGGTTCGGTTACTATCAACGGCGTCAGCCTCACTGCTTGCGAACCCAACATACAAGGCAACAAAGGCTACGTATCCGTTTGTATCATCCCGTACACCGAAGAGAATACGAACTTCAAATATATTCAACCCGGTACGGTCGTGAATATCGAGTTCGATATCCTCGGCAAATACCTCTCGCGTTATGCGGCAATTTTGAAATCATAAATTTGAAATTATAAATATTATAAAAATGGACAAAATCAGTTATGCATTAGGTCTCTCTATGGGACAAAACCTCATGGGTAGCGGTGTGGAGAAACTGAACTATCAGGATCTCGCATTAGGTATCGAAGATGTGCTGACACATCAGCAACCGAAAATCAGCTATCAAGAGGCACAACAAGTATTGAATCAATTCTTCCAGGAGTTGGAAGCGAAAGTAGCAGGCGCTGCTAAAGCAGAAGGTGAGAAATTCCTTGCTGAGAACGCGAAACGCGAAGGCGTAAAAGTAACCTCCAGCGGTTTGCAGTATGAGATTCTCGAACCTTCGCTGGGTCAGAAACCGAAAGCAACCGACACCGTACGTGTTCACTACGAAGGAACGCTCATCGATGGTACCGTTTTCGACAGCAGTTACCGTCGCGGTGAGTCAATCACTTTCCCTCTGAATGGTGTCATCGCCGGTTGGACCGAAGGTCTGCAACTCATGTCTATCGGCTCGAAGTACAAATTCTTCATCCCGTACCAACTCGCTTATGGCGAGCGCGGAGCCGGTCAATCCATCCCGCCCTACGCAGCCCTCATCTTCACGGTAGAATTATTAGGAATTGAATAAAAATAACAAATCACAAATTACAAATCAAAAATGAAGGTTCGTGCAAATCGAGTGTAAGTTTGCTTACGCAACTCGATGCAGCCGAAGCTCCAAAATTTAAATGCAATTTAAATTATGAAAAAGATAACTATCTTTTTGTTAGCCGCCGTAGCTCTCATCTCGTGTGGCAACAGTTATAAGGCACAAAATGCAGTTTTGAATAACGAGACCGACTCGATCAACTATGCAATCGGTTTGATCAACGGTCTGCAGATCAAGATGTACTTCCTCTCCAATGACAGCAGCGAGGAAACGGTAGCTGAATTCATCGACGCTATGGATAAAGCTTATCTGGATAAGGAAGAGGAACTGAACGACATCCAACGCGAAGGTCGTCAGATCGGTTCTGCTTTCAAAGGTTTTGAGACCAAAGGTCTGGCAGAACGCAAAGAGTGGACACTGAACGAGAAAGCTTTACTGCAAGGTTTTGTAAACGGACTCTACAAAGATACCTCTGTCATGACCATGGACGAAGCTGAACCGCTGGTTATCTCCTATTTCCAAGGTCAGAAAGAAGTACCGGAAGGAAAGACTGTTACCGCTAAATGCCCGACCAAAGCGAAAGCCATTGAACTCAAAGACGCGATTGACACCCTCAACTACGCCTTCGGTTTTGCGAATGGTACACAGATCGCTTCTTACCTCTTGGCAGAAGATTCTACGGGTGAAGACACCAAAGAGTTCATCGATAATGTCATTATCGCTATGAAGGAGAATATCCGCAACCCGCAATTGGTTAATACCGCTCAAACGATCGGTCGTTCCATTCGTGAACAAGAACCGGTAGGTCTGCTTGGTATTGAAGGTCTCGAGACCAACTACGACCTCATCAAACAAGGCTTCATCAACGGTCTGAACAACTATACCGAGCAGATGGATATGCAATCTGCAGGTGCGTATGTAGAAGGTGTTATTGCAGAAAAGAAATATGGTGCTGCTAAAGCAGAAGGCGAGAAATTCTTGCAAGAGAATGCCCTCCGCGACGAAGTCAAAGTAACCGAGTCTGGTCTGCAATACGAAGTATTGGTAGAAGGCAAGGGCGCAAAACCGACTGCAGAACAAACCGTTAAGGTACACTATGAAGGCACCCTCATCGATGGTACGGTCTTCGATAGCAGTTACCAACGTGGCGAACCCATCGAGTTCCCGCTCAACGGTGTTATTAAAGGTTGGACCGAAGGTCTTCAATTGATGCCGGTTGGTTCGAAATACAAACTGTACATCCCGTACAACCTCGGTTACGGTGAGCGTGGCGCAGGTCAATCCATTCCTCCGTACGCAGCCCTCATCTTCACAGTTGAATTGCTCGAAATCAAGTAATGGGAGTAATAGCTAAGCAATCGATTCGTGGTACAATCGTTACCTATCTTGGCATCGCCGTAGGCGTTGTCACCACGTTCTTCGTGTTAACCCGTTTCCTCACAACCGAGGAAATCGGGTTGGCACGAGTGCTTATCGATGCTGCTACACTCCTGATCGGTCTCGCCCAGTTAGGTACCAATGCTTCGATCATTCGCTTCTATCCTTATTTTCGGGAAAAAGAGAGTACCGAAGATCATGGTTTCTTCTTCTGGGCATTGGTCGTACCGTTTATCGGTTTTATCCTCTTTGCGCTCATCTATTGGGCTTGCCACGTACCGCTTGGCGCATGGTTTGGCGAGAAGTCTCCGCTCTTTGTCGAATACTATTATTTCGTCCTGCCGCTTGCGTTCTTTATGCTCTATCAGGCGATTTGCGAATCGACCTGTAATGTGCTGATGCATATCGTTGTACCACGCGCTGTACGCGAATTGGTAGTACGAGTCGGCTTGTTAGCCATCTATCTGCTATACGCTTTCCGTGTTATTTCATTAGATGGTTTAGTGATCGGTATCTGTACCAATTATGCACTTGCCGCACTCATCAACCTCTGCTATTTCTTCTCACTCCAAAAGATCAACCTCAAACCCGATTGGACTTTCCTCCGCGCCAACAAGAGTTTGGTGCGCCGATACCTGACCTATACGGGATTTCTGATCATATCGGCTGTCACGTCGGTTTTGGCGCCTACCCTCTCATCGTTCTTTGTAACCGCTAAGATGGGTCTGGACAGTACCGGTATCTTCGCGATTGCAACGTATATGGCCGTTATGGTCAGTGTGCCTAACCGCTCCGTTGCCGCAATCGCTTCACCACAACTGGCACGAGCCATCAAGGAGCAGAATCAAGACGAATGTTCGTTCCTTGTGCGCCAAGTGACACGAAACATGCTCCTTATCGGAGGTATGATCCTATTAACCATGTGGGTGAATATCGATCTGATCTTCCATATCTTACCCAACGGTGCAACCTTCGCTACGGCGAAATACATCGTGCTCATCCTGGGCGTCAGCCAATTGATCATGGCTACGTTCTCTATCTGCCTGAATACATTAAACTATTCGCGTTTCTATGCCTTCAGCCTGTTGCTCTCACTCATTCTGACGGTAAGTGCGTTGTTGCTTAACAACTACCTCATCCCTATCTTTGGCATGGAAGGAGCCGCGGCAAGCAATCTCCTCTCCTATGCCCTATACTACCTCTTAGGCATCGTTTTTGTTACCATGCTTTGCCATATTCGCATTGTGGATGGCAAATGGTGGATCATACTGGCGTTGCTCATCGCCCTCTTCGCTATCAATCAGTTATGGTGCATGTATGCGCCGACTATGAATATATGGCTCGATAGCCTCTTACGTACCTTTATCCTGATCGGAGGAGGCGCATTCATCGCCTATAAAGCCAAGTTGTCGCCGGAAATTAATAATCAGATCAAGATCTCGACATCTCGACATCTCGATGTCACGCAAAAATGAGATATTTTATCGTTTTCTCATATAACGGTGCCCCGTTCCACGGTTCACAGACGCAACCGAACGGAAATACGGTTCAGGCTGAGATGGAAGCGGCTTTCGCTACCATCCTGCGTCAACCTGTGCCCCTTACTTTCGCCGGTCGCACGGACGCCGGCGTACACGCAGAGAAGATGATAGCGCATTTCGATATCGACCAATTACCAATTACCAATCACCAATTACAAAACCGTCTCAACGGTTTGTTGCCCGACTCGATCGCCATTATCGATATCTATCGCGTGACAGACGATGCCCATGCCCGTTTTGATGCTACGGCTCGCACCTATTACTATCGTATCACGACCCGCAAAGATCCGTTCATCTATATAAACCATACGCGGGTAGCTAAAGGGCTCGATTTTGAGGCCATGAATGAAGCCGCAAGCCTGTTACTTGGCAAAAAAGATTTTGCTTCTTTCTGTCGTACCCACACGGACGTCAAGACCACAATCTGCGATGTACGTGAAGCGAGATGGATTCAAGAGTCCGAAACCGAAGCTTATTTCGTCATTACTGCCGATCGGTTTTTACGCAACATGGTTCGTGCTGTGGTCGGAACGCTCTTCGAAGTGGGCAAACATAAGATGACTACTGCACAATTCGGTGACATCATTGCCTCCCTCAATCGCTGCCAAGCCGGTCATTCGGCACCGGCAGAAGGTCTCAGTTTAGTAGAAATCATTTATCCTAAAAACATATACTTATGAGAAAACTAACATTCTTGCTGCTTACCGCAGCCGTTATGTGCGCTTGCAATGCGCCACAGTACCAAACGACCAAGCAAAGCGACATCAATGCGCTGACCAAATCGGCATCGTTTGACATGCCGAAAGTGACTGTTCCTTCGTTCCCTTCACGCGCCTTCAATGTGCTGGATTTCGGAGCTGACAACACCGGTGTAGCCCTCGCCACAGAAGCGATCCAAAGCGCTATTGACCAATGTACTGCTGCAGGAGGCGGAACAGTCATCATCCCGGAAGGTATCTACACCACGGGACCGATCACGCTTAAGTCCAACGTGCGTCTTTACACCGAGAAGAACAGCTTCATCGTCTTCAGCCATGACCTCGATCTGTATGAGATCTACGACGAGTGGTTCGAAGGTATTCCTACCAAACGTTGCACATCTCCGCTCAATGCCCTTGATGCAGAGAACATCGCAATCACCGGTTACGGAACCTTCAACGGAAATGGCGATTGGTGGCGTCCCCTCAAGAAATCCAAGATGGCGCCGGGACAATGGAAGAAACATCTCAAAGAGAAAGGCGGTATAGTAGCCAACGACATCTGGTATCCGGATAGCGCATCTCTGCTCGCGCAGAGTTACTGCGTGGACCAGAACGTACCGGTCATCGAAGATGACTCGCTCTGGCAAGTCGTTAAGTCCTTCCTTCGTCCGGTACTGCTCCATTTCGTAGGCTGCAAGAATATTCTCCTCGAAGGTGTTACCTTTGAGAACTCACCGGCTTGGAATCTGCATCCCATGTGCTGCGAGAACCTCATCCTGCGTGACCTCAACGTTCGTAACCCCTGGTACAGCCAGAACGGTGATGGAGTCGATGTAGAGAGCTGTAAGAACGTCGTGATTGCCCGCTGTTCCTTCGACGTAGGCGACGATGCTATCTGTATGAAGTCCGGTAAGGATAAACCCGGTCGTGATCGCGGCATCCCGACGGAGAACGTAGTAGTCGATGACTGCGTTGTTTATCATGGTCACGGAGGCTTCGTTTGCGGCTCGGAGATGTCAGGTGGTATCAAGAATGTCGAGGTGCGCAATAACCTCTATATTGGTACCGACGTCGGTCTGCGCTTCAAATCCACCCGCGGTCGTGGAGGCGTCGTAGAGAATATCTACATCAACGGCGTGAATATGGTCAATATCCCGAACGAAGGTCTGCTCTTTGACCTCTTCTACGGGGGTAAAGGCGCTGGAGAAGAGACCGAAGAAGAACTGGCTGCACGTATGAATGCAGAGGCTCCTGCCGTAAGCGAAGAGACGCCGGCCTTCAAGAACATCGTGATCGAGAATGTCAAAGGTGCTAACCTCAAACGCGCGATCTATTTCAACGGCCTTCCGGAGATGAAGATACAGAATGTCACGCTCCGCAACATTGAGATGAGCGCAACCGAAGGTGCCCTCTTCCGTCAAACCAACGGTCTTGTCATCGAGAACGTCAACATCCACGCCGAGAAAGGCGAAGCCTTCCAACTCGCTCCGACGGTAGAGAATGTTAAGATCAATTAAAATACTAGGATTCCTAGGATGCCTAGGTTTTCTAGGGTCCTGTTCCCCGCGGGTAGCAACCTCTTTCTGGCGAATCGGCACACCCGCCGATTCGACCAGAGAAGGCTACGCCATCCTCACCGAAGGCGCGAAAGTCCGTCATTGCTACCCCATCACCGAATGGACGGATACGATGCCTAACTATGTCGGAAAAGGCGACACCTACCATCAGCTTCATCACCATGGTGTAGCCGTAGAGTCCGAACTCATGGCGTACCGGATCTATTTCGATAAGAAACAGACTATCGATCCCTATTGCAAGAAAAAACCGCAGTTAGAGTTAGCCCAAAGTCACTGGTATCCCAACGACTCTCTCCTCGCCCTCGGTTACGGCGATGATATTCTCCGCGTCTCAGGCACGGTAGGTGTCGGTTCTGTCAAGTACTGGAACGGCAAAAAGCATGTGCATATCGAACCCGTTGCCGAACGCTCCCAACGCATCGTCTCGCAGAAGAAGGACCAAGCTACGATAGAGGTAGCGGTAAAGGGCTGGCAGGTTCCTACAGCGAAGCGGTCTTACAGTGAAACGGTCTTACAGTCCGAAGGACGGTCTTACAACGATAGCGGTCGTGTAACGGACATGACCGTCCGTTACACTATGAAAGCCGGTCATCGCGATCTTCGTTGCGACGTCAGCCTCAGCGAGCCGGTAGAAGGCCTCTGTACCGGCGTCCAGACGATTCCCGCCAAAGGCGAAAATCTCCAATCTTCAATCTTCAATCTCCAATTACCAAATGGTGTCCTTTTGGCATCATTTGGTACCGATTGGCCTGTCAACGACTCAGCCAAGTACGCCAAAGAAACCGTCGGCCTCGCTGTTTTCATTCCCTATCCTTATGCCGGCGACATCGTTCAAGACAAGCAGAATCTGCTCTGCCTGCTCCATCTTACAGGCACTGAAAGTGCCGGTCCTACAGCGCAGCGGTCTTACAGCAACAGCGGTCTTACAGCGCAACGGTCAGAAATGTGCCACGCACATTTCTATTTAACGTGCGTTGGCGCCACAAAAGAAAACCACCCCGTAGCAAATACTGCTGAGGAGTGGTTAACCTATCTTCGCCGCTGGGCGAAGGGGTTAAAGTAACAACGTCCATTACGTCGGAATACTATTCCGACAAAACAAACGCTGCAAAATTATGGATACCGACAAATGGCATTGGCAGGAACCGGGAACGTGGAGAGGCATAGGTATATACCATGTAACATTAGTCGTGTCGAGTAGAGAACCTTTGTTAGGTAATCTCATTATTCCGAATAACGATCCTGCGAAAGCAAGAGTAGAGCTTAGTCAGCTTGGACGAAAAATCAAGGCATGTGTAGAAGATATTCCAATACGCCATCCTGAGATTCGCATTATTCAGTTAAGGATGATGCCTGATCATTTGCATGTGATTTTGTATGTCACTAAACCTATGTCTCTTAGTATAAAGATGGTTGTTAGAGGCTTATGGCAGGGTGCGAAGAAAGAGGGACGAGAGAAATTCACAGAGGTTCCGTTTATACGACCTATGTCACATCGCGGACAATTAAAAACGATGATTCGCTATCTCCAGATGAACCCCCAGCGTTTGGCTACGAAGAAATTAAAACCAGGTTTTTTCTATGTACAGCGGGATATAGAGATAAACGGTAGAATATATAGCGGAGTAGGTAATGCTACGATATTAACAGCAGAACGATACGTGCCGGTTCATGTGCGACGTACAATGGTGGAGGAAGCAGAACACGGGGATGAGAGGCGGCTAAAGGACTATATGAACGCATGTGTGTTAGCAGCGCGGGAAGGAGCGGTGATGGTATCACCATTCATCAGTCCTAATGAGAGACGGATTCAAGCGAAACTTTTGGAAGAAGGACTACCGTTTATATGTATAGCAGATAATGGTTTTGGCGAATATTATAAACCATCAGATGGATTATTTGATGCTGTTGCCGCTGGCAAGGTATTGATTTTAAGTCCTTGGAAATATGATCCCAAGAAGGGACATGTAACGCGAGAGGAATGCGTAGCCATGAATAAGATGGCAGAAGAGATATCAGCAGAACTAACAAAAACAGCGTCCATTTCGTCCAGATAGTATCTGGACATCCCTGCAACCTCCATCCCCCAGCAACGTCCATTTCGTCGGGATACTATCCCGACATCCTGCCGCATGGTACGAAAAAAGGCTGCATTTTCGCAGCCTTTTCCATTTCCTTATCATTACCTTAGAACGCCTTCTCCCGATGCATGGGAACATGATGCACAGATCCATGATCATTGCTATCGGCAATCAATACAGGCCAGCCGGGCTGCATCGGAATGATCTCTATAGTCGGTATGTGATATTCTTTTTTCTTAGCCATAAGGCACGATTGCTTCATTTCAGTCAAAAAAGCGTGCAAAGGTACTGCTTTTTTTTGAGATACGCAAATATTTCTTAATAATTTACACTTTTTCCCATCAAATCGTACATCTTACCTTCCGGCGTAACGATATAGATCACATTATCAATAAGCACTTTGCGTACACCATTTGCATCATTGAGCAATCCACCATTCTCGATATCCGTCGTAGTCTGCTGGCTTGCCACAATACGCAGGCCGTAGCCTTCGGTGGTACCTTGCTCCAGATTCAACTCGTACGGACTCATCGAGAGGTTCCAAATAGCCTTGCCGTTCTTAGTCAAATACAACGTTGCATCTTCCGGAGCTTGATCAACCGCCAGACTATAACTACCTGCCTCCGCCGCATAAAGCGACAACGGCGTATTGGCTTTGTTATTGTACAACGCGGTCTCCACAGCGCATAAGTCATATCCACCCTTCGTGGTCCACATACGTGCAATATGAGCTGCATTAATCGTACCCATCTTGAGCACATCCTCTCCGATCACATACGCCTCTGTAGCTTCCTCATTCGCACCTACCCACATACGATCGCATACCATCTCAGCCTCATTATCCGTCAGCGACAAATTGAATTTCTCTACCGTACGACGTGTACGAGCCGGAGCCATGAAACCGGTGTTGTTACCATCTGCAGCTGCCAGCGTAATAGTCTCCACGCCGCCTACCTGCATAAAGAACGATGTTCCTACTGCTATCGAATAGTTATGTGCCGCATGTGGCTGATAACATTTGTTCGCATGGTCGTAAATCTGTACCAACGTATTCTCCGGTACATCCAGTTCTGCATGGAACAACGATCCGTTACCAAATCCGTTCCATCCGTTATCTACGTCCTCACCAAGACCGGAGTAAGATGTCGTGAACGAACGATCTCCGGAAAGAGGAGCACTGGCTTTCTTCTTAAATACAACGGTATTCCAATTCTTGGTCTCATCCAGCGTAATGGTATATACTCTACCCGGCTGCATTGTTCCGGAGAACTTATTCCAATCCTTGCCGTTCACCGCACGTTTCGCCTCGTCGTACGCCATTACTGCATAGTTCACATTGAATTTCATCTGAGCAGTAGGATCCTCAGCAATCGAAATACCACCGATCACATCTACCTCAAACGGAACTACAAAGTCATACCAGCCATACGTATTATGTCCACACGGATCAACCTCCAATTGGAAGTACACATCTCCGTTCACATTCAACTGCTCTTCTCCGCTTATCTGTCCGGAAGCCGCAGAAGTGGACGTATTACCTAACGAAGCATCCAAGGTAAAGTTGTTGACTTTCAACTCTCCGGCACCTAAATTCATCTTACCGCCATTCTTTACACGTACGTTTCCGTAGTGCTCGCGAGGAATCGAGGAACCAGCACCTACCGTCAACGATGCTCCTGACTCAACCACTACATCTACGCCATTTGCGATCGTCAAACCATTCACCTCAATAGCAGAACTAATCTCCACGTCATTCTTGATCAGCACATTATCTCCGGCTGCCGGTTTAGTCTCTTTTACCCAGTTATTTTGTTCTTGCCATCCGCCTTCGTTTCCTCCAACGAATACACATCCCGGATAAACCGTCAGACTAACCGTTCCGTTTCCGCCCTTATAGTTAGGATCCGAAGAAACAAATACAAACGGCAATGTATGAGTGCCATCTTCGTAGTACGTGGTCTCTGCATGCAACGAAGGATCCCAAGAACATGTACCCGGTGTTCCTTCATTCGTGATATGCGATTCAGACAGAGTCTGTACAACGAAGATCTCTTCTGCCGTAGCATGCAATGTCGGCTCTGCTTGCGCTACTTGAACCGGAATATTAAACTCAACCGGAGTATACCAATCCTGATTGTTCGGCGTAAAGATAGCCTTCGCCATCGTCGGAGTACCGGCATTAACGATTTCTGTCGCATCCTTCCAAGCAAACGAACCTGCAACCGTCTCATTCGGCACTTTCTCAGTATCCGTGGCGGTCAAGTCATTATCTTCGAACAAAGACATACTCAACGGATCGCCATACGTAATATCCGATCCGTGCAGCGTTGTAAATGCAATCGTCGGTGCGTATTTCTCTACCGTCACATTCATCACGAACTCTACCGTGTCATAGTAGTTACTGTTTGCCGGCGTAAAGATGACCGTACGCGGGAAGGAACCTGCTACATTCTCTACTTCCACTCCACCGTTCTTCCATGCGAAACTACCATCAGCCTCATTACCATTCAATTCAGCTCTACCTCCTGTCAACGATGCATTATCACGCAATTTACCTATCTTCATAGGATCAGCTGTAGGATGAGTCACCACGGTCGGCTTCTCGCGCATGATATTCAGAGTCTTAGCTATCGGCTCAGCTGCTGCATAAGTGCCATTACCCTCCTGAATAGCAGTAATCGTTACTTCACCGCCCTTGATAATACGCAGCTTGTTGTCTCCATCCACATACGCAATTTTATCATCCGAGGTTGTATAATCCACTGTCAAACCACTCGGACTTGCTGTAGCATCGAACGTGATATCTGCATTACAGTACATCTCCAATTGGTCGAAATTCCAAGTGATCGTCTGAGTAGCCTTATCAACCTTCACATTTACTTCACAAGTCGCCGTAGTGTACCAATCTTGATTCTCCGGTGTGAATACTACCGTATAAGCATTTGTACCATACGTAGCATTCGTCTCCGGATTTGCCCACGCGAACGAGCCATCAACAGAAGCTGCACCTCCGCTCAAATACGAATTCGACAATGCCGTATGTAGCATATCGATACCGGTAGCAGTCGGCGCAGTAGTGATCTCAGGCGTTACGCGCGAAATATTATAGGTGTGCTCTACATCAGGAGCAGCATCATAATTATCGTTTCCTGCCTGCTTAGCCGCAATAGTGATATTTCCGCCCTTCTTAATTGTCAAGCCCCAAGTACCATCTCCCTTATCGTACGGCTCAGCAATTGTATTGTCACTCGATTCAAACGTCACAGCCTCACCGCTGGTAGCGGTAGCAGTCAGAACCACATTATCCGTCGTATTTACATTAGACGGATCAGCATCATCCCATGTGATCACTTGACTTGCCTTAACAACCGTCGCACTTACCGGTACTTCCAGACGCTGGTCTCTATTGGAGATAACGATCGTATTATTCTCCGTTCCCATCGTACGACCGGTGAAACGAACTTGGACACGCGCATAATGGTTAATATCACCACATTCGTCACCAAGCGTCTCGGTTACTATCTCAAACTGCTCCGATTCATTCTTCAACTCTACATCCAGCACACCGCTGATATTCGAGAAATCAACATAGAACTCCTGATAAACAACCTGACCGAAGTCCACCGACGAGAAGTCCATATCGTTGCTAACTAACTCCAGATATTTAGCGGTTGTTACTTTCACATTCTTGAAGTAACCATTCAATGTAGCACCGAACTTTCTTCTGAATCGGATTTTTGTAGACTCTCTATGCAGATCATACGGACCGAAAGGATCTTCGCCATAACTTTTGTCACACGTGTTATATTTTACTGTATGCCATTTCCCTCCATAATACTCATCCACATAAAGACCCTTGATAGCAGCAGTCTGACGACGTGCGTCAAAAGTAATTTGTGCCGGTTCTCCGCTTAAATCGTATTCTTTCTCTCCATATTGCCAAATACTTTCCTCATCATCGTGCTGCAATACAAGCGGATTGCAGCCTGCATTCGGATTTCGCGAAGCCATATTCATCGTCTTCGATACGGCTACATATCCGTTTGTACCTGTCTGATGAGCCGTGATCTTACCCGTTCCCCATCCTGTAATTGTCAGCGTATTTCCACTAACGGACGCGAATTGACTTGCATCGCTATCCAACTCATACGTAATAGGTTGATCCTCATCCGAATAAGCATTCAGCGTCTTGGTTACTGTCTGGTTGTTCTCACGCTTCAAGTTACCCAGACGGTCTTTCCAAATAATATGCTGTACTTTCTTTGCCGTTACCTGTACATAGATCGTCTCGTTTTTAGCCTCCCACTTGGAATCACCTGCCTGCGAAACGAACAGCCTTGTTGTACCTTCGCTAACACCCGTAATAGTTGTACCATCTACGCTGATGATATTTTCATTCTCAGAGGTTAATTTTACATCCAAGCCACTTGTTGCATATACAGCCTTCTCATAAGACTTGCCTACTGCGATCGGCGTAATATCATCGCGCCAGATCATCGTCTGAACCGCCTTATCCGTTTTTCCTGTCAGAGTGATTGTTGCTGTCTTAGCAGGAATATCTGCGCTTGTGATAGTCAGCGTCGCTGTATGAGTTCCCTCAATATTGTGCTTATAGTTAACACGAATTCCTGCTTTACTGTATTGATCCAACTCAGCATCAAACGAAGTTGTAACCAACTCAAACTGACTTGCATTCGCTCCGCTTAATTCTACCTCGCAATCCTTAACGTTATACCAATCTACATCTATCGTACGTTGAGTCGGTTTGTTACCCATGTATCCGATTCTGAAATCATAATTAGATGGAGCATCTATTTCGGATCTCTCAGAAACAAATACGTCTTGGAACGTACCGGTAGTATTTTTATTCATCCAAGTATCATCACCATCAAATTCAAACTTCAAGTACTTAGTACTCGGATCCAAGTCTTCTTCATATTGGATAAGATTGTCATCTTTCTTCTCCTGGTCTTTATCATATTCTTCGACAAGATGGTAATCATTATTATTACCTGTTGCAGACCAATAGACTCTCCAAGTTCTTCCTACCCAAGCGTCCGTCGACAATTTATAACTTATTGTTCCAGGAATACCCGTAATAGGTTTAACCGTGCTATTATCTTTCTTTAACGTTACATCGCCTATGCTATACGGAACGTGGTTATCAGGTTTGGTGACAGTAATAGTCCGTGTCAAGTTGGTCTTTGCCTCATTCCATTTACGATCAGCATCTTGCACTACTGTAAATGTTGCGCTACCTTCTTGGTTATATACCTCAATAACGCCATTTACATAATTGGCAACACCGGGATTATAGGACGTTACGGTAAATTGCACATCTTCATTCGTAGAACTAACTGCATCATAGATCATATCACCCCACTCATACGAAGCATTTATATTCCATGTGATCACCGGATCGTACTTGATAATATTCACATGTGCCACGATCGTATCACCGGTCCAGTAAGCATTATTAGCCATGCGGAAGGTCAGATCAGCTTCACCTGCACCTACTGCCTTAATCTTACCATCTACCAACTTAACCACCTTCTCATTGCTGGACGAGAAAATCACTTCTTCTTGTGCCGGCTGATTATTCGGGGTCACACTCACACTATATGCATTCGCAAAAGCAATCGAGTCATCTACGTGATAAGTCTGACCGGCTAAAGGCGAACTTATCGTCACTTCGTGCTTAGTTACATACACATGAATAGAACGTGTATGATCAAAGATTGTATTTGTACCGGTCTGGTGGAATTGAATAACCTCATCTCCGGCTACCGTTCCCGTGATAACACCCGTATGGGCTACGCTATTATGGGTATAGGAAACATATTGCGCGTTCGTAGGATACGTAAAACGATTATTACTCTCGTCTGTTCCTACAAACGTCATGTTCGCCGTTTCGCCCACGTTCAGCTTCAATTCCTTCACCGGACTCTCCGGAAGATCCTCTTCACCTAACTTAAACAACGGTGTAATCTTCGGCTCGATATTATAAGTATGGGTACCATTGATCGCACAATAAGTCTCGTTTCCTGCAAAGGAAGCGGTCACAATACATGCTGCCTTTTGCGTCAATTCAGGATTAGCAATCAATGAATCTTTTTTAGCAGTAGGAATCAAAACGCCGGCAGGAGATACAGAGTACTCAAACGGCAAATTGAAGGTGTTATTGCCATAAGATGCATATGCCAAATGAGCAAGCGTATCGCTGGCATAAATATGATCATTCTCACCGGTCTTGTTCCATTGAAGCGTCGGTCTGTTTCTGAATTGCAAAGTATGGCTAACCGTACTTGCCGCATTATAGTTACAGGTTGCATCAGCGTGAGCGGTAATAAGTACATCTCCCGCTTTATGCATCACTACCGTATTTCCGTTGATAGTTGCGATCGACTCATCGCCGCTCGTGAAATAAACACTTGCGTCATGGCCGGTCGTGCTTGCAGACAAAGTAGCATTTTGATCAACGAAATACTTAGTTGCCTGATTCCAAGTAATCGTCTGTGCTACTTTGGTCATCGGCACTTGCACAGACGTGCAGGTTACACTATTTAAGTTCGTATTGGTCGGAGTGAAAGTCACGCTGTAGTTGGTGCAACCAAGTGCTGTATGAGTAGCTCTATCGCTACGAGTCCATGTGTATGTACCTGCGTAACTATTATTCTTATACGTCGCATTCGGACCGGAAATTGTCGATGCAGAAAGTTTCTGACCATACGTCAAACCACTAGCCGATACCTGAGAACAATCAATCGAAGGAGTTCCCTTCGTTGTTGTACCGGTCACTGTAACCTCTTGACCGTTAATAGTTAACTTCATCGTGTGATTATTTCCAACAACGTCACGCTTATATGTAATCGTAATTACCGTGTTACCATAATAACCTTCCGTTGAAGGGATAGTCGTCGTACTTACCGTAAAACGATCCGTATCACCAGACTTAGAAATCGTCTGATTTCCCATGTTACTCCAATAAATCTTCAGCGTCTTACTCTCCGAAGTTAGATACGTATTCGAACCAAAAGCAACACTCGTCGTCTCCGGTACACAATACGATCCCATCGTCACTTTGACGTTCTTGAAATAGCGGTGTAGTGTAGCAGCCTTAGCTCCATAAAAACTGATAGTTTTAGAATCAATATTTACATTATATGGACCATATGATGCGAAGTCATAACCATATGTAACTCCCCATTTCTTCTTCGGGTTTCCAGGATAACCATCATACAATGTTGTAACGCCATCCGTTACCTTAAGATTTTGTACAGCAAGATATTCCACCTTCGCATCAAAATTCAGTTGGCTACCAGGTCCTTCCAAGGTATATGGGTAGCTTCCCGTCTGGAACACATTATGCTCATTAGACTCATCAACCACATAAAACGTTGAGCCCGACTGAGATACGTAACCTTTTTTACTATCGTTATCTGCTATTGTCTTACCATCCTTATCCGTTGTCCAGTACGCCCACGCACTCTCATTCACGCCAAACAGGCACACCATAAGAAGCGCAAGCATAGTAAGTACTGGTTTTGTACTGGTAATCCTAGACCATTGACGTACCCATCTCGATACCATTACGGTAGATGTACGTACTGTATTAACACTCTCCATATCTTTCATAACCTTAAATTTTCTATTGTTTGTTATATCTTTTACGGGCTTTTTAGCTATCACCCGCTAGTTATTTGCTAGTTATTACTTAGTTATTTGCTCGTTATTACCCCTCCGTCTCCCTAACCTCATCATTCCCATCATTCAGCGAAGCGGCTCAATCCATCATTCAAAATTTGTCATGTCGCTATGTCGCTTTAAAAAATTGCCGTGACACTTTGACACTTTGACACTTTTATCTATTTTGCTGTTTTACAGCTTCTTATCTTCATTTTCTCCTTTCCCGAAAGTGTCAAAGTGTCAAAACGACATTGCGACATCTTCATTTTTGGGATCATTTTGGGGCATTAGGGACTAAATTGCTAACCACATTTTGCAAAATGTACGATTTTTAAGCAACTTCACATATTCTATCGCCATATTACTCCAAAAAAGCGTGCAAAATTAATATAATTCTATGAATTATGCAAATTTTATCGCGCGTATGCGTGCGAATAATAATAAGGTGTAGCCGTTTCTTAACTATAGGACATAATAAAACGAGAAGGACTTTTGCCCTTCTCGCTTTATCGAGATATCGAAATCTCGAAGTCTCGAGACCTCCTTTATATCACTTTACACGCTCGCCGGAGATGGTATAAATCATCTCGCCACGACGGATATAAAGCGTTCCATTCTGGAAGAATTTCTCAGCCTCAGCATCAGCCTTAACTTGCTCAAAACCAACTGTTGAGGTTATTACAATATGACGCTTAATCGTCTTCAAACAACCATACTCCGTGGTATCGTATTTGACAAGCGTGATCTCTTGCTCATCCTTCCAATCTGCCATCGAAATCTCTGCATCTTTTATCTTCTCCTCTTGACCATAGAACAAAACACTCCACTCGTTCGGCACAACTTCCAGCGTCTCATTATCACGCATGGTCTCTTCCGAGATCTCAACCTCTTGCGGGTGAACAACAAAGGTCAGGATCACAATTGAGTCACCGCCGTACATATTCGTCGTATCCGTAAGCGTGATATGCAGCGAGTCCTGAACATTGTCGAAATACCAAACACCTGCGAATTCAATCGAGTCACCTTCGCAGAACTCTGCCGTATATTCACCATAAGTCGTCGGCTGACCGGTAACGGTTACAGAAATATCGACGGTAGCTGTCGCATAGATCTTATCCTCACTCGGTGTGAACAATACGGTAGCCGACGCACCATCTACGGTCATTACCTGATCCGGATTGAGCCAAGAGAACGTACCTTCTACAGAAGCCTCACCGCCAAAGAGCCATGCCATACTTACCGGCGCACCAAAAGCTACCTCAGATGCTGTCGGAGCCTCATAAATCTCAATCGGCGTGAGATTGATCTGAATTGTCTTCTTCTCAGAAACCTCGTTATAACGATCGTCACCTGCCTGGTAAGCGATAATATTCACCGTTCCTGCCGACAGAATTACAAGCATGGTATCCTCCACATAAGCAATCGTACTATCCGAACTCAGATAAACAACCTCCAAGTCACTCGTTGCTGTAGCCGGCAGTACTACCACCGTATCCTTCGTTTTGCAGGTCTCCGGCAGTACAAAACCATTGATCGATTGATTCAATTTAGTACAAGTTATTGCCAAGCTGATTGTATGAGTCGTCGGATTAGCCTTACCATCGGTAATAGTAATCGTTCCAGTATATACGCTATCTATGACACTCGGAGTAAAGAATACCTCGAAGGTTTCTGTACCACGATCAGCACAATCAGTACCAATTGAAGTCTTCGAAACCGAGAACGGGCAATTCTCACTTACTGTAATATCCACTACATCGACATTCGAACGCGAAACAGAGATCGTCTTCGACCATTTAACATTACGCTCAGCCGTCTCTTCGATAGCACTCTCGCTCACTACCATCTCTTTCTTACGCGGAATAGAGATATTGGATACATCTTGTTGCGAATAATCACCCGTACGGAAACGGATCTTCGTAGCCGTTTCATTCAACGCATAAGGACCATAACCCGTACTATTCTTATCAAGCGTCACAGCCGACACCTGCTTCCACTCCAGACCGGATCCGAAGTTAGCATATTGGTCAATATAGATAGGCTCGCGCTCTGACCATGCGTATTGTGTTCCTCCTGCTACTGCTGTAAAGGTCAGTTGCGTCGGTTTGCCGACAAGATTATACTCTTTTACCACAAAAGTACTCTTATGTCCCTTTGCGAACGTAAAGCTCTCATCTGCCAACGCGTACTCATCACAAGCCGATTGCGGGTCACGTACTTTGACATGCTTGCGATAGGTAGCCGAAATCCATTCCTCTTCTCCGATAATTCCACCCGCTTGGGTTGCTATAATATATGCCTCTCCCGGAGTGCCTGTAATAGTCAGTACAGAATTATTCTCTCCACTCAAAGTAATACATGCAGTTTCGCTCTCAAGTGCGTAAGTTACTACACCTTCGCTGGTAGCGGTTGCATCCAAAACAATGGTCGTATTGGCATCAGTAGTCTTCAATCCCAGTAAATTCTGAGCCCATGTAATCAGTTGTTTACGTTTCGAAGTAACAGTAAAGACCTGACTCTCAATCTTCTCATTATAGATATCATTGCCCGAAGCGGTTACCGTAATCGTAGCCGTACCATTCTCGATTGCATACAAGGTCTTGCCATCTTTCGATACTGCAATCACAGTCGAATCGCTCGAACTATATGTCAGCTCAGCCTCTTCGTTATCTGACGTAGCCAAATCGGCACCCGTCAGGACATCTTCTGCGTTCATCGTAAATTTGGTAGCTACCAATTCATCATTCCAGTGAATAGCTTGCTCACGCTTAGTCGTTGTACCGGAAACGGTCACAGTCTTCGTGACAGAACCATTTGTAATCGTAATGGTACCATTGTGCGCACCTATTTCCTGATTGCGGTTATAACCCACGGTGATCGTCTGCGTGCCGTATTGAACTATACCGCCGAACGAAGCCGGACTAACAGCAAAGAGCGCATTGTCACTCGTTACAGTAAGCGCATTCACATTACACCACTCGATATCAAACGTCTTCTCTTCCACACCCGAACTAATGGTGTTTGCACCAAAATCCAAAGAAGTAATGACATTATCGTCCACCTTCGGATCGTTTACATAAGCCTGATCAGAAACTTTAATATCCGAGAATGTACCTGAGTAGTTACCACTGTAGCAAAGTTTGATATACTTCGTCGATTTCGACAAATCAATCGGAGTAGCTGTATACGTATCTTCAGATACCGATACACTAGACGAAGTGGGTGTCACAGCTGACCAGATACGGGACCAATTGGAGTTGTCAGCACTTTCCTCCACATACCAATCCGGGTTGGTAGCGATACTGTTATTACATTTGTATTTGAACGTCAGCTGATAAGGGATACTGGTCTGGTTCAGTGCTACCACGATGTACTTGTCGTCCCAGTTGAAAGGAGCATATTTACCTAATTTTACCCCGTTTTCCCAACTGACAGACCCTTCTTTTTTAACAACTGTACTACCATTATTGTAATGACTTTGCGTCATAGTAGTATTGTACGGCAGTTGTGCCCATACAGTCGTACAGATAAATGCCAAAAGCATTGATAATAAGTAAAACTTTTTCATACCTTATTGTTTAATTTTTTATGTTAATCTTAAATTTTATACCAAAAAGCGCGCAAAATTACTACATTTCTACGAAATGACCAAAAAAATCGCACACTTGCGCGCGCGATTCATAATATAATATAGCCGTTTCTTAAAAAACGACACTAATTCTCTAACTCTCTAATCCCTAATTCTCTATTCAGAGATTACTCCTTCTTTGAGCCAGGAGTCCACGGTATTCTGAATATCCGTCATGGCTTGTTCGGGAGCAACATCGTATTCCGCACAAAGAGCTTTACAGAGCGAATTTACATCAAACTCCCCTTTTTCGGCCTCTTGCCAAAGGAACGCAGCCGTCTCATTGAGCGTGATCATCTTGTTGAAATTGATGAGCGCCATCGACTCACCGATCAGAATGTATTCATTGCCTAACTTGCGCAATTTAAAACCTTCAATTGTTTTCATAATTTAAATAAATTTAAATTCTGGAACTTCGGCTGCATCGAGTTGTGTAAGCCAGCTTACACTCGATTTGCACGAACTTTCATATAATTGGTAAAACTATTTTTCGATAAATTTTCAATAACCATTTTCTGACCGGGCGGAGGATGTACCACAGATAGCCGCGTGTGAGCATTTTGCGACGCCCTTTGGGATTTTCAATACGCGTTACCACACCTATCACATCGCCGCGCGAACAAACTTCCGTACCCGCCAAATTGCCGTCTCCCATCAAGGTCAATTGTTCACCTACTATCCGAATAAGTCGGTGCAGCACATAGGTCTGCCTTCCGCAAAGCGTCTGAACCTGCGCCAAGAGGATATCACCTCTTTGCGGCGCACGGTTCAGCGGCGCGAGAATGACGCTATCTTTATCTCCCTCAATGAACGGCCGCATGCTGACGCCGGCGGGTGTAAATCGCACCTCTTTACCTTCGCTCAGCAAACGCGCCAATTCAGGAATCAATATGTCATTCTCAATCTTCAAAATGTTGTATTTGTCGTTTTATTCAACAGTCACGCCAAGGATATTATAGGTGCGTCCGTCGCGGAGAATCAGCACTTGACCGTCACGAATGACTTTCTGAACACTAACTTCTGAAGTCTGAATACTATCTACACCCGTTCCATGATCACAAGCGGTGCTATAATTGCTGTAAGAAGCGCCACCACCGGTCTTGCGATATAATTGCGGCAACAGCATCGAAACAGAGGTATTGGATGCATACGTGGTAAAACGCGGACTATTTACGTTGTACAAGAAACGTCCATAACTCTCCGTAGTATTTTGAATAGTAGCATCACCACCGGAAATGCTGATATCCCATGTTGTTGTACCACTCCCCCATGCTAATTTCTTAACTGCTGTAGCACCTAACAAACCGCTTATCGAACTCAACGTCCAGGCACCTGCACTACCGCCCAACGTAAGCTCAACCGTTTCACTTCCCAGCGACGTGATTTGGTCTTTATTGCTACTAAAGGTTGATTCTACAGAAGCCATAATTTGAGAAGAGATATCTCCAGCCGTGAAACCCTTTGAACTGCAAGCCATTACCAATACATCGCCTGCGTTGAGCGACGACGCATTGGAAACCAAATCCCACGTTGTCTCAGCGCTGCCTTCGCCTTCTTGATCAGCAAAGACCGCATAGAATGTAGCACCTTCGGCTACAGCGTCACCGGCTTTCGCAAAGGTCGGAGCAGTTGTTGGGCTGCTATAAGAAGCTTGCGTACACCAACCTACAAAGACACGACCATCCGAACAAGCGACAGGATCCGTAGCCGGAAGAACAAGCGTTCCGGTGCTCTGAACAGTTGCAAAGGGTTTGCCGAAAGCCACAAAGTTCACATCAAACGGATCTACCGGAATCACCGGCTCCTCGATATAGGTCAAAGTTACTACTCCATTCGATTCTGCAATATTTAATAACGGTTTACCGCTGACGCCGGACCATGAAGTCTTATTGCCGGTTCCGGGGAAGACGTTATTCGGGCAGTTGTCCGTTGAGCCATCCCATCCGATTCTAGTGCCCGTAGCCGAGACGATGGTATAGAGCGGATTATTCGCTGTATTATTCGGTTCATTGTTTTCCCATTTGGTAGCATTGAAATTCACTTTCCAAATCAACATTCCGCTTGCGGTCAGTCCTCTATCCCATCCCACCTGCTGGCGGTTTTCGATGAAATAGCACCACCCGGTGGTAGTCGGTCCTTGCTGTGTACCGGAAGCGTTTATCTGATATGCCTGATAGTTATCCGTTCCATTGGGATAAAGCGTGAGGTTTTGTCCCTCATTGCCCAAGTTAATCGGGCTATGCCAACCAAAGAAGTATTTCTCCCAAGGACTGTAGTTCGGCGGGCAGTGTCCGTCTCCGCCATAAGCACCTCCGTCCATGATATCCCAGTCGCCCGGAGTGAGACAGTTTTCATAGTTCGTACCGTATTCCGTATCATACCAATCGGGCAGACCCATTACGTGTCCGAACTCATGGCAAAGCGTTCCGATACCACCCAGCGAGTTACCGGACAACTCACCGGACATCGCATAGTTGTCAATCTTCTTTCCGCCAACCCTGCACTGTGCCTCCGCATAAGTACAATAATCATAATAACGTGCCGACTCCACCGACCAGTTGTGCGGCCAAATGGTCTCAGAGGTTCCACCATCTGCTTGTCCTTTACCGGCATAGATGACATAGACGAAATCCACATAGCCGTTGTTGTCGGAGTCATAATCCGCCCAGTTGATGGAGAATTGCTGGTTTGCTAAAATACAACCTTCTACGACTGCGTCGGTAGCATGCTGGTCATCTCCTTCTTTCTGACCAGGTTTGTCGGTTCCATAATATGCTACATTACGGCTCAAGGTCACAGGACCAAAGACATCAAACTGCGGACGATAGGTACCGTTGGATTGATCCGCGAAATACTGAGCAGCTGATGGATATCCGCTATTCACGGTACAATTGGTCGAGTTACAAAGCTCGTCAAAGGTAGCCTGTGTGTGTCCTGATTGCATGGACTTATCGCTGAAGTTCACCAAAATAACGACCCCTTTAGGCGCGAGATTCGGAGTGACACCAACATCTTTACGTTGGCGGCGAGCTACTCCTTTAGCACGACGTGCTTTCGCTACCTCAGCCGAGGGAGCCTCACCAACCTCTACATACATTCCATGGACCTCACGTACCTCTTTTCCGTCTCGATTGATCATGTAATGATAAAACTCATCACCCACTTGTTGAATTTCGATGGTTGAACCATCAGCTTGCGTGCGTGTCTGCCATCCGCGACGAGCCGGCACAGCAAAAGAAGCAACAGTCACCGCGCACAACAATAACGCCATACAAATCTTCTTCATAAAATCCTCTAATTTTTCATTAGTATTTAAGTTGTTACTATTAAATTGCGTGCAAAGGTACTGCTTTTTTTGCAGATATGCAAGGATTTTCAAAAAAATAAACTTTTTAAGTGCTGAAAATTTGGTTATTCGAAAAAAAAGTATTATCTTTGCAGAGAATTTGAACAGAAGCTGATAAAACGATTCGTTATAAGCGCCACGTAGTGCTAAGAGAGCAAGGATGTTGTATGGAGTACCCAATGAGGACCCATTCAGCATCCTTTCAGTATCCATTCAGCATCCATTGCAACCAGGAGGCGACCCTTATGTTGAAAGGAGATTGAGAGGATGAGAGGATGAGGGGATTAGAAGGTGGAATATTTGGAGGGAGGTACGTTGGAGATGTGGAAAAATTGACGGATTTTGCAGAACAATACATATTTATGAATTAAATATTTGCATATGTGCGCGGAAAGTAGTATTTTTGCAGTCGATTTTGCAAAGTAGATTTAGCAAAACACAATAAAAAACCCATTTTTTTCGTTTAACTAAAAATAAAACACAAAACACATGAAAAAAATCTTTACTTTTGCTTTAGCCTTGATGGCAAGCGTTAGTTTGATGGCACAAGATTACGCCACTCTGTTCTCTACGGATTTCGGTAGTGCAGACTGGGCTGGTCACGACACGATTTGTGCAGGTGCCACAGCAGAAGAGACCATTAACGGCATTTTCTTCCGCAGCAACAACAATTCAAAGTATTACACCATCGCTGATGGTGCATTGACGTTCTGCGACAACAACTCGGGTAACAACTACTTTATGGCTATTCCGGTTCAGAACGTTAATGACTCGGTTATCGTCGTTCTCGGTACTGTTTCGAACGGCCAGCGCGTTAACTACCTGTTCCGCGAGACAAATGAGATCTCTGCCTCCAGCGTAAGTATGAGTTCCACAGCAGCCAGCATCAACACCGAGCAATCGATTACCATTAAGTATAAAATGACAGGTGAAGGTAACGAGGCATTGGTTATGTTGGGCCGTCAAGGTTCAGGTCAAAAGACTGTTATCAAATCTATTACGATTAGCACCATAGGTGAAGTAGTTCCTGTTACTGACCCTGTAGCTCAGGTTACTATTGCAGGTCCGAGTGAGTGCTACGTAGGTCAGAAAGCTACTTATACCGCTACTACCGACGTAAAAGCTACCAGCTATCAGTGGTATCTTGGTACGGATGCTGTTGAGGGTGCTACCGCTGCTAAATTTGAGTTCACTCCGGATGCTGCAGGCAATTATGCCATTAAATGCCAAGCATCAAACGAAAACAACGCAAGTCCTGCCGAGTCGAATACTATTAATCTCGCTGTTTCCGAGCGTCCGGTTCTGGAGCAAGTAATTGTTACCGACCATACCACTTGGGACTTCTCGAAGGCTGCTACGGTTAGCCAGATCAAGTGGGAAGGCGACCAAAAGGATGCAGCTCCTGTATTATTGGCTAACGTAGATGGTATGAACAACGACGACAACTTCAATAGCCAGGCACTCTTGTTCTCGGGTGAGTATCCTATCCGTGACGGCAAATACTGCCAAGGCCCGCACTTGGAGTTTGCTATCGATGCTCCGGGTTTGCTGACTGTTGAGTACAGCAACACCGGTAACCGTACTGCCGCAGAGGGCGAGACCGAAGGTCAGGAGGCACTGCGTCGTTTCCTCACCATCAATGGTCAGCTGGTTCCGGGTGATGCAGGTTCGATGAAGAGCAACTTGAACACGACGACCGCGAACATCGCTGTTGAGCCGGGTAATGTAGTTATCAGCGCATGTATGCCTTACGGAGCGGATCCGACCGCTGCCCAGTACATTCGTATCTACAAAGTGATTTACCAACGTACCGGTTGGCCGACCGCAGTAGAGAATACCGATGCTGCAGTGAAGGCTGTGAAAGTGGTTCGCAACGGCCAGCTCTTCATCGAGAAGAACGGCGTGCTGTACAATGCACAAGGTGCTATCGTAAAATAAGAAAATAATAAATTTAAAACATTTAAAGAGCATCTCCTTGTGAGGTGCTCTTTTGGTGTTTAAAATGTTGTATTTGTAGCAGCGATGCAGATTTTTTACTATTTTTTAGTAAAAATCTTGCATATGTGCAAAAAAAGCAGTATCTTTGCGCACTTTTTAAAATGCGAAAGTATGCATCTTTTTCAACACACAGGAGAATATTTCCTACTGATGAGCAGAGTACTACGTCTGCCGGACAGGCAGCGGATGTTCTGGCGTCAGTATAGTAGAGAGTTAGAGAAACAGGGTTTACAGAGTCTGCCAATCGTGCTGCTGATCTCCGTTTTTATCGGTGCTATTTTGACAATACAGGCGAAAATCAACACGGAGAACCCGTTATTGCCGACCTATATCACGGGTCTGCTGACGCGCGATACTTTGTTATTAGAGTTCTCAAGTACCATCTTATGTCTGATCTTGGCCGGCAAGGTAGGTTCGAATATCGCTTCGGAAATCGGTACCATGCGTATCACGGAGCAGATTGATGCCATGGAGATCATGGGTGTCAATAGTGCGAACTACTTGATTCTGCCGAAGATATTGGCATTTATGAGTATGATGCCGTTCCTGTTTATTATATCTACGGCCGCAGGTCTGATCGGCGGATGGGGCGTAGGTGCATTCACAGATATCATCACTATTCATGACTATCTGATCGGTGTACAATACGCATTCAATCCGTATTTTATATGGTATGCGATCATCAAAGCGTTGGTGTTTGCCTTTGTGATCACAAGTATGGCAAGTTATTACGGCTATAATGCACGCGGCGGCGCGCTGGATGTCGGTCGCGCAAGTACCAATGCCGTGGTTAACTCCAATATTATGATCTTGTTTTTGGACCTCATCTTATCGAAATTGCTGCTATGATTGAAGTGAAAGATATCGTCAAGAGTTTTGACGGAAACGTGGTTTTAAACCACGTCAGTACCGAAATGCGGGACGGTGAAGTGAACATGATCATTGGTCAGTCCGGTTCAGGTAAAACAGTGTTGATGAAGAGTCTGATCGGATTGCATTCGCTGGATAGCGGCCAGATTCTATACGATGGCACGGATATTGCGGAGATGAAAAGCAAAGATATCCGTTTGCTGCACCGCCAGGTAGGTATGCTTTTCCAAGGGTCGGCACTATTTGACTCCATGACGGTCATGGAGAATGTGCTTTTTCCGATGGAGATGTTCAGTCCGAAGAGCCGCGAGGAGATGAGAGCGAGAGCCGCATTCTGTCTGAGGCGTGTAGAGATGCCGGAACGGGTATGGAACTTGATGCCGAGTGAGATATCGGGTGGTCAGCAGAAACGTGTAGCGATTGCACGCGCGATTGTGTTGGAGCCGAAATACCTCTTCTGCGACGAACCGAACTCCGGTCTCGATCCCCGAACGAGTCTGGTGATCGACGCCCTGATTCAGGATATCACGAAGGAATACAATATCTGCACGATCGTCAATAGTCATGATATGAACTCAATCATGGAGATCGGCGACAACATCGTCTTCCTTAAGAACGGCAAGAAAGAATGGCAGGGTTCGCGCCACGAAATCATGACTAGCGACAATGAAGCATTGAATGATTTTGTCTTTGCGTCCGAATTGTTTAAGAAAGTTAAAAAAGCGAATATACAATGAAAAAAGGGATTTTGATGATAGCCTTGATGGCTATGATGATGCTGGGATTGCAAGCCCAAGGTCCGGCAAAAGTACCGGCATACAAAGGGCTCATCGAGCGGGTTCAGCCTAATGGCGACACCTTACAAACATATCTGCGCGGAGACGAGCATATGCATTGGATGATGACCGAAGACGGTTGGCAGATCAAAGAAAGCAAGAACGGTTGGTACGTATATGCCAAGACCAATTGCAAAGGCGAAGTGGTGGCATCGTGCCGCAAAGTGCATAACGCCGACAAACGCAGTAAATGCGAGCAACACTGGTTGCAAAAACACGGGATAAAGAAACACTGAGATTGAAAATTGAGGATTAACATGAAGAAATTAGTGGGCATAGTTATACTATGCGCTGTCGCAGTGAGTGCGATAGCAGTACCGGCACGCCGTGAGGGTATCGTCCGGACAGATGCAAACGGAAATGAAAAAATCGTGTTCCTTAATGGAGATGAGACTTTTCACTACATGACGGATGAGAACGGCACTTGGTTGGATGAAGAGACGCTGATGCCTCTGAGTGAGGAAACGAAAAGTGAACGATTAAAGACGAAAGGTCAAAGTCGCTTGGCCAAGGCTCGTCGTGCGAAAGAAGAGACCGGTACCGACCGTCTCTTGGCTCCGCGCGGCGCCGTTATTCTGGTGAGTTACAAAGACAAAGCTTTCCAACAGACCAAAGATGCCATGACCGAATGGGCGATGGGCGACAATTATACGTATAATGGCGCCACGGGTTCGATTCACAAGTATTTCTATGACCAAAGTTGGGGGCAATATGACATGCAGATCGATGTGTTTGGTCCGGTGACAGTCAGCAAGAATGCTTCGTACTACGGATCCAATGATTGGGGCGGAAACGACCAACACCCGGATGAATTGGTAGTAGAGGCCTGCAAACTCGCTCACGACAGTTATGGCGCAGACTTCAGTCTATACGACAGCAATAACGACGGTAAAGTCGATTGGGTCGTTATTCTCTATGCCGGTTATGGCGAAGCAAGCGGCGCACCCTCCAACACCATTTGGCCGCATCAGTACGATTTGAGTTATACCGGTATGAGTTTTAAACTAGACGGCAAGACAGTAGATCACTATTGCTGCTTGAACGAGTTAACCGGCACTTCAGGTTCAAAACGGGATGGTATCGGTACGTTCTGCCATGAGTTCAGTCACGTCATGGGTCTACCTGATTTCTACGCCACAACCGAAGGAGCAACTCACCGCACATTAGGTAGTTGGGATATTATGGATTATGGACCGTACAACAATAACGGCAACACGCCTCCCTCTTACTCCGCTTACGAGCGC
Source organism: uncultured Bacteroidales bacterium (assembly GCA_947164985.1). Taxonomy (GTDB): domain Bacteria; phylum Bacteroidota; class Bacteroidia; order Bacteroidales; family Paludibacteraceae; genus Colicola. The sequence continues at coordinate 182,023 of CAMUYI010000003.1, read as the reverse complement.
TGGTTCATGGGATGGATCGAACCAACCTTGCTTAACTCGGCGGCCACAGTCACATTGGCGGACCTCAATAACGAAGGCGGAAGAGCATGTTATATGACCGAAAACGGAAGTGCTATTTCCAATATTCTCAAGCCCACCCCGAGTACGTTTTATATGTTCGAGAACCGTCAAAAAGAAGGATGGGACAAATATCTTTCAGGCAGCGGATTAATGATTACCAAAGTGCAGTGGAGCAGATACAAATGGGAAGGCAATACGGTAAATAACACCTCCACTGCCATGGGAGTAGATATCATCGAAGCAAAAACCAACACCTCTAGTTATTACGACAGGGCCACTGATCTGTACCCGGCAGGTACCACCTCATTCACCAAAGTAACGAACTATCAAGTGACGGACATCGCAATGGAGAATAAGATTATTACGTTCAAGGTCAACGGAGGCGGAGAAGAGATCAATATGGATGTTGAATCCATTAAGCAGACTGATGTCAAGACGCAGAAGATCATCGAGAACGGCAGAGTGATTATTCTCCGTGAAGGTCTGAAATTTGACATCTTAGGAAATCGTTTATGAAAATAATCAGTTATAATCTCAACGGAATACGTTCCGCAATCAGCAAAGGGCTCTTGGATTGGCTACAATCCGAGAACCCTGATGTCTTTTGTATCCAAGAGAGCAAAGCCCAGCCGGAACAGATAGACGTACTGGCATTTCAGGAGTTAGGTTACCATAGTTACATCCACTCGGCGGAGAAAAAAGGTTATTCGGGTGTATGTATCTTCACAAAACAAGAGCCGGATAAAGTGGTCGTAGGTATGGGCAATTCCAAGTACGACTGCGAAGGGCGTGTGCTCCGCGTCGATTTCGGAGACTTGACCATTGTGGATGCCTATATCCCGAGTGGTACAACCGGCGATATACGGCAGGACTTCAAGATGGAGTTTTTGGAGGACTTTCTGGTATGGGTCAACGAACTGCGCAAAGAGCGGCCGAACATCGTGATCTGCGGAGATTATAACATCTGTCATAAACCCATCGACATTAATCATCCGGAACGTCAGATCGGTGTGTCGGGCTTCTTACCCGAAGAGCGCGAGTGGATGGATCGATGGGAAGCAAGCGGACTCGTGGATAGTTTCCGCGTCTTCGACCAGAGTGCCGAGCGATACAGTTGGTGGTCTTGGCGCGCAGGGGCACGAGCACGCAACGTAGGTTGGCGTATCGACTATTTATGGGTCAGCGAGAGTCTGAGAAACCGACTTCAAGATGGTAAAATCTTAACGGAGGCAGTGCATTCCGACCACTGTCCGGTGATGGTCGAAATTAAAAATTAAAAATTAAAAATTAAGCAGTGGATAGATTACGAACAGAACATCTGATTAAGAAATACGGTAAGCGCACCGTAGTGAACGATGTGTCGATCGAATTGGAGCAAGGAGAGATCGTAGGTTTGCTGGGTCCGAACGGAGCCGGTAAGACCACGACCTTCTATATGACGACCGGTTTGGTGACTGCCAACAACGGTAAGATCTTCCTTAATGACCAGGATATCACGTCGTTCCCGATGTATAAACGGGCGAAGATGGGTATAGGCTACCTGCCGCAAGAGGCGAGCGTCTTCCGCAAGATGACCGTCGAGGATAATATCCGTTCGGTACTGGAGTTGACCGATTTCAGTAAGGAATATCAGGCCGAGAAACTGGAGCAACTCATCAAAGAATTCAATCTCGCACATGTGCGTAAGAACTTAGGTGACCGTCTCAGCGGAGGTGAGCGACGTCGTACGGAGATAGCGCGTTGTTTGGCTATTGAACCGAAGTTCGTCATGTTGGATGAACCATTTGCGGGTGTCGATCCGATTGCTGTGCAAGAGATTCAAGATGTCGTCTGGCGACTCAAAGATAAGAATATCGGCATCTTGATCACCGACCACAATGTGGATGAGACGCTGATGATCACCGACCGTGCGTACCTGCTTTTTGAAGGTAAGATCCTTTTCCACGGTACGCCGGAAGAATTGGCCGCCAACCCCGTAGTACGGCAGAACTATTTAGGTCGCGACTTTGAATTGAAGAAAAAGACCCGCGTAGATTGAGAGCATTTCGATTCATAGTATTTATCATAGCCGCTTTACTGGTAGCTTGTAAAGAAGAGCCGGAGATGAATGTGACGTGGCACAAGAGTGCGGCGATGCCTTCTCCGCGCGCATGTGCTGCCTCGTTTGTGGTCAATGACCAGGCGTATTTCTTTGCCGGCCGGGACAGTGCAGGAAGGCATTTGAATGACCTCTGGCGCTATACACCTGCTACGGACACCTGGGATAATTTAGGTGCTACACCTTTGATACCTCGGGTCAATCCCACCGCGTGCGTACACAACGGGAAAGCCTATATCGGTTTGGGATTCAACGGCAAATACAGTCAAGACACTACCTACTTACGCGATTGGTGGGAATATACGCCGGCAACGGACAGTTGGAAACGCTTAACGGACTATCCGAATCATTATACGGACGATGCCACCGCTTTTGTGGGCGATGGGGCTTTGTATGTCGGCTATGGTTTTTGTTGGAACTACCGCCGCGATATGTTCCGTTACGATATCGTCAAAGACTGTTGGGACTCGATTGATGTGAACGTCGCTTTTCATGGATACCCCTCCCGTTCGTTCGGAGGCACGGGTTGCACGTGTCAGGGACGACATTTTATGGGTACGGGTTATTACCGATACAGCCTCAACTGGTGGGCAGAACTGGTGGATGGTACGCGTTGGGAGCAACGCGCTGAAGTACCGGGGCCAACTCGCACGATTGCAGCCTCAGCGGCAACGAAGAACTATATCTATCTGTCCGGAGGTGTCCATTACGGCGGAGGTACCAGCGGCAAAGTGCTGCAAGATGTACGGCGCTACGATCCGCAATCTGACTGTTGGCAGTATATAGCGGTGCTACCGCAACGGATATGCAATCATACCTCTTTCGTGATCGGCAAACGCGTCTATATCGGTTTGGGCGAGAACGAAGAATGGCAAATCAATAATACCTTATATTGGTTTGAAGAGTAAACTGCTTGTCATAGGATTATTACTCAGCACATGCCTCTCCGCAGGTGATTTGAGTTGGAAATGGTGGCCTACGGGTCTCCGCGATTCCGTAACGGCAGGTAACGACACGCTGCGGTACATGGCGGGTGTGAGTGCTGTCGCTTCCAGCGGTAGGTACGCCCCATTCTGGTTGGTGAGCAACACGAACGGCGATGTTAGTGTCAGTCCGTATAGCGGAAACTTAACCGCAGGTATCTATAAAGAGGCGGTGCATCCCGAACGATGGTGGGATTATGACTTCGGGGTACAGTTGACAGGACGCGTAGCGTATCCCAAAACCGGAACGGGTTATTTCAACCTGCTTTATGCGCATGTGCGCTTATTCCTTTTCGATATCACCGCCGGTATCAAGCCTATGATCTACGCGATGCCGGATACCGCGCTGAGTATGGGAAGTATGATTTTATCGGGTAATGCCCACCCGCTGCCACGCGTCACAGTCGGCATCGACCGATATGTACCATTCCCCGGCTGTTACGGTTATTTCGAACTCAAAGGCGGTATCACGCACGCCTGGATGGTGGATAATGTGTATATGCAAGGCAGTTACCTGCATCATAAGTTCGCCGCAGTACGTTTCGGTGGAAACCTGCCGGTAAATATCAGTTATGAGTTTCACCATGCAGCCGAATGGGGCGGTATCAGCCCTGTTTATGGCGATATAGGCAGCGATCTCAGGTCTTTCTACAATGTATTCCTGGCACGCGGCGGAGGCGTTATGCGCAATGACCAACAGAACGCGCAGGGTAACCATGTCGGCAGTCAACAATTAATGATCACCGGTAAGGGTACGGGATGGGAAGTGAGTGCATACTGGCAGAATTTCTTCGAAGACAACTTCGCTTTTATCGGAGCCGGACAGAATGTACACGACGGTTTATGGGGTATCTGTATGAAGCAGAGTCGTTGGCCGTTCATCGAAGGCGTGACTTATGAGTTTATGAACACGACCAACCAAAGCGGTTGGTGGCACGACCGGGACGGACTTTGCTATGCAGGCAATGACGCCTACTACCAGAATATTGTTTTTCTGAATGGTTGGAACTATTTCTACCGTTCCATGGGTACGCCTTTTATCACCTCGCCGATCTATAACGAAGACGGCACGATCCATACACTCAACAGTCGTGTGCTCGTTCACCATCTCGGTGTAAGGGGAGATATCTACGGATTTAAGTACCGCCTCAAGGCATCCTACGCACGCAATTATGGCAATGATGTAACGCGTTTTACTCTTCTCAGCCACAATACCGCCATCCTTTTGGAGGTAAATAAACATGTGCCGCAAGCATGGGGCTTGGACTTCGGTCTAAGGTTGGCTGCAGACCTTGGCACCCAATTCGGGAACACGTTCGGAGCACAGATAACAATATGCAAGAAAGGGATTATTTGCAAATGGTAGAACCTCTTATCATAATGCCGGTAAAGGATTCGCTGGAGACAGCGGAACAAGCGATTCGCGCCATCGTGGCAAGCGGACATAACGTGTGCGTCTATGACGATTATTCGTCCAACGAGAATGCTGCGCGCTTGGATGCCTTGCGGGATGAGTTAGGTATCCGCGTCGTGCATATTCGCGAAGTGCTGGATCATCCTTCGCCTAACTATCGCTGGGTACTGAATACCGCGCAACGCGAAGCGATCGAGAAGAACCAAGATCTTGTTATCGTTGAGAGCGATGTGATTGTAAAGGAGGGCACTATCAGCCGTCTTCAGCAAGCCGTTTCTAAGGGCGTAGGTATGGTAGCGGCCGTGACGGTAAACGAAGAAGGGGAAGTCAATTTCCCGTACGAGTATGCACGGAAGATCCAACAAGACGGCAGTTGTACCAAGCGGTTCTCGTTCTGCTGCACGCTGCTGACGAATGCTTTCCTGAAGGCATACAGTTTTGAGCAATTAGATCCTACCAAAAATTGGTACGACGTACATATCAGCCACATGTCGCGGCAGTTGGGCTTTGAGAACATCCTTCTCATCAGCAATCCCGTATTGCATAACCCCCACTCCAGCCGACCGTGGAAACAACTCAAATACAAAAACCCGCTCCTCTATTACTGGCGCAAGTTCACACAGCGTCTTGATAAGATATGAAACCACTTGTTTCCGTCATAGTACCTTTGTACAACGCGGCTCCATATATCACGGAGACGCTGGAGAGTATCGTTGCTTCGACGTACCGACCGTTGGAAATCGTCGTTGTCAATGATGGCTCTAAAGATGACAGTCTGCGCGTAGCCGAGGCTTTTGCAAAAGATCATCCGGAAGTGAGGGTGTTTGACCAAGCGAACGCAGGGGTCAGTGTGGCACGTAATCACGCGATTCGGGAAGCAAAAGGCACATATATCTTACCCGTCGATGCCGACGATCGAATCAGCCCGAACTATATCGCCTTGGCTGTGGAAGCCATGCATGAAGATGTACGCGTGGTGAGTTGCCGCGCAGAGTTTTTCGGCGCCAAAGAAGGCGAATGGAAACTGGCGACATTTAGTCCGGAACTGTTGGCGCGAAAGAATATGATTCATGTCAGCAGCCTCTTCCGCAAGGCCGATTGGAAACAAGTAGGCGGATTCTGTGAAAAAGATATCTACCGTGAAGATTGGGATTTCTGGTTGAGTATCATGGAATTAGGCGGCAGATATGTGCGGCTGGACGAAGTGGGATTGTATTACCGCGTACTGCCTGTCTCGCGTCGCAGTAAAGCGAAAGCACAGAAACGCGCCATCGTCGATGCCATCAATAGGCGCCACCCCGCCTACATGGAGAAATACCTCGGCGGTCCGCTGCATTACCATCGTTCATGGAGTAAGGTGATTAACCTCTTCCGGTCGGTGAAGCAAGTAGGCAAATGGAGCAAATGGGATGAAGGCGAAGTGATTTTCCAACGCCGAAATACGTTGCGCAAGATCGATGGCGCAGTAGTGAAAGCATTCGCCGTACCGAGTTTCTGGAAAGGGCTGTGGTATGGATTGTTCGGCAAGAGCAAAGCGCGGCGCAGTTATGAATACGCTATGCGCATGGAAGGGTTGACACCCAAGCCTGTCGCTTACCGCGAGATACGGATCTGCGGGATCTTACGCGAGAGTTACTATGTTTGCGAGGCATCGGAATGTACACATATATTCAATGAGTTGATCGGTGCGCCTGAGTTTGCGAACAGAGAAGCTATCTTAAAAGCAATCGGTCGCTTCACCGCGACTTTGCATCAACGCGGTATCTTGCATCAGGACTATTCGGGTGGAAACATCCTGTTTAACGAAGACGGCAGTCGTGTGGAGGTGATTGACCTCAACCGGATCCGGTTCTGCAAGCTTCTCAATAAAGAGACCCGTTTACGTAATTTTGAACGCCTTAATATAGACCGTGCCGCACTGACTACTATGGCCTCTGCGTACGCGGAACAGATGGGAGAGAATGCAGCAGAAGACGCGGCATATATCATCGCTCATCGTTGGTATAAACATGAAAAACAAGGAATAACGAACCTATGAAACGCTACCAAGACATAATAGGTCGAATCAATTACGGGCTCTTCCTCGCGGTTGTAGCCCTGCTGCCTTTCCCGCAAATACTGCTTCGTTTGGCATGTGTGCTGTGGATCATTAGTTGGTATCTGGAACTGCGTTGGATCAGTAAGCCGAAGTCCCTGCGTGAAAACCCGGTAGCGATCCCTATTCTGCTCTTCGGACTCTGGTTCGCATGGAAAGTGCTGTCGGTTTGCTGGGCACCTGACTATAACGCGTGGGCATGGCAAATGGAACGGTATATGACCTTTGCCCTCATTATTCCGATCGGTCTATGGGGCGTTAATGAACATTATGATTGGAAGTTAGCCGGTAAAGTACTGGTTATCAGTTGTGTGGTAGCTATTCCGCTGTATTTCATTTGGATGGCATTACTCTTCCCGCATCCCGAATGGGTGCCTTACCTGCATCTGACGGAAGAATGGACTCACCACGCTAAGTGGTCCACCTTCCTCATGGATAACATCTCGCATTTCAAGCATCGTCTGTTCCTTTGCAGCATCGAACTGTTTGGTATCGTAATGGCGTTTCAGGTCTTTCGCAAAAAGTGGGCATTACTTATTCCGGCGGTAGCCATCATGTTCCTCTCGATTCCTATGACAGGATCACGACAGTCGATATTAACTTGCGCTGCTTTAGGAGTCGTCGGAATACTCTACCTCCTTCCGCGTAAACAACGTCTGCGTTACGGTGTCGGCATCGTGCTTTTGGGAATGGTCTTGGGCGGAGGACTCCTCAAAATGCACCCGCGCATGCGGGAGTTTAACCTGCGCGCCATCACCGAAATGCGGGAGATGAGCTATGAGCATGATATCCGCTTTAACATCTGGGGCGCGGCGCTGCAACACCCGAAAGATTATATCGCTTACGGTTTAGGAGCCGGACAAAGTAAGGCCTACTTGGCGGAGCGATTTAACGATGTGCATTTTGATTATTATGTTTACAAGCAATACCATCCCCATAACCAATACCTCGAAGAGACGATGGAGATCGGTTTAGCCGGTATGTTGCTCTTCGTCTTGGCATGGCTTTCTATTCCGCTTTGCACGAAAGGTCAAGCACGAAAAACAGCGATGCTCTTCACAACGCTGTTTATGCTTAGTATGATGACCGATTGTATGTTCGGTAAGTTTGACGGAATAGCCCTATGGGCGGTCGGTTTACTCTTTATCCTTCTCCAGACCAATGCGGAGCGTGACGAGCAGACCGCGCGGGATACAGAGACTCATTGACGTTCGGCTGTCTTTCATTGTAGCTATACCTCGTTCTACGGACCAATGCGGATAGGTCGCATGGTTATAGTCGTCAAACGTATATTCGGTAAGCGCCGTTCCGAAGTCATAGATATTATAGCATAGCACCTCCAAGGACATCGGGATATCGCGTACCCACCATCTTCCTGTTGCTTTCAGTTCGAGATTAAAGAAAGCGTCTTCACGTTTACCGAAGGCATCGTTTGCCATGTTGATACCTTTCGCGTCCGAATGAACAAGCGCTACCTGGTCATGACCGTTGATGGTCTGCGGTACGGCGGTGAAAGTTGAGAACGGTTGACCGTCTTTGAACTTACCGTTAAAGCCCAAAGAGAGGTACTTATTCGGATTGTAGGTCACCTGCATACGCAAGATGAAGGACTTATCTTGGTCCAGACGACAGTTACCTTGGTACGGCAGGCCTGTCTCACTCAGCGAGACATAGGTATTCGGATTCGCCGAACTCTCTGCCAGCACGCCGATATTATTATGCAACGGACCGTTACCCATGGTACTCAGGCCCGCCATGAGGTAACTCTGCCAACTAACCAACACGAACCATTTGCGACCCGTGTAGGTATATTTGAGCGTATTGGACATATAATAAGGAGTACGCCCGCCTACGCGCGCGGACATAAGATCCAGCGGCTGCGTCGTCACGGTGTATTGTTTCTCCCCTTCGCGCATATAGTAATAATCGCCCTGCTTGAGCATGTTAGCGTCCAGACCGTCAGCGAAGTCCGTGAACCACATGTCGTAGTACTTGCGGAGCGAGCTGAGGATGGCTATCTCATGCCGGCGATTCTTGCCGAACGTGAAACGAATCGGCAGGTCGAGTACGGCGTACGAAGGCTGATGCATCCAGAGGTTCTTATCCGGCGTGTGATACGCACCGCCGGTCGTACCCAAGAGGGTGTTGTCGGCGTACCGTATTTCGCCGTTCATATAGTCGGCACTCAGGTAACGCACGTCATCCCAGGTGTAAGACATCCGGTGGTGACTCACGGAGAGACCGAACTTAAACCACCATACCGGTTCATACTCCATGGAGAGTTTGGCCAGCACATTCGGCGTAATGACCGAACGACCGTTACCTAACACGATACCATCCAACGAGACACCGAGATGAGCGTAGAGGTTGAGCCCTTTCGCCGGTTGCCATTCGCCGATCGCCAAGGCTTCGTTCTCCAAGATCCCGGAAGTGAAGGCTTTCGACGTCCAATAGGTCGTATAGAGCGGCGAAGGTGCGGCGTCCTCGATCGATTGCGTATAAATGGCGTTGGACCATTCGGTCGTCGTCGGGTTGAAATGCAAGAGCGAGTTATAACCTTCCGCATGGATTCGCAACCACGGCAAGAGCGGCTGATCGTACCGCACGGATAGGTTGACACTATGCACGCGACCGTCGGCGTACCAAGGGTCAAACGCTTCGCCATCCTGGTCCAACAGGTTGCGGGCGAAAGAGAGCGTATCGTGTTTGAGTTGGTTGAGTTCATAACTCAAACCTGCTACCAAGATACCTTTGTTATCAAAGGTAGTCGTGCTATATAGGCCGGCCTGGTAGGCTTGCTGCTTCGCCAACTCATTTCGGTTGAAATAGAACTCCGAGCCATAGTCCGAACGGCCTTGCGCTACGAGGAAATAGTTGAGAGTTGAGAGCTTAGAGTTTAGAGGTATTTCTCCGTCCAACTGCGCATGGTAATTATCGGCAGGGAACATACCGCTGATGCCCGTCGGATCAAAGGCTGTCAGGCGACGCTGGTCGTAATGGGCATAGGCATGCTGATAATAAGTGCGACCGTAGGCAGGGATACCGAAGGTCGCCTCCATCGTACCGCCTCCAACGATATGATTGCGCATTTCAACCGGTCGGCGATCCATCGTACGCTCTTCGCCCGAGGAGTGAAAGAGGTTAATCATCTCGCACGTACCCGGTGAGATGCCGCCGAGGTTGCCCACATTACCGGTCAGGCGAATGGCGGCTTTCCGGATCGAGTCTTCGGTGAAGAACAACTCGCCATCATGGTAGTCCAGCAGCAACGAGGTACGATCCATCTGCGTGTGCAGCAAAGTATGCCCCGCCATCGTACGGCTGTCGATACGCATGCCGTTGAACCAATACTTGTTCTGTTTGAATGAGTTACCGGCAATAGAGAAGACATTCTGGTTGCCGATGTTCCACTCACCGGTCGTCTCGGTTTCATAGACCGTATAGTCGTTGAAGTTATCCAAATAATGGCCGAGATCGGTCGTTTGATACCAATTACGAAAAAACTCACTGGAGGCTGTGTCGCTGCCCAGAGACATAAAAGCCTCGGCACGAACGATCGTGCTGAGGCAGATGATACAGGTGATAAATGTGAATCGTTTTATCATATACCAAATAAGTTATGGAAGAAACTCTTCTTTTCACTCGCGCCCGGAGCGATGTTCGGACTGTCTTGCAGCTTCTCAATCAACTTGCGTTCATCCTTATCGAGGTGTTCCGGGATATAAACGCCTACGTTGATGAGCAGGTCGCCTTCGCCGAAACGACGGCCGTACTGGTCGATTCGCGGCAGTCCTTTGCCTCTCATTCGGAGCACCTTACCCGGCTGTGTACCCGGTGTGATGGTGATCTTCACGTCGCCGGTCAGCGTCGGAATCTGTACTTGTCCGCCGAGAATAGCCGTCGGCATATCGAGCAGCAGGTTATAGATGAGGTCGCTGTCTTGGCGGATAAAGTCCTTGTGCTCCTCCTCTTCGATCATGACGATCAGGTCGCCCGGTACACCGCCATGCGGCGCGGCATTCCCCTTACCCGGTACGGTCAACTGCATGCCGCCCATGACGCCCGCAGGGATCGTAACGGTGACGATATCTTCTTCGCGAACGACTCCTTCACCGCCGCATTTCGGACATTTTTTCTTGATGATTCGTCCTTCGCCGCCGCAGGTGTCGCAAACCGTCTGCACTTGCATCATACCGAAGATCCCACGTTGGGCGCGCGTCACACGACCCGTACCTTTACAGGTCGGACAGGTCTCTGTCTGGCCATCAGCACTGCCCGTTCCATGACAGTCTTTGCACTCCACCAGACGACGCACTTTAATCTTCTTCTCACAGCCTTTCGCGATCTCTTCGAGCGTCAGCGTCACACGACCGCGGAGGTCCGAACCTCTGCGCACACGCTGACCGCCTCTACCGCGACCGCCGCCCATGAACATCTCGCCGATATCGCCGATATCAAAGCCTGCACCTTGGAAGATGTCGCCGAAATGGCTAAATATATCCTCCATCGACATACCGCCTCCACTGAAACCGCTGGCACCGCCCATACCGGCAAAGCCGTATTGGTCATAACGGGCACGTTTCTGCGGATCGGAAAGCACCTCATACGCCTCAGCAGCCTCTTTGAACTTTTCCTCGGCTTCCTTATCGCCCGGGTTCTTGTCCGGGTGATATTGGATGGCTTTCTTACGATAAGCCTTCTTTATCTCTTCGGCTGTCGCGGTCTTTGGGACCTCCAGCACTTCATAATAATCTCTTTTCTCTGCCATAATAGTAAACGTTAATCGGTTAAAATGGTTTTACTTCGTAAAACGTTAATCAGTTAAAATGGTCTTCGACGTTATTTCTCGCGCTGCATAGTAACGTGACGTAGTCACCATCTTAACTATTTAACGCGCGTAGCGCCATCTTAACTGTTTAACGCGAATTTATTCGCCAACCACTACTTTCGCGAAGCGAATCACTTTATCGCCAAGTTTGTAACCTTTCTGCGTACAGTCGATCACTTTGCCTTTCTTGTCCTCGCCTGCAGCAAAGGTCGTCACAGCCTCATGTTCGTCCGTATTAAAATCAGCGCCTTCGGTCTCGATAGCATGTACGTCATGTTTGTCGAGGAAGCCAATGAACTTCTGCTGAATCAGATGAATACCTTCGCGTACCGCGTCAATGTCATTCGTCTTGTCCATTACAGCTACCGCACGCTCAAAGTCATCCACCAACGGCAACATCTCCGTGAAGATCCGCTCTCCGGCTGTCTCCATGAGTTCGAGTTTCTCCTTATTCGTGCGGCGGCGGAAATTATCGAACTCCGCCATCATCCGCAGGTTCTTGTCCTCCAACTCCGCAATCCGTGCCTCGAGTTCCTCAATCGACTTCTCTGGCGTCTCTTGCGTTTCAGGAGACTGCTCCTCTACAGGTTGTTCTACCGGCTCTTCCACTTGTTCTTGTATTTTGTCTTTTTTACTCATAATTCATATACATAATTATCCACTTTGACTTTGTCAAATACTATGCCAAAGGCTGACATACTGCCATTTTGGCAGTTAAACGCCAATTATTTTATGTTTTTTTACTAAAATTATTGTATGTTCCAAAAAAATATATTATCTTTGCAGCGAAAATATAAAATCCTACTGATTATGCGAAACGACATCATTCTTCATCACATCATCTACATCCTTAGTTGGGTAGCATTACCGTACCTTGCTTTTTTCTATTTCAAGCTTCGTGATGAGGCCAAGCAACGGCATACCGAAAACACGTTTATCCGACTGATGGTTATAGCGGCCGTTTGTATGTTAGGCGTTCGTTTTAACAATCCATCGTGGTGGACGGCTTTATTCATTATGCCGATGGTGTTTATTTTCGGCTATCCGTTAGCCTACAAGACGCCGTGCAACGTAAAGCGTTTAGGTATCTGGCAGAACACTATATCCTGGGTACTGATCGTATTCTATCTGATCACCGAGCCCCCGTATAATCCGATTGCGACGATTGCCGGCATCGGTTTATGCTTTGTGGTGTATATGGGTGCGAAGTTCTTCAAAATCGAGACCTGCGACAAATGTCACCGGTACGTACAATTGGAGGTAGTAAAAGAGTCCAAAGAAGATACCGGCGAGGAGTATTACGAGGGCACTGACACCTACGAGACTCACAAGACAGAATCGGACATACGCACCTTAGATGGTAAAAAAGTGCATGTCACGACGCACCATATACAGGAAGATGATATCATCACGCATCACATCTCCCACCGCAATCACACGTGGTACAAATGTCCTGTATGCGGCGAAATCATTCACAAGACCGAGGCCGAGCACAACTTCACGAAGTACGACCTGGACGGCAAATTACATCGTAGAAAAACCAGATACGAGGTATAATCGGTTGGTTATCCCATGTAGTTGTAGAGGATATCTGCGTTTTTCTCACGCGCAGCATCCTGGATGAGGAACCAATCGATAATGGTCCACAAAAAGATACCTCCAGCCGTAATGATTTTGAGGATACCCAATTCGTATTGACCGAGATAGAATCGGTCCGCTCCGATCGATCCAAAGAACAAGGAGATGAGGAGAACAATCTTCGGATCCTTGAATTGCAGGTCGCACAGGCCAGACCATTGACTTTCATCCAATGCAAGCAGTCTTTGGCGCAAATGAGGCAGTTCCATTTGAGGGAATTTGTCGGCATTGCGCATCATAAACATGTCCACTTTTTCAGCATTCATAATAGTAGGTGTTTTTATATTTCGGGTGCAAAGGTACTACAAAAATTGCATATATGCAAATATTGTGCATTTTTTTGCGCCTATTAGTGGATTTTTCAGGACTTTAGTTCCTGATAGATCATCGCACGGATGAAGTTATCAAAGCGGAAATAGTGTTATAAGGACGTGATAAGGACGTGATAAGATCGTTCGTGAATGATAAAGCTTATAACCTACTAATCACCTACTAAATACATACTAATCGCATACTAAAATATGCTATTTTGGGTGCAAAGGTACAAAAAAAAATGGAATATGCAAATTTTCGGAGATGGAAAAGGTAAGATTATTGTATTTTTATAGTTTTTTACTATGCGACCTAGGTAACCTAAGAACGCTACGCTATCCTATGAGGATTAGAAAAGCGGCAAATCATATTTGCCTGAAAAAGAAGAAAGAAAACAGGCAACCTTTCGGCTACCTGCTTTCACAAATTCACAGATTCACACAAAAGTTTATATATGAATCTTTTTACTTAAGTAGCAGAATAAAGGTAGGAACACAATGTACGAGCCTATAATCAACCACAAGGCACATGTATACGATATATTATAGTTCAATGAATCTAATATCCAAGACATAGAACCATATATTATTCCATGTGACACATATATAATCATCGCATATTTCCCAATATATTCTAATGGTACAGATAAATAGTGAAGATATTTTGAAACAAGTCTACAAGCAAAATTAAATGTTATAATTCCGGCAAAAGTTGCCGGTATATTAAGTAAGTATATAATAGCATTCTCGCAAGAATTAGAACGCATCCCGACATCAGGAAAACCCCATATACAACAAGCCACATATCCAAAAACACAAGGCACCAATAAACACCATTTTGTTTCATATTTTTGAAAACAATAACCCAATGAAAAAAATGCCAACCCAGCAGAACCATTAGCAAGCCACTCCGGAATAAATCTACAATTGAGACAAAATAACCCAAAACTAATAGAAAATGCTACAATTATAATACTAATACATTTTAGCCAGTAAAATTTGTCATCTTCATATGGTAGTAGGATATTTGCTATTTGTCTAACGCCAAATAATGTAAACAAAAACCACAATGGTTGATTTAACTCAATGACACCTCCGAAGATAAAATGTCTAATAGGAAGATAAACTATACTGCGAAATGTTAAACTATCATATACTACCAAAGAAATAAGATATGACACATAGCCGATTGCACTCCATAATAAAAACTGTCTTATCAATTTATCCCAGTCCTTCTTTAGTTCTTCTCTAAAGAGTCTTTTGCTAAAAAACTGCCCTGATTTATAGAAGAACCATGGCATAAAGAAAAAAAGGATATTGGGTACATAGTCAGTTATTCCACTAGGGCGGAAAGGCTCACCTACAAATCCAGCAGCCATAATTGCATGACCCAGAATCATCCATAGTATCATAATACCGGCGCCAAGGTCAACATATGAAATACGTTCTTTTGTCATAAATGATTGATAGTTACTTTGCGCATAACTATCAATCGAAACGGGCAAAAGAAAAGGTGTGAACTTTCTATTCGCGTTCACGGGAGCCTGAGAACGAACCCGCCAATATGCTTAGAAACCCACACCTACATGGATTATTACAGCATATTAGTATAAGTTCACAGACAATAGTGAACGCTTTATCCCGACTTTAAGAAATCAGTTTCTCAGGCTTTTTCTTGAACGCGAAATAATAGTAATGCTTGTTAATATGTTATTGCGCAACGCTTTGCGCTTATGTTGCAAAACCTTTGCGGGTGCAAAGGTAGTAATAAAAAATGGAATATGCAAATATTTTATAAAAAAAAGAAAAAAATCCCCCACTCCATTCCAAGAGAGGGGGATGTATGCGAGGAAAGAGATGGATATCTATTTCTTAGTCAGCGTTTCGGGCAGGACGTTGGGACGATAACTTGATACCTGAGTCCATTTCAAAGTCATGGTGTTACCATTGATGGTATAGGTGAACTTCTCGGTATAAGGATAGGGGTTTCCACTCATATCAATCGATCCATACTGAGCCGTGTATTTCTTAAAAGTAAGCGTAACGGTATTTCCGTCTATAGCATACACACCTGCTTCTTCGTAGCCATAGTGCACCTCCTTACCATTCATGCCCATAAATTTGTAGGTAAAATCCGTTTCATTCTTAATGACGAGTGTATGTTGCGGATTGAAGACACCTTCCAGAGCCCCCGGGTATTCCTCATAATACCATTTACCTACCAACGGATCATCCGCTTTGTTTCCGTCACAAGAAGTGAAACCAAGAAGCATAACTGCTGAGAAAAGGGCAGCTAAGAATACAAATGTCTTTTTCATAAGGATAAAAATTTATAATTATGGCGCAAAAGTACAACAAAAAAATGGAATATGCAAATATTCGAGGGGATATTTGTCAAAAAAGATCAAAAATGATACAAAAAAGACAAGAAAAAAAATCCGAGGCGCGGAGGCGTCTCGGATAATTAAGGAGAAGAATGATTTGCCTTTACGAATGTTTTACCATAATGCCACACGGCCGATAGAGGGGATATCCAAAGAGACTTGCTGATTTAGCGCTTTGAATAACCTTCCGATGGTAGCAAGGGTAAGATTTTTGCCGTTTTCCAAACGAGAGATCTGTGCCTTTTGGACACCAACCATTTCTCCCAGTTGCGCTTGAGATAAGGACCGAGCTTGACGAGCCTTGCGTATAGCTTCGCCTACGAGCATCATCTCTACTTGCTCATCGTACTCAACACGTGCCGGCGTACCTTTTGCACCGACGTGCTTGTCAACCATTTGATCTTGTGTGTAAAATTTCATATCTCGTCCTCCTAATTATTACTGATTAAAATATATGTCTTTTATGCTTTGTGCATGCTCTATCTCTCCCTTCGGAGTCTTTTGTGATTTCTTTATAAAACCATGCGTAGCAATGACCAATGTGTTTTGCCCGTTGCGTTTATCCCAGAAAGCCAGCAAACGATATTGAATATTATCAAATAAAGTCCGAAATTCCCAAATGTCCGTGTTCTCCAACTTCTTGAATAACTTTGGGTCGTTTGTATAGGAAGCCTTCGCAATATTGTATAATATCTTCGCACGTACTTTATCCGTTTGCTTGCCAAGAAACGCGTCAGCTTCTTCGGAATAAAGCACTTCAAATTTGGGTTTTTGCTCCGCCATAAATAATTATATGATTTAAAAATCGCTGCAAAGGTACAAAAAAGTTTCCATATACAGAAACATTTTGACAAAAAAATGCAAAAAAATTGATTTTTTAGCCAATATTTGTCCAAAATGGCCGAAAATAGATCAAAAAAAATCTATCTGTCAACAATTTCCAACAATTGGACAACTATTATTTTCTATAGTCAAAAATGTCCAAAAATGGGGCAAAAAAAGGTGAGGCAACTGCCCCACCCTAATCTAAAAAATAGTGATAACACGAAATATTTGTATTATATAACAGTTACTTCTTCGGCAGTATATGGCCCCACTTCTTTCATCTCATATGAACAGAATAGATTGTCTCCTTCGATTCGATCAATACGAATGATCGTACCAATAGGAAGATCGCCCTTTTCAACCAACGTTTTCACTTTCTTTCCCACCTCTGGTTTTAAATCCACTTCCTCTGCAGAGGCTGTTACTTCCTCTCCCTCTTTCTCTCCTTTGAGTAAGCGGATTATTTCCTTCTGATTTTCCACTAACTGCTCAAGCAATTCCTTGCGAGCATTAATTTTAAGATACCAGCAGTTTAATTCTCGACAAATGAGAAGTACTACAGCTGCAATTACAATAGTAATAATAATGGCTGCTACATCCATAATAATTAAAAATTTAAAGGTTAATATTTTGATTGCATATATCTTTCGTATAACGAAAGAAGAACTTTATCATTGTAGGTCTTTATCCAGAGCTGAGCAAAGTTGAGAAGGTCATCTTCGGTCATAAAACTAAATTCGAACTTATCTGATTTGTTGCGATTGTAGTAGTTCTGGATCATAAGAATGTTCTCATCTTTCTCTCCTTGTTGAAGTTTTTCGATCGTAGAGTTGCTCAGTACAAAGATTTGGATTTGTGGAGACAGCATGTGATTGCACCAAGCAGCTAAGTTTCCTGCAATTTGCGATATCGCGTATTTGTCTTTTCGAAAACCTTCACAGAAATACAATTCTTTACCAGCTATCTTATTTTGAACACCATCATCAAAAGTATAATGATGTTGGTTAAAATGCTCAATAGTGAAATCTAAATCCTTGATAACTTCGTTAGAAGTGGCATACTCTTCCCAATTCTCGCCTCGCAAGATACAATCCAAATCTTCTTGCGACAAGCGACGAATAGTGAAACCATCATGCTGAAGAGTGTCTAATTTTTGGATCTTCTCCGGGTTAGGATTTAGCCCTACAAGCACAAAACGAGTGGATTTGGAAATCGTATTGTTTACATCTGCGCCCCACGCTTTTAGTAATTTGGATAGCGCTCGGTTTTCTATTGAGAAACTGCCAGTATAAGCTACACGTCTATCATAAAAAGGATTGTTCTTGATATCCTTTTCTATCGAAAATAATGTTGTCTCCATATATTAGATTGTACTAAAGTTTCCGTTAAGTATATGTGTTACATCGTCTTGGTTTAACTGACGAATCGGAAAGCCTTCTGCTATAAGAGATTGTAACTTAGCCAATTTGGCAGGACCTGCATCGCGACCTACAAATACAAAATTGGTTCGTTTAGAAATGCATGTATCTAAGTCTGCGCCGAAGGATTTGAGTTTATGAGCTAACTCATTGCGATCAATATCAAAGACACCTGTGATAACAACTTTCTTGTTATAGAATGGATTGTTGGGATCGGCATTTGATAAATCTTTACGTAGTATGTCCCCTGAAAGTTGTTTATGTTGAGTGATTTTAGTATGCCGTTCTTCTTCGGGTATATAACTAGCTAAACGCGATAAGTCCGGTTTTATTCCATCAAGATAGAACATAAAGAATTGCGCACAACGCAACGAGTCAAAACCGGCATCGTGATGTTGGTCGTCATGCAAATCAAACACCCAACACAGTTTATCCAACGAAAGCGAATATAGCTGATACGTGCATATGAATTGGGGAATATGATTGTGCGGAATGCCATAATAATCTAAATTAATACGTAATACCGATTCATCAAATGGTGCATTGTGGGCTACCACAGGATAGTTTTCAAATAGTTCTTTATAGTTCTGCCAAACAACATCGAAAGTTGGAGCGTTAATGGTCTGTTCCGGGTTAATGTGGTGAACTTTTATGCAGCCCATTTCATATCTATTATCAGGAGGCTGGATGTAGTCTACCACGGTGCCTTTGATGACACCGTTTTCCACAATCGTGACGCCTATTTGGCATGCCATTTTACTGAATGTGACTGTTTCAAAATCAACTGCTATGAAACTATTTGATAGCATATATAAAAAAGTGTGAACTTCTGTTATGTTGGTATATTCGGGCTTCGACTCCCATGGTTTCCAATATATGCAGAAAGTCCACACCAATAGTGTGAACATTCGCTATATTCAGGAAAACCATTACAATTTGTCGAAGATTGAATATATCCTTAATAAAGCAAATGCTTTGTTGTTTCAATATGTCCTTGCTCTTTTACGTCGGCAAGCGACGACAAAAAACCTTTGCGGGTGCAAAGGTACGAAGAATTTTTGATATATGCAAATAAATGTGCATAAAAATGCAAACGCCGGATATTATCCGGCAAAAATGAACGAAGCTTTTCTGTCCAGAATAAAATTTCAGGAAACGAACGAAGGTGGGACCGCATTGAGCACCTCGCGGGCGGGGCGACATCTTCCGCGGCCTTACGGCGAGAGGGATATAGGCTCTGCGTAAGACGCGGGTATGTCGGACGCGAGAGGGCGAACTTGTCCGCTTGTGGAGAGCGGACGGCGAGGGCTAAACCGCCATATGCCCGAGCCAATGAAAAAAGGAAAGCATAAGAAAAAAAGCGCCGAGGGGGCGCTTTTTTAGAAGATGGATTGTTGGCCATCGGGGGAGAGAGGGGTTTTGCCGAGGTGCTGGTAGGCGAGGAGAGTGGCTTCGCGGCCACGGGGGGTGCGTTTGATGAAGCCTTCTTTGATGAGGTAGGGTTCATAGACATCCTCGATCGTACCGGCGTCTTCACCCATGGCCGTTGCGATCGTATTGAGACCGACCGGTCCGCCGCGGAACTTATCGATGATGGTAAGCAGCAGTTTGTTGTCGATCTGATCTAGACCGAAGGTATCAATATTGAGGGCTTCAAGAGCGTACTGGGCGATCTCGAGGTCGATGGCACCGTTACCTTTGACCTGCGCGAAGTCACGTACGCGGCGCAGAAGGGCATTCGCGATACGGGGCGTACCACGCGAACGACGGGCTATCTCACCTGCCGCCTCTTCGTTGATCTCCACTTTCAGCAGACGCGCCGAACGCTTGACGATACCGGCGAGGATGTCGGCATCGTAATACTCGAGATGGCAGTTGATACCAAAACGTGCACGGAGCGGCGAGGTCAGCAAGCCAGAACGGGTCGTGGCGCCAATGAGGGTGAAGTGGTTGAGGTCAATCTGGATCGTTCGCGCCGAAGGACCCTTATCGATCATGATATCAATACGATAGTCCTCCATGGCCGAGTAGAGGTACTCCTCCACGACAGGCGAGAGACGATGAATCTCATCGATGAAAAGGACATCGTTGGGTTCGAGCGAAGTGAGCAGACCGGCCAGGTCACCGGGTTTATCGAGGACCGGTCCGGAAGTGACCTTGAAACCTACACCAAGTTCGTTGGCGATGATGTTACTGAGGGTCGTTTTACCGAGTCCCGGAGGGCCGAAGAGAAGCACATGGTCGAGACTCTCCCCGCGCTGTTTGGCGGCCTCCACGAAGATCTTGAGGTTAGAGGTCACCTTACTCTGTCCGGCAAAGTCGGCAAAGCACAAAGGGCGAAGGGCGTTGTCCTGTTCCTTCTCGGTCATCTGTTGTCTAATATCAAATTCCATAATATGATTGACGATTGGACGATTGACGATTTAACGATTGATTGACGATTGAGTTGATTGATGAAATAAATCTTCCAAGTCATTTATTTCATGTATCGGTTTATCGGCGCGGATTTGGCCGTGATCGAGGATGACGACACGGTCACACATCTCGCGTACTTCTTGCATAATATGGGTCGAGAGGATGACCGTACGTTCCTTACCGAGCGAACGGATGAGGGCACGGATCTCGACGAGTTGGTTCGGATCGAGACCTGTGGTAGGTTCATCGAGGATGAGCAACTCGGGGTCGCCAAGCAGGGCTTGCGCAAGACCGACACGCTGACGATAGCCTTTGCTGAGTTCACGGATGTGTTTATGACGCTCAGGGGTCAGGCCGACACGGTCGATGAGATCATTTACCATTTGGTCATTTACCATGTACCATTTATTTGGACATTGAGTCATTTTAGCCATGAACTGCAGGTACTCGGCGACATACATCTCTTCATAGAGCGGGTTGTTCTCCGGAAGATAGCCTATGCGAGCGGGTACAGAGACCGAGCCGCTATCGGCTTTCCATAGGCCGATAAGGATCTTCATCAAGGTCGATTTGCCGGCGCCGTTAGGACCCAAGAGGCCTAAGACCTGTCCGGCAGGGATCTCGAGGTTGATATCCTTGAGCACCTGTTGTGCGCCGAAGGATTTGTTGATATGTTCGATAGCGATCATACCGTTGCTTCAATGTTCTTAGCCCAGAGGGCACGATTATTAAACCGTTGCTTCAATGTTCTTAGCCCAGAGGGCACGATTATTAAACCGTTGCTTCAATGTTCCAGACGAAAGCACGCACACCGACTTCTTCGTTACGGAGGTCAAGTTTCTTAACAGACTCGAGTAAAGCGGGCACCTGTTCGTCTTCGACGACAGTGATGACGCAGGAGTTCATCTCGGGCCAAGCGTGCGTACCACGGCGGGGTTCGCCGCCGTTGGTACCACGACCTTGCACTTGTTCAAAGAACGTGAAGCCTTTGATATTCAGGATATCAAGCATATATTCCACACGACCGGTGTTTGCCTGATTAAAAACTATCATTACACTTTTCATTTCTCGTCTCCTTTCTTTACTTTGAGGTCCATGAAGATGAATTTCTTGCGGAGAGCTTCCTGTTTGTCGCGGTCGCCGTGGCGTGACATGACGCCGTAGAGCACAGGCACGACGTAGAGCGTCAGGAAAGTCGAGACAGTCAGACCGCCGATAACGACGATACCTAAAGGCTGCCACATCTCGGCGCCTTCACCGGAAGAAACCGCCATAGGAATCATACCGAGGATGGTAGTGAACGCCGTCATGAGGACAGGACGGATACGGCTGCGTCCGGACATCTGGATAGCCTGATTCAACTCGTAGCCACGCTCACGCATGAGGTTGATATAGTCCACCAGCACGATACCGTTCTTCACCACAATACCGACCAGCAATACCAGACCGAGTGCGCCGATCATATCCAGCGAACGGCCTGTGAGCCAGAGGGCTACGATGACGCCCGAGAGGGCAAACGGAATGGAGAACATGATGATTGCCGGCATTCGAAGCGACTCGAACTGCGAAGCCATGACGATATATACCAGCAGGATAATCATCAGGCCGAGCAGAATCATGTCGGAGAAAGTATCCTGCTGCGTCTCGTAGTTACCGCCAATATGGGTGGAGTAACCGACAGGGATGTCGAGTTGCGGAACAACCTCCGTCTCAATCGCTTTTGCCAGTTCACCAAGGGTGGTGTTGTACGGCGTAGCCTTGACAGTGACGATACGCTGACGCGCCTTACGCTCGATGGTAGGCGGCGCCCAGTATTCACCGACCGTAGCTACCTCGGACAGTTTGACGGTCTTGCCCGTCGCTGTCGGGATAGAGAGGTTGAGGATGTCGGAAATCGAGTTGCGGTCCTCCTCCATGAGGCGTACCACGATGTCGTACTCCGAGCCGTCGTCCTTGAGGTAGCCGCACGCCATACCTGCCACGCGGTTGCGGAGGTAGGTAGAGATCGTAGCGGAGCTCAGGCCGAGACGCGACGCTTTCTCTTTATCCACGGTAATCTTGATATCCGGACGGTCGTCCTCACGGGAGATATTCACATCGCGGGCACCGGGCAGTTGCGAAATCAGTTGGCGGCATTGTTCTGCCATCTGGGAGGTCTTGTCGAAGTCATAACCATAGATTTCCAAATCGACAGTGTTACCGCCTCCGGGTCCTCCGGACGAAACAGCACACTGGTATTCGTTAATCTCCGGATATTTCGCCATCTCCTGACGGAGGATCTCGGCGATTGTCCAGATGTCGCGGTCGCGCTCCCATTTCTTAGGCAGACGGACAGTCATCTGAATCTTGTTGTTCATCGTTGAAGAGAAGAGAGCCGCGATAGAGGCATCGTCGTTGGAACCGGCGGAGGTGTTGATCAACTGAATCTCCGGCACGAGTTCCACGAAACGTGCTTCCAGTTTGCGGGCGGTCTTAAGGGTTTCCTCAATACGCGTACCGCGTTGCAGTTTGACGGTCACAGTCAGACGGCCATTATCCTGCTCCTGCATGAAGTCCGTACCGATCTTGCCCATGAAGACAGGGATCAGCGAAGCACAGAAGAAGGCAATGAGAATAAGGAAAGTGAGCGCTTTGTGACGCAAACACCAGCCCAGCGACTTGGCGTAATACTCGTCAATGACGTCGAGCATGTGTACCACCGTACGCTCGTACCATCCTTTTTTGCCCGCCTCGTCGTCCACCAGATTGCCGTTCTCATCCACATGCACTTTCTTGGCTTTCAACAGTTTGGAGCAGAGCATAGGCGTCAGTGAGATAGCCACGAGAGTGGAGGTACAGCAGACTACAGTCACAATCCATCCCAGTTCGTGGAACATAATTCCCGCCATACCGGAAAGCATAGTCAACGGCACAAATACCACTACAAGTACCAGGGTTGTCGCGATAACGGATACCCAGACCTCGTTGGTAGCGTAGATAGACGCCTCGTGCGGATCCTCGCCGCGCTCCACATGACGTGTGATATTCTCCAAAACCACAATCGCATCGTCCACCACCATACCGATAGCGATGGTGAGCGAACAGAGGGAGATGATATTGAGGCTCGAATCTGCCAGACCGAGGTAGATGAACGCCACAATCAGGGCGATAGGAATGGTGATACCGATGATGATGGTCGCACGCCATTTGCCGAGGAAGAAGAGCACGACGAGCACGACGAAGAGGAGGGCGTAAAGCACGGATTCCTCCAGCGAGTTGATGGAGTTCTGGATGTTCTCCGAGGAGTCGTAGATCTTCTCAATCTTGACGTCCGTCGGGAGCTGTTTCTGTATCTTCGCCAGTTCGGCACGCACGTCCTTACAAACCTGCACGGTGTTGGCACCGGTCTGCTTGGCGATAACGAGACGCACGGCTTCACGACCGTTGGTCTTCTCGTCCAGCGAGAGGTTCTTAATCGTATCCTTGACAGTAGCGATGTCGCGGATGAAGACCTGCTGGCCCTGCGGCGTCATGGCTACCATGAGATTCTCTATCTCCGAGGACTCGATGTACTCCGAACGCACCTGCATCTGGTACTGCTCCTGCGGCATCTTGATCGTACCCGAAGAGAGGTTGAGGTTGTTCGCCGTAACGACTTGTCCCACCTGCTCCAGCGTGAGACCGTAAGCATCGAGTTTCTGCTGGTCGATATTGACATAGACATAGCGGTCCGGCGCACCCGAAAGGGAGATATTACCGATACCGTCAATATGGTTCAACTGCGGTACCACTTCATCATTCAGAATCTTGTCCAGACCCGCATAAGTCTCATCCGCCGTAATGGAGTACTGGCAGATAGGCATGGAGGATGTGGAGAGCTTGAAGATAACCGGCTTGGCGCAGTTGTCCGGCAGGTTGTTCGCCGCCATATCGACGAACGAACGCACGTCGTTCACCGCCTCGTCCATGTTACTACCCCACTCCAACTCCAGCGTCACCACGGAGATGTTATCCTTGGACTGCGAAGTGATGTGTTTGAGGTGATCGACGGAGGTCAGGGCGTTCTCCATGATCTTCGTCACGTTAGTCTCCATCTCGGAAGCCGAGGCACCCGGATAGGTGGTCATGACCGTGATATACGGCGGGTCCATCTCCGGGAACTGGTCAATCGGCAGCTTCAGGAAACTGTATATACCGATGACGATGACCGCCACAAAGATGAGGGCGGTGGTCACCGGTTTTTCGATTGCTGATTTATAAATGCTCATAAGAAATTTCGTTATTACGTTATGACGTCATGACGACATTATTCCACTACATTCACTTTGACGCCGTCCACGAGTTTGTGCTGACCGGTAGTGACAAACTCAACGCCCTTTTTAATCTCAGGCGCGATGATCTCGATGTCCTGATCGAAACGCTGACCGAGTTCCACTGCCACACGTTTGGCACGGCCGTTCTCCACGATGAAGACATAGCGGTCGTTGGCACCAACAAGTTTCTCCACACTCTGATAAGGCACCACGATAGCGTTCGCCTTGCCCAGACCGATGGTCGTTGTTACGTACATTCCCGGACGAAGCAGGTTTCTGCCGTTGGGAACCACTATCTTGCATTGGAAAGTGTGGCTGGAGGGGTCAATGGTCGGATAAACGATTTCCACCGTTGCGTGGAATGTCTGTCCGGGATAAATCTCCGAAGCCAGCGTCAGTTTCATACCTGCTTTGAAGAGCGGGAAATAAGTCTCGGGAATAGCCACCAGCGCTTTCAGTTTGTCTATCTGGGTGAGCACCAAGATAGGCTGACCGCCGTAGAGCTCGCCGTCCTCGTAGTTCTTGGCAGAGATCACGCCTGCAAACGGAGCCTTGACATACGTATTCTGCTCCAGGAATTCCAACTGCTCTTTGGTGGATTTGTACTGCATCGTGATCTGGTCGTACTGCTGTTGCGTAGCCGATCCGGTCTTGAGCAGCTGCTCCACACGGTTTTTCTCAATCTCTAAATTCGTCATGGAGATCTTGGTGGTTTTGTACTGGGTCTGGTCCATACGCACCAAGTCTGCTCCGGCGGATACGCGGTCTCCCACTTCGCAATAGATATGCTCGATCTTACCGGTGAGCGAAGGAGCCACGTTCTGGGTCAGGTAGCCTTGCAGGTTGGTGGAAACAGAGATCTCGCGCTCTATCTCACGGGGTTGGAGAACGATGGTGCGCACTTGCTCCACGCGCTCTTCCTCTTCCGCAACAGAGGTCTCTTTGCTGCCGCAGCCCACAAGCGCCAGCGCGGCAAAAATGTAAAGAAAATTCTTTTTCATATTATTGATATTTAATTATTTCGTAATGACGTAATGAGGTAATGACGTAATTAGTTATTAAGGAACTCCTCCAGCTCCGATTGGGCGTTTATCAATGAGAGCATCGCTTGCACGTACGTAGATTGCGCATTGATGAGGTCATTGGAAGCGTTGGTAAGCTCCAAGTTAGATGCAGCGCCCCATTTGAATTTCTCGGTAGAGGAATTGAAGACGCGTTGTGTCACCTCGATATTATCTTTCTCGTTAAGATAGGTTTCATAGGCGTTTGTCAAGTTGAAGCACAACTGACGATATTGGATTTCCAAGTTGTCGGTAGTCTCGGAGAGGGTGTTTTTCGCCTCTTCGAGCGCAATCTTCTTCTCGACCACGCTTGCAGCGCGTTTACCCGATGACCAGAGAGGCATCTTAACCGTAAAAGCGATGGTATGTGGTGAGTTCATCATCTCGAAACCCGCTTCGCCACCATAGTCTCGGTAGTTATACTGGTAGGCGAGACTAACCGTTGGTCCATAGGCCCATCCTGCCATATGCACGTTTCTTTTCGCCAGTTCGACTTGCTGTTGGAGAAGTTGATAATTCAAGTTATTTTCCAACGTGAAATTCTGGCTCAACAGCTCGAGTACCCTATCCGGAGATAGCACCTCGTCCATATTCTCCGTCAAGACCAATTCGGTCTCCACCGGTACATCCAACAGGACCTTGAGGCTATTGGTCGCCAATTCGACATTGCGTTTTTGGGCGTTGATACTGTTTTTGAGCGTGTTTACACGCACGCGGATCTGGTCAGCCGAAGTCTGCTCTGCTGCACCGACATTAACTGCGTTCTGGGTCATCTGCTCGAGTTCCTGAATATTCACGAGGCTCGAGTCCAGCAAGCCGGCGATGCTCTGAAGGGCCAGAACGGATACGTACGCGCTCATGACGCTGCTACGCAGTTCGTTCTCGGATTTCTCGAGAGCAATCTTATTCATCTTGATTGCCACATTATTGAGCAACGCGCCAACCACACCCTGCCCGTTGATTCCGACAGCAGCTGTCACTCCGTAGATCCAAGGCGACATGGACATCGG
The DNA here is from genome assembly GCA_947164985.1 of uncultured Bacteroidales bacterium. Classification (GTDB taxonomy): domain Bacteria; phylum Bacteroidota; class Bacteroidia; order Bacteroidales; family Paludibacteraceae; genus Colicola. Next base: position 155,191 of record CAMUYI010000003.1, on the reverse strand, counting down.
CTGCTGCATGCCTGGGAAAAGAATCATCTTCTCCTTAAAATCATCGTCGTACATGACGTTTTTTCCTATCGATCCATCTACACTCGGCAGCATTGCTGCAATCGTTTGCCAACGCGCTGCATAGGCTTCTTGCACCGCTAAGGAAGCATTCTTGAGACTTCTGTTCTGTTTGATGGCAAAGTCCTGCGCCTCTTGGAGAGACAGATTCAGCGTTTTCGGAACATTGGTCTGCTCTTTTGCACTTTTCGTAGCGGCCATGACGTGATCTTCCGCCATTACCGCTGTACTCATCGCGAGAACGCTAATAATAAATAATAGTTTTTTCTTCATATGTTATTGATACAATTTTAATCCTTCTTCACTTAAAATGCCTCGCATCAGGATATCCGTTGCCACGCGGCTAAACTGCGGGAGATTGTGCCCTTTCGACTCAATCTGTTCAAAATCCCGCAAAGCGTCGGTATATATCTTCGCAAACAAATGCGAGGTGTACTCCTTGTTTATATTCGCGCGCACGAGTCCTGTCTCCATGCCTCGCTCAATAAACAGCTCAATATAATGTTGTTGCGTCTCAAATGAATGGCGCTGAAAATCATTATACTGACGAGGATAGTATTTTCTCAAGTCATAGACCAATTGCGGCACTTTGCGAACATCTTCTTTTTCGGCTGATATCCAATGTGTGAACTTACGCAATATGGCGCTGAAATCGCTGGACTCCAAGGTCATTTGCATTTTCTGCTCCAGATGCGCAATATTGGTCTCCAAGAGCTGCTCAATCAGTTCATCCTTGGAAGAAAAATAGACATAGAAGGTCTTCTTCGACATACCTAATTCACGGCATATATCATCGATAGAAACCGAACGAATACCAAGGCGAAAGAAGAGTTCGCCGGCCGTTTTTATAATATTTTTTTTCTGGTCTTGACTCAAAACGGCTGCAAAGGTACTGCTTTTTTATGACATATGCAAATTTTTTGGAAACTTTTTTCACTTTTGTAGTTTCCATGTTACAATTTTTTTCGTATAATTTTGTGTTTATATTTGCACATTTCAAAAAAAAGCAGTACCTTTGCAGGCAAATTGATATGGTATGGCTAAAATCCTAATTATAGACGACGAACGCGGGATTCGAAACACGTTGCGCGAGATATTGGCGGACGAGGGTTTCGAAGTAGATGTAGCGGAGAATGGTAAACAAGGTCTCGAGATGGCGCAGGCTAAGGCTTATGACCTTATTTTCACGGATATCAAAATGCCGGAGATGGATGGTATTGAATTACTTACGGCGCTTAAGTCCGGAGAAGAAGCGATTGAGACACCGGTAGTAATGATCAGTGGTCACGGAGATGTAGAGACGGCCGTTCAGGCACTTAAGATAGGGGCTTATGATTTTCTACTTAAACCGTTGGATCTCAATCGGATACTCATCACAACCAAGAATGCTTTGGAGAGCAAAAGCCTCAAGCAAGAGACCAAGCAGTTACGAAAAAAAGTGGCTGCTAAGGGTTTACAGATGATCGGTGAGAGTGCCGCTATCACTCGTGTGCGGGAGATTATTGATAAGGTAGCTCCGACGGAGGCAAGAGTACTGATCACCGGTCCGAACGGAACCGGTAAAGAGGTAGTTGCCCATATGATCCACGAGAACTCAGCGCGTGCGAATGGTCCGATGGTAGAGGTGAACTGCGCCGCGATACCGAGTGAGTTGATTGAGAGTGAGTTGTTCGGTCATATGAAGGGTTCGTTCACCGGCGCGGTGAAGGACCGTGCAGGCAAGTTCGAACAGGCCGATGGCGGTACGCTCTTCTTGGACGAGATAGGCGATATGAGTCTGGCGGCACAGACAAAAGTGCTGCGGGCCTTGCAAGAGAGCGAGATCACACGCGTCGGTTCGGACAAGGCGATTAAGGTGAATGTGCGCGTATTGGCGGCAACCAATAAAGATCTGCAAAAAGAGATCGAGGCCGGTAATTTCCGCGAAGATTTATTCCATCGTCTGAACGTCATCCCCATCGCCGTACCGGCTTTGAATGATCGGTTAGAGGATATTCCATTATTAGTAGACTATTTCGCTGAGCAGATCTGTGCGGAACAAGGCATTGCCCTCAAAACCTTTGATAAAGAGGCAATTAAGGCGCTACAGGGAAAGAACTGGACGGGTAATATTCGTCAGTTGCGAAACGTAGTAGAGCGATTGATTATTCTTGCAGGGGCAAAGATCACAAAAGAGGACGTAGAGGCATACGCGTAATGAAATTAAAAATTAAAAATTAAGAATTAAAAATTGATTTTAGAATCATTAAATATTCTTAACTATCGCAATATACGCGAGGCAAGTTTGGAGTTTAGCCCCAAACTTAATTGCTTGGTGGGTCTTAACGGACAGGGTAAGACGAATGTGTTGGACGCGATATACCTATTGTCCTTTGCCAAATCGGCTTTTACGAGCCAAGATAGCCTCAATATCACGCATGGCGAAGAGATGGCACTTGTGCAAGGCAATTATGGGGAGTTTACGATCTCATGCGGGTTGAGAAGGGGCGTTAAGAAGCAGTTCAGGAAGGACAAGAAAGACTATCCGCGGTTGATTGATCATATAGGTCTCATTCCGCTCGTCATGATCAGTCCGAGCGACCAACAGTTGATCGATGAGGGTTCGGACGAACGGCGGCGGTTTATGGACGTAGTCATCAGTCAGTTGGACCGCAAATACCTGGATTGTTTGACCAAATACAATGCGTTATTGAAACAGCGGAATGCATTATTGAAGCAATATGCAGATAGCCCTGAACCGCCGCATGATTTGTTAGAGGTTCTCGAATGGCAAATGGTCGAACCGGCAGAGTATATCTTCAAAGCCAGGACAGCGTTTTTTGAGGCTTTTGAACCCTATTTTGCTAAGACTTACAACGCTATCTCCGGTCGCAATGATGCGACCGAAATGCACGATGAGTTACCGCAATTACGCTATGTTTCCCAACTGCAAGAACGCGATTTACGCGAAGCGTATGTGAAGACGCGTCAACGCGATCTGATACTCGGATGGACTTCGCAAGGTCCTCATAAAGATGACCTCGATATGCGTCTTGGCGACTACCCCCTCAAGCAAGTCGGCAGCCAAGGTCAGCAACGGACTTTTGTGCTCGCGATGAAATTGGCACAGGCTTTGTACCTGTCGAATGGAAAATGGAAAATGGAAAATGGAAAATGCGCGAAGCCAATTTTGTTGCTTGATGATATCTTCGATCGGTTGGACAGCGAACGGGTTGAACGGATCGTGGAGATGGTACAAGGCGAGGAGTTCGGGCAGATTTTTATTACCGACACGGATAGACAACACCTTACCGACATCCTTCGTCCCAGTGAAAATGCACGCATTTTTCATGTGAGCGAAGGAGTCGTAATGGAAAATTGAAAATGGAAAATTGAAAATTATCAAGAACATATTAGTCCTTTGTCTATGCGCTTTATGCTTTGTTCCAACGCGAGCAGAGATCGGCTTTAGGGGTGCATGGATAGCGACGGTCGCCAATATCGATTGGCCGACGGCAGAGGCTGTGGGCGACACAGAGAAGCAACAGGCAGAGATGGTCTGGTTGTTAGATTCGCTGGAGGCGATAGGCATCAATGCCATTATTTTTCAGGTAAGGCCGACAGCCGACGCACTGTATTACAGCGAGTTAGAGCCCACAAGTCATTGGTTAGTCGGTACGCAAGGTGCGCCCCTCACTTGGGATCCGTTGGAGTGGACGATTCAGGAGGCACATAAGCGGAACATGGAGGTGCATGTATGGCTCAATCCCTACCGCGTTAATTTGGCCAAGACGGACACATCGGAGATTTGTGCGGAGCATATCTGGCGCAAGCATCGGGAGTGGTTTTGGGAGTACAACAAACAATGGTATTTTGACCCGGGATTGGAGGTTACGCGCGAATGGATTTGTACAATTGTACAAGATATCGTCTTGCGCTATGACATCCAAGCCATCCATATGGACGATTATTTCTATCCCTATCCGAGTGGGGGAAAGCCTATTCCGGACACGAAGACCTTTGCCAAGTACCCGCGGGGATTCGACAATATTGCCGAATGGCGACGCAATAATGTCAACTTGGCCATCCAAGACATTCATCGAACCATTCGTGAATGCAATAAAAATGTGCAGTTCGGAATCTCGCCTTTTGGTGTTTGGAGGAATGCAAGTGTGGATTCTACAGGTAGCGCCACGACAGCCGGCATCACCAATTATGATGACCTATACGCGGACATCCGCTTGTGGATAAAGTCCGGCTGGATAGACTATGTTCTGCCCCAACTTTATTGGGAGATCGGCAAGAAAGCCGCTGATTATGAGATCCTTGCGCATTGGTGGGCAAACGAAGTACACGGTACGAATTGCCGCCTTTACATTGGTATGGCGCCCTATCGTCTCGAGAACGCTTCGGCTAAGAACCCTTGGGGTCAAGGCAATGAGATCTCACGCCAGATGCAACTCAACCGCACCATCCCCGAAATCACCGGCGAGTGCTTCTATTCGACGAGGCCTCTATTGCGAAATCCGCGCGGAGTTTGCGACACGATTCGGTTAATTTACAAAGACGATGGAGCTGAAAATTTGCCCTGGGAGTAAAAAAGGAAAGAAATCTGCAAGAAAAATGCAGATTTTTTTGTGCATATCAAAAAAAAGTAGTATCTTTGCAACGAATTTGCAAAGGTAACAAAATATAGGAGAATAAACTATGCCAGAGATTAGTCGCTTTTATGGAATTGTGATTACAATGTATAATTCGGAGCACAACCCTCCGCATTTTCACATTCGCTACAATGATTACCGTGCGACCATGGATATCAATACCGGTGAGTTAAATGGTAACCTGCCGCGTAGAGTGGTAAATATGGTATATGAATGGTACGACCAGAATAAAGAAGCACTCAAGCAAAACTGGCTTCGCATGGAGAAAGGCGAAGAGATTATCAATATTAAACCACTTGACTAATATGGAACTTGTTTGGATTACAAATGCCAAGTATTTAGGCGAGTACCGTTTGGAGTTGACATTCTCGAACGGGAAGGTAAAGGAGTTTGATGCAAAAGATTATATTGCGTCTCATCCTCTTTTTGCCGCACTGAAAGATCAGAAGACATTTAGCCAATTTGAATTGGACGGTTGGACTGTCAGTTGGCTAAATGGCAAGTTAGACATAGCTCCTGAGTATTTAATGCAAGAATAAAAAAGTAAGTCACCGCTATATTCAATAGAGTGTAAAAAAATGAATCGTCGCTTGCCGACGTAAAACAGAAGGACAAGCGCAAGTGTGCGCTACATGATAAAATAAGCGTTTGCTATTTTTCGGAATGTCGTGAAACGTGAGAAATTTCCAAGACAAGAATACCGAAGAGAATACAAACGTCTACGCTTTGCGTGGACGACTTTATTTGGTATTCCGGTATCTCTCACGACCGCACGACAAAATAAAGTGGTTCACGTTTTTTTGTTTATAATTGTATAACTAACAAAACTAATACTAATTAAAACCGACGAGGCGATGGGATATAACTGCCAAACAAAAGAAATGAAAAAGAATATTTGCTTTGTATTGATGGCATTTATCGGTTTAGTGTTCGCTTCTTGCAATCAAGAGGTTGATCCTCGCGACACGTTTGTAGGAGAATATTCCTTCACTCAAACAGGAAGTGCCACCTTATATTTTGATGGCACAGCTTCAGGAACCATTCCAATGGAGGGGAAAGGAACAATTTACTGTGAAAAAGTAGGAACAGGAAATCAAATAAAACTGACAGGTGACATAGTTGCTGATGTGGATGGTTCTGTTTCCGGTAACACATTGATATTAAATCCGACTACGATCAACGAAAATAGTAATGGCGTTTCCATGCAAATTACTTTCAATTACCAGCCGGCAATCAAAAACGGAAATACGGTAACCTGCTTAGCTAATGTTAATGGAATTGCAAATAGTCAAGGCAAAAGTGGTACTATTTCCGGCTCCATAACCTTGGTTGCTACAAAGGAATAATCTACTATCTAAAATCTGCCAAAATTGGCGGATACAATCCGCCGAAATGGACATACATCGGCATGAGATGTCGGACTAATGGACTAACTATATTAAAAAATGCAAAAATGTTACTTTTTTGAGGGACAAAAATTTGGATAATTCAAAAAAAAGTTGTATCTTTGCAGCAGATTTAAGGAGATTGTAGAAAAGTCCAAAATCATAGTCCAAAATCATAGCAATGATATTGGGAAGAAGAAAGGGTGACAATAGATGAAGCAACCAATGAGCATCTATTGAGCACCCTTTCAGCATCCATTGAGCATCCATTGGGAGAGGCTGGAGAGAAGGTGGAAAATAAGCAAAAAAATCACGCTTAAGCAAGCTTAGACTATTCCAAGAAATCTTCTCTTTGCAAGCAAATCGATTATTTTTTTGCTAAAAATCTTGCATATTTCAAAAATTTGTAGTAATTTTGCAGCGCTTAATCGCTAAGCAAAAGGATATATTAAAGTATTCGTATTTGCTATTTATTGGCTTAATTACAAAATTAACAGTATATAATAATCCAGTTTATGAAACAAAAAATCTTTACTCTACTGCTTGCACTCATAACCACCATGAGTCTTTTGGCCATCGGCCGCAATGACGGTTCTAATATGGCCAACGCGATTGATTATGATTGGGACAACGGAACAATGCATTATAGTGGTACCAGATGGTATTATATGGACCTGGTTCCCCTGTACGAAGGCGCAGACTCACTGCATTTCCATATAACCAATCTATCTAACACCGAGTCGGTGGACGTAATATATAAAATGACGATTGCGGGGCAAATGGACAGCGTTTCACTTACTTTGGCACCACATGGGGTATATACATCGCCGAACATGGACGCAAATATGCTTGTGAGAATGCATCTTACCCACCTTTATTTCACAGTTTCTTCGATGGGGAATGTGCAATTAAATTGGCAGTTGGTCTTCCCAGGCGGTGATTCTTGCGAAGAGTCAAAACATGGCGGCGGTTTCCAAGAAGCAGGAACAAAATGGTACGATATAAAAGCACCTGATCGGGATGAGAATGAGGTAATGGAGTATTATTTGTCCATTAGTTTTTTAAACATAGACGAAGATTACTACGACAATGACATCTCGAACACCATTTCTCTCAACTTTAAGACCGATTGTAACTCACCTGCTTTCTATGACACGACGTTCACCATAGACCCAGCCAGTGGGGAAAGCGTTCTTTTATATAACGACCAACTTGCAGCATTAGGCTGGCCAGACTTGTTATTCTCCTGTACCAGTTCTACGAGTTGCCGTATTGAGCATACATATTATAGCTATGTTCCCGGCGAATCGTGTTATGAGTCCATTTTCCTTAATTGGGAACCTGTTGAGCAATCAGCGGATTTGAATCGCTGGTATGCGTTAAACACGTACGACGGGACATTCAATCCTATCATTCCGGATACATGCGACCTGCGTATCAAATTCATTAACACAGGAAATGGGACTGCCAATGTGAATGCGGATGTATATTTTGATTGCAGAGAAGAAGAGCGTATTTTCCAGAAATCATATGTGCTGGAGCCTTTTGGGAGCGACTCTTTCGATATTGATCGTGATTTCTTGGAACGATTTGTGTGGCCATTGATGATATATAATGTTACATCGGATCAAAATATTTCCATTCATGCGGAACTTATTCCCGATATGCCACGTGATACCATACGAGATACGATTGTTGCATATGTTTGTTATGGTGAGACGTTCGTAGATGAGACTACCTATAATTGGAAGACCATCGGTCCGGTTGAGCACTCTATGACTTGGATTGACACCGTCGAATTCCGTGATGGTTTGCAAATGAAAGACTCTATCATTACGTTCTACATCCATCCGCTCGTCATGCCGGAACCTCTTTCTGCCGAAGAAATGCGTGGAATAGGTGCGGCTCCGCTGCTCGTTCAAGGATTGCCGCTGCAAGTGACTGAGTCGAACGCCGCTCTGACGGAATACTACCGCAACCTCGGTAATTCGGTGGATTTGATTGTTAGAATTGATACCGCCTATTGGGCAAAACCGGTTTACAAGGCTAACGGGGATCTTGATTCCAAGAAAGAGGCTCCGTTGGATTTGTCCAAGTATTACTCCAAGAACGAATACATGGACACACTGCTGCTCGTAGTCAAGAGCGAAGAGTGTTATACTATCATGCGCATCGAATATATCTTCCCGATTGAGGAATATAAGTATGTCTTCCGAAACGATACAATCTGTCCGCCGGGTCCATATTACAATCCGGATACGTTGACTTCCATCGTGCTTGACACCCTCGGTCTACCACGCATGGTGGATACAATAACAATATATTATTCTATGCTTCAGCCTGCACTCTACTCACAGGATGAGATTTCTCTACTACCTGTTGTAGCCAACGGACAACCTATTGATACGACTTTTACTATTTATGCGCTCAAGCAGCAGTTCGCTGCCGATGCTACGGACTTGACTGCGAGGGTAACGAACATTAAGTGGCAAGTGCTGGAGGGGGATGTTTGGATGGATATGCCTTACGTTGTGTCACAAACAGCTACTGAAATACACATGCGATATATCGTCGAAACCGAGTGCGCCATCAGGGATACCAGCATGAATATTATCTTACCTCTCACACCCGAACCCTGTCTTATCGCTTCCGGCACATGCGGCAACAACCTCACATGGACACTCACATGTGACAGTGTGCTGACCATCAGCGGAACGGGGGCGATGTGGAGCGGCGAGGTTAATTTGGGATGGCGCCAGTATTTATCGCGCATTCGTACGGTCATTTTGCCAGACAGACTGTCCGCGATTGCTCCGGAAGCATTCTACAACTGCGTAAACCTGCAGTCTGTCAATGTACCCAACAGCGTGCATGCGATTGGTCATAAGGCATTTGTGGGATGCGAAAGTCTGACTGAACCTGTTTATAATGCCACTATCTTTGCCTTTATGCCAAGAAACTATTGCGGGGCATATTCCATTCCGGAAGGTATTGTCTCTGTTGCGGCATATGCCTTCAATTGTGTCGCATCTGAGGAATGTATTGGCGTGACAGAAATAACTATTCCAAGCAGTGTAGAGCGATGCGGTGTTTCAGCATTAGGAATGCCTTTCTTACAGAAAATGACTTGTTATGCGGTAACACCACCAACCTGTGATTCAACTACATTCTCGTGTTTCTTTGAAGATATTGGAGTCGCTGTTTTGACAAATAGATCCATTCCCGTATATGTTCCTGCCGAAAGTGTTGCCGCCTACCAAGCTGCAGAGGTATGGAAAGAGTTCTTAAACATCCTGCCGATTGAAGAGACGGTTGAGCCGAAAGACAGTATTTACGATGTAGTCTATCTTGATCAAACAGGCTTGCAGTTGGACGCTGAAGCTGTGACACTACACCTACCGGACGCACCTGAAATAGAAGGCTTTACTTTCCTCAAATGGCAAATAGTGGCAGGCGACCTGGTGAACGGAATAAACATTCAAGCTGTTTATGAGGCCAACGAGCCGTCTAACACTCCGTATGAAGTGTCCGTACCCGGCAATAAGGCTCAAAAACTCATCCGAAATGGGAATGTTTACATCCTCATCGGAGACAAGACCTATATGGTAACAGGGCATAAGGTGAGATGAATTTTACAAAAAATAAAGAAAAATTGCAGAAAAGTGGCATACACTCTTGTGTATGTCATTTTTTTTGTGTAATTTTGCAGCGCTTTTTAATAGGACACGAAATATGAGATTTGTAGCATTGATAGTATGGGCGTTGGTGATCATTTTGGCAATCTACTATGCCACCGTGATCACACATCTGTTCACGAACCTGTTTGGTAAAAACGTAGATTTCAAGAAAACGCTCATTCCGTTCTATGGATGGACTATATGGTTTAGGAACATATAGTCGATACAAGATCAGTTACTAACGAACACAAATCATGAAAAAAATGGCTATAGAAAACCTTTCCTCGGAGAAAAAACTCCCGGTCAAAAAAATTGTCGTAGCTTCCGTCATCGGAATTTTAGTCCTCGTCTTCCTTTGCTGCATCGGTTCCCTCGTGGAGGATGTGAAGAATGAAGACATCGTGGTAAACCAAGTACCTATCACCGGTACCATGTACGTATGGAGCCAGCCGGGTATGTATGCGCAGAAATTAGGGCATACGACCAAGTACCACAAGACCGAGCAACTCTGGTTCGGCGCGCAGAACAACGGCGAACCGATCCCTGTCATCTTCAACGATGCTTCGAACGGTGAGATATTCGGTTCGCTCCGTGTCAAACTGCCTACCGACCGCGAACATATGCTCCGTATCCAGACCGATTACAACGGCATGGACCGCCTGATGAACGACCTTGTTCGTCCGACGGTAGTGAAGGTAGTGTATGCCTCGGGACCGCTCATGTCCGCCTACGAAAGTGTATCGGAGAAGAAGAACAACCTCATCGAATATATCACCGACCAGCTGAACAACGGCGTTTACACAACTGCTGTCAAGATCTCCGAAGTCATTGACCCGATTACCGGCGAGAAGAAGCAGCAGAAATTTGCCGTGCTGATCGCGGATTCCACCGCTGCAGGCGGTTACCGCCGTTCGGAGAAATCGCCGTTTGACTACTATGGCATCGAGATTGGACAGGTGTCTGTCTCCAAAATCGACTACGAAGACCGCGTGAAGAAACAGATCGAGCAGCAACAGGAGGCGAACATGTTGGTACAGACCTCCAAAGCCAAATCGCTTGCGGCACAACAAGAGGCCATTCGCGCTGAGGAAGAAGGTAAAGCACAAGCCGCCAAAGCCAAGTGGGAGCAAGAGAAAGTGAAAGCTGTGGAGGTGACGAAAGCCGAGCAGGAATATGAGGTAGCTCGTCTGGAGGCACTCAAAGCCAACGAGGTAAAGAAGCGTATTATCGCCGAGGGCGAAGCCGAAGCCGCAGCCAACCGTGCCAAAGTGGCAGCAGGTCTGACGCCGCAGGAACGCGCCGAATGGGACTATAAGACCAAGGTGGGCGTAGCGCAAGCGGTATCCAAACTGCAACTGCCGACTGTGATCATGGGAGGCAACAACGGCGGCAATCCGACCATGGATATCATGAGTCTCAAGTTCGCTACCGACTTGGTGGATAAGTTAAGCCAATAACTAATTAAATGAACAAACTATAAATAACAAATTTCAAAACACATGATTTATTCGAAAGAAGTACAAGAAATGTGCGTAGTAGCTAAAGGTCCGAAGCACGGACCGGCGCCTATTCCCGAAGAGGGCAAATGGGTGAAGGCTACTGAGATCAAGGACATCTCGGGTATGACGCACGGTATTGGCTGGTGTGCACCGCAACAAGGTTGCTGCAAACTCAGCTTGAATGTAAAAGACGGTATTATCGAGGAGGCGCTCGTAGAGACCATCGGTTGCTCGGGTATGACTCACTCGGCTGCTATGGCTGCTGAGATTCTGCCGGGCAAGACGATCCTTGAGGCGCTGAACACCGACCTCGTTTGCGACGCTATCAACACCGCTATGCGTGAGTTGTTCCTGCAGATCGTTTACGGACGTACGCAGAGTGCGTTCTCGGAGGGCGGTCTGGCTATCGGTGCAGGTCTGGAAGACCTCGGTAAGGGACTCGTTAGCCAGTGCGGTACGCTGTATTCGACCAAGGCTAAAGGCGTTCGTTACCTGCAGTTAACCGAAGGTTACATCACCAAGGAGTTCCTCGATGAGGACAATGAGGTTTGCGGATACGAGTACGTTCACATGGGCAAGTTCATGGACGCTGTGAAGAAAGGTGTTCCGGCAGACGAAGCGCTGAAGAGCGTAACCGGTACTTACGGCCGCACGACCAAAGAGCAAGGTGCAGTTAAATCGATTGATCCACGCAAAAACTAAGGAGGAGACACTATGATTCGTGAAGTAAAATTTGAGTCGCAAGACCGCCGCGAGAAACAGATTCTCGCCGCTCTGAACGCTAACGGTATCGCTTCCATCGAGGAGGCCAACCAGATTTGCGAGCAATACGGCCTCGATCCTTATATGACATGCGAGGAGACCCAACGTATTTGTTTTGAGAACGCGAAATGGGCTTACGTAGTAGGCACCGCTATCGCGCTGAAGAAAGGCTGCAAGAACGCCGCTGACGCTGCCGAGGCTATCGGTATCGGTTTGCAGGCATTCTGTATCCCGGGTTCCGTAGCTGACGACCGTAAGGTAGGTATCGGTCACGGTAACTTGGCAGCTCGTCTGCTCCGCGAGGAGACCCAGTGCTTTGCTTTCCTGGCAGGTCACGAGAGTTTCGCAGCTGCTGAGGGCGCTATCAAGATTGCTGAGATGGCGAACAAAGTTCGTAAGAACCCGCTTCGTTGCATCCTCAACGGTCTGGGCAAGGACGCTGCTATGATCATCAGCCGTATCAACGGTTTCACCTATGTACAGACCGAGTTCGACTATTTTACCGGCGAGCTGAAAATCGTTCGTAAGAAAGCGTACAGCGACGGTCCGCGTGCAAAAGTGAACTGCTACGGTGCAGACGATGTTCGTGAGGGCGTTGCTATCCTCTGGCACGAGAACGTCGATGTTTCCATCACCGGTAACTCGACCAACCCGACCCGCTTCCAACACCCGGTAGCAGGTACGTATAAGAAAGAGCGTATCCTCGCCGGCAAACCGTACTTCTCGGTGGCTTCCGGTGGTGGTACAGGTCGTACCTTGCACCCGGATAACATGGCAGCAGGTCCTGCTTCGTACGGTATGACCGATACCCTCGGTCGTATGCACAGCGACGCTCAGTTCGCAGGTTCGTCCTCCGTTCCGGCACACGTAGAGATGATGGGCTTCCTCGGTATCGGTAACAACCCGATGGTAGGATGTACCGTTGCTTGCGCTGTGAATGTAGCGCTGGCGCTGAGTAAGTAATTGTTTAGGGATACCGGTATCACGGTATATCGGTATCCCGACTGTTTTTTTAGGGTAAAAAAAATAAAGGAGTTTGATTTATGAAGAAGATTTTATTTGTAGCTCTGCTTGCTATGGCAAGTGTAATGGCCTATGCACAACCTCGTGCGATTGGTGCAAACATTGGTGCCTGGTCTTCGTTCTCGTATCAACACGGTTTTGGCGAGAGCAATATGTTGGATGTAGCAGCAAACGTTTTTCTGCCTATCCAATCTAAGGCGCACCTTGCTGTCGGTGGTCACGTAACCTACGATTGGATCGATCCGTTTAACACTGCCTTTCCTTGGAATGAAAAGGGTGAATGGCATTGGTACATGGGTGTCGGTGGTTCCGGTGGTTACGGTATTCCTTTAGCCAGCAATGCTTTAGGATGGTGGTATGCCGGTGTAGCCGGTCATGTCGGTCTCGAGTATGACTTCTGGTTCCCGCTCCAACTTTCGGTAGATTGGCGTCCGTCTCTCGGAGTTAGTAACGACCCTATTTTTAACAACGGACAACTCGGATTTAACATTCCGGGGTTATATGGTCTCCAACTCGGTGTTCGCTACAAATTTTAATGCAAAGAGTCCACGGTCTTGCGAGATCGTGGGCTCTTCTGCTCTTAACCTAAATCGAATAGAACAAATTTTGTACTAAAACTGAAACATCTAAAACACTATCATATGAGAAAACTTCTTCTTTCGCTACTCGTTGTAGCACTCTGCACGCCGATGATGGCGGGTGCAAAGAAACAAGCAGACAAAGACACCCAGCAGTTCCGTTATGACATTGAATGTGCCGGCAATGCGGTTCAAGGCACGTATCTCGTGAAGGTATGGAGCTATTCCAAGAAAGCCAATATCGCAGAGAACCAATGCCGCAAGAATGCTGTACACGGTGTCATTTTCAAGGGTTACGGCGGCGGTCAAGGTTGCGTTTCCCAGCGTCCGATGGCCAATATGCCGGGTGTTGAGACCCAGTACAAAGAGTATTTCGACAGCTTCTTTGCTGAAGGCGGTGAGTACCAGAAATACGCTTCTATCATTGAAGGATCGACGGAAGTGGTCAAAGTAGGCAAAGAATACAAGGTTGGTAAGATCGTGAGCGTGCGCAAGGATGAACTGCGCAAAGCACTCGAAGCAGCCGGTATCATCAAAGGCCTTAACTCAGGATTCTAAATAATTGACAATTGATAATTGAGAATTGAAAATTAATAGTTATGAAAAAATTATCTATTATATTAGCCGTAGTAACGGCAATCATCTTTACCGGCTGTGGTCCGAAGCGTTCGCAAGCGTATTATGACGCGCCGAGCCAGTTACTCAGCGCCAACTACGATGGCACATTTGTTATTCGCACACAAGTGCGCGCCCGCAATGCCGCTATCGCCTTCACCGACGCACAACGCAAAGTGGTGCAAGAGGTTATTTTTGACGGCATCCAATCGGCTAATTCCGGGACGGAAGGACTCAAGCCGCTCTGTTTTGATAAGAACGCCAAAGAGAAACACGAGGACTATTTCCGCGTATTCTTCCAGGACAACGGTCCGTGGAAAAAATATGTTGACCTGCGTGACAAACGTACGACCACGACCCGTTACCAACGTGACGGACGTCAGATGATCGAGACCGTAACCGTATCAGTAGATCGTGCCGCCCTCAAAGATCGTCTTGTGGCTGACGGTATTATTCCCGGCGGAGGCAGGTATTGATAATTGAGAATTGAAAATTGAAAATTGAAAATTATGAAGAAGTATATTTTTACTCTCGCGATGATGCTGGTAGCGTTGGTAGCGAGCGCACAGATCAAGAAACCGGAAATAATGGTGATTCCGTCCGATGTATGGTGTATCTCCAACGGTTATTACACCGAAGTAGAGAACATGGGAATGACCACCAAAGTGCCCAATTACAAACAAGCGCTGCAAGAGAACATGGGTCTTAAGTTGGCTATCGCCAAGATCAACGACCTGATGGCAGAGCGTCAGTTCCCGCTCAAGAGCCTTGAGCAGACGCTTAAGAACATCGAGCAACAACGCATGGAGGACAACCTCACGATGAGCAAGTCCGGAAACGAGTTAGCAGAGTCTCCTCTTGACGAAGTAGCACGTATGGCGAAAGCGGACATCATCCTCGAGCTCAGTTGGGAGATGAAAGATTTCGGTCCAAAACACTCGCTGACCTATATCCTCGAGGCTCGCGATGCTTATACCGCTAAAACCATCGGTTCTTCGGCCGGTACAGGTGCTCCTTCCATCTCTGCAGATGTAGATGTACTGCTCGAAGAAGCGATCGTAGCCAACATGGACAACCTCAACAACCGTCTCATGGATCATTTCACCGAGATGCAGAATATCGGTCGTGAGATTAGCCTTGATATCAAGGTGTTCGCCAATAACTCTCGTGGTATTGACCTGGAGAGCGAGTTCGGCGGAGAAGAGTTGGTAGATCTGATCGAGACATGGTTGCAACTCAACACAGTGCAAGGTCGTTTCACCCGCGAGTACTCCAGCGAGAACGTAGCCCGTTTTACGCAGGTACGTATCCCTGTTTACGACGAACGCGGACGCGCTATCGATGCGAACGGCTTCGCGAAACAACTGACCAAGCATTTCAAAGGTGAACCGTTCTACATCCCGGCGAAGGTGCTTGTTAAAGGCCTTGGTCGCGCAGTAATTGTTTTAGGAGAGAAGTAAAAATTAATGGCCGTCAGCCATCAGCCGTCAGCCGTCAGAAGGCTGAATGCTGAAAGCTGAATGCTGAAAGCTTATAACTATTATGAAAAAAATCTTTTCTATATTCGTAGCCGCGCTGATAAGCGCAACTATGATCGCTGCTGAGACAGAGTATTTGCCGATATCCGTTTACGCACTCGATGAATCCGAGAATTTCCCGGCAGGTGCCAAAGCGATGATTGAGAACAAGTTGACCCAACTGCTCACCCAAAACGGTGTGGCAGGTATGGATTATCTTGGTCAGTTTATCCTCACCGTCTCCACAACTCCGCTCGACAAAGATGTCATCCCCGGTCCTCCGATGAAGATTTCGGAGAAGATGGAGATGAACCTCTATATCGTGGACGCTTATGCCAAGACGATTTTCTCTTCCACCTCTATCACGGTACGCGGTTTGGGTGAGACGGAGAATAAATGCTACCTCAACGCCATCAGCCATATGCCGCTGCAGACTCCGCAGATGGCACAGTTCATCAAGGATGGCAAGGCAAAAATCATCGAATACTATGATCACGAGGCAGAGGCTATGCTGAAGAAAGCACGTTATCTGGCTCAGCAGAAGAAATATGAAGAGGCGTTGTCTATCGTTACCCTCATCCCTCAACAGAGCAAGCATTATGATGCTGCTTTAGCGGCCGGTTTGGATATCTACCAGATGTACATCGACAACGAGTGTGCGAAGAACCTTGCATCTGCTCGTCAGGCATGGGCCGCTGAGCAGAACACCAAGGGTGCGTACGCAGCCGGTGAATTCCTGGCGAACATCCTTCCGGACGCAGGTTGTTATGACGAGGCGATGGACCTCTATAAAGAGATCAAGGGTAAGGTGCTTGACGATTGGAAGTTTGAGATGAAGAAATACCAGGACGGCATAGACATCCAAAAACTCCAGATCGATGCTGCACGTCAAGTGGGTGTTGCGTATGGTAGACATCAACCGGCTCAAACCACTTCTATCGAGTTTCTCAGATCGTTACTCTAATGCGTAGAACCGTTCTAGCCATCCTTTGTGTCTGTGCGGTCCTTGCCGCGCAGGCACAAAGTAATATGGAGTACCGTCGCAATGCACTTGCGACGATGCTTGTTTATCACCCTGAAGATGAGTTTGGCGGCGAGATATACAAAGCCTTCGACTCTCTTCCTGTGCCTGACAAATATGACGACCATACCATCGACGGAATGCGTGTCATTGACAATAGTACAGTATGGGGGATTCAGAAACGTGACTCCGGCTATTATAAAGCGGTTTATGCTCATCAACTTAACAAGAAAGAGATCGAAGCCAATGCACAATATACCGAAGATCTGCTAAACCGCCAAGAGATGGCGAAGAAGATGATCGCCAAATGGTTCGGCCTCAGCAGTTACAATGTAAACGAAGCCACATTCAACACGGAGCTCATCCAGACACGCGGACAATATAATGCGTCCGATGTAGATGTAGCGCTTGCTCTCCAGACCACGCGCGGTTTAGCGACCTTGAGCGATGCCGGAGAAGAATTACTGGATCAAACCTTTGTGCTGGTAAATGATGTAACGTACACTACCGCAGAACAGGACGCCGCAGTGGCCAAACTGACGATGGGCATTGCAGGTGGCATATTCGATGTGTTTACAGGAGGTTCTGCCGGTAGAGAGTTGGCAAAAGCAGGAAGTTACATAGCGGATAGTTTCACCGGCTTCAACGTCAAAACCCATTCGTACCTCTACCAATTGGTATGGAATGACTCCATTGCCGCTATTTTCTACACACAGCATTATACCGACAAACCCGACTCAGCTAAAATAGATGCATTCCTGAAAGACAAAACAACCTACCGACTCAAATACGTAGCACACAAATATGAGTATGACAAGAAAGCTGTGCTGAAAGGCGAATATGAGCGGACAGAGTTGGTACGAACTATCTGCGCCCGTTCGATGGATAAAAACATCGTGGCATTGGCTAAACAGTACGAAGACTTCAAGGTCAAAACTCCGGTCTATAGCGTACTGACCAATGAGAAAGGAAAAATAACCGGATATGCCGCTAAGATCGGTATGAAAGAGGGGATCAAAGAGAACTCTAAGTTCCAAGTCATCCAACGGCTTCAAGATCCCAATACAGGCAAGACGACCTACAAATATATCGCAACCGTCAAGCCTAAGAAAGGACTCATATGGGATAACCGCTATAATGCTGTAATCGAAAAGGCCGATGGCGCGACTCTCCCCTATACCACTTTTGTAAAAACCGCCGGCGGAGAGATTCTACCGGGTATGCTCCTTGTTGAAGGTAAATATAAGAAAGTCACGGAATAATAAAGAGGGGCTCGTCTCCCGACGAACCCTTTCTTTTTAACAAACAATCTCTATTTAATTCACTCACTAATTAAGTGTACAACCTATGTATGCAAATACCGTGCCAAACTTATTTTATAACTGGATCATTTCGCTTCCGATGATGGTTTGCTTCTTCTGGGCAATCTTTTTCATCGTGCGTTTCCACCGCGGCAACGACGAACCGCGGGTAATGGTCACAATACTCCTTTTCTATATCGCCTCCACCATCCTCTACACCGATCACTGGCTTTATTTCTCTGACCATCCGAGTTTCATCGGCGAATGGAGCTACATGATTGTCAACCTATGCGTATATCCTTTATACTTTGCGTACCTACATGCACTCACGCGCACGAAGATTACCCTCGAGGTGACCCTTCTACTCCTTCCCGCCGCCCTTATCGCCCTCTTCTTTCCGATCAATACGCACTTCGGCTGGATAGCAAGCGACATCGTGCTGCTCTGCACACGAGCATGCTTCGCCCTCCAAGTTATTTGGGTATGGGTACGCGGATTCCATTTGCTGCAAAGCACCCAACAACGCCTCGATAATACTTACACCGACGATCGAAGTCATTTATTGAACCCCACACGTTTGTTGCTCATCCTCATCGGTATCACAGCCGTCGTTTCTACCTTGCTCAATATCCTCGGTCGCGAACGTTTCGACGGCAGCCTTTTAGTCGGCATTCCGGCGGTCATCATGTCTGTACTGCTCTTTAGCCTCGGTTACATCGCTGCCCATACCATCCTTCCAAAGGAGACGGTCGCGCAAGAGGAAGAGACCGTCGTGGATCACGCTACCACCGCCGAGACAGACGAATTGTTCATCAAGATCACAACCGCCCTGCGAGAGCAACGACTTTTCACCAACCCGAACCTCACCATCCAGGACCTCGCTACCGCTGTTGGTTCCAACCGCACTTACGTCTCCAACTGTATCAACCGACGTACCGGCTTCAGCTTCTCCCGATACGTAGCGCAGTACCGCGTAGAGCATGCTCAAACCATTCTCATCGATCCGCAATACACCTCCGATCACGAGGCCATCGCCGATGCCATCGCCCTCAACGGCTTTGCTTCTGACCAAACCTTCTACCGGATCTTCAAAGAAGTAACCGGCTATACCCCTCTCCAATTCCGCCAGCTAAACCTGCAAAAGTAACACTTTTTTACGATTTGAGAATAGATTTGTACGATTTGTGAATGCTTTTTAATAAAAAAGCAGTACTTTTGTGCGCAAATTGGTAAATCAAAATCAAATCGTTATGAGAAAATTTTTATTCTTTGCCTTCGCGGCACTCGCACTCGCCTTCACGGCTTGTGACCCCAACACTCCGACTAATCCGGACGAGTTGAACATCAAAGACTATGTCGGCACTACTTGGTTTCTCGACTCGGTGAATGTCGGTGAATACACCACAACCCACATGTGCCAGCCGATCTTCCTCCCCAGCGAGACCGAGATTCAACTTGGCAACAATGTTGCATCGTTCAAGTACGAGAACAACAAAATCTTTATCAGCGAGACTGCGTATGACATCGTTTCGTTGGACGAGAAAGGCATTGTGCTTAGTCAAAACGAACGAATTATTTACGTATCTGCGCTCCCTACCCTCGACCGCAGCAAACAGAATGCTATCTCCGAAGCTGCGCTGCTCGGTAAGTACAAGCAGGTCATCGCCTCCACGACGGAAACAAAAGTGGATGGTTCCGAAGAAACCTATTATACCACCGGTGGTATGATCACATGGATCACGTTCAAGGAGAACAACAAAATGCTCTACGAAGACTCCAGCCCCAGCCCTGACATGGAAGGTATCTGGGAAGTGAACGTCGCAGAGAAAAAGATCTGCTTCGGCACATACTCCTCTCTCGCTGAAATGCACGAGTACGGTCACCCCGAGGACATCCTTGTCTTCAACGACGACTACCTCGTCACCGGCTCCGACTACGACTATGACCCCTCTATGGGAATGACCCATCGTCACTACGAGTCTGTCTATGTACGAGTAAAATAATTGAAAATTGATAATTGAAAGGAAATAAAATTATGAAAAAGTATTTCGTTTTTGCCATTGCGGCACTCGCACTCGCCTTCACGGCTTGTGATCCCAACACCCCCTCTAACCCGGGAGATAACCCCTCTACCCCGGGTGAGTATAACGCCAAAGACTATGTTGGCACCCAGTGGATCACCGACTCGACCCTTATTGGTGATGGCGGAGGCATTTCTCCTGCCCCGCACGCCTATATCAACGTGCTCTCCGAGACAGAAGTGGAGATCAACGGCTGGCCCGCCAATTACAAGATCGAAGGAAACATCCTCTATCTCCACACCGAAGAAGAGACTCCGATCCCGCTGAAGATCATTAGTGCCGACAAAAAACACGCTAACCTTCTTTGGGAAGGTTTTCAAGGAGATGGCGCTGATGGTCTCATCCACATGACGCGTGTAGCAGAACCGGAAGGTCCGGATTTGGATGTCAACAAAGCGAACATCACCGGCAAATGGCGTCTCATGTACACCAAGAGCATTGAAACCAGCTTCACTAACCAAGATCCGGACTACGAACCGTACATCATGATTCACGGTATGCCTGGTGAAGAAATCTATGATTTCAAAGCTGATGGTTCGCTCGTCAAGACCAATAGCTTCGATAGAATTTGGGATGCACAGCCCGAAACAGGTTGGTGGGAAGTCAAGAACGATCAACTTTTCTTTGCTACCGGCACTCCTGACTATCCGGCCGTAAAACCGGACCCGATTCCTGCTGATTGGGGAGTTAGCGTTTCCACACTTACCGGTAACGTCATGAAGACGTATAAATACGAGACCTTCACGGACTACTCCATGCAATACATCAACTATTACACCCGCGTAAAATAAACACCGTCAAACAACATCAAACAATAAATCATTATGCGTAAATTCTTTATCTTTGCCATCACACTGGTAGCAAGTGTACTGGCATTCACTTCTTGTAACGGTAACAACCCCAACGATCCGCTCGTAGGAACTTGGGCACAATGGAATGAAGCTTCTGAGAACATCATCACTTTTGATGGGAAAGGTAATTATACCTACACCAAGAATTACTATTTTGCGCTCGAATCCAAAGTACCGCACGAGTCATTTAAGGTCTATGGCTCCTACACCATTGAGGGAGATCTCATCTATATCCATAACACCAAACAAACCATCTCTATGGATGGCGAGACTCCGGAAGAGTGGCAGGGTAATGAACCCGAATACGAGACGATGAAGTATCGTATCGAGAACTACACCCTTCACCTCACGCGCCATTACGACACCCCGGACTATTCCTGGGAAGAAGTATTCACTAAGAAATAACTTATTGACTTATGAAAAAGATTCTATTTTTCGCCTTCGCGCTTGTAGCCAGTGTATTGGCATTCACCTCTTGCGAGGGTAACAAAATTGACAGTCCCATCGTTGGAACATGGGCACAGATCCAAAAGGACATGGAGTATTTCATTACCTTCGACGGCAAGGGTAACTACACCTACATCAACAACTACTATTTCTACGATCAGGAGACCGGTAAAAAGATCGAGATTCCCCACGAGCACGTAGTTATCAAAGGTTCGTTCACCATCGACGGCGACATCATTACCGTACATAACGAATCACAAACGATTTCTATGGACGGAGGTCCTGCTCAAGATATCGAATGGGAACCGTACGACGAGCAGATGAAATTTAGCATCAGCGGCAACACTCTCCACCTCATTCGCGACTATGGTACGGAGTATGCCTTTGAGCAAGAATTTTACAAACAATAATTTGTCTTTCGACCTTTCATTTCGCAAACTGCGTAAATTACGAAAACAACGAAAAAACGCTCATTTTGGGCGTTTTTTTTGCACATGTCATTTTTTTGTTGTACCTTTGCACCCGCAAAGGTTTTGAACGAATAAATTATAACAAACATATGACTAAAAATTTTGTAGAAGAACTCCGTTGGAGAGGCATGTTACAGGACATTATGCCCGGAACGGAAGAGCAATTAATGAAAGAAATGACTACCGCCTATGTCGGCATCGACCCCACGGCGGATAGTTTGCATATCGGCCACCTCTGCGGCATCATGATGCTGCGTCACTTGCAGGCCTGCGGCCACAAACCTATCGCCCTCATCGGAGGCGCTACAGGTATGATTGGTGACCCTTCCGGCAAATCCGCCGAGCGTAACCTGCTCACCGAAGAGATCCTCCGCCACAACGTGGCATGTATCCGCGAGCAGTTGGAGCATTTTCTCGATTTTAACAGCGACGCCCCCAATGCCGCTGAGTTGGTGAACAACTACGATTGGATGAAGGACTACACCTTTATTAATTTCACGCGCGATATCGGCAAACTCATCACCGTCAACTACATGATGGCCAAAGACTCCGTCAAGAAACGCTTCAATGGTGAGTTCTCGCAAGGTATGTCCTTCACCGAGTTCACCTACCAGCTCCTCCAGGGCTACGACTTCGTCTACCTCAACGAGCACAAGAACTGCCTCCTCCAAATGGGCGGTTCCGACCAGTGGGGCAATATCACTACCGGTATTGAGTTAATGCGCAAGATGAACGGCAAGACCGCCTTCGCCCTTACTTGTCCGCTGATAACGAAAGCCGACGGCGGTAAGTTCGGCAAGACCGAGAGCGGCAATGTTTGGCTCAGCAAGAAATACACGAGCCCGTATAAGTTCTTCCAGTTCTGGATGAACGTAAGCGACGACGATGCCAAACGTTACATCAAGATCTTCACGAGCCTCAGCCGCGAGGAGATCGAAGCACTCATCGCCGAGCACGAACAGGCACCGCACCTCCGCGTGCTGCAGAAACGTCTCGCCAAAGAAGTGACCTGCATGGTTCACAGCGAAGCCGATTATAATGCGGCAGTAGAGGCAAGCAATATATTATTCGGGAACGCGACCGCGGACGCGTTGCGCGCGTTAGATGAGGCCACTTTCCTGGATGTCTTCAACGGTGTGGAGACTTATGAGATATCGATGGAGGAGTTGAAAGCGGGTATCGGTCCGTTGGACTTGCTGGCTGAAAAGACGAATATCTTCCCGAGTAAGGGTGAGGCACGTAAGATGATTCAGGCGAACGGTTTCTCGATGAACAAAGAGAAACTGACCGATCCTGCTACTCCGATCACCGATGCAGCCTTGCTCAACGGAAAGTACATCCTCTTCCAAAAAGGCAAAAAGAACTACTATTTGGTTGTCGCCAAATAGCCGTCAGCTTTCAGCTGTCAGAAGCATCCACCGACCGGTGAGCGGGAGAAGACCGGGAGATGACCAAGACAAGAAAAATCGCTAAAAATGACGTGCGCTCTTGCGTATGTCATTTTTTTGTTGTACCTTTGCAGTCGAAAATCTACGTTGGAGGGGATATGTCTCTTCTTTAGGGTGGATTTTTGACATATTGAATGGCGTTTATTGACGCTTTGTATTTGACGCACAGAAAGCTTAGCACACTTTTTCAAATTCAAAACTAGTCAAAAGCAAAGTAAGCAATTACGCCTACGGGTATGACTATTCATGCCTGCCTGCTGTTTCATAGCGGGCGGTTTGTCATATCGGCGTAGGTTTCATTGTTGTTTATTTGACTAGTGGGTAAGTGCTAAGACCCTTGTGCGTAGATGAGCAATAGCGAAGTCTGCGCTTTTTTGTGCATGTATATACGAACGCGCGAACATTATGTATGTAATTAGAATATAACCCAAATGGAGAATGCCGAAAAGCCACAAGTGAGTAGGCGAATATAAATTAAATTATCAAAATCATGAAAAAGATCATGTTACTTGCTACAGTAGTAGCAATGTCATTGGCAGTAGCCATGCCGGTAAATGCGCAAAGTCGCAAAGACAAAAAAGCAGCAAAAAAGGCTCAATGGGAAATGGAGCAAAAGCAACAACGCGAAGAAGCAGAACTGAAACACAAACTCCGCATGGATAGCATTGCCAATGCGGGTAAAGTAGCTGAGCAAAAAGCAGCTAAGGAGGAAGCCGATCGCCGTGCAGCAGAGGCAGAAGCAAAAGCCAAACAGAAAAAAGCCGAAGAAGCAGCCGCATTAGAAGAAAAAGAGTTCAATGA
The DNA here is from genome assembly GCA_947164985.1 of uncultured Bacteroidales bacterium. Lineage (GTDB taxonomy): Bacteria > Bacteroidota > Bacteroidia > Bacteroidales > Paludibacteraceae > Colicola. The sequence goes on along the minus strand of CAMUYI010000003.1, from coordinate 131,018 downwards.
GCCGTGTATGGAATATGCGAGCACGGCTGAACTCATCCAAGCACGTGGTATAGGCGAAGATCTGGAGCAACAATTATCCGCTGAAATGGCACGCTCGGCAGCATTGGAAGAGTTAGGTTCGCAAATCTCAACCAAGGTACAAGCATTATTAATGAACTACAAGAAATCTGTCCGTCAGAACTTGAAGCGTGAGTCTTTGCGTCGTGTAGAAGGCTTGACAATGTCTGAGGTTGACCAAGCAACCGGTTTCCGTGTGGCTTGCCGTAAAACCATGACATACGTGCAGAATGGTGAGCGTATTTTCAAAACTTATATGGTCATTGAGTTAGGAGAGGATCAGTTGCTCAAACCTATTTATGAGGGTATTCAGAAAGATGATGAGTTGAAGATAGATGGTGATTATCAGTCGTTCAAGAAAGAGTTTGACGATCACTTCAAGAATCAGTCTGAGGAGTCTCTGCAAGAGATAATCAACCAATAAATAGGCTGAATAGCGCCGAGGGGGGCTGATACCTCCCTCGGCTGCACTAAATAAAAATACGAAAAGAATATGAGAAACCTATTCATCATTTTGCTTTCAGCCCTCTCGCTGACGGCAGTAGCACAGCAAAAGAAAGTGGCTGTGTATGTAACCGGAGAACAATCCGGAGTAAGTAAAGTGCTTGGTGACCAATTAGTAGCAGCATTTGCCAAGAGTGGCAAGTATACTGCTGTTGAACGCACATCAAGTTTCTTGGCAGAGCTAAGCAAAGAACAGGGGTATCAACGGTCAGGAGCTGTTAACGACAGAGATATTGCTCGTTTAGGTGTTCAATTCGGCGTCAACTATGTATGTGTCGCTGACATGTCTGATGTTTTTGGAGAAAAATATATATCTGCCAGACTCATAAATGTAGAAACAGCAGAAATAGAGAATGCTCATAATGTAAGTGGGGAGATAAATAACATGAATTCACTTCTTAAATTGGCAGGAGAGATCGCTGATAATTTATCAAAGGGCTCATTTGCAGAGCAGGCTCAATATCGAGATAATTTAAAGGCACGCGGTTTAGTAGATTTAGGATTACCTAGTGGAACATTATGGAAAGATAAAAATGAGGAAGGCGGATTCTATACATTTGAACAGGCAATTTCTAAATTTGGGGAAAGTATACCTTCTAAAGAACAATGGGAAGAATTGAGACAGTATTGTCAATGGCAGTGGGTTGGTAATGGAATGAAGGGTACTGGTCCCAATGGAAATTTTATTATTATCACTAATACCAATTGGGCATACTGTGACGGTAGTTTTATACGCGGAGGAAATGGAGAGTGTGCCGCATATTGGTCTTCTACTCCAAATAATAATAATCACAGTGCATATTATGCTGGATATGCAAGCAACGAGCATGATATTATTCATATATATAGTAGTCTATACATATATAAAGATGACTGTGTTGCATGCTGCGTACGTTTAATACAGTAGTTAATAGTTTTTCTATGGTAATCTTTTTGTATAATATTATAACCCAAGGAGGTTGATAAATAATTATGCAAATAGAAAAGAAATATTTGTCAATACCTTTAACAGCACAACTGGAGATTACGGATTTCTGTAATCATCGTTTGCCTCGTTATAAAAAAGAATAAAGTTGTAATTATGACAAACATGCTAATAACAAGTTTAATAGGAGCAATAGCTAGTATAATAGGGATAATTATCGGTGCTGTGCTTAGTTATAGATATTTCCGTAAAAAGGAGCAAGATAAGTTCAGTAAAGAACTATATTTCAAGTATCAAGAATTGGCGCAAGAGTTGGCTTCATGCTTACAAGAATTTTTGCCTTTGTCTTTAAAACTCCAAGGATATACAGAAGAAACTTTTTGCAGAGTAGATAGGGAATTAAGTAAATTCTTCTTTAAATACTATTTAATTCTTCCTCAGTCAGTATTAGAAGAAATTAGTTGCATGCACGCTTGTTTACGACAAAATGGGAACAAGATATATATAGTCGATAGAACAAAAGAAATACCTTTTATCCGCAGTTGTGAGTACGAGAAAGAAACATTGGAATTCTTCAAAGAGGTAACTATTTTTCGCACCAGAAAGAATTGGGCAGAAATCTACTTAAAATATAAAAGGGTACCCAAATCCATTGCTTTACGGTGCCAAGCCCGTCATGTTATAGCCGCTATGCAATCAACTTGGCAATATAAAGATATGTACTCATGGAAGGAGCAAATGCAGAAAAAGACATTGGCTCAGATAGAGGAAATGAGCAAGAAATAGAATTATAACTTAATAACAATGAAAAAACTATTCATTATTTTGCTCTCAGCCTTATCGCTAACGGCAGTCGCGCAGCAAAATGAAGTAAAACGTATAGCTATTCTAGAGACGGTAGATAAAGTCGGAGATGTTAATCTTGGCGTAAAGAATCTTTTGCGTCAAAGTATTACTTTTGGTATAAACCGTGTTGCAGGATATGAAGGTTACAATCGTGTTGATATGGCTCAAATAACAGGAGAACACAATTTTCAGCGTACAGGTTATGTAAGCGATTCGGATATTAAGAAATTAGGTGCGATGACCGGTGCGCAATATGTTCTTATTGCAGAAGTCACCAACTATGACGCCACACATATCTTAGTATACGCTAATTTGGTAGATATTGTGACTGGTCGTATTACCAACTCCTCTATTCCCAAAGTGGCAGGTACCGCTCCCGAGCAAATGTACAAAGACTGCGCAGAAGTAGCCGAATCATTATTAGGAATTACAACTTCAAATTCAAACACATCATTGTATGGAGGTTCGTCTAATAATAGCACGCCTTCTTATAATAGTTCCATTAATCAAAATATTGCTCAGTCGAACAATTTGCCAACTCAACCATACAAAAACCACACTCTATCAGTAGATAAATCCTCTTTTATTGTTTCATATGACTACAATGTAGTATATGTAACCATCACTTGTGATACCACTTGGGAGGTTCAGCACCCAACTGCATCTATGTATTCTGTTAGTCGTAATGGAAATACCCTAAAAGTTACTATCAAAGAAAATCCTTTTCAATATGATAGGTCAAATTATTTTAATGTAGCAATAAAAGACGGGAGCATTATTAAGAAAATATCATTGATACAAAAAGGTAACCCCGATGGTGCAGATTCTCAAACTTTTAAAGAAGACCCCAATGCTGTATTATCTGTTGTAGAGGATATGGCTGAGTTCCCAGGAGGTCAGCAAGCACTCATCAAATATCTGAGCGAGAACGTAAAATATCCTGCTATCGCACAGGAGAATGGTATCCAAGGTCGTGTGATCTGCCAGTTCGTGGTGAACAAGGACGGTGCTATCATAGATATAGAGGTAGTCCGTTCGGGTGGCGATCCCTCGCTGGATAAAGAGGCCGTTCGCGTTATCAAATCGATGCCTAAATGGAAACCCGGTCAGCAACGTGGTAAACCCGTACGCGTAAGATACACGGTACCGATTAACTTCAGTTTAAAATAAACTTGTATATATGAGGAACCTATTAATCTTTTTGCTCTCAGCCTTATCGCTAACGGCAGTCGCGCAGCAGCCGAATTGGTATAGTGACAGCGACAGGGATTTTAATTATCCGAGAGGGCAGTATTTTGTCGGCTTTGCAGAGGGACAACGGCAAAACGGAGAGAGTATGGAAGCCGCTATGTCGCGGCTGAAGAATGCTGCTAAAGTGGAGGCGGTAAGTACTATCCGTGTACATGTGCAGAATACCACCGTCAATCAGGCTCTGTCGCAAACTTTGCGTACTATGGAAGGGACTTTCCGGCAATCGGCACGGGAGTTTTCTTCGGCTACTACTACCAACGTGGATATGGAGATACCGGGATTGCAGGTGGAGGCATGGCGCAACCCGCAGACGGGAGAGATAGCCGCTTTTGCGTATGTCAAGAAAGCCACCCTTATCCGGCAGTTAGAAAAGAAAATCACGGTCGGGCTGACGAAGATAGAGACTTCGCTTGACCAGATAGACCAACTGATTACAAGCGGACAAAAGATACAAGCACGCGAACTTGCGCAAAAGACTTTGCCACAGTTCTACGAGATCGACGAGACGCAGAAGATTCTCGCTGCCGTGGATGAGAATGCCGACGAAGAAACGCTTCAACTGCAAGAGACACGCACATTGCAGCACCGTCTGACGGGCGTTATAGCCGACCTCAAAAACGGAATAAACATCTATCTTATTTGCAATGCCTATATGTTCGGGCAGAACTATACGGCATTGAAAGGCGAGATACAAGGCGCATTGAGTCCGATGGGCTGCACCTTTGTGCGGAGCGGAAGTGAAGCGGACTGGGTGGTAACTATTACTGCAACTGCCAGAGAGTACAATAAGAGCGACTTCGGAGGCGTAAGTTCGTATTTCGCCTATGTGGATGCAAAAATAAGTATTGAGAAGGGAGCAACAGGACAGCGTATTTACGAGGATGCCATCAGTGAGAAAGGCGGACACACGCACAATTATGAACAAGCTGCTCGTCAGGCATACAAAGACATCTCACCCAAGATAAGTGAAATTATCAAGGGGCAGATACAGCAATAAAACGGAGCAGACACCCATCTATGACGTCCGTAATGGTCGCGAGATGCTCGCGAGAATGAAAGGTAAATAGAAGCAAGAGAGACAAAAATGCAGAGTGATTTGCATTTTTTTGCAAAAATATTTGCGTATGTCAAAAAAAAGCAGTACTTTCGCAACGGATTTTGTGATTTCTTGGCATAATTTATATGCCGAAAATGTGATTTTTTGGTTGTTTTTATATCTAAAAATGTGATTTTATAGTATGCAACTCCTTGAAAGAAAGATAGATACATATCTTCAAGATTGGAAGAACAGCTCAAAGAGAAAACCTTTGATTGTAAAAGGTGCACGACAAATTGGCAAAACGGAGTCTATCCGGGCTTTCGGCAAAGCGAACTATGAGTCGGTTATTGAGATTAACTTTGTACTTCAGAAGAAGTTCCGAGCGATTTTTGATAATGGCTATGAAGTGGATACTATCATCTAAAATATATCCCTCCTGGAGCCTTCATGGAAGTTCATCCCCAATAAGACGCTGCTCTTCTTTGATGAGTTGCAGAAATGCCCGGATTGTGCCACTTCGCTCAAATCCTTCTGCTTGGATGGGCGTTATGACGTCATCTGTTCCGGTTCGTTGATGGGCATCTATTATGAAGAGATTGAATCCAATGCGGTAGGTTTCAAGGATGACTTCGAAATGCACTCCATGGACTTTGAGGAATTCCTTTGGGCAAAAGGCTACTCACGCGAGCAAGTAGAAGATCTCTATCAACATATGATCACATTGCAACCTTTCTCGCAATTGGAGATGGACACAATGATGGATCTTTTCCGCGACTATATGACCCTCGGAGGTATGCCGGAAGTAGTGAAGATGTACATCGACAACGGACATTTTGAGGGTACGCTCAAATTGCAACGCCAGTTGCTCAAGGACTACGAAGAAGATATCACTAAGTACGCCAAGGAGACAGACAAGTCCAAGATTTTGGCGGTATATAACCATATATCTACCTTCCTTGCTAAAGATAATAAGAAATACCAAATCTCCAAAATCGCTAAGGGCGCACGCAACAGAGAATACGTCGGAGCCGTTGAGTGGTTGAAAGAAGCAGGAGTGATTAACGTATGCTATTGTTTGAATAACGTGGAACTGCCGCTGAAAGGCAACTATAATCCGGAGTACTATAAGTTGTATTACCATGACACCGGCCTACTTATTGCATCGCTGGACAAAGAGGCACAGGAGGACTTGCGCGCTAACAAGAACTTCGGCACATACAAGGGTGCCATCTATGAAAATGTAGTAGGCGAAATGTTGCGTAAGTCCGGTTATGAGCAGTTGTATTTCTACCGACACGATAACCCTTCGTTGGAAATGGACTATTTTGTGCGTGATGCCGATTCGCTGATTCCGGTGGAAGTCAAAGCCAAAGATGGAGCAACTGCTTCGTTGAACAACCTTATCAAATGGGATGCATATCCCGATGTACACTATGGCATCAAACTGGGCTATAAAAACATCGGTTGGAATGGTGCGTTCTATACTTTCCCGTATTTCCTAACATTCTTGATTAAACGATTCCTTGCCGAAAAAAGGTAAAAAAGCACACAAAATTGATTTTTTTTGCAAAAATATTTGCGTATTTGAATTTTTTGTAGTAATTTTGCACGCTTTTTCGAAAGTGCTGTCCACTCGTATATCGGTATTACACCGGATTTTGGTTCCGAGAAGCGAGGTTCGACTCCTCGGTGGACAACAAAAAGGGATTAACCCCACCCTGACCCTCCCCTCATGGGAGGGAATTTAATGAAAAGGGGTTCGTGTGATGGGATACGGGCAGCGTCACAGGAAAATTACTGCCCCATATTGAGTAACACAATTTTTTAATTATGAAAGAATTTGCATTAGTAGGTACTCCGCGTAGCGAGTACGGAAAGAAAGCTGCTAAAGCTTTCCGCGCAGAGGAATTGATTCCTTGCAACATTTATGGTTGTGGTCTGAGCTGCACTTTCACAGTAGCAGCAGGTGACGTTCGTAAGCTGATCTACAGCCCGGACACTCAGATCGTTGATCTCACTGTTGGTGACACCAAGACCAAAGCTATCGTTAAAGAGTTGCAGTTCCACCCGATTGATGGTAAGACGCTACACATTGACTTCCTCGCAGTAGATGAGAAGAAGCCGGTAGTAGTTGAGATTCCTATCCAACTGAACGGTCTTGCTGAAGGTGTTAAAGCCGGTGGTAAACTGGTTCAGAACATGCGCAAACTCAAAGCGAAAGGTATCTACACCGCATTCCCTGATCGTATCAACATCGACGTTACCGAGCTTGGTCTTGGTAAGAAGATCGCCGTTGCTGACGTGAAGGTAGAAGGCTTGCAGTTCGTTAACCCTGCTGACGCTTGCGTCGCTGAGGTGAAGGCAACACGCCAGAGCAAACAAGCTTAATTAAGGAGTTAAGGAATTAACGAATTAATGAATGAAAGAGGAGCGGAGTGTCATAGATGCTCCGCTCATTCTTTAAACATTAAACATTCAACATTAAACAATTAGATATGAAATATCTAATAGTTGGTTTAGGCAATATAGGTGACGAGTACGCAGGTACGCGCCATAACATCGGTTTTATGATGATCGATGCCTTTGCCGCGTCGAAAGAGGTCAAGTGGGAGGACAAGCGCTACGGTTTCATCGGTCGTTGCCGCGTGAAGAATGCCGAACTCGTATTGCTTAAACCTTCCACGTACATGAACCTCAGCGGCAATGCGGTGCGTTATTGGTTGCAACAGGAGAAGATACCGGTAGAGAACATGTTGGTATTGGTGGATGATCTGAATCTGCCGTTTGGTACGATTCGTATTCGCAAACAGGGTTCTAACGGCGGGCATAACGGACTCGGTAACATTCAATCCGTTTTAGGTACCGAGAACTACGCACGCGTACGTTTCGGTATAGGAAACGAGTACACACGCGGAACGCAGATCAATTTTGTACTCGGTGAATGGACCGATGAAGAGAAAAAGACGATTGACGAGCGTCTCAAAGTAACCTCCGAGATCATTCCCTCATTCTGCCTGCAAGGCATTGACCGCACCATGAATCAATACAATAATAAATGATGAAATGAGCCGCTTCGCTTAATGATGGAATGATGGAAGTACGAGTAGATAAATACCTCTGGGCTATGCGGATCTATAAGACCCGCTCTATCGCCGCTGACGCCTGCAAGAACGGGCGTATCACGATGAATGGCGTACAGCTAAAACCCAGCCGCACTTTCAAGATAGGCGATACGTTCAACGTACGCAAAGGTCCGATCACTTATACCTATAAGGTACTTCAACTGACGGAGAACCGCTTAGGTGCCAAGCTTGTACCCGATTATATGCAGGATTGCACCTCTCCGCAACAACTCGAACTGCTGGAGTTGGCACGCTTGGCCGGTAATGGCGGTAGGGATAGAGGCACCGGAAGACCGACAAAGAAAGACAGACGAGATATTGAGGTATTTATGAGTGAGATTGACGATTGGACGAATGACGATTTAACGATTGATTGACGATTGAATTCATTGTACGAATGAAATCTAAAAAAGACAATATAGCCGAATATATTCTCTATCTATGGCAGATGGAGGACTATTTGCGGGCGTTTCCGCAGAATGCGGAGGCTACGCCTGAATTACATGACCTCAACGAGATGATGCATCGCGAAGGTATCGTAGAGGGTGGTCATTTGGCCTTAGCCAATAATGCGCTTTCCGAACTGGAAGACCTGCATACTACGCTTCTCAACGAAGATGCCATGTACCGCGCTGCCATCATTCGTTTGCAACCGAGTCTGAATCTACTGAAGGCCAAAACCGACCGGCCTACGATGTCAGATATCGAAGCATGCCTCGTGTTACTCTATCAGATTATGATGCTTCGTCTTCAGAAAAAGGAGATCACCCCGGAGACCGCTTCTGTGCAACAACAGGCGACACAAGTACTCACATTCTTAAGCCGCACCTATCATGACGACCAAAGCGAGGTTTGAAAATATTTTGGCGTGGTTTGAAGCGAACATGCCGGTTGCGGAGAGTGAGTTGGTATTTGCCAACCCTTTCCAATGCCTGATGGCGGTGATGTTATCAGCACAATGTACAGACAAGCGAGTCAACATGGTGACTCCAGCATTGTTTGCTGCCTATCCAACACCGGAGTCCTTAGCAAAAGCGACAAGCGACGAAGTATTCGAATATGTAAAGAGCGTCAGTTACCCGCGTTCCAAATCAGAACATCTGGTGCAGATGGCACAACGGTTAGTGGAGGTTTATCATGGTGAAGTTCCCGATACTATCGAAGATTTGCAGACGCTGCAAGGGGTAGGTCGCAAGACCGCGAATGTCGTTTGTGCAGTTATATGGAATCAACCGACGATGGCGGTGGATACGCATATCTTCCGTGTGAGCGAACGGTTAGGTCTTACAACGAACAGCAAGAATCCCTTACAGACAGAAAAACAATTAGTTAAGTATATTCCTGCTTTTGTCATCCCCAAAGCCCATCATTGGCTTTTGCTGCACGGCCGGTATGTATGCCAAGCCCGAAAGCCGAAATGCGAGGCGTGTGGAATTCGCGAATTTTGTCGCTATTACGAAAAAAATGACATAACATTTCTTTACTCACAAAGCTCGTACGATTAATTTAATAAAAAATTTATTAAATTCTTGCGTATGTCATTTTTTTTGTGTACCTTTGCAGTCGATATTACGTTATTACGTAATAACGTTATTACGAACATTTAAAAATCACAATATTATGGCAGAGAAACAAGCACCATCAGCAGACAAGCTTAAAGCGTTGCAGGCTGCGATGGCGAAGATTGACAAAGAATATGGCAAAGGTGCCATCATGAAATTGGGTGACGAGAGTATAGAGAATGTACCCGTTATTCCTACCGGTAGTCTGGGTCTGAACTATGCGTTGGGCGTAGGCGGTTATCCGAAAGGACGTATCATCGAGATCTATGGTCCGGAGTCGTCGGGTAAGACCACCCTCGCTATCCACGCGATGGCAGAGGTGCAGAAACAAGGCGGTATTGCGGCGATCATCGATGCTGAGCATGCTTTTGACCGTTTTTATGCAGAGAAACTCGGTGTGAACATTGCTGAACTGCTGATTGCTCAACCGGATAGCGGTGAACAAGCACTGGATATTGCAGATGAGTTGATCCGTTCGGCAGCAGTGGATCTGATTGTTATTGACTCTGTAGCAGCTCTTACTCCGAAAGCAGAGATCGCCGGTGAGATGGGTGATAACAAAGTAGGATTGCAAGCACGTCTGATGAGTCAGGCGCTGCGTAAGATGACCGCTTCGGTGAACAAAACCGGTACTACGGTTATTTTCATCAACCAGTTGCGAGAAAAAATCGGTGTGATGTTCGGTAACCCTGAGACCACTACGGGCGGTAACGCATTGAAGTTCTACGCTTCCGTTCGTCTGGATATCCGTCGTACGGGTCAGATCAAAGACGGCGAGCAGATCAAGGGTAACCAAGTGCGCGTGAAGGTAGTGAAGAACAAAGTAGCACCTCCGTTCAAGAAAGCCGAGTTCGATCTTATGTTCAACGAAGGTATCTCGCGTATCGGTGAGATTTTGGACTTTGCGGTTGCTACCGAGGTTATCAAGAAGAGCGGTTCGTTCTTCAGTTACGGAGACACCAAGTTGGGTCAGGGTCGCGACAAGGTGAAAGATGTACTGGCAGAGAACCCGGATCTGTGCGAAGAGTTGGAGGCAAAGATCAGCGAGAAAGTGAAAGAACTTGGTCTGGAGGCTGTACTCAGTAAGATCGGGAAATAGCGGTTACGGGTTACCGGTTACGGGTTAGTGGACACTATCCAATATATATTAACCCCGCGCGAGGCGTTTATCGCTGAGCAACAATGGCGGGTAGTGAAACGTTCAGTAGATGCACGGCAGCGAGAGTTGCGCGTGCATCTTACTATACTTACGGATGACAACGGAAAGCCTATCGCCAAAGATGCAGCTATCCCACTCTATGCACCGCCTGTCTTCCAAGACGTACATAAGGCAGAGCGATCGGTGGTTATTATTGGTGCAGGTCCTGCGGGACTTTTTGCGGCGTTAACATTGCTTGAACATGGGATCAAACCGATTATTTATGAACGGGGAAAGGAAGTGAGTGAACGCAAGAAAGATATCGCTTTGCTGAATCGGAATGAAGGCTTAAATCCGGAATCGAACTACTGTTTCGGCGAAGGTGGCGCAGGTACTTTCTCGGACGGCAAACTCTTCTCCCGCTCGAAGAAACGCGGTAACATGCAGCGGGTCATGGAACTTTTCCATTATTTCGGTGCCCCTGATACCGTGCTCTACGAAGCACATGCCCATATCGGTTCCGATAAGTTACCGGGCATCATTAAGCGAATGCGAGAATGTATCATTGCGCATGGCGGCGAGATTCACTTTGAGACTTGCGTGAGAAGTCTCAAAGAGTGGAAAATGGAAAATGGAAAATGGAAAATTCCATTAATCTTGGCGATAGGACACTCAGCACATGATACGTATCGGATGTTAGCGGCAGAGGGTGTGAAGTTAGAGACGAAAGGCTTTGCGATGGGCGTTCGTGCAGAGCACCCGCAGGTACTTATCAATAAGCTCATGTACCATCTTAAGCCATCAGCCATCAGCCGTCAGGATTCAGAACTTATTGAGTACGTCGGCAATGCCTCGTATAGTTTGGTAACGCAGGTGGATGGGCGAGGCGTTTATTCATTCTGTATGTGTCCGGGCGGACATATTGTGCCGGCAGGCAGCGAAGCAGGTAGTTGCGTCGTGAACGGGATGAGTGCAAGTCATCGTAATTCACCTTATGCCAACTCAGGAATGGTGGTGCAGATCAATCCGGAAGATATAGAGGGAAACGATCCGCTCAAAGGGCTTCTATATCAAGAAGCTTTGGAGCGGCTGGCGTTCCAGCAGGTTTCCCAAATTAAAAATGAAAAATTAAAAATTAAAAATTACTCTGCTGCACCTGCGCAACGTCTTAGAGATTTCGTAGAAGGCAAAGCGAGTAAGGATTTGCCGGCATGCAGTTATTTGCCGGGCATTATACCGAGTCGGCTGGATCAATGGTTACCGGCGCATATCGGTAAACGCCTCCAACAGGGGTTTAGGGATTTTGATAAGAAATACCCGGGCTTCCTGACGAATGATGCCGTCATCGTGGGTGTGGAGAGTCGAAGCAGTAGTGCGGTACGTATTCCGCGCGATCCGGAGAGTTTACAATCGGTGAGTACTCCCCTGCTCTATCCCTGCGGCGAAGGAGCGGGTTATGCAGGAGGTATCACGAGTTCTGCTTTGGATGGTATCAATGCAGCACTTAAGATTGCGGAGTTGGCACGGTAGTTGTAATAGAAATTAAAAATTAAGAATTAAGAATTCAAAATTATATTATCATGAAAAGAGTCCTTCTCTCCGCCCTACTATTGGGCGCGGCGCTGATGGTAAGCGCACAAAGTAAGTACGACCATTACTACACCAACCTGCCGATTGAGATCGAGCGTGTGCAGGAGGTCAAGTTCCCTGCCACGTCGGTTAATATTGCGCAATATGGTGCAGTACCTGACGGAAAGACCGATTGTACGGAGGCGTTTAACAAAGCGATTAAAGAACTGAGTAAGAATGGTGGTGGACATGTGATTGTACCGAGAGGCGTTTGGAAAACCGGTCCGATTCAGATGAGAAGTAATATTGATCTTCATTTGAGCAAAGGTGCAACGATCTTGGGTTCGGAGAACAAAGAGTTGTTTGTTCAGAAGAGTGATAGTCTGCGTGACGGAAGTAAGAAATGTAACGCACTTATTTATGGTTCAAAGTTAGAGAACGTAGGTATCACGGGTAAAGGTGTGATTGACGGTCAGGGATTTATTTGGCGTCCTCTGAAGGAGAAGAAAGTGGTTCGTGACGGTAAGATTCCGGAAGTATGGGAAGAGGCTTTGGCACTCGGCGGAACGCTCAAACCGGACGATAAGACCTATCGTTGGTGGTATCCGTTTAACCTGAAGCCGGAACTCGGTATCCCTAATATCGCAGCTACGGCGGAGATCCAGGAGAAGATGCGTCCGCACTTAATCAATATCACCGATTCGAAGAATCTGGTGGTTGAAGGTGTGACGTTGCGCAATAGTCCGAAGTTCCACCTCGTGCCGACACGTATCCAGAACCTCATTATTGAGAACGTCACGATCGATTGTCCGTGGTGGGCACAGAACGGTGATGCGATGGACCCGGGTAACGTACAGGTTGCCCTCATCGCCGGATGTCATGTGAGCGCGGGTGACGATGGTATTTGTATGAAAGGCGGTGTAGGAGACAAGGGAGTTGCAGCAGGTCCGCAACGCGATTTCTTGATCACGAACGATACCGTTTACCGTGCTCACGGTGGTTTTGTAATCGGTTCTGAGTTCTGCGGCGGTATGCAGCGTTTGATAGTGAAGGATTGTATGTTCGATGGAACTGATATCGGTTGCCGCTTCAAATCGGCTCCGGGTCGTGGCGGTTGGTGCGAGGACATCTATTGCTATAACATCACGATGAAGGACATCCGCGAAGCTGCATTCCTTTTCCAATCGGGTTATGCTGATCGTTCGGCCGGAGGTCGCGGTGCTACAGACACGGATGATAAGAGTAAGTTCTATCCGGAATGGAGCAATTTCACGTTCCGCAATATCACCTGCGTCAATGCCCGTAAGGCGGTAGATATGGTAGGTTTGAAGGGTCTGCCGGTTCATGACATCTTGTTTGATGGCGTAAGTTGGTACGGTACACGCGAAGGCATGACGATCGATTTCTCAGAAAAGGTTACGTTCCAGAACTGCATCATGACTCCGCAAAAGGAGAACGACATCAAGCATAGCAAGAACCTCCTCTGGAACGGAAGTCCGCTGGAGTAAAGGCAAGTACATAACAACAATAAAGGCTCGCGTGTGCGAGCCTTTTTGATGAATGAGATGTCGCTATGTCGCTATTTGAAGATGACGGTTTGACGGTTTTAAAACGGGATTATAGTTAACCTAAATCAATGATATTTAAATAGATACAACGATATTGACAAACCGTCAAACCGTCACTACAAATAATTAAAGTAGCGACATAGCGACATGACAGAAATTATTGTCGAATAGGGCGAGGTTAGGGTGATATTAGGTAGATAGTAGGAGTAAAGTCTAGGATTACCTCGTAATGAGTGTGTAATTGATAGCTAAATGACAGGTAAATGACATTAGGAAGAGGGATGGGTAATAACTAAGCAATAACCAAGTAATATCTAAGTAATAACTAACTGTTGACAGCTAAAAGGAAGGTAAAACAACAAAAAAGGCTCGCAGTTGCGAGCCTTTTAAAATATCCGTTAGGGATTAGAGACGTGTGCCAAGAGCGTTGTACTCTACACCGTTCTTACGGATGATGAGTTGACCATCACGGTAGAACTTCTCAACCTTAACAGCAGCGTTGGTGTTTTCGATACCTTCAGATGCAGGAGTAACCTCAATGTCACCTAATGCAATAGCATAGATGTTGATACCATTTACAGGATAAGAGATAATAACTGTACCTGCGGTTACATCACAAGAGAGAATCGGATAAATTTTAGTTAACTTGGACGGATCTTTGCTATCCAAACCTGCTACCTCGATAGCCTCAGACTCAAGCAAAATATGGTCAAGAAGCGTGTTGCCATTTTGTTTGATAATAATGTTACGATCTGTAGCAGAGTTAGAACCTGTACGAGCAGCGATATTCAACTTGCCCGATTTATACATAGTAATCTCAATGCTATTTTCACCACTTTCTGCTGTCTTTCCACCAGTTTTCAGACGAGATTGCAGTTTTACATGATTGTCAGCTGTACCAAAATATGCATTGTTTGCATCAATTTGGAACTTACCCTTGGTGTCAACGAGTTTTACCTCAAAAGATTCGCCAACTTCCCAGGTGTGTCCGTTAGACCATGAACCTGCTGTCTTTACTGTGTCAGCATCAAAAATCAAAGTCTGTGCATTAACAGTCATTGCTGCAAGCGCTGCAGCTGCGAAAAAGAAGAATTTCTTCATAATTGTTGAGTTTTAAAAGTTAATATTGTTGTTAATTGTAAAGCCTATTTTACAAATCCGCCGCAAAATTACTACATTTTTAGGATATATACAAGTACATTTTGTTAAAAAATGTAGATTTTTTGCATTTTTAGTACAAATGAGCGACAATGTTATTGAGATATACCTCCAAATTCGTGTATCCCGGCACTAAAGTCTGCTTACTTGCATCATCGCTTCTCTTTGGATCTAATTTATGTGCAGTTTCCCATGCATCCGGAATGCCATCCCTATCCGTATCCTTTTCGGGAACACCTTCATATGCCGGCCATCCTCCCACATCTGAAGGCCGATCAATAATGCCTTTTGTACCACTTTTGCTACCGGTGTATGTATATGTACCATTCCTCACTTCTCCGGCTATACGCTCATCTATCGCATCGCGATGCAAAGAACAGCCTGCTTTTGCCAGCACTGTTTCAAACGCTTCTTCAGCGCTTTGAGTTTTCACATCGTATAGCATCTCATGTCTTGTTGCAGATTTACAATCATCAACGGTAGCCGTACCCTTGTTGTCTATAATCACCCCACTCCAGTTGTCCGCCGTCACAGAAGGCGATTCAAACATATAATTGTCTTTCAAATAGAAACTACCCGGTTGCACTTGGCCTGAAGTGGTACAGTTGGTACAATAAGTGGTAGCATTAAGCAGACGATATTTAGGCGTGGTAGCAGGACCATATTTATAATAATTGGCTACCATGTTTATCTTACGGGCCTCGCTAACTGACTCCCCCCCATACGTGGAATTTCCGCCCCAATTATACACCACATTATTCACATAGTCGATAGGTCCATGACATGCATTATCTACATAATCATGGTCAAAACGCGGATTACGGCTGTCGTGGTGGGCAAGCAAGTTATGATGGAAGGTAGCGTTCTTACCGCCCCAAATACCGCCATATCCATGGTTGCCCTTGTCATGTTTAGACTTACGAAGCGATTCTGTTATGAAACAATACTGAAGTGTAAAATCTTCATTAGCATAACAAGAAACACACTCATCCGTTGACCAAGAAAACGAGCAGTGGTCAATTAACACATTCTTGCAGTTATTAACCGAGAGCGCATCAGCGCCATCTGCTTCAGCCGCAGTTAGTTTCGAATCTCCCATGCGAATGTGCAAGAATCGGAGAATTACATTTTGAGTCCCTTTAATCTGAACAGGATAATCGGCGATACATATACCCTCTCCCGGAGCAGATTGGCCCAGAATAGATATATTCGGATTAGAAATCACCAGAGGTTTTGTCAAATGGATTACACCCGCCACATTAAAGATAATCACGCGCGCGCTAGATTTCTGCACAGCATATCTCAAGGTACCGGGCATAATACTGCCTCCTGAACTGAGCGTATCAGCCAAAGAGGAGACCATATAGACAGCTCCCCCCGCTCCACCGGTAGTCATTTTTCCTCCTCCAGCGCCCCATTCACAAGCAGGTCGCAGAGACGGATCTTCAATGGACTCCGACTCCGGATTATTCTGATCATTGCAAGCCACAAACGCTATGGACACTGACAAAAAGATTGCCAATGTCCATAATGAATGTGTAAATTGATTTTTAGTTCGGATAGCCATAGTCATTCCATAGGTTTCCATTGGATGCAGAAACGTAGTACATAAAGATTGGCCAATACTGACGAGCTTCCAAGTTCTCCTCTGTTGAATAGATGTGGTACTGATCAGGATCCAACAAATTACCTTTAGTTGAAGACTCAAATAAGCCTTTCTTCACCCAACCTGTTGCCTTGCTATATGTAGGAGGAGCACCTACCTCATTTACAGACAAGCCATATATGCTATCCATGACATATGCATTCAGAATTTTATCATAAGCATATTTAAAATAGAGTGTATCGCTAATATTCTCCGCAGCTCGTCCTTCAGCTCGTGCTATGCTGCGAATAAATGTTTCCGCTTTCATGACATCCTGTTTCAGGCATCCCCAACGCATTAAGTCATACTTTCTGACATACTCTCCACAAAGTTCCTTAGCACGCTCCAATTTAATCGTATCCATATCCAACGAAGACGCTGCGGCTATACCTGCACGCTCACGAATTTGGTTAAAGATCTCCAGCTCTTTCAAGCCCGTATTGTTTACCGGTTTGTCGCCAGAGATACCACCGATAGCAGCCTCAGCAAACATAAGCAATACATCTGCATAACGAAGCACCGGGAAGTCGACGCCATCATCCGTACCGGTTAATGAACGTCCTTCTGC
The DNA here is from genome assembly GCA_947164985.1 of uncultured Bacteroidales bacterium. Lineage (GTDB taxonomy): Bacteria > Bacteroidota > Bacteroidia > Bacteroidales > Paludibacteraceae > Colicola. Next base: position 114,066 of record CAMUYI010000003.1, on the reverse strand, counting down.
CATCCACTCAAAACGATATTTACCCAAGTAGAAATTATTAATCTGAGTATTCTTTTGATACAAGCGGAAGGTTACAGTATCTAAACCATGGAATGCAATCTCCCTTGTACTATCATTGATTACAGATGAACCATTATCATAGTACCATTGGAAGGGAACAGCTGTAACATCACGACGTTTATCATTTTTGGAATATTTGTAAAAAAGATAAGGAGAAACCGTGACGTGACCACTGGAAGAACCATTTTTTCCATAACCTCTTAAAATACCCGCCAAGCAAGTCGGCTTGGTAGCATCTGTAGATTGCGACGGAAGTTTTGGAGAGTTATAATTGAGCACTTGGCCACGCGCTCCATTAGCAAACGGAATAGTCCACAAATGCTCCATAGCACTATAATCCTTAACATCAGAACAAATCTGCTGGAAAGGAGTAGCAAAGTCAGGAGCAAGCACTTTACCGTCATTTTTAATTACTTCCGCACAAGCTTCCAAAGCTTCTTTATATAACTCTTCACGTTTGGCGGCATCAACATTATAATCAATCTTATATGAAGCCACACCGCCTTTCTTTAATTCCGTTGGGCGAACAGCCTTGCCTGCATACATTAAATCTGCACGAGCCAGCAAAGCTAAAGCCGCACCTTTAGAACCACGTCCCACATTGTTTTTCGCCATACCTACCGGAATCGCTACAGAGTACGGCATATACTCTTGCGCTTTCTTTAAATCAGAACGGACTTGCTCGAAAGAAACGTTTCGATCCTCCTTCTGCGCATTTACGCCATCCGGGTTAACTGTCAAAGATTCATAGCGAGCAGGGATATCTCCCCAGAACTTCAGCATCTCTAATACAATGAAGCCACGGAGGAAGTATGCCTCACCAAGATAGTAACGCATTGCATTATCGACATCATTAACCGGATTGGCATAGTTGCTATTTGCTTCTATACCCTCGATGATTTCATTACAACGCTCAACGCCAGTATTCAAATATGACCAAATATCCGATTTCGTAGTAGAAGAAACCTGACCATTATCATAAGAGACATTGTAAAGCATCAAATTCGCTTCATCCGGTTTTTTTGCATCATCCGATTTCGTACTATGCTCAATATCCGTATTTAATCCCTGATATCCACACGCAATACGGTTACGATACGAATTATTTTCTCCAAACAACTCATACACTCCGGCGATAGCTTGTTCGGTGTATGCAGGTGTTGAGAACACATCCTTAGAATCCATGGTAGATACGGATTTCGTATCAAAGAAATCACATCCTGCCATAGAAATCACAAGGATACCTAAAACTAAAAAATGTTTCGTTTTCATATGTATTATGATATAATATTATTCAAAAGAAAGATTTACACCAAAGTTAAAGGAACGGCTCTTCGGGAAAGCTCCGTAGTCCACACCGATTGCTAACGGATTGATCTTTGAGCGGGTATCCACCTCCGGATCCAAACCACTATACTTCGTTGCACAGAAGAGATTCGATGCAGAGAAGAAGAAACGGCATTTTGAAATATGCGCTTTGCGCGTCCATTCTTCAGCTAACGTATATCCGATTGTGAGTGATGCTAAACGGAGGAAAGATCCATCCTCTACATACTTATCGGTCAAAACAGCTTTACCCGCTACGTAGGGATTCGCAGTTGTTTTCCCTTCGTTCGCTTGCTCAATAGCCAAAGCCATTGCTGCATAATCATCTCCAGACACTTTTGCCGGATAACCGTTAGGAATGTATGTTCCATCCTCTTTGAACAAACTATAGCGTTGATCATATCCTACAGAAGCGAGCAAGTTACGTCCCTTGGTCTGATTACTCATCGTAGTGTAATCCAAAGCAGCCATATTAACGACACTGTTTCCAATTGAATAGGTGAAGTTAGCTGCGAGATCTACCTTACCCCATTTCTCTCCGCCAACAAATCCACTCACATTGAAACCACCATTAACAATCGGAAGAGCATTACCCAATACAGACACGCTATCCTTTCCATCCAGCACGTACTTAGGTGTACCAGGACGAGCATAGCCTCCTTCCGGCGTTTTAATGGGCTTACCATCTGCATCACACCATTGATCTTTCAGACGATTATACGAAGCAAAGTCGGCTGTTGTATAGATACCATCTGTTTTATAGCCGTAGATATTACCTATCGTACCGCCTTTCTCTACTTTATATTCATAACTCTGGCCATATTGAGAGGTAGAGAAACATTGGCTGGATACCTCATAACTCGTAAGATCGCCCAAATCAACAATCGTGTTTTTATTATGAGAGATATTGGCATCTACTGTCAAACCGTAACTCAGAGATTTAGTACGTTTATCCAAAATTACGCCTTTTACCGAGAACTCAACACCCTTATTGTCTGTAGAACCAATATTACGATATTGATAATCATAACCACCTGTGTAAAGGCTATACAGCAAAATCAGATCCTTAGTTGTATTCCAATATAAATCCAAAGTCGCTGTCAAACGCTCATTAAAGAATCCCAGGTCCAAACCCAAATCACGGGTTACCGTTGTTTCCCACGTCAAATTCTCATTCGCAGCAATCAATTTAGCCGTAGAGCCTGTTCCTCCTGCCGTTTTTCCACTCATTAACATAGTGGACATATTATCCATATATGCCTTCGTATTGTCAGCCAAATAAGAAGTAGACAAATATCCGAGAGGCACATTGTTGTTTCCTGCCGTACCATAAGAGAAACGCAATTTCAAGTTAGACATAACGTCTTGTGCAGGTTCCATCCACGGTTCTTCAATCATACGCCAAGCAACTGCACCCGATGGGAAGTAGCCCCATTGATGTCCTTTTGCAAAACGAGTAGAAGCATCTGCACGGAATGTGAACGATGCATAATAACGTCCCTTATAGTTATAGTTGGCACGTGTAAAGAACGAAAGCATATTGTCCTTCGGCATCACGTAACTTTGCAATGCTGACACTTGAGATTGGCTCAAGATATTAAACACTGTCTCACCAGGCATAGAAGCATCAAAGCCATAGCCGCGCGTTGTACGAATGGTATTCGTAGTCATCATAATTTCTTCACCTAACAAGATATTGAAATCATGAGCATTATTCCAATTACGCGCAAACTCAAACGTATTGGTTTGTTTTAATCTTGATAGTCTATTATCCGCCGAAATACTATAGCCATATTTCTTATCCGGATCCGGAGAACCATTCTTTTCGAAGAATGAATATCCATCACCTTGACGCGCATAATAGGTAGAGGCACCATAGTAGCGATCTTCCAAAATATCACGGTTCTCATAACCTATCTCTGCTTTCAAAGTATAGTATTTCAAAAATTTATAACTGATATAGCCATTCATAGTCAACTTATTATCAACCTTGTTTTTATAGCTATCATCAATTGCAATCTTCGGCTCATAGATGTTTCCGTAATCAGCATCTTCATCTTCCGGAATTTTAACCTTGATAGGAGTATAAGCAATCACATTACGTAAACGCGTTTCTGACTTAGAACCGGCATCTTCTGCCGAGTTCGTTCCTGCGCCCAAAACATTCGTATTTGCATATCGTACTGTAGCTGCTATCGTTAAGCCTTTTAGAGGTTTAAACTTCGTCTTCAAGGAGAAGTTATTTCTGCTATAATTTGAACCGTACATGATACTTTCGTCATCAACACGGTTGTAATTAAGTGAGAAATTAGCATTCTTCGTTCCACCGGAGATGTTGAATGTATGGTTACTATTCAAAGAAGGAGAAAAAATCTCATCCTGCCAATAGCGATATTCCTGTCCGTTCCAATAATCGATAACCCCCGGTAACTCCATACTATGAATTTTATTTTCAGCATCATATTTCGGGTCAAAGTATGCATAGAAGTCTTTATTTAAGTTTGCTTCATCGCCAAAACCATTCAAATAGGCATATTCATAATTCATACGAACAAAATCCGCCGTGTTCATTACGTCATATTTCTTGGCAATTTTACGCCATCCCATATACCCCGTATAATCAGCGCGAATAGTCATTTTGTCATCGCCCGGATCCGTATCCTTGGTCGTAATAATGATTACACCATTTGCACCTTGTGCACCATAAATAGCGGTTGCTGCAGCATCTTTCAACACGTCCATTGAAGCAATATCGCCAGGAGCAATATCCGAAATGCTCGAAACAGGGAAACCGTCCACGATATACAACGGGTCGTTGCTTTGCGTCAGAGATGTACCACCACGTACACGCACTTTCAGTTCCGCATCAGGAGAACCTTCAGAAGCCACAACCGATACACCGGCTAACTTTCCTTGCAATGCTTCAGCCGCCGAAGCAACCGGAATGTCCTTCAATTGGTCAGCACCTACAGAAGCGACGGAAGTAACGACGTCACGTTTCTTGGTTGTACCGTAACCGGTTACAACGACTTCCTCCAGCACCTCGCTGTTCTCGGAAAGCACTACGTTCATTACATCACCAGTGATGTTCAGCTCTTGTGTCTTCATACCGATGTAGGAGAAGATAAGCACCTTCGCATCATCCGGCACCTCGAGGGTATAATTACCGTCGAAATCCGTCACTGTACCAATCGTGGTACCTTTAACCACCACGGAAGCAGAGATAATCGTCTCTCCCGTCGGATCCTTCACTGTTCCGGTCACCACACGCGCCTCAGCAGCCATGCCCATCAAAAGCAAGGCTGAAAGCATCATGGTACGAAACACTCTTAAGTTCAATTTCATAAAGAGAATTTGTTTGTTGATATTAAATTTATTTGTTTGTTTTTTCCTCCTTAAATACGCACATACGCGTTACAAATCGGCTGCAAAGGTACAAAAAATCCGTCAACTTTATGTGGAAAAATTGACGGAAATAATGCATAATAGTGCATTTTTGCTAAATCGACTTGTCAAAATGGCTCTTGATAGGTGCAACCTTCTCTCCAACGGGAACATCCGTAGCGTGTATTACCTCGAATGATCAAACCCTGGCGACATACCGGACAGAGCATGCCGGCTTTGTTCGTTTTGACATCTTTGACCACTCCGGTGGTCATCTCTTTGAGTTCCGCCAAGAAGTCCTGTGCTGTATATTCACCGCGCTCTATTTCCCGCAGTTTCTTCTCCCAAAGACCGGTCAACTCTGCCGATTTGAGCAGCGGAGAAATAATCAAATGAATGAGGTTGATGCCTGTTTCTGTGGCACGAAGAGACTTACCTTGCTTGACGATATACTTGCGTTGGTAGAGTTTTTCGATGATGGCCGCACGCGTAGAAGGACGGCCGATTCCGTTCTCTTTCATCGCCTCGCGTAACTCATCATTCTCCACCGTCTTACCGGCTGTCTCCATCGCACGAAGGAGCGTTGCTTCTGTATAATACTTTGGAGGCGTGGTCGTCTTCTCTTTCAGGATCGGCTCGTGAGGACCGCTCTCGCCTTTTGTGAACGCCGGAAGAGAACGAGTCTCTTCGGAGGACTCGTCGCTTTCCTCACTAGGATTACTAGGATCCCTAGGAGTCCTAGGATCACTATTTTCAAAGACCACCCGCCATCCCGGTTTCAGTACTTCACGACCGGTCACCTTAAAATCGATCTCCCCGGCCTTAGCCAATACCGTCGTGTTGCTCACCTCGCATTCGGGATAGAAGACAGCGATATAATGGAGGGCTACAAGATCGTACACTTTCTTTTCATCGGCCGTCAATCCTTCCGGGCGTTGACCAGTAGGAATAATGGCATGGTGGTCCGTAACTTTCTTATTGTCAAATACTTTTTTGGACTTCGGAAGCTTCGCTCCTAACAGCGGTGTAATCGCCGGAAAATAATCCTTGATACCGGCCAAGGTAGCCGGCACTTTCGGATATAGGTCATCGCTCAGATAGGTCGTATCGACACGCGGATAGGTCGTCACGCGTTTCTCATAGAGCGATTGAATGAGTTGGAGCGTTTGCTCCGCCGAGAAGCCGAATTTCTTATTGCAATCAACCTGCAGAGAGGTCAGGTCATACAGTTTTGGGGCGTACTCAAGACCTTTCTTCTTCTCCACCGAAGTAATGGTCAGCGGCAGATCTTTGATGCTATCCACCAATGCCTGCCCTTGTTCCTCCGAAGTGATGGCATAGTCATCTTCCTCCACCGGCAATTGGGCACTAAAGAGAGTGTCGCGGTAATTCGTCTTGAGTTCCCAATACGTACGCGGCACAAAATGTTCAATCTCTGCCTGCCGTTTGACGACCAGCGCCAGGGTCGGCGTCTGTACGCGTCCCACGGAAAGCACCTGTCTCTCGCGCCCGCGCCCGCTCGCGTACCTTATAGTATACGCACGCGTAGCGTTCATACCCAATAACCAATCTCCGATAGCCCGCATCATACCCGCCTCATAGAGATGTTGGTATTCCGATTGATCTTTGAGTTGTTTGAAACCTTCGCGGATAGCCTCTTCCGTCAATGAGTTCACCCATAAACGCTTCACCGGACATTTACATCCCGCCTGCTGATAAACCCATCGCTGAATCAACTCTCCTTCCTGACCGGCATCACCGCAGTTAATCACCTCGTCGGCTTGCTCGATCAGACTCTTGATGATATTGAATTGTTTGTGAACGCCCGCATCACCGGACACTTTGATTGAGAAACGCGGCGGAATCATCGGCAGCGAACTTAGGCTCCACGCCTTCCATTGCTCCGTATATTCCTGCGGGTCGAGCAACGCACACAAGTGACCGAATGTCCAGGTCACCTGGTATCCGTTCCCTTCAAAATAGCCATCGTGCTTCTGCTTAGCTCCCAGCACATTGGCTATATAGGCTCCCACCGAAGGTTTCTCTGCTACACAAACTATCATGAGAATTCAGCTTTCAGAATTCAGTTGTCATTTCTTTTGACCACCGTAGCCGTAACCGGCACGAAGACCCTTGACTCCATTCAGTACGCAAGCCACATTGTGCATCTTCTTTTGCTCAATGAGCGTATTGATATAATCAATCATCTCGCTCGGCGTGTATTTATACCGGCAGACAAAGAGCGACAAGTCTGCAATGCGATCCAACTGATAGGTATCGCTCACCAGTGCCACCGGCGCAGTATCCACCACGATATAGTCATATCGTTTGCGTAATTCCTTGAACAAATCGTCCACACGCTCTGATTGCAGCAGTTCAGCCGGGTTAGGAGGAACAGTGCCACACGGAATAAGATCCAGATTCTTATGTTCCCCACTTGGCACAATGATCTCATCCAAGGTCACACTCGGTTCCGCCAGATAATCCGTCAGATGACCTTTATTGCTCAACCCGAAATAAGTAGCCAGCATCGGCTTACGGATATCCATTCCGACTAACACTACTTTCTTACCCAAAATAGCCAACGACAAAGCCAGATTACTCGACACATACGACTTACCGTCACCGTTGATACAACTGGTCACCAGCATCACAGGATTCTTGACTTCAGCCGGCATTACAAACCGCAAGTTAGTTCGCATCAAGCGGAACAACTCTGCCGAAACAGTCGACTCTCCTTCGCGAATGGCGATATGCGCATTACGGGAGTTCTGCACTAACTGGGCCAACATCGGCGCATTGATACGACGCTCAAAATCCTTCGCATCATCAATCGTATCGTTGAGTAACACATACAGATACAAGATACCTCCAGGGATCATCAAACCCAACAAAATACACAAGAACAATAATTTGCTCAACCGCGGACTTTTACTGCGAATGTCCCGTTGCGGCATATCCAGGATCTTGGCAGGCATCGTCGTTGCCGCCAACATCAATGCATTCTCCTCGCGTTTCTCATACAGATAGATATACAAGCGCTCCTTGATTGCTTGCTGACGAACGACGCGCACATATTCGCGTTCTTGCTCCGGAGCATCCTGAATCTGACGATTGTATTTCGAGTCCTGCGCCAATAGACTCCGCTGACGAATCTTCAAACTCTCACGAACCGATCCGATCGTCTCCATGATATTCTGGCGCATAGAAGCCAACTGGGCATTCAACTGCTCGATTACCGGGTTATCATCCGTGGCGGTACGTAAGATACGCATCCGCTGCAACTGCATGGCATTGTACTCCGAAAGACCACTGGACAACGAAGCGTCTGTCACACCGATATTGGACGGAATCAGACTATTCCGTTTGGTCTCATCACGCAAGAACTCATCAATATATTCCACTAAACTCAACTGCGTCTCAATCTCCGCCAAAGCTTTCTGCTCCGCACTGCTGGCATGAAGGAACAGCTGCGCCTGCGTACCTATATCGGCGATCTTGTTCTTCTCCTTATAGTCCGACACCGCCATTTCTGCTTCACCCAATTCCTTGGTAATGATAGCCAATCGCTCATCGATGAAGGCCGCTGTATTCGTAGCCAACATATTCTTATCTACCAGCGCATTCAGGTTATACTGCTCGATGATCTGGTATAGCAACGCCTTGTCTCTCTCCGGATTCGGGGAAGTTGTGGTCAACTTGATGATATTCGACTCTTTCTTAAACAAGGTAACAGAGATGTTTTTCTGATACCCGGCTACCACAGACTCTCGACGTGCATGCGCCACACGATAAGTAGTATCCGAACTCAGCGGACGGTTCGCATGAATCAATAACGTACCTACGCCTGTCTCTATCGGCGCACTCAGGTCAGACACACGAAGCGTTGAACGATGGAAGAAGCCCATCTTCGTCTTCACTTTATATCCCTTCTTCGTCGGTTTAACCTTCACTGTAAACGCATTCACTTGCGCATCTTCCGTCAGAGCCAAATACTCAATCGTCAACGCCGGATTACGGAACTCACTCTCCCATCGCAATCCGCCTCGTTTGGTAGAAGCATCCCAAATATTCAAGGCATCAATCGCCTGGTACAACAAACCGCGCGAAGAGAGAACGATCACTTCATCTTCGGCAGCTGTGTTTCCGGAAATGCCCAACATCGACAACGCATCAAAAGAGGTACCCGACCCTTCTTTCTGACGCAACATCACACTCGCATCCGTCGTCCATTTAGGAGCCTTACGCAGGTAATACGCCGTTCCCAACAGTACAAAAAATGCCACACTCAATGCGAACCACCACCAGTGCTCCTGCACCAAACGCATTATCTTGCGTACGTCTATCTCGTTTGTATTTTTCTCCATCTTGCTCACTTTTTAACAACCGTTACAATGACCGTAGCTGCACTCAAGGCGGTCGATACAACGCTTAACCACAAACCGGCGTTGGTACTACTGATTGCACGCACCGAGTTTGGCGACACATAGATCACATCGTTTTGCTGCAAATAATAATAAGGCGAAGTATATAAATCTGCGCTGCGCAAATCCACACGCGCCATCTCCAATTTTCCATCCACCTCACGCGTCACCAGCACATTATCGCGACGGCCGTAAGGCGTCAAATCGCCGGATGCCGCGATGGCTTCCAGAATCGTGATACGTCCCTGAGATATCCCTACTTGTCCCGGACGAGCCACTTCACCCATCACCGATACTTTCGCTCCTATCAGGTTCACTTGCACCAACGGGTTAACGATCTGCGCCTCCAATTTTTTCTTTATCGCCTCTTCTGCTTCCGGACGTTTCAGACCGGCTACATGCACCTTCCCCAAGACCGGCAATTCAATATCACCCGCCTCGTTTACCGTATAACATTGCAACATCGGAGTCGTTTGAACTTGCGTCGAACCAGGAGAAGCGAACACTGCCGCCGGCAGATTATACGGGGCAACCGCCTCTTTATCCAACGCCGAAACAAAAACAGTCAGCGCGTCGCCGCAACGAATAATCGTCTCTGTCTGGGGAACAAAATGGGCATTGATAGAATCCCCTTTCGCCCCATCCGCATCTTGCAGATACGTAATCTGTTTTTGCGTCACACAACTCGCAGCCAGAAAGGCCACCATACCCAACGCAAAAAGTCTAATTGTCTTATACATGATTTCGCAGTTTTTCCAAATTTAGCGTGCAAAATTACGAAATTTATTTGACATACACAAGTTTTTTTACTTTTTTACGCAAAATATTTGCATATATGCAAATTTTGTAGTACTTTTGCATGACATTTTGTCAGTTTTAGTATGACACCACAAGAATTATTAAGTATCAAGCAGCGATTTGGGATCATCGGACAGAGTCCGCTTCTCAACCGCGATATCGAAATAGCCGTGCAAGTAGCGCGTACCGATTTGAGTGTGCTCATCACCGGAGAATCCGGTGTCGGTAAGGAGCATTTTCCGAAAATCATACACGCTTTCTCGGCACGCAAACATGGACCGTACTTTGCCGTTAACTGCGGCGCGATACCGGAAGGAACGATCGATTCGGAACTTTTTGGACACGAGAAAGGCGCCTTCACGGATGCAAAAAACGAACATAAAGGTTACTTCGAGATAGCCGATGGCGGTACGCTCTTCCTGGATGAAGTAGGCGAATTGCCGCTCCAGACTCAGGTGCGCCTACTTCGTGTGTTAGAAACAGGCGAATACCTGCGCATGGGGTCCAGCCAAGTGCGCAAAACGAATGTACGTGTCGTGGCAGCTACGAATCTCAACATGCGGCAAGCCATCGATGACGGACGTTTCCGCGAAGACCTCTACTACCGTCTCAACACCGTTGAGATACGCGTACCTGCCTTGCGTGAGCGCAAAGAGGACATCCCCCTGCTCTTCCGTAAGTTTGCCGTCGATTTCTGCACACGCTACCAGATGCCGCCCCTTTCGCTTAACGAAGAAGCGACACGCTTGCTGCAAAACAGTTATTGGCGAGGAAACATCCGTCAACTCAAGAACCTCGCTGAACAGATCGCAACCATTGAGTTAGACCACCAGATCAGCGCTGAGACCTTGCAGCGTTACTTGCCCGCCGAGGAAAATCAACAAGGACTAGTTCTCCGTGCGCCGCATGAACCTGCCGGCAAGGACTATTCGCACGAGATCGGTATTCTCTATAACATGGTGATGCAAAACAAGAAAGACCTCGAGGAACTCAAAGAACTGCTGCAAAACGGTCGGAGTCACGACATCGCGAAACCGCGCGAAATAGACAAAACGCCCTCTATTGAAATTCCGTCTCGTGAAACAGAGGACATCCTTCCTGTAGAAGAGTCTTCTCTCCGCGTCGATGATAGCGAAAAAGAACTCATCCGACGCGCACTCGAGCTATCCGGCGGGAACCGCAAAGAGGCGGCTGCACGGCTCGGACGATCCGAAAGAACATTATACCGCAAAATCAAGGAATATGGCTTGGAGTAATCGAAACATATTTATTTTTGGCTTGATCCTGCTCTTGTTCAGCGGCTGTTCGATCAGTTATAAGTTCAACGGAGCCAACATCAACTACGAGACCACGCATTCTATATCCATCGCCGACTTCCCTAACAATGCCGCGATGGTGAACCCGAACTTGAGCCCCAAACTGTCGGAAGGCATTCGTGACCTTTTCCAACGGCAGACACGACTGCAAGTCCTCAACAAAGGTGGCGATCTGGAACTCGAAGGAGAGATCACCGGATACGAAATCAGCCAAGGAGCTATCGGCGCCAACAGTTATGCCACAGAGAGCAAACTGACCATTCGCGTAACAGTGCATTTTACCAATAACGTCTATCCCGAAGAGTCGTTTGACAAGACCTATTCGGCGTCCCAGACTTTCGATGCCAACGTCCTGCTGACCGATATACAGGACGAGTTATGCGACATCATCATCACGGAAATAGCCGAAAATATTTACAATGACACCGTTGCAAAATGGTAAAAAAAATCGACAAAGGCTTGCATAATTCAAAAAAAAGCAGTACCTTTGCAGCCGATTTTGTAGAAAATAACATTTTAAATTAATAACTATGTACATTTTTATTACTATCTTAATCGTTATCGCTGCTATCCTACTGACCCTTCTGGTGTTGGTTCAGAATAGTAAAGGCGGTGGCTTGGCAGCCGGTTTCGCGAGCGGCAACCAAGTAATGGGTGCTCCCAAGACAGCTGACTTTTTGGAGAAAGCTACTTGGACTCTTGTAGCACTCATCGTAGTCTTCAGCGTAGCTGCTGTTGGATTCAACAAAGGTCAGGAAGCTGTGAGCGAAGATCAATCGGCTATCGTCATCGACGAAGCACCTGCTGCTCCGGCTGCAGAACTGCCGGTAGAGGGTGAGTAATTCAACCGCTCCCCTACAAAAAAACGCCCGATGGATTTTTTCCATTGAGCGTTTTTTATTGTTCTTTATCGCTTACAGACTCTTGATATACTTGTCTGCCTCAATCGCTGCCTTAGCGCCTGAACCGGCTGCCACGATCGCCTGACGGTAATGCGGATCAGCACAGTCTCCGGCCGCAAAAACACCCGGCACATTGGTACGCGGACTATCGCCATCCACCAGAATATAACCCTCTGCATCGCGATTCAAATAGTCCTTGAACAAATCCGTATTCGGATGATGACCGATCGCCAGGAAAAAGCCGTCAATAGCGATATGACGCATTTCCTCATCCGCTTCACCCTTGCGATAAATCAGATCGGCACCCTGTACCTTACCTTCACCGGTCAACTGAAGGGTGTTATGCTCGAAAAGCACCTCAATCTTCGGGTTATTGAGCACGCGTTGCTGCATGATTTCCGAAGCACGCAAGTACGGTTTGCGAACGATCATATACACTTTCTCACAAAGGCCTGCCAGATAGTTTGCCTCCTCGCATGCCGTGTCACCTCCACCTACTACGGCTACTGTTTTCTTGCGGTAGAAGAACCCGTCGCAGGTTGCACAGGCACTCACGCCACGACCACGGTAGGTACGCTCCGACTCTAAGCCCAGATAGCGTGCCGATGCACCCGTAGCCACAATGACCGCGTCCGCTTCATACTCCATCTCATCTTCTACGATCACCTTCTTCGGGGATGTAGAAAAATCCACTTTCGTCACAATACCCGACACGAACTGCGTACCGAAACGCTCTGCTTGACGACGCATATCGTCCATCATCGTGAACGGTTCTACACCATCCGGATAGCCGGGGAAATTTTCCACTTCGGTCGTAGTCGTCAACTGCCCGCCCAACTGCGGACCCTCAATCAGCACCGGCTCCAAGTTCGCACGACTCGCATAGATAGCGGCCGTGTATCCTGCCGGACCTGAACCTATAATCAAACACTTTACTTTCATTCTTTCACTCTTTCAACTTTATAGACGCATATCATTGACAAAGGTCTCTTTGTCTGCTTTAATCACATATTCTTCTTTCGTATTCACAAACTTCGGCTCTTTGAATTTGAGCGTCGAAATTTTCTTTCCTTCTTTGATCTCTGCCTGCAGAGGCATCTGGTCGCTATTTCGTACGATCAGCACAAACCGGTTAATACCGATCGATTGATCTTTCGGCGTCAAGGTCACCGTCGTCCGCTTACCGTCACTGCTGGCTTTCTCTACCACATTGCAGGCCGGTATCAGCGCTTTTGCATACAGCAACGGATTCGCCTCCGTCAGTTCTGCCTCCGTCGGATTCGTCAACGTCAATTCATCGGTGTCCGGCGAATACATATACATCGTCTTTCCATCATAAGCCGCCTGGATATTGAACATCTCCAAACGGAATAACTGACCGTGCATAGTCAGCGAACCCGGAAAGTTCATTGGGGCATTCACCTCTTCGCTTACCGTCACTACAAAATCCGACTTCAAGGTCTTTGTCTCCAAGTTCGTCAAGAAACTCGTGAGAACCGATAATATTACGAATAATGTCGTCATTTTACGCCTAATTCTTCCAATAGTTTCTCCAAGGCATCCAGATCGGTAATGAGTACATCCCTACCCTTCGGACCTTTATTCGGCCCTACCACTCCGGCTGCTTCCAACTGGTCACTCAACTTACCGGCGCGGTTATAACCGATCTCAAACGCACGCTGTAATCGACTCGTCGAACCCTCTTGTTTGCTGACCACATACCGTGCCACATCGGCAAACATCGGATCCAGACGCTTCAGATCCACTACACCCGGTGCCAGCGCCTCACCTTCACCGCCTTCACCCACATATTCCGGCAACTGGTACGGCTCGGTATAACGCTGCTGTTTACTGATATGCTTGACGATCTCGTCCACCTCCGGCGTATCGACAAACGCACACTGCACACGCGTGATGCTGGCGTTACCGGCATACAGCGAGTCTCCGCGACCGATCAACTGCTCTGCGCCCTTGGCGTCCAGCACCGTACGGCTGTCAATCACACTCTGGGTACGCAATGCGATACGCGTCGGGATATTAGCCTTGATCACACCTGTGACGATGTTCACCGACGGACGTTGTGTAGCCAAGATCATATGCATACCTACGGCACGCGCTTTCTGCGTGATACGCGCGATAGGCGTCTCCACCTGCTTGCCGGCCTGCATGATGAAATCGCCATACTCATCGATGATGATCACGATATACGGCAGATACTGGTGATGCAGACTGTCCGCCACCAACTTAGCCGGATTCAGACGACGTCTCACGAACTTGTCATTATAATCCTCCAAGTTACGCACACCGGCGTCCATGAGCAGTTTATAACGGTTCTCCATCTCGATCACCAACGAGTTCAGGGTATTGACCACCTTATCGCAATCGGTAATGACGATCTGTTCCGGATCGGTGTCCGGCATCGCCGCCAGATAATGTTTCAACAGCGGTTTGTAGGGCGCGAACTCAACCATCTTTGGGTCCACCATCACGAGTTTCAACTCCGCCGGATGTTTCTTATACAGCAGCGAAGTGATGATCGCGTTGATTGCCACCGACTTACCGGTACCGGTTGCACCGGCTACCAACAAGTGCGGCGTCTTCGCGAGATCGAACATAAACACCTCGTTTGTGATCGTTCGACCGTACGCGATAGGCAACTTCATCTTCTGCTCCTCTTGGAAACGCTTGGATGCGATTACCGAGTGCATGCTCACTACCTGCGGTTTCTCGTTCGGTACCTCGATACCGATCGTTCCCTTACCCGGCATCGGCGCAATGATACGAATACCTGTCGCACTCAGGCTCATCATGATATCATTCTCCAGCGCTTGGATCTTCGCCACACGGATACCTGCTTTCGGCACGATTTCATAGAGCGTCACGGTCGGTCCTACCGTTGCTTTGATGCTATCAATTTCTATGCCATAGTTACGCAAGGTCGTCACAATACGTGCGCCGTTCGCACGCTGCTCTTCCTGATCAATGATCGGCGCATTCTCATTGTCATACACCTTCAGCAGGTTCAGACTCGGGAACTTAAAGAACTCCAGATCTTTACGCGGATCGTACGGACCTAACTTCTCCAACAACTTATCCGGATCTTTGTCGTACAACTCTTCTTCTACCACATCCTGAATCTCCAACTTCGCGTCCTTATCTCCTTCTTCAATCGGCTCTTCCACCGGCAGCGGTTCATCGCCCAAAGGTTCTTCGGTCGCTTCAGGCTCTTCCGTCACCGGTTCAATCGTGAATGCCACATCTTCCGGCTTAGCCTCTTCGGTCGGCTCTTCGACGATCGGGATATTCACCACCACTTCTTCTCCTTCCGGTTCAACAGCCGTCTCCGGTACTTCCGGAGTTTTCTGCGCTGCTTTCGGCTTCTTAGCAAACAAGCCCGATACCCATGCTCCAAAAGCTTTGCAGCGATCAATAAAACGCGGATCGGTCACAATCATGAAGATCGTCAGCGAAGCCAACAGAATCAATCCCGTTCCCAACTCGCGCACATAGCCAACTAACCATTGGGCACAGGTCGCACCAAACGCACCGCCCCATAGGAAAACACCCAATTGATGCACCATATTATGGGCAAAGCCCAAGGTGATAGAACCCCACAACACCCAGAAAGCACCGCTGATAAACAACTTCAAAGCCGGAATATCCTTGAGCACATGCATCAGACGCAAGGCATAAACGCCCACGAGAAGAACCAGCAGAATTGATACAAAACCAAAACTGCCGTCAATCAGAAATGCCGCCAACATCGCACCCGGCAAACCCAACATATTGCGGATCTGCAGACGGTTCGCAATTCGATCCGGCCTATCCATCGACAGGATCGATTGGTCGTACGTACCGGTGAATAGGTAACTGACATACGCCAGCAAAGCGATCACACTAAACGTCAGCAGCACAATACCCAACACCATGCGGGTCTCACGCGCCTTAAAGAAACGCTGTAGCGCTTCCCAGGCATTGGGCTTCTCCACTTTGATGGCTCTCGGAGCGGAATCAACAGGAGTATTGGAAATCTTCGATGAGGTTCTAGGCATATTATCTCAAATTTAGCGTGCAAAGGTACAAAAAAAAGTTGAATGTTGAAAGTTGAAAGTTGAAATTTTCGTACTTTTTGACAAAAAAGGTGTAATTTTTTATAAAAAGTACGCGCGCACTTGCGTATATGAAAAAGAATTTGTATCTTTGCAGCCGCAAAAATTATGAGCATGGACGAACTAATCAGACATGAAGGTATAGTGCTGAGCATCAATGGCGAAAAAGCGCACGTGCAGATCGTGCAAACCAGCGCTTGTTCGGCATGCAAAGCCCGCTCGATGTGTATGTCGTCCGAGAGTCAAAACAAAGAGATGGATGCAATCATGTTGGAGCCCATGAAAATAGGCGACAAGGTAGAGGTAGAAGTTCGCGAACGTCTGGCATGGAAGGCCGTACTACTCGCGTATATTCTGCCTTTTATTGTGATGCTCGCCATCATCGCCATCCTGGATTTTGCTACCGATTGGTCCGAAGCCGTCGTCGGAACACTCTCCCTCTGCGGCATCGCGCTTTATTATATCGGCCTCAGCGTGTTTAGAAACCGCTTGCAGAAGCAATTCTCTTTTACAGCTCGCAAATTATAATTAACTTAAAATATCAAAAACATGAATTTAATTCTGATTTCAATGGGAGTCTTAGGTGTGATCGCCTTTCTGGCAGCTTGCCTGCTATATGTGGTCAGCCTGTACTTCAAAGTGGAAGAAGATCCGCGCATTGACCTTGTGACCGCAGTGTTACCGGGTGCTAACTGCGGCGGATGCGGATTCGCCGGTTGCCGTAATTTCGCGGAAGCGTGTGTCAAAGCAGGCAACACGGATGGTTTGGCTTGTCCTGTAGGTGGTGATCCTACGATGGATGAGGTGAAGAAGATCCTGACGCCTGCGGCGGAGGGAGAAGAGGCTGCTGCGGCTGCAGATGGTGGCAAGAAAGAGGGCTTTGACCCGGTTATTGCCGCTAAGATCAAAGCGCTGCCGACGCCGAAAGCTTCGTTCCCGTATCACATTAGTATGGCGCAAAAGTTGTAGAGATTATGAAGACATTTAAAATAGGCGGAGTTCATCCGCATGACAACAAACAATTCTCCGCACACCAGCGTATCACGGAGTGCCCGCTGCCTAAGCAGGCCATCATCCCGCTCGTGCAACATATCGGTGCACCGGCGCAGGCTGTTGTGGAAGTCGGAGCGAAAGTAAAAGTAGGCGAACTGCTGGCGAAAGCCGGTGGATTCGTGAGTGCGAACATCTGCTCGCCGGTTAGTGGTACCGTTACAAAGATTGGTGATTGGACCGATGCATGGGGTGCCCCTGGGCAGGCCATATTCATCGATGTAGAAGGTGATGTATGGATGCCGGAGATCGACCGTACGCCGGACCTCATCCGTTCGTGTGCCCTCGAGCCCAAAGCGATCATCGATAAGATCGCAGCTGCCGGTATCGTAGGTCTCGGTGGTGCTTGCTTCCCGACCCACGTCAAACTGCTGCCGCCTCCGGGTAAGAAAGCAGAAGTGCTTATCGTCAACGGTGTAGAGTGCGAACCCTACCTGACCTGTGACCATCAGTTGATGCTCGAACATGGCGAAGAGATCATAGTCGGTATCGAGATCCTCAAACGTGCTCTCGGTGTAGACCGCGCGATCATCGGTATAGAGAATAACAAGAAAGATGCAATCGAGCATATGACCAAGTTGGCGCAATCCAAACTGGGCATCGAGGTCGTTCCTCTCAAACTCAAATATCCGCAAGGCGGTGAGAAACAACTCATCGACGCTTGTATCGGTCGTCAGGTACCTTCGGGTGCACTGCCTATCGAAGTGGGCGCTGTAGTGGATAACGTCGCTACGATCTATGCCGTTTACGAGGCCGTTCAGAAGAACAAACCGCTTATCAGCCGCGTCATGACCGTGACGGGTAAGAAAGTGGCTAAACCGGGTAACTACTCCGTTCGTTTCGGTACGCCGATCGAGGAGGTCATCGCTCTCGCAGGTGGTGTACCGGTGGATACCGGTAAGATCATTGGCGGAGGTCCGATGATGGGTCGCGCCATGGATCATATCGAAGCTATGCCGGCTAATAAACGCCTCAGCGGTCTGCTTTTCTTGCCCGAAGCGGAATCTATCCGTCCGGAGGAAGAGAACTGTATCCGTTGCGGTAAGTGCGTTCAGGCTTGCCCGATGGGTCTTGAACCCTATCTGCTCCAGCGAATGAGTCAACTCGAGATGTGGGAAGACTGCGAGAAGCACGACGTCATGGACTGCATCGACTGCGGTTGCTGCGTCTTCGCTTGTCCTGCCCATCGTCGTCTGCTCGACGGTATCCGTCCTGCCAAAGCTAAAGTCGGCGCTATCCTCCGCGAACGTGCCGCCGCTGCCGCAGCCGAGAAGAAATAAATAAATTTTTAATTCGTAATTTTTAATTTTTAATTATGAAACAATATATTGTTGCTCCGGCTCCTCACGCACACAGCGGTGACAGCGTTCGCAGGAACATGTTACTCGTCATTCTCGCGCTGCTGCCCGCTTACGTGGTATCAGTGATCGAGTTTGGTGTAGGAGCTCTCATTACGGCGGCCATCTCGGTTTGCGCTTGTGTGCTCACCGAATGGTGTATCAGCCGTTTCTTGCTCAAAGAGCAAAGACAAACCATCGGCGACCTCTCTGCAGTCCTCACGGGTCTGCTGCTCGCCTTCAACCTCCCGTCCAGTCTCGATTGGTGGATCGTACTGATCGGAGCAGTGGTAGCTATCGGTGTAGGTAAGATGACCTTCGGCGGTCTGGGACAAAACCCCTTCAACCCCGCGCTCGTAGGTCGTGTCTTCCTGCTTATCTCCTTCCCGGCACAGATGACCACTTGGCCTGTTCCGCAAGGATTCAACACATCCTACCTCGACGCTGAGACAGGTGCTACCCCGCTCTATTACCTCAAGCATATCGCTAAGACAGGTGATACATCGCTCGTAGATCAACTGCCGGCTCTTAAGGACGCCTTCCTCGGTGTTATGGGCGGTTCGCTCGGTGAGGTTTGCGCGCTAGCACTCATCATCGGCGGTCTGTTCCTCATCTGCTGCCGCGTCATCACATGGCATATTCCGGTATCTATCATCGCTACCGTAGCCCTCTTCGCTTGGATCGGTACGCCGGCCGGCATGGAAGCGCACCAATACGTAGCGTACGAACTGCTCTCCGGTGGTCTGATGCTCGGTGCCTTCTTCATGGCTACCGATTATGTCACCAGCCCGATGAGCGCGTGGGGTAAGATCATCTTCGGTATCGGTATCGGCTTCATCATGATGGTCATCCGTACCTGGGGTGCATATCCCGAAGGAATGTCATTCGCTATCCTCATCATGAACGCTTGCGTTCCATTGTTGAACAAGATTCGTCCGCAACGTTTCGGCGAGAAAAAGAAATAAGGAGGTACGACTATGGCAAAATTAGAAAGTACATTCAAGAATATGGTGCTCAGCCTCGTCATCATCTCGATGGTGGCTGCAGGCGCATTGGCCGGTGTCTATATGCTGACGCTCGGTAATATTGAAGCACAGAAGAAAGCGAAACAAGAGGCTGCCAAGCAGGCTGTGCTCGCAGGTCATGAAGACGGCATCGCTGTCGAGACCGCGGTGGACGGCTTCGGTGGTACCTTCCGCGTGATGGTCGGCTTTGACCAGGAAGGTAACATCCTCGGCTACGAGATCCTGGAGCACCAAGAGACTCCGGGTCTGGGTTCGCATATGGAGCATTGGTTCAAGAACGCCGACAAACCCGGTCAGAATATCATCGGCCGTAAAGCTGGCGCACTCCAGGTATCCAAAGACGGTGGTGACGTAGATGCTATCACAGCCGCTACAATCACGTCGCGCGCATTCCTCAAGGCAGTCAACCAAGCGTACGCAGAGCAGTTCGGCGTAGAGGCACATACCGGTGCCAGCCAACTGCAACCCACAGAGGAAGCCGCTGAAGAAGAAGTTGTAATTATCGAAGAAACGGAGGTAAGTCATGAGTAACGGATTAAAAGTTTTAACGAACGGTATTCTCAAAGAGAATCCGACCTTTGTACTGGTACTCGGTATGTGTCCGACCCTGGCCACCACCACCAGTGCTATCAACGGTATGTCGATGGGCTTGGCTACCATGTTCGTGCTCATCTGCTCGAACGTAGTGATCTCGCTCCTCAAGAACCTCATCCCGGATAAAGTACGTATCCCGGCGTTCATCGTCGTCATCGCTACTTTCGTGACCCTCGTACAGCTCCTGATGCAGGCTTACCTGCCCGCTATCTACGACGTGCTGGGACTCTTTATCCCGCTCATCGTAGTGAACTGTATCGTCCTCGGTCGTGCAGAAGCGTTTGCTGCGAAGAACAGCGTAGGACTCAGCGCCCTCGACGGCATCGGTATGGGTCTTGGTTTTACCCTCGCCCTCACCCTACTCGGCGCTGTTCGTGAACTGCTCGGAACAGGTGCTTGCTTCGGCTTCCATCTCTTCCCGGATAACTACGGCGCACTGGTCTTCGTCCTCGCCCCGGGTGCCTTCATCGCCCTCGCTTACTTGATGGTTATTATCAACAAGTTGCAGAAAAAATCGTAAATCGTAAATCGTTAAATCGTAAATTAGTATTATGGTATACTTTTTGATTTTCATCTCTGCGATATTTGTTAATAATATCGTATTGAGCCAGTTCTTGGGTATCTGCCCGTTCCTCGGCGTCAGCAAGAAAATCGACACCGCGATGGGTATGAGTGCCGCTGTGGTATTCGTGCTTACGCTCGCTACCGTCGTTACCTATCTGCTGCAAATGTTACTCGTTGCTTGGGGACTCGAGTTCCTCCAGACCATCCTCTTCATCCTCATCATTGCTGCCCTCGTGCAGATGATCGAGATCATCCTGAAGAAGATTAGTCCGTCGCTTTATCAGGCACTCGGTGTCTTCCTGCCGCTGATCACCACCAACTGCTGTATCCTCGGTGTAGCTATTCTCGTAGCGAACGGTACCGAGAAACTGCCGATGGGCGCTGAGCACGGTATGTTAACCGGTACACTCTTCGCTTTCGCAACCGCACTCGGCTTCGGCCTCGCACTCATCCTCTTCGCAGGTATCCGCGAGCAATTAGCCCTTGCCAAAGTGCCCGAAGCAATGAAGGGTACTCCGATTGCCCTCCTGACTGCCGGCCTCCTCGCCATGGCATTCATGGGCTTCAGCGGAGTTGTATAAACCGGAGTGATGATTGCAGAACGCTGAAAACAGGCAATCCTCTACACACATACGCGCGTATTAAATTAAGGTACGCGCGTATGTGCGTCCATTCAAAAAAAGCAATACCTTGATTATTTTTTTGCACATTCGTCATTTCTCCTGACCTATGATTAGAAACCATTCTATCAACACACTTTTCACCTTTTTTGCGCTACTGGCGTGCATCGTGACCGCCTCTGCCTCCAGCCGGAAGGCGGAGCCGATTGACACGTTGCTGGAGCAGTTTGACCGGAAGCCGGGACTGAACGCTGCACGGCATTTCTTCGCCTACATGGACCAAGAGCAGTTCATGGACGAGCCGGTCGTCTTCACCGACGCTACGCCTCTGGACACGATGAAAGCGCTGGTATGGTATTGGGCGGGCGAATGGTATTATGCCGAACAGGACTATCCCTTGGCGGAGAAGAACCTCCTGCGCGCACTGGAACTAATGGAGTATGCGGACGAGAAATCCATCTCGGACAATCTTGCCATGCTCGGCCTTACCTGTATGCGGCAATCCAAATATGAAGAGGCGCTGCATTATATGCACCGGTGCTACCGGCTGGATAGCGAAAGCGGCGACCCCGACCGGATGAGTTCTTCTCTGAATATGATCGCCGGTACCTTGCTGGCTGCGGGAAACCCCGAGGAGGCGGAGGGCTATATCCTCAAAGCGATCAACTATGCAAAATCTGCGAATACCCCCCCCCCTCACGGACGGCGGTCATCTTCGGCATGGCAAGCGAGATAGAAAACCGTCTGGAGCACAAAGAGAAGGCGTTGCTCTATGCCGACAGTGCCTGCATGGTGGAGGCGACCACCGGAAACAACTACAAAATGGCAGTGCGTCAGACTCAGAAAGCATCTATACTCGTCAGCCTCGGCAGATACGGAGAAGCGGAACGCATTCTGGCGGAGGTAGTGCCCTATTTCCGCGAGGCAGGAGACCAGCTCTCGCTGGCTATTGCACTCAATAAGAGAGGTCAGGCGGCAAACGGTTTGGGGCACGAGGATGAAGCCGTCGAATACCTCAAAGAAGCCATCGACATATGCCAAAGCATCGGCAACCCATATAACGAGGCGTACGCGCAACGCGCGATATACGAGATTCTGTATAAATCCAATCCGGAGGCGGCGAGAGTACATCTGGAGCGGTATCATCTGATCAAGGACTCGCTCTACTCACACGCTACGGCGGAACAGCTCGCACGATTCAACGCCGAGTTCGGGCGGGACGAACTGGAGAAAGAGAAAGAGCAACTGACCCGGCGAAACCACCGGCTCATGGGTATAGGACTGGTTACAGCAGCAATCGTACTGATCGCTATTGTGTTGGCTGTACTATGGCTGCGGAGAAGACAGAGGAAGATTAACGAGCTGATGAGCAGTATGATGACCGAGCTGAACGAAGTGCGTCCACCCTCCGAGCCCGTACAGGAAAACACGCCGGCGGAAGAGACGGAGGAATATCTGACCACGGAGGACAAACAGTTCCTCAAGAAACTGATCCTGACGGTGACCCAGATCATGACCTACCAGGCGGTGACGGTCACACAGATAGCCGATAAGATGTGCATGTCCACCAAGACCCTCAACCGGAAGGTGAAATATCTGACGGGCGAAGGAGCCAAACGCTATATCATGCGCATCCAGTTGGAGCAGGCGCGTATCATGCTGCTCCAGTACCCCGACATGCCCGTCGTGGAGATCGGCAACCGATGCGGGTTTGAGGATCATAGTTCCTTCACCCGAAACTTCACCCAGAACGTCGGAATGTCACCATCAGACTACCGTTTAACCCGCGGAAATGGGTAAAAACGGCACTTTGTCCGATTTTGTAAAACTTCTGTCCGCTTTTGCAAAAGCGTTTTCAGAAATTTCTACTACCTTTGCACCCGAATT
The DNA here is from genome assembly GCA_947164985.1 of uncultured Bacteroidales bacterium. Taxonomy (GTDB): domain Bacteria; phylum Bacteroidota; class Bacteroidia; order Bacteroidales; family Paludibacteraceae; genus Colicola. Next base: position 90,670 of record CAMUYI010000003.1, on the reverse strand, counting down.
GATCGGGTGCTTTTTTATGCTATTACCGCCTCTGCTGCACCCGGTCTGGAGCGAGTGCTTTTTTATAGCTTGGACACTGTTTTGGCACTCGTACTTGGAGGAATTTTATGCTTTGCATAGGGAATGGAAAACATGGGAAAAAAGGAAAACAACAATCAGTCTGCGCAGGAATCGCCCTCCGTTTCGCAACGACGGCATGTGGCGGCGAAAGACTATACGAGGGAACTGATCGGAGAGATGCTCTCTTCCGACCCTCCTAAATAAGGAGAGATGCTCTCTTCCGACCCCCATAAATAAATGAACGCCCGCACACACATCCAAAGCACATCCAACACACTCCCGAAACACTCCCGAAACACACCCGAAACAGAGAAAAAGCAAAGTAAAAGTGCTGTCAATCCCGACGGTCAACCGACGGTGAGCCGACGGTCAACCATAACGAGAGAGGAATGAAAGAGGGACAAAATCCCTTCCGGATTCTCCGGAACCTCCGGAATCTCCGGCCCCCCAAGCCCTCCGGAACAACAACACCACCGAGCAACAGACAACTCTTTTATAACTAACCGAGGGGCAACCCTCACAGTATTAACTAAAACTCAATCTTATGAGAAAAAGATTTACTTTACTCATTGCCCTCCTAGCGCTAACCGTCAGCGCATGGGCAACGCCAACAACGATTACGTGGAATGCAGGGAATGGACTAAGTTCCATTTATCTCAGTGAGTACACCAACCTTTATTGGGATGAGAGTTATCATTCATATAATGATGGTCCCAAGGTTACAACAATTGAAGGTATCGCAGCCACTATCTCTGCTACAACAGATGGATCTTCTGCAAGTTTTTCCACTTACAACAACAGTACTGACCTCAGTGCATCCAATGGTGCAACGCTTACTTTCTCATCATCGCTGTATGAGATTCAAAGCATCGTTATTAATTTTACAAGCTCCGGCTATGCTACCGGATGGACGAGTAATGGAAGCACCTTAACTTGGACGGGCAGTGCTACTCATTCGGTGGAAATGACCAATGCGTATGTTAACGGAATTACCTCCATCGTGTTTACCGTGGAAGCGATCCCGACGACCACCGTCGAGTGGGATGGGACCGATGTAAGCATGGTGTCTTTGTCTTGCAGCAATGTAGATGAAGTCCAGACGGCTTCTGAAATTGATGGTATTACTGCATCGCTAACGAAAATAAGTGCTGGCGATCCCTGCCAATTTAGTGGTTCTGAGATTTGGTTCAGTAATGCTTGTGGAAAAGTTACATTCACTTCCTCTGTCGGAAATATCATAAGTATTGTAATCACATGCGGCACAGTGTGGAATCATTACGACCTCTCAGGAGGTTGGACGTTTAATGGAGAGGCAAACACCTTAACGTGGGAAGGTACTGCTTCCAATGAGGTTATTCTTTCGGGAGGTATCGATTTCATGGTATCTTCCATTGAGTTTATCATAGACGCTTCTGCTCCGGCTCCGGTTGTAACTACAACAACTGTTACATGGGACACAGAAGAAGTAAGCTCGATTTCTTTGAATTGCGAGAACGTAGATGATGTTGCAACATCAGAGGAAATAGATGGTATTACCGCATCGCTCAGGCGAATAGCCTCAGGCGGCAACTGCTCATTTACAAATAGAGACCTGTGGATGAATAATAATAGTGGAGAACTGACGTTCACAGCTTCTGTCGGAAATATCTCCGGTATCGTCATCACAAGCGATCATATATATACGGAGCCTTATAATCTTCCAGCCGGTTGGACCTATGACTCTGAGGCAACTACCTTAACATGGGTTGGTGCGGCTTCCAATCAAGTTACACTTTCAGGAAATATGGATTTCAATGTTTCTTCTGTCGAATTTACCGTGGAATCTGCAGCAGCTCCGGTTGATCCGACACCTGTTAGCCAAGGTCCGGTTACATGGGATTTTGCGAATGATGAAGAATTAGCAAATCTCAGCCTCACAGAGTTTGAAAACTATTATTTCTCTTACAGTAGCACTTATGGTTCTGAACATAATGGACCAAAAGCCATAGATTTAAAAGATATCGTAGCTACAATATCTGCTACAACTGATGGAGCATATGCAAGTTTCAGTGACAATAATAACAATAGTATTATTTTGGAAGCTGGTGGAACACTTACTTTCTCTACCGAATTAGGCCAGTTCCAAAGCATTGTGGTCAATACCAATGGTGGTTCCGGACGTACTTCCGGTGATTGGACATGGGATCTTACGGAGAAGACTTTAACATGGGCCGGCACGCCAGCAAATTCAGTTGTTTTGGATGATATATATGTTAGCAACATTACATCCATCGTGTTTACCTTTGTTTCTGCTGCTCCGGCTTTCACTGCAGATATCACGTGGGATGCAACAGAGGTGGCAACCGTTTCATTGTATGGCGGCAGCTTCAATACCGTTGTGCCCGGCACTGCAATTGATGGTATTAAGCCCTCTATCATGAAAACAAACGATGGTTACTGTTACTTTGATAATAGTAAAATAAAAATGCAAAACAATGGAGAACTGATATTCACGTCCTCTGTTGGAGATATTCAAGGCATCGTCCTTACATTCGATAATACCGATTATTCTATTTCTGATTTCCCTGTCGGTTGGACGTTGGATGAAGGTGCAGGCACCTTGACATGGACAGGTACTGCTGCTGAAGAGGTTTCCCTCTCCGGAAATATATCTTGCACGGTTTCTTCCATTGAGTTCGACGTAATAGAAGCACCGGCTCCGGTTTACCCGACTCCTTCCGGTCCAAGCTTTATTTGGCAGTCACGTCAAGTCAGCCATGTGTTGTTGAGTATCGATGACAACGGAGCCAGTCAAACCACGCATGTAATCAAAAATATCATTACGTCCTTGCAGAGAACGGCTGCTAAGACTGACCAATACGACTTCTGCCTCTTCGCGAATAACGGAATTAACATAAAGAATAACGGAACCCTGACCTTCCGGTCTATTGTCGGAGATCTCACAGGTATCGTCATTACATGTGGTTATAAGTATTATGCAGATGATCTTTCTGCCGATTGGAGATATGATAGCGAGAACGGAACCCTTATCTGGGTCGGCACGCCTGCCGAGACAGTTACCCTATCCGGACATGTAGATGTTGCTAACATCTCGTCTATTGAGTTCTTCTATGACCCGGCTCCTGCTCCTCGTAAGGGTGAAACATTCTTTGGTATATACAACCAATACTACCAAATCACCGGTGCGCACACAGCGAAACTGCCGGCACAAGATCTGAACCATACGCTTCAAATTCCGGAGTATGTAGATGACGAAGACGTGAGGTATTATGTAACCGAGATTGATGATTATGCATTCTATGGTCAGGCAGAGCTGCCTAATGTCTTTGGTGGCGTAAACATTGCCAAGATTGGCGCTCACGCTTTTGATGGTTGCCTCCAAATAACCGATATCAGTTGGTATAGCGATGTTTTGGATACTATCGGTGACGCAGCATTCAAGGACTGCAAACTGATGGCTAACTTCGATTGTATGACCCAACTGCCTCCTGTACTCGGCAGCAACGCCTTCTCCGGCACCACATACTTGAATCGCATCCGAGTTAATTCTGCATCGGATTACAAGTATGCTACCAATTGGGAGGACTATGCTGACAAGATTTATTCTATGTGGGAAGCCCCCGCTATCGGTGAGGAATTCTTCTGGCACAATCAGATGACAACCAACTGGTATGCCGTTTCTTCTGTATCGCCTGTTAAAGAGGCAAAGGTACTGCCGTACAGCGCAGCTGTAAATGATATCTATCCTGCTACACGTTATGGCAGACTGGTTATCCCGGAGGAAATAACTTATTTGTATCAGGAATATAAAGTAACCGGTATCGGTGAGAATGCATACAAGGACAGCACACGTTTCTACATGGTAATGATACCGCAGGCTGTGAAATCTATCGAATCCGGTGCATTCTTGAACTGCACAGGTGTGGAGACTGTACAATTCCTGTGGGACGACCCGAGAGGAACAGTTACTTGGGCAGATGCCAATGTAGGTGCAGAGTTCAAGACGGCTGCCAGCGGCGAAACCAAGATTTGTGTTCCCAAAGGCACATTGGCGTACTATCAAGAATGGGCTCCGGCGTGGGCTGAGTGTATGGTTGAGGGTGAAATCCTTGATATAGATGTTACTGCATCAGAAGACCCGAATCATGCAAGTCGCTACTATCGTACTTTCTACGATAGCGAAACCGACTACTTGATGCCACCGAGCGTATGGGCGCATGCAGGTTATGTAGAGAACGGTACTTTCATACTGAGTCCTGTCGCTTTCGATGGAATGGTTCTGCCTCGCGGAACAGCGGTTGTACTCGAATCGGAGACCCCGACCTATCGTTTGGTTCCGACGGGTAATACTGCTCCTCTGTATGATGGTCGTAATGACCTTGTCGGTACAGATGTGGACATCCCAAGAACCAGTGTAGGCAATAATGGCGAAAATGTCTATGTGCTCAACAGGCAAGCCAATATCGGAGGCAACCTATATGTAGGCATGGGTATGTACCAATATACAGGAGCAACCCTTGGCGCACACAAAGCATACTTGATTTATGATGCTCCTTCCGGTCCTAACAACGCGCCCGCACGCTTTGTTTTCAAACATAAAAATGAGCCTACAGATGTAGAGAATGTACAAAGTGACAAGGTACAATGTACAAAGGTTATTCGTGACGGCCAGTTGATTATCATCAAAGACGGCAAAGAGTATAACGCACAAGGTCAAAAACTTCATTAATCGTGCGTAAGCTAAGAAATCATAAAATAAGGAGGACACAACAATGAAAAAATATATTTATGTACAGCCATCCGTCAAGGTAACGGAACTGGAAATGATTCAAACGCTCTGCGCTAGCGGAGGTGGAGGCAGTACACCTGAACCGGGCATACCCCTTTCGACCTTTACTCCGAACGCAACAACGGACATACAATTGTAACCGAGGTTCCTTGATTCATTAGGGAATCTGACGGAAAGGGGAATAACATCCCATATAACGAAAGCACTCGCGACTTGCGGGTGCTTTTTGCTTAAAGAAGAGGGGAGGTCATGCAAACAATTTGCAAAATCGCAGTTTTTCACGAAGGTTTTGCATAAAATTTATGGGACTAAAACGTCCGCAATGGAAACGAAAGGATACCGGCAATGGTCTAGGATTACCCTTCTTGACCCCTTGTTGACCCCTTGTTGAGTTCTATAATAGGGGACAATCGTACATCACCATTTCTTCTGGCGGAAGAGGCCGCCGAGGAGGGATAAGAGGATGTAGAAGGGATAGGCAATCTCCAAGAGCAGAGCCACGTACCAAGAAGTACGTGGTTCTCTTGCTTTAATAAGCTTGTACTCTATCGGGAACTTAATCAGAATGATCAGCGGACAAAGAATCTGCAGTATATTCGCCGCAGCCACAAGACGTCCACAACGGATGATGTCACGGTCGGTATATTTCGGTGCCTTCCCTGCCCAACGCATTCGCTGCCTGAAAAACGCTTTCCAACTTGTCAGCGGACGAACTACAGCCGTATATGCAGGCTCATCGATTACCTTAATCTTATAACCGTGACGCTTAACCGCCTCTAACAAGAACATGTCATCACCGCTCGGAATCTCGGGATGTAAGTCTTTTTCACACTCTAACCACACCTCTCTTTTGACAATAAGATTCGCCCCGGAACACATGACCGCTTTGCCGCTTTTGGCAGAACGCATAGTGAGTTCCTGTATCGCCGCGTATTCGGCTATCTGGAGTCGCTCTAATAAAGAAGGTTTGTCGTAAAGACTCTCCATGCGAAGCGGCAGAATAATTAAGTCTCCGTCTAACACGACCGCCTTTTCGCAAGCCTCGGGCAAAACCACATCATCATCGTGCAGCCACACATACTCACTCGTTGCCGCATGGATCAATTTAGACAATGCATGTTTTTTACCTAAATTGTCATCATTAACACCCTTAATCGGCGTAATATGTTCCGGTACGAAATTCGGATAACTCTTCGCGATGCAGGCTTGTTCTTCGATCGACACCGGATAGTCCGCACACATAAGACTCATCGCCATGCGGTGGTCGTTCCTTACTTCATGAAGTCGTACCGCTTCTATGCGATCGGATTCTTTATGACGCAGATTCTCTATACCAGTAGCCTGCAATTCTATTCCTAAACGTTCACACGTCAATGCTACCGCTGGATATAGGTCGGGATAAGGGGTAAAGTCTAGGATGCATAGCTGATGCATAGCTGATGCCTCCTTGTTGACCACGGCGCCGGTAGATGTGAAAGTAGTGGTTACGCCGAAATAGTTGGCATAGATATCTGCTACCACTTTGTCGCCCTGAAGGCTATCGGAAGTAAGGCCTTCGAGGTGTAATGAACCGCCATGAATCGCCACATACTCATACCAGAAAGCAGCACTACTCCAATCAGCCTCTAACTCCACTTTCGGATAAGCCTCCGCTATCTTGCGGGACATGGTGATATAGGGTGACTCGTTGGGCTCAACCGGAATATTCTCGCCATACAAGATGCGCGCAGAGGTGGTTTGTGAGGTGGGTTTTCCATCCCGCTCCATAAGTCGCGGATCGCCGGTAAGGGTGATCGGTTCGCCGGGATAGCATTTGACGAGATGGACTTGCAAGAAGCGCAATGCCGTACCGCAGTTCTTGAGATAGATGGTCAGCGGTTCGCCTTTCTTATGTGCGCGCAATGCCATCAGGGCATCGTGCAGCACGATCACATCATCAGGCATATCCGAAGAGACCCGCATAAGCGGATCTCCATGGATAGCTTGCAACAACAGAATTCTGTTGGCTATAGATTTCGATATCGGCAGTTTAATTGACATCCGGTAACGGACTATACTCTTTCGAATAACGCAAGTGCTGCTCGATGTAACCTTCGGTGAAATCTAGTTTGATGTCCGTGATCTCACCTTTCTTATTGCGCTCTACGCAGTAAACCGGATTCACGAAACCTTTATACGGTGCAAGGTCGAGTTTTTGATAGCGCTCCAAAATCTCTTTGTGCAATTCAGAATCTACCTTAACGGCGTACGTTTCCACCATCTCTTTGGCGGCCGCATAGTCGCCTTCCGACGTGATCCGCTGAATCTCTGCCAGCAACTCACCATACAAGCGACGAACACCTTCGTAATCATTGATCTGCAGGTAGTGTTTACCGCCCCGCTCGATGATCTCCATCTCACCGTTCGCGTGCTGATAACACCAGTTAGCGATGAGTTGGCGATTCCGCATATGCGCTTCCTCGATGTCCTTACCCGGCTCAATACGCACGAGTTGCGTCATCAGACCGTTCATCATCTGCTGATAATAACCGGCTTTATACGCCTCTTTGTTCGGCAGCAGCCCCAACTCCACAAGTTTGTCGTCCGCCAGATAATAGAGTCCGAACAAGTCCGCACGTGCCTCTTCGATCGTCGAAGCATGCTCTTTGAGCGCATCTTTGGTTACACCCGGCATCAGTTTGCCGGAACCATGTCCCACGCACTCGTGCAGATCGGTATGCAAGTCGCCGCACATAGCGCCGTATTTCTCATAGATCGCACGAATCTCGTCGTCGATCATGAACTCCTCGTTGAAGCCGTTACCCTTTGCCGCCTCGTTATACGCGTGCATCAAGTTGTCGATGGTCACGGACTTCGAACCGTACTCTTTGCGAATCCAGTTAGCGTTCGGCAGGTTGATACCGATCGGCGTGGCTGGATAGCAATCACCGGCAAGCATCGCTGCCGTAATGACCTTGGCCGTCACACCCTTGACTTCTTCTTTCTTGTATTTCGGATCGGTCGTGGAGTGGTCCTCGAACCATTGTGCGTTGTCCGAGATGAGTTGGGTACGTTTGGTAGCTGCCAGATCTTTGAAGTTAACCATCGACTCCCATGTACCCGTAATGCCCAACGGATCGCTGTACGTCTCGGTGAAACCGTTCACGAAATCCACGCGGCTATCCAGGTCTTTCACCCATGCAATACAGTACTCGTTGAATAACTTCAGGTCACCGGTCTCATTGAAGGCAATGAGTTTGTTAAGCACCTCGCGTTGCTGGTCTGTCTCGGCGTACTGTAAAGCCTCATTGAGCCAGAACACTACTTTCTCCAATGCCGGACCATAAAGGCCGCCTACCTTATACACGCGCTCCTCGATCTCACCTTTCTCGTTCTTGACGAGTTGGCTATTCAGACCGATCCACAGCGGTTCTGGACTATTATCTTTGTGTGCTGCATACCATGCTTCTGCCTCCGCTTGTGTCACACCCTCGCCGTAATAGTTACCGGCAGAGTTAGCCACCAGGTCGATTCCGTCCTGAGCGGTCATGCGTTTCGGCATAACCGCCGGATCAAACATCACCGGCAAAATCGCAGCGTCATACTCCACCCCTGCTTGCTCGCAAGCCTTCACGAACCATTCCTCACCAAATTCCGGCAGGAACTTATCCTCCGAATAATGATGGTGGATACCATTCGAGAACCATACACGCTTGAGGTAACGCTCAAAAGCAGCGAACTCCTCGGTATCCTTCTCGTACGGATAGTTGAGGTACAGTGCCTCGAGCGTACGACGGATACGCAGGTTATAACGCCCGTTTTGGTCAAACAAGATGTCGCGTCCCCACAAAGCTGCCTCACTCAGGCAATACACTAACTGCTTTTGTTGCAGCGTCAAACTCTCAAACTGCGGTACGTCATACCGAAGGATCTCAAGGTCATAGAACTTATCCACGTTGTATTGGAAAGAGGTTTCTTTCTTTTGACAGCCGCAGAGAATCCCCACGGCTGCCAAGATAATTGCAAAATGTTTTTTCATTAGATACGCTCAAGTACAGTGCGTACCAACTCTTTGATACGCGGTTTATAATCGGTGTTAGCTGCTTCGATCTTACGCTGTGCGATGACGCAGCAAACGGTCATCGCTTTGTGCCCCATATGCAGCGCCAGACCGGCGATACAGCTTCCTTCCATCTCGTAGTTCGTGATACGCTGCCCCTCATAACGGAAAGCAGTGATCTTCTCGTTGATATCGGGTACAGCCAGAGGTACACGCAGTACGCGACCTTGCGGACCGTAGAAACCGTTCGCAGCAATCGTACAACCACGCATCATATCGTCCTTTGCGATGCGATCTACCAACTCCGGGTTCGCAGCTACTACGTACGGTACAGCCGCTTTCTTCGGATAGCCGATGAAATCCACGAGCGCCTTCTCAAAGCCTACATCAGCAATCTTGTCGCGGTCCTCATAGAAAGCCAAGACACCATCGAAACCGATCGATTTCTGGCTAACAAGGAATGTTCCCAGAGGAATGTCTTCTTGCATACCGCCGCAGGTACCGATACGCACGATATCCAAGCAGCGCTTGTTCTCCTTCTCGGTGCGGGTAGCGAAGTCGATATTTGCCAATGCATCGATCTCATTCATCACGATATCACAGTTATCCGTACCGATACCCGTCGAGATACACGAGATACGTTTGCCTTGGAACTTACCGGTAATGGTGTGGAACTCACGACTCTGAACGTCGCACTCGATAGATCCTTCGTCAAAGAAAGATGCTACCATATTCACACGGTCCTGGTCGCCGACAAGGATGACCTTGTCCGCCAAGAATTCCGGTTTAAGATGTAAATGAAACGCAGAACCATCCGCATTGATGATCAACTGCGATGCCGGGAATGTTTTCATGCTTCTCCTCCTGTAAATGTTAAGGGTAATGTGTTGCCGTGAGCAGGTCCGCCGATCGGTTGAATCGTACCGAACTTCTGCTCGTATTGACCGATATTATTCTGCAATGCGCCGAGGATCTTCTTTGCCTGATCCGGTGTTACCACTACGCGAGCCACTACATTAGCCTGCGGAACGCCCGGCATCAGTTGTGCAAAATCCAACACGAACTCCGTAGGAGTATGCGCGATAAGCGCTAAGTTTGCGAACACGCCCTGTGCTTTATCCGGGGCAATGTTAATCTTCAATTCTTTCTCTGCCATATTCTTTCAACTTTAAAATTATTTACCATTTTTTCTTGTTTTTCTTCGGTACCGCCAGCATCCAGAGGTTCACCAACGGAAGGGTGATATCAAACCACAACACACTGGCCATGCAGAACCGTTTCCATCCCATCCGTCGTGCCGACACATTGAGTATAGCGGTCTGGAGCATCCAACGCAACAGGAACAGGCCTAACGCTGCCAAGCTGATCACTGACCACTGATATCTAATAACGATAAAAAGCACCAACGCATAGAAGAGTCCGCGTGTCAGAGGCTCCATCGTCAAGCGAATCTTCGTGGATAGTTTATAGGCTGGAGAGACGGACAGATGTCTTCTTTTCTGCTGCCACCACTCTTGCATCGTTCGCTTAGGCACCGACCACATCAGACTCTCCCGTTGCAGTACTACAGCCGTATTCGTCTTCGTGGCTACATGGTTCACAAACAAATCGTCATCCCCTGCATTGTTGGTCATCAAGTGCGTAAAACCACCAGACTCAAAGAAAAGCGACTTGCGGTACGCCAAGTTACGTCCCACGCCCATATACGGATGTCCACAAAGGGCAGCTCCCATATAGTGCAGACCGTTAAAGAGCGTGTCGTAACGAACCAAGCGGTTCACATGTCCGGGTTCTACAAGATAAGGACTGAAACCCAATACGATATCCTTGTCCGGCGCAAAACCCTGCATCATCGCACGGATCCATAAGTTACTTTCTGCCACACAATCGGCATCGGTCAGCAACAGGAAATCATACTTAGCCGCCTTGGCCGCTAAGGTCAGAGCCAATTTCTTCGTCGAACCCACGCGTGCGCCATAAGGCACAAAAGTCAGGTGCAGACGATCATCGTGCACCATATAACGCTCCACGATTTCCCGTGTGTCATCTTCCGAACCATCATCCACCACAATCACCTCATATGTCGGATAGTCCTGCGTCAACAAGGACTGCAGGTAGTTCGATAAGTTCTCTCGCTCATTATGCGCACAAAGAATAACCGATACACCCGGAAGTTCATCCGTAGATGGTGCATCGATATGCAAGTGTTTCTTCTTTCCCCTGATGGCACGAGCCGGTGCCGCGAGACAAATCGCGTAGATACATACCTGCACCACAAAAAGCAGTGCCAAAGCCCCCATCAGGCAATAATCAACCGTATTAAAATCACTCCAATTCAATTTCTCACCCTCATTATTACACAAATTCGCCGCAAAGTTACAAAATAATTTGCATATATGCAAAATTTTATCAAAAATAATCGCATTTACTTGTGTAAATAGAAATTTTTGATTAAATTTGCAGTCGATTTATTGGAAAAAGATGAATACGTTTGGCGATAAATGGACGTTTACGAGCTTCGGCGAGTCCCACGGAGCAGCGATAGGAGGTGTATTGGACGGCGTACCGGCAGGTCTGCATATTGACTTTGCTATGATCCGCGAAGAGTTGGAACGCCGTGCCGGAAAAGGTGTTACAGGCGCCTCTCAACGTGCACAACATGAACCCGACGAAGTGGAATGGTTATCCGGTATCATGGACGGTGTCACGCTCGGCACACCGATCGCGTTCATCATTCGCAACAAGAATGCGCGACCGGAAGACTATGAATATCTAAAACACACCTATCGCGTCGGACATGCCGACAAAGTTTATGAACAGAAATATGGTATCCGCGATTGGAGAGGCGGAGGCAGAGCCTCAGCCCGCGAGACAGCAGCCCGCGTCGTGACCGGATGCATCGCCAAACAGGAATTAGCACAAAAAGGCATTCACATACAGGCGGACCTAATACAAGTAGGCGCAGAAACTGATCCTGCCAAGTTCGCTGACACGATCGCCGCTTATCAGAAAGACGGCGATTCAATCGGCGGTATCATCGAATGTCGCATCAACGGTCTGCCGGTAGGCACAGGCGAACCGATCTTCGACAAACTGCAAGCCCATCTCGCTTTTGCGGTCATGAGCATCAATGCCTGCAAAGGTTTTGAATATGGTACCGGCTTTGGCGGTGTCACACAACCCGGCTCTGCCATCAACCACCTCTCCGGTGGCATCTCCGGCGGTATTTCCGATGGTTCCGAAATCATTTTCCGTTGTGTATTCAAGCCCACTCCCTCCACACCCAAAGCCGGTATAAAAGGAAGACACGACGCGTGTGTTGCCACTCGCGCCGTGCCCGTCGTCGAAGCCATGACGGCTTTAGCTATTATTCAGTTTATTTAACTACGACCGGCTCGTATTTCGGTACTAAAGTCTTCATCACACTCCAGCCGATCAGGTAAGCTACGGCACAGATGCAGAAGATGATCATGTATCCTGCCGGTTTGCCACTGAAGCCCATGAACTGGAATGCTTCACCCATCTCTTCTGCGTGGGTAAAGAGCATACCCGAACCCTTGTTGATCAGGAACGAACCGATACCACCGGCCATCGCTCCGATACCGGTGATAGTAGCTACCGCCGATTTCGGGAACATATCACCTGTGGTCGAGAAGATGTTCGCACTCCAACTCTGGTGAGCTGCACCTACGATACCGATGATGATGGCAACAGCCCAAGGACCGTAGATGCCACCTAAGGGTTGAGCGAAGAGGGCAATGATCGGGAAGAAAGCGAAGATCAACATCGCCAACATACGACCTGCATAAGGCTCCATACCTTTCTTCTCCACGAAGATCTTCGGCAGATATCCACCGAACAACGATACCACCGTCACGATCGCATAGAGCGTGAAAATCAACGCAATACCTTGCGGATCGGAAGCCTTGATACCAAACTGATCCTGGAAATATGCCGGAGCCCAGAAGAGGAAGAACCACCAAACGCCGTCGGTCATGAACTTACCAAACGCAAACGACCAGGTCTGTTTATGCTTGAAAGCCTCTTTGAAGGACATCTGCGGTTCCTCTTTGACAGCCTCTTTCGGGGCATCTGCTTCATCCGAATGGATATATGCCAATTCCGCCTCGTTCACATGCTTGCTCTCTTGCGGTTTGTCATAGACAAACACCCAGATACCGGCCCACAGGAAGCCCAGCGCACCGATGATGATGAATGCCATCTCCCATCCCATGGCCTTAGCCAACAGAGGAATAGTAGCCGGAGCTGCGAGCGCACCTACCGATGCACCTGCGTTGAACAATGCAGTAGCAAACGCACGGTCTGTTTTCGGGAAATACTCTGCGGTTACCTTGATGGCAGCCGGGAAGTTACCTGCCTCACCGAGACCCAAGATCATACGGCAAGCCAAGAACAGCCACACACTCACCATCGCTATCGAACTGGCGATAGCCGATCCCGCTTCTACGGCACGCAAAGCTTCTACGCTATCTACACCGTTCACAAACCAAGTGGTAGCGATACCACAAGCCGCGTGCATCACTGCACCTAACGACCATACCACGATCGCCCAGAGGTAACCTTTCTTCGTACCCATCCAGTCGATGAACTTACCGGCGAAGAGGCAGAAGATAGCGTACGCTATAGAGAACACACCGGTGATCGTTCCATAATGGTTATCCGTCCAGTGAAATTCCGGTTGAATAAACTCTTTGAAGGTCAACGACAGAACCTGACGATCCATATAATTGACCGTAGTGGCGAAGAAGAGCATCGCACACATGACCCAACGCCAGTTGGTCATGACAGCTTTCTTAACGTCATTCATAATAATTTTTAATTCTTAATATTTAATTTTTAATTACTTACGGCAGCCCGCGATGATGTCAAAGCACTCGCGGCATTTTGCCGTAACATAGGCCCAGTCACCGGCTTTTACTTTGTCGCTCGGGAACAGCTTGCTACCCATACCTACGCAGTAAACACCAGCAGCGAACCATTTCTCCAGATTCTCTTTCTCCGGAGCCACACCGCCGGTAACCATGATCTTCGACCACGGCATCGGAGCCATCAGACCCTTCACGAGGTTCGGACCTACTACATCGCCCGGGAACACCTTCGTGAAGTCGCAGCCCACCTCCTGTGCTGCACCGATCTCGCTCGGTGTGAGGCAACCCGGACAGTAGGTCACGCAACGACGGTTGCAGACTACTGCGATATCCTTGTTAAACAACGGACCAACCACGAAGTTAGCGCCCAACTGCAAGTACAGAGCAGCTGTCGGAGCATCAACAACACTACCGATACCGAGTGCCAGTTCCGGACACTCTACAGCTACCCACTTGCTCAGTTCGCCGAACACCTCGTGCGCAAAATCGCCTCGGTTCGTGAACTCGAAAGCACGTACACCGCCTTCGTAACAAGCCTTAATCACGTTCTTGCAAACCTCCACATCCTTGTGGTAAAAAACAGGAACCATCGGTGCGGCCTTAATCTTGGCCATCACTTCAAATTTATCGAACTTTGCCATAATTTTCCATTTTCAATTTTCAATTTTCCATTACGCGTTAGCGTTGTACACGTCCATTCGCGTTACCACCTGCAAGGCTCAATACCTCATCCTCGCTTACGAGGTTGTAGTCGCCGTTGATAGTGTGCTTCAGAGCCGATGCAGCTACAGCGAACTCAAGAGCCGATGCTTGGTCACCCGGATACTTGAGCATACCGTGAATCAGACCGCCGGAGAACGAGTCACCACCACCTACGCGGTCGATGATCGGGTTGATCTCGTAACGTTTGCTCTGGTAGAACTCCTTGCCGTTGTAGATCATTGCCTTCCAGCCGTTGAACGTAGCGCTGAAGCTCTCGCGGAGCGTCGAAACAACATACTTGAAGCCGAACTCTTTCATCATCTGCTCGAAGATGCCCTTGTAGCCCTCGGCATTGGTCTCGCCGCCTTCTACATCTGCATCGGGCTTGAAGCCGAGACACAGCTCTGCATCTTCCTCGTTACCGATACAAACATCCACGTACTTCATCAACGGACGCATGATCGAGATAGCTTTCTCGCTGGTCCACAGTTTCTTACGGAAGTTGAGGTCAACGGAAACGGTCACGCCATGACGCTTTGCAGCCTCGCAAGCCAGTTTGGTGATCTCAGCAGCCTTGTCCGAGATAGCCGGAGTGATACCGCTCCAGTGGAACCATGCTGCACCTTCCATGATCTTGTCGAAGTCAAAGTCCTTCGGATCAGCCTCAGCGATAGCGCTGTGAGCACGGTCGTAAATGACTTTCGACGGACGCATCGAAGCACCGGTCTCGCAGTAATACAGACCGATACGGTCACCGCCACGAACGATATAATCGTCCTTCACACCGTAACGACGAAGCGAGTTAACAGCAATCTGACCGATCTCGTGCTTCGGCAGTTTGGTAACCAGATAAGCCTCGTGACCATAGTTAGCGCACGAAATAGCCACATTAGCCTCACCACCACCGGGGATGATACGGAAGTGATCAGATTGAATGAAACGGTCTTGTCCTTCAGGACTCAGGCGGAGCATAATCTCGCCCAATGTAATAATTTTAGCCATAGGTTAAATGAATTAAATTGGTTAATATTGTTGTTAGTTATTGTTTTGCTTTTTATTTTGTTTTGCATTGTTTTGTTGTAGAGGATTTGTCCTTCGTCTATTAGCCCCGAATTTTATTCGGGTTTGAATTATTCTGTGTTATCTTTTGTCTTATTGTTGTAGAGGATTGGCCTTCGTCTATTAGCCCCGCATTTTATGCGGGTTTGTTCAAAGCCTCGCATATCTCCTCTGCCATTTTATTCATCGCCACACACTCGGCTCGTGTCACATGAGGCTTGTCCGGATCATGCAGCCACGGCGATAGTATCAACATCCTTCCCTCTGCGACCGCCTCAAACAGTCCTTCTGTCGGTTTGTAATACTCGCCAAATCCATTCTCCGCGATATAAATAATGGTATGTTTCTCGCGCAGCAACACCTCCAATACCTCTTTCTCTTTCGGACTAATGAACGGCGACACCATCACTACCCCTTTACGAGCCGCCAATACACAACCGTTCATATAGTCGCGTAGCCGTGTCGCTTCTCCGTGTTGTTCCGCATCTTCCACCCAAATCCTCCGCACATGCACCGGTGAGAACTTCTCTGCCTGCAAAATGCCTATATTCCCAATTCCGCTATATTTCTGTCCCGCTATCTCTATATCTCGCTGCACTCTGAAATATCCCGGCATCAACCTTTTCGTTGCTAACCTCTGCGGGTTCATCTGTACATAGCGGATCATCGTTTGTAGTTGCCCTTTGTGTGACATTGGACGAACAAATGGCCGCTCCGTGAATATTGGAAATGGATACCCTCCATCCTTGTCTCCCGCCTTGCCTCCTTGCTCTCCTTCGTCCATTAGCCCCGAATTCAATTCGGGATAAATAGCATGGCATGCTATGTCCCCTTCGTTTGTTAACACCGAATTTAATTCGGGATAAACGTCCTTGTTTGCCATTTCCTCTCCGTCCGTTAGCCCCGAATTTAATTCGGGATAAATCAACGGAGAATATGCCCGCCCTATTTTCTTAAAGCCCTGCCACAAACTACGGATTACATTATTTATACTTTGTGTCATCGGCTTGGTGACATAGTATATTATATGCAAGTGGTCAGGCATCAAACAATGCTGTATTACCTTTATCTCAGGATAGTAATGGTTAATACGCAATGCTTCTTCTGTTATCTTATCCCCCATCTCTGTCCTTTCCACCACTGCCTGTTTTGGATCACTCTCAGGAATGACAAGCCTTCCCAATAAACTCTCTCTGTTTGGCACAACCAGCGTAACATGGTAAATGCCGACACCTCTCCATGCCGTTCCCGTCTCTTGCCATTTCCATGCCTCTTGTTCTGCCATTTTCTTTGTATCTTTTTTTCACCTAGTGACAATCTGTAACCGCTTCACGATGTGCCACTTTGCGTCTGTATTTCTATTATCGATCTCTCACCCTTCCATCCACCTTCTTACCACCTTCCTCCATCGGGTGCTGATCGGGTGCTCATCGGATGCTCATCGGGTGCTCACTATGACGTCCCCCTGACATCTACGGGAGAATACCCTGCTTTCTCTCCTCACTCAGCTCATGCTTGATATAATCGTACAGCCGTCCTTGAATCGGCTTGTTATATTTCCTTGCTTTCTTTTGTGCCTCCTCGTATCGTGCCTGCCATTCCGCTTTGCGCACCGGATCATGCATGATTGCCTTTGTCTCTGCCATCAATTCCGCAAAAGCCTTAGCCGTCGGATGTTCCGCCTTTGCCTTCTTTGTCTTCTTGCTCAACTCCGGCTTCGCACACACCGCCCCATATTCCCCATTTCCGGGAATCCGCCGTGCATAGTGTCTCTGATCCACATTCCCCTGCAAGCTATCCACTATATTCACCCACTTCGCTTTCATTATTTATCTCTCTTCTTTATGCGACTTTTTTGAGCGTTTGTCTCCTTCGTCCATTAGCCCCGAAATAATCGTACCCCTTGTGGGTTAAGAATTTAATTCGGGTACGCCACACTTCGCTTTCATTCTATTTTTACCGCTTGCCCTTGTATTGAGTAAGTCTTGTCTCCTTGTTTTATATAGATGCTACCATTCTGAAATATCTTTATAACTTTTCCTTTATTCTCTTCTACGCTAGTAGCGTCTATACCTGTAGGATTTGTAGAAACTGTAGGAACATAAATAGCCCTTATGGCACGACCGAAGTTGTTTGTGGTTTGAAAGTATATTCTGACCATATTACCACGGAAATAGTGATAATATGAATAGTTACCACCCCATTTAGATATAGTACTTGTGTGATAGTCAGCATGTCCTCCTGCATTGACGACCTTACTTCTACACCAGTCATAATAGCCTACAGCAGGAAGGAAAATAGACACGTCTGCAAAATTGCCGACGCCTGTTACCTTATACCCGGACAATGTGCAACCTTCAGTATATTGTACGGTAGTTCCATTACACCATGTCCACGTAGTATATGCAGTATTGATAAGTGTATCAAAACATTGTTTTCCGGGAGTTTGCCAGCCATCTCCCCATAGTGTCGTCGCAATATCGGCAATACCGACACTCACATTCTCATTATACCTACTTTTTCTCCCATTCTGGTTAGGATTATTCCATGGATAGAGACCTCCGACATTATTCGTGTTGTATAAAGGTGCATTCTCGTTGTTGTTGTAGTACGGTGTCGCATCAGCTCCTTCTTGCAGGTCTGCATAATCCGTAATAGTAGCACCTACATTGAATGTCGCCCATAATGGACCATTCTCCCATAGTTGTACGTAGTCGCAAGTAGTACGACCGGAAGAACTTAATACTGAGGCTGTCCCCGTTATGGGCTGTCCTTGCTCTGCAAATACAACATTTGCGAAAACAATCATAAATAATGATAGAATACTTTGTTTCATTACATCTACTTAGTTCTTTTGGTTTATCAAGTTTACTACTACTTTGACCATGGTGTCTTTCTCCTCTGTGCGGCTCTCGGCAATCATGAGGGTCAAAGCGACCAGCGTGTTATCTGCTATACGCTTGGTGCCATCCTCGCGGTATAAAATGCCGTTATTGTTTAGGAACCACAGGAACAACGTAGCCGCGATACGTTTGTTACCATCCGAAAAGGAGTGGTTCTTGGTCACTAAATACAGCAACATGGCTGCTTTCTCCTCCACACTCGGATAGAGGTCTAAACCTCCAAAGGTCTGATAAATCTGACCTATACTGCTTTTGAACGAGTCGTCTTTTTCGTTACCAAACAAAGTGCTACCGCCGAACTTCTCACGCAGCGCAGCTATCGTCTGCATGGCATTCTCATATGTAGCATGGAAGCGCTCTTCAGGCGTAGTCTCTTTGACGGTTAGCCGCTCGTAATCATAGTTATCGAGCGTATCCAGCGCGTACGTATAATCCAAAACGACATCGAAAATAGCCTGGGTCTCATCTGCGCTCTCCACCGCCTTGCTTTGCACCGTCCGTCCTACAATCTGGACCAACTGCCGCAGATCCGACAACTGCTCACGGCGGAGTTTTTCATTGACGGCAAAACCTTTGACGAGGTAGTCTTTGAGAATTCTGTTTGCCCATTGACGGAATTGAACACCTCGTTGAGACTTAACGCGGTAGCCAACAGATATTATAACATCGAGGTTATAAATAATTTCTTCTTTCTGTTGCGTAAAACCCTCTCTACGACCATATTTCTTGGTAGACGCAAAATTTGCGACAACCAAGGATTTATCTAATTCTTCACGCAAAGCATTATTGATATGCTTACGAATTGTTTTTACATCTCGATCAAACAACATCGCCATCTGCGAAGCTGTCAGCCACACGGTTTCGTTCTCCATGCGCACATCGAGTTGTACCGTGTTGTCTTCCGCACGATAGATGATTATCTCGCCTCTATTTCCGATGGGTTTATCGTTCATATTGTATAGATGCATATTTTGCATTTATACCAACTGTTTCCGTTTTGGAAACTGTCGCTATTTCCGACAAGTTGCATTTTTTGCAACAACCACCCCGCCTGCCTCCGGAAATAGAGGCAAGCGGGTGTGAAATGTATTTAGAACTTGAAGTAGTTTTTCGCGTTGTTGTAGCAGATGTCTTCTACCATCTGTTGAACGCGGGCTTTCTCGTAGCCGGTGTACGGGATCATGCCGTTCTCGATATCGTTGCCGAGGACGTTACAGAGCGTACGACGGAAATACTCGTGACGCGGGTAGCTCAGGAACGAACGGCTGTCGGTCAGCATACCTACCATGCGGCTCAAGAGACCGAGGTTCGAGAGAGCCATCATCTGCTTCTCCATGCCGTCTTTCTGATCGAGGAACCACCAGCCGGAACCGAACTGAATCTTACCCGGAACGGAACCATCTTGGAAGTTACCCAACATCGTAGCGATTACCTCGTTTGCACACGGGTTGAGGTTATAGAGAATGGTCTTAGCCAGATGTCCTTCGCTGTTCATTTCGTCGAGGAAATGGCTCATGGCTTTTGCGGTCGTGAACTCACCGATGGAGTCGAAACCGGTGTCTGCGCCGAGGGCTGCGAACATCTTGGAGTTGTTGTTACGGATTGCGCCGTAGTGGTATTGCTGGGTCCAACCCGAAGCGTAGTCCATCTCAGCCTGCGCGTGCAGGTAAGCGTGCTTGTACTGACGGATCTCATAGACGCTCAACTCCTTGCCTGCGAGGGCTTTCTGGAAGATTGCGTTGATTTCTGCGTCGGTGTACGGCTCATCGTAGAACTCCTCGATTCCGTGGTCGGAGAGACGGCAGCCCATCGACTCGAAGAAATCATGACGTTTCTGGAGAGCGTCCACCATGTCTGCGAAGTTGCGGATCTCCACGCCGGCTACCTTAGCCAGTTTCTCGATGTATGCTTTCCAAGTAGCGGCTTCGATGTTCATACCTGCGTCCGGACGCCAAGTAGGCAACATACGTACCTCTGCGGTCGGATCTTCTTTGACCATCTTGTGCCACTCCAGGCAGTCTGCCGGATCGTCGGTCGTGCAGACGAGCTCTACATGGTAGTGCTTCATCAGTCCGCGCGGACAGAACTTCGGATCGTTGGCAATCAGGTCGTTGCACTTGTCATAGATAGCGCGTGCGGTCTCGGGATTCAGACGCTCCTCGATACCGAAAGCGGTCTTGAGCTCCAGATGCGTCCAGTGGTACAACGGGTTGCGGAAGGTATAAGGAACGGTCTCTGCCCATTTCTCAAACTTCTCCCAGTCGGTCGTGTCCTTACCGGTGCAATAACGCTCGTCCACACCGTTGGAACGCATAGCACGCCATTTGTAGTGGTCGCCCATGAGCCAGATCTGTGCGATGGATTCGAAACGCTTGTTCTCGGCAACCATCTGCGGAATAAGGTGGCAGTGATAATCGATAATCGGCATGTGCTCAGCATGCTCGTGATACAACTCCTGCGCAGTAGCTGTTTGCAACAGGAAATCTTTGTCCATGAATGGTTTCATATTTTAAAATAATTTTAAAAAAATGATTAATAAAATGCTGTTTATCAGGTTTCCGAAACAGTAGTATGCCGGCCGGTGAATTTACGATCCAATTCCGTCAATTCTTCTTCCGGAATATACTCCCGATAGCCACAACCTGCACATTTATAATTCTTATGGTACACCTTTACATGATAGTACACATCATAGTCGTTGTAAAGGGTGGTCGTACGACTGTGATTCCGTTCATTTTCAGTTGTATGGGTAGTGCGTCCGTCACTCCATTTGGTCGTCACATCGGTCCAAGTCTTCCATCGTTCGGTATGCGAATCAATAGCTCGCGAATCATGCCTCCATTCATTATACTCGCGATCGAACGTACGATTCACAAACTCGATCGTTTCCATTCGGCGACAATCGGGACAACGGGTGTGAGGATGGGTGCCTAACATACGTTCGGCATAAGCCCATGCACATATTCCTGCTATCACGATGATAGGCAAGAAGAGCCATAAGCAACCCCATACCGCCATCAGTGCAAGCCACAGATAGATGGCGACAAAGGCAACAATACCGAAAATAGAAGCGAGCACGCCATCATTGAGGTGGAAATAGAGATATCGGCAGTAGAGTCCGGCTTCCAAGATCAATAACGGAAGGGTCTCCATAAGGAACATCCATGCCAGACCGCATACCAGCCACAAGATAATTCCGATCCACATATAGAACGGCACATCTTTCCATGTCATATTGGCTTTCTCGGTGTAGTTCTCCGTGTCGGCATTGATCCAAGAACCATATATCGAACTCTCAATGAAATGTGCAAAGAAATCCGTATCTACGATTTTACCCAAGAACGGCATCCACTTGAGGATATAGCGGTTGTTACCATGTCCAGACTCATAGCCGCATGTCACAGCCACACTGTCTGCATCATAGACAACGATAGGATTGTATAACTTACCGTCATCTGTATCTACAAGTTCAATATTCGGATAATAGGCCAGAAAACCTTTCTTGGTCTTATCAATGACCCAAGCCTGCCGGTAGAGCATATCATTCTCCGCCAACTTATGCCCCATATAGAGACGCTGGAACTTTTCTTTGGTCATGTAATAATCACCCTCTGTGCGCAACTGCATATCACTAAGGCTATCCGGCAAGATCGGACGTACAGCCGCCACATTAACAGCGTCTTTCTCGCCGTTCGCTTTGACGATGTTGTATTTCAAAGTTCCTTTGCTGCCTTTGACTTTTGTTTTCTCACGGAAGAGGCTCTTGACGGTCACGGGCAGGCTGTCTTTCTTATTGGTCAGCATCATCGGAAATCCCATATCTGCAGCAGGCAGGAGTCCGCGCTCTCCATCCTTTGTCTGTACTAACAGCCCGTATGGATGGTAATACGAACCTTCTACCACACCTAAAAAAAGAACTGTATCCCCTTTCTTGAGTTTGGCTACCACCGCATCGTCATTTGCAACAATGGACTCCAATGAGATATTCTTCTCCAGTACGATCTTCAGAGGTTGATCCGGAAAACTCTTCTTTAGAAAAACACGCTGACCGATAAGTGTCAAGCCAAGAACGATAACACCTACAATCGTCGCCACATGGGGTAATTTGTCTATTTTCATGTGTGTATAGATTTTAACCGACTTTTTGCGACGACAAAGGTACTAAAAAAAAATGACATATACAAATGTATATGCCACTTTACTTTTTTTTTACCCCTTTTTGTCAATTATTCCACATTCTCCGTAGATTTTTCACCAGCATAGGCTGCCACAATGCGTTTGACAAGCGGATGACGAACGATATCTTTTTCGTTGAATTCAATAATCTTGATACCCTTGATATTCTTAAATCGCTCCATCGCGTCCCGCAAACCGGACTTTTGAGTCGGAGGTAAGTCGATCTGTGTCATATCGCCGGTTACGATCATCTTACCGCCCATACCGAGACGGGTAAGGAACATTTTCAGTTGGAGCGCCGTAGTATTCTGCGCTTCATCGAGTATGACCACTGCCTCTGACAAGGTACGACCGCGCATAAAAGCAAGCGGAGCTATCTGAATCGTACCTTTCTCCATGTATTCTGCTAATTTGGCAGCAGGGATCATATCTTGTAGCGCATCATAGAGCGGTTGCAGGTATGGATCGATCTTCTCTTTCATATCACCCGGTAAGAATCCAAGTTTCTCCCCTGCTTCTACAGCAGGACGGGAAAGGATAATACGGCGTACCTCTTTATTTTTCAGGGCTCTAACGGCCAATGCGATGGCGGTGTAGGTTTTTCCAGAACCCGCAGGGCCTACGGCAAAAAGCAGATCGTTCTCTTCGTACGCGCGCACAAGCGCCTGTTGATTTATGGAACGCGCGTAGATTGATTTACCGTTCACACCATGCAAGATGAGATTATCCATTGCTTGCTCATGCGGTTTTTCGCCATGCAGCAGCATCAAAATATCCTGCTCGGTAAGCCGGTTATTACGGATACAGAACTGCTCACATTTACGCAGTGCCTGTTCAAAATTATCAATCGCTTTCTCAGCGCCTGTTACCTTTACTTGATAGCCACGCGCCACGACCCGCACATCAGGGTGCTGGTTCTTGAGACAGAGGATATTTTGGTTATTCACGCCGTAAAAGGTCGGCGTATCGAGGGCATCGTTGAGAGATAGTATTGTTTCCATCAGCGTTAATTGTTACAAAAATCATTTGTGGACCATTATACAGCAGCAGGTAGGGCACATTCAATTTTCTATTATAGGTCACCGCTTGGTCCAGTGTCTTTTGCGTCAAGGCAACGGTCTCCGCTTTGCATTCGATCAGTACGATCGGTTGCATAGCGTTGTCATACACCACTGCATCGCATCTTTTCTTCGCCGCACCTACCGTGATTGCCTGTTCGACGGCAATAAGTGAGGCTGAAAAGTCAAGTTGCTCCACTAAAAAGTGAAGCAACTGTTGACGAACCCACTCTTCGGGCGTCAGGCGCACCCAACGGTGACGCCATTCGCAGAAGATCTGTTCTTTGCCGTTAGAAACACGTGTGTTCATTTAAGATAGTTATCCTTCAACGAACAGGTACGGTTGAGCACAAGATGCTCCGACGTAGAGTCATCATCCACCACGAAGTAACCTTGTTTGAGCAACTGGAAATGGTCTTGCGGTTTGGCTTTGGCCAAGGATGCTTCCACTTTAGCGGTCACTACCTTAAGGCTGTCCGGATTGAGCAGGTCACGGAAATCGCCTTCCTCAGCACTTGGGTTCTCCACCGCAAAGAGTCGGTCGTACAGACGAACTTCGGCGTCAACGGCACTGTTACACTCCACCCAGTTAATCGTCGCTTTGGTTTTGCGGTTTCCACCTTCTGTACCGGACTTACTATTCGGGTCATAAGTCGCATAAACGGTAGTGATATTACCATTCGCATCTTTCTCGCAACCGGTAGCTTGGATAATATAGGACGCTTTGAGACGTACTTCACGCCCACCAGGACTGAGTCGATAGAATTTATTGTCCGCCTCTTCGAGGAAATCGCCTCGCTCGATCCAGAGTTCACGACCGAACCTCATCTCACGCGTACCGAGTTCTTCGTGTCCGTCGATGTTCTCCGCGATGATGGTCTCGCCTTCGCCTTCGTAGTTCGTAATAACGAGCTTAACCGGATCGAAGATAGCACATACACGCGGTGCTGTCTCTTTGAGGTCCTCGCGGATGACGTGCTCCAGTAAGCCTTGGTCAATCATGCCTTCTACCTTAGTATAACCGATCTTATCCATGAACGTGCGGATGGCTTGCGGTGTGTAACCGCGACGACGCAGACCGCAAACGGTCGGCATACGCGGGTCGTCCCATCCGGCAACAAGACCTTCTTTGACGAGTTGCAGCATCTTACGCTTGGACATGACGGTATAGGTGATATTGAGGCGGTTGAACTCACGCTGTTTCGGACGATAGTTAGGTCCGTACGGACTCAAACCACAGAAATTCTCACCACTGAACTGATCAATGAAATAGTCGTACAACGGACGATGTACCTCAAACTCCAGCGTACAGATCGAGTGCGTTACGCCTTCGAAATAGTCGGACTGACCGTGCGCGAAGTCGTACATGGGGTACACTTTCCATTTGGTGCCCGTACGGTGATGCGGGTGACTCGTGATGATTCGATACATGATCGGATCACGGAAGTGCATGTTGGGGTTCGCCATATCTATCTTGGCACGGAGAACCATCTTGCCTTCCTCTATCTCGCCGCGTTGCATGGCCTCAAAGAGACGTAAGTTCTCTTCGATGGGGCGATCACGGTAAGGCGAAGCGACACCGGGTTCGGTCGGCGTACCTTTCTGCTCAGCGATCTGCTCGGCAGTCTGCTCATCCACATAGGCCTTGCCTTGTTTGATGAACATGATCGCCAGATCGTATAGTTGCTGGAAATAGTCGGAGGCGTAGAAAATCTTACCCCATTTGAAACCTAACCAAGCGATGTCACGCTCAATGGTCTCTACGTATTCGGTATCTTCTTTGGCAGGGTTGGTATCATCAAAACGAAGGTTACAAACACCGTTGTACTTCTCCGCAATACCGAAGTCCATACAAATGGCCTTAACGTGACCGATATGCAGGTATCCGTTCGGCTCCGGCGGAAAACGAGTTTGGATACGTCCGTCATTTACTCCTTCTGCCAGGTCCTTTTCTACGATCTGCTCAATAAAATTGAGACTTTTCTCTTGCTCTTCCATTATTGTTGTTGTTTTGTATATTAATCGAATCACATGTTAATCGCGTGTTAATCACGTGTTAATCACCTAATAGACCCCCTATGCAAGCCCTGAAAATTCCTTATGCTCTTACTACTCCTCTGGCGGATTGTTTGACGAACTCCACGATCGTATCGCGTTCGGCACTCTGCGGCATGGTTGCTTCGATATGCTCCAAAGCCTGTGTGGTATTCATGCCTCCCTGATACAACAGACGATACACCTCTTGAATCGTATGGATCTGCTCCGGGGTAAAACCGCGACGGTTGAGTCCTACCGAGTTGACACCGCAGTAAGCGATCGGTTCACGGGCAGCGATGATGAACGGCGGTACATCTTTGTTGATACGCGAACCGCCTTGTATCATCACGTGGCTTCCGATATGGCTGAACTGGTGAACCAAAGAACCACCACCGATGATTGCAAAATCATCTACTACCACTTCACCTGCCAACTGAGTCGCATTGGACATGATGATATTATTACCCAGCACGCAGTCGTGTGCCACATGGCAATATGCCATGATGAGGTTGTTATTACCGATCACGGTCTTGCCCTTACTGAACGTACCGCGATGCACGGTCACAAACTCTCGCAGCACACAGTTGTCGCCGATGAGCGTCCAGGTCTCTTCTCCGTGGAACTTCAGATCCTGCGGGATAGCACCAATGACAGCCGACGGGAACACATGGCAATTCTTACCCAACTTGGTGTACCGGCAGATGGTAGCGCTGGCATCAATGATACAACCGTCACCTATCTCTACGTCCTTGTCAATGAACACGAACGGACCGATCTCTACATTCTCGCCTATCTTGGCTTCAGGATGAATACTTGCTAATGGACTTATCATATAATTTACGATTTAACGATTTACGATTATTCTTCGTTGATGATCTGGTTACGCAGACGGCGTACGCATTGCGTATTGAACGTGTGTCCCGGTTTATAGGCAACTATACGTCCCTGAAGGCGCATACCCAACAAGGACAGGTCACCGATGACATCCAACAACTTATGCCGTGCCGGTTCGTTCTGATAATTAAGCGGCGAGAGGTATCCCAACTTGGTTGCATCCATGTGAGGTTGTCCCATCTTATCGCAGAAATAATCCATACCGTCCTGCGACATCTCGGTCTCGTAGATGACAAGTGCATTCTTGAGGTCGCCACCCTTGATAAGTCCGACACGCAGCAGCGGTTCAATCTCTCTTACAAAACAGAACGTACGCGCAGCAGCTATCTCTTTGGGGTACTTAGTCAGATCGGTCAACGTAGCATGTTGCTCACTCAGCAACACAGAACGGAAAGCGATCGTCACATCTACCTCGTAATGGTCACACGGCTCTACACGCAAGATATTTCCGTGCTCAGACACATACTCAATCGGTTCAGTAACCACATATACCTGCTGCTCCGCCTCTTGTTCCTCGAGTCCTACGCGCTGAATCTCCTTAACGAACATACGGGCACTACCGTCCAGAATAGGCATCTCAGGGGCATCCACATCAATGATACAGTTATCTACTCCCATGGCATAGAGGGCACTTAATGCATGTTCTACGGTACTGATCTTCCATTTACCGCGCTCCAAAACCGTGCCTCGCTCTGTACTTGACACATAGTCCGCCAAAGCTTGATGGCAAGGCTGTTTAGGCAAGTCGATACGACGTAAACGAATACCGGTGTTCTCCGGTGCCGGATGGAACGTGGCGGTTATCTGTAAACCCGTGTGCAGTCCAACCGAACTGAGAGAGAAACTCTCTTTGATAGTGTGCTGTTTCATATATGGATTTAATGTTTTCCTGATTGTTTGAATTTAACAACCGCACGACGCCATGTAGCGGCATCGATAGCGGGACTACCACTATACATTCCCGGTTGTTTGATATTTCCGGCCACACCTGTCTGGGCACCGAAGATGCAGTTATCCGCCACCTCAATATGTCCGGCAACGCCAACCTGTCCGGCTAAGATACAATGTTTACCAATCTTCGTACTACCGGCTATACCTACTTGCGCACAACAGAAAGTGGACTCACCTACCTCTACATTATGGGCGATCTGTACCAAGTTATCGATCTTCACATTCTTACGCACGATTGTCGAACCCATCATAGCGCGGTCGATACAACTATTAGCACCAATCTCCACATCATCCTCAATGATCACATTTCCTATCTGCGGGATCTTCTGGTTTACGCCCTGTGCATCAGGTTCGAAGCCGAAACCATCGGCTCCTACTACCACTCCGGCATGCAAGATACATTGCGCACCTACCTTACAATTCGCATACACACGAACACCTGAATAGAGGATTGTTTCTTCTCCGATCACCACATTATCGCCGATGTAGACATTCGGGTAAATCTGCACGCCTTCACCCAAACGCACATTGCGACCGATGTATGCAAATGCACCTACGTAAGCATCAGCAGGCATCTCTACGCCTTCGCTGATAAAGCAGGGCTGTTCGACACCTTTCTTAGCAGGAAACATCGCTTTCGAAACCATCGTCAAGAGTTGTCCCATAGCTCCACGGGCATTCTCCACCAAGATGATAGCACTTCCTGCCTTGCCTTCTCCTTCCGGAAAAGCAATCTTCCCTTCCACAATACTGCGCGTAATCAAAACGACACCCGCCTTGGTATCCTGAAGATACGGTAAGTATTTCTCATCGGTGATAAACGTCAGGTGTTGTGCCTGAGCTTGCTCAATCGGAGCCACATCACACACCTTCACATTCGCATTGCCGTACAACGCTCCGCCTAAAACGGCTGCTATTTGTTGTGCACTAAATTCCATCTATTCGATATTTAAATATATACATTTTTTTCGGTTTGCGCGTCAGCGATGCCAGATCCAAGATCTCACTCGCTTCAGCGATATCGCGTACCGTACCGTCGGAGTACAAAATATCTATCGAATCAGCTTTCTCCGAATAGGTATTACTGGTCGATACATGTTCGCTCCATAGATATTCCGCATCTTTCTCTGACACGCCCAGCACCGCCGCATATTGCTTATTCAATGCCGTTTTCTGCTCCTCTGTCAGCGGAGCATTCAGCAGTTCACCACGGAACAGCTGACGATTGATAAAACTCCGGCTTAGCAAACTAAGCACCTTATCATCACTTGCTATCCATGCTTTGATAGCGGAAAGCACATCATTATCGTCCAACAACGCATACTGCTCCAGTGCCTCACTCGTCGGACTAAACTGCTCAAACGTCACATGCTGATAAAGGAAATAACGCAAAGACGGCGAGCAGAAGAGCTCTTTCCCTTCATGCGCCAATTCTTTGGCGCGATTCAGGATTTTTATCAAATGTTGCTCAGCCGCCACCGAGGTCTTATGCAGATACACCTGCCAGTACATCAGACGGCGTGCTACCAAGAATTTCTCCACACTGTAGATACCCTTAACCTGCACCACCAAACGGTCATTGCGCACATCCAGCATCTTCAGCAGACGTTCACTTGCCACCCTACCTTCTTGCACGCCGGTAAAGAACGAATCACGGCATAGATAATCCATCCGATCCACATCCAACTGACTCGAGATCAATTGGTGCAAAAAATGTTTCGGGTATTCATTCTTGAAAATTGAGATCGCCATATCCAACTGACCGTGGAGATCCAAATTGATACGTTCCATCATCAGAAGCGATATATCTTCGTGCGTGACGCCATCGACGATCGTATGCTCAAGCACATGCGAGAAAGGACCGTGACCGATATCGTGCAGCAGGATTGCAATCATCGCGCTGGTCTCTTCTTCGGGTGTAATATCTACCCCTTTCAACCGCAGCGAAGTGATCGCTTCATGCATCAGATGCATCGCACCCAACGAGTGACCAAAACGGCTGTGCATCGCCCCCGGGTACACCAAATAAGACAACCCCAACTGCCGAATACGGTTCAAACGCTGCACATAAGGATGCTGCAGCACATCGTAAATCAAGTCGTTGGGAATGGATAAAAATCCAAACACCGGGTCATTTATAATCTTACGTTTATTAGCCATATTACAAAATTGCGTGCAAAAGTACAAAAAAAAAATGACATATGCAAGCATATGCCATATTTTTTCGCAATCGAACCCTAAAATAGTTTATTTTAGGCCGCTTTTCTTCTTTTAAAGAACATAAACCGCGCCAAAGCATACAATGCAGCCATGATCGCCAATATCCACGGTTCACCTATCGGATGCTCCACTAACTGATAATCCTCGGGCAGTCCTCCACCTCCTCCTCCGGGCGGTTGAGGAGGTCCAGGCGCATGACGAGGCGCTAACTTCGCCATCTGCGGTGCTTCTTCTGCAGCCGGAGGTGCCACTTGACGCGTTGAAGCCAAGGCTATAAAACTGCTGATCGGCATCGCAGCCGCTCCACCTCCGCTCACTACATTTCTGCGAGATGAAGAGTTATGGGATGCCGTCATCGCCATACCTCCACCACCGCCTCCAACCGAATGGACCTGAGCATTACTCGTCAAATAGATACCTCCAAACGACGAATTCTCAGACATGGATGGTTGAGCCGACATCGAGTATGGTGTAGACACCGCATGCCTACCTAACCCCGTCGATCCGTAGGAAAAACCGCCCGGATGATAAGGTACTCCTACTGGAGAGGGCGCCGACATCGTGATACCGGGATTGATATATACATAGGGTTTATTACCTAAGATATATATCGCACTCATCAACGATATACTGAGCACAAAGACGACGCCTGCCCAAATGAGTTGCTTACGGAATTTTTTATTGATTCTTTTCATTGCTCACCCTCCTTTCTTTCAAGGGGAGCAACCCGTCTTCCCGTCATGTCGTATATTACACCTCCGCGAAGCACATACACTTCGCCTTCATAAATGAATTTCAGCGGTTTATCTCCGCCTCCTTCGGAATATCCCATGTTGTTAATATCCGTTGGTATCCGGGGAGGATTTTTGGTGATCAGGAAGCGATTAACCGCCGTCTTGTTGCGTGCCTCAAAGGTGTATGTATTGCCGGTTTGAATCTCCGTCGCTTGCTGCGCAAGAATATCGTATAGATAGATCGTTTCGCCTTCGTAACTAAAGGTAAAAGTATAGATGCTATCGACACCCGCACGGAAAGAGAGGAAACGTTCCTCAGCCGTCGGGATTGCAGCTACTGACATATCTCCACCTTCTTTGACAACGGCCAATTTAGGAGCATGCTCATCACCCTCTATCTTACGTCCATCCCATCCGTCTTCGTATTCCTCAGAGAAGTCACTCCGCACAAGCATATGCACGCGATCACCGTACGCATCTCCGACCACATTCAGCACCATCACCTCCGGTTTATCATATCCATGCTTCGGTGCACGCATCGGCTGAGTCGAAGTCTTGAAATACGTAGCGTCATAAACCACGCGGTTATAGACGAGTTTGAGTTTAGCATCGGCGCTTGTGGTCTTCACGAAGAAGCCCTGCATAGCCGGAATGACTGAATCGACACCAAGATAAGGAGACGAATGAATCGGAATGACCACATATTGTCCCGGCGCAGGAACGGCAGCACTTGCATCGGTATTAATCACATTCTCTTTATTCGTATCCCACGATGCATACGATCCCGAATGGTAAATATAGATCGATTTCTCAGCATTTGTAAAGTCCGCATCCTGCATCTCTTGAATCTTGATCGGTGCCGTCCAGCTGTTTGCCGCAAAAGCGAAACCGTCACCATCGCGGTTATCCAAGGTTAGCGTGGTTGTTACCGGAGAATTGAGTTTACCTTTGAAACTATATGTCTTCGTAGCTGCTTGTGTAATACAATAGCCCTCGAACGGCAGCAATACATCGTCATTATCTACCCACTGCCATAGACCGCCTAAACCATCCGTCGTAGCGCTCGACCAACGGCACATCCATGCTGCGTAGTACATATTGATCGCCGTATGACCGGCTTGGAACGGAATACCCACATATTGCCAAATGGGCTCATCAGTAGTAGCATCTGTGCCTCGACTGTAATATTGCACCGTTGCACGTACATCCGATTCCTTGTTTCCATAAACGAAGGCTCCATTATTGAATGCATCGGCTTTGATTAATAGATCTTCAGCCGCTATAGTGATGGGCGAAGCATAGCGTGTATCGTTCACTTTGGCAACTATTCCCGCGATAGTCAATCCACCTTCCGGTTCTACGATTAACTCGCCATCTACTATATTATTATGCTCATCCCTTCCTTTGTTTATTTTTACACTACCGGCATGAGCTGCATCATAATTCACATGACATTCGGCGATAATACGAGTCGGGTGAAAAGCTGTAGGGATGATGTTATATCCCGGAGACCAGTTAGCTGCCGTACTCCACAAGCCATCTCCTTTCGTTCCCGTGCCACCTGCTGCAACGTAGGCGGCTGCATCAAAGTCCGCATTACCGGCTCCATTGTCGAACACCAACGAGCAGTCCGCGATCTTTGTCTCATCCGTCATCAATAAATAGTCTATCATCTGACGAATGATGATACGTCCTGCCTTGGACAAATTGCCCATCTCGTAGAAGTTGATACCATATAGCATCAATCGGGCGGAGAACACCACCTGGCGCTCACAGCATACAACCAAATCACGCTTATTGTCCGCATCGCGTATCGTAGCAAGGAAGATAAAGTCCGGTGCTTCATTGATCGTAAAACCTTGCAAACCTTTCGCCTTGTCTGCGGTACTCAATGCGTCCAGTACATGAACGGTGGTGTCCGCATCATTGATCACATCTACATAATCCAAATCCTCCTCGTCATACTTGGCATCCGCGAAGATGGCATGACCGGCACAAAGGACTTTCATGTCCTGCACTTTCGGTTTCGGGTCTTTCGGGTTCGATCCAATATGCCAGTTGGACTGATTCGCCACGTAGGCTTCGAAACTCAATATCGGCTTCTTGTCTATCAGCGTACCGATAGCATTCGTATAACCTTCTCCTGTATTTAGGAAGTCGGTCACGATCAGCAGGTCGTAATCATTGTAGTAGGATGCGAGAGTCGCTGTATTCTTCGTCGCATAGCCGTTCACGCACTTCACATCATACGTCCGGTTCAAATAACTGATCAACTCTGCACAACTCGTCGAGTCGCTTTCTGTATATTCGTTAAAACCGCCACTTTTCTTACCGGTTAGAATAAACGCGATACGCGCTTTCTGATCCGCCGGATAGATGCGGATAGTCTGATCTACGGTATAGCTGCTGGACGGATCACAATTGTTCGAGAAGGTAAACATGATGGTCTTCTCCACAACTGTTGTATTACCCAAGGTCGGCGTACCAATGATATGGATACGAGAGTCGAAATACATATAGCTGCATCCCGGGATGTCTTCCGACGCAGATACATACGAATATTTGAGCGTCGTCGTATCGACAAAGCAAGATAAGGTAGCCAGCGTAATATCCACTTTCTTGCCGTCCCACATCGTCACGATAGGCGCTGCGGGAGTCAGCGTAGGAGGAATCTGGCACGGATCCAACCATTTCGCATACAGCGTATATGCCGTCCCATCTTGATCCCAATTCCTGCTACTCGATCCGGAGGCCGTATAGTATTGCGTACCCGTGCCATCAGGGTTAGTGAAATATCCGGCAAACACATTCGTCGTACTCAACGGTAGATTCTCTATCGCCGGCATCGGCTTCTCGTAGGTAGCCACCACAGAAGATGTATAATGGTTATAGGCACCGGTAGCTACCAGCGTAATGGTCGCATGCTTGATCTCCGTCCATTTCGCATAAATAGTAGCATCCGTTGTCTTATCCCATGCATGAATACTCTCGCCTGTCGAGGAATAGTACTGCGTACCTGTTCCGTCCGGATTCTCAAAATAGCCGTCAAAAATATACCACTCTTTCGTCGGCAGTACGGCTATCTCCGGCATGGCTTGGGTGTACACGGCTGTCACGGAGGTTGTATAGTCATTCGTCGCACCTGTACCATCTAAGGTCACTGTTGTCTCAATACGCTCTACCCATTTCGCGTAAAGCGTCACATTGTCGGTAGCCGTGTACTTTGCTTCATCGGCTATCTCCGGACCGGTAGTCGAACCTTCTGTCCAGCATTGGAACTCGTGGTCGATCCATGCAAAACTATTGGCCGTCAAGGTCGGCTGCGTACCTTTCGGTACAACCAGCGGATCCATCGTACCGGTAGCGCTCGCGGAGTTCTTGTCAAATGTAATTGTTACGGTCGGCACTTCCACGACGATCACGACTCTACTCTCTTTGCCTACGCTCTTAATTTTGAATTTGCCGGTATAGGTATCACCAAAGTAGTCATAACGATGTAGCTGATATTGTTCACCGGCAGGGATGGCATAACTCTCCGTCACGCCGTTCACCGTCAAATCCACCGAGTAGGCATTATTGCTACTCGGGAACACATAGAACATGATACCGCTGGCTTGCAAATCCTTCAGGTCAAACTCCGCCGAACTGCCGCTTCCTAACTTAAAGGCACGTATCGTCTTATTAGCCTTCGTATCGTCATCGTCCGTATGGCTCCATTCGCTATTGGTGGGGAGCAACGCAACGTCTTTGGTCAAGAACCACTGATCGGCTTTATTAAGCGAAGGAATCTTGATATCCGAAGTAGCTTTGAGCGTATTCGCTGCCGGTGTGGCTCCGCCTTTGAACAACCAAGCGCTATAACTTCCATCCTGACCTTGTATCCATTCCTCACCGGTCACTTGACAAGAACCGATGATATAGGTGACTTTGGTAGTCTCGTTCTCCCATTTCGCCCAATATTCTTTGTCGCCGCAGTCGGTGGTTGTGATCTCCGTCACCGGAGTTCCGGTCAAACCGGCATTATTATACCAGCCCTTGAAGTCCTTACCAATCATCGACATATGCGTCGGCAGGGTCGCGCCTACGCCATAAGTATATTCCGTTACATCACCTGCTAAAATCAAACCACCGTTCGGGTGCAAGGTCACCGTGTAACTATCTATCTCAAATTCTGCTTCGATGATGGTATGTGCATCTACAACAAACGTATTGCCGCTCGTGAAATCCACTCCGTTCACGGTCAAAGAAGAGATCTTATAACCGCATTCCGGCTCAGCCGTAATCGTCAAGATACACGTATGCGCCAGGTCGCGATCGCCCGATGTGAACGACTGAGGATTGCCATCTACGTCCGTATAACTAACCGTGATCGTACCATGCTCCGTATCATCAACCATCACGTTCTGCGTCTTCATGCCGAGAAGCATCGTGTAGTTGTAGAATTCGCAATGGTTGTTATACCCGGCGCTACCCGCAGAATGAGTGCCTACAGGAACAATAGTGATGTCTTGCATAACAGCTCCGCCCTCATACGTCACGGATTTCTTTATCTCTGTGGTAGCATCATCTGTATTGGTTTGATAGATCGAATATCCGCTACCACTACCCTGGTTACCCTCGTTGTCTGCAATATGCCATGCATCCAAGTCGGTATAATCCGGCGTCGTATGATAGTATAGATTAGCTGTACCGGGTACCTTGGAAATGGGCTCTGCCCATGTATGGTCAGTAGCACCGCGCCCGCCACGACCAATACGGTAATACAAGTGATCTTCCCAATTAACCGTACTGTTATCGAAATAAATCTTATAACCCGCAGCTTGGTTGTCTGGAGGATAAATCACGGATACAACCGGTACGGTGAAATTCGAATAATCCACCGTGAAGGTGTAGGTTGCTCCATTTTCAGTCCACATGAGACATTGTATGCCATCGGCATTCATCGCCCAATTCGTACAGTTACCACTCCACATCTTATGGTCATTATCATTATTACAGCCGTAGTAATGCCCTACTCCGTCTGCTACACAGAACGCATACGTCCATGTTTGGCCCAGGAAAATCATGCCCGTCGCCTTCTGATGATCCGGATCTGTATTGCGCAAGTCCATAAAGCCATAATCTCCGCCACCACGACCATTATTGAAATACATACGCAACGTTTTGACCGTGTGTTTAGCACTCGTCACCTCCGTGCCGTCGCCTATTCGCGCTTTGCAATAGTAATCACCTGCGTCTTCATATGCGAAATTATAGTTGATATAGGTAGCCGTTGTCGCACCCGGTATCTTATTGCTCTCTGCCGTACCGCCTTTATACCACTGATAATGCGTAGCACCGGTACTGGTTGCCGTCAACGTTAACTGCTCGCCCGCAAAGCAAAGCCACGTACCCGACACGCAGATATTGAGCGGTGTCGTCCGCCAATGAGAGTTATCGCTGCTATTCCATGCACTATTCGGCACTTCATAGACACCCGCTTTGGGCTCCGGTATCGTCAAGTCGGCTGTTTTGTTCCATAAAGGCGGGTTCTCCCAACTATTGTCCGGATGATCACCAGCCATACGACAGAAGATACAATTAGGATACCGCGCCATCACCTCAGCTTTATAGATCGTGCCGGAACCACATCCTGCATCTACTGCTTCCATATCGAACCATTCTTCCCCGTCGCCAAAACAATAAACGGCAAAACGCGGACTTACCTCACCGCCCTTCGTCGACCAATTCGTGCCGGGCTTCAGATAAAGCGTTCTGGTAGAGAGATCCGGAATCGTTATATAGGTCGGCGATGAATAGTTATATGCCAAGTCGCGATGCACGATTGCATATACTTCATTACCTTCAAACGTTCCGCTATACGATGTCGCATCCGCGGCTAAAGAGGCAGCAATCAACTCCCAATGTCCGCTCTGATCTACTTTCGGTCCCTCAGTTGCAGCCAGCGCATAAATACCCTGGTTATTCAGTGTTAAATCCTCCGCCGTACCACTGGTGCGTTTCCAAATCATCGTAGCCTGAATACCCGTGTTGGCATCCGTACCACAAGTCCATGTGAGTTCCGTTCCTGTTCCCGATGCAGAAGTAGCCGGCGTCGGAGCAGTTAAATCCACCTCACTGTTCGTCGATACATACGCCACTATATCATCAAACAGCACCGCCTTCTTTGCCGTATGCTTACGAAGAAAACGAGCAGTAGAACCTGTCTTGTCCGAACTGGCCTTGCCGGAAGTAGCCGTTATACGCTGCCATGAGGTGGTTAAGTTGACGGTCGTTCCGTTGCTTGCGCTACCGACATATGCATCAGCATTAGCCTGCGTGTTATTACTTGCTGCAGTTCCATCTGTGGATTCTAATTTAGTATAGCCAATTACATGAAGATAGGAATTCTTGGGTACAGCAAAGGTCGGCGTAATATACCACCGCCTGTTACTATTGCTATTAGCGGTAGTAGTTAGGCACTTTAATCCGGTTCGTGGTACATCTGTAGACACATTAGCAGCATCACATTGGTCTTTAGTAATGATTCCCGTTGTGCCGTTCTCTAAACCGGTGGCATAATGCGAAATATCTGCGCCCCGTGCTACCATTGCGCAGGACAAAAAGAGACCCAAAACGAGTGTAGTGAAAAAATGGTTTGATTTAAGTGTAAAGTGTATCATAGTACGTGTTTTTTTCAAAAGGCGCACAAAATTACTACTTTTTCCGTAAATAAATGTGTAAAAATTGACGGATTTTTTATTTTTTCTTGCATATATAAAAAAAAAGCAGTACTTTTGCACCCGATTTTTAATCGAAAGCGAACCTCGCTTGAGAAAAAAGGCTATTTTAGCCGATAAAATCGCCCTGCCGCGATGTTGGAATAGGTAGACAAGAAAGACTTAAAATCTTTTGCCCAGTGATGGGCGTGCCGGTTCGACCCCGGCTCGCGGTACCGAGCGGGACGTGGAGTAATTCACATCCCGCTCTTCTTTTTAGAGAAACACAAAAAATCGAGCATATATGTATAGCATTATGATTGCAGCGTCCGTCTTACCGGCAGTGTTCTTAGGTTTGTACATCTGGCGTAAGGATCCGCATCCCGAACCCTTCCGTTGGGTCTTTCGCGCGTTCTTATTAGGTATGGTCATCTGCATGCCGGTGGCTACGATCGAGCAGTACATCCATTTCTTCCTTTTCGGAGAGGGTGAACCTACCACCTTATTAGGTTCTACCACAATGGCCTTTTTCGTAGCGGCTTTGCCCGAAGAGGGCGTGAAGTTATTTGCCCTATGGTTATTCCTCAAGCGCTGTCCGGAGTTTGATGAAGATTTTGATTGCATCGTATATGCGGTCTTCATCAGTCTGGGTTTTGCAACGGTAGAGAATATCGGCTACGTCCTGATGAGTGGCGAAGAATGGATGAGTACTGCTGTCATGCGTGCCCTGCTGGCCGTTCC
This sequence comes from uncultured Bacteroidales bacterium, assembly GCA_947164985.1. Lineage (GTDB taxonomy): Bacteria > Bacteroidota > Bacteroidia > Bacteroidales > Paludibacteraceae > Colicola. The sequence goes on along the minus strand of CAMUYI010000003.1, from coordinate 52,720 downwards.
GGGACATTACGCGTTTGCCATCCTGATGGGCTTCTATTATGCGATATATGCGTTCGTCGATCCCTCTCGCAAGAATGCATGGAAGATCCTGTTGGTTCCTTTTGCGGCACATGGTGTCTATGACTCGATTGCTATGAGCGGAGGTGTTGATCCGATCGCTGCCAGCGTATGCACGATCGTACTCATCTATTTCTGCGTTAAGTTGCAAAAAGGTGCCAGCCAGAAAATCAGCGATATGATCGCGCAGAACAAACGCAACCAACTGGAGCGAAAAGCATAAGTGAAGACGCCGGAACAAATAGCGTTGGACAAACAGCGGGACCGACTCACCAAACGGTTTCATAAAGCCTGTGCCGACTATGGTTTAATCGCCGACGGCGACCATATCCTTATTGGTCTGAGTGGAGGAAAGGACTCGTTGTTATTGACCGAACTATTGGCACAACGCGCGCGCATATACGTGCCGCGATTTAAGGTAAGCGCATTACACGTGCGCGTGAAAGAGCGGGATTATCATACCGACCTCTCCTACCTCGAATCTTTCTGTGCCGAACTGAACGTACCCCTTATCGTACGCGATGTAGAGATCGGCGAGGCTCTAACAGGCGAAGCCGGTCTAACAACGCAGCGGTCTACTACCCCCTGTTTCCTCTGTTCCTGGTATCGACGCAAAACGCTCTTCAATGTGGCGCAGGAGATAGGCTGTAACAAGATCGCTTTCGGGCATCACCGCGATGATGTGGCGCAGACACTTCTCATGAACCTCATCTACCAGGGTACGTTCGCCACCATGCCGCCGATTTTGCAGTTAGACAAGATGCCGATACAACTCATCCGTCCTCTCTGCCTGATTGACGAAGCGGATATCATCACCTATGCAGCCATGCGGGGCTATCAGAAGCAAACGAAATTATGCCCCTTCGAACATGTATCGTCCCGAGAAAAAGTAAAGGACCTTCTATCGCAGTTGAAAGCCCTTAACCCTGAAGCCATCGACTCCATCTACGGAGCTATGACAAATATCAAAACGGATTATCTTCCGAAGCCTATTTGAAGCCGAATACAAAATAGACGGCGGCGATAAGCAGCAGGCATGCTACGAAATGATTCCACCGCAATTCCATGTGAAAAGCAAGCGCTGAGAAGAGGACGAACACAACCAACGTGATCACCTCTTGTATCACTTTTAACTGCATCAGAGTAAACGGACCGCCGTTCCCTTCAAAACCCATGCGGTTAGCCGGTACCTGCAAACAATATTCAAAAAAAGCAATTCCCCAGGAGAGCAGGATCACGAAGATCAAGGGCGTAGCATTGCTAAAAAAGCCCGTCTGCTGCAGTTTGAGATGACCATACCAAGCGAGCGTCATGAAGATATTCGATGCCAAAAGTAATAAAATCGTATAAAGTGCGTTCATTCTCTAATTCCCTAATTCACTAATCAACTTATCCACCAATTCGGGTACACCTTCGGTGGCTTTTTTGCGGATATGGGTGATACGATCGGCCCACATGCCGAACTCCGGCTGTCCCGGGTCCACAAAATAAATCGGACAATTCGCCGGTGCATAATGGATAAGGCTGGCTGCCGGATAGACATTCAGACTCGTACCCACTACTACCATAATATCAGCCTGCGAAGCGATATGACAGGCTTCCTCAAAATACGGTACACCTTCTCCGAAGAAGACGATATAGGGTCGTAATAACGATCCGTCCGGATGACGGTCACCGTAATGTTGTTCCCATCCCTCAAGCGGTACAGTCGCGATCTCATTGCGTTCGGAACGCAACTTGGTGATCTCGCCATGCAAGTGCACCACATCGGTTGCACCGGCACGCTCGTGCAGATCGTCGATATTCTGCGTAATAATCCGTGTTCCGGGGATAGCCGCTTGTAACTTCGCAATCGATACATGCGCCGCATTCGGTTGAGCCGCTAAGGTGTCCTTACGGCGGGCATTGTAAAAATCGACACACAACTGCGGATTACGAAGCCATGCTTCATGGGTACACACATCTTCGATGCGGTATTTCTCCCACAACCCGTCCGAGTCACGAAAGGTACCCAGACCACTCTCGGCACTTACACCGGCACCGGTGAAAACAACAATGCGTTTCATATTCTTCGAATAGTTACCAAATGATGCGAGTACGAACCGGTCTCTGCATTAAAAACACCGGTTTCATCGAGTTTTTCCACCTTCACTCGTCCCGAACAATGGATCACCCGCTCGGGGTCAATGACGATACCGACATGGGAGATTTTTCCGTCCTCATGATCGAAGAAGACCAGGTCACCGGCCTTTGCTTTGGAGAGCGTCGATATCATCCGTCCGCAGGTCACTTGCTCAGAGGCGTTGCGTGGCAGGTTTTTACCGAACAGGCTCATCACGATTTGCGTAAAGCCGGAGCAATCCATACCCATCGCATTCTTTCCGCCCCAGAGGTACGGGATATTGAGGAAAAACCGCACCGCTTGCAGCAGATTTTGTTCGTTGAAATCGAGACTTTTTGTGATCACCATCGAGGGATCAATACGAAAACCGACGCCTAAGACCTCGAAGCGTCCGTCTTGGTAGTTCGTCAGTTTGGTACCGGCCGTCAGGGGTATGGTCTGTCCGTTATTCTCGCTCACAGCATATGCCATCGGCATGGCTACCGTCGCAGCCGTCTTCAAGGCCGTCTTGTGGGACTTATATTCCTCCGATTTCATCGGACAAATCATCTTCGCATCCGCCCATCCTTCCTGACCGTCCGACTCCAGTCGAATACGCACCCAACGGGGTTGCTCTTCGAGGATCGCACAGAGTTCACCGAACAACATTTGCGTGTTCTGCTCAGCTCCTTCCCGAGCCTCAGCCCGTACCGGCACTACACTATGTAACGCTATTCCGTAACCCATAACCTGTAACCCCTTATCACCACACTTCCTGCGGATGCTCGGATTCTTTGCGCGGATAGTCAATGGAGTAATGGAGTCCGCGGCTCTCTTTGCGCTCCATGGCCTGGCGGGTGATGAGATAACCCACATTGATCATATTACGCAACTCACAAATCTCCTTATCGGCTTTGACGCGCTTGAAGAGGTCTTCGGTCTCTTCATAAAGCAGGTCCAGACGTTCCCACGCACGACGCAGACGGAGGTCTGAACGCACGATACCGACGTAAGTGGACATGATCTGACCCACCTCTTTAACGTCCTGTGCAATCAATACGCGCTCTTCGTTAGAGAGCGTACCTTCGTCGTTCCAAGCCGGTATCTTATCGTTGAAACCGTAGTTATCCACTACGCTCAAGCTATGCTTGGCAGCGGCATCGGCATAGACGACAGCTTCGATAAGCGAGTTAGAGGCCAAACGGTTTCCACCATGCAGACCGGTACACGAACACTCGCCTACTGCGTAGAGCCGTTTGATGGACGATTGACCGTCCAAGTCCACCTTGATACCACCGCACATGTAGTGCGCACAAGGTGCTACAGGGATATATTCCTTGGTGATATCGATACCGATCGACAGGCACTTAGCGTAGATATTGGGGAAGTGGTGTTTGGTCTCTTCCGGATCTTTGTGCGTCACATCCAGGCACACATGATCGATCGCGTGGATCTTCATCTCGTTGTCGATGGCACGAGCCACGATATCACGAGGTGCGAGACTCAGACGCGGATCGTATTTCTGCATGAACTCCTCGCCGTTCGGTAGGCGTAAGATACCTCCGTAGCCGCGCATGGCTTCGGTGATGAGGTATGCAGGATGGGTCTCGGCGGGGTTAAAGAGGCTCGTCGGGTGGAACTGCACAAACTCCATATCCTTGACCGCTCCTTTGGCACGATAGACCATAGCGATACCGTCACCGGTAGCTATCTCAGGGTTGGTCGTCGTGGCATAGACAGCACCCGTTCCACCGGTAGCCATGAGGGTGATTCGGCTGAGATAGGTGTCTATCTTCTGCGTCTTGGGGTTGAGGATGTAGGCGCCGTAGCACTCGATATCGGGTGTCCGACGCGTGACACGTACACCGAGGTGGTGCTGCGTGATGATCTCTACCGCGAAATGGTTCTCCAGTACCTCAATATGGGGGTTCTGCCGAACGGCTTCCATCAGTCCGCGTTGGATCTCAAAACCGGTATCATCGGCATGGTGCAGGATACGGAACTCGGAGTGACCGCCCTCGCGGTGCAGGTCAAACTGTCCGTCTTCTTTCTTATCGAAGTTAACGCCCCACTTGACTAATTCTTCGATCCCTTTGGGTGCATTCCGCACCACTTGTTCTACGGCAGCAGGGTCGCTGAGCCAGTCTCCTGCTACCATCGTATCATGGATGTGTTTCTCGAAGTCATCAACCATCAGGTTAGTCACCGAAGCGATACCTCCCTGCGCCTTGGCCGTGTTGGCCTCTTCGAGCGTGGTCTTACAACATAAGGCGATCTTATACTTACCCGTCCGCGCCACTTTGAGTGCGAAACTCATACCGGCTACTCCGCCGCCTATAATCAAAAAATCGTATTTTCTTGTCATATCATCGTGCTTTGCATAACGCAAAGACCGTAAATTTTACTCCTCTAATAGAGTGCATTGCTTTGAGACAGGCTTTCATTGTCTCGCCTGTCGTGATCAGGTCATCTACGACCATAATATGTTTATTGGCCAACTCACGAGGATTGATCACCTCAAACGCATTGGCCACGTTCTTTTTTCGTTCTTCCCCTTCTTGCAGGGCCTGTTGGGGCGTGTTGACCACGCGTACAACATGCGTGGTATCCACCGGTATGCCCGTAATCTCACTGATCCCTCGGGCGATGTACTCCGATTGGTTATAACCTCTCTCGCGCTGCCGTTTAGGGTGCAGGGGCATGGGAACGATCAGGTCGATATCTTCGAAGAAAGACTCGTTGTCGCAGTCCAGCACCGCCTGTCTGGCCATCCAGAAACCCAACTCCGGTTGGTCAGCGTATTTCATCTTATGGATGAGGTACTGCACCGGATGATTTTTCTCGTAGAAGAGATATGCGGCGGCTTTGTCCAACCGCTTCTCGTCCGCCAGCGCCTCTTCTGTCTCGTTCTGCCGCAGTACATCTTGCTCCGTACGGGGCATACGTATCCAGCATCGCGGACAGATCCACTCGATATGCTCCAAGTCCACCGTCTCGTCGCTCAAGTATCGCCCGCACATAGGACATGTACGGGGATACAAGAGAGAGAGGATGTTAGAGCGTAACGCCATTCTTGAAGATGGATATCTCGTGGTATCCGTTCTTCTCGTTATTGGTCTTGGCGCCGTTAGCTACTTCGATGACGAACTCGGCAAAGCGTTTTGCCACCTCTTCCATCGGTTCACCTTCCGCGATCACACCGGCATTGAAATCGATCCAGTTCGGTTTGTTGTTCGCCAAGGTAGAGTTGGTAGATATCTTCATCGTCGGCACATACGTTCCGAACGGCGTACCGCGACCGGTGGTGAAGAGCACCATATGGCATCCGCAGGAAGCGAGAGCCGTCGAAGCCACGAGGTCATTACCCGGGGCAGACAAGAGGTTGAGGCCCTTCACCTGCAGACGATCACCATAGGCCATCACACCGCGAACAAGCGATTTACCGCATTTCTGCGTGCAACCGAGTGCTTTGTCCTCGAGCGTGGAGATACCACCGGCTTTGTTACCCGGACTCGGGTTCTCGCCTACCGGTTCACCGTGACTGAGGAAATAATCCTTGAAGTCATTGATCAGGTGTACGGTCTGGTCGAAGAGGTCTTTGTTCGCACAACGATCCATCAGGATGGTCTCGGCGCCGAACATCTCCGGCACTTCGGTCAGTACGGTCGTACCGCCTTGTGCTACGAGCCAGTCGCTCAAGCAGCCCAGAAGCGGGTTCGCGGTGATGCCGCTGAAACCGTCACTGCCGCCGCACTTGAGGCCGACACGCAGTTCACTCAACGGCACTGCTACCCGTTTGTCATGGGTCGTCTTGGTGTATAGTTCACGCAAGATCGGCATGCAGTACTCCACTTCATCGCCCTGGATCTTCTGCGTGGTGACGAACTTCACACGGTCCTCGTCGATCTCGCCGCAGAACTCCTTGAAGACATCCGGTTGGTTGTTCTCGCATCCGAGGCTCACTACCAGGATCGCACCGGCGTTCGGATGATGGATCATGTCACGCAGGATCTTCTTCGTATTCTCATGATCGTCACCGAGTTGCGAACAACCGTAGTTATGCTTGAAAGCGAAGATATTTTCTGCACCGGTCTCCTGACGCAGACGCTCCGCACATTTCTCGATGATACCGTTCACGCAACCTACGGTCGGGATGATCCATACTTCATTTCGGATACCTACCTGTCCGTCTTTGCGGCGATACCCCATAAATGTACGTTTCTCGTCCGGGATATTGAGTACCACATCCTTCGGATGATATTCATATTCCAGCAGTCCGGCGAGGTTGGTCTTGATGTTATTCTCATTCATCCAACTACCGGCTTTCTTCGCTTCGCGGGCATGACCGATCGGGAAACCGTACTTGATCACGTTCTCACCTTCGGCTAAGTCTTTGATGGCTATCTTATGTCCGGCAGGTACATCCTCCAATACGGTGATCTGCTTACCGTCCACTTCGATAACCGCACCGGCGGATTGCGGTTGGATAGCTACCACCACATTATCCGCCGGATTGATCTTTAAGATATTGGTCATATCAGAACAAGCTTTTGATTTTCGAAACAAGGCCTTCTACTTTGTCGGCTGCGAGTACCAGTTGAACGGTCTCCAGCATACCGATCTTCTCGATGCAGTTGAGGTAGAGCTCTACCATATCGGTCAGACCCGGGATCTTATTGAGGTCCTCTTTGCTCTCTTTCCAGATGATGTCGGTTGCGCCGAGTACACCTTCTGCCACCTTGCGCGTGTCGCCGGTAGCCCAGAGCTCCTTGAGTAGATCCATGATCTCCTGTGCGTCGTTCGGTTGGATCGGAGCACCGTCAGCACGGGTACCACCCTTGTAGTACTCGATGATAGCAGCCAGACCGAGAACCAGACCCTTCGGCAGTTGACCCTTGCGCTCCAAGTAGATCTTCAGACCCGGCAGGTCACGTGTCTCAAATTTCGGGAACGAGTTCAGCATGATGCTGGTTACAGCGTGATCTACGTACGGGTTGTTGAAACGCTCCATAACGCTCTCGCCGTAAGCCTTCAGTTCGTCCTTCGGCAGGTTGAGGGTCTCGAGCAACTCATCGAACATCACGAGGTGGATATATTTACCGAGCACCTCATGGTTGCATGCGTCACGAACGATGTTCACACCGCTGAGGTAAGTAACAGGACTGAGCACAGTGTGCGGACCGTTCAGCAAGGTCACCTTACGCTCGTGGTACGGCTTCTCGCTCTCTGCGATCAGCACGTTCAAACCGGCCTTGTTTGCCGGGAACTCAGCCTCGAGCTCTTCGATGCTCATATTCTCCGGCTTCTCGATTACCCAAAGGTGGAAGATCTCAGCCTGTACAACGAGGTTGTCGTTATAACCTATTTTCTCTTGGATCTCCGCGATGTCCTTGCGCGGGAAGCCCGGAACGATACGGTCTACGAGCGTTGCGCAAACGTAGTTGTATTTCTCGAACCACTCCTTGAAGCCGGCATAGTCTGCGCCGAAATCATCTTTCCACAACTCGATGTACTTACGGATGCAATCTTTGAGGTGGTGACCGTTCAGGAAGATCAACTCACACGGCATGAAGATCAGACCCTTGGTCGGATCGCCGTTGAACGTTTTGTAACGACGGAAGAGAAGTTGAACGAGCTTGCCCGGATAGGAACTTGCCGGTGCGTCGGTGAACTTACATGTGTCGTCGAAGGTGATACCTGCCTCGGTGGTGTTCGAGATCACGAAGCGGATCTCCGGCTGCTCTGCCAATGCCATGAAGGCCCAGTTCTGCGAGTACGGGTTAAGCGCACGACTGATCACGTCGATACGCTCCAGCGAGTTCACTGCCTCACCTTTGAGACGACCCTGCAGATTCACGTGATACAAGCAATCCTGACCGTTGAGCCACTCTACCATACCCTTCTCGATCGGCTGAACCACTACTACCGAACCGTTGAAGTTCGTCTTCGCGTCCATGTTCCATACGATCCAATCTACGAATGCACGGAGGAAATTACCCTCACCAAACTGGATGATTCTCTCGGGCATAACGCTCTTCGGCGCTGTCCACTTGTTCAATGCTTTTTTTGCCATAGTTTTTAAGTATTAAATGAATTTTTGTTGTTATTTCCTTCATCAGGGTTTCGCCTTAACTTAAGCGAGTGCAAAGTTACAATATTTTTTTTATATATACAAGCGCGCGCACGCTTTTTTTGCATTTCCGTCAATTTTTCCACATTAAATATTTGCACATATCGCAAAAAAGCAGTACTTTTGCAGTCGCAAAAGTTTTTTAAGACAAGATATGAGTTTACAATGTGGAATAGTAGGGTTGCCGAATGTGGGCAAGAGTACTTTATTTAACTGTTTGAGTAATGCAAAAGCGCAAAGCGCTAATTTTCCGTTCTGCACGATTGAGCCGAACGTAGGTGTGATCACGGTGCCGGACGAGCGACTGATCAAGTTGGGCGAGATGTGCAAACCGGAGCGCGGCGTGATACCGACGACGGTGGAGATAGTAGATATCGCCGGACTCGTCAAGGGTGCCAGCAAGGGTGAAGGTCTGGGGAACAAATTCCTCGCCAACATCCGCGAGACGGATGCGATCATCCATGTGCTGCGTTGCTTCGACGATGAGAACGTGGTGCATGTGGACGGAACAGTGAACCCTGTGCGCGACAAAGAGATCATCGATGCAGAGTTGCAGTTGAAGGACTTGGAGACGGTAGAAGCACGTATTCAGAAATGCGAGAAAGCGGCTAAAGCCGGAGGTGACAAGAATGCCAAGTTGCAGTTGGAGGTATTGGTGAAATACCTCGAGGCGCTGTCGCAAGGTAAGAACGCCCGTACGGTAGAGCTGGATAACAAAGATCAGGAAGCCGCAGCACGCGACCTTTTCCTGCTGACGAACAAACCCGTGATGTACGTGTGCAACGTAGATGAGAGCGCGGCCGTGACCGGCAATGCGTACGTAGAGCAGGTCAAAGAAGCCGTGAAGGACGAGGACGCACAAGTGCTGGTGCTGGCGGCTAAGATAGAGAGCGAGATCGCCGAACTGGAGACCTATGAGGAGCGGCTGATGTTCCTCGAGGAGATCGGTCTGCAGGAGTCGGGTGTGAACCGACTGATCAAAGCCGCCTATGCGTTGCTGAACCTCCGCACCTTCCTCACGGCAGGTAGCGATGAGGTACGCGCCTGGACCTTCAAGGCCGGATACAAAGCACCGCAATGCGCCGGAGTTATCCATACGGATTTCGAACGCGGCTTCATTCGTGCCGAGGTCATCAAATACGAAGACTTCGTGGCGCTGGGCGGAGAAGCACAATGCCGTGCTGCCGGTAAACTGGCTACCGAAGGTAAAGATTATCTGGTACAAGACGGAGATATTATGCACTTTTTGTTCAATGTATGAACAAAAGTGCAATTGAAGATTGAAAATTGAAGATTGAAGATTTATGATTGAAGATCTTTTAGCATATGGCATGTGGGTGGCGATCGTGCTGATCATCATCGGCTTTGTAGCACTGGTAAAGGGCGCAGACTGGTTAGTGGACGGCGCTTCGGCGATCGCCAAACGGTTCGGCATCAGCGATCTGATCATCGGTCTGACGGTAGTAGCGTTCGGTACCTCGATGCCGGAATTTGTGGTGAATATGATGTCGGTGGCGCACGGTACGACCGATCTGGCAATCACCAATATCTTGGGCTCGAACATCATCAACACCTTTGTCATCTTAGGTTTCACGGCGCTTGTCTATCCGATCGCTTCGCAGAAACACAGCCGTAACTTCGATATCCCGCTGTCTATCATCGCCGGATTTCTGGTACTGGTGATGGTTGCAGTCAGTGCGCCGTTTGAGAACGTAACCGGTATCAGTCGTATGGGCGGTGTGTTACTGCTGGCTTTCTTTGCTTTCTTCCTCTACGATGCTTTCCGTCACGCTAAAGAGCAAGGACCGGAAGAGGCAGCGGTTGAACAAGAGAAGCCTATGTCGATCGGTAAAGCCATCGTGTTGATCGTCTGCGGTTTGGCAGGACTGACGATAGGCGGAGAGTTGATCGTGGACAGCGCGATCGATATCGCAGCACGTTGTGGCGTGAGCGAGGCGATCATCGGTCTGACCATTGTCGCCTTGGGTACGTCCCTACCGGAATTGGCGACGTCCGTCATCGCAGCGCATAAGCATAATAGCGATATCGCGATCGGCAATGTATTCGGCAGTAATATCTTCAATGTGTTCTTTGTGCTCGGCATGAGTGCGGTGGTTCATCCCTTACCGGCATACGAAGGAATTGAGTTGGACGCGTTCATGGCGGCGTTAGGTAGCATCATCGTTTGGCTGGCGCTGCGTATAGATAAAGAGCGTGTACTCCAACGCTGGAGCGGCGCGGTGCTGCTGATCGTCTATGCAGGCTATTTAGCCTATCGGCTGATGAATGTGTAAATTAATAATATATGAAAAAGATTTACTTACTTACTTTGGGTGTTTGGGTTGCGATGACATTATTCGCATCGCCCCGTAGTATGCAACAGGCACGTCAGATCGCAGGAGGTGCAAAGCATGTGCATACCGCCTTGCAGGAAAACGGTCAACCTGCTTTCTATGTATTCAACAAACCCAACGACGGCGGATTTGTACTCATCTCTGCCGACGACCGTACCTATACGGTTTTGGGCTATTCCGACCATGGTCACTGGAACGAGAGCGATATCCCTGACAATGCACGCGCATGGATCGAGTCATATGCAGAGACGATCAGTAACCTGCCGGCAGATTATGCGCCACGCGCACAGCAGACGGGCTCTATTACGCCGGTTGCGCCTTTGTGCGAAACGCTCTGGGGTCAGAAAGATCCGTATAACAACCTCTGCCCTACCACTTCGTCGGGACACGTTGTCGCCGGTTGCGTAGCCGTAGCTGCTTCGCAGATCATGAAGAAGCATAACTACCCCGCACACGGTATCGGTTCGCACTCCTATAAGTGGGCAAACGAGAACGGCGACTCGATCACGCTGAGTGCTGATTTTGAGAACACCTACTACGACTGGACGAACATGCTCAACAGTTACACGAGCAGCGCCACGGATGCGCAGCAGACAGCCGTAGCGACGCTTATCTATCAATGCGGTGTAGCAACTGAGATGAAATACCGCGCCAATAGCAGTACGGGTAACTCCTATATGATGGTCAACGCCCTGATTGACCATTTCGGGTACGATAAAGGCATCCGTCATCTGTACAAGAGCTATTCCGACGAGGCGGTATTGGAAGAAGCCATGTATGCGGAGTTGCAGGCAGGACGACCGGTATATATCAGCGCTAAAACCGTTCGTAACGAAGGTCATGCTTTCATCTGCGACGGTATCGATGCCGACGGTTTATTCCATATCAACTGGGGTTGGCTTGGTAAGAGTAACGGTTACTTCCGTTTCTCCGCTCTCAATCCTCAGGATCAAGGAACAGGCGGCTCCGCTACGAACCAAGGTTACAATGAGAACGTACAGGTCTACACCCATATCCAGCCTGACGCTAATGGTCTCTATGCGCACTCGCTTACCTGCGAGAACATGTATTTTAGTCAGGACTCCTACCACCGCGACTCGCTCGTTCAGTTGACCATTGATTCGCTCAATAATCGTGGTTTTGCAGATTGGACCGGTCACATCAAACTATATATCTATCAGAACGGCCAATTCTACCGCAATGAGACGAACAATACCAGTATGAAGCCGCTCAAACCGGAATATCGCCGCAAGCAAATCACTTTAACTGCGGATCTATCGTCCTATCCGGCAGGCGAGTATGAGGTAGTGGTGGCAGCGCGGGCAGACGAACAACCGGACGCATATATCCCCATCTACCGCAAATGGCTCGGAGAGTGGAAAGGTCAGATGACCATCACCGAAGATTCTATCTATCTCACCCCGCCTACGATCGCAGAGCCTGAGCATCCGTATCTGGCCGACCCGACTGAGTATGACCTCAAGTTGCTCGCGGCCTATTACTATCCTTCCGATTCGGAGGATAACCATCATAAATGGAAATTACAATTAACCACCGGCGGCTTCTATTCTAACGAGGACGAAGACCAATTGCTGTTGCTCTATTATATCTACACGCATTCGGATCAATCGATCCTCGGTTATTATCCGGCGGATAAGAATGCTATCCATAACTGCACCTATGCGTATCATTATTACGGCAATGCCGAGTCTTCTGTGCGCACCGATGCCAACGAGGGAGAATGCCGATTATCGTATAACGCGACCAACAACACCTATCAGTGCATCTACCGCATCCGCCTCTACCAAGAGGACTACCAGGATACGATCGAACTGAAGATGAATAATATAAGGGCGTATTACGGCGAGGCTTACGGTTCGCACAAGAAAGGCGAACGTATCACGTTGGATAACACCGCACAAGGTCTGGAAGTACTGCAGACCGATCGGCCGACGACCGATAAGTTCCTGCGGAACGGTGTGCTTTATATCCGTCGTGGAAAAGAAGTCTATACGATTACGGGACTAAAGGTGGGCGTTGAATAGGCGACGTTCCTGATCGACGAACCAACCCCATTTATTGAAATAACGGCACATGTTTTGGATATGAATCCGGAGCATGTGTTTGTTTTTATAGGAAGCTCGCGCATGCGCATGTACGATCGTCCATTGAGGATGGTAAAGGGTCAGATAGTTCCGATGAATCCGACGGGTTAGGTCTATATCTTCCGGATACATAAAGAACCGTTCATCGAAGAGTCCGGCTTCTTCTACGGCTGCCGTGCGGAGCAACATGAAACAGCCGCTCAGGTAAGGCGCGTTGACGGGTTGCGTGAGATCAAGGTCACGCAGTTCGTAGCGCTTATTGCGTTTCGCCATCCATGCCGCCGGTAAGAACCGACGCCCGAACACATCGAGCGGTGTAGGCAGCCGTTTGGCCAAGTACTGTTGCGAGCCATCGGGAGACACCACCTTCGGCATCAGTTGACCTACCTCCGGATGTGCCTCCATATAAGCGCACATGGCATCGATATCTTCAGCTTTGACGCGGATATCGCTATTCATCACCAGATGGTACGGCACTTTATCTGCTACACTCTTGCGGATCTCCACATTATGGGCGCGACCGTAACCGATGTTATCATTCGTATTATCGTGCAAGTAAAGATGCTGAATACTTTTCACCTTCTTCAGTTCCTCCACAAGAGGATTTACCTCTTCCCAATTGGGTTTATATAGCACGATAGAGATATTTAGCATAGGAATTGCTTTATCTTGCGTAACTGCTTGCAGGCGACGGTGAGGTAACCGGCACCGACCTGATTCTTCTTGAGCACAACACGATCTTCCTGGGTCTTGGACAGACGTGCCTGCGTATTCTTGTTGCTGGCTCCGCCTACTTCCATACATACCAGCACCTGCGGGATATACTTACTCTTGTATCCTGCCGTGAAGATACGCAGCATCATGTCATAGTCCGCGGAGATACGGAACCATTCATCGTATTCGCCTACCTGTTGGTATACCTCGCGGCGCACATAGACGGTAGGATGCGGAGGCATCCAGCCGTATTTGAGTGCACAAGGGTTGAAGTCATTGCTCTTCCACCGGCGCACCACTTTAGGGCCCTTGCAGTACTGCAGATCGCCATAGACGACATCCACTTTCTCCCTCTCCAGCGCCGCGGCGATTTGTCCGATGGAATCGGGCGAAAAGAACACATCATCCGAGTGCAGAAAACCGATCACATCGCCTGTTGCCATCCGGATTCCCTTGTTGATAGCATTATATATGCCACTATCTTTCTCGGATTTCCAGCGTACGTTCTGATGCTTTTTCGCATAAGCTTCGATGATCTCTTTGGTACCATCGGTAGAAGCACCATCTACAATGATATGCTCGATATCTTTGTAGGTTTGAGACTGCACGCTATCCAAAGCCCGCTGAATGGTCTTGGCGCTATTAAAGGTGATGGTTATGATCGATATTTTCATGTTCGTTTATTGTAATAGTTGGCGATATACATTCTTCGTTTGCTCGTAGGTATTATCCCAAGAGAAGCGCTTGGCGTTCTCAATGCCTGCGGCTATAATACCTTGCATCGGTCTTGATTGTACTTCGTTTACTTTCTCAACCATTTGTTGTACTATTTTTTCCGTACTACTATGTTCGACTATTAATCCGCCCTTTCCTATCACCTCAGGCACAGAGGAGTAATTTTGCGCGATTACCGGACATCCGGCTTTCTGCGCTTCCAGTATCGGCAGCCCGAACCCTTCGTAGTCAGAAGGATAGAGCAGACAAAGGGCTTCGTTATAAAGCTTGTTCAGTTCTTCACTTGTCACATTTCTTGCTGCGACTAACTCCAAGCCAGTTCTTTTAGCCACTTCCTGCGCTATGTCATAGCGTTTGTAACTTACACTACTATTACCGATAAACAACAAATAGCCTTTCTTCTCTATATTCTTTATTGGGTAAAAGTCATCGCTCACACCATTGTAAATGACATGTATCGTTTCTTCTTTCACCCACGGATAGAATGTCAACAAGTCTCGCTTGGTGTTTTCACTGATGCATATGATGGCTTCGCTATGCTTGAGTGCCCGCGCTTCTTCCCAAAGATGTACCGCTTTGGGCAAGCCCTTCCGATAGAAATGATATGTCAGATCGTGCACTGTTGTTACATTATGTACCCCCGCCTGCGGCAACACGCGAAAATACGACGAGTGGAACACCGATGGCTTCTCTGCCATGTAGTCGGGAATACGATACCGCTCCAGCCGTCTATACAGTCTTTCATTCCGGTAGTCCAATTCCGTCAGATTCAGTTCCTTATCTGCCTGCGCACGCTGCAGCAATTCATTCCACACCACGGATATACCTCCGAAGCGTTGCAGCGAGAAAATAATATTATCAAATATTACATTCATTTACGATTGATTGCTCCTAACACATCCAAAAACTGCCGTCCCCACCGTTTGTCCGGCTCCATATAATTACCTTCGCCCCACTCGTTCCAGGACTTGAGCATGACGAGTTGGTTCTGTTTCTTATCCACTATATCTTTGATGGCCTGCACATGCTTGCGGAAGGCTTCGGGGGTAGCGTTATGCATGATAAAGGCGCGCATGCGGCTACGCGGGGAATGATCCCAACCGGGTAAGATAGTAGGTACCACTTCTTCACGACGCATCACACGCGAAGCGAATACTTTGATGGCTTTGGCATAATCATAGACGAGAGGCGATTTACCCTGCAGATGGCGAATAAGGGTCCATAGATGCCGCAGCGCCAGGCACTTATTGCGTTTGGTATCGCCGAGTGGTACCAGATTGACGGCATCAAAACCCATGGCCAGCACATCGTCTATTTGCTTTTGGTAGGCAACGTGACCCAACAGAAAAAGTCCGTTGAAACCGGCACTTTTTGCCATTTTTTGCCACCGTTCCGTCCATGCTTTTCCATCCGGCAGATCGAAGGGTCGATAGACCATCAGTAGCGGTTTGCCGTCTACCTGTATATACCGTTTGTCGCGCAGCATAGGCAGGATGGCTTCAAAATGCGCCTGATCATCTTCGGGCGAATAGATCTGTTCGATAAGCATACGATCGGGAGCGGTCTGCTGATCCAACCAGGTCTTGGCTTTCCAACTCTCGTTCGCCCAACCGAGGCAGAACGGGAAATCGGGTTTGCCACTCTCCATGACCTGCTGCAGCGGTTTTTCCAATAGTTGTTTACCGCCAAACCAATAATGCCAGTAACAAAATCCCTCTATGCCAGCCTCGCGTGCGAGTTGCGCCTGACGCTCTTTGATATCGGCATCTAAGAGGTTATAATAGCCCAATTCACCGGGTTCTACAGGCTGCTGATGCCCCTTGAAGAGCGGTTTTCCATTGCGTACACTGACCCATTCGGTGAAGTCTTTTCCCCACCATTCATCATTCTCGGGTATCGCATGGAACTGCGGCAGATAATAAGCAATTACGCGCATAAAAGGGTTTGTATTTGTTGGTCAAACTGTTGGTTATTCACTAACTGCAAAGCTTTCTCTTGCCCGGCTTTTGCTATCGTTTGGCGGTAATCGGTATCCATACAAAGTATTAGGAGTTGCTCTAACTCTTCTAACCGGTCGGGCGAGAAGAAAAGCGTTTCCTTGCCTGCTTCCAAGATCTCGGTCATTCCCGATTGATCCGTTTGCAGCACACATATGCCTGCTTGCATGGCTTCCAATACTACGAGCGGCATCGTCTCGCGCCAGGATGGAAGGACTAAGATATCTATTCGGTTGTAAAATTGCTCTACTTCCGATGTCTGCTCCATAATAGACACCACCGGCTCGCGCAAGTCCGTCATCTGCTCCACATACATTCTGTCGTACTCATTCTTCGCGCCGCAAAGCAGCAACCGGACTTCCGGCATCGTATCATGGATATCCACAAATGCCTGCATCAGCATCGGCAAGTTCTTGCGCTCCTCAAAATGTCCGATGAAACCGATGCAAATCGCATGTCGGAGGGTACCTCTATTGGGCGTAAAACGGATGGGTTTGATAGGATTATAAACCACCTGTGCGTTCGTAAGCGTCCTATCTAACTCCTTGCTCCATTCTTCTTTTTGATGCTGCGAGATACAGATGATCTGGTCGGTCACTTCTACCAAACTGCAGAAATACTCCTTCAACGTAAAATGCCAGCCAAATCGCTCATCTACCGGTTCGTGCCAATGCCAGATATGTCGCACGTGAGTTCGCTTTGCCAGTTCTGCGCCTAAGATCGTGATCGTGGTATTCGAATAGATGGCCGTCACACGCTCTTGCTCCACATACCGCTCCAACTGCCGCAAGGTCCGCAGATTATATATGCGAACCAAACGGGTTCGTAGTATGTTTCCGCCCCCTGCACGATAGGGTAAAGGAAGAACGTGCACATTCCGAATGCCTTGAAGTGCTTTTTCCATGCCTTCATCCGGTACGATGGAAGGTACCACGAGCGTCACACGCGCACCTTTAGCAGCACAGGCTTTGATGGCCTGTACCATTACCGCTTCAGCACCATGGATGCCGCGGGCATGCGATATGAAGAGGATATGACTCATTGTTTTCGCTCTTTTTGGAAGGCTTCTTTCGATTGCTCTAAGCGCTGTTTACCGGTACTCGGCCGCGGATTGATCTTATATTCGATATAGTTCTGATATGGATTATAGGCCGCTGCCTGCGGTGCTTCCAGGAAGATACCGCGTGAGAAAGAGAAGCAATAGAGGGTTACGACGATCAGTCCCGCCAAGCGCTCCAGGAAGAGCGGTAACACCTCCAATACCATCGGCAGCAAGGCGATGATACCGATATAGAAGAAGAGCCGCACACGATTAGACACCTCCACCAGTTCGAAGCAATAATAATAGAGCACCAGACTGAGAGCGAACATATTGAGCATGATGGTGCCGTATGGTAGGGCATCCAGTTTTTTCTTGAAGAACATGACCACAATGATCATCGCCAGATTGAGAATAAAACCGATACTCAGTCCGCGATTCACGGCAAACATCGCATTCTCCGTGTACATCTCCGCTTTATTTGCATAGCTCTCTCCAAGCCATCCGGCAACGGTCAGGAAGATCGTTTGTATCCAAGGGATACCGGCTAACATCAACAGTGCGCCGGCACCGATCACCGTCAGATAGACCCATTCCGGCAGTGTACGATCCAAGAAGAAATAGAGAGGAATCATCAATGCCGCTACGCGATGGAAAGTACAGGCCAGAACAATAATCAGCATGTATTTCCATACTTCATGCGAACGTAGGTATTGCAGCGCAAAGAAACAGAGCGCCACGGCCGTCGCCTGACGGATATAGATCATCTCCAGATTAAAATACAGAATACCGTAGTAGCACAACAGAGCCACCACCGGATATTTGGTGTATTTATGCAGCGCGGATGTGATGAGCGTGATATTGATGAAGGTCACGACGAAAAAGAGGTGTTGCACCGTTCCGCCGAGCGATTTAATAAAGGCACAGAGGAGCACAAAGCCTTCCTCTATTCCCAAGTGCGCCAACTCGGTAGGATGACCTATCAAACGGCTGAAAGATGGCAAAGAGGCAAAGATCTCGGTATATGCATCCCAGTCCCCACCCGTTTCATAGCGTAAGCCGGCAATACCGATAAGCATCAACGCAGCCAAACCGCTCAGGATTTGACGGCTGAGTTTATCATGCATCTGCACATTCAGCACCGCCAGCATAAACAATATGACAAAACAGATCAGATAGAACATAGTTTACGTCCTTTTGTCATTAAGATGCTACTTGCCAAGAGGCACTCCAGCAGTTCAGCCGCTATCCAACTGATGCATACGCCTTTGACGCCGATAAGCGGCAAGAGCCATAGGTTCAAGCCCACGCAGCACACCGCCAAGATAGCACCCACCCAGGGCGCCCAACGCTGCAAACCCATGCCATACAATCCTTGCACGGTAAGCAAGGTAGCGATCATCACCAGGAACGGTATCGGCGAGAGCCATTTCAGCAGTTCTATCGAGGGCGCAAAACCTGCACCGTACATGATACGAATCATGAGGGGTGCGCAGAGGAAAGTGATCAAAGATACCACGGCGGCGGCACCTCCCGCCAAGAGAAGAACCTGCTTCAAGAACTTAGCTCCCTGTGCTTTGGACTGAGCGAAACGACGACTGATCTCCGGAAAAACAGCCATACTCACCGGCATAACCACCACCATATTAAGCGCCTGTATCAATCGTTGCGCACCGGAGAAATAACCGATCACATCGTCCGCAGCATACATGCCGAGAATGGTCATATTCGCCGTCGTATAGAGCGCGACAAACACATTATTCAAGAATATAGGCGCACCGGCCTGCATCACCTCATGCAATGTCTGACGCGAGAGCACGGGACGACTGATGCCGAAATGGCGAATCACATAGATCATCGCACCGATACCGATAAGGATACTTGCCGCCGACATCAGCAGCGGGTACAGACGATATGCGGATGCTTCGCGCACCAAAGAAAGTACCAGTACGGCTCCTAACAGTTTGGTAAAGAAATTCGCCCAGGCCATTTTATCCATCTGCTGGACGCCCTGCAGATACCATGTCGGGAAGAAGACAATACCGATATTGGCCAACGCCGTATAGATATATAACTTCGGATCGCAAGCCACACGCTCCATGCAGAACGGCAGCACCGCTAAGATAGCAAAAGACAAGACCAGCAGCATCCCCTTGGCGGCTATCACCGACCAGAAGATCGCATCTGTTTTGGCCTTATCCTCTCGCGCAATAGATATCTGACGCGTAGCGGAATATTCGAATCCGTAATTGACAAGGAGCGTAAGGTAGGTAATGATATTCTGCGCATAACTGACGCTACCGAAGAGCGATGCCCCTAAAATACGGCTGATGATGGGCAATACCAAGAACGGAATCAGGTAGTTAGCCACCTGCAACACCCCCAACGATACGATATTTTTGTACAGTGTCTTCACTCAGCGTACTTATAAGCGCAATAAAAGTGTGCAAAGATACTGCTTTTTTTTGATATATACAAAAAAAAAGTCCAAAACTTGCGTTTTAGACTTCTTTTTGCTAAGATAAAGCGAGTTTTTAAGCCAAGTCAGACTTGCTCCTCTGCGGGAGCCTCACCGTTAGCTTCTGCTTCTGCAGCGGCAGCTTCTTGAGCAGCCTCCTGAGCAGCAGCGGCAAGAGCAGCGGCAGCCTCAGCACGTTTCTGAGCGACAGCAGCAGCTTTCGCCTTGTTGGTCTCTACCTCTTGCGCGTGGAGAGCCTTCGCAGCAGCTTCTTTCTTCTCTGCCTCAGCAGCACTGATTTTACCGGCCTTAGCATCTTTCTGAGCTTTCCAAGCGTCGAAACGCTTCTGAGCCTCTTCTGCGCTAAATGCGCCTTTGGCTACACCGCCGTTGAGGTGCTTCATGAGCAGTACACCCTCATTAGAAAGGATGGTACGTACGGTGTCTGTCGGTTGTGCACCTACGCCTACCCAATAGAGTGCGCGGTCAAAATTAAGGATGACTGCTGCAGGGTTGGTGTTAGGATTGAACGAACCGATACGTTCGATAATTCTGCCGTCACGCGGCGAGCGGCTGTCTGCTACTACGATGTGGTAGAAAGCGTAGTCTTTGTGACCATGACGAGCCAAACGAATCTTTGTTGCCATTTGTTTTGTCTTGTTTTTATGGGCAGCGGATTACACGAATCCATACCCGGGTTAATAATAATGACGTGCTCTTTACTCGAAAATTACACAGTAATAATCGTGCAACGCTAAGAAAAAGCCTGCAAAATTACTGCTTTTTTATGACATACGCAAATATTTCGCGTATTTTTTTGCTTTTTTTGTAAAAAAGATACAAAACGGCCATCAAAAGGAGGACATACGGTTCTCCTACAGGCGGTTGGATAATTACACCTATCTCCGGATCGCCTGCATCTTCGTTCCATGTTTTAGCCCGATACGGTTTGTTTGCTACGGGCGAATAGCTCTGGGTAGAGATATAAGACCGCTCTCCGACGATTGGTTGGAACGTCGAAGTGGAGCGGAATTGGTAGGACGGTAGCGTCGCTGTCGTCGTTGTGTATCCTTGTGTGTATCCTATGTTCGTATAGTTCTCTTGCGTCATCGTCATTGTATCTTTTGTCCAAACATCGTGTAGACGTGACCCTCGCGCAGGATAAGCACTTGGTCGTCACGAATAAATTTTATGGCGCGTTCTTCGGTATTGGTTTCGTTGGTAAATAGGTCGGTAGTAGTACCCGTCTGATCCGGCAAGTAACCCGGACGGCAGATGAAGTACCGGCGTTCGTGGTTAGTCGTCGGTGTCTCGATCGTGATGCATATACCGTCGATGATGGGTCGTTCGGTTTGGGTAAGTGCATCGTAGAAGACGAGTGAACCGTCGATATTATTGACACCGGTGAACCAGAGATGAGTAACCGGATCGTACTCGAGGTCGCTCATGTAGAACGATACCGGTACGCAGTTCAGTTCATCCAGCAGGTCGATACTCATCGCGTTATGCCCCTCTACCGCATAGAGGTTAAACGGCGTGGTCGGCGTAGAGTTCATGCTGAAGTTATGGATATTAACGGTCGTCAGGATGGCATCTTCACCGGAACGGATATCGTCGTGGTACCCCTGACCGAGCAACAGGTACGAAGTGCAACGCGGCGAACAGGGGTTCTTGGCCGTGACGGTCATGATACCCTTGCGCACATACGACGTTTCATTCCGCTGAGGTGCATGCGCCAGACTCTGGTCTCCGCTACCGCCACATGAACGAACGGACGGGATCACATCAGTCGTGTCGGTTACAACACGGCAGGAATCCAGACGTACGCTCAGCGATGTAGCCGAGGATGTCTTCACCACGATCGAATGCAAAGGTGGCAAGTACCGCTTGCGGTTACTTAACTCGTTCGCACTGGCCTCTGCCGTAGCTCTGTTGACCGTCTGATAGAGGCTGGCATCACCGCTCTCATTCATATAATCAAACTCCTCCGTCAAGCAGTTATCATCGATGAAGCCCCAGATGTCGATATATGCCATCGTCGGGTTACCGAAGACAAAGAGACTCGATGCCTGACCATTGGTGATGGTGTAGTTCTTGGACTTTTCATCAAACGCCAACTTACCGGCCGTACCACCGGCATTGGTATTACGCATGGTGCGTAAGTTCTGCTCGTAGTGGTCCACTAATTTATCACCATATTGATTATAGTAATAATAGATATCGTCGTTCTTCGGCAGACGTGTCACGGCATCATTACCGGCTTTGGTGCGGGCATAAACCGCAAAGCCTGATCCGGCAGGAAGGGAGAGGGTCACGCCGTTGGTCACTTTTGACCAGTCGGCTTCGGCCGCACGGTGCTCCGTACTATCCATCACCTCATGAACGGTAGCACGACTATACACCGAGAGCCAGAATGAACCATTACCGGTCTTATACGAACGACCGGCGGCATCAAACGCCCCTACTTCCCACAGCGGAGTCTCGTTATTCAGATCGGCATTCGCCATATAGATATCGCCGCTAAGCATACCGGTCACCGGTGCGGAACGGAACGCCCATTTCTGTTGCGGCATCTCCATATCCACTACCGCATCGGTATATTGCATATGGTATTGGTTACCCAACGCTGCTCCAGGCAAGAAGCGGACAACATTACAGTTATTATATTCGAAGTTCACTTTCTGCACCGAGTCTTTCCATACTCTGGGTAATTGGGGCACTACCGGATAAGGCATTCCGTCTTCCATCTTCGGAATAACGACATAGGTACCTACCATCGGCGCGAAGTGTGTCTCCGTAGGAATAGGATTATTATGCGCATCGATAGCGATCCAGCTATCGGCATTATTCCATCCGTTGCTATGCTCCGATTGCGGCTCCCAACGCAGGTAATTCGGCATGACGGAGAGGATGAAAGGTATGGTACCTACGGCACAACCGCCAGCCACCGTATCCTTACCGAATTTATCCTGCATTATGATATTGAAGGTGTAGCTGTATCCCGGACGCATGTGGTAGCTGCCATCCGCGGGAGCAAGCACCATACTGTCGCCCTTGTGGTAATAGTCCTTCGCATCAATAGGATAACTGATATCCGGTATCAATGCCAAAGTATGAATACCTTTGCGGAACTCCGGATCATTGGTCTCACGAAGGGTGATGGTCTTGATACCAATATCGGGCATGAGCGAATCGATACGTATCTTCAATTCCTCGTTGGCCATCAGTTCGGTAGCCAAGACTTCAACCGGCTCTTTCATCTGGGTCGAATCACGGTGCAGACCACCTATCATCAGCGGTACACCGGCAGCAGACTCATCAGGTTTGAGTTTGACGAGGATCGGCAGCGGACAAACCTCCACATTCGCTTTGTTGAGCGCGTCCGTACCGGTTCCTACAATCGGGAAGATGATGTATTTTGCCGAATCGCCTGTAGAAACCGTCGTTGTGATCTTCGACTTATAGAGGGTAAGGAAGCCGTTGTTCACCATATCCGAGATGAGTGTATATGGATCCAGTCCGGCTTGCTTGAAGGTCTTGCCGGGAGTATAATGATTCAACTCATTCTTATTGATGGAGGAGAGGTTCGGCGCAAACTGGTTCTTGTTCGTTCCGTACATCGGCTCCACACGCAGGATCTCGGTGATCACCTTTTTGATATCGCTGTAGTAGTAGCCGTACCGTTTCTTGCTGGATGCATCCGCCGTATCGCCGTAGAGCAACCAGTCGTTGATACAGGATCCGTTGAGGTCAATCGGCGCCACACTATCGAGATAGAGCGTACCCTTCACGCGCAGACTGATGTCATACGTCGAGTTGACGCACAGACCCGTTACCTCCGTATGGGGTTTCTCCAGACCGTTGAGTTCGAGTACCATTCGGTTGCTGACGTTCAGACGGCTCGTCATACCGCACACACTATTCAACAATTCCGTGTTTACGAGGGATATATGTACTGTGATCGTATCCTCCGGATCCATAAGGGCGTTATGGACCACATACTTCACCGGACGACTCACGCCCTCCAGAATCTCATATACATAACCCTCTTGGAAGATCGTTGTCTTGCCGTCTACTTTACGCGCTTTATAACTCTCATCAAAGCGGTCCAGCAGGTCGTTCATATTGACGAAGATCGAGTCTGCATCCGTCGGTATATAGTCCTTAGCCGGAATATACAACTTACCATAGATCTTCGGGATCTTCTTATCACTACCATCGTATGTTTCCTGTTTCAGATACTGATCGGGAGCTGTCATCGCCACGAAACTCGTATCGCCATGAATCTTACGAACGGTATAGAAGACGTTATGATTGTTATACTCATCGGTAGGGATACCCGTGTAGTCAATACGCAGGATGACGTGCGTATCCTTTTCGAAATCTTCCTCCTTACATGCCGTATTGGCCTGATAAGCGATCAACGGCGGTTTGGTAGCAAAGACGCACAGATCATCGATGATGAAGTCGTTTCCGTCGAAGTCAGATGCCACGTTATAGATACGGATACGGAAGTTTTGGTATTCCTGATCAGCCGAACGGGAGTGTTTGATCGGAATAAGAATCTGATACCATTTATCCGACGGCATAATATCGCCGGTCATATAGGTCGTGATATTCTCCCATGTCTCACCATCCATCGATCCCTGTATAGAGAAGGTGAAGTTCGGGTTGGATTTTCCGGTTTGGCTACTCGGGTTACCGACGTAAGCAGAGAGGAACATCTTCTGTCCTGAACAGAGGACGGTAGAGAGCGAGAGGGCGGCTACCTGACCGGACGAGGACATACCGTCGCAGTAGATCATATAACCCTTCGATGCGCCACCATGCTGCTCCATCGGAAGCCAATAGGTGGTATAGCCGATGCGGTTGATCAGACCGTACTCACCGTGGTTCGGAAAATCGGTCTCTTCGTGACGACGGTTATGCGGCAGATCCGGTGTCTCAGGATAGGTATAACCGTACGAAGCATCAGCCCAAGGCAGCGGATGCGGATAAATCGTATAGCTGCTACCGGGTTCGTTATAATCGAAATTAAGCCGCTCCAATACATCATAGCGCTGCTCGATCTCATCGTTGGTAAGCAACGCGCGCGTTTCCTTTTTAGATCTTGTCTCTACTTTCGGTCCATATATATTCGGATAGTGATAGCAGATCTTATACCGGCAGATATTGAACATACTGTCACCCTCCACGGAAGTTACCGTAGCGTCGTCCGCATCGCTGGAGAAGGTCGATTTCCAACTGCGCGCACGCAGACAGTAATAGACGGTATCAATATTGTTCTTCACCGGCACTTGCAGGAAGTCATCGCTCTCGGTGATGGGGTGGTCGCAGGGCGTGTATTGTTTGGTGCGGGGGTTATAGATGTACCATAAGCAATCGGCATCCCAACCGCCGCACCAGATCATCGTGTCCTGACGACTTCTGTTAGCACTCCATTTCCACCAATTGTCATCACGCATGTAGTAGCCCAAGAGCGACTCCGAGAAACCGCCTTTATGAACATTGGTGTAGTTATAGCGTTGCTCAGTAGAGAGCAGCAGTTTATTGCCTGTCGGCGCCATGACTACATGGTCCTCCAAGTAGTGCTCATTCGACAACTCATATTTACCGTCATCCACTATCTTGCTCTTAAAATGGTTCAGATTCTCCGCCATCTCGGTCCACGGATGCAGTTCAAACACCTCGCGCAGCGAAAGGGTCGGTTCTTTAATCTTATCGATCGTATCCAGTAAGGCTGTATCGACCTGGTTCTTCTGCGATACGGACATCGGCAGGTTATCGTAGTAGTTACTGATATCAACGGCGTAGGTCAAGGTCGGCTTGGTGGCTAATCCCACTTCGGTGATCGGCGGCGCTACGCGCGGATTCTTGGCAGGAGGATCTTTCTTCGAACCTGCATAGTCTTTCGAGCGATAATGGAAGACGGTGTAGCGACCCATGGTCATCAATGCTTTTACGGAGTCATATGGATCAGACGTTGCAGTATTCGGTACTTTCACCGAGTCTCCGATGATTCGGTACGGGTAGTTATACTTACCAATATTTCGCGGCGGCAAACGCCATATCGAATCCGGTATATCGGAATCCGATACATCATTGCCTTTCACGTCTTTTCCTTCCCGATACCAACGCCACCATCCGTAGAAATTGCGTTCACGAACCGGCAATTCGACATCTTGATCGGGATAGTAATAGAGGATGCGCTTATTCTGATGCACTTGTTGCAAACCGTCAACACCAATCGGGTCGCCCGATGCACCGGAGGTGTGAATCAACTGCTGGTTATTGGCGTAATCGAAATGGCTGACCTGCGATACCGTCAGACGATAGGTCACAATGCGCATCTCACCCTCTATGGTGATGACATAGACGAGATAAAGTTCCGTTGAACGCGGAGAACGCACACCGTCCGATAAACATTGCAGCGTAATGGTACTGTCGCCTTTCGCTTTGATCTTACACCACGTAGGCGTATTACCGTATTCATCCATCAGACGCACCTCGGCTAAGTCCTTGTCGTTGAGGTGCATACCTTTGATACTGTCGTTAGTGCTACCTTTGTACTTGATATCGCGCGTCACATAGGAAGAAGTCGAACTGATGACGGAGACCACATCGCCCGAAGTATTCTGCAAACGGGTACCCCGGCGACGAATCGTGCTGAATTCCAATAAGAGCGTATCGTTCTGATTTTCGCCTTCCTTGATAAGTACCGCCGGGAAGGAGTGGTTAAATTCCGGATTCGCTTCTTCGCAGACGAGCGAGTCGAAGGGTATATCATGATAAGTTCTACGAACCAAAGGTATCTTCAAATTTCCGTCCTCAATGCGCTTGAATCCGCTCCAATCGCCTTTAAACCGATACGAAGGAGCACCTGTCTGCAAACCGAGGCGCACGCGCAAGGTATCCACGATATCAATATAGTTCCCGCCTGCGTCTTGCACATTCAGCGGACTCAGACCGGTAGGCGTGATCGTCGAGGTAAAACTATTACTGCTATTACTAAATGTCAATCCACTCGGAGTAGACGTACGCTTATCTCGCAGCGTATCGATCTCACAAATCGTCTTCCAACGATAGGTAGGATCCCTACTGGTCAAATCGTCACGTGTGTTTCGCGACTCACGTGCGAAATACATCAATTTATTATCCAGCAATGTGGAGTACTCGCAGTATCCTTGGTAGGCTGTTGTAATCGATGCCGGGGCAGAGGAGTTATAACCGAACGCAGCTTGGGTTTGGCTGGGATACGTACCATTATTGAGCAGGTTAAACTCCAGCAGCGGGTACGCCCACGAGAAAGTGTCCGCCTCTAATGAGTCCGTCAGCGTCAGTGCCGAACCGTTGAACTTCAGCCATTTATTCGGTCCGTACTTGAGTTTCACCTGTTCCTCGTAGTTCGCATTGGTATTCGCATAAACGTCCGTAAACACATAGGTCAGGGTACTCGGACTCGAAGCGGACGGATCAACAGCAGGTGTGGTCTCACTTTGTATCTTGAAATAAAGCGTATCCTCCGCAGGTTTCGGAGTTAATCCGATCTTTAACGTGAGCTGGTGATTTTCCTTATTGACATAGGTAAATTGCCAAGGAGTGATATACCCTTCGTCGCTGTTCTCCGCGTCTTTCGATCCCATGATTAACGGAGTCGTGGTATTCCGCTTGTAGATCGTATTCCCTTTTTGATTATATTGACGGAAGATAAAATGATCCGGGCTACCGGTTCCGGCCATGATGAAATAGCGCTGCCCATTATGCATCACCGACCATAACAACTCATCTCCTTCCAAAGCTGCTTGGATCAAGGGGACGCGTACATCGCACGTTTGAGGCACACTGTTCCATTCATATCCCGTCACCACCAGCGTATCATAGTCGATACCGGAGGAGTTATCGTTATTCGTGCTCAATGTGACATGACTACCGACCGCTACATCTACTTTAAAGGCGGTACCAACCCTAAACGTACACTTTCCCGGCTGCATACCTAACTGCGTTGTCAAGGTATCGATAGAAATGGTATCCTCGCGTACAAACGCACCCTGGGCATCCAATAAGTTACGAACATGTTCGCGGGTGAGGATGAAGTTGATCTGCTGCGATTGCCCCTTCAACGGACCGAAACTGTAACTCTCTTTCTCGGGTTTGAGCACCACACGTGTCTGCTCTTCACCATAGTGATAGGTCTTGGTCTTGACGATAATATTGCGGTGACGCGTCAAACCGTCGGCACTAACCGTCAAACCGTCATCTTCGCCTTGTTTCAACCATCGACCGTAGTATTTCTTGATCTTACTGATAGCGCCCTGACTGAGCGTGATGCTGAACGTATCGATGATATCGATATAGTTACCGCTCTTATCCTTCACGTTCATCGGGCTGCGGAGACCGCTGGTGACCGTATGATGCCAGTAGTGATCGGTCGTCGAATATGCCACACGATCCTCGTCTGCCACCGATGTCACACGGCTATCCGGAATCCATTCAAAGATCTGCGTCACACGGAAGTCCGGAGACAGATACAGGTCGTTCGGGTCCGTGATGTGCTTGTTACGGTTCGGGTGGAAATAGACGGTATCGCCATCCACAAACATCACCGCCATCAGCTGCTTTCCGACCAATGCCGACCATATATCCTCCGTCGTCTGTTTCCCCTGATGGTAATCGAACGTGATTGTGTCCTGCCATGCATATGCCGTATCCGGTAGCAGGATATAGTGCTCATCGGCTACAATCACCGCTGACATCTGGAAATCCGTTGCTTCTTCTGGTGTCGCCACACCGATAAACTGGTCATGCTCGGCATCATATTTCACATACGGCGCACCGCTGTTACTACGTACTTTCAGAATTAACGAGTCGGGTTTGTTCTCCGGATCGTACTCCTGTACATAGCGCTCGGAATAGATTTTGGCACTCGGGATATACGGCGTTTTATAGGTTGGCCAACTGGTCTCAGCGGGACTGGTCGTCCGGAATAGACCCGCCCACGTGTTGTTCGCCAAGATAACATTCGGGGTCGTATAGTACAAGCCGATGTACTCATCATCGGTCGGTTTGAAGTTCTCGTAGAACGTCAGCGAGTCCGTCTGTCCCTTCATCGTGTATCGCCGCGGGGCAAGCACGTGCTCTTCGGGATATAAGTCGGGTATATTGCCGTCTTTCTTCTTGATCTTATTAATCGGGTGCCGTACTTCATACGTACTGAGGTAGTTCGGGTCGAGGTTTTGCGCGTTCTCCATACCCTGCCAGGTATTGATCCAACTGTCGAAATGACGGGCGCTGGCGAAACGGAAACCTGTACCCGTTCCCGGATGGGTAAGGAAGTAACGCTTGTCGCCCTGCAAGAACGATATCGCAATATGCAACGTACCATCATACCTTGCTTGGGCATAAAGATGCAAAACCGTATCGCCAGTCAGAACAACATTTGCAAGATCTACCTTTTCACCTACAGGATAACGTGTACCATTTCCATCCGCTTGCGTATCCCACCCCAAGAAAGTATATTCGGGCTTGATACGCGGATCCATGAGCGTGACCTTTTTGTCATTTCCGTCTAAGGGGTACTGCCTGGGCATCTCCAAGCCCATGAAGCCGTTGTTGTGATACTGAATCCACTTAGTTTTATCCGCTAAGATAAAGACCATGTGGCCGTTCGAATCGGTATTGTTGATAGTGATCTGCGCATATCCGGACTTATCCTTGATACTCTTGCCGTCGCTCGTCGGCACACTATCACCTCGCACCCACTTCGTCCAGCCTTCTACTGCGGCACCAGGGTCGCTCTCGCTGAAACTCTGACCGGTCATGAGCATGGTTTTGATACGCATGGCGGCATACGCACCGGTGATAGTCCACATTTCTTCGCTCGTCCATTTGTTATCGCCGGTATAATGCATGCGCACATTCTTGCCCGTTTCTACCTTGAGGAAATAACCCGCAGGGTCAAAACGAACATCTAAGTTATCCGCTGCAGAAGTCGTATCTACCACCATCCGTCCATACGCTCCAGCCGGCGCTTTGAAACCCGTCAGGTCTTTCATCGGCAGTTCGCGGATCTTGGTGAACATGGAATGCGCCCCATTCGACCCCATCGACTCTCCTTTGTCGTCTTTATAGGCGTTGTCATAACCTACATAGTAATACGTGCTGTCCGGCTCCGGCACACGCAACAGATCCGTTTGGTAATACTTCGTGCTGCCCTTGCGGGTCATACACGTCAGACGGTCCATCGAGTAGATCTTCTTGGCAGCCGTACTATCAGACGATCTCTGCGGGTTGTTTTCGTTCTTGCGGTATCTCTTGTAATCCTGCTCGTCGGTTGCAAAGAAATAGCCGCTGCAACTATTCATCGGGTTGTCCAACAGATAGAGACGGAAGATCGTTCGAGGGGTCTTATCGTGCTTACTATCCGCATAAGCATAAGCCGCCTTACCTTTGGCTATATCGCCTGCACCTGAAGTTAGTTTCCAAGTGGATAACGTCGTATTGAAAGTCACCAAGCCTGCATTGGTATAGGATTGCGGGCTGTTGGCTTTCGGGATTTGTAACATATAGACCTCACGATAGGTCATACCCAAGAAACCCGTTCCCATCCTTCCGTTAAAAGGAGTATTGCCCCGGCCCAACGTATTATTTGGGTCAAAAGAAGAGAGACCGGGACGACCATCTACCGTAGGCACACCGCGTTCGGTAGGAATGACGAACACAACATCACAGGCTTCACCATCGGTGTAACTACTCGTCAGGTCACCCAGGAACTTAAATTTATCCTTCGTTTTCAGTGTCTTACCGTCGTTCCAAATCGTATAAACGATACCGCCTAACGCTTTATTACCGCGATCCAACGGCGCACCCACCGACCATTCGTTCATCTCGGTTACTTCCGTGGCAGGAAGAAGTTTCATAAACGTTCCCGACCCATAATTGTAATAACCGCCCGTGTAGCGGGTATAGTTACTAACGAAGAACTCGCGTTCTTCATTCGGTGTGGCAGGGTTGTTGTCAAAATCACCCGACACCACTACCGACAGCAAGAAGCGCTCACCCTGCTCCAGGTTAACCACCAAACCGGCATCCGTCGGCGTCCAACCGACGGCGAAAAGGCGCGTCGAAGCCAACAGAATGATGTACGCAAAAAGTGCGCGTTTTAAATATTTCATTATATTTTGCATCCCTTTAATCATGTCCAAATTATGTCTAAAATTCTTGCAAAGGTACTGCTTTTTACCGAAATATGCAAATTTTATGTTAAGAAATTGACAAAAAATCTAAATCTTTTACATTCTATCTAGTAAAATGCCGAAAAATCGACAGATTAACCGTCAATTTTGGACGAATCACCTATCAATTACGTGGTATTTACGGACTAATCCTAGACTTTACTCCTACCCACACCGTAATCACAAGCCTACATCCCCCTATCCAAAAACGTTTGTTCCTTACGTCGGATACCATCCCACAATATTTTTTGACATGTCGCTCTTGTCGCTCTGTCGCTCTTTTGCTTAATATACTATATATCAGTCGTTTATATACCAATCTTAAGAGCGACACAGCGACACAGCGTCACAGCGTCACGCTACTTTTTGCAAAAACACCTCAAAAAAATCGCACATACGCTTTACGTACATGCGATTTTTGATTAGAACACAGGGGTTCTGCGTCTGGGTGCGGGTAGACCCATATCCGGCAACAGATCAATACTGGTCTTCATGATGTTGCAACTACCCTCCATGGCTATTACCTCGGTCTGAGGCATCATATATAGTTTCTTTTCCATAATTCGTTCTCCTTATTTTACGAGTTGACCATCAATGGAGTAAACTTTATCACCACGGATGATGAACACTTTATTGTCGATCAGTACTTTGCAGGTCTCACCTTGTGCATCTACGATTGCCTCGTCAACACCGGTAACCACTTGCGGTACTTTCGCGCTGATACGCAGACCGTAACGTGCCGTAGTGCCCTTGTCAAGCGTCAGGACATATGCACCATCGTTCAGATTCCAGATAGCCTGTCCGTCGCAAGTCAGATAGAGTGCCTTACTCTCAACCGGATATTGGATACGGATGGTATAATTGCCGGCAGCCGGAACAGAGATACCTAATGGATATTCTGCTGTCTCGTTAATCAGTTCAGCCGTATTGACACAGAGTTTCTGGTCATAGCGGTTGATCCACATCTGCGGATTTTTGGAGCTAACGCTGAACTTAACAAGGTCTTGACCAATCACATAACCTTCCTCCTCTTTTTCATCCGTTGTCTCGACAATCAAACGATCTGCGTAAGTAGCACCTTCAGCAGCGAAACGCACATCAAACTTGACATCGTCGTTTTGAGCCTCAGCGCGACGCGGAGCGGCATACGAACCGCCGTTCGTTACTACGATAGCCTTCGGATTTGGAGCCTGAACGAATGCACCTTGACCTACTACCAGTCTGCCTTCTGAGAAGTCAAATACGCCCCATTCCTTAGTATCCGGATTATATGTCTGACCGTAGTTTGCACCCGGGTTAACATATGCCTTAAAGAGTGCCGGGTTCGCTACACCATTCCAGTTAGCATCGGTAGATACTCCGGACGGATAGGTAGTTACATTGGCTGTTGTGGTAAGCAGACCAGCCTCAGCGCGCTTGGTGAAGCGGATAGTAGTAGCATCTGCCATCAGACCAATCATATAAAGTTTGCCCGGATACATAATCTTATTCGCGTCATCCTCTACATAGCGCCAAGCTTTCACTTTTCCTTCTGCAGCACGGCGTGCTCCATCGTAGTAAACGAGGTCAAAGTCCGAACCTAAGGTAAGCGTTTTACCATTGACAGAAATACCGCTAGTAGCATCTACCTGCCAAGGCACTGCAACTGCATACCACTGGTGGTTCTTGGCATTGATCGTCATGTCAAAGTGTGCATCACCTTGCAACGTCAAATAGTTAGAACCAATCAACTCACCTGAATTGGAATAACCATTGGAAGTGAGTACCAAGTCTTTGCGCTCTACATATGTATTAAGCGTTTCAGACTCACCATTTCCAATCTCGATATTGTTGGCACTTACACGGAAGTGTGCATAATAATTTGCATCACCCGTTACAGACGGCGTATTGCCTTTCGCGTACCATGCGCCTTCACCGTTGGCAATTGTGGTCCAACCGTCAAACGTATAGGTCTCTGCGCCGCTACCATCTTTGGTCGGTGTTGCACCACCGAAGACAGTCTTGGTACCATACGCCAAATCTGCATTGGTAGCTAACAAATCCTCGCCGTCTTCGCTATACCAATTGATGGTATAGCCAATCGATTCAAAGTTAGCAGTAAGATTGATATTGCCGGTAATAGCGGTTGTAAATGATTCGCTTGCATTCTCGATATCACCTGTCCAACCGGTGAAGGTAAAGTTATCGTGGTTGTAATTCGTTACTGCAATCGTTACTGCTTCATCTGCATCATTATAATTATAGGTACCCGCGCCCGCGAGCGTAGCTACACCTGCCGGATTGGATGCGAGCGTTACCTTGTAAGTATTAACTATACTGTCGAAGTGTGCATAATAGATAGCACCACCTTCTGCAGCTACCGGTGTCAGACCGTTCTTGTAGTCACGCTTGGTATTCATAGCACGCGTCCAACCATCGAACTTATAGGTATAATGTGCATCTGCTGCTTTCTGAGGAGTAGCACCTGTATAAGTGGTAGCCGTTCCCTTAGCCTGGCTGACTGTCTTCAAATGCGAGCCATCCCAGTTATTCCAAACGATGTCCACATTATCACACGTAGAACAGGTAAATTCAGCTACCAGATTGATATCGCCAGTAACAGCCATCTGACGAGAAGTGGCTTTCTTATCTTCGTCATCCAGATCAGCCCAACCATCGAATTCATAACCATCTGCAACGTTGGTGATGCCGACAGTAACTGCTGTAGCCGACTCATTGTAGTCATATAAACCACTACCGGTTACTGTAGCTGCGCCCGAAGGACTGCACTTCACAGAAACGGAATACTTATTCGTTGTCGGCGTAAAGGTAGCCGTATAAACAGCATCACCCATTACCGTCTGGATCTGCGGCGTCCATGCAAACGCATAGGTATATTGTGCTGTAGGATCTTTAGTCGGCGTAGTGGAGCAAACCGGTGTCTCACCATACGAATATTCGTTAATTTCAATCAGACTATTATCTTCGTTCTTGAAGGTAACGGAATATTTGCGATTTTCTTCGCGATAGACAGCCGTATAGGTCATAGCCTGCGATACTTTCTCTACCGTCGGTGACCAGTGATCAAAGACATAGGTATAAATACTTGTAGCCGGTTTGCCGGACGGACTTACCGGCGGCATAGGCATGGTGCCTACCTCTACATTGCCTTTCTTCAATTCCGTTCCATCATAGTCAATGAACGTGATCTCATACTCTGTAGGCGGTTCTTCAAGCCATGTAGCACGATAAGTTGCATCACCGGTTACAGCAGCCAGAGCCGGTTCCCACTGAAGCGTGAAACCTGTACGGGTCGGAACGTTCTCACATTCCGGCATGTCATTGTGCAAGAGGAAGTGACGCTCAATCTCTGCACCACCTTCTTCCGTAAAGATGATGGTATATTTACGCGGCTTCTGAACGTATGTAGCCGTATAGGTCACATTGCTCTTAACCGGACCGAGTTCCGGATTCCATCCTGCGAAGTCATACGTATAGTCAATATCTGCATCACGCGTCGGGTTAGAACCTAAGAAAGTAGCTTGCGTACCATAGGTCACGCTATACTCTACTTCCTCAGGATCACCGGTAACAGGATCGTAAGTATAAGACTTGATCTCCGTACCATCGTAGTTCTTCCAAGTGATGGTGAAGCGTTGCTCCATCCACTTTCCTTCGGTCTCATCCCAATAATAGTACGTATCGTTATTCGGATGGATACAATGGTAGAGGTTATCTACGTTCTCTACCTCCCACCACTGGCAGTCATCTGCCATAAGGATAAAGAGACGACCGGCACCGTCCTTGTCGCTGAAGGTATGGTCGGCATTTCCAACCACATTGCCTTCTCCGTCCACGGAAGCCGAAACAGCTACGTACTCTGCAGGCTTCGCATAGAAGGTACCGTAATTATCCTTCATGAAGCACTCGTTCTCTTCTGCTACCTGCATGGTGGTCCAGCGGCCGTTCATATAGCAATAGGATGTACGGGCCGGAGAACCTTCAGTTTCAACTAAAGTTCCATCACCATTCTGCAACTTAGCCGGAGTACAGAGTTCAAAACCATACATACGAGTATATTTGTTTGAATGCTTCATTTCCTTTTCTATTACAGTGTATATCTGTATTGGATAACTATTATCCCCATAATAATTATTATCAAAGTTTACAAGTACACTATTACCAAAACCTGTTAGGTGCTCAATTTTTCCGAAATTAGCAGGATCATCCCAATGCACACCATCAAAATTAGGCGATGCATCATCAAAGATAAACGTTCCTGCATCTTCATTGGTAGAAATGATACTTGCGCCACCTTTACCAGCCGGATTAATCACGAATGGGTTATCCTCCAGTGTACTTCCTGTTCCTTTCGTCCAAGTGGTATAAACAGAACAACCTTTTGCCGAGCGGAAAGTACCATGTACAATTAGTTTAGCATCTCCAAGAGCTTCCGGGGAATCTATATTGCGCACAGACGGCTGTGCGTTCAGCGTTGCAGAATATGTCACAATAGCACCATATTTAGGATTACCTGCTAATCCCACATAACTTCCCAACTTCATATTCATGAAGCTCCACTGGTCTGCGTCATAGAGGTAAAGAGCACCTGAAACCGTACCCGGGTCAGAACTCGGAATGATCTGTATTTCCGCCTCCTTATCGACTTCCACTTCCATACCGGGTAAACAAGAGGTACTTTGGGTGAACTGCATTAATCCGCTCAACAAATGAATCTTAAAATTACTGGTCAGCGGAAGGACGAATTTGCGAGAATCCAGTTCGATATGATATTTTCCCGGTATTCCGAAGAAGTCACCCGGTACTTCTCCCAAATCAATTTTAAGAGAACCCAATTGAGCACTGTTATTTACCTCATACACTTGTTGGTCTTTCTTAGCATCATAATATTTGCGTACCCATGTATTCTCTGCATCTGCCGTCTCATCCATCATAAACATAGACCACTTATCCGGATCGGATGTCTCAACACCAATCAATCTAATTTCATTGGCATACGCATTGATAAACGACACATCCACCGAAACCGCACAAATCAACGATGCTCCCGGATGATATTTTACAGGAGATTCGATATTCTGGATAAAATATTCATAAACAGGGAAGAGACGGGTCATATTTTGCGGCGCTTGATCCATAATCATTGTAAATGAAATATCGCCACCCTTCCAGTCTCCCATTTGGAACTGCTCGCGCACAACAGAACCACGACGTGCATCAATCTCACCGGAGAGGTAGTTACCCTCTGCATCCCGCGTACCGTCTCCGGTTATATACCCCCATGCACGGAGTTCAGAACCGGAAGCCAATGTAATATGACTACCCGGTTTCAAAATCATATGTCCAAAAGGTCCACCGGGAATAGATTGCGCTTCTTGTCCCGACAGACAGTACTGCGAACATGTCAATTCTATCGCTCCTAATACGTTCATATTAACACCATTCTCCAAAGTAAGCGTACGGAATGCATACGGCGTAGGTGTACTTCCACTCTCTCGAGGAACAATCGAATAGGTTGCATCTTGCTCATCCGACATCGGAATTACCAATGTAGCATTTTCAGGAATAGTGTAATAACCGGCTTTCAGCGTATAATCATTCTCCATGAAGATGACTACTTCTTTGCTCGGATTATTATTGGCGTACGCAAATGCCTCCTCCAATGAAGCGTAGGCAGTTTTGCCAATACGGCACACACTAACATTCGAGGCCTGTGCTGCCTCTTGGTCGCCGACGAAGAACAAATATCCGTCACGGTACTCTGCACCTGCAGTATTACGCCAAACCTGCTTACCAAAGGCGGTAGTTCCTGTGGTATTCTGGAAATAAGCGGCATTGAAGACAATATCACCTTCCGCCAAATCAGCAGGGTCAGAGAACTTACCGTTATTCACCGTCAGCGTTCCTGCCGTACGTTTCAGAGCTCTCGTCGTACCGGTAATAGCAGCAAGTTTTTCAATGGCGGTACTACCGGCAGATTGCACACCATATGTAGAACCATTGATAGTTCCTTTCTTAATCTGCGCGGTTCCGCCAGTGATATTGACAGCCACACCGCTATTGTTGGTGAACGTACCACCATTGAGCGTCAGCGTGCCACTGGATGCCAATTGGCCTGTAATCGCACCGTCGGTAGTAGTCATCGTACCAGCATTGGTCACATTACCGGTGATAGCCGCACCGTTCTGCTCCAACGTAGCACCTGCACTTACGTTAACATTAGCGGTAATCGTTCCACCTGTGAGCGTCAGTTTACCGCCGGTTACGCTTACGTTACTGCTGATCGTGCCACCGAACGGGCTATAAGCCAGAGTTACATTACCACCGCTAACGGTCAGCGTGTTTCTCAGCGTATAACCATTGAGATCAAAGGTGATATTTTTGTTGATCGAAACAGCATCGCTATAGTCTCCATTCAGTTTTGCAATCGGATTTGCGTATTCGGTAAAATCAAAAGTTGCTAAGTCCGAGAAATTAATAGCCGTTTTGTAAGTCTTTCCGTCATACAACGATATATCTTTATCACTTGCGACAACCGTACGAGCAGAAAGCACTACATTCATTGTTTTGCCAGCTTTGCTATGCAATTGCAGGGTAGCGCTGAACTCGCCGGCATTATCATCGTCTGCAGTAAAAGTAATTGGCACGCGAATTTCAGCGTAATTATCATACGTATCAGAATAGACATAATCGGAAGAGGACGGCTTATTAGCCTCCCATAATTCGGTGGTATTCGGCACTACCGTCCACGTTCCGGAACCGGTTTGTTTGATAATCTCCGGCACATTGAAGTCTTTTACATTCGCCAAGGTTCCTGCTACGCGGAAAGTAACTGTCTGAGTACAAGTACGCGATTCCGTTGTATTTGATCCACTGATAGTATAACTTTCAATGAGCAACGGCATAAACGTAGCATAAATCTCATACTCACGCAAATTGGAATAGCCGTACTTTTTAGACGGGAGAAAGAATTGACGCAACTCATATTTTTCCCATTCATAGGTTCCTATACCCAAATCTGTACCACCATTACTGAAAGACCACCCCGTAAAATAGGAGCCTTCATCCGGTAGTGCATGCGCCGTGAGATCCACGGTAAACATATTACCCGCACTTATCTCAATGTATATTTGAGAATAACCTTCCGCACGGCTCGTGTCCGATTTCCATGCAGGACTTTCATAATTGAAAGGTTTACCATCACTGGTTACACATACTTTACCAGCACCTCCTGTACCCGTAGAGGGTTGGGCAATCAGTCGAGCCCAATAATAATCCAGCATTGGATCCTCATCTGCCCACGCCACATTCGTACTCATCCCGAGTACACATGCCAGCATAAATACTTTCAACAATAATTTTTTCATCATATCTTTTATTTTTATATTAATTTTTTTATCTCGATTCTCTCGCGCTCGGGCATATGCGTATATCGCGGCGCGTGAAAAGCGCCGCAAAGTTACTGCTTTTTTGCGACATATACAAGGGTTTTAGGCAAAATCTTAACAAAAATATTATTTTTGCAAATAGCAGATAGCAAAAACAGCCTACAAGTCGAGACCTGTAGGCTATTCACTAGCGGTTAAACCGTTTAACGATTTAACGGCTTAACGCGGAGCGTTTACGTCGGAAGTAAACAAACATTCCAAACGCAAACGCCATCAACAGCAAGGGAAGGACAGCATCGCCGATGGGATTATCTCCATCTGTTATTTCAGGGTTGCTCTCATCTCCTTCTTTTTTGGCACGTCTTGGCTGATGATTTGTCTTAGATGAAGAATTTGCTTCTCCTTGATACGCTGCCGTACCATCTGCATTCAATGTAGGATTAGACGAATACGCACTCCCAGAACCGGACATACTGCTCGTTGATTGGAAGGTTGCACTCGGAGCCGTAGCTCCGAATGCTTTTTGTTCCCCACCTTGCGTTGCTCCGAAGATCTGTGCCACCGCCGTGAAGCTGATAGCCAATAACAAACTACTAATTACAATTACCTTTTTCATTTCTACCATTTTTTCATATTTATTTCACTATACTCTTTTTATTTAACCAACTGTCCATCGGCACTGAATACCTTACCGCCACGAATGATATACAGTTTGTCGTTGTAAATCACCTTCTGCGCCTTCGGAGCCTCAGCATTCGGATTCGTTACACCGGTCACTATACCCGGTTTATTGAACGGAACGGATGAGATAAGGAACCTGTTAGCCGATTCGCCCTCCTCTACACTGAAAGTATAACTCTCACCTGCTTGAATCAGCGTAGATTGCTCCATCTTCAGATCGTTCAGGTAATAATAACCATCGGTTTCGTTGAATGTAATGGTATATTCACTACTTTCTCCGGGCTGGAATCCTACCATTGTACCCTCAAGCGATGGGCGAGCCAAAGCCATCATATCACCTTGTTCCGGCGAGATTGCATAGAGTTTACCATACTTACTATTGGGTTTATATTCAAGTTCCCATCCGTTATCATATTCTTCCGAGAACTGCTCACCTTCCAGCAGATAGATATAGGCTATACCTTTTGCGTCCGATACTGCCAAACGCAGTGCCTCGATATCGCTATCCGCTCTTCCGGCAGAACGACGCCTTGGCGCGCGCAGAGGTTCCGTATAATTTTTAGACTCAGAGCCGCGTACGCATTTATCGTAATCAATAGTCAGCGTTGCAGATGCAGAGGCTTTGAGTTGGAATGCCTGATATGCGGGGATTACTGTCATTCCAGTCCATCCTCCACCATCAAAAGTTGCGAGGAGGAGCGGCACATGGTGCCACGTACCCGGAGTGTTATCAGCATTTGTAGCCTGATCAAATTCCCCAGATCCATTTTTCTTATCTGCACCGGTATTATAGATAGCCAAATCTTTATCTATATTACTATCAAAATCAGTGTTTCTTACCAAAGCCTTCAAATCAATTGGTGCAGTCCAACTGTTACCGAAGAGGTTATTACCACTATGTGCATGTGTTAGCGAGAGATTCCATTCTCCTGTTGGAGCCAAAGGTCCATAGAACACAAAGTCTTTCGCAGCCTCTTGGGTCAAACCGATCGCATCGAATGCATGGAAGGTAGTTCCTAAGTTATAGCGTACCCATCCACCATCTGCTTCACTATGTTTATAGGTATAGGTACCTACTCCGTAGAAGAACTCCGTTACCGGTGTCTCTTGCAGCGGGCTTGTGAGGTACTGCCAGTTGCGTGTGCCTTCATCCTTATTCGCCGAACTATGAACCACTACCGTAGCTTGCGTCTCACCTTCGGAGTTATCGAAGATCAGTGCACCCTGAGCGGAGGGGTTCGTCCGAATGGTCAGATCTGCCGGAGTAGTCGGTTGCAATTCGTCTTCCGTATAGAGGCGTCCGTTCGTAGTGCGGCGTACTTGACCATCCACTATCAGCGCACCCGTCGGAGCAATCGTCACACTACCACTACAATCTGTATTGCCACTATTATATCGAATGCTTCTACCACCTACAGCTATATCAACCTGAGCCACATGTACCTTTGTAGATATTGTTACAGGAACAAGAATGCGCGCCTTGGTAGATGCATCAGGCACTTTGGTAGAAGACCAGTTAGATGCCGTATGCCATTCTTGTTCATGACCTACCGTACCTCCAATGAAGTAGTTCGAGCAATCATCAACCTCTTCCATATCGGTCTTGAGCAGGTAATTAATAGCATTTTTGATAACTTGCTTTCCTTCAGAGGTAAGCGCAGCCATAGCCTGATGCTGAATACCAAGAATCATCATACGTGCTGTCGGTTCATCCTGGCGCTCCACACCACCCTGAAGTGTTCCATCGGAAATAGTACCGATACCTAACATACCTGTTCCCTTGATAGAAGCAGCGCTAAAGCCTTGCAGCGCCGGATAAGTTTCCGTTTCTGCGTCATCAGCCAAACCGACATACGGAGTCACGGAGTTATCCACCATCGTCACATAGTAATAGGTCTCACCATCTATCTCTTCGCTTCGGAAGTTAGCAGACGGGGTCAAATCAGAGAAGATATCGTGATCTTTACATTGCAGCTTCAGTTCGTACTGACGCGGGTTAGGCGAAGAAGGCGTACCACCAATATGCCAGTTACTACTTGCGCCGTACTTACCTACATATGCCTCCATCGTCAGAATCGGACGCACGTCGACCATCGTACCTAACGCGTTCACATATTTCAGACCCGATGACGGCTTGGTATCCGTACTTGGGTCGTCCGTAATAACGATAGCATCGAACTGCGAGTAATACTGGCGTATCAGTTTCTCGTTGTTAGTCCAATAAGCATTACATCCGGTCAAGTCGAAGTATGTACTTAGATATACCCATATCGGGCGTGAGCTGGTCTTAGCCGTAGCTACGTTATTTACAGGATCGCCCTTCGTACCATCCACGATAAAGGCAATAGAAGGTGTCACGGTTGCTGCTTGTTTATGGATCGTGATAGACACATTCGGGCTTGCTCCGCTACAATCGCGGACGGCAGTAATGGTCAGGGTTACATCGCCTGCCGCAAGGCCGCTTGGAGCAGAACCATCATCTTGTGTTCCTTTCAGGTAAACGATACCGTCACGTAACTCGAACTGACATCCGCCGAAGCCGGTGGTTGTAGATGCTACGCCATCGCTCACTACCCAGATATCCGCACTACCGTCATTGACTTTCCAACTGGTAGTACCCTCGATAGTAGCCAAAGCGATATCCGGTGTACGACGACCGTTCTTCACATACCACTCATCGACAATTTTTGTAATCGAAATAGCGTTACCGGTAATAGTAATCGTGTTGGTAGCCGGCATCGTACAATGCTCGCCACCGGCATTAGTTACCTCAACCGTGTAATCGCCGTTATCGGTTACAGAGATAGACTTCGTTTGGAAGCTTCCACCCAGGGACTCACCATCCTTGTACCACTGATAAGTTGCACCGGCATCTTCACCCGTATGTCCGCTGACGGTCAGCGTAACCGCGGCGCAAGCATCGGCTTTGGTCACAGTATTGCCGTCAATCGTAATGCCCGAACCGCTCGCTGCGATCGTTCCGGCTTCATCGGTGCATGTAGCGGCTGCTACTACCAGGTTGTACGAAAGTGTCGCTTTCTTGTAGCAACCGGAGCTTGCTAAGGTAGCTGTTATCGTTGTTGCACCCACGCTCAGAATATCTACAACACCGGTAGCACTAACCGTTGCAACCGCCGGAACAGAGGACTTATAACTGATCGTACCAAGAGTAGCTTGCGAAGCTGCATCGGAAGCCTTTTCTGCCTCAT
Source organism: uncultured Bacteroidales bacterium (assembly GCA_947164985.1). Taxonomy (GTDB): domain Bacteria; phylum Bacteroidota; class Bacteroidia; order Bacteroidales; family Paludibacteraceae; genus Colicola. The sequence goes on along the minus strand of CAMUYI010000003.1, from coordinate 10,521 downwards.
AGCGGAAGTTAGCATCCGTCGTCGTCTTTTCCACCGTTGTTCCCGGATTAGTAGCCCACGAGAGGGCGGTAGTAATATTTCCAACCTCGCTATTACCTGTTATCAGTCCCACACCGTAATATTCCGTATTTCGGCTGAGGGTAATCTCCACGAAGGTGTTAGCCGACAAAGCTGTCTTGAACGTAATCTCTATATAGCCTTGTTCGCGGCTTTCTATAGAGGACGAACCATTGGAGTACGAATAGTCATAATCCGTGCTGGGAGCCAATTGGGTGTACTTACCCAAAGTAGTTCCCTTCTGTACCTTAGATAGTGTCGTCGATCCTCCACCCTTGATATAGATACGAACTGCGGACACTGCATCCAACTCAGAATAGAACGTAATACTTGATTTACCACTACTCGAACGATATGAGAAACCTGAATACGAATCTGACGTAGAACTTAGTGTTGAGGAGCCTGTTACTAAGGTCAACCATCCCACTCCGGCTGTTTCCCAACGATAAGTGGGGTTGGAGGCTGTAGTATATGAGCTCTTAACCGGCAATTGGTGTTCGGTCGTTTCGATAACCGCTCCTTCGCCGCAACGTTCAAAGGAGATCTCTTTGTTGGCAGCCAATGCCGTATAGTTCGTTGTCTCCGGCAGGGTGAGCGAGAACGACAGAGGTGAACGAGCTGTCTCGGTCACGCCATACGTAGCCGTGATCACTTTGCCCGATACACTTACGCCCGTCAGTGTTACACCATCCGAAGCCGTCAACATATCCGTCGTCAGCGTACCATCCCATGCTCCGGTAGATACTGTTGCTTTGACTGCATAGCCGCCACCTCCGTAGTTAGGAGTCTCATAAGTATCTGCCCAACTTACGGTCGGAGCCGTTTTCGCACTATTAACTGTCACGGTAATGATATTCGAAACCGTCGATCCGCTTGCGTTGGTAGCTACGCAGTAGTAATAGGTAGTACCTGCGATAGCTGTGGACGGAGAATAAGTAGTCTCCGTCTCACCAACCAGGAGGAATCCGTCGCTGGCAGTGTTGTTGGTATTGCTGTACCATTGGTAGGTATCAGCGTTGGTAGCAGTAACGGTCAATGTGGGCGTTGCGCCGATAGCATATGGTCCGGTAGGAGAAGCCGTGACACTTACGCTGTGCGGCTTACTTTCGGAACAACTGTTACGTACTACAGAAAGCGCCTTAACATACGGGTTTTGGTTCTTGCCCGTACGATAGAGACCGATAGTGTTAAACGGCGTAGAGACGTTGCTCTCCGTCAGGCGGTATGTATAAGTACCGGCTCCGGCAGCTACTACAGATCCCAACTCCGTCCATGCGGACGATGCGTATTTATAGATATGTAGTGCACCATCACCCAAATCTGAAGCCTTGGTAATAGTGATCTTCACCTCATCGTTGGCAGCAAAGTTACCGGAAGTTAATGCCAAGCGCATATAGCTACCATCTTTACCCATTTTATATCCACCATCCAAAGATTCACAACTTTCAAACGCTACAGCAGATGTACCGCTCGGAGTACCGGTTACATCGCCGGTTCCAGTACAAGAACTGAGTGTAGCGCTGATGAGGGTTGTCTCTTCGCAGTCTGCACTGATCACTACGCGTTGACGCAAGAGAGTTGCCGGCGTAGAGAGGTAATGAATACCATCACCCGTAACGGATGCTTGTACATAGAGAGAACCGGCTGCAGAGTAATCATCAAGCGTGGTGGTCAAACCGGAGGTAGGAGACAGCGTTGCACCGGTAGCGCCGGACTGATCTGTGATAGACCATGCAACGGTATTGGTTCCGTCGGTCGTCAGGGTGTATGTCTTACCGCCGACGTCGCCTACCGTAGCCGAAGCAGGGCACGCCGTCCACGATGCCGTCGGCGCCGGCAGAGAAGAAACGGTACCGGTGAGATAGATATCTTTATTGATTCGATATGCCTTGCCATCAGATGTCCACCCATAAAGTTTTACCGTTACCGTTCCGACAAAATGGGTAGCATCATCAATATCGCCTCCTATCTGAACCTTATCCGATTGGTCTGCCACAGAGAGCGATTCTTTGGTGTACAAATGTCCATATGCATCGGAAATAACTATCTTGAAGTTCTGGTTCTCAGCCGTGTTTGCGCTTGATCTGACTTGCAAATCGATATTAGTCAATTGGATTTGATAGTTCGATGCTACATCAAAGGTAAAGGATACATATTTGTTTGCATCATATTCAGCTGGCATACTAATCTGGTTAGACATCTGTCCATTAGCTCCCGCGGGGAAAGTAACTCCGGTAAAGGTATATTTACTCAAACTACTCTCTGCGATATAGGTCTCTACTGCATCATTAACCTCCTTGCTTGCAGTAAAGGTTTCCGTCGTATATGTCGTACCACTTTCTACACCAGCTGTGTAATGAATGGTGAACTCGATCGGAGTTACGGAAACAGAAACCACATTTGAAAGTACTGACATACCGCAATCCTTCAATGCACGGCAGCGATAGTAAGCCGTTCCGGTAATTGCAGCTGTGAAAGAGAGGCTGCTAGCCGTCTCGCCGGACAATACTACCATCTCATCGCCGCTGCTGTTACAACGGTACCATTGATAACTGTCTGCGCCTGTAGCCGTTAAGGAGAATGAGACTGTTTCTCCTAATGTCTTATCAGCGGAATTAGTAGGTTGCACTGTTATTGTAGGAGCAGAGCATGCCTCTACGTCACATAGTTTCACCCCCATGAATCCGACATTAGTACCATTGTTTGCCGTAATAGTATACGAACCCGGGGCTATATTTTCTATAGTCACATTGCTTCCTGTCGACGAACTACCTGCTACTGCATCTGTCATCGTTTGTATGGTAGTTTCTCCTTGCTTTAAATATATGGTTCTTGTGCCAGTACCTGTAGATCCAATAATAGCATAATAGATACCAGTATGGTTTGCCGGCACTGTAAATGCAGCTATCGTACTACCTGAACCTACCTGACGGCGTTTCGTAACAGAATAAGTCACTTCATCTATTGTAAATGAGCCTGTCATATTTGATGTCGAAGCAGTGGGATAGGTAGTAAACTTGTCTGTATTAGCAGCTCCGCCATTATCAGTGGTAGGATCAGCGAACCATACGTACATATCACAATCCCCACCTGCCGGAGCCGCAGAAACAGTTATCGTTGCATCCATCACTTTCTCGCAATAGGTAGCATCAGCCGCTTGGGTTGCAGTAACGGTAGCTGTTCCTGCCGAGGTAGCGGTAAAGTTCGAGCCGTCAATAGCAGCACCCGTACCGTTAGCGTTCTTTACGGTATAAGTGATAGCACCGCTTCCTTGTTTACCACTAATCAAAGTGCTCAAATCCAAAGCACTACCGCCTACGGTATATGCACCATTTGCAAATGCAGTAGCCGGAGTGGTGCAAACTGCATCACCGCAATTAGATACAGTAACTGTTTTTAAATAAACATTATTGATACGAGCTAATCTAAATACATTAGTATTAATTAAGCCATCGCCAGCCTCTACAGTATATGAGAATTGATGATTTTCCGAATCCGCTGTAAATTTCCATTGTGCTTTCTGTGTTCCAGCGCTCGTTTGCAAATTCAAACCTCTATTCTCTGAAGTTCCATCCATCCACATAGTTACTGCGATTACAGAGCCTTCCTTAAGATTATTATCAAGAGTTACGGTAACATATCTGTAATCACCACTGGACTCAAATTTAAGACCATTAGCTGTATAGGATTGTCCTGTTCCTGCCACCATTGTTCCGCCGCTTCCTGTTCCATTAATAACATCTCCTTTGCTCGGAGCTGATCCACTTGTGGCAGGTGTAAACTCATAACAAGCATCTGCTTCTTCCTCATACTGCGGGTACAAGGTCAAGGTAGCGGTTTCGTATTTCCATTTCGGGGTAGATTCATCCGTTGCATAAGTAGTGTTACGAACCAACGTACCATCGGCATTGATAACTTTTGTGCCGCTGGTAGGCGCAGTAAAGTAACCGGTTAAGTTCCAACCACTTGCGCCGCTTGCCGCAGTAAACGATGGCAGCGCACTGCCAAAAGTAGCCGTCACATTACCCGGTGTCGAGCTACCATGATTAGCCGTGTTGGCATTGATGGTGATGGTGGTCGTCTTTGCTGTCCACTTTGCGGTCAACGTAGCATCCGATGTCCTTGTCCATTTGCTGTCGGTTATATAACCCGTTACATTAGCTCCAGCGAATGTACCATTTGCATTGAGCACTTTGGTCTCACCGTCATAATAGCCCGTGAGGGTGTATCCGGTATTCGGAGTCACGTGCGTAATCGAGGTCAACTCACCAGCAAGATATGCTACTGTGGCAGACTGATTAGCAGATCCGTGTTCACCCTTGTTCAAGGTAATCGTATATACATGCGGCGTGAAGGAAGCAGCGATGGTGGTTGCGCCGGTGACTACATAGTTCGCGCTATAAGCACCGCCGTTAATTGTAATAGCACTCGCATCATATCCTTCATCTGCAACTGCCGTAATCGATGTCAAGATCACCGTGTGCGCCAAGTCGGCATAACCGCTGGTCAACGTAGATGCCACATTCGACGTATTCGTATAATTGACTGTAATCGTACCATTGCTCGGCTCGGTAATCGTCACACGGTCGGTCTTCATGCCGGTAGTGATCGTGTAATTGAAGAACTCACAGTTATCATTCACTCCCTTGTCCGCACCGTAGCCTTTACTCGTCGTCGGAGTAACGGTAATTGCACTTTCGGTTACAGCACCACCTTCGTGGGCTGTCGCTTCTGTGATAGGCGTACCATCTACCGTCTTATAGATAGACTTACCGTTGCCTACGTCACCTGTCGCATTAGCTATATGCCAACCCGAGAAACCATTATACTCTGTAGTGGTAAATTGATACAGATTCGCCGTTCCGTAAACCTTCGTCATCGCAGACGCTTGGCTGTGAGTTGACTTACCAATACGATAGTAAACATTCGTCCATGCTCGATCGTTGTTATCGAAGTAAATCACTTTATCTGCTGCCTGATTACCCACAGGATAGGTGACAGAGGTAACGATTGCCTCCAGACTTGAGTAATTGATAGTAAAGATATAGGTAGCTGCATTCGTTGTCGTCAAACCACAGTCTGTACCATTAACATTGGTGGTCCAATTGGTACAGTTATTCTCTTGCATCGTGCCGGCATTTCCGTAATAGTGCCCGCAACCATCAGCTATATTAAAGCCGTAGGTCCAGCCGGAACCGAGTGCAATAGATGCCGTTGCTGTTGTACCATCCACTTTGGTGAAATCCACATTGCCATAAGGCTCACCACTCTTTGAACCGTTAACATACAACCGCAGGATCTTAACATCATAATTCTCGTAACTATTGGTATTCGCCCAAATAGATGTCTCATTACACGTCACCTTGCAATAGTACGAACCCGCGTCTGCAAATGCGCAACTATTCTTCGTATAGGTTGCACTCGTCGCACCGTCTATTGCATTTCCATCGGCCTTGCCGCCCTTGTACCACTGGTAGGTTGTCGGACCATTATTGCCTGTCGGAGTACACGTCAGAGAGATATTATCTCCGGGGAAGTAATGGTACGTACCACTGATTACCGCACTCGACGGAGCTGCATCCGCAGAATTCAGCGTTATATCAATATTTCCTGTTATCTTCTCTTTTGCAATAGTCAATGTTCCCGTTCCTTCCGTCCAAGTGTAGTCCGTTCCTGAGGTTGCGGCATTTCCACCAATGGTAACAACCGGCGTCGGCATCGAATAGTCTGTATTTGCTGAGAACACAGCAGTAAAGGTTGAACCACCGATTCCTGATTCCGCTCCACTCGTCTTTGATACATTCGTCAAGTGATATGCTGCACTTACCGTAGAAGTAGTAAACGTACCGCCATCTCCAAGTGCCGTCCAAGCACTCTTATTCGAACCGCATTTGGCACGAGCCCATGCGTAGAATGTTGTTCCTGCATACTTATCTGTGATAGTCACACTCTTACTGGTAGATGTGTAAGATGCAGAAGTGCCGGCAGAAGGTGCAGAACTACTTGTGTTTACATAGAACTCGTAGTCATTTGTATTGGCGGCATCGGTTACCGTCAAGGTCACACCTTTTGCCGTAACACTTGATTTTGCTAATGCCGTTGGAGCAGCAGGAGTCATGTCGGCAGCCGTAATTGTTACCTGTACAGCATCACTCCAGCAGCCTGCACCATCCGAACAGAACGAACGCAGGTAATAAGTACCGGTTTCTGTAATTGCCTTACCGGAACTATACGCATCCGATTTGTCTGTCCCGCTTGCCGAAGACTGCCAATACCATGTGTTATTAGTCGCTGCCGAACCCGAAGCAGTAATCGTTCTCGAACATCCACTGAGAGTACCTTTACTCAACGCACCAGGTTGTGTAGCGGAACATTCTGCACCAGGTATACGAAGCGAGAAACCATATAAAATATCTGTATTTGAAGAAGTAGTTCCAAGACATTGAATCTGGATTAAAGATGTTTCGCTCGGATCCAGTGCATACTCGCGTATCGTAAGAGATGCGGCGCTATTATCGGTAACATCTGACCCGTTTACATATACTTTAATGATGTAACTTTTTGATACATCTTTATCTTGAGCCCATAAATGGAATTTGTCGTATCCTTTAACGAATAAAGTATATCCTTGTCCATATGTTCCTGGATTTTGATAACATTTCATCGCCTGAGAAGATCCCACAGCACTAAATTCGCCTGCAGTACTAGAAGCAGAAGATGTGTTTCCAGACACTCCGCCCCTATGCAATATCCAACCTAAAGTTTTTGCTGCGTAGTCAGAAGATGCTGGTATTTCCAACAAGCAATGCTTGTCAGAAGTATTGGTTGTAAGACTCTCACCGGCAAAAATATACCAATTAGAAGAGTTCTTAGAATAGCGATATATTTCATAATCGTACCCACTATAAGTCTTCAGCGATTTATTATATCCGCTTGCCGATTCATATACTCCCGGCTCGTGGACTTCCAATGCTTTGACTTGTAATGAAGAACGAGGATTAGAGCCATTATTATAGTTTAGGCTTGTCGCTAAGTCCATGGTCGCATAGATATAATACTCTTTTCCCACCGTCAAACCAGAAAGAGTTACATCGTTACCATCCGAAGAAGCTCCCCACCAGATACTCCATGAGTCACAAAGTTTAAAATTATAAGACGTCGCAGCGGCTGTGAATGTAAATCCATAAAAGAACTTACCATTTCCGACATGCTCCATTGTACCTATCGCAGAAGCCCAACCATTTGTAGAACCATATAAGTCAAACTTATAGGTCTCTCCAGGAGACTTCCAACCGGAATTGGCATCTCCTGTACCATCGGAATAAAGTGTATTATACGCATCACTACTTCGATTAGATTGCTGGATGTCCCCGTTAAAGTTCCAGTTGGTAGAACAGTTGGATGCATAACGGTGAAGACGCAATTTACTATAATCTGATCTGTCTGCTGGAACAATTATATAAAATAATTTACCACCATCTTTATCAAACATCCAATGCGTATCTACTTCTTTTGCATTTGAGCCGTTTTTACTAAATTCGGCTTTTACACACGCACTACTTCCCCACGCGTTACCGCCACTATAGCCATTCACATACAGAATCTCTCCTGGTGTAAACGCACTATTCACCGCCCATGTTTGTATTATGGTGATTATACACATTACGAGTACCAGCCCCACTCGTCTTAGGGTTCGGCTATGTTCCCATAGCTTCTCAAAAAAGTTAAAATTTTTCATGATGTTAAATATCTTTAAGTTTGTTAATTGTGTTTTCTATTTTACGCGTACGTGTGTACGCGGGTTATTCATAAGGTGTGGTGTGAGTATAGGTCGTCAACCCAATGACTTATACCCAAATTTTTCTATCTTTGTCTTTTCTCCTTCGTCCATTACCCCGGCATTTGATGCCGGTCTATTTCTGTCCTTCCTTTGCTTCCGGATTCTACCTGCATTTTTGTTTTCGGCTTTAAAGAAAAATATATTTTTGGTATTTTTGCTTTTGAATGTTTTGCCCGCAGGGTGTGGACTTGGCTGGTAAAACTATCCGAAAATTTACTTGCGAGGAGTTTTAGCAGGTAGGACACCGGGAACTTTGTTCCAAACATTCAAAAGGATTTTTTCTGTATTTTTCTTTTTTGTTTTCTTCTATCGTTTTCGGTTTTTGTTTTCCTTTATTTTTTGGGGTTATAACATTTGCTTTGCACTTTCTGAACTTTCGTTATGGTTGGAGCTGGTTATTACCTGGATATTAACTACTTATTTCCTGGCTATTCTCCTTTCGTCTCCACAACTTCATCTATCTCATCACCCATTTTATTCACCCATTTCATTTTTTGCGTGAAACTTTGGAACTTTGGTACTTTCGCCTCAATGTGCTTACTTACAGCCATTTACAAAGAAATTCCAAAGTATCAAAGTTTCATCCGTCTCATCCATTTTACCCATTTTCAATAGCGACATAGCGTCATTCTCTCCTTCTTTTTGGATCATTTTTGGTCATTTTGGACTAATCTCAGCTTAGTCCTTTTCACTCAGCCTGTTCCCTTTTTACTTCGTTCACCGCCACGCACAAAAAAGCGGTAATACCTTGATTACTGATATTACCGCTTAAAATCTTATTGTTCTTCTGTTACAAGCCTTTCGCTACAGCTTTAGGCTCTCTCCTCGTGTCCCAAACATCAGAAATAACAACCAACTCTCGCTTCTCATCTACATGATAAATCATCTTGCTCAAACGCGTGATCACATAACTACGATAGAGTTTTTTTCGATGTGCCAACAGAGGTTCTTCCTTTCCCATCGTTGGGTAAATCTCCAATTGAAGAGCCACCTTCTCAGCTTCTGCCATAAACTCTGCGCGCTTTTTCTCGCCAAACTCACGCAATATATAGTCCTCAACAATGTGCAAGGACTTTTTCGCACGTTCCGACCAAACCGATCTCATACTGCTTCGGCGTATTGGGAATGGAAGACTTCTTCGGTCGTGTAATAACGTCCTTCCTCGATGTCGCGCTCCGACTCATCGAGACGCGCATCAATCTCTTCCATCGTATATGGAGCAACTGCTTCTCCATTTAATCGACGCACATTGGCCTGCATGCGTTCAATCACCTTCTCCTGTTCCGGGAGCGAGAGCGTGAACATTACCTGAATAAGGCTGTCTAATGTTTCTTGTGCCATAGTTGTTATACTTTTGCGATTTTGTTCGCAAAATTACAACATTTCCACGACATATGCAAGTTTTTGCGCAAAAAAACTTTCCTTTTTTGCTTTTTTACGGTAATATCAGTATGTCAAAGATCTTTTGCCTCTCTTTTAAGCCCTGAGGCCGGGCTATGTAGCTTAGTCCTTTTCACTCAGCCTGTTCCCTTTTCACTTCGTTTACCGCCACGCACAAAAAAGCGGTAATACCTTGATACTGATATTACCGCTTATAAATTATTACTAATTCTTTTAAATTGCTACACCTGTTCGCATTATGTCGTCATATAGCGGAGAATGCTCTCCGTCTTCCATAATAACCGGCTCGATTAATGAACTCACTTGACGAGCCTTAGTCCATAACGGAGGAACTATGGAGAACCAATCACCTTGTAGACGCGGAACAATCACAGCTACATCTATATCGCTATCTGCTGTAGCTGTTCCCTTACTATAAGAACCATAAAGATAAACTTTAGCATTCTTATATTTGGGGGCTATCGCCTCCTTGTATGCGCGCACTATATTTATAACTTGCTCTTTATCCATGATAATAGTACATTCGTTTTTTCTAACATATCCTTACATACTTTTTCGTTTAAGCTGGATGCTAAAAGAGATTTGTACTCCGGATAACGTGCCTCTATATTCATTGGAGTCATAGCATCCAAGAACATGCGCTGATCTTCATCCATCAAATCGTATAAACTTGACTTTTGAGCCAAACGAGTAAGGTTATGAATATAAGGAGGAGTCTCTGACGGCAATTTCTGCGTATGATAAGCTTTGATCGCTTTTTCAATAGATTGATGGCACATAAATGCCACATAAATCCATCGTTTCGATCTCATCAAATCACCTGTCGTAGCATAGTCGTAATCCGCCAAATCCAACCAATACTTTACTTTATCCATTTGTTATTTAAACTTTTGCGCTGCAAAAGTACAACAAATATTTGGAATATGCAAGGATTTGAGTAATAAAATGCAAATTTATTTGGATTTTGTGCTACAAAGCCTTGTTATTCGCACAAATGTGCGACTGTACCTTCGGAGGATTCCTTATTTGTAAGGGCGTGCCGAAGTACATTCCAAATATTTGGAATATGCAAGGATTTGAGTAATAAAATGTAAATTTATTTGGATTTTGTGCTACAAAGCCTTGTTATTCGCACAAATGTGCGACTGTACCTTCGGAGGATTCCTTATTTTGATGTGACCCCAAAAAGTTGGACGGATTATTAAATCTATTTTATTTGAGAT
>CAMUYI010000002.1 GCA_947164985.1 uncultured Bacteroidales bacterium | reverse complement strand
TCCGTACCATCGCTTTTGCCATCACGGACGGTCAGTTGCCGAGTAACGAGAAAGCCGGCTACGTCATCCGTCGTATCCTGCGTCGTGCCGTGCGTTACGGCTATACGTTCCTCAATATGCGTAGTGCGTTCTTGTATCAATTGGTACCGCAACTGATCGATGACCTCGGTGAAGCTTATCCGGAACTCAAAGCACAAGAGGCACAGATCACTCCGGTCATCAAGTCCGAGGAAGAGGCGTTTCTGCGTACCCTCGACAAGGGTATCGGTCTGCTGGACAAGTTGATGGACGAGGCAAAGAAGGCCGGCAAGACAGAGATCAGTGGCGTGGATGTATTCACCCTCAAAGATACATATGGTTTCCCGTTGGATCTGACCGAACTGATCTTGCGTGAGAACGGCTTCACGACCAATGAGGACGAGTATAACAAAGCCCTTGAACACCAGAAATCGATGGGCCGCGAGGCTAATAAGCAAGACCTCGGCGACTGGACCGTGTTGGCCGAAGGCGAAACGGAGTTTGTCGGATACGATGAACTGAGCGTGGAGTGCCGTATCCTTCGCTATCGTCAGGTGAGCCAGAAAGGCAACTCGTTCTATCAAGTGGTGCTCGACAAGACGCCGTTCTACGCCGAAATGGGAGGTGAGATTGGTGATACCGGCGAATTGAAAATGGAAAATGGAAAATGGAAAATTATCGATACGAAACGGGAGAATAATCTGCCGGTACATATTATGGCTGAGTTACCGAGTGATCCGACGGCTACGTTTGTGGCAGAGGTAGATGCAGAGCGTCGTCAAGCCATCGCTTGTAACCACTCGGCTACTCACATTCTCCATTATGCGTTACGCGAAGTGTTGGGCAAACACGTGGAGCAGAAGGGTAGTCTTGTCACACCTGAGAGTCTGCGTTTCGACTTCAGCCATTTCCAGAAAGTGACGCCGGAGGAACTCCGCGAAGTAGAGAAACTCGCGAATAAACTCATCCGTCAGGATATTCACCTGGAAGAAAGCCGTCATACACCGATAGCAGAAGCAAAGGCAATGGGGGCTATGGCGTTGTTTGGCGAGAAATACGGAGATGACGTACGCGTGATTAAATATGGTCCCTCGGTAGAATTGTGCGGTGGATGTCACGTGTCTTCAACAGGACGTATCGGTTCTGTACGTATTATCATGGAAACCAGCATTGCGGCCGGAGTTCGTCGAATTGAGGCTGTCACTAGCGCAAAAGCTGACCAGTTATACTATGGTATGCAGGATATACTCAACCATCTACGGGATATATTCCATAATGCTCCTGATTTGGAGGGCGCAATCCTGAAGCAGATAGAGGAAAATACCGATTTGAAAAAACGTATTGATCGGTACGTGGCGGAAAAAATTGAGATGTTCCGTGATCGTATCATCGCATCAGCGGAAGACTTTGGTGATATTAAACTCGTTCGCTTGCAGAGTGAACTTAACCCCGATATGATTCGTGGCGTTATGCCTTTGCTGCGTGGCAAGTTCAATGACGTCAAGTTTGCTGTGGTCGCTGCTACCCAATGGGAAGGAAAGCCGACTATCGCCGTCTTCCTCAGCCAGCCGTTGGTGAACGAAGGTAAGAACGCCGGTGCGATGATCAAGTCGGCAGCCAAGCATATCCAAGGCGGTGGCGGTGGTCAGCCGTGGATGGCAACAGCCGGTGGACGTGACGTCAACGGCTTGAATGCCGCAATGGAAGAACTCTTAAATAATCTAACTGCTTAACGCAATGAAATTATTGACGAGTTATCTGCCGGAGAAGATCCGAAGTGCCGTACGCTTTGCCGTAGTCGGCACTACGGGTATGTTCCTGCAAACATGGTTCTTCGAACTTTTCCTGCTTGCATTTAAGGTGCCGGAAGAGATCAAAACGGGTATTTTGTACTACACTGCCTTTGTGTTGGGCTATTTGGTAGAGATGGGAATCAATTACCTGCTGCTTAACTGGTACACTTTCGGCACTCGTCCTTCATGGAAGAATGCAGGCGGGTTCCTGATAGCACGCGCCGTCAATCTGCCGATACAGTTGGGTCTGTTGCCCCTTTGTATCGCATTGCTGCCAAACTTATCGAATGTGTATATCAGTTATGTGGTCATCTTCATCGGAGGCTGCATCAATTATTTGATTTGTTTACTCTTCTTTAAGCATAAAAAGCATGAAAATATACAGAGCTAACATCATCCATACCCCTACGCCGGGTAAGTTCGAGATCATTCCGCATGGCTATATCGTTGTGAAATCCAACGGCCTGATTGAAGGTATCTATACCGAACTGCCGGAGAATATGGACTGGCGTCGACAGGTGATGGATTTTGGTGACAAGATTCTCATTCCTGCATTCAATGACCTGCATGTCCATGCGCCGCAGTACCGTAATATGGGCCTGGCGCTTGATCTCGAATTGCTGCCTTGGCTCAATACCTATACCTTCCCGGAGGAGACGAAGTACGCTGATCCGGAATATGCGCGTCGCATGTACCGCCGGTTCGTACACGAACTATGGATGCAAGGTACGATGCGCAGTGCCGTTTTCGGTACGATCCATCCTGAGTCCACGCGTATCTTGGCGGACCTTTTCATTCAAGCAGGGATGGGGGCGATGGTAGGTATTGTGGGTATGAACCGCAACAGTCCCGAAACGCTGCAGAACACGACAGCCGAACTGATAGAGGGTATGCGTATGCTCAAGGCACACCTCGACGAACACGGAGAGGGTCTGGTGCAACCGATCATCACGCCGCGTTTTGTGCCTTCCTGTTCGGATAAGATGCTGCGCGCTTTAGGTGAGTACGCTGCCGAAACCGGTATGCCGGTACAATCTCACCTGAGTGAGAACCGTTCTGAGATCAGTTGGGTGAAGGAACTTGAGCCGGACACCACTTGTTACGGCGGTGCGTACGACAAGTACGGTCTGTTCGGTCAGACGCCTACGCTCATGGCGCATTGCTGCTATACCGACGGTGAAGAACTCGAACTGATGCGCAAGAACAGCGTTTATGTGGTGCACTGTCCGATGTCGAACAGTAACCTCTCTTCCGGCATGGCGCCGATCCGTAAGTTCCTCAACGCGGGTATCAACGTCGCCCTTGGTACCGACGTCTCTGCCGGTCACCACATGTCCATGTTGCGCGTGATGCAGTATGCGATCCAGGTATCCAAACTCAACTATGCGCAGACGAAAGGCGAGATGTCGTTCCTCAGTCTGAGTGAAGTCTTTTACCTGGCTACCAAAGGCGGCGGATCGTTCTTCGGTAAAGTCGGTTCGTTCGAACCCAGTTATGAGTTCGATGCCCTGCTGGTTGATGACCGTTACCTCAATTACGATAACTATACCCTTGAGCAACGTCTCGAACGCTATATCTACCTCGGCGATGATCGCGATATCAAACGTCGTTTCTGCCGCGGAGTCGAACTGACCGAACCATGCTTGTAAGGTGAAAGTTGAAAGGTGAAAGTTGAAAGGTTTGCAGAGGGTTTGCCTTTGACCGAGTATCTGCAGATAGAGCAGAATCTGGTCAAGGACGTCAAGGAGTTGACGCTCTTTACCTGGATCGTGTCACCTACCGTCATCTACGGTCGACATCAGTCGGCAGAGGTAGAAGTGAACGAAGCTTACTGCCGCCAAAACGGTATCGCTGTCGTGCAACGCAAGAGTGGAGGAGGGTGCGTCTATGCCGATCAAGGCAACTTGATGCTCTCGTATATCTCTCCCTCTACACATAGCGAACAAGTGTTTGCAGATTTTTTAGATTTCGTTCGCAGTGCGCTTGCCGCCAAAAATATACCGGCGGTGACGACCGAACATAATGATATTTTAGTGGAGGGCCGTAAGGTTTCCGGAGCCGCGTGCTTCACATCGCCTACCGGTACCATCGTGCATTCGACCCTGCTGTTTGACGTCAATCTTGATGCCTTGCAACAGGCCATCACGCCTACGACAGACAAACTCGCCAAACATGGTGTGGCTTCCGTACGACAACGGGTAGCGAACCTCAAAGAATTAACAGAAGCGTTCGCGGACATACACGCGTTGCGCGCATACATAGAACAATATGGAGATAAGTTTACGGGCTCAGTCCATGCCTGAGTCGCCTATTCGAAAACTGGCTAAGTATGCCGATGCCGCCAAGTTGGCAGGCGTACATGTCTATCACCTCAATATCGGTCAACCCGATATCCAGACGCCACCTCAAGCATTGGAGGCGGTGAGGAACTATCAGCAGGATATTCTGGCATATTCGCCATCGCAGGGTCTGAAATCGCTGCGTACGAAAATGGTCAGCTATTATGCCAATTACGGCATTGACCTTTCGCCGGACGAGATCATTATCACCGCCGGCGGTTCGGAAGCCATCATGTTTGCCTACATGAGTTGCCTCAATCCGGGCGATGAGATCATTGTGACCGATCCCTCGTATGCCAACTACATGGCGTTCGCTATCTCAGCAGGCGCAGTGGTTAAGTCCGTTAAGACCGATATCAAGAACGGCTTTAAGTTGCCGCCGGTAGAGGAGTTTGAGAAGCAGATCACGCCGAAGACCCGCGCCATCCTCATCTGTAACCCGAATAACCCGACCGGTTATCTCTATACCAAGCAGGAGATGCGGCAGATTCGGGACCTGGTGCAGAAATACAACCTGTACCTCATCTCAGATGAGGTATATCGCGAGTTCATCTACACCAAGTCGCCCTATATCTCCGCATGTCACCTCGAGGGCATCGAAGAGAACGTGGTACTCGTGGATAGCGTTTCCAAGCGATACAGTGAGTGTGGTATCCGTATCGGAGCCCTCATCACGAAGAACAAGGCCGTACGCGAAGCGGTGATGAAATTCTGTCAGGCGCGTCTGAGTCCTCCTCTGTTCGGTCAGATCATCGCCGAGGCATCCCTCTCCACACCTGAAGAGTACATGCAGGAGGTGTATGACGAGTATCTGGGTCGACGTAATTTTTTGATCGACCAACTCAATCAGATACCCGGCGTTTTTGCCCCTGCTCCTACCGGCGCATTTTATGTGATGGTCGAATTGCCGGTCGATGATGTGGAGAAATTCTGCAAATGGTGCCTCACCGATTTCCAATACGATGGCTCGACCGTTATGATGGCGCCGGGAACAGGTTTCTATACGAATCCCGAAGACGGTCGTCATCAGGTCCGCATGGCCTATGTGCTCAATAAAGAGGACCTGGCCAAAGCGATGATCGTGCTCCGCAAAGCCCTTGAAGCGTATAACAACGAGAAATAAACCCTTATGAGAGAGAAAATAAGACAACTCCTGCTGAATGAACGGTTCATTCTCGTCGTTATCCTGATCAACTCGGCGTTGATCTATATGCAGGTATCGGGGTACGAGAACTACTTGATGGGTATCCTGGATACCATCTGTACGTTCATCTTCCTTTTCGAGATGATCGTCAAGCATAAGGAGTACGGCGTGAAGGGTTACTGGAGTGACGGATGGAATAGGTTAGACGGTTCGCTGGTCATCCTCTCTTTACCATCGGTAGCTGCTCTGTTTATCCCGAACGATATGGCCGATCTGTCCTTCTTGATGATCTTCCGATTGCTACGTGTACTGCGTTTCTTCCGCGTACTGCATTTCTTCCCGAACTTCGCCAAGGTCATTGAAGGGTTTAAACGGGCTATGCGGGAGTCGTATGCGATCTTGCTTAGTTTTCTGGTCATCATCATCATCTTCGGTCTGCTCAACTGCAGCCTGTTCCGTGACGCTGACCCCATGCATTTCGGTACACCGCTGCGTTCAATATACGCTGTGTTCCAGATATGTACGGTAGAAGGGTGGTATGAGATTCCCAACGCAATCGCCGAGTACTACGGCATCACAACTATGGCGGCGGAGTTTGTGCGACTCTATTTCTGCTTCCAACTCATTTTAGGCGGTATCATCGGAATGTCGTTCATCAACTCGATCTTCGTCGATGCGATGGTGCAAGACAATAACGATGAGGTAAGTCAGAAAATTGACGAACTGCAAAAGACCCTTGACGAAATCAAGCGTAAACTGAAATAAAAAAAGCGGCGCGTGCCGCTTTTTTTATTACTCATTCGTGTCCTCAAAACTGTCACCGACAATCTTGCGGTAGAGCTCCTTCGGATCGGTAGCCTTACGGATGATCTCGTGCAGGTCCTCGATCTTAACACGGTCTTGTGCCATGGTGTCGCGGTAACGAACGGTGACACAACCGTCTTTCTCGGTGTCGTGATCGACGGTGATGCAGAACGGTGTACCGACAGCATCCTGACGACGGTAACGCTTACCGATCGAGTCTTTCTCGTCATATGCGACTTTGAAGTCGAACTTGAGTTCGTTCATGATCTCGCGTGCTTTCTCAGGCAGCCCATCTTTCTTAACGAGCGGCATGATACAAGCCTTGACAGGCGCAAGTACCGGCGGTAAGTGCAGTACCACACGCGTATCGCCACCTTCAAGTTGTTGCTCTTCGTATGCCGAGCACATGACGCTGAGGAACATACGATCCACACCGATCGAAGTCTCGATGACGTACGGGGTGTAAGATTGGTTGAGCTCCGGATCGAAGTACTCGATCTTCTTGCCGCTGTATTTAGCGTGACTGCTCAAGTCGAAGTTCGTACGGCTGTGGATACCCTCCACCTCCTTGAAGCCGAACGGCATGAGGAACTCGATATCGGTAGCTGCATTGGCATAGTGCGCGAGTTTGTCATGGTCGTGGAAACGATATTTCTCGTCACCGAGACCGAGCGCTTTATGCCATTTGAGACGGAATTGCTTCCAGTGCTCAAACCATTTCAACTCGGTACCCGGTTTAACAAAGAACTGCATCTCCATCTGCTCGAACTCGCGCATACGGAAAATGAACTGACGCGCCACGATCTCGTTACGGAAGGCTTTACCGATCTGTGCGATACCAAACGGAATTTTCATACGACCGGTTTTCTGTACGTTCAGGAAATTGACGAAGATACCCTGTGCCGTTTCAGGACGGAGGTAGATCTTCATCGCACCATCGGCCGTCGAACCCATTTCGGTGGAGAACATGAGGTTGAACTGACGTACGTCGGTCCAGTTACGGGTTCCGCTGATCGGACAAACGATCTCCTCGTCGAGGATGATCTGCTTGAGTTCCTCGAGGTTATTATCGTTCATAGCCTTGGCAAAACGCTCGTGCAGCGCCTCACGTTTGGCGATATGCTCTTTGACACGCTCGTTGGTGGCTTTGAACATCTCTTCGTCAAAGCTCTCACCGAAACGTTTGCGTGCTTTCTCTACCTCTTTGGCGATTTTCTCGTCGTACTTGGCAATCTGATCTTCGATCAGCACGTCCGCACGGTAACGCTTCTTGGAGTCGCGGTTGTCGATCAACGGATCATTGAATGCATCGACGTGTCCCGAAGCCTTCCAGGTCGTTGGATGCATGAAGATAGCGGCATCGATACCCACGATATTCTCGTGCAGAAGCGTCATCGAATCCCACCAATAACGCTTAATATTGTTCTTCAACTCTACGCCGTTCTGACCATAGTCATACACAGCGCCTAAACCGTCATAGATCTCACTGCTCGGAAAAACAAATCCGTACTCCTTGCAATGCGCTACGATCTTTTTGAATGTTTCTTCTTGTGTTGCCATATATCGTTAAAAACTTTTGCGGGTGCAAAAGTACTGCTTTTTTTTGAATTATGCAAGCGTTTGGCATAATTATTGCGTATTATTTTATAAAAATTGTAAATTATGAAGAAAATTGTCTCTCTTTTGGTTGCAGTGCTGTGTCTGACGACAGCCAATGCGTGCATGAAGAAAACCCCATTAACCGTTAACCATTCACCATTAACCGTTATAGTAATGGATACGACGCAGGCTTTAGTGCCTTTTGCACAAGTGCAGATCGGTAAAAAGACCTATACCACTTCTTACGACGGACGGGTGGTACTCAAACCCGAACAGATTGAAGGCAAATCGCTCAGCGTGACCTGTACCGGCTATGAATCCAAGAAACAAACCTTGGACGATAGTGCCTTAATGATCATCACGCTCACGCCCAAACCACGCAAGGCATCGAAAGAGGATGGGGATGTCTATTATACCTTAGGTGCTCCGCGCGGTGTCAAGTACGATAAGATGGCGGTTACGATGACAGCTTCCGTCAGTGCGGACGAAGCCGTCTTTGAAGAGGCGGATGCAGAGATGCATATCTTGCCTTATTATGGAGAGACCAATAATGCGGTTTCAGCCGGCAAACTAACGGCCGGAGAAGTGAATGACTTCACGAAGTGGTCGCTATGGCCGATGGTGATGGACAGTACGCACAAGCATTTTATCCGCACGTGGCAGATAGAGCCGCGTCAGCGCTACACGGTGCAGGTAGTGAATAAATATGGTTACCCGATAGCCAACTATCCGGTCAATCTCACGGACAAGCACGGGAACACGGTCTACCAAGCCGTCACCGACAACACCGGTAAGGCCGAGCTGTGGAATGGATTATTCGGTACGCCGGCAGATGTGGATCAACCGGCTTGGCAGACGATCGTGCTGGATGAGACGGAGTGCGATTTGCCTCAGAGTGTGGACGTGCTATTCGTGTTCGATGCCACGGGCTCCATGGGCGATGAATTGCGTTACCTGCAGGCCGAGATGAAGGATGTCATTTCTCGCGCATCAGCAGCTACCGGTGGTTTGGCTATACGTACCGGCGCCGTTGTATATCGCGATCATGGCGATGAGTATATCACGCGCATCTCGCGCCTGACCGACGATATCGCTACCACGCAGACTTTTATTGACAAGCAACATGCGGCAGGAGGCGGTGACTATCCGGAGGCTGTTCCGGAGGCACTCATGGCGGCGCTGAATAGTGCCGGATGGGATGACAACGCGCGTGCGCGCATCGCGTTCCTTATATTAGATGCGCCTTGTCATGAAGACAGTGCAACGATCGCTTTGCTGCACGAACAGATCTTGAATGCTGCCGCGATGGGTGTTCGTATCGTGCCGGTCGTATGTAGCGGTATAGGTGAGAGTGGGGAATACCTGCTGCGTGCCATGGCGCTGGCTACCAATGGTACGTCCTTCTTCCTTACCGATGATTCCGGGATCGGTCTGCCACACCTCAAGCCGACGACGGACAGCCTCAAGGTAGAGCACCTCAACGACATGCTCGTCCGCACCATCGTTGAGTTCAGTTATATGCCTGATTGCACGGGACACTGGCACGAGGAGCAAATCGAGCAACTGGAAGAGCAGTTCATCCCGAATCCGTTTAGTCAGCAGGAGATAACCCAAGATCCCTCTATACCGCACGGACCGACGACGTTATACCTGCTTGATGTCTCCGGCAAGCTCATCCGCATATATAACGGTATTTTGTCGGAAGCCAGCGATAGCCAACTGTCCCGACTCGGAATCCAATTATCCACCGGCGTTTATTTCGTCAAAGCCTTCTACGACGGCGAGTGGCATACAAAAAAAATATTGGTTCATTAAAAAAAAGTGACATACATTTGCGTATGTCATTTTTTTTGTGTAATTTTGCAGCGCAAAATTGTTTGAATATGAAAAAAATATCCTTCTTACTCCTCGCGCTCATCTGCGCAATGAACCTCTTGGCGGAGACTGTCCTCATTGATGGTTTGTACTATTCCTTAGGTAACACTACCGCTACTTTGGTCAAAGACCAGACATCGGATCAGTCCACGTATAAAGCCTATATCAACGTGACCGTTCCGGCTTCCGTGTACTATAACAACTATACCTATCCGGTTGTGACCATCGGTACATCGGCATTCGAAAGTTGCTCGAACCTGCAGTCGGTAACATTGCCGAACAGCATTACGGTTATCAATACGGATGCTTTCTACGGCTGTACCAAATTAGGCGATGTGAATCTGCCGGAAGGTCTGACGACGATCAATCAGCGTGCCTTCTACAACTGTAACCAGGATACGATCGTTATTCCGAGTACGGTGACGTCGATCGGCAATAAGGCATTCTATAACAATCCTATCAAATCGATTACCTGGCTGCCGTCTAACAATTCCATTAGTACAGGTACGGGAGAAGATTCACCGTTCTATAACTCCAACGGTTCGAAGGTCACTTCGTTCACCTTCGGTCCGAACGTGAAGATCGTGCCGGCATACATCTGCTATAAGATGAGTCTACTGGATACGATCGTCCTTCCGCCTTCGGTTTCTTCTTTGGGGCAATATGCATTTTATTACTGCACGAATTTGAAATCCATCAACCTGCCCGTAACGCAGAAGACCTTACCTACCAGCTTCTTAGAGGGTTGTACGTCGTTGGAGTCTATCGAACTGCCTGCAACCTTGACGACCATCAGTACGGATGCTTTCTACGGCTGCTCCAAATTGGCGAATGTGACCCTGCATGAAGGTATAACGACCATCAACCAACGGGCGTTCCAAAACTGTAAACTTGCGGATATCACGATCCCAAGTACCGTGACTTCCATTGGAAGTGCGGCTTTCCAAGGTAACCCGACGACCTCGGTTACTTGGCTGCCGAAGACCTGCTCGATCAGTACAGGCGACTCTGCACCGTTCTACAGCACGAGTTCGAAAATTACTTCCTTCACCTTTGGTGACAGCGTGCAGACCGTGCCTTCGTACATCTGCTATAAGATGAGTCTACTGGATACGATCGTCCTTCCGCCTTCGGTTTCTTCTTTGGGGCAATATGCATTTTATTACTGCACGAATTTGAAATCCATCAACCTGCCCGTAACGCAGAAGACCTTACCTACCAGCTTCTTAGAGGGTTGTACGTCGTTGGAGTCTATCGAACTGCCTGCAACCTTGACGACCATCAGTACGGATGCTTTCTACGGCTGCTCCAAATTGGCGAATGTGACCCTGCATGAAGGTATAACGACCATCAACCAACGGGCGTTCCAAAACTGTAAACTTGCGGATATCACGATCCCAAGTACCGTGACTTCCATTGGAAGTGCGGCTTTCCAAGGCAACCCGACCACTTCGGTCACATGGCTGCCTAAGACTTGCTCCATCGGTACAGGCGACTCTGCCCCGTTCTATAGCACGAGTTCGCAGATCACTTCGTTTATTGTAGGCGACAGTGTGCAGAGTATTCCCGGCTATTTGTGCTATAAGATGAACAAGTTGCAGAATGTCGTTCTGCCCGAGAACCTGACGACCATCGGTCAGTATGCTTTCAACGGTTGTTCCCTGCTTAAGGACGTCATTATTCCGGCTTCTGTTAGCTCTATCGGCACCTATGGCTTCGCGTTCTGTTCGGCTATCAAGAACTTCGCCTTCCCGGCTGGTATCAAAACCTTGGCGACCAGTGTGCTGGAGGGCTGTACGGCGCTGGAGAACGTGGTGATCCCGGCTTCCGTCACGACGATCAACCAAGATGCGTTCTATAACTGCTCCAAATTAATGGCGATTCATAACTATGCCATCACGCCGCAATCGATTCCTACCCGCGCGTTGTATAATGTGAATAAACAGACCTGTATTCTCTATGTGCCGATGGATTATATTGACCTCTATCAGGCAGCGGATGTATGGAAAGAATTCTACAATATCATTGGTGTCGCAACCGACTTGCAGTTCGAAGACCAGATCGTGAACGTTACCTACCTCAAGCAAGACTCTTCGCTCTTCTACATGGAGGCGCAGACATGGGCAGTGCCGCACGAACCGCGTGTTCCGGGCTTTACTTTCCTCTATTGGCAAGTACTGCCGGGAAACCTGAACGATGGTATCGTGCTGCAAGCGGTTTATCAAGCCAACACGCAGACACCAAATCCGTCCGACATCATCGTCAATCCGGCTAACAAAGCACAAAAACTCATTCGTCAGGGTAACGTCTATATCCTGCAAGACGATAAGGTTTACACGCTGCACGGACAGCGAGTTCAGTAAAAAGAGCGCTTCGGCGCTTTTTTTTATTTGTTGTACTTTCGGCCCTCCCGTGAGCGGGCTCCCGCCGAAATTACAGTCGCACTGTTGTGCAAACGACAAGCTTTTTAACAAAAAAACACGCTTAAGTGAGCTTAGACTAATTTTTTTTGTTAAAAATCTTGCACGTTTCAAAAATTTGTTGTAATTTTGCGGTCGATTTTGAAATTTAATCGGATTGAAAACTAAAAACAACGTCAAAAGTATGAGCAATGTTCGTTTTGAAGCGTTAAAAATGGCATTTGAGCATAAGTCTGCCAATGTCGAGGTGCCGGAAGGCAAAGTAAAGGACTATTTCGCAAGCGATGTCTTCACGCGTGATAAGATGAAGGAATATATCGCGCAGGAGGTATTGGATCAATTGTTTGACGATGTAGATAACGGTCGTACGATCCATCGTGACATCGCCGGCGTGGTAGCTATCGGTATCCGCAAATGGGCGATGGATCATGGAGCAACCCATTTCACGCACTGGTTTCAACCCCTCACAGGCGGTACGGCGGAGAAGCACGATGCCTTCTTCACTTTGAAGAATGGTACGCTGATTGAGGAGTTCAGCGGTGACAGTCTCTATCAGCAAGAACCCGATGCTTCCTCTTTCCCATCCGGTGGAATACGAAACACCTTCGAGGCACGCGGGTACTCCGCTTGGGATCCTTCGAGTCCGGTTTTCCTCATCGGCGATACGCTCTGTATCCCGACGGTCTTTGTGGCATATACAGGTGAGGCGTTGGATTATAAGACGCCTCTGATCCGCTCCACCGCGGCGCTCTGTCATGCGGCACGCGAGGTGTGCGGTTATTTCGACAAGCAGGTCAAGCACGTGCATGCGAACCTGGGCTGGGAGCAGGAGTATTTCCTTGTGGACGAAGCCCTCTATAACGCCCGTCCGGATCTGATGCTCACCGGCCGCACCCTCATGGGCCATAACAGCGCCAAGAGTCAGCAGTTGGAGGATCATTATTTCGGTGCTATCCCGGCTCGCGTACTGGCTTTCATGCGCGAACTCGAGTACGAAGCCCTCAAGGCCGGCATTCCTGTACGTACGCGTCATAATGAGGTGGCGCCGAATCAGTTCGAGATGGCGCCTATCTATGAGGATGTCAATTTGGCTAACGATCATAACCTGCTTGTCATGTCCATCATGGAGCGCGTAGCTGAGAAGCATCATTTCCGTGTACTGCTCCACGAAAAACCCTATGCCGGCGTCAACGGTAGCGGTAAGCACTGTAACTGGTCGCTGGAGACCAATACCGGTATCAACCTGCTTGCGCCGGGTAAGAACCCTTACCAGAACCTGCAGTTCATCACCTTCCTCGTCAATGTCCTCATGGCGGTTCAGCGCCATAACGGCTTGCTCAAGGCCTCGATCGTGAGTGCAACCAACGAACATCGTCTGGGAGCCAACGAAGCACCGCCGGCTATCATCTCCGTCTTCCTTGGTAAGCAGATCACAGCCGTTCTCGACAAACTCGAGCACGCTTCTGCCGAAGAAGCCATCATTATCAATGCCAAGAAAGAGATGAAACTCGGCGTTGCGAATATACCGGAGATCTTATTGGATAATACGGATCGCAATAGAACCTCGCCCTTTGCTTTCACGGGAAACCGCTTCGAGTTCCGTGCGGTCGGTTCGTCGGCTAACTGCGGTGCAGCCATGCTGGCGCTCAATGCAGCGGTCGCTGAGCAACTCATGCTTTTCAAGGATGAGGTTGATGCCCGTATCGAGAAAGGCGAGGCCAAAGAGCGCGTACTCTTTGACGTCATCAAGAAATATATCGTGGCCTGCAAAGCCATCCGTTTTGACGGCAACGGCTATTCGGACGAGTGGAAAGCCGAAGCAGCCAAACGTGGCTTGGACTGCGAGACCAGCGTACCGAAAATCATCGATAACTACTTACTCCCTTCTTCTATACAAATGTTCGGCACAACGGGCGTCCTCAGCGAGGCAGAATTGCATAGCCGCAGTGAGGTTAAGTGGGAAACGTATGTTAAAAAACTGCAGATCGAGAGCCGCGTCATGGGTGACCTTGTGGTGAACCATGTCCTGCCGGCTGCCAAGCGTTATCAGACCATGTTGCTGCAGAACGTGCTCTCTGTCAAGCAAGTCTTCTCGGCAGACGAGACTGCAAGTCTCAATGCGATGGACTATAGCATCATCAAGCAGATCGAAGAGCACTCCGGTGCGATCCTCGAAGGCGTAGATCGCATGACCGATGCGCGGCATAAAGCGAACCGTCAGCCAGACGAGCGCGCCAAAGCCATCGCATATCACGATAACGTCCTGCCGCTCATGGCAGAGATACGTGACCATGCCGATGCCCTCGAACTCATCGTCGATGATGAGATGTGGACTCTGCCAAAGTACCGCGAACTGATGTTCATTCATTAAATTGAAATCTGAAATGCAGATCGCTCATAGAATACAACAGATATCGGTTTCTCAGAGCTTGGCGATGGCCGCTCGCTGTCGGGCGTTGCAGGAACAGGGAGTGGATGTAATCAATATGTCTCTTGGTGAACCCGACCAACCCACACCTTTGTTCATCCAAAAGGCAGCTCAGCAAGCTATTGCGGATAACTGGTCTCATTATGGTCCTGTACCGGGAATTTCTTCCTTACGTCAGGCGATCGCCAAGCATCAAAATGCTTTTGATGGCAATGCGATAACATGGCAAGCGGAGGATGTGATCGTTTCTGTGGGTGCAAAAGCTGCTATCTTCAATGCGATACAAACGATCATTAATGAAGGAGATGAGGTGATCATTCCAACTCCGAGTTGGGTGAGTTATGGAGAGATGGTTAAATTGGCAGGTGGAAAGGTGATAAGTATTCCTACTACTGCTCAAGAAAACTACTGTTTGACAGCAGCACAGTTACGAGATGCCATTACTTCCCATACACGTCTCATTATCCTTTGTTCTCCCAATAACCCGACAGGCACTATCTATTCGGACTCACGTATGGATGAGATAGTTGCTGTGTTGTGGGAGTATCCGGAGATATCGATTCTGTCAGATGAGATATATAACGGCTTGACGTACGGCACGACGGCACGTAGTTGGGCATATTATACGGATTTGGCGGAACGTCTTATTGTTGTGAATGGTGTCAGTAAAACCTATGCGATGACAGGCTATCGAATCGGGTGGATGATGTGCAAGAATACCTCATTTATTGCTGCATGTACCCGATTGCAGAGCCAGCAGTTTACATGCGCGACGATGATAGCTCAAAAAGCGGCAGAAGCAGCCTTGACAGCAGATCAAGAAAGCGTATCGTATTTGCGAGCGGAATTTCAAGAAAGACGAGATCTTATTTGTCGCTTGGCACGCGAAGTGAAAGGATGGCGTTTTGTAGAGCCACATGGTGCTTTTTATCTTTTCCCGGATGTGAGCGCGATCGGTAATGGAGACGAGGTGGCCGAAATGTTACTGGAGAAGGCGCATGTGGCTGTTGTGCCTGGTTCGGCATTCGGTGATCCATCGTGTATCCGTCTGTCCTTTGCTATTGGAAACGAAGCTATTATCGAAGCTATGCACCGTATTAAGACAGCATTGGCATAATGGAAACAAAGTATATTTTTATCACTGGAGGAGTTGCTTCTTCGTTAGGAAAGGGTATCATCTCGGCATCCTTGGGTAAGTTACTCCAGGCGCGTGGGTATCGGATAACGATTCAGAAGTTCGATCCCTATATAAACATCGACCCGGGCACATTGAATCCGTACGAGCACGGCGAGTGTTACGTGACGGCGGACGGTATGGAGACCGACCTTGACCTCGGGCACTATGAGCGATTTACGGGTATAGAGACCACGCGCGACAATAGTGTGACCACCGGACGTATCTATCTGAGTGTGATAGAGAAAGAGCGTCGTGGAGACTATCTGGGCAAGACGATACAGGTCGTACCGCATATTACGGACGAGATCAAACGACGTATTCTGCTAAATGCTTCCAAACAACCGTTTGACTTCGTTATTACGGAGATAGGCGGTACGATAGGCGATATCGAAAGTCAGCCTTTCTTGGAAGCTATCCGTCAGTTACGATGGGAACTTGGTCCGCAACGGGCGCTTAATGTGCACCTTACCTACGTACCGTACTTGGCAGCTGCAGATGAGCTGAAGACCAAACCAACACAGACCAGCGTCAAGCAGTTACAGGGCTTGGGTATTCAGCCCGAGGTACTTATTTTGCGTACCGAGCATCATCTGGGCGATGAGTTGAGAACCAAAGTGGCGCATTTCTGCAATGTAGCCACAGAGGCCGTGATTCAGAGTCAGGATCTGCCTAGTATTTATGAAGTGCCGATCAATATGTATGAGCATCATTTGGACGAGGTTATTTTGCATAAGATGGGCATCAAACGGCCGGCAAAGCCTGATTTGAAATCATGGTTGGACTTCTTGGATTGCCGCAAACGTGCAGAGGAAATACTCCATATAGGTCTGGTGGGTAAATACGACCTGCAAGATGCATACAAGAGTATTCGTGAGAGTCTTGCACACGCGGGTACGTACAGAGGTTATAAGGTGCAGATCCATTTTATCAACAGTGAGTTTATCACGCGCGAGAACGTATCCAAACAACTTGCCGGCATGGCAGGTATCGTCATCTGTCCGGGTTTCGGACAACGAGGTATAGAGGGTAAAATCCTAGCTGCAGAATATACTCGCACGCACGATATACCTACATTTGGTATCTGTTTGGGCTTCCAGATGATGGTGATCGAATTCGCCCGTAATGTGTTGGGCTACCACGATGCCAACAGTAGTGAGATGGACGAGTCGACCTCGCATAATGTCATTGACATGATGGCGGAACAGAAGCATGTCACACAGAAAGGTGGAACGATGCGTTTGGGCGCCTATGCGTGTTCGCTGGTAAAAGACAGCCGCACGGTCAAGGCGTATCACGGTAAAATGCTGATTAAAGAACGACATCGTCATCGTTATGAATTTAATAATAACTATAAGGATGAGTTTGAACGTTACGGAATGAAATGTGCAGGCATCAATCCCGATTCACAATTAGTGGAAATCATGGAGATTCCTTCATTACGGTGGTATATCGGGACACAATTTCATCCAGAATATAGTTCGACGGTCTTGCATCCGCATCCTTTATTCTTGGATTTTATAGCAGCATGTATATGAACCTTACTTTTATCAAGATGCACGGGCTGGGAAACGACTATGTCTATATAGACTGTTTTCCGAAGACCACGGCTGAAATCATTGCCAAGACTGATTTGGCGGCTTTAGCGCGTGCCGTCTCCGATCGCCATTTCGGTATCGGTTCCGACGGACTCGTGCTGATTTTGCCCTCCAAAGTGGCAGACGCACGCATGCGGATCTTCAATGCCGACGGCTCGGAAGCAGAGATGTGTGGGAATGCCATACGCTGCGTCGCTAAATACCTGTACGAGAGTGGTTTATGCCGCGATGTACATATGCAGATCGAGACGCTCGCCGGTATCCGGTCCTTGTCTTTGCATGTGATGCAAGAGCGGGTAGATCTGGTCACCGTGAACATGGGTAAACCGATCATTCGGCCGGACTCTATCCAAAGCGGCTTGGATCCAATCGGTTTTACGTCCGTCAACATGGGTAATCCCCATGCTGTCTTCTTCCGAGATACGATACCGCATATGCCGACTAACACGAATATCGAGTTCGTCCATGTGCGTAACAAGCATGAAATTGATGTACGCGTCATCGAACGCGGTTCCGGGGAGACGCTCGCTTGCGGTACCGGGGCTTGTGCCTCTGCGGTGGCTGTTATCTATCATGGCTTGACCGAACGGAAAGTCACCGTTCATCTGCCCGGCGGGGACTTACTCATCCAATGGAAAGACAATACCTCTCCGGTCCTCATGACCGGTCCGGCAACCGAAGTTTTTAGGGGAGAATGGTATGCAAATTAATACGCATTTACAGCAACTCAAAGGCAGTTATCTCTTTACAGAGATAGCGAACCGTACGCAGGCTTATCAGCAAGTGCATCCTGATGCGCACGTCTTACGTCTCGGCATAGGCGATGTCACGCTGCCTTTACCGCCGGTCATCATCGATGCGATGCATCGTGCCGTGGAGGATCTGGCGCATGCGGAGACCTTCCGCGGGTATGGTCCCGAACAGGGCTATCATTGGCTCCGACAAGCGATCATCGACAATGACTATACGCCACTCGGCATCTGCCTCATACCCGAAGAGGTCTTCATCAGTGACGGTGCCGGCAGTGACCTGGGTAACCTCAGTGAGCTGTTCGATACCGCCAATACCGTCGCGATCTTAGAGCCGTCCTATCCCGCCTATGTGGATACGAACCGCATGGCCGGAAGAGAAATCGTCTGGCTGCCGTGTTTGGAGCAGAATAATTTCTATCCAGACCTGCCTGCACAAAAAGCCGATATTATCTACCTCTGTTTTCCCAATAATCCTACCGGTACGGTGCTGACGCGGGACGAGTTGGCGCGGTGGGTTGAATATGCCCGTACGAACCATAGCATTATCCTCTTTGATGCCGCGTACGAGGCCTTTATCGATGACCCGGATATACCATATTCAATCTATGAGATAGAGGGCGCAGAAGAGGTAGCAATTGAGATTCGTAGTTTCAGTAAGACGGCCGGATTTACAGCGGTACGGTGCGGTTATACCGTCGTGCCGAAAGCAACAGGACTGCAGGCGATGTGGTCGCGCAGACAGTGCACCAAATTCAACGGCGCTTCCTATATCGCCCAACGCGCCGCATTGGCTACCTATACACACGAGGGGAAGCAAGGTATAGCGACTAATCTGGCCTATTATAAACAGACGGCTCGCATCCTCTCAGAGGGTTTGCGCACTTTGGGATACACGGTCTATGGAGGCAAAAACGCACCCTATATATGGTGCAAGACGCCCGGCCATATAGACTCATGGGCGTTCTTTGACTGCTTGCTTAATCAATGTCAGGTCGTCTGTACGCCGGGAGTCGGATTCGGCGATGCCGGACAAGGATTTGTGCGTTTTTCGGCCTTCTCCAATAGAAAAGATGTCGAAGAAGCACTAAAAAGAATGAAAACGCTTGCATAATTCAAAAAAATATAGTAATTTTGCACCGCAAAATTGTAAATTGTAAATTGTACATTGTACATTAAATTATGTGTGGAATAGTTGGATATATCGGTAAACGCAAAGCGTATCCGATTTTGATTAAAGGTTTGCATCGTCTTGAGTACCGCGGTTATGACAGTGCGGGTGTCGCGCTCATTAACGAAGCCGGTCAACTCAATGTCTATAAAGCCAAAGGCAAGGTAGCTGAATTGGAGGCTTTCTGTGCCGAGAAAGATACGGAAGGTAGTATCGGTATCGCTCATACCCGTTGGGCTACCCATGGTGAACCCAATACGGTCAATGCCCATCCGCATTATTCCGAGTCGGAGCGCTTGGCGATCATCCATAATGGTATCATTGAGAACTATGCGGTTCTCAAGGCCGGACTCATGGAGCAGGGTTATACCTTTAAGTCCGACACCGACACCGAAGTGCTCGTGCAACTCGTTGAATATACGCAGGTTAACCAACACGTCGACCTTAAGACGGCTGTCCAACTGGCTCTTCAGCAAGTCATCGGTGCCTACGCCATCGCCATCCTCGATAAGACCCATCCTGACACCCTCATCGCGGCCCGCAAGGGTTCACCGCTGGTAGTCGGTATCGGTGAGAACGAGTATTTCCTTGCTTCCGATGCCACGCCTATCGTCGAATATACCGATAAAGTGATCTATATCGATGATGAGGAAGTGGTGTCCTTGCGTATAGGCGAAGAAGTGGATATCACGACCATCAATAATGTCACCAAGACCCCGGAGATCAAGCGCCTCGAACTCTCGCTGAGCCAACTCGAGAAAGGCGGTTACCCGCATTTCATGCTCAAGGAGATCTTTGAACAGCCGCGTACGCTCACGGACTCGATGCGAGGACGTGTCAACGTGCGTCAGGATAATATCGCCCTCTCCGGATTCATTGATAATAAGGATCGTTTCCTCAATGCCAAACGCATCATCATCACAGCGTGCGGTACGAGTTGGCATGCCGGCCTGATTGCCATGTACGCCATCGAGGAGTTCGCGCAGATACCGGTTGAAGTGGAGTACTCGTCTGAGTTCCGGTATCGCAAACCTGTGATTAACAAAGATGATGTGGTCATCGCCATCTCGCAATCCGGTGAGACGGCCGATACGCTCGCCGCTATCCAACTGGCGAAATCCAAAGGTGCCTTCATCTTCTCGATATGCAATGTGGTCGGTGCTTCTATCCCGCGTGTCTCTGATAGCGGTTGTTATACCCATGTTGGCCCGGAGATCGGTGTCGCTTCAACCAAGGCCTTTACGGCGCAGGTCGTTGCCCTCACTATGCTCGCCCTTTGTATCGGAAAAGCAAAAGGTACGATGACCGAAGAGCAGTACCTCCGTATTGTGCGTGAGTTGGGTCAGATACCCGATAAGATCGAACGCGTATTGGGGCAGAACAAACGTATCTCTGATTTTGCCAAGACCTTTACCTACGCGCAGAACTTTATCTATCTTGGCCGCGGATATAATTTCCCGGTAGCTATGGAAGGCGCCCTCAAACTCAAAGAGATCTCTTATATCCATGCCGAAGGTTATCCTGCAGCTGAGATGAAACACGGACCGATCGCTCTCATATCGCAAGAGATGCCGGTCGTTGTAGTCGCGCCGCATTGTGGTACCTACGAGAAAGTGGTAAGTAATATCCAGGAGATCAAGGCCCGTAAGGGTAGGGTGATAGCCGTCGTGACAGAAGGAGATGAATTGGTCAGCAAAATAGCCGACTATATCATCGAAGTGCCGCAGACCGAAGAGTGCCTCACGCCGCTCCTCACTGTCATCCCGCTCCAATTGTTGGCATACCACATCGCCGTCGTCAAAGGTTGCGATGTCGATCAACCCCGTAATTTAGCTAAATCAGTAACAGTAGAGTAATATGCGAATCGCCATTTTAGGTTATGGTAATATCGGCCGTGCTGCCGAAGAAGCCATTAAGGCTGCTCCCGATATGGAGTTGGCCGGTATTTATCATCATAATGATTGTCTGGATTGCATCGATGCCGATGCCGTCCTTATCTGTACGCCGACGCGCGAAGTGCAAAAGTTTGCGACCGTCCTGGCGGCGCGTGGTATCTGTACCGTTGATAGCTTCGATATCCATGGTCAGATTTGGTCGCTCCGTAGCGCCTTAGACCCTGTATGCAAGACCAATAAAGCCGTCAGCATCATCTCCGCCGGATGGGATCCGGGTTCAGACTCGATGGTTCGCGCCATCCTTATGGCACTCGCACCGAAAGGTCTGACCTACACCAACTTCGGTCCCGGGCGTTCGATGGGTCACACGGTGGCAGCCAAGGCCATCAAGGGCGTTAAGAATGCGCTCTCTATGACCATTCCGTTGGGAACCGGTATTCATCGTCGCATGGTCTATATCGAATTGGAAGAAGGTGCTGATTTCAAGACCGTCGAAGCGGCTATCCTTGCCGATGACTATTTCGCACACGATGAGACTCATGTCATTCCCGTCGAGAGCGTGGATGCCCTTAACAATGTCGCGCATGGCGTCAACCTCATCCGCAATGGTGTCTCCGGAGATACCCATAACCAGCGTTTTGAGTTCAATATGACGATCAATAATCCGGCCCTCACCGGTCAGGTGCTCGTGTCTTGTGCCCGTGCTGCGATCCGTCTCAAGGAACGCGGAGACTACGGCGCCAAGACTATGATTGAACTGGCTCCGATAGACTTACTGCCCGGTTCTACCGAACAACTCGTCAAAGCTTTAGTATAATGCGTAAATACCTGCTGATAGCCTGTTTCCTATGTACGCTTGGTCTGATGGCCCAAGCGCGTCATGAATCGCTGCTGTATCCCTCTGTGGACCAATACGGCGACTCGATCACGCTTTCCGGGCTGGTTACCATACCGACTGACCAACCCGCCAAAGGCATCATCCTCATTCCGCATTATACGATCTTGTCCAATAATGAAGCGCCATCGATCAAGCCGACCTACGAAGTGTCGCTCTTCAGCGAGGACTACGTGTTGCTTGTGCCTGATTATATCGGTTATGGCGTCACAGGCGATCGACCCCATCCTTATCTGGCGGGAGAAATAACCGCCATCAACGGCATCGACATGGTGCTGGCGGCGCAGACTATGTTAGACACGATGAACCTCCATATCCCGCTCGATAGCATCTATATCATGGGTTACTCGCAAGGTGGTTTCTCGGCTCTCTGGACCATGCGCGTCATCGAAGAAGCGTACGCGGACCGTATTCATGTGAAGGGTTGTTTTGTAGGCGACGGACCCTATGACGTGGCGGTTACCTACGATGAGACGATGGCCGGTAAGCGCATCTCTATGCCCGCACTCATTCCCCTGATGGTCGTGGGTACGGATGTGGCATATGACTTGCAGTTGGATCGCACGGAATTCTTTACACCCGCTACGGAAAAACTCTATCAGCGGTATCTCGAGAATAAGAAATATTCGGTGATGCAGGTCTATATCCATACCCTCAACCATAACTTGAAGCATTGGCTCAAACCTGCCGGCATGGATAAGAATAATCCGGAGGTCGCGCGTTTCTATGAAGGTCTTAAGCGATCGAGCATCGTAGTCGATACGATCTGTCCGTCCTGGACGCCGAAAGCACCGCTCTATGTCTTCCATTCTACGCAGGACGAAGTGGTCACGATCCGTTGTGCGGAGCATTTACAACGTTGCTTCCGCGATCTGCCGAATGTCACGTTTGACATAGCCCCGTATGGTAATCACCTGCAGGGCTCACGGCTTTTCAATAAAAAGATGCGCGAAAAATTATAACGCTTAGCGTTCACGGAACACACCGTTCCGATAGTTCTCAAGGAGTTGTTCGAGACTGTTAATCTGCTCGAGCAACTCTTTTCCTTTATCGGTGTCCTTGATACGAATACGTTTGCCGCTAAAGTCTTGGAGTAGGGTGCGGCTATGAATATCGCTACCCGACAGGATCGCTTGTTCGCGGCTCTCGAAACTCTCGTGCTCTACGAGTTGGATTCCGTGGCTGTTATAGATGAGCGTATAACCGGCTATTCCTGTCTTCTCCTGATAAGGCTTACTGAACCCGCCGTCGATCACGAAGCGCTTACCGTTGGCACGCATCGGAGTCTCGCCTTTTATAGTGCGAACAGGTACGTGACCATTTACAATGCGCCCCGTCGCAGGATTAAGACCGAATTCTTTAAGAATCTTCTTGCATATCTCCTCATCGTCTGCCAGCGTGAAATATGCGCCCTTATGTTCGTCCCAAGCCTCACCCTTCGGCAGGAAATACCGCTCAAAAGTGGTCATCTTATCCTTGTTGTAGAGCGGCGAATTGGCGCCTTCCCAGAGATAAAGCATATAGTCCAGCGCATCCGTTTTCGCTTGGCCTTCTCCGTAATACGCCTGACGAATGATAGCATCGGTACGGTCCATCAGCGCCTTACCGCTCACGCGCTCTCCGCATACATCGGCTTCAGTGAACGAACCGTCTGCATTCAGAGGAATCGCAGCGTGATAGAGTAGGAAACCGTTACGAACCAGATAGAGTGATCCGTGTTCATACAGCATCCTCAGATGCTTCTGCATCTTCTCGCTCTTGCGGAATGAACGCCATAACTGATTCATCAGATCTTGCTCATACTTACTCAGCGCATACGGATCCTTCGGATCGATCGTCGGCAGATTCTGGTCAAGCAGCGCTTGACCGTCCAATGTCCAATGTCCATTGTCCATTGTCAAATGATGGAGAATCGCGCGATCATCCATGTGCCATTCCGGATGCCGCAGTACGGTCTGACCCTCAAGTTTGAACTGGATGATCGAAATCGCCTTATGCATCTTAGCCATCAGTTGTGCCGAACGGGTCAGACGCGGATTGTTCTCAAAATCTTTGGTCTGCCAGATCGTACACGGATCATTGCCATATACCGTCATCGCGAAATTAGCCAGCGGCAACAGATTGATTCCGTACCCCTCTTCAAGCGTCTCGATATTGGCGTACCGGATACTCACGCGCAGTACGGTCGCCAGCAATGCCATGTTCCCGGCCATCGCTCCCATCCATTCGATATCGTGGTTTCCCCATTCGATATCATAGTCACGTACGGTGTCCAACACGTCCAGGATCTTGGCCGCACCGGAACCTCTATCAAAGATATCGCCGACTATATGCAGCGTGTCGATCGTGAGCGAATGGATGAGATAGGAGATGACGATGATGAGTTGGTCGGCACTGCCGGTCTCGATGATGGCATCGATGATAGCGTTGTAATAAGTGTTCCGGTCGTGCTGCTCCAGGTTCGTCTCGTGCAGCAACTCCTTGATGATATATGCGTAGTCGGGAGGAAGTAACTTATGCACTTTCGATCGACTGTACTTGATCGTCACTGCCCGCGCTACCTCTACCACTTGGTGCAAGCGCGTACGATACCACTCATCTAAAGATTTCAGATTTGAGATTTGAGAATTCAGATTTAATATTCCATCTACTTTCTCGCCGGCATAGAAACGCTTGATCAACTCCAGACGCTCGTCCGGATAGTATATCAACGCGCAGAGCGCACGTTTCTCTTCTTCGGAAATCGTGTTGCCATATACCTCATCGACTTTCTTGCGCACCACTCCTGAAGCGTTCTTGATCATATGAATGAACGCCATCGACTCGCCGTGCAGATCACTCACAAAATGCTCCGTCCCTTTCGGTAAAGACAGGATGGCACGCAGGTTTATCAACTCGGAAATGACAGCTTGAGAATTCGGAAATTTCTCGCTCAATAAGCGCAGATATCGTTCGTCTTGCATGGTTTTAAATCAAATTTGCTGCAAAGGTACAACAAAAATTGCATATATGCAAATATTGAGGGATTTTTTTGTACAACAAAGTAACTTTGTGATAAAGGAGAGCCTTAGAGCCATGCGGAAAGCGTATATACCAGGTATGACCTGCGTAGGGACTCCTTATTTACCCCGAGAAACAGGCGATGGGTTTGAGAACGAAAGACTCGTCAAAGGATGGAGAGAGGAAGGTGCGGCGGGCAGCGGAACGGAGCGGAGAGTGGGCGAAGGAGCGGGATAGAGAGGCGGACATAGAGCGGCGGATGGAATCCGCCTGGAATGAACATACGTCTATTTGTTCGAAGGAGACATCCTTATCGGGATGAAGGGCTTTATCGCGGGCGGATTGGAGTTGGCGGTAGATGGAGACGTAGGTGTATTGGTAAAAACGGGCATAACGCTTGAGACCGGGTTCGGGAGCAGCGCCGCCTTTGACGACAGAGAAATAATGGTTAAAGAAGCGGAGTCTCCATTCGAGGGCTTCGCGGGTATGAGCATGCTCCAAGGCGTGGGCTTGGCGCTGGGCTTGCTTGATGAGTTCGCGATTCGCTACGCAGGCTGCAGACCAGGTCTTCGGGAAATGGTAGGTATAGAGTTGGAGAAGGCCTTTGGCATAAGGCATTCGGCGGACAACGATGTGCTTTTTGTAACGGCGGCCTTCTTTGACGGAGTTCATCGCGCCCCAGTAGTATTTATAACAGACAATAGGCACAAAATAGCGCACTCCCCGGGCGCGAGGTGTGGAATTGGGCTGAAGAGCGACATAATGGTCAATAATGCTGCTCATACCCATCTGAGTGCGTGTTTTTAAGTGCCTTGACATGTGTGTTTAAATCGTTGTATATGTGTTATTTATGTGTTGTTAAAAATAGGTATGGTCTAGGATGCTTTAACAAAGCCTTACTTCCGCCTTCTGTTTTGCTCTTGTTTTAGGTCGAAAATAAGGGAATGGCGGGGAACGATGTCGGATGGTATCCGACTCAATTCGAAGAAGAGGTATCTTCAAAAATCCGCTACAAAGATACAAAAATATTTTGGGATATGCAAATTTTTGGACACAAAAAGTTAAGTTTTTTGACGAAAAATGCGCATTTTCTTGCATATTTGAATAATTTGTAGTAATTTTGCACGCAAAATTGATTTTTATGGATATTTCGATAATAGTGCCTCTGTATAATGAGGCGGAGTCGTTGCCGCATTTGTATGAATGGATTGCGCGCGTGATGAAGGAAAATAAGTTTTCCTATGAGGTTATTTTTGTCAATGACGGAAGTACGGATGACTCTTGGAAAGTGATTAAGGAGCTTAAGGACCGTAAGGAGGTTAAGGAACTTAAGGAACTTAAGGAGAATCCTGTTAAGGGTATCTGTTTCCGTCGTAACTACGGTAAGTCGGCGGCGCTGTACTGCGGATTCAAGGCTGCGCAGGGCGATGTGGTGATCACCATGGATGCCGACCTGCAGGATAGTCCGGACGAGATCCCGGAGCTCTACAAGATGATCAAAGAGGACGGGTATGACCTCGTGAGCGGTTGGAAGCAGAAACGCTATGACAATGCCTTGACCAAGAACCTGCCGTCCAAGCTCTTCAATGCTACGGCGCGTCGCGTCACCGGTATTCAACTGCATGACATGAACTGCGGCCTCAAGGCTTATCGCCTGGAGGTTGTGAAGAATATCGAGGTCTTCTCGGAGATGCACCGTTACATCCCGTACCTTGCCAAGAACGCCGGTTTTACCAAGATCGGTGAGAAAGTGGTGCAGCACCGCAAACGCGAGTTCGGTACCTCCAAATTCGGTATTAACCGCTTTGTGAACGGTTACCTCGACCTCATGACCATCTGGTTCCTCAATAAGTTCGGCAAGCAGCCGATGCATTTCTTCGGTCTCGTGGGTAGTCTGATGTTCTTCATCGGTTTCATTGCAGTCATTGTGGTCGGCGGCATGAAGCTCTACGCCCTCTCGCATGGCGTACAAGCGATGCTGGTCGGTGTCAACCCGTACTTCCATATCGCGATCCTGATGATGATCCTCGGTTGTATGCTCTTCTTGGCCGGCTTCCTTGCTGAACTGATCATACGTAATAGTCCGAGTCGTAACGACTACCTCATTAAAGAAACCCTCTGATGGCAAACGAGTTAGCGGATCAAGTGAATACGATAGAGCGGTCTTTGGGCGAATGTATGATAGAGACCGCCTCTACGGTTATTCGTATGTGGCTCAATGAGTTGGGAGACAATAACCCTTACGAAGAAGCGCTGCAGACGATTCGTTCGACTTATCATGATCTGTTTATCAAATGGCTCAATGTGGACGATCCCGATGCGGAGTCGGCGCTCAATAAAGTGACAGGCGATGCCTACCAGTTAGCCGATGCCGCTTTTGTCGATATCCGTCTCAAACGTGGTCTGTCGCCCCAGATGCATGGTTTCAGCCGTCAGTCGCCGGAGTCGATCTTGCGTTATTTTGAGAATTGTATCCGCTTGCAACCCGAAGACCTCGAATGGCTTCGCGAAGCGATGAATAGTGAGGAACAGGCCTCATCGGCCTTGGTAGCCATCATGGCGCTGACACGCAATCTGCGGGAATGTTTCTCCATCGATGCCATCCTTACCCTCATCGACGGCATGGCTTCGGAGAACGAAGTCGTGGCTAATCTATGCATCGCCAACGTTCTTACTTTACTCATTCATTATGACGTTCGTATTGACTTCTTCCCTCAGATCCAGGAGGCCTTCGTCAACACCGTGACGGCGATGGGGGACCAGGGCGATCATGTGTTTGAAGTGCTATGTGCTTTTGTGGAGAGTTCGAAAAAGAACTGGCTCGAAGATTATGCCATGGGCATGCTGCCGCTCAGTTGGCTGCCGAAAGATATACAAAAACTCGTTGAGTCGGTCAACCTGGAGAACGCCATCCCAACGCTACAGGAGTGGGCGCCCAAAGAGGAAACCAAATACTTGGAAGAATTGATCACGAACCTGCCGAACACCTGGCTCTATGAGGTCTTGATCAACGGAAATGTCATTCGGGAGAAGAACCTCGCCTTCATCGGCCTCCAAAGCGGCTATCGCGAGATGATGTGGAATAATCCCGACGTAGGCGAACGCGTCTATCGCGATGTTCTCCGTAACGGATCAGACAAACCGCAGGATTTTATCAACTATGCGCACTGTTTGATGCTCAAAGGCGACCGAATGATGGCGTATGAGAACTACAAGCAAGCCCGGCAGTTATGCGGATCTTTGCGCGATTTCTACGACCTCTTCCGGCCGGACAGACGTGCCCTCATCGATCATGGCGTACCACTCGACTACGTCTATGCACTCGAAGATAATCTGGTAAACGGGTGAGGGGTTACGGGTTATGGGTTATGGGTTATAAATAAACACCTAAACCAAATGCGACAAACTCCACTTTCGTCAAGTGGGCTTTCATCACAGCATGCACGAAAAGATGATGGGGTAGGCGATACCTTAGCGCGATCTGCGTATATAACCACCCGTCCGGGTAGCCTGCGCTGCCTGCTTTAATCGGATCATATAAATAGAAAATCCCTTTGTTGGGCATATTGCCTTTATCCCATAGCTCCGCATGTGCTTTCTTGTCATCTTTGGATACTTCGCGGTTCTTAACCGGGTCGTACAGATAGATTCCGAAATGGAAACCGGCTGTCAGATAGCCCATTACGAACTCCGGCTGTACACTCACGCCGACCCGCCAGCAATCTTTCTGAGAAGCCCCTTTGAGGTAGGTCTTGCCGAAATACGAAACGCGGTCAATATATGCCCCGTCATAGAACACATCGATACCTCCTCCGAGACGGAAAATACGGTGCGCACGCCAATAGGCTGCTACTTGCAACTCCGAGCAGAAGAAGGTCTGCTGATCCCGATAATACACCTGACGCGGTGCACCGGACCAAGCAAACTCAATCTCGCATTTATTGGCTCGTAGTTTCTCTAAACTGTACTCCTTGGTCGTTGTCTCTTTCTCTGAATCTTTATCGCTGATTACTGACGGCTTATACTTGACAGCCAACTCGCCGGTAAAGATATTATACCCCGAATTCGGTTGAATAATACTGCCGTTACTCATGTGGTACCAGCCGGCAGTCAAACCGACCGTCCAGCCTTTCTGAATCGGGAAATAGAAGTAAAGCGCCTCAGGGAAAAAGAAATTGAAGACCGAACCCACCGAGCGGTTCACATTCGGATAGTTAAGATGTGTGTATATCTGTTCCGGCAAGACGGTATTATAATAGGTCTTGGTGATGAACGAGCAACCGATACCCGGCCGCAGACCCAACTCGAAATGCTCTCTTTTATAAAGAGGAATCTCCGCGAACGCGTAAGGCGCGATCGCGTGACCCATGATATCGTCGGCGCCGATCTTCTCGCAGTTGAGTTTCCAATAACTCAGCGCCACACCCACGCGTGCATTATTCCATTCCTGCATGGATTGCCATTTCGGGGCAAAAGAGACCGCGAACTCACCGCAGGCTGCAGGAATCCAATGGTCTTTCTGACCCATCATCGCATCCACTTTCCCGTCGGGCATGATCATTCCGCCGCGGACCGATAGACGATAGTCTACATCCATGGCAAAGGCCTCTAAAAAGCCTAAAAGAAATATAGCTACAAAAAATTTTCTCATTTCCGGCTGCAAAATTACAAAAATTCTTGCACATATGCAAATTTTTTTGTAACTTTGCGCCCGATTTTGTGTACTATCATTTTATGATAAATCAGAGCGACATACAAAACATATTCTTTTTAGGCGTTGGAGGCATCGGAATGAGTGCCTTGGCGCGTTATTTTCATCATCAGGGATTTCCTGTGGCGGGCTATGACCGTACGCCCTCTGATCTGACGCGAGAACTTGAGCAGGAGGGAATTGTCATCACGTACGTCGATGATCCCACCTCGGTGCAACTCGCGCCTTTCTCCAAGCAACACACGCTGGTCGTACGTACGCCAGCGGTGCCGGAGGACAGTGCGATCTATACTTATCTGCGTGAGAAAGGATTCGATATCCATAAGCGTGCCGAGGTTCTTGGTCTTGTGACGCGTCAGATGAAAGCGCTGTGCGTCGCCGGTACCCACGGTAAGACGACGACCAGTACGATGTTGGCCCATTTGCTATATCAATCGGAGTTGGGCACCAATGCGTTCCTCGGCGGCATCAGTATGAACTACGGCACGAACCTGCTTCTGGATAAGAACAGTCCCTTTGTGGTCGTCGAGGCTGATGAGTACGACCGTTCGTTCCATCATCTGACGCCTTACATGTCGATCGTCACGGCCGTTGATCCAGACCATCTCGATATTTACGGTACGGAAGAGGC
Source organism: uncultured Bacteroidales bacterium (assembly GCA_947164985.1). GTDB lineage: Bacteria > Bacteroidota > Bacteroidia > Bacteroidales > Paludibacteraceae > Colicola. Next base: position 311,641 of record CAMUYI010000002.1, on the reverse strand, counting down.
GTACCGCGAGGCGTTTGCCCATTACACAAGTCTGATCTCTACCGCCCTCGTCATGAAGCAGGGCATTGCCCTTCAGCCGCGACTCAAGAAAGGCTGCAAGTTATACACCTATAGCGTGAACTCGCCGGCGGATTTCTATGCCGATAATATCGTCGTCAGCAAAGGGCAGATCCATTTTGATTTTCATACACCTACCGAACTCATTGCCGACCTGCAGTTAGGCGTGCCAGTATGGGTGAATATAGAAAATGCCGTCGCTGCGATGAGTGTCGCTTGGCTCAATGGCATCAAAGCCAATGAGTTACGTCATGGCGTGGCTTCCTTCCAAGGGGTGCTGCGTCGCTTCAATATTCATGTCAATACACCGAAAGTGGTTTACATAGACGACTATGCTCATCATCCGGAGGAGATCGCTACCTCCATCGATTCGGTGCGTCGTCTCTATCCCGAGCGTCGGCTCATCGGTGTCTTCCAGCCGCACCTCTATACCCGTACGCGTGATTTTGCGGAGGGTTTCAAAGCGGTGCTCTCTACCTTGGACGAGTGTGTGTTGCTGCCGATCTATCCGGCGCGCGAAGAACCCATCGAAGGCGTGACCAGCGAGATGCTCGGAGGCGTAGTGATCGCAAAGAATGACCTGGTGGCCGAACTCAAGAAACGGGTGACTGCTACCGATAAACCTGTAGTCGTACTCACCATCGGCGCCGGAGACATTGACCGTCTCGTGCCATCTGTCACGCGTGCATTGCGTACTATTAGATGAATAAAGTTGCGCACATAGTAGGAGCAGTCATCGGCATCGTCATCACCGTAGCATGCCTCGTGGCTGCCACGGTCTGGGGCTATCGTTCCCGCCCGACCGATGCTCCGTGTGCCGCACTCGAATACAACATTACCGATAGCGACGAACGCCTTTACATCTCGGAGACCGAGTTGACGGCACTCCTGCAACAGGCGGACCTCTATCCCGTAGGCCGTAAACTTAATATCGTCTCTTTGCAGCGTATTGAGAACGCCATCCTGCGTCACCCGATGGTACGTACTGCCGAGTGTTACCTTACGCCCCGGCATGTGGTGCGTGTGCGCCTTACGCAGCGTGTGCCTGTCTTGCATGTGCAGACCGCGCTGGAGAATTATTATATCGACTCGGATCGTAAGGTCATGCCGTCCCGCAATGCGATACGCGATCAGGTGCTGCTGGTCACCGGTACGGTAGGCGTGCAGTCCGCGGCAGGCATATTGGCGGATTTTGCGGCATGGCTCGATGACGAACCCTATTGGAAGGAGCGCATCCATCATCTGGAACTCAAATCGCCGCAGATGGTCTATGTTTATTATGCGGACAACGGAAAGATCGAAAAGGCGGTCTTGGGATCAATGCATCGCTACGACCGTAAGTTGCGTAAGTTCCGCACGTTCCTTCAGAACCGTCCGCCGGACGTCCAAGAGAAGAACTATACCGAATACGACCTGCGTTTCAAAGGCCAGGTTATCGGTCGATATTAACCTAACTTAACTATTTAACAAACAATGGCAAGAAAACAAACAAGAAAAGCCGACTCCCTGCCGTTAGTGGCGATGGATCTGGGAAGCGATAGCGTGCGTGCCTTGGCGGCGCGGCGGATTGCGCCGGATCTCTTCCAGATCCTTGGCGTGGAGGAACGGCCGCAGAAACAAGGAAACGTCTGTATCGAACAAGGTATCATCACGCAGTCCAGTAATGCCGGTTACGTCATTGCCGAGATCCTCAAGTTGCTGGCTAACCGCATCGGAGAGGTCGAACTGCCGATGGCTTTCATCACCGTAGGCGGCCAGTCGATGCAGATAGCCGCCGTACACTCCCGGCGCGACCAGGCACGTAAGAAAGAGATCAGTCAGGAACTATTAGACGAGATGGAACGGGAGTGTAAGCAGAAGATTGAACTGCATAACCCCGACGTAGCCGTCTTAGGTCTCGTGCCTTCTTTCTTCAAACTCGACGGCGTAGAGCAGGACGAAGTGCCCTCGCCCGAACAACGTGCCGCACTCGTCGAAGCCCATTACACCGCATTCTGCGGACGTAAGGTCATGGACACCCAGCTGCAGAAATCCTTTTCGCAGGCCGGTCGCGTCATCGAACATTCGTTCGTACGCCCCGAAGCGCTTCTCTCTACCTTCGCTACCTGCGATGGTAACCACGTGCTGCTTAACGGCTGTGCCGTACTCGACTTTGGCGCACAAACGACCACCTTCACGGCCTACAAAGGTGGGCAGTACTTGATCAACAAAGTGATCCCTAAAGGCGGCTATCACATCACCCGTATGCTCGAGCAACAGGGCCTTGATTTTGCGACGGCAGAGGTCCTCAAGAAACGTTTCGGATGCGCTTCGCCCAAATGCTTGGAGAAGGTTGTTCGCTTGCGAATCCCCGCTTCTCCTGAACTCGGTGGGGACTTCGTGATCTCTACGCAGGAATTAGCAGAAGCTATCGAACTCAAACTTCAGGAAATCCTGACACCCGTTTGGGAGGAACTTAAGAAGGTGGAGAACCGTATATCGACTCTCTATCTCACCGGTGGCGGCAGTATGCTGCAAGGTCTCGCGGAGTACATCCAGAGTCAAACAGCCGTCAAAGTGCAGTACGGTGCACATAACCTGCTTCTGCACCGTGACACGGAGGACAAGTACCTCTCGCCCCAGTATACCTCCCTCATCGGAACGATCCTGTTGGGGCAGGATTTCCGCGATAGCCATAAGGACCAACTGGTGCAGAAACCCGGGTTCTTCGAGAAAATGAAAGAATCCACCCTCGATATGTTTATCGACCAACAATAAATCCTAAATCATAAATTTGAAATCTGAAATCATATGGAAGACGAAGTAATGACATTGCCTTTGGAAGGCTTAACAGAAGATAGTATTATTAAGGTCATCGGTGTCGGTGGCGGCGGTTGCAATGCAGTTAACTACATGCATCGCCAGGGACTTAAGGATGTCTCTTTCCTGGTCTGCAACACCGATCGGCAGGTACTGATCAAATCGTCTGTACCGAATAAACTGCAACTCGGTCCCGGTTTAGGTGCCGGAGGTGATCCTGAGACCGCCCGCCAGTACGCTGAGGAGAGTAGGGATCATATTCGTGAAGCCCTCAATGACGGCACGCAGATGCTCTTCATCACCGCCGGTATGGGTGGCGGTACCGGTACCGGTGCCTCGTCTGTCGTAGCCGAAGTGGCGCAAGAGATGGGGATCCTTACCGTAGGTATCGTCACGATTCCTTTTGCTTTCGAAGGCAAGCGTAAGATAGAGAAAGCGATGAAAGGTGTGGCACGTCTCGCCAAGCATGTGGACGCGTTGCTCATTATTAATAATGAGAAACTCAAACAGATTTACCCGGAACTCAACCTGCTGAACGCTTTCTCCAAGTCCGATGACGTGGTAGCCAATGCAGCGCGCTCCATCGCGGAGATCATCACCGTACCGGGCTATATCAATACCGATTTCGCTGACGTGCGTAATACGCTCCGCAAGGGTGGCGTAGCCATCATGAATATCGGTCGTGCGTCCGGTGAGCGCCGAATCACCAATGCCATCAACGATGCCCTCAACTCTCCGTTGGTTAATACCAACGATGTGCATGGCGCCGAGCGTATCCTGCTGCAGTTCTACTGCTCTACCGAACATGCAATCGTCATGGAGGAGATCGACCAGATCAACGAGTTCGTCCAAGAGGTAGGCGATGATATCGAAGTGCAGTGGGGCGCTTCCATCGATGAGTCCCTTGGCGAAGATGTACGCGTCACCGTCATTGCTACCGGTTATAAAGTGGATGGTCTGCCTTCCGAAGATGCCGAAGAAGGTCGTAAGACCATCGATGAGGCGATCAGTGACAATTACCCGCCGCAGACGCCCAAGCCGATGGACGATGAACCCGCACAACTGATTGACCTTAGTGATACGCTGCGGGCAGAGGGTGTCGAGGCTCCGCAACCTGTACGCGAACGCGTCGCTTCACCGGCTGCCGATGAGATCGTCATCAATGTGGAAGAGGAGGATGCTACGCCGACTTCAACGCCGAAGTCCGAACCCGATAAACCCTCCCATAGCCCCTTCGGCTGGATTAGAAGAAAATAACGTTATAAAATAATATTATGGAAAAAGAAATGAATTTTTGGGACTTATGCGTCACCATTGCTCGTGGTATAGGTCGCGGCATCAATGCCTGTTGGAACGTGCTGGCACGTATGATCCGTCTGACTTACCGCTATTGGTATATTGTCATCACCATCGTCGTCTTGGCTTTGGCTTGTGCTTTATTCCTGTCGCGTTCTGAGAACCTTACGTATCGCGTCAATGCGATCGCTATGCTTAATGGCGCTTCTATCCAGCAGTTTGACCAGGCATATGCACCCCTGCTATCCAAACAATTACTTCCGCAGGAGGCACCGATCGAGCCCTACCTATTAAAGGATAAAGTCTTTAATTTCAAGACGTTCCGTGTGATCGATGTGATGAAGGACGGAAAGGCTGATTATGTTGATTTCAAGCATAAGGTAAAGGCGACGGATACGGTCCATGTGCAGATGAATGACCGTCTTTGTTTGCAATTCTCTATCAAGAAGCGCGATATGGAGCTTGTGCCGGAGATAGAGCAGGCTTTGCTGGCAACGCTCAATAGCGATGAAGCGCTGCAGCAGTCCTATGGCATTTATCTGGAGAACTTGCGTGAGCAGGTCGCTTTTGATCATCGTCAGGCCCTTAAATTGGATAGCCTTACCAGTGCGTATTATTTCAAGTACACGATTATTCCTGCCAATTCCAGTGATCATGGTGTTTATTTCAGCGGTGATCGCCGTGTACGTCTGTTCCTCAATGAAATCTACAAACAGCAAGAACACATGCAGATGATGGACTATCGCTTACAGTTAGCGACCGCTCCTGTCGTATTGGAAAACCACTTCGCCGTGGATGCCAAACCCAAGACCGATCGCCTCACTTATTTGATCCTTTTCTTCCTGATTGGATGGATCGGAGCTTGTCTGCTGGCCGAAGTGATAGACAAAAGAAAAGCCCTCAGCGCTTGGCTGAAGGCCTAACCATTTAACAATTTAACGATTTAACGTTTTAGCAGTCTTTTTACGACAAAATAAACGATTGCTAAACCGAAGATAATGAGTATAGCTACGGATAATTCGTGGCTATATTCTTTTATCAGGCTCATCTGACCGGCGGCAACATAGCCGACCAATGCCAGTACGCAATTCCAGATGAACGCGCCCAAGAAAGTCCACCAAAGGAACGCACCGAAATGCATGCGACTCAGACCCGCCGGAATGGAGATCAACTGACGGATACCAGGGATAAAACGACCGATGAACGTCGATACATTGCCTTTCTCACGGAAATATTCCTCCGCGCGTTGGATCTTCTCGCTCGATAGTAGACACAGATGACCTACCTTGCTGTCAGCGAACTTATAGATGATCGGTCGGCCTAACCATACGCTCAGCCCGTAGTTGATGATCGCACCGATCATCGCGCCTAACGTACCGAAAAGGACTATAATCAGTACATCGATCGGATACACGCCTGTCGCGCATAATACACTCTCCGGTTGACCGGCTACAAAAGCAGCCGGCGGGATCACCACTTCGCTCGGGAAGGGGATGAACGAACTCTCTACCGCCATCAACGCAGTAATCGACGCATAGTTCATATGCGCCGAATACCACGAGATGATATTATCAACAATTGTCATTAGATAAACAACAGTTGAACGATGATGTAAACCGGTAACAAGATGATGAGCGAGAACTTAATCATATAGCCGAAGAACGACGGCATATCGATACCTTCTTGCTCAGCGATCGACTTAACCATGAAGTTAGGTCCATTACCGATATAAGTCAGGGCGCCAAAGAAGACAGCACCCATCGAGATCGCTTTCATGAACTCCGGTGCGATACCTGCTACAGCCGTAGCGGCATCAGCGGGCAGGGTAGTAGCCGTCGCATGGAAGACCATAGCCGTCGGCGCATTATCCAGGAATGCACTCAACGCACCCGTGCAGTAAACGAATTGCCACGGAGCGGTCACAGGAAGCGGGTTCTGCTGCAGGAACATCAACGCCGGCGTCATCGTCGCGAAGATACCCAGGAATACGCATGCTACCTCCAAGATCGGCGTCCAACTGTAGTTGTTCTTCACGCGCGTCTCTCTCGGCGTCGTGAGCCAACTCAGACCGATGATAGCGATAAATGCCCATTCACGCAGAAGCTTCAGATACCACGGCGCATCATGCTCGCCCATCGCTGGGATATAGGTCGAGTTGATGAACATCGTCGAGCAGATCACACAGAGCAACCAAACGATATTGATCAGACCGCTCACCTGCAACTTCGTACTCTCGCGTACATCGGCCATCAGGTTCACTGTCGGCTCTTTCTTATAATAATACGTATCGATCAGGAAGTAGATCAGCAGTAACAGCGCACCCGTTGCAAACCATTCCGGCAGCATGTTCTGCATCCACCACATGAACGGCGTACCTTTCTGGAACAGCAGGAACAAAGGAGGATCACCTAACGGCGACAGCAAACCACCGCAGTTAGCGACAATAGCGATGAAGAACATCACCGTGTGTACTTTGTACTTACGCTGCGAGATCGTGGCGATCAGCAGACGAATCAGTAACATCGCTGCACCTGTCGTACCCATGAACGAAGCCAGTACCCAGCCGATCGCCAAGATGATGGTGTTGGTCGTCGGCGTCGCTTTCAAGTCACCTCGGATACAGATACCTCCGGTCGTCACAAATAGCGCCATCAGCAGTAAAATAAACGGCACATAGTCGTAAATCATCTGATGCTCTAACTCATGGCTCATGCCATTGAAACATAGCCAGATACCTACCGGTACACCGAGGATCAGAGATACATACAACTTGTGCAGATTTTCTTCCCACCATTCACCCACATGCGGAATGAGCGGCAGCACGGCAATGCATAATAGCATCACCACAAACGGGATTAACATCCACGCAGGAATTAAATGCTCAAGCATAGTATTAATGTATTAATTTTAAATGGATTAGTCGAGTTTCAAAACAGCAAGGAAGGCCTTTTGAGGGACCTCTACGTTTCCGATCTGCTTCATCCGCTTCTTTCCCCTCTTCTGCTTCTCCAGCAACTTGCGCTTACGGCTCACGTCACCGCCATAACATTTCGCCAACACGTCCTTGCGAACCTGCTTCACGGTCTCTCGCGCAATAATCTTCGCACCGATAGCCGCCTGAATTGCAATATCGAATTGTTGACGAGGCAGGAGCTCTTTCAACTTCTCGCACATCCTTCTTCCGAAATCCACCGCATTGTCTCTGTGCGTCAACGTACTCAGCGCATCCACCTGCTCGCCGTTCAGCAATATATCCAACTTCACCAGGTTAGAGGGTCGGAAGCCGTTCATATGCCAGTCGAAGGATGCATAACCCTTACTGATCGACTTGAGCTTGTCGTAGAAATCAATCACGATCTCGCCCAGCGGCATATCGAATAGCAACTCCATTCGGTTGCCGGATATATATTCTTGCTTCACCAGTTCACCGCGTTTACCCAGACACAGCGTCATGATGTTACCGATATAGTCGGCCGTCGTGATCACGCTCGCGCGGATATATGGTTCTTCGATGCGGTCTATCTCGGTCAAGTCCGGCATGCCGGCAGGGTTATGTACCTCGATCATGTTGCCGTCTTTCGTATACACGTTGTAACTTACGTTCGGTACGGTTGTTATCACATCCATATCGAACTCGCGGTCCAGACGCTCCTGGATAATCTCCATATGCAGCAGTCCTAAGAATCCGCACCGGAAACCAAAACCCAAAGCCATCGAACTCTCCGGCTGGAAAGTCAGACTCGCGTCATTCAACTGCAACTTCTCCAGACTGGCGCGCAGGTCCTCATAGTCCTCACTCTCAATCGGATAGACGCCGGCAAACACCATCGGTTTGGCTTCCTCAAAGCCGTCGATCGCTTTGTCGCAAGGCCGCGTCACATGCGTGATCGTATCGCCTACCTTCACCTCCGTACTCGTCTTGATGCCCGAGATGATATAGCCCACATTACCTGCACTGATCTCCTTGCGCGGACTCATATCGAGTTTGAGGATACCGATCTCATCCGCGTCGTACTCCTTGCCGGTGTTGACGAAGCGCACCTTGTCGCCGGTCTTCATCGTGCCGTTCACTACCTTGAAATAGGCGATGATTCCTCGGAAACTATTGAAGACTGAGTCAAAAACCAAACACTGCAACGGCGCACTCGGATCACCTACCGGCGCCGGGATACGCTCGATGATGGCGTCTAAGATCTCCGGCACACCTTCGCCTGTCTTGGCGGAGCAACGGAGAATCTCCTCCCGCTTGCAACCCAGCAGATCCACGATCTCGTCCTCCACACGTTCCGGCATCGCATTGTCCATATCGCATTTGTTCAGCACCGGGATGATCTCCAGGTCATGCTCAATCGCCATGTATAGGTTCGATATCGTCTGCGCCTGTACGCCCTGCGTTGCATCAACGACCAGTACCGCACCCTCGCAGGCCGCAATCGATCGACTCACCTCATACGAGAAGTCCACATGCCCCGGAGTGTCTATCAGGTTTAATGTATATTCGCCTTCCGCAGGCGCATTTTCCATTTTCCATTTTCCATTTTCCATTACAGGGCGGTACTTGTACCGCATCTGTATGGCATGACTCTTGATCGTGATGCCACGCTCTTTCTCCAACTCCATGTCGTCCAGCACCTGGTTCTCCATCTGCCTCACATCCACCGTGCCGGTCAACTCCAGCATACGGTCTGCCAACGTGCTCTTTCCGTGGTCAATATGCGCAATAATACAAAAATTTCGTATCTTATCCATAATCGGCTGCAAAGGTACTACAAATATTTGAAATATACAAGGGTTTAACGGTAAAAATTAAATTTATTTTATATTTTTATTGGGAAAGACTTGTTATTTGTACAACTGTGCGAACGTAACTTCGGGGGGACCCTGCTTATATATAATTAAGTAGGGAGGACCGAAATTACAAACAAATATTTGTTATAAAAAATTGCATATATGCAAAAAAAAGTGTATCTTTGCACGATTTTTTGAAAAAATGGCTTATGACGATCTTTGTGTTTGACCTTGGAGGAGTACTGATTAATCTAAATGTGGCGCGTTGCATGCACGCGTTCGAAGAGTTGATGGGTGAGCAGAACATGCGCACTATATTAAGTATGGATAGCCGCGGAGAAGGTGTCAAAGCCGTCAGCGTGGCATCCAAACAACTGATGGTGGATTTTGAGCAAGGACTGATCTCGACCGATTCCTTTGTCCGCGAAGTACTGGCGTACTGCCGTCCCGGTACCACACCCCAACAGGTCATCGATGCCTGGATGGCGATGCTGGAAGACCTTCCTGCTGAACGACTCGCGTTCATTGACGACCTGAGGAGTAGGGGATACAAGACCTACCTCCTCTCCAATGGCAATGACCTCCATTTTGAGTTCATCGACCGCACTTATAACCTCTCCCCGCGTTTCGATGCCCTCTTCCTCTCGCAGAAGATGCATATGGCCAAACCCGATCCGGAGATCTACCGCGCCGTCCACCAAGCCATCCATCCCGCGCCCGACGACGAAGTCATCTTCATCGATGACCTCGAACTCAACCGCCTCTCTGCCGAACAAACCGTCCCTTGGCGCACCTTCTCTTCTATTGCATCCCTTGCTGAATGGGCTCGGGCATAGGCAGATTAGCCCCTCGCTGTCATATCTCCACGATATGACGTTTCTGGCTTGCGGAGCGTCCCTCGCTATTCGTGCATTGGGGTCCCCAAATAATTTTTAATTTTTGGGGAAAGCGTAGCGCAAGACGTAGCGTAATTGAGCAGCTGTGCTGCGAATCACGCGAGTCTTAGCGCAAGCGCAGGGCCTGCCCGCTCCGCAAGCCACCATGCGGCGTGTATGTGCCATCGGTTAGTTTTGGCAAGTACATTATTTCATGATGTGAAGAAACGTTCTTTTGTTGTTTATGGGGGTATCTCTATGGCGCGCGCGGCGTGCGGCGCATTTTTTTTCTTCAAAACTCTTGCGTATGTCGCAAAAAAGCAGTACCTTTGCAGCCGATTTCTGAAATACAACAAATAAAATACAAAAATTTACATTACTTATTAACTAAAATTTATTAACATTATGAAGAAAAAAATCTTTACTCTTCTCTTTACCGCGCTCATGAGCGTGGGCATGTATGCTGAGACCACCGTAACGTGGGACAGCAACACCATATCAAGTATTAGCATGCGCGAAGGTGGTCAATCATTCACTAAAGATGGTGTCACGTTGACGTTATTGGATGGAAGAATTGCTGGGACGAGAGATTGGAGGGGGAATTCTGTTGAGGCCTCATTTAAGTTCTCGACTTCTTTAGGAAACTTCACGAGGATTGAAATGACTGCAACCATTAATGGGCTTGAAGGAAGCGGTTGGACGCAAACAAGCCCGGGTGCTGTGTGGACAGGTGATGCCAACGAAACTACATTTGGTATATATTTTAAAAATGTCTCACAAATTGTATTTACCATCGCAGAACCCGCTCCGCAACCCACTACCCACACCCTGCAGCTCCATGTGAACGATGCAGCGATGGGATCAGTAGCCTTACAGAACCCAAGCAACGACATCATCGATAATGGTGACGGTACATACACCGTTCCGGAGGGCGCAGAGGTAACACTCCTTGCTACACCGAACGAGGGCTATGAGTTCACCGGCTGGAAAGCAAGTAGTTCTATTTGCGAATTTACCGAATGTGAATTCGTTGCTCTCCCCACCGTTGATAACCCGCTGACCGTCGACATGTACATGACAGCAGCTTTCATGGCTGAGTTTGCGGCCGTTACTCCTACTCCGGCAACCACCACCGTAACGTGGAACAACAGCACCTTATCAAGTATTGACATGCACGAAGGTGATTCATTCACTGAAGGTGGTGTCACGTTGACGGTATTGGATGGAAAAATTGATGGGATGGATGGAGAATGGAAGGGGTATTCTAATGATGCCCTTAAGTTCTCGACTTCTTTAGGAAACTTCACGAGGATTGAAATCACTGCAACCATTAATAGGCTTGGTGGAAGCGGTTGGACGGAAACAAGCCCGGGTGCTGTGTGGACAGGTGATGCCAACGAAACTACATTTAGTGGTAATTTTGAAAATGTCTCACAAATCGTATTTACCATCGAAGAAAGCCAAGGCGGAACGACAAGCGTAGAGAATGTACAAACCAACCAAGTACAAGCTACCAAATTCTTCCGTGACGGCCAACTCCTCATCGAGAAGAACGGCAAGATCTACAACGTACAAGGCGCAGAGGTTAAATAAATCATAGCCGTTAGGCTATCCGTATCGCAAGAGGTGGTTCACGTTCAGCGTGAGCCGTCTCTTTTTTTATGCCTGTATGTGCCATCGGTTAGTTTTGGCAAGTACATCATTTCATGATGTGAAGAAACGTTCTTTTGTTGTTTAGGGGGGGATACGTATGCTGCGCGCGCCGCCCGCCGCATTTTTTTTCTCCAAAAATCTTGCATAATTCGTAAAAAAGCAGTACCTTTGCACCCGATTTGAAAACATATCGTCCCATCCATGACGTAAAACCGGATCGCAGAGAAGCGTCTCTGCGGACATGTTGAGATTATAAACAGCGTTTATTGCGCTTTGTTCTTGGCATATCTGAATCTCGCAAATTCAAAATGTGTAGTCAAGGCATTGCAACAATGAATGTCTGTCGGTGTATGTATATACATATGCCCTTTTGGGGCGTATTGTATCTATACACGGCGGGCTTCGATGTTGCTTGAACCACTACACAGGCTAGCGAGAGCCCAGATATGCGGGGAGAGTGACTATCACGAATGCCCGCTTTTTTATGCCGGTCATAGCGTAATGACAAATCCTAATGCTATGACCCAGATACAGCAACAAAAAGCAGCAAAGGAATTTGCAGAAAGATGGAAAGGTAAGGGCTACGAGAAAGGCGAGAGCCAAATCTTCTGGAGCACACTCTTAACCGAAGTGTTCGGCATCGAGCACGTGGATACCTTCTTGCTCTACGAGCAACAGGTACACCTTGACCACACGTCCTTCATCGACGGCTTCATCCCTTCGACGCACGTTATGATCGAGCAGAAGAGTATCAAGAAAGACCTTGGTGAACCGATCAAACAGTCCGATGGTACGTCCCTCAATCCTTTCCAACAGGCCAAACGCTATGCCGCAGAACTGCCGTACAGCCAGCGCCCGCGTTGGATCGTCACATGTAACTTCCGCGAGTTCTGGGTCTATGACATGGAGCAACCCAACGGCGAACCGCAGAAGATTCTTCTTGAAAACCTCGAAAAGGAATACTACCGCCTGCAATTCCTTGTGGACGAAGGCAACGAACATCTCAAACGCGAGATGGAAGTTAGCGTCAAGGCTGGTGAGTTAGTCGGTCATATCTACGATAAATTGCTCGAGCAATACATCGACAAGGATAGTCCCGAAACGCTCCGCAGTCTTAATATCCTCTGCGTGCGTCTCGTGTTCTGTCTCTATGCCGAAGATGCCGGCCTGTTCAACAGCCGCACAGCTTTCCACGACTATCTGGCTAAGTACGGTGCCACCGATTTCCGTCGCGCACTCATGGATTTGTTCGTGCTGCTCGATACGCCGATTGCTGAACGTGACCCGTATCTGGAGCCAGACATTGCCGCTTTCCCCTACGTGAACGGTGGTCTGTTCAGCGAGGAGAAAATCATCGTGCCGCGCTTCACGGACGAACTCAAAGAACTCATCCTTGCCAAAGCTTCCGACGACTTCGATTGGAGTGAAATCTCTCCTACTATCTTCGGTGCGGTCTTCGAATCGACCTTGAACCCGGAGACACGTCGTTCCGGCGGCATGCACTATACCTCTATCGAGAACATCCACAAGGTCATCGACCCGCTTTTCCTCAATGACCTCAAAACGGAGTTCGCACAGATTCAAGAGATCAAACAAGCTGGTCCTCGCAAGCAAGCCTTGCAGACCTTCCAAGATAAGTTAGCAAGTCTGACATTCTTTGATCCGGCTTGCGGTAGCGGTAACTTCCTCACAGAAACATTCCTCTCGCTCCGTCGTCTCGAAAACAAAGTCATTCAAGCCATGTTCGGCGGGGAAAACATCCTCACGTTCGATATCCTTATCAAAGTTAACATCTCGCAGTTCTACGGCATCGAAATCAACGACTTCGCTTGTACGGTTGCCAAGACTGCTTTGTGGATAGCGGAAAGCCAGACACTCAAAGAGACCTCAGCTATTGCCGGTCGTCCTATGGATTTCCTCCCGCTCAAAACCAACGCTTACATCCACGAAGGCAATGCGCTCCGTGTCGATTGGTCAGAAGTCATTGCCCCTGATAAACTCAACTACATCATGGGAAACCCGCCGTTTGTAGGATACGCATACCAGAGCAAAGAGCAAAAAGAAGACCTCGTGGCTATCATGAAAGGCTTTGGTAGCAATATCGATTATGTCGCAGGCTGGTACCTCAAATCGGCAGAGATGATGAAGGAGAATCCTGCCATCAAAGCAGCGCTCGTTTCTACCAATTCTATCACACAAGGCGAGCAAGTAGCAGCTATTTGGAAACCGCTCTTTGAGCAATATGGCATCCAATTTGATTTCGCTTATCGCACCTTCCGTTGGGATTCTGAAGCCGACATCAAAGCCCACGTGCATTGTGTCATTATAGGTTTCTCGGCTTCGTCCATTTTGCCGAATAGTATTCGGCGCCCAAAGAAAATCTATCTCTCCGATGCGCAAACAATCGATGCCGCCAATATCAACGGCTACCTCCTTGACGCGCCTGATGTCTTTATTGAGAATTGCAAGAAGCCCATGTGTGCTGTACCTGAGATGATCAAAGGTAGTCAACCTACCGACGGCGGAAATCTGATCCTTTCGCAAGAAGAAAGAGATGAATTAGTGAGCAAGTATCCACAAATAGCGCCATACGTACGTAGGTTTATCGGATCTACGGAATTTATCAATAATAAGTATCGTTATTGCTTATGGCTCGTAGATATTAACCCTTCTGTTTTACGTACTTGTCCACCTGTTCTTGAACGTATCGAACAGGTGCGGCAAATGCGATTGGCAAGTACTAAAGAGGCTACTCAAAAATGGGCTGAATATCCGACTTTGTTTACTGAAAACCGTCAGCCGGATAGTGATTATTTATTAGTCCCACGTGTTAGTTCTGAACGCAGACGATATATTCCTATTGGCTATATCACCAAAGAAAATATTTGTAGCGATGCCAATTTTGTAGTACCTAATGCTTCATTATACCATTTTGGCGTAATGACATCCAATATTCACAATGCATGGATGCGTGCGGTTTGCGGTCGTCTGGAAATGCGTTACCGTTACTCAAATACCATCGTGTATAACAACTTCCCATGGCCGACACCGTCTGACGAACAGCAAGCCCGCATCGAAGCCACCGCTCAAGCCATTTTGGACGCTCGCGCCAAATATCCCGATTGTTCTCTCGCCGACCTCTACGATGAGGTTGCCATGCCGCCCGAACTCCGCCGTGCCCACCAAGACAACGATCGGGCTGTCATGCAGGCCTACGGCTTTGTACCTGGCAAGACCTCTGAATCGGACTGTGTCGCGCGTCTGTTTGAGATGTATCAAGAGTTGAACAAATAAAAAATAAAATTTTTTATAATTTGCAGCCATCATTGATGGCTGCATTTTTTTATGCTCTTACCTCTCTTTGGCTATCTTGCACTTTAGCAGTAACTTTGCGTCCTTTTTAACCAAAAACAACATGAATGAACGCAAAGAAGAAACGTATGATATTACCTCATTAATGATCTTGATATTCTTTATTGTTATTTATCTGATTCGTCTGACAAAGCATGTAAAAGCCTCTCGTATTCGCTTTGAATACAAACAATTTGAAAGGGAGACGATACAAGGTTGGTGCGACATTATGAAGAGGGATCATCCGTATGATTATAATACCAAATTAGATATCTCAACAGACAAAAGTCCCGCTACCTTACGCCGTATTTACAACAAAAAGTAATTTTTTTGCAGCCTCGCTCAAATTGAGCGGGGTTTCTATTTAAAAAGCAGTACTTTTGCAGCGGATTTCCAAATACAGCTAACGGCTGGGCCCGGCCATTTTAGTAATTTTTTAAACAATATTAAAATGGCTTACACATTATTAACGTATGATTTTAACGGCACACCCTTGCGCCTTGTTCCGCACGAACCCGACAACGGCTATCGCCTCTTCGTCTCTTTTGATGGTACCATCGGTCTGCGTATCGCCCCAAGTGGGGTAGAGACGGAAATAGAAGGCACGTATACTACTACGGAAAATAGTCAAATTCAGTCCGACGCGAATCGCAAACAACGGTATCTGCAATTTAAGCAGGCTTGGGGAGTGCGTGAGCACATTCTCGTCTCTCATGCCGTCTATCTCGCTTGGGTAGGACCAATCCCAGAGGATGCGGATTGTATCGATCATCTCAACGGCTGCACGACGGACAACAGGTGGCAGAACCTTGAACCCGTTACGTTCGTGGAAAACAATCGTCGTTCTAAATACGTACGTTTCATGCGTTCCTGCGACTTCGATCCCCGCATCTTCAATGCCGACGATTTCCATCATTTCTTCTCCATGCCCTTGGAGGACTTCAAAACCTTCTTTGCCAAATACAAAGAATAGCTGCCCATTTGGCCCCTTTTCACTTGGTCCTTTTTACTCGGTCCTTAATGACCTTACTGTCCTTAAAGACCCTACGGACCTTACAAAAAACATTGTTAATTTTGCCGGATAGTATCCGGCGCCCAAAACATTTATCATTATGGAAACAACAAATTTAAAACTCCTGCGCTCCCTGCGCACCCAAGAGAAAGCCATCAAGGCACAAATCGACTCTATCTCCGACGCTGCTACCTCCGAAGCCGTCACCATCCTTGCCGCCAAAGGTCTCGACCGAGGCGAGTTCGAGATCGAAGGCGTAGGCACCTTCCAACTCCAGCGCACCGATGTCTTTGACTTTACCGATTACCACAAGTACCAACAAGAACAGGCCGTCTTATGGCGAGAGAATGCCAGAGAAAAGGTCAAAGAGCAGAACTGCGTCAAAGCTCGCACAGCTATCATGAACGGCTACGTCAAGACCTTCGTCGAACTCTATCCCGACAAACAACCCGACGAGATCAAACTGACGGTCAAGGTCATCGACTAAAAGAAAAAGAAAGAGAAAAGAACCAAAAGATTAAAGAAAAAAATGCGTAGTAGAGAGACTATCTGCATAGTAAATACTCTCTCTGTAGTCTCTCTCACTACTTTTTCAAAATTTTTTATGGAATCCTTAGACGACATTATCATCAAGCGGGATAGTTGGACCTCTATGCTCGAATTGCTCAAACCCTACATCGCGCCCCAAAACAGGCACATGATAGGACCGGCCAAAGAGCAATGGAACGCCATCCCCCTCCAACGCCAGCGGCAGATTTGGGTCACACTCTGGGAACAGAAAATGCGCGGTGTCAAGATCAAAGATCACCCGTACTACGCCATCAAAGATTGTGTTCCCATACCCTTCAACTGGAACGGCACAGACCATATCAACTCCATGATGAAGTCCTTCAAAATGGTCTCTGCCAAGTACTTCGACCGCTACGGAGTCTACACCCTCAAAGCCGCCCAAGCGTTCCAACTAAAAGATGTTAAACCGCTAAATTACAAATAATTATGGCAGATTGTATATTTCCCGCCGGTATAGCTAATGTCTCCGGCACACTATCAAAAACCACGATCATCACCTCCAAAGGTGTCATCACCAAGCGCGTCGTAGCGCAAGTCAGAAACGGCAAACAGAAGATCTACATCCGCGAAGACAAACCGCGTCGCACTAAACCCACCAAAGGTGAAGTAGCAGCCCGCTCATCCTTCGCTCTCATGGCTTCCGAAGTATCACGTCGCATGGCCAATGGCGACAAACGTCCACGCAAACTCATCTGGGCAGAAGTCAAGGCCGAATTCAAGAAAGGAGGTACCCATGCCGAAATATAGTAAAACCGCCTTTCAACTCAGATCAGTTGACGGCAATTTGAGAGCATTGAGAGGACGAATAGATGACTTCATCTTTCGAACACGAAACGGCAAAATCTTCGCTTTCTACAAGCCGATTCGTAACCGACTCAATCCCGATGCAATCTCGGTCCATCTTCGGGAGATAGCGACCTTATACAACCTCGAAATCGTTGAACGCTCAAAAAAGAAAGGAACTCTATGACCACACACGAAATACATCAATGTCTCAATCAACGCGCAGGAAAACATATCGAAGCGCGTATCGTCAAAGACCTGCTCGACTGCTTCGGACAACCGGTCGATGAAACCAATATTGAAGCCTTCCTGAAGTACGCCTGGGGATAATTTTGTAGACTTTTTTGTGAAAAATTTGCAAAACCGCCAAAAATGTGGGCATATTTGCACCCGGAACGTCCTTCCAACGGAATGGAAGGAGTGGCTTCCGCCGAGAATAGCTAAACATTTTTATGAATATGAAAGTAAATTTGCAACTCATCACCGCCACAGTGCTCTCCATCGGCGGACTTATATTACTCTTCTGCGGAGTCTTCATCGACCCCGAAGGCCAAATCCATGAATCGCTCCTCGTCGCGTTCGGGGAAGTCGCCACCTTCTCCGGCGCGCTGATGGGCATCGACTACGTCTACAAGAAGAAAAACTAGCTTGTGTCTTTTTTAGCTTGTATTAATTTTTAGCTTGTGTCTTTTTATGTACTATAAACTCATCCGTGCCATGCCCGAAGACAAGGCTGTCCACGGCAAACTCTATCGCACATCGCACTACATCAACAAGCGTACCGGCCTCCTCGTAGAGCGTCTGCACTATATCTGCGACACACTCGAAAATGCCGACTACCTCGTCCCCGCCTTGATCTACAAAGTTCAAGTCACCCAATCGCCCAAGTTTAAGAGGCTCTTACCCCTCTTATCCCAAGTCCCCGGACGTTCCGGAATACGATTCCACCGCGGCTCTCTACCTGAGCACAGTAAAGGCTGTATCCTTATCTCCGCCAGCATGGAGCAATCTCTTACCGCCCGCTGGCTTTCCGAGCAAACCGCCTCAGAAGAGACCCGCCTTGAGATTTGTGCCGCTAAATAAAAACATCTTGCATTTTTGTTTTATTTTTAAAACAACTACATTATGAAAACAGAACAAGAAGAAACCAGTTGGACTAAAGTCCTCTTTGAGATCCTTATCAAGATCCTCACTCTTGGCTTCTACCACATCGAGAAGCACCGCAAGAAATAGGTAAAACGCTCACCTATTTAAAGAAAGAGCCGATCCTACTAGTTGACTAGAAGACCAGTTGACCAGTAGACCAGTTTAACACAAAAAACACTTACTCACTATGGCAAAAGCAACCTATGCCCCGATGTTTGAGACCGTCTCTGGCGCTCTGAACAAGATCGACAAAAAGTCCCCGCACGCGGCAGACCAAAAGATGGTGTTGGCTACCCACCGTAAAGCACCTACCACCTCGCCTGATTGCTCCCGCGTCTACCTCCGCGACCTCAAGTCCGTAACCCGCACTACGCCCGTAACGGCTAAAGAGACCGGAATCCGCACCAAGTTTGCAGCTGTTTCGGCAGCAGTCAACACGCGACTCAACGACCCCACCAAGCAAGCAGCCGACGAGGCAGCCTTCAAGGCGCAAAAGGATCTTGCTAACGGCAAAAAGACCATGCGGTCATACCTCTGGTCTTTGGAAGCAGCAGCCTACGATCAAGCCAATCAAGGCTGATCAACAGGTTAACCCAAAACTCACTCTTTTTATTAACATTTAACCCCTCTCACGTGGCTTAGAGGGCATCCCCCTAACGAGGACTGCTAACGTAGCGATAGTCCGAGTTAAGAGCGGGTGCATCCGAGTACTCCCTACTAAAACGGAGTTTTGGTACATGTACGAGGATAGCCACACGCGAAATGGCTAAAGTAGAATGGAGTGCCGGTATTGATCATGTATCCGGAGCACTCTCCAAACCGAGCAAGAGCGGTCAACACTCTTGTACCAAGATGCTCTTGGGTACGCACCGCGTAGCAGCGACCGAGTCAAAAGACTGTAACCGACTGTATCTCCGTAGAAAAGTGGAGCGCAGTACTCCGCTGTCGAACCGTGAGGTAGCAGTCCGCGCACGCTTCACCGCAGTACGCGACATGGTTGCAACCCGTGCAGCCGATCTGAGCAAACAACTTGCTGACCAACAAGCCTTCATGGCTCAGAAAGACCTCGCAGGCGGCAAGAAGACCCTCAAGGCCTACTACTGGATGGTCTGCGGCGCCGAGTACGACCAGCAACACGGTTAATCGCTCTGCGCACTCTCAAGGAAAAATCGCTCATTTCGGGCGATTTTTCTGTGTTTTCTATAGTAAAATGAAAGATTTTTAGCAGATTTTTGAAAAAAAATTTGGTCATGTCAAAAAAAAGCAGTACCTTTGCACGCTTTTTCGCGCGTACAACGCGAGAACGCATGTAAAACAATAATTATAAATCGCCTGGCTGGGCAGTGCGGAGACGCTTAATAGATGTCTGTCGGCCAAGCCTAAAACAAACAAAATTAATGGAATACAATTCTTACAAGACAGTGTCTGTAAACAAAGCTACCGCTAAGAAAGAGTGGGTAGTGGTTGACGCTGAAGGCCAGATCCTCGGCCGTATGTGCTCCAAAGTAGCTAAACTGCTGCGTGGTAAGTACAAACCGTCCTACACTCCGAACGTGGACTGTGGTGACAATGTAATCATCGTGAACGCTGACAAAGTGCAGCTGACAGGTAACAAATGGAACGATCGCGTGTATGTACGCTACACCGGTTTCCCGGGTGGCCAACGTGAGTTCACTCCGGCTGACCTGATGGCTAAGGGCGCTGACAAGCTCGTTCGCAAAGTAGTAAAAGGTATGTTGCCGAAGAATCGTCTGGGTGCTCGTCAGATCACTAACCTGTACATTTTCGCAGGTGCAGAGCACAACATGCAGGCACAACAACCGAAAGTAATTGATATTAACACCCTGAAATAATAGAAGATATGGAAACAGTTAATGCATTAGGTCGTCGTAAAGAGGCAGTAGCTCGTGTTTACGTAAATGATGGTGCCGGCAAGATCGTGATCAACGGTCGTGACATCGAGACATATTTCCCGTCTTCTATTCTGCGCTATATCGTTCTTCAGCCGCTGAACAAGCTCGGCGTTGCTGAGAAATACGATATCAAGGCTAACCTTGACGGTGGTGGTTTCAAAGGTCAGGCAGAGGCTCTGCGTTTGGCTATCGCACGTGCGCTGGTGAAGATTAATCCGGAAGACAAGGCTGCGTTGAAGGCTGAAGGCTTCATGACTCGTGACGCTCGTGAGGTTGAGCGTAAGAAACCGGGTCAGCCGAAGGCTCGTAAGCACTTCCAGTTCAGTAAACGTTAATCGGAAGAACACTCCAAATCGTGTGGACTCCTTCGGGATTACCACACGATTGTTTTGGAGTCTCAAACGCATATGCGTGCGCGTGTATTTAATAATGTATTATGCGCGTGAACGGGAATTCCAAAATACAAGGAGCTTTTTAATAAACATTACACATTAAACATTACACAAAAAAATGAGAACAAATTTTGATCAATTGCTCGAGGCTGGTGCACATTTTGGCCACCTCAAACGCAAATGGAACCCGGCAATGGCTCCGTACATCTACATGGAGCGCAACGGTATTCACATCATCGACTTGAACAAGACTGTCGTAAAGGTTGACGAGGCTGCTGAAGCTTTGAAGAACCTGGCACGCAGTGGCCGTAAGGTGCTGTTCGTTGGTACGAAGAAACAGGCTCAAGAGGTTATCGCTGCTCACGCACAAGAGGTAGGCATGCCGTACATCACCGAGCGTTGGGCAGGTGGTATGTTGACCAACTTCCCGACGATCCGTAAGGCTGTGAAGAAAATGAGCCAGATCGACAAGATGACTACCGATGGTACGCTGGATAACGTTTCGAAGCGCGAGAAACTGCAAATCGCACGTCAGCGTGAGAAACTGGAGAAGAACCTTGGTTCTATCGCCGACATGACTCGTCTGCCGAGTGCTGTATTCGTAGTTGACGTGATCAAAGAGAAGATCGCTGTTGCAGAGGCTAACCGTCTGGGTATTCCTGTATTCGGTATCGTAGATACGAACTCAAACCCGAACAACATTGACTTCGTGATCCCGGCAAACGATGATGCAACGAAGGCTATTGACGTCATCCTCACCGCTGTTTGCGAGGCTATCAAAGAGGGTCTCGAGGAGCGTAAGGTAGAGAAAGCTGACGAGGAAGCTGCTCAAGAGCAAGCTACCGCAGAGGCTCCGGCTCCCAAAGAGCGTCGTCAACGTATCCGCAAAGCTGCTCCGAAAGCAGACGCTGAAGAAGCTGCCGAATAATTCGTAATTTTTAATTTTTAATTTTTAATTAAGAATATGGCTGTTACATTAGCTGATATCAAAAAACTGCGCGACATCACTGGCGCAGGTATGATGGATGTAAAGAAGGCTCTCGAAGAGGCTAACGGTGATTTCGAGGTTGCGAAGGACTTGCTCCGCAAGCGCGGGCAGGCTATCGCAGCAAAACGTAGCGACCGTGAGGCTTCGGAAGGTTGCGTACTCGCAAAGGTAAAAGGTAACTTCGGCGCTATCGTAGGCGTGAAGTGCGAGACCGATTTCGTAGCTAAGAACGAGGACTTCGTTGGTATGGTTAAACTCATCCTGGATGCTGCTTTGGATAACAAAGTACAGAGCCAAGAGGAACTCAAGAACCTCAAGATCGGTAACTTCACCGTGGCTGAGATCATCACAGAGCGTTCCGGTGTTACCGGCGAGAAGATGGAGTTGGCTGACTACGCATGCCTTGAGGCACCGGTAGTGGACGCTTACAATCACCTCGGAAACAAACTGAGTTCGCTCGTTGCTGCAGAGGCAGGTTCTGACGCTGAGACCGTTCATGGTATCTCCATGCAGGTAGCTGCTATGTCGCCGATCGCTTTGGACGCTGATCACGTAGCTGACGACGTTAAGAAGCACGAACTTGAGGTAGCTATCGAGAAGACCAAACAGGACGAGATCAACAAA
Source organism: uncultured Bacteroidales bacterium (assembly GCA_947164985.1). Classification (GTDB taxonomy): domain Bacteria; phylum Bacteroidota; class Bacteroidia; order Bacteroidales; family Paludibacteraceae; genus Colicola. The sequence goes on along the minus strand of CAMUYI010000002.1, from coordinate 289,394 downwards.
GCCGTTGAGAACGCGCTGCGTAAGGCTGGTCTCAACCCCGCTCACTGCGATAGCGATGATCACATCGCTTCCAACACCGCTAAGGGCTGGTTGACCGAGGAGCAGGCTCAGATTGCTCGTGACATCCGTGCGAAAGTTCCGGCAGAGGCAGAGGCTAACCTCGCTGCCCAGGCTAAGAAGATCGAGATGATTGCACAAGGTCGTTTGAATAAGTTCTTGAAAGAGAGCACGCTCGTTGAGCAACAATACATCATGAGCGAGAGCAAAGAGCTCGTGAAGGACGTACTCAAAGCAAAAGGCGTCACGATCCTCGACTTCCGTCGCATCACGCTTGCAGCTGAGTAATTAAACAAATCATTCAGATGAAAACATTCTGGAAGATATGTGGATGGGGAGCGCTAGCAATAGTGCTCCTCTTTGCTTTGATACTTGGCGTCGTCTCTCCGATAGCCAAGTACATCGTCAACAATCATGGCGAAACTCTCGTAGGTCGTAAACTCCATGCCGACCAAGTGATCATTAATCCGTTCTGGGGCGGAGTGAGGATTAATGGCTTTGAATGTAAAGAAGCCAACGGCGAGACGAACTTCATCTCGTTTGACCGACTCTACGTGCAAATCGCTTATCCTCAACTGCTTGCCAAGCGTGTCAAGATCCGTGCCATCCATCTGGACGGCTTCAACGGTCAGGTGCTCAAGAGTCATGACCGACTCAATTTCTCCGATATCATGGAGCGTTTCAGCCCAAAAGATACAGTGAAAACGACCATCGAAGCAACCGAGACAAGCGATAAAAGTCCTTGGACGATTGCGCTCGATGACATTCGCATTAACAACAGTTCCGTGCGTTACCGCGATGTGATCTCTGATAAACAATGGAAAGTAGAGGATATATCGCTGCGCATCCCGGGTGTCTTCTTTGATAACAAGCAGACTAATGCCGGTCTGGAGTTTGGTCTACCGACAGGTGGTCGGGTAGGCATCATCGCCGGTTACAAGATGCAATCGAACCGCTATGCCGTTCGGCTGAACTTAGAGGACGTGCATACGGATGTAGCCTTACCCTTGGTGCAGGATTACTTGAATGTCAGCGGTTTAGGGGCAAAAGTGAACGGAAACATTCATGTAGACGGTAGTTTGGATAATATCACTAATATTCAACTTAAAGGTCGTTTGGCGATGACGGGTTTGAGCATCAAAGACACGCACGATGATCAGGTCGCAGCGATGGATGAACTACGGGTAGTAGTCAACAAAGGTGACCTTAATACCAAAACCTTCATCCTCGATAGCCTCATCCTCACCGGCATCACCGGTGACTACGAGGTACATGAGAGTTGGAATACCCTAAGTCGTCTTCTCAAGAAAGATTCAGAAGAAGCGGTCGATTCGGTCGAGACCTCGAAAGCGCAAGAAGTCGAGCCATCTACGGATAAACCCCTCGTCTGGATGGCGAAGAAAGTACTGATCACGGGTCATGACCTGATGTACCACGACTATTCGATGAAACACGAGTGGGAATATGGTATCCAAACGCTCGAAATAACGGGCGATAACATCGCAACCAACGGTCGCAATGCCGTGAAGATCGATGCTACTTTAACTTCCGATGCCAAACTGAAACTGGATTTCATCGGCGGTACGGACTTAGCGCACCAGGACACGCGGGCAGAACTGAAGATGACCGGTGTTCAACTGCGTGATTTCAGTGCCTTATGCCGTAACTATACCGGCTATCCCTTGAATGGTGGTGACCTGCGTGTCGATAGCCGCATGGATGTGGTATCCGGTAAACTGAAAGGCTCTAACCGAATCATCATGAATCATCCGAGAGTAGGTAGGCGCGATCTGATGACCAAAGCCAAATACAAGGACGTCCCTGTTCGACTTGGTGTCAAGATGCTTACTTCCGCGCAAGATATAGTTGTGCTGGATGTACCGGTGACAGGTGATGCGACAAACCCGAAATTCAATCTCAACAAAGTGATCGGTCGGGCCTTACTAAAGGTCTTCTTTGGACCTATGATGGGTGTGAATGACCGTAAGAACCTAAGCGAAGAAGAGATAGAAGGATTGCTGGAGATTTTGGGAGAAGATGCTCCGTCACTCAGCAATGATTCGGTGGCTCAACTCCCGGCAGACGTCACAACGCATGCAGGGGACAGTAGTGTTCTCTCCGAAATAAGCGAGTAAGACCTGCTCACGGCAAAACTGGTTCTGCTCCGCATATTCCAGCATAGCCTTGATTTTAGCGACAAAGCGCTCTTGGCGCTGCTCAAAGATAACGGGCGATAGATAGATCTCTGTCTGTCGCTCGTTTGTCATAGTAAGCGAGCAACCGACAGAACGAGGAATATAGGTGATGATGCCCCGTTGAGCCAAAGAGACTAACAACTGATGATTGTTCTTATCGTCAGCCTCCCGTACATATTGAAGGTCGGTATAGATGCCGGTATAGGAACGCATTAGCGTATCTAGCATGTATGCTTGATCGGAAGATAGATTATACTCTCCTAACAGGTGCCGCGGCACCTTGATCTGCACGCGGGGTAGCGTCTCATGTTCCTCTTCGAAATCGATATATCCTGCCTGAGTAAGCAGATGAAGGGCAGAGTAGGTTTGTATAACCGGCAACTTCATCACATGGCATAGTTCATCTATATGCAGCATAAACCGATGTCCATACCCGCTGCCGGCCCCTATCTGCAGGAAATCCATCGTCTTATGATAGACCTGCTCAACGAACTCCTTAGGCGGATACGTATTCGTGATGCGTTGTTGAATCTTCATCGGATCTTCGCGCGGGTCAAAGAGCAAAACCGCATAAGCCGTCTGTCCGTCTCTACCTGCCCGTCCTGCTTCCTGATAATAATTCTCCAGGTGGGACGGCAAGTCATAGTGTATCACGAGCCGCACATCAGGCTTGTCTATACCCATACCGAACGCATTGGTAGCCACAATAACGCGCGTCTCTCCTCTCGTCCACGCCTCTTGCCGTTCATTACGCTCTTTGGTCGTTAATCCCGCATGGTAGTAGTCAACCCGCAATCCGTCACCCGTCACCCGTAACCACTCACTCAACTCTTGTGCACGCTTTCTGTTCCGTACATACACAATGGCTGACCCCGGCACTTTGGATAAGATATGTGCTACTTGTTCGGGTTTATTATCCGTACGCCGTACCACATACGTCAGGTTCTCCCGTCGGAAGGACTTGCGCAGTACATTCTTTTCAGCAAAACCCAACTTATCTTGTATATCATTGATGGTTTCCGGTGTAGCCGTCGCCGTAAGGGCCAGTACCGGTACATTTGGCAACAAAGCCCGAACAGCTGATATATTCAGGTACGATGGCCGGAAATCGTATCCCCACATCGAGATACAATGTGCCTCATCCACCGCAATCAGACCTATAGGCAAGTCAGCCAAACGCTTGCGAAACTCTTCACTCTCAAGCCTTTCAGGACTGCAGTAGAGAAAATGGTACGGACCATAAAGACAATTGTCCAACGCTACACGTTGTTTGTCAAACGACATACCGGTATAGATCGCCGCGGCATGTATCCCCCGTGCCTTGAGGTTCTCCACCTGGTCCCGCATCAAAGCGATAAGCGGCGTGATGACGAGGCATAAGCGCTTATTCGGATCGTCCTGCGCCATGACGAGAGTAGGTATCTGGAAACAGACACTCTTTCCTCCGCCGGTAGGCATCAACGCGAGCGTATCACGCCCTGCTAAGACGGACTCGATGATCTCCGACTGCAAGGGCCGGAAATCATCGTATCCGAAAAATATTTTTAACGCTTCGCGTGGGGACATAGGTATTCCTAGGTCGTCCTAGGTCATCCTAGGATTTTTAGTGCAGCGCGAACACGTGCTAAGGTTTCTTCTTTTCCGAGCACATCGGTGATCGCCCAGATATGCGGACCACGTGCCGCACCGACGAGACAGATACGGAAAGCGTTCATCACGATGCCCACACCGTACTCATGAGCCTCAATCCAAGGCATCACGATACCATCCAAGGTCTCTGCGTCCCATGAAGGCGCATTCTCAAGCACCTCAAGTAACTCGGTCATGTGTTTCGGCGAATCCTCTTTCCAACGTTTCTTGAGCGATTTCTCGTCATACTCCGTCGGAGCTACAAAGAAAAAGTTCGTTTGTTCCCACAGTTCCGGAACAAAGTTCACACGATCTTTGGTGAGTCCCACAACGGTTGCCACCATCTGCATATCCGGATTCTCGATGCCGTTAGCCTTTAATGTCGGCAAGAACATTTGTGCGAGTTCTTCATTGCTGCGTAATTGCAGGTACTGATGGTTAAACCATTTGCCCTTCTCATAGTCGAACTTAGCACCCGATTTGGACACGCGGTCAAGGCTGAAATCCTTTATAAGTTCCTCCATCGAGTATAGCTCTTGGTCGCCGCTTCCATGCCAGCCAAGTAGCGCGAGGAAGTTGATCACAGCCTCCGGAAGGTATCCGCTCTCACGATAGCCACTAGAAACCGTACCATCTTTCTGGTTATGGAACTCCAGTGGGAAGACAGGGAAACCGAGACGATCACCGTCACGCTTACTCAGTTTACCATTTCCGTCCGGTTTGAGCAACAATGGCAGGTGCGCAAACTGCGGCATCGTGTCCTGCCATCCAAACGCGCGGTAAAGCAGCACATGAAGCGGAGCGGAAGGTAACCATTCCTCACCACGAATAACATGGCTAATCTCCATCAGGTGATCATCCACAATATTAGCCAAATGGTACGTAGGCAGATCATCCGCGGATTTGTACAGCACCTTATCATCCAGAATATTACTGTTGATCACTACTTCACCACGAATCAAATCATGCACGTGTACATCCTCGTCCGGCTCCACTTTGAAACGCACCACATATTTCTCACCCTTATCCATCAGCGCTTTTACCTCCTCAGCCGGCATGGTAAGGGAGTTACGCATTGCTAAACGAGTACGGGCGTCGTATTGGAAATTAGGGATCTCTGCACGCTTAGCCTCAAGTTCTTCAGGTGTATCAAACGCAATGTATGCATGACCCGAATCAAGCAACTGTTTAACGTACTGATGATAGATCTCGCGACGCTCGCTCTGTCTGTATGGACCATGTTCACCAACGGCTTCAATCTTACCATTACGCATGCGAAGACCTTCATCAATACCGATGCCTAACCATTCTAAGGCTTCGAGAATGTATTCTTCTGCACCGGGCACAAAGCGCGTACTGTCTGTATCTTCGATACGAAGCAGCATGTCACCGCCATGTTGACGGGCAAAAAGATAGTTGTACAAAGCGGTACGAACACCGCCAATGTGGAGTGCGCCGGTAGGGCTTGGCGCAAAACGAACTCTTACTCTTCTTTCCATATAGTTTATCGTATTATTTTTGCAAATGTAAGGAAAATGATTTTCAAATATTCACCGATTGTTTGATGATTGATCCATTTCATGTTCAGAGCTATTTTTGCCGGAATGATCTCTTCTATATAAGTCTTATCAGGATCATCAGACGCAGCCAGAAGGGTATTCTCATCAATATATTCGATGGAGGCATAGTCGGTAATACCCGGTCGCACGGAGAGCACCTTTTTTTGCTCTTCGGTATACGTATCTACATAACGGCGCACCTCTGGTCGCGGACCGACTAAGGACATATTACCAACCAAAACATTCCATAACTGCGGAAGTTCATCGAGTTTGTATTTCCTTATGTAATATCCCGCGCGCGTGACACGAGGGTCACGGTCACCTATAGTGATCAGGCTCATCTTATCGGCTCCGACACGCATAGAGCGGAACTTGAGCAAACCGAAGTCCTTATTATCTCGTCCCACCCGTTGTTGGCGGTAGAAGACCGGTCCCGGATCATCAATGACGATCCATAAGGCAACGATGAGGAACAAGGGACTAAGCAAAAGCAGACCGAAAAAACTGAATACTATGTCACAAAATCGTATCATCTATTCTTCAAAATAGCCGTGTATTGTTCGATGATATAGTCGATCTCCTCGTCTGTCAGACGCGTATGCAACGGCAATGTGATCTCATTCACAAAATGCGCGTAAGCGTTCGGGTAGTTCTTAATATCAAAGCCCAAAGCCTTATAAGCCGTCATCATCGGTAGCGGTTTATAATGCACATTGGTGGCTATACCGCGTTCTGCCATTGCGACGATGATCGCCTGTCGTTTCTCCAGACCAGCCCCTGGAATACGCGTGAGATAAAGGTGACCGGTCGAGGTATAGTCGTCTGTATAATGTTTGAGAACCTCCACGCCTAGCGGTTTGAAAGCTGCATCATAGCGCGCGATGATCTCTTTTCTGCGTGCCAAAAGGGCAGGGTAACGCTTCATCTGCACCAGACCCAAAGCCGCTGCTATATCGGTCATGTTGCATTTGTACCACGGTCCTACAATATCGTATTCCCATGCGCCGAGTTGAGTCTTAGCTAATGCATCTTTGGACTGCCCATGGAGCGAGTAGAGTTGTACCTGATGGTAAAGCGCCTCATTATCTACCCCTTGTATATTCCAAGTCAACGCACCGCCTTCCGCCGTGGTGAAGTTCTTCACAGCATGGAAAGAGAAGGAAGTAAAATCGGCAATGCTTCCTACCATCTTATTATGCCACGAAGCTCCAAAAGCATGTGCGGCATCGGCACATATAGCGATACGACCGATCTTGGCTTGCAGGTCATTAGCTGCCACAAAAAGGGCTTTCTTTCGCGCCACGATATCGAAGATCCGCTGGTAGTCGCACGGTATACCGGCCAAGTCCACCGGGATAATGGCTTTAGTGCGCGGTGTGATCGCTGCTTCTACGGCCTCATAATTCATCTCAAGGCTATCTTTCTGGCTATCGATAAACACCACTTTAGCACCTACGTGACAAACTACTGACGCCGAAGCCGTATAGGTATAAGCCGGAACGATCACTTCGTCTCCTTCGCCGATATCCAATAAGCGCAAGGCCATTTCCAAACAGGCTGTCGCCGAGTTGAGACACACGGCACGCTCCACGCCTACATACGACGCAATCTGTCGCTCTAACTCTTTGGTACGCGGACCGGTGGTGATCCATCCGGAGAGCACCGCTTCACGTACTTCATTCACCTCCGCTTCTGTCATGTCCGGCGGCGAAAATGGAATATTAAACTTCTTCATATCGTTTAACGTATTTAATCTTCTTATAACTGTTTCCTACTATATTCATGATCATCCAAAAGGTAGAGGCTATAGGATTCATTCCCACACCTTGACGGAAAAGGATGTAATGCCAGCCTATTTTCTTCCATACGGATGTCGGTGTAATAGAACCCGTACGACGTCTGTATTGCGCTAAGTTCTCCGGCAGCAAGTAGCAGTCTGCTTTGCGAATCGCTTGCAACCACATGGCTGAGTCGTTATTCTTGCGAATATCGGGTATTTGAATAAGACCAATGGTTTTCGCATCATAAACAACGCTAAGGCATCCCGGCCAACAACAACAATACATATCAAACGGTCGTACATGTTTTTTTCCGCTCACATAGATGCCTATAGGATTCGATTCTTCATCAATCTCCGTGTACTCGTGATAAGTAAACGCATATCCGTTCTGCTTCATAAACGCGATCTGTCGTTCCAATTTAGTCGGTAGCCACAAGTCATCTGAATCCAAAAAAGCAATATAGCGTCCTTTGGCTTCGCGTAAGGCTCTGTTGCGCGTCAACGCAGCGCCCTCATTCTGCTCGTTTTGCAAGTAATGGATTCGCGGGTCGTCAAAAGATGCCACAACGTCCTCCGTTTTATCAGTCGAACAATCATCCACGATGATCAATTCCCAGTTGGTATACGTCTGGGCAAGCACGCTACGGATCGACTCAGCAATAAACCGTCCGCAGTTATACGTGGGCATTATGACAGATACAAGTTCCATAATTTAATTCACTTTTAGTAAATACAATGAGCGCACACCTGTTCTAGGAGAGTCGAAACATACATATTCCCCATTACGCGAACAGCGTGGATGCAAATCACAAGCAATATGATTATACATGTTTTTCGTTTGAAATGCCTTAGGGGAATAGATACTTGCAAGAGGTTTTATATCGTTATTCTCGCAATCGACGATAAATAATTTAGCCATGCGGTATTTGTCTGGATATGTGTCTGTAACAAATGCCCTTGCATTTAGCCACGATTGATGTCCGTCCGAATTGATTTTATCATGGGCAATAGGATGAGCAGCAACGCATTGTCCGTCTTTTATCGTAAAAAGCGCATGTCTATCCATGCCATTAATACGGCAATAGGCTACTATTTGGTTATTCGTATTCCATGCATAATGAGATACCATTCCTTCTGTCGGGAGTGTGAATCGTTTTTTGGTTGTTGTATCATAAATAACTAATCGAGTTGTGCGGGCATCCAAATCAGATAATTGTACAAATCGATGTAAACAGGCAATATATCGTCCGTCCGAAGAAAATGAGGAATGAGTGATATAATGAAAGGCCTGTTTAGCGGAAGGGTAAACGTCTGTCACATCATTCTGCATGTCTGCCATAGAGAATAACAATGTTCTTTTTTGTGTTTGTAGATCTAATAGGAACAAGCCTGTTTGCGTTGGCGCATTTTCCTCACAATAGCCCTCATCTTTAATGTACTGATATCCATATCCTGGCATCAAATATTCGAGCCGCTCATAACTCTGCGTTGTGGCTACCTTTCCTCTAGGACAAACACTGTCTATTGGATAAGGCAACTCTACGGCTTTCTGTTGAGCAACATCATAGATGACAGCAAAAGGTTTTTCTTTCGCGCGCGTATTGAACAATATATGTGTGTTATCTATCCATTGTAACCTACAACCTTTGTGAAAATTCCATGCAAAAGAATCTGCAATAGGATGAAAATCACCCAATTGACCATCTGTGAAATCAAAATATCCGACGTGGAGTGCATCGTTCTCCTTAGGCATGCGCCCCTCTATATCGGCGTGCTGAGCAATAAGTTTAGTGCCATCCGGGGAGAAAGGCTGCACGTCATGGAAGCCTATAAAGAAATGCTCCTTATATTGAAATTCCGAAGCGAACCAATCCTTCTTGCGTGGTAGCATATCGAAAACAGATTGATAGACGTTCCGTAAAAAATCTTTCAACCAGGGTTTTGATTTCACCAAATCATATACATATCGTTCTACTTGGGTCATGATAGATAATTTTTAATAATAAATTGTATGGCTTCTCTATTGTATCGACAATATTGTTTGGACGGCATGGCAGATGTGGATATATGATCGCTATCATAGATCACCAGTTTTGGGGTATATATCACTTTTAAATCATGAGCACGTAGTTCCTCTGCAAAAAAATGCTCCTCACAGAAGAGAAAAGGTGTAAATTTACTGATACACTTACGAATAACACTCGGACAGGTAAATAACATAAATGATCCATGCCCCGCATAGATGAATTGTTGATCATATCGTGTTTGTGACTTACGTCTGTTATACACCAATGATACATACATCCGGTAAATCAGAGGATGGATATATATTAACTTAGCTATTTGCATATGTCTCTTGGATTGGCGATGAAGAATCTTCGGATTGCGATCTTTTTGTTCTAAACGAGACAGAATAGAAGGAGCTATCCAGCCTACAGATTGCGTTGGAACATCCAAAAGATTCTTGAAAAATGACTCGTCCATTTCCAAGTCTACATTCGAAATAGCAAGGTAATCATACGTATCAAGTATCTTAGTGTCTATTTGCAAAAGTTCTCTTCTTGCTCCTCCTAAATAACCTACATTATCTTTCGAATTATCAGCTACCTTTACATCTACCTGTATAAGATCTTTTACGCCTTCAGCGGCACGATGAACAGACTCCAGAAATAACCGGAGTGCTTCGTCAGACTTATAGTTAACGCATATGAGCAAAAATTTCTTCATCTTAGTTTCTTAAATTGTTGTGCAATAGTTGTGATAGCGTATGGTGCAATATCAATAGGTATAGCGGCTGAATAATCACCTGCCAAAAATTGTTCAAATACTTTTTGATCAAAATGATTGGCCGTACAATGGAAGACAGGGCGTTTGGTGATGCCGTAATCGATGAGTTTGGATGGCAATTGAGTACTATTGTTGTTGCCTACATTGACCAAAAAATCGCATTGACTCAATTCATATATCAGTTTTGCTCGTTCTACGCCGTACTGAATCTGTAACTTGCTTCCTAATAACCCACGGTACTTATCCAAAATAGTCTCTGTATATGGATCTTTATGGCGCAGATAAATCCGGAAAACAAAATTCCGGTCTTGTTTCGCCATATATGCCAATAGGAACTCTGGATTACGAATGTCCTGATAAAACACACCGGCATAAGCAAAAGTAGGTATAGAATTATTTTGATACTTAGCAAGAGGCGTCGCCTTAAAATCAAAGCCTTGAGGGATAATACAGATCTTCTCTGCGGGGATAACCTTACTATAAGCCGGTATAGCTCCCTCTGTAGGTATCGCTAAAAAGTTATATTGTTTATACACCCAACGTTCTAACCAGCGCATATAGAATGCACGTTTTGTTTGCTGACTTCCGGAGAACGGATCGCCGCTGTCGGCAATAAAAAGCGTGTTTGATAAGTGATGCTTTCTGCAATATAATGCACCAGCATATATATCCATAAATGGGGTAGAAAGGGAGATGAACAAATCGGTATCCGGATCGATCGTCAATTGTTTGGCAATTTTAGGTGCATAGCGGAATAAGTTACCTGCCAACAGATACTCCAATAACCATCGGTATATAGAGTAGAACTTCTGTTTGACAGGATTTACAGATGTTAAGGATAATCCGGTCTGGCCTGTTTGTCCCAATTGGCGTGTGTATAATTCTATAATATAAATATGAAAACCATATTCCTGCTGCATGGCCTGATAATCTACTCCCTTTACTTTTGTCAGTATGGAGACATGTACTTCATCACCTTGGCGTACCAATTCGCGCGCCAACTCAAAGGCCCTGAAAGCTCTCGGATGTAATTCAGGATAGAAACAAGCTGTCAAAATATGAATCTTCATGTCTTTTGAGTTCTATATGTATTCAAAGTGTGTACTAAATAGAGCGACATCCAAAATAGAGGTAACATGCTTAAGGTGCGTGAAAACAAACTATATGATAGATATTGAACAAATAATAATGTGCAAAATAGATATTGTTTCTCCTGCTCTGCCATATGGAAAGCCACTACAAGTGAATAAATGACCATAATGATAAATAAAAGACCTCCAAAGATGCCCATTCCCATGAATGACTCTAATACACTATTATGTACATACTCTCCTTCAATGAAAAACGTAGAACCGATCAAAGGAGAATTTATGAAATTATGCCATGCTTTATCATATAAAATATCTCGTCCACTCGTTACGTCATTGTCCATGTTTTCGGGAGCATAAATGGAGTAATATAAGCGCTCTAAGGCATGATTGTCCATGGTGTTGAGAAGAAAATCATTCAAAATAGGCAGCAAGGCTAATAACAACACAGCCAATATAGGTAATCCTATCAACACCTTCATCTTATGACCATTCATATATAGATAGGCGATAAAGCAAATGATAAGTGCCACGATAGCTCCTCGAGAACCTGCTGCCAAGGATATAAAGAGACCTGCAAGGATGGCGAAAGAACTGAGTAACTTATGCCATAAGCGGATATCCTTCTGATGAAAAAGGGTAATGGCCATGAGTGTGATCGATGTTCCTAAATGGCCGAAGGCTATGGTATCCATGGACGCATTACCTTGGAATCGACCCGAAGGACCAAGATATTCCAAGGCTTTTCCTGTAAATATATAATACATACTGACCATTCCCATGACGATGAAAATCAATAGGATAGCCGTATTTAGTTTCCGCATATTGATTTGCTCCCATCGGAAGAAACACAAACCATAGAAGGGGATGATGGCGGCATTAATATAGAGGAAAATCGCTGCAAATGGATTCGTGACAATCTCTTGCTCTACACCTACGACCATGAAATCATAGAATAAACGAACGAGATACAGCCAAATATAAATCTGAATGATGTATGAGATAGGACCGATCGAAAGATATGGGATTTTACCGGAATTAATTTGAAGGGTGATAATAAACAAGAAAGCAATGAAGATCAGCACATAGTATACACTCTTGATAAGCGCAAAATTACTCTCTTCCGGCAGGTATGTAAACCCGTCGTAAGCGAACGATGCCAGTAGTATAAACCACATGAGGCTTCCTATAATCCGGTTTTTATCAATCATTTCCTAATAGTCGTTTGCTCCAACGACGTCGTTGTTCTTCACTGCGGATATATGTCCCTTGTGCGCGCCCTTGTTTCTGCATCACATATTCATTGGATGCCACCCGTTGTGCAAATTGCTTCTCTGTAGTAGGCCTGTTTTCGGTCAGATGCAGATAGACATAATCGCGCAGATACCGATCATGAGTATTCGGATAGGAATGATGTATCCGATAGTGGATATCATTTTCTTCTCCATAAAGGAATATCTTCTCATCAAACAAACCGGCTTGCTCAAACATGCTCTTGCGAACGCAGAAACAAGCTCCGCAGAAATACATATGTCGCCAACAAAATAGATTCAGGCGTTTGGCTATAATCCCGCCTATCAATCGAACCAAACCAGGGTAGTGGTTGAGTATGGAGAACGAAACACCGGGTTTGCCCGATTCATTGATGATCTGTTTGAAACCGCAGATAGCCAACTGCTCATCTTTATCATACTTCTCCGTAATCGCCTTTAATGAACCCTTCATCCAACGAACATCCGGATTCATGATCATAATGATCGGCGCCGAACTATGTTTGATCCCGATATTATTACCCTGACCATAGCCTCCGTTTTGGGAATTTCGCAGAACTTCAACGCGTTCCCCATAGCGTTGGGCAATCTCCTGCTGCATGTGCTCGAACTCCCGGCTATTGTTATCTACCACGATCACCTCTAATGCCTCGCCCAAATCGTTATGAGCAAACAAAGCCTCCAGGCACCCGTAGATGTCTCGTTCAGAATTGTAGGTCACTATGATAACAGCCAGTTTTTTCATTTGCTCCATAATTCTTTAATGACTACACTAGGCCATTTCCAGTTCTGATAAGCCAATTGGGCTATACCCGGCGCGAGAATCAGTCCCCAAATACCCATCTGCAACGGACTAAGGAAAATCCATAACAGCAGTACGGTGGCCGCTCCGCTTACCAATGATGGAATGAAGAAAGGAATCTTGTTATCTGCCATGATAAAGCCAGCTGAAACGGCATGGTTGTGTTCCAATGTACTGATGAGCAACATCACCATCAGCATCGCTGCCGGCACAAAATGGGTTTGACTCTGAATAAGATCTAATGCCCAATTACCAAGGAATATCCATGCTATCCCGCCCAGCACATACACCGCCAAGAGACTTCCCGTACATAGGATATAATACCGCTTAAGGCCGTTTAGATCATTCTCTGCACGACATTGTGCCAATTTGGGCAAGTACGACTGATAGAACACCGTTGCACAGCGCGCCAGGATATCCATAACCTGCAAAGTGATTCCGTAACAAGCCACTTGCTCCAAGGTCAGAAAAGCCGAACCGATCAAAATCGCAGATTTATTTACCAAAAAACCGCCTAACTGCGTCAGACCGATCTTAATCGCGTTCGGCGTAATAGCCTGCAGAATACCTTTCGGTTCTTGCGGAGCGACATCGTGGAGATGAGCTTTTAGCTCCGGAGAGAAGAAGACACGATAGGTCAATACGCGACGAATAATCGTCGATATCAGTTGAGAGGCTACGATAGCTGTCAAACCGAATCCTGCATAGATCAATCCGATCGCCAAACCGATATATACCGTCTGACCTAACATGTTGATCTGCTGCGTACGGGTGACATACCCCTTACCGGTCAGTAAGGCATCGTAGTATAACGTATAAAGGTTATAACTGTTGATGGCGATGAGTAAAATCCATGCAATCAATGCGTCTTGTCTGTCACCCGAATATTTCTGCAATATATACCAGAAATACACGGTACCCACCGTCGCCAGTAAACCGAACACCGCCAAACCCATCCAACGATAGAACCGCTTCATCGCCAATAGGGTACCCTTCAGCAGACTATAATCCACTTCCGACTCACTCGTCGTATGGGCGACTCCATCACGTTGCAAGGTCTTGACACCGGAGAAGATATAACTGATATTACGGGCAAAAGTAGGTCGAAAACCGAAGTCCAACAACAACACAAGTGCCGTGATCGTCTGGAAAATATTCCAGATTCCTACGGTCTCTTGAGGCATCTTATGCAAGATGAACGGAAGAAGAATTACTCCCGCTCCGATCATAAACGCCGTGCCGGCATAACTCCAGATGATCTCCCGCTTTCCGATATGTTCTACTTTCTCAGCCATTAATCGCGACGGAAAATATCCCTCGTATACACTTTGTCTTTTACATCGTCCAGGCAAGCATCATATCTATTTGCGATGATAGCTTGACTGCGAAGTTTAAATTGTTCTAAATCATTCACCACTTCGCTTCCAAAGAAAGTTGTTCCATTCTCAAGAGTCGGCTCGTAAATGATCACCTGCGCACCCTTTGCCTTCACGCGTTTCATGATGCCTTGGATACTCGACTGACGGAAGTTATCGCTGTTGGCTTTCATCGTCAAACGATAGACACCGATCACGCAAGCATGCTCGTTAGCCGCGTCAAAATTACCATGCTGATAATAGTCATAGTAGCCCGCCATCGCCAATACGCGGTCGGCAATAAAGTCCTTACGTGTACGGTTAGACTCCACGATCGCTTCAATCAGATTCTCCGGCACATCCTGGTAGTTCGCCAACAACTGCTTCGTATCTTTCGGCAGACAATAACCGCCATATCCGAACGACGGGTTGTTATAATGCGTGCCGATACGCGGATCCAGACAAACGCCATCGATGATTGATTGCGTGTCAAGTCCTTTCATCTCAGCGTAAGTGTCCAACTCATTGAAGTAACTAACGCGCAACGCAAGGTAGGTGTTGGCAAATAACTTCACCGCCTCTGCTTCCGTCAGCCCCATGATGCGCGTCTCGATATTCTCCTTGATCGCACCCTCGCGCAGCAAAGCGGCAAAACGCTCTGCGGCTTTCACCATACGCTCGTCGTCCAAGATCGTACCTACGATGATGCGGCTCGGATACAAGTTGTCATAGAGCGCTTTGCTCTCACGCAAAAACTCCGGAGAGAAAAGAATATTGTCGCAGTGATATTTCTCTCGAACGGACACCGTGTAGCCTACAGGAATGGTCGATTTGATCACCATGATCGCCTTCGGATTAACCCGCAACACCGTTTCTATTACGTTCTCTACTGCCGAGGTGTCAAAATAATTGCGATGACTGTCGTAATTCGTCGGCGCGGCAATCACAATATATTCGGCATCCTTGTAGGCAGTTTCGGCATCGAGTGTCGCGGTGAGGTTTAGTTCTTTCTCCGCGAGGTACTTCTCGATATACTCGTCCTGGATGGGTGAACGGCGGGAATTGATCATCTCCACTTTCTCGGGGATGATATCCACCGCCATCACTTCGTTATGCTGAGCGAGTAGGGTAGCGATGCTGAGACCTACATAACCTGTTCCTGCTACTGCTATACGCATAATTAAAAATTAAAAATTCAAAATTAAGAATTAAATTCACAATTCACAATTCACAATGGTGTTCCTATACTGATCCTATCTCTGACTGTCGGTTGACCGTCGGTTGACTGTCGGGATTGGACCGCTTTCGGAGACTATTAGATGTGCTCCTCTACGCCGCGGAAATGAACGTTCAGCTCGTGGAGATGCTCCAAGAGCGTGCCGAGCGAGGTGCCTTTGGTCATTTCAGCGAAGGCATTAACGTCTTTCGGGAAACACTTACCGCCGTAACCGTACTTGCCGTCCGGTCCCGGAACATAGGTGTGTGTGTCGTTGATGTAGCCTGACAACAGAATACCGGTATGAACCTTGCGCCAGTCTGCACCCATCTGCTCGCAGTACTCGCGGCAAGCATTGAAATACGTTACCTTGTACGCGCCGAAGACGTTGTGCATGTACTTCGTCAACTCAGCCTCTAACGGACTCATTACGGTAAATTTCTTACCAACGAAGATCTTCGTCAGCAAGTCCTGTGCGCCGGTGAAGACCATGGTCTGCTTGTTGAAGTCTTCGATGAACGTACGCTCGGTCAGAAACTCCGGCATGTAGTACACGTTGTGTCCGGTCTCTTTGGTCAGCATCGCACTCGTGCCCGGCAGAATGGTCGTACGAACGAAGACCGGTACGTCCGGCAGGTTCTTGATCAATTCCTTCATCAGTCGCAGATCTTGTGTACCATCTTCTTCTGTCGGCACGTGAATCTGCAAGAAAGCGATGTCGATGTCACTCAAGTCATCATTGTATCCTTTGTACGGATCGCTGATGAACAATTTGCACTCAGGGTTGTTGTTCTCTAACCAATTTTTCAGGGCTCCTCCTACGAAGCCACACCCGATAATTCCAACTTTAATCATAATTTTTATTTGTTTTTAATTATATTTTCACAAAAAGCCCGCAAAGATACTACATTTTTTTTATATACACAAGTGCGCGCGTACATTATTTTAAAAAAAATGCATTTTCAGCCCCGTAGGGGTAAATTTCCAATTTTCAATTTTCAATTTTCAATTTTTTGTAGTACCTTTGCACCGATTTTGCCTAAATATGGCCTAAAACATAATAAAAACATATACAAAGATGAAAAATTTCAAACTGTGGAATGTGCTTTGTGGCTGGCTCGTTTTTGCTGTCGCAGCTGCAACGTACCTCCTTACGATGGAGCCTACCGCTTCCTTCTGGGACTGCGGTGAGTTCATCTCCAGCGCCTGGAAATTGGACGTTGGACACCCGCCCGGAGCACCTTTCTTTATGCTCATGGGGCATTTCTTTAGTCTGTTTGCGTCGGATACAGCGCATGTGGCGATGTGCGTCAATGCCTTGTCTGCCCTCGCCAGTGCCTTCACGATCCTCTTCCTTTTCTGGACGATCACGGCATTGGCGAAGAAACTTGTGCAACCCGACACCATGTGGAAAGGCATCGCTCTGCTCGGTGCAGGCACGGTAGGCGCACTCGCGTACACCTTCTCCGATACCTTCTGGTTCTCGGCGGTAGAAGGCGAGGTATATGCTTCCTCATCGCTCTTCACAGCTGTCGTGTTCTGGCTCATCCTCAAGTGGGATGAACAGGCAGACGAAGAGGGTAGTGACCGTTGGCTTATTGCAATCGCGTACCTTATGGGCCTCTCCATTGGCGTCCACCTGCTGAACTTGCTGACCATCCCTGCGATCGGACTCGTTTATTACTTCCGTAAGTATGAGTTCTCGTGGAAAGGTCTCTTCTATGCGTTCCTCGCATCGTGTGCGGTACTTCTGGTGATCCTCTATGGTATCATCCCGGGCTATCCTACCGTACTCGGCTGGTTTGAACTGTTGTTTGTTAACGGTTTCGGCTGTCCGTTCAATACGGGTCTCGCAGTCGCCATCGTGCTGACCGTGGCCCTGCTTGTTTGGGCTATCTGGTACACCCGCAAACGTGAATGGCGTTGGGCGAACACGGCTGTTCTCATGGTAACGGTCATCCTGATCGGTTATAGCTCCTATGCAGCCCTCGTGATCCGTTCCAATGCAGATACACCGATGGATCAGAACTCGCCGGATAATGTCTTCTCGCTCAAATACTACCTCAACCGTGAGCAGTACGGCGATCGGCCTTTGTTCTATGGCCAGACCTACAATGCGCCGGTAGAACTGCGCGTGGAAGGAAACATGTGTATCCCCGTAGAAAAGATCGGTCATGCACAATACGCACCCGCACCTAAAGTGGAAGGCGAGAAAGACCATTATGTCGTTACCGGACACAAGACGTCCTACCAATACATGAAGCAGTTCTGCATGCTCTTCCCGCGTATGTATTCCTCGCAAGGAAGTCATGTCGGCGCTTACAAAGAGTGGGCGAATGTCAAAGGAAAACGCGTTCGCTACGAGTACTGCGGACAGCAGAAAACGGATTATTGTCCGACCTTCGGTGAGAACCTCCGTTTCTTCTTCCGTTACCAGGTTAACTTCATGTACTGGCGCTATTTCATGTGGAATTTCGTCGGCCGCCAAAATGACCTGCAGTCCTACGGCGACATTACAAAAGGTAACTGGATCTCCGGTATTGACTTCATCGACAACGCTATGTTGGGTGATCAGTCGTTGCTGCCTACCGAACTCAAGGAGAACAAAGGCCATAATGTCTATTATTTCCTGCCGCTCCTCCTCGGTATCATCGGTATCGTTTGGCAATGCGGCAAACGCGATAAAGACGGTAAAGCGGAAGGATGGAAGAACTTCACGTTGACCTTCCTCCTTTTCTTCCTTACCGGTCTCGCGATCGTTATGTACCTCAACCAGACGCCGTACCAGCCGCGTGAACGTGACTATGCGTACGCGGGTTCTTTCTACGCCTTCTGTATCTGGATCGGTCTTGGTGTACTGGCTATCATCGACTGGATCAATAACTATCTCAAGTCTGATTCCGGCAAGGCCTGCGTGGCTGGCTTGGCTTCGCTTCTCTGCCTTGGAGTTCCGGCTTTGATGGCGCAGCAGAACTGGGATGACCACGATCGTAGCCAACGCTACTCCTGCCGTGACTTCGGCGCTAACTATCTCAAGTCCTGCGAGACGCAAGCGATCCTCTTCTCCAACGGTGACAACGACACCTTCCCGCTCTGGTACAACCAAGAGGTTGAAGAAGTAGGTACCGACCTCCGCGTCTGCAACCTCTCGTACCTGCAGACCGACTGGTATATCTCGCAGATGAAGCGTCCGTACTATGAGTCTGAGGCACTGCCGATCTCGTGGGAGTACAAGGATTTCATGCCGGGTACCAACGAGATTGCACGTGTCGATAACCGTCTCGGTCAGCCCATCTCGGTCGAGAAAGCGTTTAATTTCCTGCGTTCCGACGATCCGCGGACCAAGACTCGCGAAGGCGATAACTACATCCCGTCCGATCAACTCTACGTGGAGACACCGGAAGGCGAGCAGATCTTCTTCAAGAAAAAACGCATGTACACGCGTTCCGAGATGATGATCATGGAAATGCTCTCGACCAACAAATGGCAACGCCCCATGTATTTCTGTGCAACCGTTGGTAATGACTATTACCTCGGTCTCGAGCCTTACATGGAACTCACCGGTCTCGCATACCAAATCACGCCGACCCGTAGCCGCGATGGTCAACCGCGTGTGAACACGGAGAAGATGTACGAGAACATGATGCATCAATTCAAGTACGGCAACATGAATATCCCGGGTATCTATATCGATGAGAACCTCATGCGTATGTGCCGCACCCACAGAATGATGTTCGCCCAACTGGCGGAACAACTCATTCGTGAGAATCAACGCGACAAGGCACTTGAAGTACTCGATTTTGCGGAAGAGCAACTGCCCGGATACAATATCCCGTACGATTATACTTCCGCTTCGATGGCTTCCATGTATTTCGCGCTCAAGCAAGAAGATAAAGCCCTTGCCATCATGGATGAGGTTGCTAAGACCTGTGTGGAATATATGCGTTTCTCCGCTTCGCTCGATCGTCGTCAGCGGGATGCAATCCGCTCTACCGTTGACCGCGAAGCAGCTATCCTCTCGTATGTTCTCCAGACCTGCGAGCGAAACGGACAAACAGAGTTTGTGGATAAATATTACAGCGATTACGCTGCTTATGTACAATGAAAGAAATAACTAAAATTCCTGTCTTGCTGCTTACGGGCTATCTCGGAAGCGGCAAGACAACCCTTCTCAACCGCATCCTGACGAACCAGAAAGGTATTCGTTTTGCGGTTATCGTCAATGATATCGGTGAAGTGAATATCGATGCCTCGCTCATCCAAAAGGGCGGGGTAGTTTCCCAACAAGACGATTCACTCATCGCCCTCCAGAACGGCTGTATATGTTGCTCGCTTAAGATGGATTTGATTCAACAACTCCATGACTTGGCGGCGCAGAAAGCTTATGACTATATCGTCATCGAGGCGTCCGGTATTTGCGAACCTGCACCTATTGCTCAGACCCTCTGCTCTTATGCGCAGATGGTACCGCAATTTGCCACTGACGGCCTGCCTACGCTCGATTGTATCTGTGCCGTGGTAGACGCTCTCCGTATCCGCGATGAGTTCGACAAAGGAGACGCTTTGGCGCACTATGTGCCTAAGGAAGAAGACCTTGCTGCACTCGTTATTGAGCAAATTGAGTTCTGCAATATTATCCTTTTAAATAAGGCTTCTGAGGTTAGCGAAGATGAACTTTCTCGTATTAAGTCTATTATTCGCGCTATACAGCCTACCGCCGAAATCATTGAGACAAATTACTGTGATGTGGATCTTGAGAAACTCCTCAACACCGGTCTTTTTGACTTCGACAAGGTCGCTACTTCCGCCAAATGGATTCAGGAAATCGAAGACGCTCATCATCACCACGATGACGATGATGAGGTGTCCCCCGATGAAACGGGGGAAACCCTAGACGGAAAGGGGCACGAGCATGAACATCATCATCATCATCACGACCACGACCATGAGCATGGCGATCACGATCACCTCGCTGAATTTGGCATAGAGACTTACGTCTATTTCCAGCGCAAACCCTTTGACCTCGGCATGTTCGATGAGTTCGTTGCCCAGCATTGGCCGAAGAACGTGATCCGTTGCAAAGGCATGTGCTATTTTGCAGAAGAGTACGACATGTGCTATCTCTTTGAGCAAGCTGGTCGCCAGTTCAATATCCGCAAGGCCGGAGAATGGTTTGCTACCATGCCGAAAGAAGAACTCATGCAACTCATGGCAGATGATCCCCAACTGCGCAAAGACTGGGATCCGCAGTATGGTGACAGAATGCAAAAACTGGTCTTCATCGGCCAGCATCTCGACATCCCTGCCATCAAAGCCGCATTGGATAATTGCTTGCAATAAAACTTTAAATCGAATACCATGTTAGAATACATTAACCGAAAGAATTCCGACTGCTATAAGTGGGACTCGGAATGCGCAGAAGGATGTCTGCCCTTATGGATCGCAGACATGGATTTTAAGGCTGCGAAACCAATTCGTGAAGCCATGCAGCGTAGGCTCGATCATGGCGTATTCGGCTATTCCATCGTGCCGCAGGCCAACTATGACGCAGTAGCCTCGTGGTTCTCCCGTCGGCATGGATGGAACGGAATCAACCGCGACAACCTTCTCTATACGACAGCCGTCGTACCCGCCATCTCTGCCATCTTTGCAGCCTTGCAATTACGCATGGCGGAGTATAGACGCAAAGCCGGTAAACCGACGGAGAATGAACCGCTTCGTGTCCTCACCTTCACTCCTGCCTACAACTGCTTCTTCTCCTGCATCGAGAATATGGGCTGCGAACTCGTTCCTTCGCCTCTTGTGCTCGTCAACAACCGTTTCGAGATCAATTGGGCGGACGTCGAATCCAAAGCCAAAGAGGCGGACGTCTTTTTGCTCTGCAACCCGCACAACCCGACCGGTCGTGTATGGAGTAGGGAGGAACTCGAACGGCTCGCTGCTATCATGCGCCGCGAACATTTGTTCGTGCTCTCGGATGAGATTCATTGCGAGTTTGCTTTCCCGGGCCATGCCTACACACCTTTCGCGTCCATCGTTATCAACGATACCGATTTCTGTGTCTGCACCTCGGCCAGCAAAGCCT
The DNA here is from genome assembly GCA_947164985.1 of uncultured Bacteroidales bacterium. Taxonomy (GTDB): domain Bacteria; phylum Bacteroidota; class Bacteroidia; order Bacteroidales; family Paludibacteraceae; genus Colicola. The sequence continues at coordinate 267,570 of CAMUYI010000002.1, read as the reverse complement.
TTAACATCGCCGGTCTGCTCTGCGCCAATATTTTTGTACCAAATAAAGAACTCTTTGCGCAGGTCAACCATGCCCTCGAGGTGCATGAGGTCAACGGACTCAACCCCTTCGGCCTGGTCGCTCAAGTAGCCGCGTACAACGAGTCAGAAGCATGGCTTGATGAACTCAACGAACAGGTTTACAAGAACTTCTGCTACCTGCGCGATTTCCTCCATGCGGAGCTGCCTATGCTTCAGATCCATGAGACCGAAGGCACTTACCTCGCATGGGTCAACATCAGCGCGCTACACATGTCCGCGGAGCAGTTCTGTCATGACTTGGCACAAAAAGCGCACGTACTCTTCAACCCATCCGAAATGTATGGCGCTGAGAACTACGTGCGTATTAACCTCGCAACGTCCCACGAAGTGCTTGCCGAAGCCCTGAATAGACTCAAAGAATATATTAACGGACTTTCCTGATGATGGTTAAACCATCTCTCAACGGGAGGATGACTTGCTCAAAGCGGTCGTCCTCTTTTAGTTTGTCATTAAACGCCCTCAAACCTAGCGTTTGTTTGTCTTTATCGTACGCCGGATCAATTACATGCCCGTCCCAAAGCGTGTTGTCCGCTAAGATAAACCCGCCTACCGGCACCAACGGATACACCGCCTCCAGATACGCACAATATTCCCTCTTATCCGCATCCATAAACACCAGGTCAATAGGACCTTCCAATTTTTCAATCTCCAATATACAATCTCCAATACGTAAGTCTATCCGGTCGGCTAATGGCGACCGCGATAGATTACGTCTAATCGTCTCTTCCAACTCATCATTATGCTCGATCGTCACGACCTTACCGCCTTCTGCCAGCCCTTCCGCCAAGCACAACGCACTATACCCCGTGAATGTCCCGAGTTCCAAAATCCGTTTCGGACGAATCATCCAACTCATCATACTCAGCACGCGTCCCTGCACGTGTCCGCTTAACATATGCGGGTTTAAAACATGCACATGCGTGTCACGGGTAATAGCGTTCAAAACCTCATTTTCCGGTGTCGAATGACTCGAAATATACTCTTCAAGTGTCATATTGTTACGAAATTTGCGACAAAAGTACAAAAAAATTTGCACATGTCAAAAAAAAACTGTAATTTTGCAGCAAAATTTAAGCATTTTATTACAATAATGGAAAAAATTGACGAATTAGACCGCAAAATTCTTAAGATTATTACCAAGAGTGCACGTATTCCGTTCAAAGATGTTGCGGAGAAATGTAGTGTCAGCCGCGCCGCCGTTCACCAACGCGTACAGAAGATGTTTGACAACGGCGTCATCACCGGATCCAGCTATCTGGTACAACCCAAATCGCTGGGATATGAACTCTGCGTGTATATCGGAATCTCGCTCGAGAAAGCGTCCATGTACAACAAAGTGATCGCTGAATTGCAGCAGATACCTGAAGTGGTTGAGGCCCAATATACGCTCGGTGCTTTCGGACTCCTTATTAAAGTGTACGCGCGTGATAATGAGCACTTACTCCAGTTGCTCAATACCAAGATTCAGGAGATTCCGGGAGTTGCCAATACAACCACCCTTACGGCCCTTGCACAACCGATCTATCGTCAATTACCTATTGAAACAGAATGATTTATGGAGAGAGTAATTAGTGGAATTCGCCCAACGGGCAACTTACATTTAGGTAACTATTTTGGTGCGGTCAAGTCCTTCTTGAAGATGCAGGACGAATACGATTGTATGTTCTTCATCGCCGACTGGCACTCGCTGACCACGCACCCGACGCCGGAAAACATACGCAATTCGGTCAAGACCATCCTGTCTGAATACCTTGCTTGCGGCATCGATCCGGAGAAAGCACCGATATACGTACAATCAGACGTCAAACAGGTACTCGAACTCTATCTGTACCTCAATATGAACGCCTATCTGGGCGAACTCGAGCGCGTTACCTCCTTCAAGGAGAAAGTGCGCAAACAGCCCGATAATGTCAACGCCGGTCTGCTCACTTATCCCTGCCTCATGGCAGCCGATATCTTGATGCATAAGGCTGACAAAGTGCCTGTCGGAAAGGACCAGGAGCAGAACATGGAAATGGCGCGTCTCTTCGCCCGTAGATTCAATAGAATCTATAATGTCGAGTATTTCAAAGAACCCGCCTCCTTCCATTTCGCGGACAAAGCTGTCAAAGTGCCCGGTCTCGATGGTACCGGTAAGATGGGTAAATCCGAAGGCAACTGCCTCTATCTCTGCGATGACGAGAAAACTGTCACCAAGAAGATCATGCGGGCTGTTACCGATCAGGGACCGACCCAACCCAACCAAGAGAAACCCGAGGTCATCCAAAACCTCTTCCTGCTCTGCGAATTGCTCTGCGGTAAAGAGGCTGCCGATTACTACAACGATCTCTACAACAACATGCAGATCCGTTACGGCGATATGAAAAAACAGATGGCGGCAGATGCCAACAAACTCCTCTCGCCGATCCGTGAGAAGATCTTGGCATATTCGTCCGATGACGCGCTCCTCGATCGTATCATGCGCCAAGGAGCCGAAGCTGCTGCTGCACGTGCTGAAAAAACGATTGAAGAAGTCCGTGAGATCATTGGCTTTAGAAAGATTTGAAAAAGCTCATTTACATAGGAATTTTGGCGGTCTTGTGCGGCTCTTGTGCCTCACAAGCGCCCCTTGATGATACTTACTACTGGCCTGAAAAGCGACAAAAGCAAGAGCAAAAGGCCCAAGAGCAAGATCCTATCGAGTATCTCAATATCCAAGACACCACCGTAACAATCCGTATCAATCGATGAGAAAGTCTTACAACGATAGTGGTCTTACAGCGAAGCGGTCTTACAGGCTGCTAACAGCCGGTCTTACAGCCATTTTAATGGCGGTCTCGCTTGCTTTGCAAGCGCAGGACTACTTCCGCCTCGGTGAACGAACCATCAACGGTACGGCGCGTTATGTAGGTATGTCGGGTGCCATGTCGGCGATTGGAGGTGACCCCTCTTCTGCGCACGACAACCCCGCCGGACTTGGACTCTATCGTCGTTCGGAAGTGACCCTTTCCTTCGATCAAGCGCTCGATTATACGTGGCAACCAGACGCCTATAAAGATCGCTATAACGCCAATATTTTCTCTGTTCCGCAAGCCTCGATCGTATTCAGTCTCCCGCAGAACAATAAGTTCCAATTCTCCTATCGTCGTCTGCAATCATATAGGCGAACGATGTATGGAGTGGGTAAGAGCGATTATTCGCTAGGTGCAATCCTCAATACACTGGATGTCAATTGGGATATCTCATTCTGTACCGGCACCCCCAACAGAGCACATGACTTGAAGCTCGCCGAGGCCGGTATGGTTCACGAATACGCCTTCAACTGGGCAATCAATATCTCCGATTCTTGGTACGTCGGCGCAGGACTTCAGGTACAGTCCTACAACCTCTCTGCAGATGCCATCTATCAGGAAGATTTTGCCGGTGGCATGTATAATAGCAACAAGACCACTTTGTTCTATTCCGGCGTCAGCACCTCGCTCTCGGCGGGACTTATCTATCGTCCCTTCGAATGGCTTCGTTTGGGCGTCGGACTCCAGACACCAAGCCTCGGAGCAATGAGTATCTCCTCCACAGGTGAACTCGCTTCCATGACGGACTCCCTGCGCTTCTCTTATGCGCCGGACCAAACATACACAGAGCGTAGTGTGATCACGCAACCGCTTCATCTCTCCTCGTCGGTGGCTTTCCAGATAGGCGCATATGGCATGGTTGCTTTGCAACACGACTACTACCATCAACCCAAGGAAACCGACCGACACTCGCTCCGCGCAGGTATTGAAGTCATCCCTGTGTTAGGCTTTTATATCAATGCCGGCTATGCTTGCGAGAGTACCTTCAAACAAGATCGGGTAGTAGCCATCGATCCGACATTCAACCGCCAAGACACTTATTTCCAAATGCCGCAAATAGCCCATTATGGCTCGTTGGCACTTGGCTATCGAGGCAAATATATGATGGCCCAAGTGGCTTACCAATATCGTAGACAACAACTCAACCTCTATGCCCACGAGTTCGCCGCACCCTACAATCTCTGCGCCGACACCCACCGCATTGTCTTTACAATCGGCTGGCATAGATACTAACATATGGCGTTCCGCATAACGTAATAGGAACCGGAAAACTCAACAATTAAACAACGAACCGAGTGCAAATGCTTCACTAATGGCGTGCCGATACTCGCCAGCCATGACCCTCGAAAGAGGCGAGCGGATTGAGGTGGTCGGATTACAGAGGGAAAAGCAGGCCTCAAATCCTATTCTTAAGAAGTTTTCTCGAGTAAAAAAGTTATGCGGACGCTTTTTTTGTGCTCGTTTGTATCTTTCGTCTATTATCCCGTCTAGGACACGGTCATCGTGCATTTCGGTCACATTTTTGTGCCCGCTGCTAGAGGTGGCTCGGGCATAGGCAGATTTGCCCCGCGCTGGTTGTGCCATCGGCTTGTAACGTTTGTTGTTTACGCGGGATATTATCCCGCATGTAGATCCTTCTTTTGTTTATTAGGTGTTCTTTTTTCGCCGGTATTCCGGCGCTTTTCCCTTCGTCATGTCCTCATTACGTCATATCGTCATGACGTTTTTACAAAAAAATCTCTCATTTATTTGCATATGTCAAATTTTTTGTGTAATTTTGCGCCGTCTTTCCGAAAGGACTGACATGAAATATTGAAATATCAAAGCGTTATGCTTTACTCTTGAAATGAAAACATAGAAACTTTTAATGCAAATCCATATCTTTTTTGCGTGGTTTCTAAGACCTTCATTTCAGATGTGTGGCATAGCAGCCTCACGCTTTGTTTTATTTACGTACCATCCGCAGAGGTTCGCCGGACAAAAACACATTACAGCAATGAAAACTCTTAAAATGAGGTGGTTGCCCCTCATGCTTTTGGCAACTGTAGCTTTTCTGTTTCCTGCATGCGACGGCAATGATCCAGACGATGATTTAGTCGGCGTTACTACATTAAAAATGAGAAGTGGTAATAATGAGGGAAATAGATTAGATTTTGGAGGTGCCACAACTATCGAAGGAGCAGAGTGTGCATATATTGGCATAAATAACGCAAATAATTTTAAAGTAATGTGGACTGATGGATATGAAATCTCTGGCGCAGGGGATATTATAGATATGGGGAAAAAGAGATTGTCTCAGATAACATCGCTACCAACATCCGGATGGACACAGGAAACAGCAGTATTAGTAGGCCATGGTTATATATTTCGAGCAAGAACAGGACATTATTACTATGGCACAGGTTGGGAATTTACGCCTTATAACTATGTTAAGATCTATGTTAAGGACTTTATAACAGGTACTTCTGGCGGAATTATTGGAGCCGAAGTAAAATATTGCGAGTGGGATCCTAACAATTAAGGCCTCTTCCAAAATCATCCACGCCCGAGCCAACCACTCGGGCGTTTCTTTTTCTTCTTTTTCAGGGCAATATAATTGCCCGCTTTCATCCTCCTGTTCACTCTTCGCCGCTACCCCGGCGAATTACCCTTCGTCATGTCCTCATTACGTCATATCGTCATAACGATTTTTCAAAAAAATCTCTCATTTATTTGCATGTTCCAAAAAAATGTTGTATCTTTGCACCCGAATTTTAACCCGACGAGGCGATGGAAAATAACCGCCAACACCCATTATGAAAAAACAAATCTTCCTTTATGCAGCATTATTGCTTACGTTTTATGCCTGTGAATCAGCCGATATCGGCAAACGATTGCCCCAGGAGACGGTAGAATTATCACCCGACGCAGGAGAATCTGTTGATTTGGGATTAAGTGTAATGTGGGCGGATCGTAATCTGGACGGCTATTATGCTTGGGGTGAAATCGAGTCGAAAATTCGTTTTTCTGAGGACAATTACGAGGCTCCTTTTGAAATCACAGCCTCTAGTTTTAACAATATCTCTGGTTCCAAATATGATGCGGCTCGTATGAACTGGGGTGGCAAATGGCGCATGCCGACTTATAAGGAATACATGGAATTTGTCAAGAAATGTTCATTTAAGTGGACGGGTAGGGAGTATGAGGTAACAGGCCCTAGTGGTAAAAAAATCTCCTTACCTTCATCAGACGACATAATCTACCATCGAGAGGGTACTACCTATTGGACAGCTAGCGCAGATCAAGGCGAGTGGATGGCTCCGCTTAATTTGACCATATTATCCGATATCACCCCACAATCCGGTTCTGCAGGACCGGACTTTGGATGGCGTGGCGGCTACATCCGTCCCGTTTGCGATAAGAAATAGTATCTATACGTATTTTTTATACGTATCATTCTTTGTTAAGTGCGCAGGTCGTCAGGCCTGCGTTCTTTTTTTGTCTGCTTTTGTCTGCGTCATCTTTACTTATTTTGTCTGCGTCATCTTTACTTATAATTGTTTTAATATAGTATGAGATTAGTATGTAATTAGTAGGTAATTAGTAGGTGATTAGTAGGTGATTAGTAGGTTATAACCGGTAGCATCCACGAACCATCTTACAACGTCCTTACAAGATCAAAGTCCCGTTTTCCCTTTCCCTTATCGCATAAAAGCAAAAAAAATCCATAAAAATTTGCATATATGCAATTTTTTTCGTACCTTTGCACGCTTTTTCGTTAATAATCCTAAAAGCACCCTTATTGTAAACAATAAAAACTAACAAAAGAATATGGCAAAAAAGAAAGAAGAGTTCGTTAAAGAAGACGAACAATTGCAAGAAGTAAATGAGGCGCTGACCGGCGCCGGTAAATGGATTGAGGACAACGCGAACCTCATCAGCTGGATCGTTTGCGGTATCGCTGTCGTTGTATGCGCAATCATCGCCATCAACAACTACGTCATCAAGCCACACGCTCTGGAGGCAAGCAACGAGAATGCAAAAGCTGTCGTTTATTTCATGGCAGGTGACTTCGACAAGGCCCTCAACGGTGACGACGCTGAGTGTATCGGCTTCGAGGCGATCGCTGACGAGTACGGTTTCTATCAGCAAGGCAAACTCGCTGCCCTCTATGCAGGTATCTGCTATTTCGAGAAGGGCGAGTACGAAGAGGCTGCTAAGTACCTCAAGAAATTTGATGCGGATGACGTGAACATCGATCCGGCCGCTCACCAACTCCTTGGCGACGCTTATGTAGAGCTCGGCGAGTACGGCAAGGCTGCCAAGGCTTTCGAGGCTGCTGCTAAATCGGGCAACGACATGATCGCGCCGATGAGCCTCAAGAAAGCAGGTATCGTTTACCTCCACGAGGATCAGAAGTCCAAAGCCCTCAAGGCTTTCAAAGCCATCAAGGAGAACTATCCTTCTTCTGCTGAAGCTCAGGACATTGACAAATACATTGCAATTGCTGAGTAATGACAACGGATTTGTCGAAATATGATGTAAATCAACTGCCTAGCGCTGATGTTCTCGGACGTCAGCGCTATGCAATTGTGGTTGCAGACTGGAATAGTGAGATTACCTATGCCATGGCGCAAGGCGCGCTCGAGACCTTCACCAAGCATGGGGTAGCAGAAGATAACATCGCCATCGTCCATGTCCCCGGAGCCGTTGAACTGACTTATGGCGCCGCGCGGATCATGAAAGAGGAGCGCGTGGACGCAATCATCGTCATCGGCTGTGTCATTCAAGGTGATACGCCGCATTTCGATTATGTCTGTCAGTCTGTCACCCAAGGTGTCGCGACCCTAAATACCCAAGGCAAAGTGCCCGTTATTTTCTCGGTCCTCACGGTCCTTAACAAACAGCAAGCCCTTGATCGTTGTGGCGGCAAACTCGGTAACAAGGGTATCGAAGGTGCCTACACCGCCATCCGCATGGCCAATTTGTAATTCTTAATTTTTAATTTGACCAGGGTATATAAGTTCGGTGGAGCCTCTGTCAAGAACGCTGAAGGCGTTCGAAACGTAGAGAAGATCGTGCGTCTTGCCGGCGCACAAGATCTCATGGTCGTCATCTCGGCCATGGGCAAAACCACCAATGCCTTGGAGCGTGTCGTCGAGTTCCTCGATGCCGGCAAGGAAGAGCAAGCCCTCACACAATGGATTGATATCGTCGATTTCCATGTGGCGATCATGAAAGAGCTTGGCCTTCAACCTGGTTCAGACATTCGTCTTCAGGGCGAGATCCCTTACGACCCGGCCAAATCGCTGGATGAGAACTACGACCAGATCGTTTCTCTGGGCGAAATCATGTCCACGCAGATCGTCGCGGTATATCTGCTCAAGCAAGGCCTCTCGGTAGAGTGGTGGAATATGCCCAAGCTGCTCCGGACAGATGACACCTGGCGTGAAGCCAAAGTGGACGATGCTGTCAGCGCCGAACTCATCCGTTCTGGCTGGAATAGATCCCAACGCCCTGCTGTCGTGGTTACTCAAGGCTTCATTGGCGGTACTGCCGACGGCCGTCGCACGACGCTCGGTCGTGAAGGCTCAGACTATACCGCAGCCCTCTTAGGCAACTACCTCGATGCCGAATCGGTCACCATCTGGAAAGATGTACCGGGTATCCTCAATGCCGATCCTCGCCTTGAACCTGACACGGTTCTTATCCCCTCCCTCCGCTATAAAGACGCAGTTGAACTCAGTTATTCCGGCGCGCAGATTATTCACCCGAAAACGATTCGTCCGCTTGAGAATAAGCACATTCCATTATTTGTAAAACCCTTCGGCGAACCCAACGCCGCAGGTTCATGCATCTCGGAGGATGGAGTAGGGCCGATTGACATTCCGGTTTATATCTGGCGTAAGAACCAGATTCTCATTACCATGCGAGCTAAAGATTTCGCTTTTGTGCTCGAAGAGAGCCTGAGCGAGATCTTCGACATCATCCATCGTCATCGTCTCAAAGTGTCGCTTATCCAGTCCTCAGCGGTTACCATCTCCGTCTGTGTGGATAATACCCGCTTTGTGCCCGAGGCGATTGCTGAACTGCAGCAACATTTCAATGTAACCTATAACGAAAACCTCTCGCTCCTCACGATCCGTGGTACCACACCGGAGATCCTCGAGCGTGCCAAAGCCGGCAAGACTATTATGTTGAGCCAAACGACCCGCCGCACAGCGAGACTCGTAGTATCTGAATAACACACGTTTAAAGATGGAACATCTTAAACAATATTTTACCCTTGCTCATTGGAGTGAATTGTTCAAATCCTTCTGGGAGGCCTTGTTTACCTGGAAATTTTGGAAAGAACTGGTCATGATGACGGTCGGTATGACCTTTGGTGCGATTGCCGTCTATTATTTCCTGATGCCAAGCCATCTGATCGTCGGTTCGATCTCCGGTCTCTCCATCGTGCTCAATACGCTTTTTGGTGGCACGACCGACACCTTCGTCTATTGGGTAACAAGCATCAACGCCTTCCTCTTGTTGATGGCATTCATCCTAATCGGTAATGAGTTCGGCGCCAAGACGGTTTACACGGCCCTCATCTTAGGTCCGCTCACCAAAATGTTGGATCGTATTTATCCGAACTATCTCTTTACCCACCAAGCCATCAATGCACCCGACATCCTTGCTCAACTGCAAGCGGGACAAACGGTTCTTGATCCCAACGGCAACCCCTATCTTCTTAGCCGAACAGGCGAAGTCATGGAGCGTGTGCGCGATAGCGTGATGAGCGGTGGACTCGGCATGGGAGACGTCTGGTTCGATCTCATCTGCTTCGTTCTTCTCCTCTCGGCTTGTCAGGCTTTCCTCTTCCGAATCAATGCCTCTACCGGCGGACTCGATATCATCGGTAAGATCTTCAATAAATACCTCCACTTCGATATCGGCACATCTGTTGCCATCGGTGGTATCATGATCTGCTGTACCTCGTTCTTTATCAATGACTTCCGCATGGTTGTCATTGGTATCATCGGTACTTGGATCAACGGACTTGCCATCGATTATTTCACCGCCTCGCTCAATAAACGCAAACGTGTCTGCATCGTTTCCAATGAATCCGATCGTGTTCGCCAGTACATTGTAGAAACGCTCGTGCGCGGATGCTCTTTGTATAAGATTCAAGGCGGTTACAGTGGAGAAGAGCACATTGAGATCCAAACGCTCCTGACTCAAGACGAGTTCTCGTCTGTCATGGCGTTCATTCGCAATAATCATATCCAGGCCTTCATCACAGCAGGCAACTGCTCCGAAGTTTACGGCCTCTGGTTCAGACATAAAAAGATACACGGCAAAACCATTGTCGTCAACGAATAATACTGATAACTAATTACTAAATGGCTTTATATCCTATTAAATTCAAGCCCCAACTCTTCCATAAACTCTGGGGCGGACATACAATCGAGAAATGGTACGACAATGTACCGGCTGACTATGAGAACGTAGGTGAATCATGGGTCATTTCCGATATCGACAAGTATCCGACGGAAGTAGCCAACGGTCCCCATGCCGGCGATACACTCCAGGATCTGCTCGAGGTCTATATGGATGAACTCGTAGGCGGCAAAGTGTATGAGGCTTTCGGAAACCAATTTCCTGTCCTGATGAAATTCATCGATTCCGAAGACGATCTCTCCATTCAAGTGCACCCGAATGATGAGTTTGCACTCGAAAATGAAGAGTCACTTGGCAAAACGGAAATGTGGTACGTATTACCCGCAAAAGGTAATTCCTCTATCTACCTCGGCTGGAAACAGCAGATGAATGCTTCTCTCATCCATGCAGCTATCGCGGATGGTACGCTTGCGGACTACTTGCGCGAGTACAAAGTGCATGAAGGAGACGTCGCTTTCATTCCTGCCGGCACAGTACACGCCATGCGGCGCGATACCATCGTCGCGGAGATTCAGGAGAACTCCGACCTTACCTATCGGCTCTATGACTATAATCGGGTAGGTAATGACGGTAAGAAACGTCCGCTCAAGTTAGACAAAGCCCTGAAAGTCATGGACTTCTCGCCCAAGAACGAAGCCTCCTGCCTGCCTACTACGCCGCGTATCGATGGCGTAGTGAACCTCAAGCAGACGCAGTACTTCACCACAAACCTCCTTTCGCCCACAAGACCCATCCAACGCGATTATGCTCCGCTCGATTCATTCGTAGCTTACATGTGCGTAGAAGGACAATGTACTGTTACCGCCCTCGATTGCGAAGATCCGGAAAACAAAACCGCCTCTCTGCGTTTGGGAGAAGCGGTACTCATTCCTGCGGTACTGAATGATATCCTCATTTCGCCGCAAGGTCATTGCAAACTCTTGGAAATATACGTGGAATTATAAAACTGACTACTGAATACTAAAAAAGAGGCGTTTGCCTCTTTTTTATTGAAAAAACGAGAAGTGAACACTTCCGTACGTCCTCGTTTCTATATGTCTTGGGTGGCTTGTGAAATCGGTATCTTTACCGTGCTCAATAACAAGCCATCCGTCTTCTTTTAAGATAGAATCTGACTTCTGACTTCTGACTTCTGAATTCTTTAAAATAACGTCAGGCAGAGTAGGTAACTCCTCCAAAGCATAAGGCGGATCAGCAAAAATCAAGTCGTACTTCGTCCTGCATGCACTCAGGAACTTGAATACATCGCCTCGAATCACACTCAAGTTCTTGATCCCTAATTGCCTGCAGCAACTGATAATCCAGTTCTGCTGCACATGCGCGATCTCTACTGCCGTCACTTCTCGCGCTCCGCGACTTACGCACTCAATACCAATTCCACCTGTACCGGCAAACAGATCCAGTACATCAATCCCCTCAAAACCTAATCGGTTGTTCAGCAGATTGAATAAACTCTCTTTCGCGAAGTCCGTCGTGGGCCTCGCGGTGATATTTTTAGGGGGCGACAATCGCCGCCCCCCATATATGCCACTAATTATTCTCATAACCCGTAGTCGCGCGAGTATTAGTGCAAGCTACTCCCAGTTACCAGCGTTGTTGTTCGGAGCATAAACGTCACCGACCTTCAAACCTGCGTAGTGGTCTAATTTCTCCTCGCGGTCAATCAGGTTAACTAACTCTTGCTTGTTCAGATCGCCCAGATAGGTCTCAAACGAAGCACGCGCCTCAAACAACGGAACACGGATACCTTGACTTGTCTTGTAGTCGTTGTTCACTTCCATCTCAAAGCGTTTGCCCTCGCTGAACGGAATAACGACCATCTCGTCAATACTATTCTCGTCATAAGCACCTTTGTACAAAGATTGCAACATGTTCGACTCAATAGTATCACGACGGAAACCTGCCAAACCGTTGTTAATCACGTCTTTGTCATTCTCCCAGATATAAGCATAGAGCGCATCTGCCGACTCAAACTGATTCTTTTTCAATGCTTTCTTCTTTGCCTCATTCAGAATCTTAACGGCCTTGTGCTCGGTCAAACCAGCCTCTAACTGCTTGTCGGTCAAACTTCCTTCCTTCATTACCTCTTTCTTCGGAGCAGTCTTCAAGAAGATCAGCAGTGAATCCAAATTGGCGGTAAACACACCTTTCTGGTGGTGATACTCTACCTCTGCGGTACGCAAATCTACCAGATGTTTGATAACGACTACTTCGCGCTCTGCACGCGTGTTCTCAAACTTAATAGGAGTGGTTACACTCGTTACGCAGAAATAGCACATTACTACGGCAGCAATGCCTAAAGCGCAAATGACAATGTTTCTTGTTGTTTTCATTATAGGTTAAATTTTAATATTTTCACAAAATCGCTGCAAAATTACTAAAAAATTTGCATATGTGCAAGAAAAATCGTAAAATTTATCGTATTTACTTGTGTAAATAGAAATTTTTCATTAAATTTGCAGCGTTTTTTATGAAAAATATATGGAAGATAGCAATAAAGTCCTGTTTAATATACTAAATGAGCGCTTGGAGTTGCTCCGACAACTCGATGCCGAAGGAGACTCTGACAAACGGAGACATATAGCCCGTGAGACCCAGAATCTCCATGCTCCTATGGCGCACAGACTCGGTTTGTACCAAATCAAAACCGAGATGGAGGACTTGGCGCTCAAATTTCTCGATTACGACACCTATAAATATATCGCGCACGCGTTGAATGCCAAAAAAACAGAACGCGAAGCCTATATTGCTCGTTTCATTGCGCCACTCGAGGAAAAACTCAAGGCCGAAGGATTTACCTTTACCATCAAAGGTCGTCCTAAATCCATCCATTCCATCTACCATAAAATGCAAGCGCAGCATTGCGATGTGGATCGGATCTACGACCTCTTTGCAATTCGTATCATTCTCGATTCTCCTTTGGAGAAAGAGAAATCGGATTGCTGGCAGGTATACTCCCTCATTACCGATATCTTCCCGCCGAACCCTAAACGACTCCGCGATTGGCTCTCTGTGCCTAAAGAGAATGGCTACGAGTCCCTTCATACCACTGTCCTTGGACCTGATAAACGTTGGGTAGAAGTGCAGATCCGAACCCGCCGCATGGATGAAGTGGCAGAGCAGGGTATAGCCGCTCACTGGTCGTACAAAGGCGTTAAAGGTTCTATCGTTCAGCAGTCCGGTGACGTCTATGTCTTCACACCTACAGGCGATTTGCGTCGTTTACCCGAAGGTGCAACAGTGCTTGATTTTGCCTATTCTATTCACAGCGAAGTCGGCGCACACTGCGTCGGTGGTACTATTCGTAATCAAAATGTCTCCATTCGGCAAAAACTGCAAAACGGTGATCAAGTATCAATCCTGACTTCACCAAACCAGCACCCGAATGCCGACTGGCTGACCTTTGTAGCATCCACCAAAGCCAAGAACAAGATCCGCCAAGCGCTCAAAGAGATTGAGTACAAACAGGCAGCCGAAGGTAAGGAGATCATTGAACGCAAGTTCAAAAACTGGAAACTCGAATATACCGAAGCCGATATCACCCGCATGGCCATCAAATTGGGCTATAAAGCGGTGTCGGATATGTATCAATCGGTCGCTAACGGCAAGGAAGATATACAGCGTCTCCGCGAAGTGTTGCTCGAACCCGAAGAGCAACCCATTACCCCGCGTGAACATACGGAGTATGTGGATCGCTCTGAACTCAAGGGACTTGCTATCGAGGTCGACATGAATGTCAAGAATGTCGATTACAACCTCTCCAAGTGTTGCAATCCCGAACCCGGAGATCCGATCTTTGCCTTTGTCTCCGTACTCAAAGGTATCCGTATCCATCGTATCGACTGCCCCAACGCCGCCGATATACGTACCCGTTACCCCTATCGTATCCTTCCCGCCCGTTGGGCCAAGAAAAATTAATTTTTAATTGTCAGACTATCCCAGCATATTATTAGAGCAAGCTGTCAACCAGATGGCATCGCTTCCTGGAGTAGGGCGAAGAACCGCCTTGCGTCTTGTGCTGCACCTCTTGCGGCAGAAAGAGCAAGACGTCGAAGCCTTCTCCGGATCTTTCTTACGCCTTAAGAAAGAAGTCGTTTATTGCCGCGAGTGCCATAATATATCGGACTCGGAACTCTGTCCCATCTGTGCCTCCACGCGTCGCGACCATTCTACCATTTGCGTCGTGGAGAACGTACAAGACGTCATGTCTATCGAGAATACAGGTCAGTACAATGGCGTCTATCATGTACTCGGAGGCATCATCTCGCCTATGGAAGGAGTAGGACCCAAAGATATCGAAATCGACTCCCTCATCGATCGTATCTCCAGAGGGGATATATCCGAGATCATCCTTGCTCTCCCGACTACCATGGAAGGCGACACAACGAATTTTTACATCTATCGCCGCCTCCAGAACGCAGGAGCAGATATCAAGATTTCACAAATCGCTCGAGGCGTGGCAGTAGGCAATCAACTCGAGTATACCGACGAGATCACCCTCGGCCGCTCAATTATTAACCGTACTGAATTTAAAGGATAATACACATATGGAAGAACAGAAAGTAATTCGTGCATTGAATGGATGGTATTATGGTATCATGGTCTTTACCCTCATCGTGCTCGGTGGGATGTATTACCTCACCTCTCAACCCGATTTTGAACCCATGGATACCATGTCGCAAGTGGGAATGATCCTGCAATATGCAGCCATCTTTACCACACTCATCGCTATCCCCTTAGGACTATATCTGATCAAATGGCGTAAACCCAAAACACTTGACATGTACAAAGAATTGGCTACTACTCGTATCCTCCTTTGCGGTTTACCTATGTCCATGAATATCGCCTTTTTCTATCTTTTCGGAGGATATCGTTCTATGATGTGGATTGCCGCTATCTCAGCAATAGCGTGGTATTTCTCCAAACCGACCCTCGGCAAACTGGAGCAAGAAATGACTCCCCATGATCCGAATGAGGAGACCTATTAACCATTTAACGTTTTGTGAAACAAAACCATTTTAACTGTTTAACCATTTAACGTTTTACGCAGTAAAACCTCATGATTATAGCTTGTGACTTTGATGGTACCATCGTGACACACGAGTACCCGAAAATCGGTAAACCCATTCCGTTTGCCATTCAGACATTAAAAAAACTGCAGGAAGATGACCACCATCAGGTCATTCTTTGGACCGTGCGTGAAGGTGCGCTTCTCCAAGAAGCCATCGACTACTGCAAGTCCAAAGGTCTTGAGTTCTATGCGGTTAATTCCAACTATCCGGAAGAAGAACCCGAACATGGTACCGCGCGCAAACTCGTAGCCGACCTTTGGATCGATGATCGCAACCTCGGTGGACTGCCCGATTGGGGAGTCATATACAATATGATCCATACCGGACATCCTTTCGAACCCGCGCCGCAAGGAAACATGGAAGATCTCAGCGATAAAAAGAAAAAAGGCTTCTTTGCCCGTCTCTTTGGATGATTAGACTTCGCAAAATAGAGCCTTCCGACCTCCCATACCTTTATCGTTGGGAGAATGACGCTTCCGTTTGGGCAGATGGCTCAAACCATAATCCCTTGTCCCAACAGGACTTACGCGATTATATCGCCTCCACTACCGGTGACATCTACCGGGATGGTCAATTGCGTCTGATCATCGAAGAAGAAGGTGCTACCCTCGGTTGCATCGACCTTTTCGACTTCGATCCGCGTAACCGTCGTGCGGCGATAGGCATGTATATCGCTCCCGAATGTCGAGGCAAAGGAGTAGGGCGCGAAGCCGTCAAACAACTCGAAGACTATGCCTTCGGTTTCCTCCATCTTCGTTGTCTTTATGCGATCATCGCTACCAACAACAAAGCTTGCTCCGCCCTCTACGAACATGCCGGCTACCAACCCTCCACACCCCTTCCGTCTTGGACCCTTGAATCAGACGCTATACTATGGCTAAAAACATCTTCTTCACCTGCCTGATGGCACTCTTCACGCTTGTAGCGTGTAATAAACCTGCTGTACCTACTCATATTGATATATACGAGCAGTTCCAATCGCAGTATGTGCCCGAACGAGCCATTCGTGTCTGGGTACCGGAGAGCAACGACACCGTAGATCGGTATGATGTCCTCTATATGCACGATGGATGGATGCTTTTCGACACTTCTATTACTTGGAACCATCAAGAGTGGGGAGTGGACGAAGCCATGGATAGCCTGATCCGACTCGGATATATCCGCCCGACTATTGTCGTAGGAATTGATAATATGACTTCTATGGCCGATCGCATCAGCGAATATTGCCCGGACGATGTCGCACAACTCCTGCCGGAAGGCAAAGCCTTATATGACGGACTCATTCCTATGAAAGGTAACGATTACTTACGTTTCCTCGTAGATGAAGTCAAACCATTCATCGATAGCATCTATCCCACCTATCCCGATCGTGACCATACTTGGATCATGGGCAGCAGTTGTGGAGGTTTGATATCCTCTTATGCACTCTGCAAGTACCCGGACATCTTTGCAGGTGCAGCTTGTTTGTCCACGCATAGTACCTTGACCATCAATATCAATAACCCGGACTCTGATGGCATCACCGCCTATCGCACCTACCTGCAGCAACACTTACCGGTCAACTCTTGTCTGCTCTATTTCGACCGAGGTGACCAAACCCTCGATGCCAATTATGAAGCCTCCCAAGACGCCATCAATGCCATGCTCACCGATGCCAGCTGGGATGACACCCATTTCCTCTATCGCTTCTTCCCCGGCCATGCCCACGACGAAAACTCCTGGCGCTCCCGCCTCGACATCCCCTTGCGTTTCTTGTTAAAACGATAAAAATTGAATAAAAATGGCATACACTCTTGTGTATGTCATTATTTTTTTGTAACTTTGCAGCCGATTTGGTAAAACTTTAATATGAATACTGAAAACTGATAACTGATAACTAAAAAAAATATATTATGAAACCTACACACATTGAGCATTTGGGCATTGCAGTTACCTCTATCGAAGAGGCTGCTCCCTTCTTTGAGTTCCTTTCCGGAAACAAGTGTTATGCAATTGAAGTAGTTGAGGATCAAAAGGTTCGCACTGCTTTCTTTAAAGTTGGCGAAGTGAAGATCGAGCTCCTTGAGCCGACGAGCCCTGAGTCCACAATCGCTAAGTTCATCGAGAAGAACGGTGGTCGCGGTGGTATTCATCACGTGGCTTT
Source organism: uncultured Bacteroidales bacterium (assembly GCA_947164985.1). Classification (GTDB taxonomy): domain Bacteria; phylum Bacteroidota; class Bacteroidia; order Bacteroidales; family Paludibacteraceae; genus Colicola. Next base: position 250,022 of record CAMUYI010000002.1, on the reverse strand, counting down.
CAACGTTGAGAACGTAGCAGAGGCACTTGCAGAGTGCGAGGCAGCTGGTATCCAACTCATTGACAAAGCTCCGCGCAAAGGTGCTGAAAACCTCATGATCGGCTTCCTCCATCCTAAATCCACCAAGGGTGTTCTGACCGAGTTGTGCCAGCAACCGAAATAATTTTTAATTCTTAATTTTTAATTTTGAATTATGGATTCAGCTAAATTAAACAAATTGGTTGAAAACCGCGAGAAGGCAATCGCCGGAGGCGGTGAAGCAGCCGTAGAAAAGCATCACGCAAAAGGCAGTTACACTTGCCGCGAGCGTATTAACATGCTGCTGGACGAAGGTTCGTTCGAAGAAGTGAACATGTTCCTCACCCACCGTTGCCATGACTTTGGCATGGAGAAGAAAGTGTTCCTCGGTGATGGCGTAGCAGTCGGATCGGGTACTATTGACGGTCGTCTGGTATTCGTTTTTGCGCAAGACGCAACAGTCATCGGCGGTTCGCTCTCTGAGACTATGGCGCAGAAGATCTGCAACGTTATGGATCAGGCTATGAAACTCGGTGCGCCGATCATCGGTCTGAACGACTCAGGAGGTGCACGTATCCAGGAAGGTGCATGTGCCCTTGCCGGCTATGCTGAGATCTTCGAGCGTAACATCCTCGCTTCGGGTGTTGTTCCGCAGATCTCTGTCATCTTTGGTCCGTGTGCGGGTGGCGCTGTGTACAGCCCTGCGCTCACCGACTTTATCATGATGACCGAGCAGAACTCCTATATGTTCATCACGGGTCCGAAGGTAGTAAAATCCGTTACGGGTGAAGACGTGACGGTTGAGCAACTCGGTGGTGCACATATCCATGCTACCAAGTCGGGTGTAACCCATTTTGTGGCTGCGACCGAAGAAGAGGCGCTCGTAGAAGTTCGTCGTCTCGTATCCTTCATTCCGCAGAATAATATGGAAGAGGCGCCCGTCTATGCGTGCACGGACGACATCACCCGCGTGGACGATAACCTCAACGATATCGTTCCGGACGATCCGAATAAACCCTACGACATGCACGAGATCATCAATACCATCGTGGATAACGGTGACTTCATGGAGGTCCACAAAGACTACGCCAAGAATGTCATCTGCGGTTTCGCTCGTTTCAACGGTCGTTCCACCGGTATCATCGCGAACCAACCTTCATGGCTTGCCGGCGTTCTCGACTGCGATGCTTCCCGCAAAGCAGCTCGTTTCGTTCGTTTCTGCGACGCGTTTAACATCCAGATCCTCACCCTCGTTGACGTTCCGGGCTTCCTTTGTGGTACCGGACAAGAGTACGCAGGTATCATCGATCATGGAGCAAAACTGATGTTCGCTTATGGCGAAGCAACTGTTCCGAAAGTCACCATCACCGTTCGTAAGTCCTACGGCGGCTCGCACATCGTAATGAGTTGTAAACAACTCCGTGGCGATATGTGCTACGCATGGCCGAACGCAGAGATCGCAGTCATGGGAGCGAGTGGAGCAGTAGGCGTACTCCAGGCTAAGGCTATCAAGGCCATCGAAGATCCCGCAGAGAAGAAAGCCTTCATCGCTGAGAAAGAGGCAGAGTACAAAGACCTCTTTGCTTCGCCATACCAGGCTGCTAACCGCGGATACATCGATGATGTCATCGAGCCGCGCTACACCCGTAGCCGCATCATTCGTGCCTTTGAGATGCTCCAGACCAAGCGTCTGACCAACCCGCTCAAGAAGCATTCGAACATCCCCCTGTAACCCATAACCCGTAACCCATAACCGTTATGACATTATTAGCAGTTACAGCAGATACATGGATTGTAACCGGCCTCGGTTTCGGTATCGTCCTCGCGCTCCTTATCTGCCTTGTCTTTATCCTTCAGGGATTTGGCTTTATCATGCAGAAAGCGACCGCACCCAAGGCTTCGAAAGCGCCGAAAGCAGAAGCGCCCGCTCCGAGTGCTCCCATTAATACGAGTACTCCGGAGCCGAAACCTGCTCAAACTCCCTCGCCAGACGACGACACCGCCGCGATCGCTTTCGCCCTGTATCTCGCTTCGCGTGATGGCAAACATGACGCACCCACCGGTATGATAGCCGTACAAGCTCGTGAAACCGCGTGGAACACCAAATCAATCGGATTAAACAATGTCGGCTTCTGATTACTGACAGCTGACTACTGACAACTTTTAAAATATGAAAGAATTTGCATTCAAACTCAATGGCGCAGAGTACAAGTGCGCTGTAGAAGAAATCGAAGCCGGCAAGACCAAAGTAACCGTCAACGGCAAAGTATATGAAGTAGAGACAGAGGCAGCTGCTCCTGCAGCCAAACCTGTCGCTAAACCCGCTCCGGTAGCTCCGAAGCCCGCTGCTCCTGCTGCACCCAAAGCAGAAGCAAAACCCGCTGCAGCTCCTGCTGCCGGCGTTCAAGTAAAGAGTCCGCTGCCCGGATCGGTCATCAAAGTGCTCGTATCTGAAGGTCAAGCAGTTAAGAAAGGCGACACCCTTCTGACCCTCGAGTCCATGAAGATGGAGAACGCCATCATGGCAGAGGCAGATGGTACGGTTAAACAAATCGCCGTTACTCCGGGCCAGAACGTGATGCAGGATGACCTCCTTATCGTATTAGGATAATCTAGTAGACCAGTTGACCAGTAGACTAGTCGACTAAAAATATATCCAATTATGAATATAATTGAATTTTTCCAAGGAATGGGATTTATGCAGATGACTTGGCAGCAAGGCATAATGCTCTTGGTGTCATTCTTCCTGCTGTACCTTGCCATTCACAAGAAATACGAGCCGCTTTTGCTGCTTCCGATTGCCTTTGGTATGTTGCTGACCAACCTCCCGGGCGCAGGTATGTTCCATGATGAGTTATGGACTGCCTTCCTCGATCCGTCGAGTCCGGCGTACCATTCTTACGGAGCAATCCTCAAAGGAGCCGGACTGCTGGATGTGCTTTATATCGGTGTCAAAGCGGGTGTCTATCCCTGCCTTATCTTCATCGGTGTAGGAGCCATGACGGATTTCGGTCCGCTGATTGCTAATCCTAAGTCACTCATTCTCGGAGCAGCCGCACAGATCGGTATCTTCGTGACCTTCCTTTGTGCGAACGCCATGGGCTTCACCCCTGCTGAAGCCGGTTCTATCGGTATCATCGGTGGCGCAGATGGACCTACATCTATCTTCTTGACTTCCAAGTTAGCACCGCATCTCTTGGGCCCGATCGCTATTGCAGCGTATAGTTACATGGCGCTCGTGCCGGTGATCCAGCCGCCTATCATGCGCGCGCTCACTACGAAAAAGGAACGCGCGATTAAGATGGGGCAGCTGCGTCCGGTTTCCAAGACCGAGAAGATTGTCTTCCCGATCATCATCACTGCTATCGTAGCTCTTATCCTGCCGGATGCAGCTCCGCTGATCGGATGTCTGATGCTCGGTAACCTGATGAAAGAGTGCGGGGTAGTGGAACGTCTATCCAAGACGGCACAGAACGAGTTGATGAACATTGTTGTTATCTTCCTCGGACTTTCTGTAGGTGCTACGGCTACAGCCGGCAGCTTCCTTACGCTCAAGACACTGGGTATCCTTACGATGGGTATTGTTGCCTTCGGTCTGGGTACCGCCGGTGGTGTGCTGCTGGCTAAGTTCATGAACCTCTTCCTCAAGGATAAGATCAACCCGCTGATCGGTTCTGCCGGAGTGTCTGCCGTTCCTATGGCTGCGCGTGTTTCGCAAACAGTCGGTCAAGAGGAGAACCCCTCTAACTTCCTGCTCATGCATGCCATGGGTCCGAACGTAGCGGGTGTCATCGGTTCCGCTGTTGCAGCAGGTGTACTCCTGACAATGCTTGGCTAATATGTCCAACCGACAAATAGGAACAATAGTATTGGTAATAGCCATGTTTATCGTGGCTATTTCCGTATTGTTCACCAATAACCTTGCGCGTTCACTCCAGGCTGAGGAACAGAAGAACATGTCCATCTGGGCTGAAGCTACACGTCAACTCATCTTTGCAGACGACGACGCGGATATCGATTTTGTCACTTCTATCATTGAGAAGAATACGACAATTCCTGTCTATATCTGCGATGAGCAAGGCAAAGTGCTTGCCAGCCGTAACGTACCTGAAGGACAAAGCGGAGTCGGCAAACATGGTCCGATAGAACTGAAGATAGACGAAAATACCACCCAATACATCTATTGGGATGACAGTAGTCTGCTCACCAGACTCCGGTACGTGCCTTACGCTCAGTTTGCACTCATCTTCATCTTCATCGCCATCGCTGTGATCACGATGCTTACCGGTCAACGAAGTGAAGAGAATCGCCTATGGGTCGGCTTATCCAAAGAAACAGCGCACCAACTCGGCACACCTATCTCATCCCTTAACGCTTGGCAACAACTGCTCGCAGAAGCCTATCCGAACGATGAATACGTGCCCCAGATGAAACGTGATATAGAGCGCTTGCAGATGATAGCGGATCGTTTCCAAAAGATCGGTTCGGAACCGGACCTACAAGAGACAGACCTCATTCCTGTCGTCGAAGATGCGGTAACCTATATGCGTTCGCGGATAAGCAGCCGAATAACAATTGACGATAGTAGCCTGCAAGGTGTCTCGCGTAAAGTCTATCTCAATGCTCCCCTTATCAAATGGGTCATCGAGAATATGCTCAAAAATGCAGTAGATGCCATCTCCGGAGAAGGAACGATCTCGCTCCAAATCCATGAGAATGAGCACGATGTGATGCTGGATATCACCGATACAGGAAAGGGTATCGACAATAAAACCCAGCGTCATATATTTGAGCCGGGTTTCACTTCCAAGGAAAGAGGATGGGGTTTAGGCCTTCCACTCGCCAAACGTATCGTCGAGCAGTACCATGGAGGCAAACTCCTCCTTAAGCACTCGCAACTTGGCATCGGTACGACCTTCCGGATCGTTCTTGAAAAGTCCGAAAACAGTTGAGCCGCTACCACTCATACTCGCATAATAAGCGCCTGCATCCAGCAGACGCTTTTTTATTTCCCCGATAATAGGATGCAACGGAAAAACCGTCTTTTCAAAATCGTTCGTGAATTTATCTAGGTTTCCTAGGATTCCTGGTTTTCCTAGGTCTCCTAGTCCTTCACCGGTAATCGTTATCCCACTATATGCTTCTTTCGTACTTACGCCCTCTTCCGGTTTAATCATCACAATCCTCGTTCCCTTTAAATCCAATTCAATCGGCGTCAGTTTATCACCGATACCTTCTGCATAGCAGGGTACATTATAGATAAAGAACGGACAATCGGCCCCTAATTCCTTCACCTCTTCTGCCAATTGCGCCTTACTCAATCCCAATTCAAACAACTCATTCAGCGCGATCGCCATATGGGCAGCATCACTACTTCCTCCACCTAAACCGGCTCCAAAAGGAATGTTCTTTTTTAAACGAATGGCAATAGGAGAATTTAAATTATACTTCTTCGCAAACTTGCGATAGCATTTTATAATCAGATTATCCTCCTGGTTGCAATCTACCTTAATACCTTCTTGCTCAAAAGAAAACGTATCTGCCGGAACAACTTCAAGCTCATCATGTAAGCCATAAATAGGCACAAAAATCGTCTCCAGATCATGATAGCCGTCTTCACGTTTGCGTACTACGCGCAGACCTAAATTGATCTTGCAATTCGGATATAAAATCATTGTCTTTACAATTTTGCTGCAAAATTACAAAAATATTTGCATATATGCAAAAAAAAGTGTATCTTTGCAGCAAAATTTGTAAATGACTAAATAATATTGTATTATGATTTCAAAACGTTTAGAGGACGCTATCAACGCCCAAATCAATGCCGAGATGTGGTCGGCGTATCTGTACCTGAGTATGTCTGCTTACTGCCATGACAAAGGTTATGCTGGCATGGCAAATTGGTTTGCTATCCAATTCAAAGAGGAGCAAGACCACGCGCAGATCTTCTATAACTACCTCATCAGCCGTGGAGGCCGTGTGCTGCTCAAGGCTATCGATGCCGTTGAGACAGAGTGGGCTTCGCCCTTAGCTGCTTTTGAGGCGACTTATGCCCACGAGCAACACGTTACTTCCCTCATCAACAACCTGATGCATATCGCGGTTGAGGAGAAAGATTTTGCTGCGCAGAGCCGACTCCAGTGGTTCATCGATGAGCAGGTAGAGGAAGAAGAGAACGCCGTTGAGATCATCAACAAACTCAAAATGCTCGATGGTAACGGCTACGGACTCTACATGCTCGACCAGGAGCTGGCTGCACGCGTTTATGCCACGCCGTCACCCTTAGCAGCAAAAGCTTAATTGGCGTACGAGTGTACCCCTCCTAAGAGGTATGTAACACCGAAATAGGTGAATAATACAAATAGGAAGGCTATTATGCTTAAGGCATGATAGCTTTTTTGATAGGTATCATTTGATAGGTCGAACTTGCCTTTTAACCATGGAAAATGAAGTAGGAAAGCATAAACGAGCATAGTAATGAGCGCCCACGTTTCTTTCGGATCCCATCCCCAGTAACGTCCCCATGACATATTCGCCCACACGGCTCCGATAAAGATACCTGCTGTGAGACTAAACAATGCCGGATAAAGCAGTACCTGCGATAATTGCATCAGGTTCTCACGACGTTGCGGCATGCATAAGCCAAGAATACCATTGATCATAATAACGGCAAATAGCGTATAGGACAACATAATGACCGACACATGGATTCCTAAAAGCGGAGTCTGCAAAACCGGTTGCAAAGGAGGTTTAGGCGTCACCACTTTGGTCATAACAATCGCTAAAGCAACAATCACAACTCCTAATATTACCATTAACCATACATGTTGTTTCTTTATCAAAGCCCTGAAATAGGTATGCTTTTGGAAAAAGAAAGCGATCATAGCCAGCAATAACATTCCATAGCCGGTATAGGTGATACCGATACCCCAAGGGTCATGGTTGTACGAGAGTACGACACCTTGCATATCGCTGTCATAGTCTGACTGACAAAAGCGAAAACCGTGATACCGGAGAGGCTTGTTCATACGCACAATGCCTTCATCCACAACCAGCGGTTGGATACTGCGATCCAGCAATCGCAACTCGGAGATGAAATCAACAGGGTTGCCGGCATGGTCGTTTACTATCTGAAAATCCCAAAGAAAAACGGAGATCTGGGATTGCGGTACAACAATGGCTTTATCTGCCCGCAAATGGATCTCTCCTTGTTCGCCAAAGAAATGGGTCACACAAGCCCCCACGACAATAGTCGCGAGGGCAATGTGTAACAGCCACGTAGCCGCATGGCTAAACAGGTGTCTAGCTGCTCGACTAGATCGCATTGATGAAAGCCACGACAGCATCTCGATCTTCTTTGTTTAGTTTATAGAACTGTTGCGTCGGCCAGTAAGCATCAGACTCACTGCTGTAGCCGTGCCACATAATAGCCTCGATCACGTTGCGCGCACGCGTATCGTGCATTCGTGCCTCATAGGCATCGCCTGTAGCTTTCTTATGCAGACCACGTCCCCAAAGCGGAGTAGTACGACACCAACCGGTACGTATATCATTCTCCATACAAAGCTTATGTTGAATCATATCGGTGTACGGCCAAATCTTCTGGTTCGGATAACGAGGCATCTTTGCAGTAACAGGGAAGTTATTCGGATCACGAACTTCGTCCGGACCGGTTGTCCAACTCGGTCTATGGCAGTAGTCACAGCCGATCTGCGAGAATAACTCCTTACCTTTAAGCACTTTCTCATCGGTCACGTTACGGGCTGCAGGAACAGCCAAACCACGATGCCATACCATCACTTGCGTGAATTCATCATCGCTCATCTCTGCCGGTAACTCTTTGCTCGTCAGATAGTTGTAGATCTCCTCTTCCGTTCCAAAAGCCTCTTGTACTTCCGGATCTTTGGAGGCATACTGAGCATAAATAGTACCATTCAAATCCAAATAGTGATATTTTCTATCGCTACGTGTCACATTCGTAATATTCCAAATAGCATTCGCACCTGCAGCATCCATAATAGGACCACGCGTGAGCGCATAGGTAAAACGTTTCGGCCCCCATTTGGGATCATTCTTATAGTAACCGCTGGTCTGGAAACCTCCATCCCAAAAGGCAGGATTAAGTCCGTTCTTAAGTTTACCGTCAGCTGCTTCTTTGGCATACTGGTCAATGATGTCTTGATCCGGAATAGCATCCAATAAGCCCGAACCATAGACACCAATAGTGTTCTCCAGTTTTACTTCATAACCTTCTGTCTCCAGCAAACCGTCCGGGTCACGATAGCCCTGATTATACACATAAACAGCCGTATTAGGCATCGTCACTTCCGGATAACGCAACTCATAGGTCTCTCCGTCGGCAAACTTATTACCGTGTTCGTCGGTTGCATTCTTCCAACTTACAGTGATCTGGTTCGGGTCTAATGGCGCTTTGAAAGGTGCAGCTCCGAATAATTGCGGCATACCGGCTAACCAGGGTACATAGGCCTGCGTCTGCGGATTAATAACGACAAGCAGTGTTCCGTTTCCTACATTCTCTGCATCATAAATACCTTCCGGCACAGATGTACCGTGACTGTAGTTCGGGTGACAATGCTGGCAGGATGAACGAACATAAACCGGTCCAAGACCATGCTGACGACCTGTCTCGTTTGTCACAAAGGGTTTCTCTGCAATCTGGTCACCTTGTGCAAACATGGTTCCTAAACCGGCCTCTTCTGTAGCAGGTGTCGGTTGACGGAAGGTCATGGAAGAAGTGTTGGTTGTAGTACCTAACTTACCGCCTGTGTAGTACCATTCCGGCATGTCTGTCTGGGGCTCGTCTCCGCCACCTCCGGGTTGTTTACATCCTACGAGGGCAACTGTTGCCAGCGCCATGAATAGAAATTCTTTCTTCATAATTTTATTTGCTTAATAATGGTAAAACTTCATCGTCTAACAATCCTTCCAGGGCTTGCACTTTCTCAATCGCTTTTTTCACTTTCGGATTATTCTGTGCAGTGTTCTCGAAGTCCTCGATAGCCTCAATAGCGGCAATAGCATTTTCAATCGCTTTACGAACGTTAGCATCCAATTCTGTATTCTGAGTATATACATAATTGGAGATGGAGTAATCGCCTGCCTGAGCACCGCATTATGCATGTTGAATGGAACGGATATTATCCGCAAAGTCAATCGTAGACGTGCAACTGTACGGACTCTCGATATAATCCCGCTCTTCAGGAGTGCTGCTGATGTAAGGGTTGCCCATCTTCAGGTCAGCTACCTCACCGGCGATATCCACACAGCCGGCAATGATCTCCTCGGCTACTTCCTGATAGGTCAGATAGATCGAACCGGCCTTACCGGCGTTAATCATCTGTGCGCCGTACTGATCTTCGTAGGGTTCTACTTCTCCTGCCTCAAGAAGAGCCATCTTGTTTGCACTCACTTTACCTGCCCAAGCATACTCCAATAAGATTGCCTGTTGCGTCAAGTCTTCCACAATAGCGTTCAGATAAACAGCCTCTGCGTGAGTCAGATTAGTAGCATGGGGTCGACCGGTTCCTACGGCACGACCATCATTGATTACCGATTCAAAGAGCAAATACTCAGCGGCATGGAAACCTTTGAGAGCGTAGCCCAACTTATCGCCTACATAAGCACCGCCTTCTTCTTCGATCTGCGCCATACGGGCATCGTCATGGAGTAGGGCGTTCATCGCATTGAAGTCCAAAGGCCATGAATCAATGTGCGGATCGATGTTATGCGCACTTGCCGGACCAAACAGGAAAGCCTCACTTTGCTCCCAGTACTTACGCATAAGACGCCACGAAGCGTCTGCATCTTTCATCAGCTGAGCATAATCCTGATCGTTCTCCACTTTGTTGAGAATCTGTCCGGTTTGGTTCAATAGCGCCATGCCTGCATCCGCCATGGCGCTATAGGTAGCAACAACGGTGTTATTTACATAAGGTGCTACGGCTTTCTCCAGCGCAGCTTCCTTGTCGGTGGTCACCTCGGTGTTACCACCTGGTTCGCAAGCAGTTAATCCCATAACTGCTAGCGCAATAAATAAGATTTGCTTTTTCATAAATGTGTATTTAAATTGTTAATTATTTTGATTGATTACAACTGATAAAATCCTGCATATACGATGCCTACCGCAATCTGCGGTTCGTCATTGTAGATCTTCCCACGCGTACCATCTGCACGCGTACCTTGTTTCAGAATGCCATAAGAGAACTCTGCTTTCACTCCGATTTGCTTGATCGGGAAATAATTGATACCCACCGCTGCACGATGACGTCCACACCATGCGTACATATCGGTCGGCTGGTTGTCATATCGAAACATCGAGTCGTAGTAGTCATAACGACCGAACACATAGAAGGACTGTTTTTTCTCTGCCAGTTTCTTATTGAGCGAAAAGAAATCATAGCCAACCTCAATTCCTGCTGCTAAAGCATCACTCGCTACCCATTGCTTACTGGACACAGACCCCTTGCGCATGGAAATATTATACTGCGTGATAGCTGCCGCGTCGCTCAAATGACCGTATATGAACGAACCTCTAAGTACCACTCCATAATCTTTGTATGCAAAATCAAACGCTCCGATACTAACTGTACCTTTCACATCCTTATAGGCACTCGCATCCAGTTCGGCATTGGTCTTACTGAGTGTATTGCGGAATGAGTTACCACAATAACCGCTAAGCGATAGACGCAAACCTTTCACTCCCGTATAATCCACACGTGCCGCACCTGCAAACACATTCGCTAACTTGAACTCATAGGGGCTACCTGTACCGGGTTTGATCCAGTTTTTTCGATTGAAACGGTCGCTGTCTAAACCCGGCAGGAACATCGCCTGATAGTGCCATCCGTTAGGCGTCGAGCCCATAAACGTCAATCCCACTTCGTGCCACGTACTGGGGATAATCGTGAACTCACCTTCATTACGATACACGCTGAAATACTCGGTAGGCTCATGGTGTGCGTTCAAACCGCCCACAGGTATAACTTGCATACCGGCGCGAAGAATTGCATAGCGGTTAAAGGCTTTCTGTAACCAGAACTGTTCCAAAGCGACCTCACCGCCGCGTTCAATCTCCGCTTCATACTCACCGCCTTCTTCCTCTTCGATCTCAATGGCACTCTCCGTACCGCCATGCTCGAACTCAATCTCCGTACCGACACTCCAACCCTTACCGAAATCATAGCCCAGGTAAATAACCACATGCGGCAAATCGAACTCGCCGTAATGGTCATTCGCGTATTTCTCCGGGTTCTTGCCGTACCGCAAATAGTTATTGGAATAGAAACAATGCTTAGCTGTCACTTCACCGTAACCACCAACCGTAAAACGACGTTTAGTCGTATCTTGGGGCACTTGCCGCGTTGCGCCGGAAACACCGTCCACATATCCCCTTTTATTAGGATGTGCTTGTGCCTGCTCTAATCGCTCCACACGTTGCATAAGCGCCTGCAGGTCTGCGCTACTCACTTTGATAGAATCCTCTGCACGTACGCATAACGTACACAAGATCAATGAAATAAATAGAATTATTCGTCTTCTCATTTTCAGTCTATAGTATATATCTTTCTCAACTGCAAAATTACTGCTTCTGTCCGATTCAGGCAATCCCTAAAAATAGGGAAATTGGCTTCGGAATTTGGTCATATCGGATTTTTTTAGTAATTTTGCAACGTTTTTTGAAAAAATGAAAGAAAAAAGGAGTATGAAAAAATTTTTACTTAGTTCGATAGCCTTTGTGGCTTTGTCCTTGAATATGGCGCAAGCCGTTGACATGGCTTTCTACAAAACGCTCATTGATGAGCAAGCCAATCCTACGAGTGGTCAGACGATGTTGTATAGTCTGGAGTATTGTAGTGATGGGAGTATGTATCTGTTAAGTAGTTACCAAACAGCTAGTTCCGATGAGGTAGGGTTGCATTTTTCCGGAAATACCTACCAAGGGGCAACGGCAGCCAAATGGGGGAGTAAACCGGGTGAATTGAAACTGGTCAATATGAAAAACTCTTTCCTTGCAAAAATGGACGCAGAAGGCGATCTGTTATGGGCAAAAGCAGATACAACAGGAGATTACGATTTGGCAGGTACTGCTTTAGCTGTTACAAAAGACGGAGGTGTGATCTATGCCGATAAATTCCGTGGACGTTCAGGTAATTATATGAGTTTTATCAATTTGTACGACAAAGATGGTCGGCTGGTAGCCAGCAATAATATGGCTCTTACGATAGACTCTATCATAGTAGGAGGCAAGAAGATTGCGCGTAATGATGCCTTTTCATGGGCGGCTGCTGCGCAAGATACAGCGGGTTTTGTGTATCTCGTTGGCTATCAAGCGGATACGCTTCTCCCCACACGATTGGATACAGTTGCTCCTCGTCGTGCTTGGAATTACGAAGGCAGCAAGAGCGATGCCTGCAACACGGTGATTCTTAAATACAAACCTCAATACAACGTCTTCATGGATTTGGATTATATAGGTGCAGTCATCAATAATGATGACCTTATCTCTGATCGTCCATTAGGTGTGAATTATGAGAACGGCAAACTATATATTGCCGGTACCTATAAAAATGAAACAGAAAGAGGTATCTATGCCGCATGTTACAACACGGATTTGGAGCGTGAATATATTGTATATCATCCGATTAATGGCAGTTTGCAATTCCAACAAACCAAGTTTGTGGATGGGAAGATCTTCGTTTGCGGCGGTTTGAGTCAAGGCTCTATCACCGTTGGAGAGAAGACCATCGCTACCAATGGTACATTCAATCACGGTTTAGTCTATATCATGAACCAAGCAGATGGAGCTGTGCTTGATTTTGATGTACATTCAGCAGCGAACAATGTACTGAACATCACGGTTGCTGCTTATCCGACGGAAACCGGCTATGTGGCTTATAACCATGAGACGCTGAATGGTATTCAGATGATTTTTAACTATGATGAGCAAATGAACCTCATTAGCACAGATACGATCGCTTATGGAGGCGGTTCTTCTACGATTTCAGTTGTAGGTCGTAGTGCAGATGGTTCACAAACAGCTATTGGCCTCCGCGCTCGTACAACCTCTGATTATTATCTGCTCAATGAGGAGCCTATGAACTACGCAAACCTCACCAATTGGTATAGTATAGTCGCTGTGTTAGGTGAGGGTGGAGAACAAGGCGTAGAAACGGTTAAGAGCGAGAGTAACAAGACCATTAAATTCATCGAAAACGGACAACTTTATCTCCGTTATAATGGAAAAACATATAATATATTAGGATATTAATTTAAATAACAAAGTCTATGAGAAAAATTTTTACTTTTGTGAGTGCAGTAGTCCTGGCGTTAAGCATGCAGGCAACTGTACTCGACACCATCCAGGTAGATGGTATCTATTATCAACTGAATGACGACAAAACGGCTACATTGATCCGTTTGAATGCGAACTCTAAGTATGAGATCGACAACATCGTCATCCCTGTTTTTGTCACAAAAGATGATGTGACCTATCCGGTAGTAGCCCTCGGTCAAGGTGCGCTCCGTAACACAACGGCAAGCACGATCGTTTTTGCGGAAGGGAGCCAAGTCAAGGAATTGGGTATGCAAGCTTTCCAAGGAGCAGTGAATGTGCAAGAACTGGAGTTGCCGGAAGGTATTAAAGTCATCCCTACGACTTGTCTCCATAATGCATCGGCAGCTGCTCCGATGACGCTCAAGAAGCTGGTTTTACCTGCATCTGTCGATTCTTTATGCGTAATGGCTTTCGCTTTGCCGCAGTTGGACACACTCATCTTCAAAGGAACCGTTCCTCCGAGCATCGCTACCAAACAGACGGCAACCTGGACCCAGAATCCGTGGCAGATCAGCACAACTCACGCCAACAATACAGATACAACCGCAGTGGTGATTGTTCCTTTTGGCACCAAGGAAGCGTATCAATACACCCCGTGGATCGGTGACTATTTCACCACTATCAAAGAGGACATCGTTGAAGTAGCAAACATCGCTGCTTTCAATGCCTTGGAAGATGGCAAGGCTGTGAAGTTGATGCTCACCGACGCAAAAGTAACAGCATACAATAACCTCTTCAGTGTTTACTATGTGGAGGATGCTACCGCTGCAACCGTTATGAAGTGTTATGAAGGTGTTGAACTCACCGTAGGTACTTCCCTCAATGGCTATCTGATCGGAACGAAGACGATTGATGGTGTGGATTTTGTTAATGATCCTCCTATCTATGTAGAGCACAAACTCAATATTGTGGATGAGAGAGGCATTACTGCTACACAGACAACCCTTGATCCGACCGTTATGACCATTCCTGAGGCTTGCACACAGGACAACTATGCAAAACTCATCACCATCGAGAATGTAACGGTTTCCGGTAGTGGTATGAATAAAACACTCACCGATGCAAATGAGAATACCATCAAGTCGCGTGACCTGCTTGGCGTTCTTTCCGATGAGTATGAGTGGCCGACCAAAGTAAGTTCAATCACCGGTATTCTCCTTTATTACATGACCGGTTGGTTCATCGTTCCTATCTCTGAGGAGGCGATCGTAATCAATACGGAAGGTCTCGAGAGCGTAGAGAATAACAAAAAAGAGACCGTCAAGTTTATCCTCAACGGTCATCTTTACATCCAACATCGCGATCGTATCTACGATGTCTTAGGTCGCTAATTACTCTGCGATGATGTCGTACGAAACGGCATCGATGTAGAACTTCTTAACAGAGGAGCATACACCACAGGCCTCTTCGCCTTCGTGATGGTGCTCCTCTTCTTTTACTTCTTGCGGTTGCTCTACCGGAATCTCAATAGCACGAAGAACACCATAAACACGAACCTTGTTGTTGATGCACTCACCGGCAAAAGCCTCGAAGTCCACTGCATTCGCGCGAATGAACTCACCTTCTTCGCTACTCTGAAGGAAAGCTTTTTTACCGCCGTGCTTGCAGAGATGCAAACAGTTGCCTTCTACATAAATCGTGTCACCTACCAGACCCAGCGAGTCTGCTTGTGCATACACTTCGTCCACCGAGTAAACGGTCGGCGCTTCTTCAGCCTTCTGGCATGCAG
This sequence comes from uncultured Bacteroidales bacterium, assembly GCA_947164985.1. Lineage (GTDB taxonomy): Bacteria > Bacteroidota > Bacteroidia > Bacteroidales > Paludibacteraceae > Colicola. The sequence continues at coordinate 234,921 of CAMUYI010000002.1, read as the reverse complement.
TCAGAGCAAACAGCCCTGCTACCAATACAAATAAAATCTTTTTCATAATAGTTAATTAATTTTTGAGTTTATAATTTTTAATTCTTAATTTTTAATTCTTAATTAAAAAGAGACTCCTGTCTCTAAAATAATCTGCCAAGCATTTGCCTGATTATACTGATGAACACAAGCCTTTGGTGCTACAAACCATGAGTACCGGTTCTTGATAGGGAAGGTGTATCGCACTTGCACTTGCTCGGTCCAATGCTGCAAGTACTGGTCATAATTCACCATTCCCGCAAACAGCATATCACCTACCGGCAGATTCAACCGATAATCGCCATAGACATTCGCGAAGAGATAATTCGCGCTGTAATTAGGTGTTATTAGCAATAACTCATAGTAGTTATTCGCATTGTCACCATACAGGTACTGCTCACCGCGTTTCATCTCCATTCCTGCCGTACCATGTACACGCCAGCGTTCCGCTACATAGCCAAACTGCGCTGAAACAGTATGGGTCTGTAAACGCACAATAGGTACTTGCGTATTGATGGTCAACTCTTTCGTAAATTTAAACAAATCGTATTGCACCCCTGCCATAAATCCCGTTGTGGGCAGTAATTGCAGTCCAACACCTGCACGATAGCCGCTATAGTAACTCACCTTGTTATTGCTCGAGAAACGTGCATAGGGCTCCGTGTCATTGGCCATATGGTAAATAGTCGTCTCGCCTAACTCTGAATAGAACCGTATCTCGTTATTCTGCTTATACCGTCCGCCGTAACCCGCAACCAGTAACCCGTAATTCTTCCATTGAAAACCGATACTGGCCTCCACACGCAGATCCGACACCTTATTCTTCGCGCGCGGGTCTCGCATTCGGTAACTTTGTTCGGCACGGAATTGCAAAGCAGCATGCCATAACACATGGTTCTTGAGCATTCGATAACCGCCTCGGAAAGCATAAATCTCCCGCCGCATGTCGCCGCCGATCGTATCTACCGTCCAGTAAGGGGCTGTCATTCGATAATCGGCATTATCAACATAGCGCGTCTGTTTGCTGTCCTGCCACGAATAAGATGCCTCTCCGAACACACGGCTTACTGCATTGATGTCATATACCGATCGTGCCTCAACAGCAAAACCAGCTGTTTGGCGACCTTCTATCACTTGCGTTCCTTGCCCGAACTGTCCCGAAAGGAACAAGTCCGTGCGTGCCGTGTCCGTCACAAGCGATGTCAATACTATGAGAATAGTGATTAAATGCAATTTTAATTCTTAATTTTTAATTCTTGAAATAGAATGGGTTAGCCGGAACTCCCATCTCAAAATCATCACTCGAGTTATTCGTATCTTGCAGTACCAGACGCTCATTGATCACACCCAGCGTCTTACGCCGTACAGCTTTACCAAATCGAGTTACATCGCTACCTGTCGGTGCCACATACGCGTAGCCGGCATCCAGTTTATCGCTGCTGGTTAACCACTGGAAAGTCTCAGAAGGCGCCATGTTGACCACATCAACCATCCACTCGTTGGGCAATACGTACGATTTCTTCGATTGAGAGAACGTGCCGGCAGCTGTCACCAATTCGTAGTTGTACTGCAACAGATATGCATCATCTGCAAAATAATCTTCGGTTGTCATCCCTTCAGGGAAACGCGCCAAACCAAACGACTTATGTCCTTGATTATGCGGTACCCATATCGTCTGCGTGTAGCAGTAGATCTTGTCCAAGTTCGTTACGTCAGGGTTATCTACGTCCGTTGAACCGGCACTCGATGACACGTCGTACCATTCAAAGTCCGCCACACTCAAGTCAAATGAATTGGCATTTGCCTCCGTATGATCCATCGCGTTGTCTGCAATCAACAATACCTGTCCCGGTGCCACACGATAGGTCTGTCCGTCTCCCGGTATACGGTACATGGCATCCACCGCAAAATACTGATCCCGGAAATCTTGATCGCCCAGATCGTATTTCTGAACAGAGTTCAGATCGGCCTCCACTAAAATCAAACCGTCTGCAGCCAACGTGTCCGCAGAGTTATTGAATACCACGAAATACTTATCGCCGATATATCGTTTGCCTTCCGGGGTCTCCGTGCCGGCAAAGAAGATCTCGGCCAATACGAAATTATCATCTCCTTGTGATACATAAGAGGCATCCATCTCTATCGTACAATCATGCTGCACCTTTACACCACGTTTGTACGCACGAATCGCTTGTCCGTCCCCTAATGCACGCACAGAAAAATCAAAATAACCTACCGGTACGGTGATCACCAACGTACTTTCCGTATAGTCTTTGTTCATATTGATATCGTGCGCCTTCAGCTCTATCTCACTCACTTCATCAATTCCCTCTGCATGCAGCACTACGGTCACTTTGGCCGTCGTGTTGATATCCTTTTGATCACACGCCACAAACAGCAAGCATAAAAACAAAGCAATTATCTTTAATCGTTCAACTTTCATCTTTCAACTTTCAATTATATATTTAAATTGATTTCCATTCCAAAATACGGACTCGCGGTACGGTGGATAGTGACCATACTTCCGTTGGCGCCGCTCACCTGATAGTCCGGTAAAATATCTAACAATCGATTCACATACAACGCGATATTGGCGAACTTCGTGATACTCTTTTGTACGCGCAAGTTCAGGTATCCCTCAAATGGTACCGTACGCCTGATAAACAATCCCGAGTTGTAATCGAAGATCAAGGTCTTCAAGATCGGATCTTGAGCTGCAACGGCATCGTAAGGGTGGAGTTGACCATCCTTGGAAGAGATATACGCTTCCGGTACTCCGTTCTTCTCCAAAGTCTTCGAAGCGGTATAGATCGTCGTCTCCAAGGTCGCACTGACCGTCAAACCGATTCGCTGGATATAGACATCTGCCACTAAATTACTGTTCAGACTCTCCCGGATATAACCTTCCGTCCAGTTGTACAAACCGATATAATGGTCTTGTACATTGATTCCGTTCACTACGCCCGGACTCTTCTCCGTCGAGTACATTCGTTCGCTGTTGTTATATACCGTTCTCAACCATGCGCCATTCAGCGTGAAGCGCGTGCAGATAGCCTTAATTCGCGGACTCTGGTATTGCCATTCCACACCTTGCTTGTAGATCCGACTTCCGTTGGAAGTCATCGAGTAGGTGAGTAACCGATCGTACGCATTCTCAGAGATCGTATAGTCAAACGCCTCCACTTGCATCAATCCGCGGAACGCATTGCGCATGTCTTCCTCAAAATAGGTGATACTCAACTTATGCTTGTTGATATCAAAACCGGCTCTCACTTCCCATTTGAGATTGCGTGCGGGTTGGAGATCGTAATTGGTCGGGTTGATGATATGCGTATAGATACGCATGGTCGTGTCCGTCGGTGCAATCGCGATATCGGTTGCCTGCAGGTCCATGTACAGCAAGTTCGGCGATAACTGGAGCAGAGTAGGCATCTTCGTGTGCTGACCGATCGCAACTGCCACATAGAACTTACCCTTCGAAAACGGGAAATTAAAGCCTATATTAGCACGCGGATCCAAGTAGCACTTACCGTTAATAGCATACTGCGACCCCAGACCCAAGAGCGATGTACCACGTAAACCGATATTCAGATTCAAACCGAAATGTTCATGGAGCGGGAAAGAAATATCATCCTGTATATACCATGCCAATTGGTTCGAAGCCGGTATATCATAGTACGCACGGGGACGCAATGACGACGAGTAATTCAATGGCCTACTCAGATCATAGATCTGACCCCTACCGAAATTCTTTGCATATCGCCATTCGATACCGGCACTTGCTTTATGCTCCAGTTTCCAAGTATCAAAGAAAAACTCAGCTTTCGGCCGCACAAATACATTGAGCGGAATACCTTCCACCTCGTGCTTCGCTACATACTTATACGGCAGCAGACTCACCGTCGCCTCACCTTCCTGCATGTTGTCGATCGCAGGATTCTTAGGCGTCGTCAACTGCACAAATCGCGTCTGACAGATCCTATCCAACTCACCCGATACATTCGCCTGCATGCAGAAACACCACCAAGGAACGTCCGCCTGATGCAGGCGAAGAGTGTTATTCCAGCTTAGCTTATGATATTCGCTTTTATAACTATCCTCTCTGTTACGATGGATATCGGGATCAATCTTTTCGTTATCGATACTTCCCGTATAGTCCACATGGCTCTGCCAACGGATACGAAAATCGTCTGCTTGCCATTTCTGATGAAGACGCACAGAAGCGGTAATACGCTGGTAATTCTCCAACGTGTTGGTTGGATCGGCTTTGGCATTCAGATAGTCCAAACCGAAATTGAGTACAGTTTGCTCATCGTTCCATCCCAAACCCTTACCGAAGAAAAGTAACTTACTGAACCCATCGGCCTTAAAGCGTGCTCGCCAAGGGGTAGGTTTGCTGGTACGATCGATCTTCACAACTCCGGAAGTGACATCGCCATACTCCGCACCCGCGATACCACGAATGATCTCCACCTTCTCTATATCGTCCGTCGAGATGGTTCGCATATCGACACCCGCGCCTACACTGCTACGCTTAGAGTCCGCACCACTCGCATCGGATTGCACATACTGCATATTGGCGTCTGTACTCACAGGCGCACCATCGATTACAAATGATGTTCCTAACGAAGAAGCGTCATATTCACCGCTGGTTGAACCGTTCGTCGCTTCACGCAAACGAATCGTGTTCGCGTTCGTTAAATTAGGATCTTTGGTCGTTCCGCCGGGGAGGGTTTGTAAGATATCCGTGAAAGAGGAAGGCTGAATATGCTGCATGGCTTCTTTATTGATGACAGAAGCACTACTGCGTTCGATCTTCTCTTCGGCCGTTACTACCACTTCCTGAATGGTAAACATGCGCTCCAAACTGTCCAACAAAGCCTGTTGGGCACTATCCAAACGCAACGAATCCGGTCGCGCTGCTAATAACACTACCGGTATCATCAGACCGCAAAATATGCTTCCCATTCTTTTCACGCTGCAAAATTACTGTTTTTTTTTGACATACGCAAGCAGTTATCGCTAAATCCCTACTTTTAGGGATTTTTACTTCCTACTATTGCTCATATCGATTTTTTTTTGTAATTTTGCAGCGTTTTTAAAATCATAAATCATAAATTTGAAATTTGAAATGTCGAATGACGCTATGATAGAATACGATCACGTTACCCATTATTATGGGAAGCGACTTATCTACGAAGACATGTCCTTCTCCGTACCGCGTGGTCGAATTTTAGGCCTTCTCGGTAAGAATGGTACCGGCAAGACCACTACCATCAATATCCTTTCGGGTTTTATTCAACCTTACGCAGGCTCTTGTCGTCTGTTGGGCTATGATACACGCACTATGCCTGCCAAAGAGCGGGCTCGTATCGGTTTGTTGCTTGAAGGGCATGTTCAATATCCGTTCATGACGATCGCCCAGATCGAACGCTTCTATGCGCCATTCTTCCCGAAATGGAACAAAGACGCCTATTATGAGTTAATGCGACTATTGAAAGTCAAAGACTATCAACTATTGAGCCAGATGTCTAACGGTCAACGCAGCCAAGTAGCACTTGGGCTTCTCATGGCGCAAGACCCGGAATTATTGATCTTGGATGACTTCTCGTTGGGCCTCGATCCCGGTTACAGACGTCTCTTCGTGGAGTACCTGCGGGACTTCTGTAAACGCGGGGAGAAAACCGTTTTTCTCACTTCGCATATCATCCAAGACCTTGAACGACTTGTTGATGATTGCATTATTATGGATTACGGACGGATCCTCAAACAATGTCCCGTTTCGGAACTCATCACTCCGGACAAAACCCTTGAAGACACCTTCATCGATTTAACGGGTAAGTATTAATTTTTAATTTTGAATTTTGAATTTAAAAATGCTGAAAGCAATTTTTTATAAGGAATGGCTCAAGCTCCGCCTCTTTTGGTGCCTTGCTTTAGTCGTACATATGGGCCTCATCGCCTATCTGCTTTTGTCTCTCCGCTCAACGCTCTTGGCTTCAGGCATTGTAGAGACCTGGGCAACAATGATCGGTAGGGATGTCTTGATGGTAAATGCCCTCATGTATCTGCCGCTTATCACCGGTGTTTGTATCGCCCTCTGTCAGTGGCTACCCGAGATGCAAGTCAAAAGAATCCGCTTAACCCTTCATCTGCCTATCGATTATACGATGAGTATTGGCGCCATGCTTTTCTGCAGCCTTATCTGCTTGTGCGGACTCTTCGCTTTGGATGCTGCGGTACTCGCTATCGTTGAACAGATTTGGCTTCCGCGCGAACTCGTTTGGCGCACGTTCTTAACATGCCTGCCTTGGTTCATAGGCGGACTACTCGGATATAGCGTCACATCCTGGTGCCTGCTTGAACCGCAATGGAAGATCCGTTGCCTCGATTTCCTGATCGGCGCACCTATTGTAGCCCTTTGTTTCCTCACCGCTCAACCTGCTTGCTATATATCCATGTGGCCGTGGTTGGTACTGGCGATCCTGGCTACAATGTGCCTGCCTTTCTATTCGATCTATCGCTTTAAACTCGGAAAACAATGAAAAAGATATTTCAAATTTCAAATCTCAAATTTATAATTTGTTTTCTTGCGCTGGTCGTTCTTGCGTGGGTGCTACCTGCTTTATACGAATTGATAAGCCCGCGTACGGACAAGACGCCGTTTGTGGTCTATTCGTGTTTGGATAGCACCTTCATCAAGATGGAAGTGGGCAATCAACAAGTACATTATATCGACTTCCGCGGACAGGAGTTCACCAAATCCGAAGCCGACAGCCTTTTGCCGCTCTTTGCTTTCCGCCAACTGGTAGCCGAAGGACGACTTCCGGATTCATTATATGGCGTAGCCCTTACACCCAAACTCATTCAGCAGAATAGTTTCCACTTCAAGACCTCGCCTAAGCAACTTAACAAACCTGCTGTAGGCCTTTACACCATGCTGGAATCAGCGTCGGGCAGGGTAGATCTGACCCTTCCTCCGGATGTCTTCCGGCTTACTGACGATGGACTCGAATTTATTGATTGTGAGACGAATGCGGTTAATAAAGCCAAATCACTTTCCTTCTCACGCGAACTAACCAAACACGGTTTCAGCTTCCCTGTTCAGCTCATCTGGGGCAACGGAACAACGCGTAAGGATTACGATAACGGTTTCCTGCTTACCGACAGCCAAAACCGCCTTTTCCAACTCAAAATGGTCAAAGGCACACCGTGGGTACGAGAAATTACAAATGAAAAATTAAAAATTAAAAATTATATTCAGGTCTTTACCTTGGAACCGGCAAACAGGCAGTTAATAGGTCTTGTTGTGGATGATGCTTACCAACTTTATGCTGTGCGTTCTAATGGTGAGTTAGCGCATATAGGTATTGATGCTTATGATCCGCAATCCATGCAGATCACCATTACCGGCGACCTTTTCCATTGGACCATCACCGAATATACGGCTACCGACTCGCGTTACTACGCCGTTGATGCCAATACCTTCGAACAAGTAGCATCTGCTATCATACCGGATCCCGAGAGGCCGCTCAGCCAACGAATAGAACGGATCATCCTGCCTGTTCGCTTGCGCTTTACCTCTTGGCGCACCCAACTGATAGCGCCCAATATCAATGATGATTAAATGAGTAAGATCTATGTATAAGAGTACCGATAAGATTTGCGACCTGATGGCGCACGAAGAGGATGCCATCCAGATCATCAGCCGTTTTGGGCTCGAGATGGGAGTAGGTGAGCAGACGATTGCGCAAGTCTGTGAAGCGCACGATGTGCACACGCCTACCTTCCTCGCTGTGGTCAACTATAAGGTTTTTCACCATAAAGCCTTACCTGACGATATCGACATCCCGACGCTCCAACGTTATCTGCAGAACGCGCATAACTATTTCCTCAATTTCCGCCTTCCGCGTCTGCGCAGGGCGCTTATTGAGGCCATCATCCCGGCGGATCCTACTACCAAGATCCCGGGACTTATACTCCGCTGCTATGATGAGTTCGTAGAAGAGATAAGAACCCATATCGAGCACGAGAATGCAGGATTGTTTGAGGAGCATGAACACGATGATGAACGAATCACCGGCAAACTGACCGAGATCAAGAACCTCATCATCAAGTATTATCCCGGAGCGTCCTCCCGACAATCGGGAGAAGACCGTGTCCGATCTGCCGAGGAGGGCACAATTACTTATCTCCTGATAAGTGTAATGAGCGATTTATGGCACACGGAACACGATTTTGCGGACCATTGTGCTATTGAGGATGATATCTTACGACCGGCTCTAACCAAAGTAAAACCGGCTGTTCATCGGCGACATCAAATGCCGGAAACGGAAGAACTGTCCGATAGGGAACGAGATGTGCTGATTCAACTGGTACGCGGACTAAGTAATAAGGAGATAGCCGATGTGCTCTGCATCTCTACACACACCGTTATTTCTCATCGAAAAAACATTACCCGAAAACTCAATATCCATTCGACGGCCGGTTTGACCATCTATGCGATCGTCAACAAGCTCGTCGATCTGAATACGTTAGAGTAGTACCTTATTGATACAAACGCGCGTGTGTACCCACGTGCGCGCATGTACAATAATCATATGAGGCTGGAGTAGAACTCACAGACTCTACGAACAAACGCAGGAGAAAATCCTGCGTTTGCTGTTTCATTGTGTAAAAATTTTTCTTCATAGTGTGGTTTGTTAGTTTAATGGCGATAAGTCGCTGGTTTCTGTCTTTGTCTTAAATCGAGTGCAAAGGTACAACATTTTTGTGAACTATGCAAGAAAAAAATCAGAATTTTATGCACAATAAAGGTGAACACATTTTCAGATCCATTTGCACACAATTCTGCTGTTCACATACCACAACAATCCGTCTCATTTGCTGAATCATCTTATCCAGATGCCCAAGAGAGTAGAGTGGTTCCTATTTATACAAATATACGAATCTTAAGATTTAATACCATGCAGAAATACACCTAATTTTTATAATAGTTTCAAATGTCTAACTTATTTAATATCAATATTTACGCAGTTTAATTAAAGTACTACTTGTGCGTCATTTTGCATGTATGCAAAATAAACCACACATAGCCATATATTGTATATCGATATATCAGTAAATCACTAATAATGTGCTATTTATGACGCTTATTTATAGTGAAGTAACAATATAAATTTGATACTTATACCTACATAGATGTGTGTAGAGCAGGAGTGCTCTGTAAAAATGTTCCACGGCAACTGTTCACAAACCACTGTTTACAATGTTATATAATCAATATTCACAAATAACAAAAATATTTCACAAAAAAGTTTGCATATATTTGTGTATTTCGATATTTTTTTGTACCTTTGCACCCGATTTAGATTATTGTATTATGAACGAACGTGAACGTATTAAATCTGTACAAGAGACATTAGGTTTAACAGCAAGACAGTTTGCTGCAGAGATTCGTGTACAACCCGGAACAATCAGTAATATGATGGCAGGACGTAATAATCCCAGCCTCGAAGTAATGAAACGAATCATGGAGCGTTATCCGACCCTCAACCCGGAATGGCTCATTGCCGGTAGAGGCGAGATGTGGCGTACTGTCCCGGGAGAACAAGCAGGCTTATTTGACACCCTTCCGCCAGATGCCCAAGAGAAACCTATCCGCACCCCACAAAAAGAAGAGCCGCAGATTCCTGCAGCTCCTTCTAAACAGATTAAGAATATCGTGGTTTACTACACAGATGGTACGTACGAGGAATTCTACACTAACAATCGTCAGTAAAAATTCAATCGTCAATTATCTTCAATCGTCAATTATCTTCAATCGTCAATCAATCGTACCTCGTCAATCGTCCAATCGTCAATAAAAAAGCACTCTTACTGGAGTGCTTTTTCTAATACTTCGCTTATATCATGGACATAATGGAGATTTAAGCCTTTAAGGTAGATATCCTGAATATCCATTACATCCTTGCGGTTGTCCTCGCAAAGCACAATATCCGTGATACCTGCTCGTTTAGCCGCGAGCAGTTTTTCTTTGACACCACCAATAGGCAGCACCTTACCGCGCAGCGTCATCTCGCCGGTCATAGCAATTCTCGGCTTCACAAGTCGTTTAGTAAAGGCGCTCACCAAAGCCGTTGTCATCGTGATACCGGCACTCGGACCATCCTTCGGAATCGCACCTTCCGGCACATGGATATGAACGGCCGTAGTCTCAAAAACCTCCGGATCAATACCTAATTCCTGTGCGTGCGCTTTCACATAACCCAAGGCCAAGGTTGCCGATTCTTTCATCACATCGCCTAAGTTACCGGTCAGCGTCAGCGTTGGATTCTTGGACGAAGACAGACTTGTCTCGATAAACAAGATCTCACCGCCTACTTGCGTCCAAGCCAAACCGGTCACTACACCCACATATTTGTTGGTCTCCCAACTGTCGCGACTAAATCGTGCCTGCCCCAGATAACTGCGTAGATCCTCCAAGGTCACGGTCACGTTATATTCCTCGCCCAGCGCAATCTTCGTATCCACTTTCCGGCAGATCGTTGCGATCTGTCTTTCCAGACTACGCACACCCGATTCACGGGTATAGTCATCGATGATACGCGCCAGAATCTCCTTCTTGAATTTCAACTGACTTGCCTTCAGACCATGGTTCTTCAGCTCCTTCGGGATCAGATGGCGTTTGGCGATCTCTTCCTTCTCCTCTTGCAGATAACCGGTCATCTCGATCAATTCCATTCGATCCAAGAGCGGCCGAGGAATAGTCTCCAGACTGTTAGCCGTCGCAATAAAGAGCACCTTGCTCAAGTCATAATCGACATCCAGGTAGTTGTCATGGAACGTGCTGTTCTGTTCTGGATCCAGCACTTCAAGCAAAGCCGACGTCGGATCACCCTTATAGTCCGCACCTATCTTATCGATCTCGTCCAGCACAAAAACGGGGTTTGAAGTACCGCATTTCTTGATACTGTCGATGATTCGACCCGGTAGGGCACCGATATACGTTCTCCGGTGTCCGCGTATCTCTGCCTCGTCGTGCAAACCGCCCAACGACACCCGCGCGTATTTCCTGCCTAAAGCCTCTGCCACACTCTTACCCAGACTCGTTTTACCGACGCCCGGAGGGCCAAACAAGCAAAGGATAGGGGACTTCACAGGATTAGATTCTTTCTCTTTCTTGCTGCGAAGTTCCAATTGGCGTTGTACAGCCAGGTATTCGACAATACGTTCCTTCACTTTATCCAATCCGTAATGATCTCTGTTCAGCACCTCTTGCGCGTGCTGCATGTCGTAGTTATCCTCCGTATAAACAGCCCACGGCAGATCCAGCAACGTGTTCAGATAGTCCAGTTGAGTGGAGTAGTCAGGCGAGAAAGCATGCATGTGCTCTAACCGTTTGAGCTCTTTCTCAAACTGCTCAGCCACCGATACCGGCCATATTTTCTCTTTGGCGCGCTCACGCAATTCCTTGATCGTCTGCTCGTCGTTGTTACCAAGATCTTTCTTGATGGTCTCCATTTCCTGTTGCAGGAAATACTCGCGTTGCTGCTTGTCGATCTTCTCTGCGGTTCTACGTCGGATATCGGCCTTGATGGTCAATTCCTCCAAGTCTCGCTCCAGGATAGTAAGCAGCGCCTCGGCACGTTCTGCCAACGAATGGATCTCCAATAGTCCTTGCTTCTGCTCCGTGGACATATGGTAGATCGAACATACATAATTGACCATCGTCGGGTCATTATTGATGTTCTGGATCGACGTCTGCAGACCTGCAGGAGCATCATCCCGCTCATTCAAGATCTTCACTACGGTCTCACGGATATTCTCAGCCGTCGCTTTGAATAACTTGTCGCCACGAAGAGGCATATGTTCTTCCACTTCGATCACTTGGGCTTTCAGCATGCCGTTATCCTCAATGAACTCGGTAGCTTGTACACGGTGAAAACTCTCAAAAATAGCCATCATCGTGTCTTTGCCCATCTCCGGAACAGGAATTATCTGTATCACATGCGCAAAAACGCCCAACGTGTACAAATCATTTTGAGTAGGTTCGGCCACTTTACCGTCTTTCTGAGTCAATAGAATCAGATTCCGGTTATCCTTGTTGGCAGCCTTTATCAACTTAAGGCTGTTTTTCTTCGATACCGCAATCGGCAACAACACTCCCGGGAATAACACCGTATTCTTAATAGGGAGTACGTCGTAATACCTCGGTTCCAATTTTTCTTCGTCTATCATGTTGTAATTTTTAATTCTTAATAAATAGGGGTCCTTCTCTAATTATGCTATTTTACATAATCGCGATTAGGTTTGTTTCGGTACTATAATTCCATATATACTTATACAAGTATTATGCCAATAATTTTTATCTGCCATTTCTCTGCCAATTTGGCAGAATTCATCGTATTATGTTTATACAATAATTATTCTGGATTTTCTTTGTTGTGTGCTCGCGGCATCAGACGCGAGATATATCCATCGACCAATCTTGGGCGATCATCCTTGATCCGCATGGCACCAACCTTCGTTAATTTCCAGAAATTTTATTCTGGGTTTTCCTTTGTTGTGTGCTCGCGGCATCAGACGCGAGTTGCTTGTGCTATTCCGGTGAGCCTGTCTTCTTTTCCTTTAAAAGTACCATCCTTACGAACACCGGAAACATCCCGTATATCTTCTTCTTACTTTCTCCTTCATTCAAGAATGCGTCAGCGCCTCCCTGAAATTGCGCATTCCATCTTGCTCTCAATTCCGCATATCTCGGATGGTTCTTGTCCTTCACGATCGTGCTCGCCTCCCGACAAACCTCACTCCATATCCGCGCCTGTGCCAGCTCAGCTTCAGTTCTCGGACTCTCTTCATAATCCCTTGTCCTCCGCTTAAAAATCTCCTGCGGACCCACTTTGATCACATGTCCGCTATCATCTTTCCACTTCTTAAACCGCGCCTGAAACTGTGACCACCCGGCCAATTTCCCGCTCAGACTCTCAATTCCCGGACTCAATTCTGCTCTTGCCATATCTTTTCCTCCTTACACAAAAACGCAAGATCTATTTTACATAATTCTTTAGTTCTTTTTTAGTACTTATTTAGTACATTTTTAGTTCTTCTTTAGTTCATCTTTTGTTCTTCCGCGTACCATCCTAACACCATTATACTCGGTCATTACTTTGTAAAGCCCGAAAACTTACTTTTTATCACCCACAATAAGCAATAAAATCCATGTCAGAAGCGGAGAAACAAAGATCGAAAGAAGTGACCAAGCTAGTGTATCTCTATTCCGGTTCTTAGCCATCTTATAAGCAATATAGAACCGAATAAAGAACGCCCACAGCAGTCCAAACAGCGCTATGAACAGATAAACTACTACCCCACCCGCTGCCACAAGTGCTCCAAACAGACTTATAATCAAGTCATTTAACGAGTTAATCACATTTTCCATATGCTATCAATCACCTTTGCGACTGCAAAGGTACAACAAAAAATTTGAATGTACAAATTTTTTAGCAAAAAAATAGTCTAAGTTTACTTAAGCGTGTTTTTTTAGCTTAAAAAATTGTCGTTCGCTAAATTAAGCGAACGTAGCTTCGAAGGGTTCCCTATTAGGGTAGTTGGTCGAAGGTACAAAAAATTTTGCATATATGCAAGCGTTCGGGTATTTTTTTTGAAAAAAATGCGACTTATCGCGTTTTATTAGGATATAGGACGGTTATTGGGAGCTTGCTCACGGATAATTGTTCTATACCTAATAAGCAGGGACCGAAGTCCCATTTTCAAAAAAAATACCCGGCTTTGTATATATTCCGCAAAATGCGGACGTACTTTCGGGGGGACCCTGCTATTTTTAATATTTGTGTTATTTTGTTTGTTGTCAGTTTTGGCCGCTTGATTGCACAACAAAAAAGCGGTAAGTCCGCATATTGGATTTACCGCTTTTTTGAGTGAATGTCGCTGGTTAAAATTGGCGGAATCGCATTAATAATCAATATGTTCCGCCAAAAATAAATTTACATATTCATTAAATCATCAAGTGTTATGTTCTTGTTAATCAGTCCATTATAATGTATATTTCGCACCGCATTTTGGTTTGAAATCAGTACGGTTTCAATAGTCCTACGTGCTTTAAAGCTTTGCAGTAACGCATCCATACGGTTAGAAAACAGTTCTGCTTCTCGTTTCGAAAGGGCATAGGGTCTATCCGTGAATTTGATTTCGCAAAGATCTACTACTTTATCGCTACGTTCAATCACCATATCTATTTGCGCATTCTCCTTATAGAGCGCGTATGTCTGAGTGGAGACGCCAGCAATGCCAAGTGCATGTTTGATCTGCGGTATATGCGCAAAACATAGCCGTTCAAACGCAAGGCCACACCATGTGGCGTAACCGGAAGTGAGCATTTGCTCGCGCCAAACAATCTGTTGTTTCTTCTGTGTCGGCTGAAGGAATTGGAAATAGAACAGCGAATAGAAATCCACGAGTTGATACAAAGCCTCTACTCGTCCGTGCGCATAGTACTTGTTTACGAATCCACACTCGCACAGGTCTTTCAAACGTCTTGTCAAACTACCTCCGTCTAGACGTTTCGTTTGGGTTAGAATCTCATTGCGTGTCAATCCCATTTTCTTTTTGCATAGAGCTTTGACAATCTCCACGTACTCGTCTGAATGGGTGAAAAGCGAAGCATATAAGTGTTGGAACTCATCTGCCAACAGGGCATCTTCCTTGCAAAACAGCCTGTCGATATTCTCGGATAAGCCAATGTTCTTGTCCAGCAGATTGAGGTAATACGGTATGCCGCCCATCGTCATATAGCATTGTGCTTCTTTTGCCGCATCCCAACGGATACCCTTATAACGCAAGAACAGATGCGTCTCGTGCAACGAGAAAGGTAGGATGCGCATTTTCGCGGTCAATCGGTTATGTAATCCGCCTTTGTTGTCTTCAATGTTCTTTACCAACCAAGATGCAGCACTACCGCAAACAACAAGCATGATATCAGGCCTTGCGCTTGCCCAATCATTCCAGAAATGCTCCAAAGCACTCACGAGGTTCGACTTTGGGGTGTCCATCCAAGGAAGCTCATCCAAGAAGACCACTTTGCGCTTCATCTTAGACTGCTCCAACAAAGTGCGTAATTGTTCGAATGCCTCAAACCAGTCTGCCGGTGTGTTTTTGGCAAGACGCTTGCTATAACGTGCTAACGTACGCTGGAAATTGAGCAGTTGCTCCTCACGTTTCTGTTTGGCGAGTCCGGTCATAGCAAAGCAAAAGTCCTTACCTAATGTCTCACGAACAAGAAAGGTTTTTCCGACACGGCGTCTGCCATAGATCATGACAAACTCAGGGTTGCCGGAATTCAAAAGCCGTCGCAACTCCATTTGTTCGTGTTCTCTACCGATTATTTTCATACTATATGCGATTTATTTCTGGCGGCAAAGGTACAAAAAATATTTGATTCCGCCAAAAATAATTTAATAAAAATGCAAAATATCTTTAATTTTACAGGTTTTAATCCTGCTCTTTACACTTTTGGGTAAATCCAATATGTCTAAGAGCATCTTGCGGGAAGATCCACAAGATGCTCTTTGTTAGAATCAGCGACTAATTGATCTTCGCTCTTTCTTCCTCATGCAGCCTTTTACGCTCAGCGCGATTGCGTTTGATGGTGGTGTAATAGCCGAAGCCGGCCATGGGATGACGCCATTCTTCGTCTTCGATACGCTCCCACTCTGCGTTTTCTTTACTGCGGAGTTTGAGTTCCTGACACCAGAAACGGATGTCGGATAAAAGGCGTTTTGTATATTTGAACATAATCGTAATGTTTAATGTTGAATGTTTAATGTTTAAGGGACTTTAGTTTACGCTTCAAGAAGCGGATGACGCGTTGGTAGAAGTAGTAGCACTTGAACCATGCGTAGTAGAGAGGGAATGGAAGGAGATGATACATACGAACGATGTGGTTCGGTTTGATCTCCGGATAGTGGGTCTTCAGGAACTTGTCCCATGCTGCAAGACGCGGTTTGGCGGTAGCGGCATCAAAGAGACTGAGTTCATAGTAATGCCAAGTGCCCATCGATTGGTAGTTCTCTTCGGTATAGGCCTCGCGCGTACCGCCTTTTGGTACGACATGACGGTTTCGACGCACCCAATCGAGGAGGAAAGTGAGCACTTTGGTGACATCATCTGCTGCTCTGACAGCACGCACTTTGGGATCGAACGATTGTCCCGGACGACCTATATAGTAGCGATAGACGTTCAGTTTGGTATAGATGAAGTCTTTGGCAATCGCGATAGGAATGGCTTGTAGCGAGACATCATCGTACATAACATGCTCGCAGAAAAGCGGCAGGTAGGCTTGCATCATAGACGTGCGATAGACGGTGTCATGCGCGTAAGTCATGTCGTAGCCGTGACCTGTTCCGAGCCAATCGAAGGTGTCGGCATCGTAATGATGCTCAGGTGTTAGTTCCCAATGTTTGGTCTTTTCCGTGTAGGTGTCGGTTGCAGCATGGTAGTTCTGTCCATCCAGCATGACCATATCGACATCGACCTTGCCAAGATAGGTGATTAGTTTTGACAGTTGGTCGGTATCGAACCAATCATCGGAGTCGAGGTAAAAGAGGTACTTACCGACTGCGAGTTCTGTGCCGTGGTTCCATGCGCCACCGTGACCGCGATTCTCTTGGTCAATGACACGAACGATGCCGGGATACTGTTTCTCGTAGGCTTTGGCAAGGATGGCTGAGTTGTCGGGTGTGCCATCATTGATGACCACGATGTCAAGCAGTTGCAGTTGTTTCTTGTCCGGTACAAGAAGCGAAGAGATACACTTGTCGATGAATTTCTCGACCTTGTACACAGGGATTACGATGGATAATAGTTTTTCCATATGTATGTTGTTTTGTTTGTTTCAGTTATGTTTTTAATACTGATTCGGCTAAAAAACACCCCAAATGAGATAAAAAATGAAGAAAAATTGTATTTTCTTTGATAAAAATTTGGTCATTTCAAAAAAAAGCAGTACTTTTGCAGCAACAAACTTACCCCGCTTCCCGTAAGAACAGCGCGCTTAGGGTAAGTCTTTTTTTTGATATTGACCAATCTTCAATCCGAATTAGACAGATCGGATGACGACCAGATTTTGCGTTTCAAAAGGTTGTACTCAGACCCTTTCCCACCTGCATGAATGACGATGGAGGTAACATCGTTTGGCGCTGTCAATGCTGTATAAACTGCTGAAACCGAACTTGTCCAAACGTAGAATTGCCAATTTCTATGGTATAAGTGATAGTGTATTTGAATCTTGGCTGCACAGCATTGTATATGTGCGTAATATCTGTGCACATCATAGCCGCTTATGGAATAAGACTCTTCGTATTCGTCCTTTGTTTCCGCGTAAGACAGGCAAAACGTTCATATCTACACCCGTGCGTAGCGATCGGTTGTATTACCGTGCTCTGCATTATTCAATATCAGCTATTAACGGTAAACCCGAATACAACCTTCCCTGCTCGTTTGAAAGCGCTCTTAGCCGAATTTCCTGAGGTAAATCCATCGGCAATGGGTTTCCCGACCCATTGGGAGAAGGAACTAATTTGGCAGTAATTTTTCTTTACCGAATTCAGTATGTTAAAGATCGTCTTGCGGGAAAACCTCCCGCGAGGTGTTTTTTATTGGTGTTTCTTTTTACGTATATAGGTCGCAATAGGACTAGCAATCCATGTAGTTAGTTTAGTTAGTATCGGGCAATAAGCTACGATTCTAACTTCGCGGGGCATGGGATATGTGCGGCACATGCGTTTGAGATCAGACAAGAGCGGTTGCAAGTGTTGGTTGTCGTAGAGGTGTTTATTCTCCGACCACGGGAACTTGGTGAGGTTGCGCAAGCGAATCGAATGATGAATCTCTTCCATACCAAAGGCATGGAGTGTGGCTGATAGTTTCGGACAAGCGGTTTTGAGTTCTTGCGCAAGGTCTATATGCCGAATACCACTTGCTACATGATCAAAGACAGTGGAATAACGAAGTGCACGACATGTAGAGTTCGGGTTGCACACATAGTGATATACGGGGTGTTTACTGTTGACGATTGTTCCGGCATGGCTCATGATGTACGCTAACCAATCCCTGTCTTCATGTTGCCGATCTTCGATGAACGGATAATGGAGCGATACCAACCATTCTCGTCGATAAAGAATACCCCACGGATACCAGAACACTCCTTCGTGTTGGTATTTCTCGCAGAAGTCAATGCCAGACATGATTGTGTCTTCGGGCAAGTCAATCTCCTTAAGTACGACTTCAGTTGGCGTCTTCTCATGATAGCAAGAACAATAGACCAAATCAACCTTGCTCTTTTGCGCATTTGCAAGTGCAGCCACAATGCCTTCGAGGACGATATCATCGGAATCAACAAAAGTGATATACTCACCTTGCGCCACTTCCAATCCTCTATTGCGTGCAGCTCCCTGACGATGGTTCTGCGGTTGACGAATAAGACGCAAGTTGGTATGGTTCTGTGCGTATTGCTTTATAACCGCACATGTGTTGTCTGTCGAACAATCATCCACCACTATCACCTCATAATCCTTCTCCGGCTGAGAGGTTGCGTAGATATTGTCTAATGTTGCTTGCACAAAAGATGCAGCATTATAAGTCGGTATGATGTAAGAGAGTTTCATTATACCCAAAAGAATTGTTTATTATTATCACTAATATGCCATGCATGTGCTATCTGTTTTTTATAAAATGTTGGCATAAGATAACGTTTGATAAGATATTTAATATACTTATTAATTGGTTTACGCGATGTTTTAACATTCCATGCAGATAATTTTTTATACCTTTCCCATTCTTTATAATATGCTGAGCCAAAGTACCTAAAATACCATGGTTTTGTTCCACCAATATAATGAATAACTATGGGATTCTCCGAGTCTTTCAATACTCTTTGTTTATACTCATCCGTATAATGTTCCCAGTGAGACTTTAATAAAAACCAAGACTGGAAATTATACTTAAGCGGTAAGTGATATGTATATTTAGCTAACAAAACATTAATAGCATCTTGATCCATCCAATAAGCCTTCTCCGGATTACCAACAATAAATTCAATAGCTTTAGTTGAGAAATCAATTTTGCGTAAGTAATCTAAATTATATACTACCACTCCATTATTAAAATATTTATTCTCTGGAGAATACTCTAGTCGCTCAAATATAGAATTGTCATAAGTCAGACAATCTTCTACCATAGCGCACGCGTAATCCTTTATTTCAAGATTCCACAAACTACTAATATCCCCGCGAACAATCATATCTCCGTCTAAATAAATTATTTTACGAATATAAATTGGTAAAATGTTTGCAGCATTAAGATTAAAATATGTGGCGCGGTTAATATGACCATGTCTAGTGAATGAATCCATTTGTTCTACATCAATAGCATGCACAATGAAAGAAGAGTTATGCTTAATACACAATTCCTCAAATTTCTCTGTTTCACCCTTTGTCCATGTATTATCAGTTATAAGATGTACTTCAAAAGAAGAACTCCTATTGTTTGTGAATAGAGAAGTTAACAATACGCCATAGTATGGCGCGTAGTTAATATCTGATGCTATCAATATGTTTATTCGTTCATTTGTCATATTTTTTTAGAAAATTCGTATGCTTCTTCAATCAATGATCGTATCTCTTTTGGAGACTTAACACACGATGTTCCCCAGTATTTATCAACAACTTGACGTTGCTCTTGTGTAATTAGAAAATCAGGGTTGTTTAAGAAAGGCTTCCTTAATTCCGCATAACGAGGAGAAGAATCCCATACTTCAACTTCTCTTTTGCCTTCATCTCCAAAATGATCTTTCAAGTCAAATTTATCGGGTACTAACCAGTGTGGCTTGTCTAAATATAGACTATAGCCTATATATGACCCCAAAGCATTGGAGATAGTCGCATCAGCTATTTCAAAAAGAGCTTTCTGTCTCTCTAAGAAAAAAGGATCATGCATATGCCCACAGCAAACACACTCAAAGCCGGCATCTATATAAGGTTTAACTAAGCCTCTTTGATAGTCTCTCCAGTAAACACATACACGAACTGAATCAAATCTTTTTTGTTGCTCTTTTAGTAAATTAATGAATGGAGAACAATTATACTCCACATCTGCATAATATGTGGAGTGCGTAGGGAATGCCAAAAGGTTTTTTCCTAATCGCTTTTTCTCAGCTGCAATTTCTTCCTTTGTCATTATAGATGAAGCATAGAAAAATGGAGCTCCAATAGCAGTAATATAAGGATTATCAGTGTGCTCTGCATACATCCTTTTAACTTCATCAGACCATACAAAATTTACGTTTCCCAATTTTTTTTTCTCCCAATCAAACATCTCGCATATATAACCGTGCTGAATGCTTAATTTCTGTGGTGAGAAATTCCAATATGGAATACCAGCATATTTCTGTAAGACTTGAAATCCTCCATAATAATTGGGTTCTATAACAGATCCTGGAGACATCAAAATGCTTCCTCCATACAAAGGCTCACAAGTCAAGCCTTCTAAATCCGACATTGCTAACTCCTTTCTGGCATTTATGTCTTGTAGAGAAATATATAATCTTTCTACTTGAGTTAACTCTACTTTAAATATAGGTTTTCCATATTTAAATTTTGCCTTTAACCGATAATAAATTGGTGGCAAAAAAAACTGAATAATTTGTTTTGCTGTCATACTCATTGCGTATATCCTTCCGATAATAACCACTTCTCTGTTCGGCGTATATCATCCTCATCGTGAACATCGAAACTTTCATCCACAACAATTGGCTTGATGTTATTTCCCATGAAAGTCCATGGTTGTTGACCAGGAATATCACTGTATAGTGAATTCTTCAAATTCAGTGTCCAGAAGTTATGACACAGCACAAAATTCATTGGTAGATCTTGACGATTTGTAGAAATATTCTGACCTTTAAAGTCAAACCATGTATCAAGACATCCATCAGCACGGAGACGCTTACTACGATATGGATGATTATCCATTTCCAATAAGACTGGGCAAGATGCAGAAAGCTCAGGATTATTCTTAAGATTCTTAATAGACTCTTGGATCCACTCTTTTTTTACTATAGCAGAATTTGCCAAGAGAACGACTAATATATCTGGCTCAACACCTTCATCTTTCATTACCCCCAGCGCATGAATAATAGCATCAACATGTTGTGCGGTAGGTAATGCTAATTCATCTGGACGACGAATCTTTTTATAACCACATTCGGCAGCTGCATTCAGAATTTTATCATCATCACTGCTGACATAAAAATCTGTAATTTCCGGGCAAGATTTTGCTGCCATCGCAGGATAATACAACAATGGTTTGCCCAACACCGGTAATACATTTTTGTCTTTTAGGGTGTTATTTCCACGCCCTGTTAATAATGCTACTATTTTCATATGACAGATATTATTATTTAAACTCATTTACTATCTTAACAACAATCTCCGCTTGCTTCTGTGTCATACATTGTCCCATAGGCAGACTGAGTTCTTGATTATGGATTTGCTCCGTAATCGATAATGAAAGCTGAGGTATATTCCAACTTTCTTGCGCATAGCACTCCTGTTGGTGAGGGGGAATAGGATAATGGATGAGTGTTTGAATGCCATTCTGTTTTAGGTACTCTTGCAATTCATCACGCTTCTTGCAAAGCACAGGAAACAAATGATATACGTTGTTTTCATCCGGAATTCGTTTCGGTAAAGCGATTAACGGATTATTAATATGTTCATAATAATAGGCTGCCACTTGCTGACGCAAATGATTATCCTCATCCAAATGACGCAACTTTACATCCAATACTGCTGCCTGAATCTCATCTAAACGACTATTGCGACCAGTATATTTGAATACATATTTTTTCTGGCTGCCATAATTGGCTAATGCGCGTATAGCTTTTGCCAATTCTTCATCATTAGTCGTTACAGCTCCCGCATCACCTAAAGCGCCAAGGTTCTTACCTGGATAGAAAGAATGTCCTGCTGCATCACCAAGCGAACCGGTTCTTTTGCCGTTGAAGCGGCAACCGTGAGCTTGCGCATTATCTTCCACCAGTTTGAGATTGTACTTTTTGCATATCTCTGATATCTTCTCAGTCATAGCACAACGACCATACAAATGAACAATAAGAATAGATTTTGTGCGAGGAGTTATGGCAGCTTCGATGAGCGAATCATCAATCTCCAATGTTTCAGGATTTGGCTCTACCAGAACCGGCTTCAGGCCATTCTCCG
This sequence comes from uncultured Bacteroidales bacterium, assembly GCA_947164985.1. Classification (GTDB taxonomy): domain Bacteria; phylum Bacteroidota; class Bacteroidia; order Bacteroidales; family Paludibacteraceae; genus Colicola. Next base: position 212,611 of record CAMUYI010000002.1, on the reverse strand, counting down.
TGATAGCAAGTATAGATGCGATATAGGTATTGGCAGGAACAATCACTTCGTCACCGGGTTGCATCAAGCCTAATTCAATATATGCGCGGTAAATCCAAATAAGCGCATCTAAACCATTTGCACAGCCGATGCTGTATTGGCTACCGATGTACTCGGCATAGTGCTGTTCAAAGAGTTCATTCTCTTTACCTTGCAGATACCAGCCGCCATCAATCACACGGAGTGCGACTTCGTGAATCTCATCTGCGTATTTAGCAGTTATGTCTTTTAGCGATAGAAATGGGACTTGCATATTTTAGTGCTTATAGGGTTCAAAAATATAATCTTCTGTATGAAACTCTGTAGATGCTAATACCATTAAAATAGCATCAGGCGTAAAATCATACATCGTATGCCAATCTTCTGGCTCAAGAATGAGGCATTTGTATGGTTTGTCCAAAACATACTCATTCTGCTCGTGATTGTTATCGCAATGTATTTTACAAGCTCCTTGAATGCATATAGCCGCTTGAATAGTTGTATGATGACGATGCCCTCCACGAACGGAATCATCTACACCATAGATATAGAAGATTCGTTTTATATCAAACGGAATCACTTTTTCAATAACCGTCAGGTTTCCACGATTATCCGTGTGAGTTGTTAAATCAATTTGTCTTGCCATTATCTATTTTCCTTTCTATTTTCCTTTCATTCTCATTCGCATCCCATTACCATCCTGAACGTCACTGATGGGTGAGGATTCGGTCTGCTGCTTTTGTTCTGAAGGTAAGGTTCTCGGGAGATGGTCCCGTGATGGTCCTGTTCTAGATAGCACATTCCCTACCCATACACAACAAAAAAGCGGTAAACCGCATATTGGATTTACCGCTTAGAAATGATTTATTGTTAAAATTCTACTTCATTTGTATGTAATGTGCTAAAAATACATCATAGACATACCATGTATCATTCAACTCTGTGACGAGGTCCTTCTCGTATAAACCTTTCAACGCTGATTGCACAGAACTAGCAGAGCGCAATTTATGTTTCTGTATAAATGCTGCCGAGGTAATATTTTTAGCTCCATTCTCTTTAACGAGTGCATATAGCAGGCTCTTCTGTTTGGTAGGCAGAGCCGCTAAAATCTCCCGATAAAATGGTTCTTGAACCAGCACGACATTGTTTAACGCCGGCTCTATCATCTCAACGCGACAAGGTTGATCACCCATTGTGAGTGTATACATCTCATTAAGCAACATCTGCATATACCATGTGATACCCCGGCACAAATCGTATACTTGTATCACGGCTTCATCGTCAATCGTCTTATTTCCTAAACTGAACATTTGCTTGGCGAAGTCTACATAGATGTCACGAGGTATTGGATCAAGTCCCATATTTATCGTACTTTGGTAAAAAGGCTTCGAGGGCGAAAGGAACATCTGGCTCATCAAATGTTTGCGACTACCGGAGAAAATAAACTGCGATTTCTTGCATCGTTGAATATGCGTTCGCAACAAAGCTTCGATATTCTTTTCCGGATAGTTGGTAATTTGCTGAAACTCATCAAATGCGACCACGCATGGTTTGTCCGCCAACTCCAAGAAGGCAAAGACCTGCTCCAATGTCATCTCCGGGGTTGTAATGTCTCCTAAACCGATATCAAATGTAGGGGAACCGGTTATAGCATCTAACTTAAATCCTATACGTAAGGACGAGATGACTTGAAAAAACTTGTCTAGCCATGATTTGGATTGTTTTTCTATGCTCTGGTACACCTCTTTGCTGAATGTGTACACCATCTCAGCCAAACTGTTTGTCGCATACAGATCCACTACGATAGTATAAAATTGTTGCTGTATATCCGGCTGAGCGAACACATGGCTTATCAGTCCCGATTTGCCAATACGACGATCTGAGATCAAAGTCACGTTTCGCCCATTAATTAACTGTTTGGAGAGAAATGCTGTCTCTTTTTCACGATCACAAAAGTACTCTTTTGATATGTATTTGCCTATGACAAAAGGATTTGAGATATTATTATACATACAATTATTATAATTATAATTATTATACTTATGATAATTTCGCTGCAAAGGTACACTTTTTTTTCGATATATGCAAATATTTTCGGGCGAAAGTTGCAAATTCTTGTTAATTTCCGCCCGTTTTACGGTAAATCCAATATGTCAAAGGTCACTTCGCAGAATAAGCTCCTGCCTGCTATAGGTTAGTATCAAACGAAAGCACTCAGCGCACGTTCAATCACTTTGTCCATATCATAGTACTTATACTCCGCTAATCGTCCTCCGAAGATCACGTTATTTTCCTTAGCTGCGAGCGAACGATATTGGTCGACAAGGAAGTTGTTGTGGTCGTCATTCACAGGGTAATACGGTTCCATGCCGGTTTTGAACTCGGTGGAATATTCCTCGCTGATGACTGTTTTGGGATTGTCATAGACTGCTTGACCAAAGGACTCGAAGTGCTTATGCTCGATGACGCGGGTATAGGGCACATCGTGTGAGGTGTAGTTGACCACTGCGTTGCCTTGGTAGTTCGGTGTGTCTTCGATGCGAGTTTTGAAGGAAACCGTGCGCCAATCGAGACGACCTAAACGGAAGTCGAAATACTCATCGAGCTGTCCGGTGTAAACAAGTGCATCGGCAATGTCGCGCCAAGAATCTTTGTATTCACGGAAGAAGTCGCAGTTAGTTTTAATTTCTGCGCCTTCAAGGAGTTTGTCTATGAGAAGATTGTAACCGCCGATGGGAATGCCTTGGTACGGATCGTTGAAATAGTTGTTGTCAAAGACAAAGCGCAAGGGCAGACGACGAATGATGAAAGCAGGGAGTTCGGTGCATCGGCGACCCCATTGTTTCTCGGTGTACTCTTTGATTAGTTTCTCATAGATATCGCGACCAACGAGCAGCAAGGCTTGTTCTTCGAGATTGCGCGGCTCGCGTACATCATTTGCATCATTTGCATCATTCAGCAATTTTATTGCATCATTTACCTGCTCGTCTATACGAGCACGCGCCTCTGCCGGAGTCTTCACGTCCGGCCAGATTTGGCAAAACGTGTTCATGTTGAAGGGCAGGTTGTATAGTTCACCGTGGTAGTTAGCTACAGGGGAGTTGGTGTAGCGATTGAAGGGCACAAGTGAATTGACGAAATCCCACACGGCTTTGTTAGCAGTGTGGAAAATATGGGCACCGTACTTGTGGACGTTGATGCCTTCGGTCTTTTCGCAATAGACATTGCCGCCGAGTTGTGGACGTTTGTCGATGACGAGACATGACTTGCCTGCTTGGTTGGCTTTGTAGGCAAAGGTTGATCCGAACAAGCCGGAACCAACAATAAGAAAATCGTACTTCTGACCTTTATACATAAAACGCGGATTCCTTTTATTGCTTATCTGCTCATTGTGGTCCTAGGAAAACCAATCATTCCGAATAAGCAATGCAGAAACCCACGCTGTGCATATACGTGCGCATACGCGTACCATATTAAGATACACGTAGGCGTATGATACACCCGATGGGCATCTACGCTACTTGTTTTTGTGAATGATTAATTGAAATTTCCTAGGTTTCAATGAGTCAAAAACAAGCGTTAGTAAACGCCATTAAATATGTCTGCTCCCTCACCCTGTGACATCCATGCAGACACCCCAGCGTGAGTTTGCGGGTGCAAAGGTACTACTTTTTTTTGATATATACAAAAAAATCTGCACTTTTAATGCAGATTTATTGATTTTGTGGAGTATAGCGGACTCGAAAGGGATGGATGAGCTAATACCCCTACTCTTTTATTATTTCCCAATTACCACCTTTGTCTGGGCCGACATGACGAATAACATGAGACATCTTTTCTATATCACGACGAATGGTCATTAGCGACACCCCTAATTTCTGAGCCATCAAAGTAGTGGTCGTAAATGGATATTGGGCAACCATTTTTACGATTTGCCTTTGTCTGTCGGTCAGTTTTTCTGTAACATTTTCTGTAACATTTGCTACTTTTTCTGTAACATTTTCTGTAACATTACCGACATCCTTTCTTGGTTGATCGGCATATTCAGCAGGTGGATTGATGACCAAATAGCGACTTTTCAGTTCCCATTGTTCGCCCAAAAGCAAGTTTCGGAAGAAACGTTCCAAATATATAGGCTCATAATTGATTCCTTGTACGGCATTCTTATAATTCGCGCGCACGAGTGCATTGCGGAAATACCATGAATGAGCAGCAAACAATTCGTTGTTCACCTCATAGCCAATAGAGCGCAGATATTGAATTGTAAAGACAGCCGTAGTACGCGTGTTTCCCTCTCCAAAAGCATGTATCTGCCATATTCCTGATACAAATTGGGCAACATGCTCTATTAGTTCATCAGATGACAAGCCACGGTAATCAAACCGTTTCTCCCGATCAATCTCATAATCCAACGCTCTACGCAGATCTTCATGATTTAAGTAATTGACCGTTCCTCCACGCAACACGAATTCTTTCTTGGTAATATCATAATCCCTTATTTGCCCTGCACGCTTGAATACTCCATTGAAAATACGACGATGCAGGGATATATAGCCTTTTGTGCTAAAATCTAAGGTCTGAGTTGCCAGAATCTTACTGATATTACCAGCTACTTTATCGGCTTCTTCCTTCTCATCATCGTCTTGTTCGCGATTTGTCTTGCTTATATAGTAAGCCTTCGTGAGCTTCTGAACCTCATCAATGGATATCTCGCCTTCAATATTCTTTTGGGCAAGTTCCTTAAAGTATTCAGACACTTCCAAGCCATCCACTTGCTGCAAGCCGATAGCGGTGCGCCAGATTTGCGCACGCTCTTTCTTATCGGGTTCTCCTTGACGGATATACTCCTCAAAATCGGGTGTATATGTCGGTAATTCTTTCATAAATATCAAATTATTCTTCCTTTGTATCTCCGTCAAATGGCAAGGACGGTAACTCGAAACGGTCGAAGTCGGATTCGAAGATACGATCTTGAATGATTCGGTATTTCTCAAACTCCGTTTCTGCAAAAGCTTGTGCGAACTCGTGCGAGACAGAACCGGCATCTGTCAATATACGGTCATCAGTGGCTTCAAGAATGATGTCAATACGCTTTGCCCAATCTTCCATCGTCATCGGGATATGCCGTTTCGCCATACGTTCCGCAGCATCCAAAACCGAGTTGACCAAGCGTCCCATGTCTTCCAACTCCGCTTCATTGAGGTAGTTCTTCGCTATACTGACGTCGGGTTTGACAATCTTTCCGTGCGGAGCATTCTCCCATGTGGTCAGCCCCATGTGTTCTTTTTCCGCATTAGCACGCGAGACGATCAGTTCAGCTGCTGTTTGCCCATGAACCGCATAGTGCATCTTGTTCTGCACCTTTGCAAAGAACTCCCGCGTAGTGGGTGCGTCGCGGTTATAGTCGATCGCAGTGGCGTATATATCGGTGAGTTTCTGATAGAATCGTCGTTCAGAGAGTCGAATCTCGCGAATCTCAGCCAACAGATGCTCAAAATAATCTTCGCTGATAAATGATCCGTTCTCCATCCGTTTCTTATCGATGACATAGCCACGGATAGCAAACTGGCGCAACACGGCAGTACACCATTGTCGGAACTGAGTCGCACGACGGGAATTAACGCGATAACCGACAGAGATGATGGCATCGAGATTATAGTATTTTGTCTCGTATTCCTGACCTGTTGAACCCATATGTCGGAATTTCCGACATGTGGTATCCAGATCCAATTCTCCAGACTGATAGATGTTTCTCAGATGCTCCGTAATAGTAGACCGACCTTTGTCAAAAAGTGTGGCGATTGCTTCTTGCGTTGCCCAGATAGACTCATCTTGGTAGAAGACTTGTACGCCTTCCGCCTTGTCTTCTGCTTGGAAGATCAAAAACTCTGCCGTCGAGTTACGTATTTGCAGTTGTTTGGACATATTCTCTCATAAATACCTTTGCGGGTGCAAAGGTACAAAAAAAATCCCACATATGCAAACTTTTGTGGGATTTTGATGCAGTTTTTTGTTATTTATTCAGCTTGAGGTGCAGGTTTCGGGCCTTCGGGATGATGACCGTGCTTCTTAGCGCACTCGGGACGCTGTCCATTAAACTGAGGACCACATGCCTTGCCGTCAAACTTGGGACCTTTGTGCTTGCCGCAACAAGGTTTTTGACCAAAGGGTTCTTCGAAACGCATTACTTTCTCTACTTGGCGAGCACTCAAATCCTTGCGGAACTTATCGTAATACTTAGCTTGGAGTTCTGCCAATTTCTTGAATCCCTCAAAACGCTGCTTAGCCAGTTTATCCAGATCCGCATCGGTCAGTTCTTTGCCCGGTTCAAACTTAGCAGGCTTGTTTGCCTCAAACAGTTCATCCAGTTTGGCTGAATACTCACGATAGGTAACAGCGAACTTTGCTGCCTGCTGGTCGCTGAGCATCAACTCGTTGGTAAAACGTTTGATGTCGAGCTCTACCCTCTCCTCTTTGCTGAATTGCTTACCTTCACATTTCTTCACTTCTTGTGCGCTGATGTTAGCCACAAAGATGGCGCTAATTGCCAGAATTACAATCTTTTTCTTAGCCACAAGGGCACGATTAATTTCATTTTTCATAATAGTCTCTCCTTTAAATTAACAGATTCACCAACTCTTTTGCAAATACCGTGCCAAACTGGATTATAACTCATCGGTATCCAAGAGAATGGTCACCGGACCATCGTTGATGAAATCGACTTTCATGTCTGCGCCAAAACGGCCGGTTTCGACTTGGAGATTATAGCGCGTACACAGGATATCATTGAAATAGTCATATAACGGTTCAGCTTTTTCCGGTCGAGCAGCACGGATGAAGGATGGTCTGTTGCCTTTGCGACAATCGGCATAAAGGGTGAACTGCGAGATACTGAGTACCGCGCCGCCTACCTCATTGATCGCCAGGTTCATCTTGCCTTCCGCATCCTCAAAGACACGCAGCTGGGCAATTTTCTTTGCCAGCAGATCCGCCTGTTCGCGGGTGTCTGTGTCCGTGACGCCGACCAGCAGCATAAATCCCTTCTCGATCTGCCCTACTCTTTCTCCATCTATGCGCACTTCTGCGCGACTGCAACGTTGAACAACTACTCGCATAAACTATTTATCAATTGATATATTTCACGTATGATCCGCGGACACATTTCCAGCTACCATCGTTGAGCAGCGTGACCTGATCGCCATAAACACCATCGATCTTGTTGCCGTCGTCATCTACTGCGTACCAGTACGTACCTTGTTTGATCAGGAAATAGCCGTTCCAGAAAATATACGGGCTTTCATTGGAATAGCACTCTACCTTCCGGCCGGAACAATGGTATATATCCCAATATCCGGAATTGCGTTGAACCGCCACATAGCCAAACGGATAATAATATAGATCCTTGCCGTAGATGCCGCTCACCAGATTGCCATTCTCATCTGCCAGATACCAGGTATTGCCCCTTCTGACGCGGTAATAACCGTTATACAGCAAGTTAATCTGCTCGCCATAAAGGATCGAACTACCACCTCGATAAATATAGATGGTACGTCCCGAAGTCTTCACATAACAGCCGTTCCAAAGGTCCTGGTAGTTATCAAAACAACCGACCGATTTGCGCGTTGTCACTTCGTGACCCGTATCTTCAAACCATAGGTCGTACTTATCTGACACCACATACTGCGCAGACATCGTCAGCGCAGTTAGAAGGGTCACTATGAAGGAATATACACGTTTCATACCAATTATTATACAAATACTATGCCATAAATGGTTTACGTGGCTTTTAGCGTGATGATGTCGCGCAGGTCGGTGGTATAAAGCGGCGATTTATGGTCGGTTTTATAGACGGCTTGCTGCGAGGTAAGTTGAGAGCCCAGAAGGATGGCATGTTTGCCGTGCCGGTCATCGATATGATCGAGCACACGTTGCAGACGCTTGTCCTTGGCGCGATCTTTGGTGTCAAACAGATCAGGCACAACGGCCGTCTCAGGAATGATCTTGAGTAACACCACCCCGGCCTTTTTATACAGTGCGCCCGGTCGGTACGCGCGACGGAAAGCGCCTAAGGCGTATGAAATCAGTTCTTGGGTGTTGGAGGTAGCGACCGGCAAGGTAACGAGTTCCGACAGATAATGCTGCTCGATATCGGAACGGAAAGCCGATGTGTGGGCATAGACGTATAGTTGCTGGGCTACCGATTGTTGCGTACGTAACTGCCGCGCACAATGCGCACAGAAATTAGCGATCTGTTCTTCGAGCAACTGCTGTTCCGAGAGGGCATTGGCGAAAGTGCGCGAAGTGGTAATCGACTGTTTCATAGGTAGTTCCGTAATATTGATCACGTCTTGTCCACGCAGTTCCTGCCAAGTCAGCATACCCGGTTTATTCAGCAGACCTTTGGCAAAAGAAGAGGGTTTTTCAGTAAAATCAAGGGCCGTTGAGATGCCTGCATTTTGCAGTTTGGCTTTGGCGCGACGACCGATACCCCATACATCGCCGATCTCGAACGTCGAGAGTGCTTTGAGACGTTGTTCCTCCGTACGGATCTCGCACACGCCATGATAACCGGGGTATTTCTTGGCGTACTTAGATGCCACTTTGGCGAGCGTCTTGGATGAGGCGATACCGATAGAGACGGGTATCCCTACTCCCCTTCGGATCGCTTTGACCAATTGCTCACAGTACGCTTTTTGTTGGTCAGCAGGGATATGATCGATATTGAAAAAGCACTCGTCAATCGAGTATTGCTCAAAGCGTGAAGTGTGCTGACGAATGATCGACATAACGCGATCGGAGAGGTCGCCATACAGCGAGAAATTCGATGAGAAACAGACCACCCCTTCTTTATCTACCAGCCCCTGAATCTGATAAAGCGGAACACCCATCTTGATGCCGAGTGCTTTGGCTTCGTTGGAGCGAGAGACGACACAACCATCGTTGCCGGACAGAACCACAACGGGCTTCCCCTCCAAGTCAGGACGAAAAACCCGTTCGCACGAAACGAAGAAATTATTGCAATCAGCTAAGGCGTACATAAATGTACAATTTACAATTTACAATGTACAATTTATATGCGAGTCCTATGAATCGCATAGGTCACCACACCCCAGACCGAGAAATCGTTGTTCTTATCGACCCGAATCGGTTGAAAATCAGGGTTATGGGGAATGAGCCAAGCGCATTGTCCGCTATCGTCAATCTTAAACTCCTTGAGCGTGTATTCGCCGTCAATATAGGCGACAATAAAATCGCCGTTCTTGGGCTCAAGGCTGCGATCAACGACCACGATATCGCCATCCAGAATCCCGGCGTCACGCATGGAATCGCCTTCCACATGCGCATAGAAAGTGGTCTCAGGATGCGGCGTCATCTCACGGGCCAGATTGATCCGTTCGCCGGCATGGTCGGCTGCAGGCGAAGGAAAACCGGCATGAATCGATTCGGCAAACTCAAGCGCTAACTCCGCTTGTTCCGAATCCGTTATGTCTATCAGTTTACTCATTGTTTATTAACGGCTAAGTGTCCAATAAGATATATTATAATCGCTTTCCACTTGAGCTTCTATGCTATCCGGTAGGTTGTAGAAGAAGTCCAGACCTGTCTGTGCTTCCACTTCATCGACCGTGAGCATATAAGTCATCAGAGGCCGGCTGCCTGCCTGATTCGGCATAATAAAGCCGATCGACGTCCAACCTTTGTTCGTCTGGCGCAGGAAGACCTTGTAGAACGCCGCAGGAACGGCGATCGTATGGGTCTTACCGATGGTAGGATAATCGGCCTCTACGATCGGTCCGCAAGCGATATAGATACTCCCGTATTGCTGCGCCCAAGAACGCGCCATCTCTTCCAGATCTTTCCAATCGCCGGCATTGAGATTATGCAACTGTGGGCATATATTGGTCATATAGAAACTCTCCCGCATAGCCTGTTCGGACCATTTCATATCGGCCGCCGGCGCCATGTGTCCTCGGTCATAGCCTGACTTAGAGTAGTCACTCGTCACCACCGGATCGCCTTCCACCAACGGGTCGGGTTTGAAATGGTTCGAGCGCTCTTGTTCACCGCCTGTCTCATCGACCGTTAACTCATAAGCTACCCAGTTAGGCACCAGCCAATTGGGGTTATAACTGACGGTATAACCGATATGCTCGATTACCTGTTCCGGTTGGTCATTGTTCAAACGGACAAGCTCGTAGGCCACAGTTTGGTCCACTTCCGCGGCAGGTAAAGGTTCTGCAACCGGTTCTTCAACCGATTGATTATTAACCACTACCACAGAGGCGATACACAGTACTGCCGCCAGAAGAAGGATAAAGATATATGAATTTTTACGCATATTCATGGTTCTATTCCATTACGATATCTCGCTTGTTATGCCAAATCATCCACGCCACACCAAAACCAACGAACGATTTATTCTGCGGGTTAGAGAGCCGCGGATCGGAGTTATAGCAGTTAAAACCGGCATAGAGATCCAATTGCACGCGCGGATGAACGGCGTAAGTAAAACCGAAATTGAGGTTCACATCGCTATGCGTATAAGTCTTGCCGGTCTCTTCATGTACGGCATCAGGGTCAAACGTACCGAATGCTTCGACGTACATACCGAGTTTATTCGCCAACTCGATATTAAAGCCCAAAGCGGCAAAGATATCAGGTGCCGGTGTCCACTCTTCCCAGCGTGCACCGATGTCATATCCCAAAGACAACCAGTCTGTTAACTCGTTCTCAAACAATAGATCTACCGTTCCTCCGATCGGCATCTCTTTCGCCATTTGCGGCGTGATCGGTAGATTGAGATTGATCAGAACCGAGGTACGAGGTACCCAGCGTAAGTTATTGTTATGACCGTGATTCTCGAAGATATTGATCTTTGTTCCCACGGTCAAGGGCGAAAGATCATAGTTGGGCTTCAAGGGCCGCTTGTCGAATACGTCCAACGACCCCGTATATTCGAGTCGTAACTCAGCAGGACCGGGTAAACCAAAGCGAAACAATGTAGTGGGTAAGGTTAGCGTGTGCGTACGCAAAGCGTGCTGCACTTCAAAACCCGTCTCCCACATCATCACTTCACATGGCAACACTTCGGTACCGGTTCCGGCTCCAGGTCTGTCAGCCGTCAACCAGATTTGATTGACCGTAGAGTCGTGTTGAACTTGCTTGGCTTCCTCCCAACTGATGTCAGGAAGAATATTGGCATGTATGTGGGTACATGCCAATAATCCTACTATAGTGAGTAAACGAACTCTCATTTTTTATCCAACTTGCACGTCGGGATTGATCTTACGAATCAGACCTTTCAGCACATCGCCCGGACCGAACTCATAGAACTCGTTTGCCCCATCTGCAATCATATTCTGTACGCTTTGTGTCCAGCGAACGGGGGCTGTGAGTTGTTTGAGTAGGTTTTCGCGGATGATTTCGGGTTCTACAGAAGCCTGTGCAGTCACGTTTTGATAAATCGGACAGAAGGGTTTGTGGAACTCTGTCTTGTTGATCGCTTTGGCCAGATCTTCGGCTGCAGGAGCCATGAGCGGCGAGTGGAAAGCACCACCAACCGGCAGCCGTAACGCACGACGTGCGCCTGCTTCTTTCATCACCGGACAGATAGCATCGATCGCCTCTTCTTCTCCGGAGATCACAATCTGATCCGGGCAGTTGAAGTTAGCGGCTACCACTACCCCATCCTTGTGATTCTTGCAGATCTCATCGACTTGTTCATCGGGCAGACCAAGCACAGCGGCCATCGTACCGGGATTCGCTTCACAGGCAGCCTGCATCGCTTGCGCGCGCGCGCTCACTAATAATAAGGCGTCCTCGAAGCGCAAAGCGCCACATGCTACCAAAGCCGAAAACTCACCGAGACTATGACCTGCTACCATGTCGGGTTTCTCAATCGTCATCAGACGTTGAGCTACCACCGAGTGCAGGAACACAGCAGGTTGCGTCACTTTGGTCTGCTTCAGATCCTCTGCCGTACCATTGAACATCACATCGGTCAGCGAGAAGCCAAGCAGCCTATCGGCTGCCTGACATAGCTCGCGTGCCTCTTGATGGGCATCATACAGGTCCTTGCACATACCCGGGAATTGGCTACCCTGCCCCGGGAATACGAATGCTTTTGCCATAAATTACAGCATCAACGAACCGATCAACGCCAAGATAGCATAGAACTCGGGAAGAGCAGCATAGATCATGGTATTAGCCAACACGTCGTGACCAGCACCAATATTACTGATACCGTTGGCACAAACCATACCTTGACGGATAGCGGAGAGAAGGAATACCAAACCAGCGCCTACGCCAAGACCGAACAGCAACAGACCACCCTCGCCTGTCTCAGCAATCAGTTTGCCGCGCAGCATGAAGAAAGCTACGAAGCCGTACAGACCCTGCGTAGCAGGCATGGAAGCCAGAATCATGTACTGGCTCGATTTCTCTTTGTTCTTTTTGAGTGCACCTTCTGCCGAATTGGCAGCGATAGTGGTTCCGTAGGCAGAGCCTACACCTGCGAGACCGAGCAACAAACCCAGACCGAGGTAACCTAACATTGTTTCTACTAACATAGTGATAAAAATTTATAGTGATTAATATTATTTTTTAAAAGGATTGTATTTCTTTCCCGAGCCTTCATAACCTACGTTCTTGAAGTACTCTACAAACGTCAGACGCAGCGGGTGAACGAACGCACCGAGGCAAGCCATCAACAAGTTCAGCACGTGTCCGAAAGCAACGATCAGCGCAAAACCGATAGCTGTTCCTACGTTCGGGTTCTCACCTAACACGGTCATACCTAACTCATTGAACGCTGCGCCTAACATCGCACCGGCCATACCCAAGGCATAGAGACGCAAGTACGACAGCACGTCACCCAAGATACCGGTTGCCATCTGGTAGGTATCCCAAAGACCTGCACCCATGTTAATCAACGGGTTACGTCCCGGAGTGTTGAAGATAAAGATCCCCAAGGCCGAGATAGCGGCAATGACGATCAGGATGACTTGTGTCGTTTGCGGACCCAGTACGGAGGTCGAAGCTAAGATAGCAGTTGCGATACTACCTACAATGAGCAGCAACCAGCCCCAGGTTGAAGCTGTGGCATGGAAGCCGTTCTGCTTGGTATAGCATATCGCCTTGACGGTCATAGCCAGACAGATATGGAACACACCGATGAACAGCGCCAACACCATCATGATGTCATACCCCATCCAATTACCGGTTCCATCTCCGAGCCAAGCCTTGAACATAGGTGCTTTAGCCCATGCGGGGATCCATTCGGCCTGATAGATATCGACGCCGAAGAAGGTACCGGACAGGTAACCTACGATCGTACAACCGACACCCAATACGGCAATGATCGGACCTAAACCTTCGAACATTTCGATACGCAGTTTCTCTTTGGCGATCAACCATCCAACGAGGATAAGTGCCAAACCGTACCCGCAATCTCCTACGCACAGCGAGAAGAACAGCAAGTAGAACGGAGCCAATATAGGCGTGGGGTCAAACTCATTGTAGTTCGGCCAACCATACATGCCGGTCAGTGGTTCAAAGAGTTTCGTAAACCAGTTATTTCGCAACTTAATCGGCGTTGCATCTTCTTTGACCGGATCGGACTCCTCGTAATAAACCTGTGCTTCAGCTAACATTGCGTTCAGTTCGGCTTCTTTGTCAATCGGACAGAAACCTTCGAAGAGACAAAGCGCACCTTCTGCTACCTTATCGGTAGAAAGTGTAACGCGTTGCCAGTCAATCTGTTGACGAGCCTCTACAAGTTCTTTCTCCAGACGCTCTTTGTTAGCCATTTGCCATGCCTCGATACGGGCATTAGCGGCAGCCAGCAGTGCTTTGAGGTGCTCTACTTCTTGCAACCATGCTGCCTCCGATTTCTCAGGAACGGGCAATTCGGTCAGATCTTCCAATGCCTCAAGGGCCACGAAATAGGTCTTGCCGCCAGCTTCGTTCACCTTAATACCCCATCCTTCTTCGAAGGATTTGCTGGCGCACTCATAGAAATGCAGCGTGTATCCGGCTTCTTTGAGGGATGCAATACGTGTAGCATCAAAGTCTCCCCATACCGCAGCTTGTTTAGCGGCTTCTTGAGCTGCCACAATACGCTCGTTCACCTCATTACGCTCTGCAATCAGTTGATCGGGCGCTCCTTGTTTGAGCAAACGACGGATTTCGTCCTCGTGCTGCAGGGCAGCTTGCAAATCCGCATCATCTTCGATGAGACCGGCGGCTTTCTGCGTGATATGTACTACTCCGAGTTCACGAAGTTGCTCCAGGAAAGGCTCGTAGTCACGATGGAATACCAGGAAGGTATATTTTTTCATTTGTGTGATCATACCTGCACCTCTCTTTCCTTTTTGGATTTCACAATCTTCTGACTCGATTTATTCAGGTTCTCCTCGTCTTCCATAAAGCGTTTTATCTTACGGATAGCGTCTTGATAACCAGGTATTTGCACTTTCTCAAAGAGGTTCACTTTCTGCGTTGTTTTCTTTCGCGCGTACTCGAGCAGATCCACTTTGCGGCGCACAAACTCCTGGCGGATACCTACATCGGCGATAGCTTTGAGTTGCTCAAAACCATCTGCAAACCATTTCGGGCTGGAGAACAGTGAGAACTCTTTGGTCGAGTACACCACTTCATCCAACACAGGCACGCGCACGCCCGCGATCTTTTTAATAGACATGCGTACGTCGTCCACGTGAATGAGGCTGGTGTCAAACTCTCCCCAAAGTGCTATCATCTGATCGTAGTCCTTGATGCGGCGGTTCACTTCCTCGTCGAGGTCAGCCAGTTCTTTCTTGGCTTTCTTCACCTCCAGACGAAGTGCCGTTTCCTTGCTTTGCAGCGTAGGAAGCGTTCGTTGCCGCATTTTCAAGTCCTTCTCCAGACTCTGCAACGATGTTTTATTAAATTGATAAGTTATTGCCATAACCTATTATGCTTTCGGCCAATACTTGTCAACAAGTGCAGCCTTGATATTTACTTCTTCGGGCTTGAAATATTTGCCAAACAGCGTCCATGCGATATCGAGCATCTGAACGGTGTTGATGTTCACGTCGATAGCCAGGATCTCGCGAGAATAGTCACGTGCGAAATCGAGACAACGCAAATCGTAGTCCGTCAAGTCGAAACCGTTCTCTTTCTTCGTCTTAGCGTTAGCCGCATCAGCGTACAGACGAACAGCAGCATTCATCACTTGCGGGTGATCTTCGCGCGTCTTCTTACCGGCAACCAATTGTTTTAGACGAGACAACGAACGGAACGGATCGACGATGACCTTACCGATCTCTGAGTCACGACGCAGGTACAGCTGACCCTCCGTGATATAACCCGTGTTATCCGGGATAGCGTGCGTGATGTCACCACCGGACAGGGTCGTCACGGCGATGATTGTGATCGAACCGCCACCAGCCTGCTCCGGGAACTGAACAGCCTTCTCGTAGATCTTAGCAAGGTCCGAATAGAGCGAACCCGGCATAGAGTCTTTGGACGGAATCTGGTCCATACGGTTCGATACGATAGCGAGGGCGTCAGCGTACAGTGTCATATCGGTGAGGAGAACGAGCACTTTCTCGTGTTTCTCTACTGCGAAATACTCAGCAGCCGTCAGCGCCATATCCGGAATAAGCAGACGCTCAACCGGCGGGTTCTCGGTGGTGTTGACGAACGAGATGATGTGATCCAGCACACCCGCATTGGTGAAGACGTTCTTGAAATAGAGGTAGTCATCGTTGGTCAGACCCATACCACCGAGGATGATCTTGTCTGCCTGCGCACGCAGTGCAACGTTTGCCATCACCTGGTTGTACGGTTGGTCCGGATCCGCAAAGAACGGGATCTTCTGACCCGACACGAGCGTGTTGTTCAAGTCAATACCGGCGATACCGGTTGCGATGAGCTCTGACGGTTGTTTACGACGAACGGGGTTCACAGAAGGACCACCGATCTCAACATCCTTACCTTCGATAGCAGGTCCGCCATCGATCGGGTCACCGTACGCGTTGAAGAAACGACCGGCCAGTTGATCCGACACTTTCAACGAAGGAGCTTTGCCGAGGAACACCACTTCGGCGTTGGTCGGGATACCTTCGGTTCCCTGGAACACCTGCAGCGTCACCTCGTCACCGATGATCTTCACCACCTGCGCCAACTTACCGTTCACGGTAGCCAACTCGTCGTTACCTACTCCTTCGGCCTTCAAAGAACACGTAGCCTTGGTAATGGCCGTGATCTGTGTATATATCTTTTGAAATGCTTTAGCCATAAAACTTTCAATTTTCAATTTTCAATTTTCAATTAAGCTGCGATCTGCTTCTCGGCAAGCAGAGCGTCCAGCTTACCCTTATACTCCTCAAACTCCTTGCTGTGGAACTCGCAGTAGTTCATCTGCTTGCAGAGGTTAATGACGCGTTTGAAGTAGTCAATCACATCGAGGAAGTTATCGAAGTCGTAGTCATGGTTGCAGATGTCCATCACGAGACGCAGCATGTACTGCTGACGCTCCAACGGACAAACGGCATCGATCTTATCGAACGCGTCTTGCTGCAGGATCACGAAGTCAATCACTTCGGCTTTCCAGAACGCCTCGTGGTAATCAACCGGTACACCGTCGTCACCCAGGATGTTGATCTGCTCCTGAATCTCCTTACCGCGTTGCAGATAGGTCTTCATGTCGTTGACCATCGGCAGCCAGTCTTTGTCGATCAGTTGCGAGATATATTCCTCAAATTCAGGATATTCCACATATTTGGAGTACGAATCAATCGGGTTCACAGCCGGGTAACGTTTGCGGTCGGCACGTGCTTGTTCCAATGCATAGAAACAACGTGCCACTTTCTTCGTTCCTTCAGTTACCGGCTCTTTGAGGTTACCACCTGCCGGAGAAACGGTACCGAGGAACGTTACCGATCCGGTTGCACCATTATTGAGGTACACGTAACCTGCGCGTGCGTAGAAAGCACCGATGATTGCCGAAAGGTCCATCGGGAAAGCGTCCTGACCCGGCAACTCCTCCAGACGGTTAGACATCTCACGCAGCGCCTGTGCCCAACGGCTCGTCGAGTCGGCCATCAGCAGCACACGCAGACCCATCGAACGGTAGTACTCCGCGATGGTCATGGACGTATAGACAGATGCCTCACGGGATGCGACAGGCATGTTCGACGTGTTAGCGATGATAATCGTACGCTCCATCAACTTACGGCCCGTGTGCGGGTCATCCAGTTCCGGGAACTCGGTAAACGTCTCCACGACCTCGTTGGCACGCTCACCGCAGGCTGCGATGATCACGATGTCTGCCTCCGCTTGTTTGGAGATCGCGTGCTGGAGCACGGTCTTACCCGTTCCGAACGGACCCGGGATAAAGCCTGTACCACCCTCGCACAACGGGTTCGCCGTGTCGATCGTACGTACACCGGTCTCCAGCAACTTGAACGGCCGCGGTTTCTCGCGGTACGCCAAGATGGCTTTCTTCACCGGCCATTTCTGCACCATCGTCACCTCGTGGTCCACGCCTTCCGCGTCAGTCAGCACCGCCATCACTTCGTTGATGGTGTACTCACCGGCTTTGGCAATCGACTTCACCGTGTACGTGCCTTCGAAGACGAAGGGCACCATGATCTTATGCGGCTGGTGGTTCTCATCCACTTCACCGAGCCAAGCAGCAGCCTCCACCTTATCGCCCACTTTAGCGATCGGCGTGAATGCCCATTTCTTCTGCTCGTCCAGCGGGAAGTTATACTCACCGCGCTTGAGGAACACACCCGTCAGTTTGTCGAGGTCATTCTGCAAACCGTCGTAGTTACGGCTCAGCAGACCCGGACCCAACGTCACTTCGAGCATGTGACCGGTGAACTCCACTTTGTTGCCCACTTTCAGGCCACGGGTGGACTCGAACACCTGCGCGTACACATTTGCGCCGATGACCTTGATGACCTCCGCCATCAGTCGGGTCTCGCCGACGTAAATGTAACAGATTTCGTTTTGCGCAACCGGCCCGTCCACTGCGACAGTCACCAAGTTGGCAATAATTCCTTTAACTTTACCTTGTGTCATATTGTGTAATTATTAATTACAAATTAAAAATTAAAAATTACGAATTAAGAATTAAGCATCAAGTTTGATGCCTTTTTTCATATCCGCAACCAGTTCGCGGAAGATCTTTTCGCCCTCTTCGATGGTGAGGATGGACCAGCGATGAAGCATCACAGCCTCCAGATAGTACGCAAACACCATCTCCGGCGAGAAGAAATCGAACTCTGTGCGGCTTTGCAACCACTCGAACCGAATCGCATCCTGCGCTTTCTCGCGTTGCATCAGGTCTTCGATGCCTGCCAGCGCCAGGATCTCCGTCCAGTCACCGGCTACCTCGTTCAGACCGAAGTCTTTCTGGTTCACGTGGCTCCGCAACTGCTCAGCCACCTCCCCTTCTCCGACGATCTGGGTCTTGGCATCGAACCCGTGCTTACGGCATATCTGCGCCACCAGGACGTTGTTCATGTCCTGATTGAACGCAAACCACTCCCGCACGAACGTATTGTGCGCCTTCAGCCCTTCCGCTAAAGTCACCTCATCCATCGGTGCCCGCAGCAGCTCCAGGTATTTCTTATCCGACGCAGACAGCTGTTCATCCAGCAGTTCGTCCAATTTCTCCATCGAGATCGGACTATCACTTCCTGCCTTCAGTTCCGGCAATCCCGCCAATAAATATTCGTAAGTCATCTTACTATTTACGATTTATCGATTTACGATTGAGCGATTTATTTACGATTGAGTTTATTGTTTGATTGTCCGCGTCAATTGGTCAATTATTTCAATAGAACAATCAATCGTACCTCGTCAATCGTCCAATCGTCAATTAAAACAGTTCCTCCACCAACTGTGGTCTCAGCATTTCCTTGAAATAAGCGATAAACTCAGCGTCACCGAAGGCAAGTTTGTACCCACCCTTTGCCGGCTGAATAGTGAAATCGGTCTTGATACCCTTCACCTCTGCGATCTTCACGCCCTTCTCGAGCAATCCCTTCGCGTTCGCCGCAAAGTACTTCTTCAATGCCTCGGCATCCTTGGTCTCGATCAGCACCTCGCCGTTCTTAGCCATCTGCTCTGCCAACTTCGCGATCAAGCCCTGCATGAACTTGGCATCTGCCGTCGCAGCCTTCACGCTGTCCGCAGCGATCTTGTCGGAGAGCAGGTTCACGATCTCGGTCTTCACCGCATTCACGCTCTGCTCAGCGTACAACTTCAGTTCCGCACGTGTCTTCTTGTCCAGGTCAGCCGCTTTCGACTCAGCCTCTGCCACCATGGCTCTTGCTTTCTTCTCAGCCTCTGCCACGATCGCAGCGGCTTTCTCGTTCGCCTGAGCCACGATCTGTTGTGCCTCGGCATTTCCTTTTTCTACACCTTCGGCGTAGATCTTTTCAGTAATCTCTGATAAGTTCATTTTGTATATAGATTTTAATTATTCGCAATTTGGCTGCAAAGTTACAAATTTTTTTTCACATACGCAAGCAAAATGTGTTTTTATTTTATTTTTTTATCTACTTTGTAGATTTTTCAAATTCTTTTGCATCCTTGTTCGCCGTTATTTCGTTCGGTGATTCTATCACCGCTTCTTCTCTGTTAAGTGGGTACCTTCGGTGTACGCGCCGCGCGTATATAAAATAATGTGTATTTAGCCACAAAGATGTGTGAATCTGTGAATCTGTGAATCTGTAAATTTTGCTACACAAAGAAGGCGCCCTTGCGGACGCCCTCTATCAACTTTTTCTGTGCTTCTCTACATGGTAGAAACCCAGCGTTAGAATCTTGATGATGATCTCTAAGAGGACTTGTTTCCAATCTTTTTCTTCGTTTTCAGTTGCCATTTTGATCTCCTTTCTTTTTGAGTGTTTAGATTCCTTTCATTAGCCGTGTTGCTGGTCATACTCGGCGCCGCAGATAGACCAGTAGTAGGCCTTGAGAGTCTTCTTGCCGCCCGGTTGGTCTTTTTGAGCCATGAAAGCTTGCTGGTCGGCCAACTGTTTGCTCAGGTCGGCTGCACGGGTTGCGACCATTGCGCGTACAGCGGTGAAGCGTGCGCGGACTGCTACCTCACGGTTTGACAGCGGAGTACTGCGCTCCACTTTTCTGCGGAGGTACAGACGGTTACAGTCTTTCGACTCGGTCGCTGCTACGCGGTGGGTACCCAAGAGCATCTTGGTACAACTGTGTTGACCGCTCTTACTCGGTTTGCTCAATGCGCCGGATACATGATCGATACCGGCACTCCATTCTACTTTTGCCATTTTCGTTAAGGTTTTAAAGGGTTAATAATAGGTCGAACTAGGTCTAACTATGTCTTACTAGGTCGATTGTTAATTGCCGAGTTTGGCGTACTCCGAAGCGAAGATGAAGCCGGGGAGAGTGGCGTATTTCTTCTGGTTCTTGAAAGCGAGCGCGTAGGCTGCTTTCTGTTCGGAGGTGAGTGCTTTGACGGCAGCACGCGCCTGTGTGAACTTCTGTCGCACGGCGATCTCGTCAGCGGAGAGGGGGTGCTTGGAAAGGTCACGTGGGTTACAGATGCGACCGGTACAAAGGGTGTTACCACGTTTTTGGAAGTAGGTGTCCGAATGGGAACAGATCTTACCACGGTAGTGATTCACCATGTCGATTGGTTCATAACGTGCCATAGTTAAGGTTTGGTTTTAATGGGTTAACAATTGTCGGATGCTATCCGACGTAAACAACAAACGTCATACTCGCGCGAGTGGCGCCAAAGTGGCGCGAGAGTGGCTGATTGGATCGATTTTCAAATCTGATGCAAAGATACGATGAACATTTTACTTTTTCCAAATTTTTTCGCAACTTTTTTACATAATTTGTGATTTTTTTTGAAATCCCATGAGCAAAATTCTTAGCCGCAAGGGCACGATAGATTCACAAATTCACAAATTCACACAAATTTGTATCTTCGTATTTTGCTCATAATAAATATATAATATATTATATTATTATATTATTATGGAGATTTTTCCAACCTTCACCGATGCGTGAATCTGTGAATCTGTGAATTTTACTCCTGTCAAATTCACTTTATCGTTTGAACGCAGTGAAATAAGAATCTGTGAATCTTTCTTGCCCTAAAAATTTGCATATATAAGATTTTTTTTGTAATTTTGCAGGCGATTTCAGTTATTTCCCTTTTGGAAAGTACTCGAAAATCCAACCTGTTCCAAAATGGAACTAGTTCGAACCCTTGCAAAAATTGCAACAGTTGAAGTAACGATATGACAAACGAGATTGTTTTATATCAACCAGATGAAAGTGTGCAATTAGAGGTGCGCTTAGAGGATGATACTGTGTGGTTAACGCAGCAACAGATGGCAGAATTGTTCCAAAAGGATATATCCGTTATATCGAGGCATATTAAAAATGCCTTTTCTGAAGGAGAGTTGGATGAAAAAAGCAATTTGCATTTTTTGCAAGTTCCTAATTCTGATAGACCCGCTCGACTGTATGACTTAGATGTTATTATATCTGTTGGATACCGTGTTAAATCCAAACGTGGCATTCAATTCCGTAGATGGGCAACTTCCGTGTTAAAAGAATATATGTTGCGTGGCTATGCGGTCAATCAGCGTTTGCTGAATATTGAGAATCAATTGGCATCGCAACAAAAGCAGTTAGCCAAGCATCAAGAGCAAATTGATTTCTTCGTTCGCACGGAACTGCCACCGGCAGAACAGATTTTCTACAAATCACCGAATGAATTTTCTTCAAATGGCTAAATGAAAAATCTTCAAACGGCTAAAATTTTTCAAAAATATTTGCATATATCAATTATTTTTACTACCTTTGCAGCGGATTTTAAAAATCGGTCAAAATGGAAGGTGATTTTGTATATCGAAAACGAGTTGCAGATGAGTTATTAGAACTACAATTGGAAGCAGCCGGATATGTACTCGTTGAAGGCGCTAAGTGGTGTGGCAAAACGACAACGGCGTTGCAGCAGGCACGTAGTGTCATTTTCTTAGATGACCCTGCAAAAAAACAGTTATATAGCCAACTGGCAGAAATGAAAGTACAGAAACTGTTAGAAGGAGAGAACCCTCGCTTGCTGGATGAATGGCAAAAATACCCGCAATTGTGGGATGCATGCCGTTTTGTAGTGGATAGAAGCAGCAAAGATGGCATGTTTATTCTGACCGGTAGTGCCAAACCCGTTTCTAAAGACAAAATTAGTCATTCCGGCACAGGACGTGTAGGTTGGGTAAAAATGCGTCCGATGAGTTTGTGGGAATCAGGAGAAAGCAATGGTTCCGTATCGTTAGCCGAATTATTCAAAACTCCTTTGCAGGCAGAGTCTGCACGTGATCTGAGTTTAGAGGATATCTGTTTTTTGGTATGTAGAGGCGGTTGGCCGAAAGCATTGGATAAATCCGAACGGGCTGCGCTAAAACAATCATACAACTATATTGACGCAATAGCTAAGCAAGATATATCGGAAGTGGATGACACGAATCGCAGTGAAGAGAGTACGCGTAGATTGCTGCGTAGTTATGCGCGTCATCAAGGTTCACAGGCATCGTATGGCACTATCGTAGCAGACATCAGCAATAATGAGAAGCACTCGATGAGTGATGCAACGGTAGCTTCTTACATCAAGGCGCTTAAAAAACTCTTCGTCATAGAGGACATGGAAGCATGGAATCCGAACTTGCGCAGCAAAGCGGCTATTCGTACTGCCGACACACGCTATTTTACCGATCCGAGTATGGCCACAGCTGCGTTGGGTATCGGCCCTGCGGACTTGATGAAAGACCTAAATACTTTGGGGCTGTTCTTTGAAACGTTGGCCGTGCGCGACTTGCGCGTGTATGCAGAAGCTAACGATGGACAAGTGTTCCATTATCGCGATAACAATAATCTGGAGTGCGACGCGGTTATACACCTGCGCAACGGACACTATGGCTTGGTGGAGATTAAGTTAGGCGGTGAGAGCCTGATTGAAGAAGGAGCGAAAAACCTGCTACTGCTAGAGCAGAAGATCAACACCGATAAGATGTACGCGCCATCATTCAAGATGGTTTTGACAGCGGTTGGCCAATATGCCTATCGCCGCGATGATGGTGTATACGTAGTTCCTATCGGCTGCTTGAAACCATAGAATACACCAAAATTCACACATTCACAGATTCACACAAAATTGTCGGTTGTATTCTTTCTGACGAACTAACCCCTATCCCACTCCAACTTTTTCCGATTTTTTCTTTCCCCTTTATAAAAACACATTTTGCTTGCCTATGTCATTTCAATTAGTAACTTTGCAGCCGATTTGGCGCAAAGTTACATTTTTTTTGCATAATGCAAATAAAACTTGCATAATTCGAGAAAAAGCAGTAATTTTGTGCCGTGAAACCGACGATAGAATACATACAAGAACATTTTGATGCCTATAATCGACAGTTCTTCGATGGGGCTTTGCCTACTCTGCCGATTAAGTTGAGTCATGCCAAGGGATTCTTGGGTAAGGTGACGTTTGTGAGGAAGCGGCAGGGTTTGTTTGGCGGGTATAGAAATGAAGATTTTGTGCTGCGTATCAATGTTCGAATTGACCTTCCGGAAGAGGTGGTGCAAGACACGATCTTGCACGAGATGATTCATTATTATATTGCCGTCAATCAACTCAAAGACACGTCCGCGCACGGTCGGCTCTTCCGTGCTGAAATGGCGCGAATCAACGAAGAGGGCCATCGGCATATCACGATCTCCCATCGCCTGAACGACGAGCAAAAAGCGCAGGCTACGATCCACAAAGAACGTGCAGTAGCGATTGTGCATTTTTCCGACGGAAAGATAGGAGTAAAGGTCGTGCCCAAACAAGAGAAGCATATCCGCTATTGGCACAAGATGGCGATGCGTCGTTTTGCGATTGATCGTATCGACTGGATCCTCTCCGCCGATCCCTATTTTGCCCAATTCCCCTCCTCTATCGCGATGCGGATCTTCATCATCCCGAAGCCGGAGGACTTACCTTTGGATAAAACGACGATACTTTTTTCCTAAAAAAACGCGTGCGCGCTTGCGTATATGAAAATATTTTTGTACCTTTGCAGCCGAATTGTGGAAATAACAAAAACGCGATATGAAAAATGAGATGAATGCCTTGATCATGGAGGCAATGAAAAACCATGATACAGTACGTACCGAGACGCTGCGGGCGATCAAGAGTGCTTTTCTGAACTGGTCTACGAGCAAGGAGAATGCCGGCAAAGAGATGACAGAGGCCGACGAGATCCAGATCATCAAGAAGATGGTGAAACAACGTCAGGAGTCGGTGGAGCAATACATCGCTGCCGGTCGTCAGGAGTTGGCTGACGCGGAGCAAGCGCAGATAGACGTGCTGGAGACTTTCCTGCCGCAAGCAGCGACGGAAGAGGATATTGTTCGTGCATTCAACGCCGCCAAAGAGGCGAACGGATGGGAAGCAGAGAAGAAGAACATGGGTCTGTTTGTGAAGGCCATCAAAGCGGCGCTGCCTAATGCGGACGGTAAGATGGTGGCACAGGTGGTGCAAGGCCAATTAGCATAATGGGAAAGAAAATCATCGCACTGTTGAAGGGCCAGCGGGAGGCGCTGGACAAGGAGCACATCGCCCAATTACAGGCGTTGAGGGGAGCCATATGGATCCACTCGGCTTCGGTAGGTGAATTCGAGCAGGCAAGGCCGATCATAGAACAATTAAAAATTAAAAATGAAAAATTAAAAATTGTTCTCACTTTCTTTTCGCCGTCTGGGTATGAGTTAAGGAAGAACTATGAGTTGGTGGACGGGGTGTTCTATCTGCCCTTCCCTAACCGGCATAATGCGAATAAGTTCTTGGATGCGTTGCAGCCGAGTAAGGTGCTGTTTGTGAAGTATGAGTTCTGGCCGCCGTACCTGCGTGTACTCAAGAAACGCGGTATTCCGACCTACAGCATCAGTGCTATCTTCCGCCCTACCCAACGGTTCTTCCATTGGTACGGCAAGAGTTCGCTCAACCTGCTGAAGTGCTTCACGCACCTGTATGTACAAGACGAGGCGTCGCGCGCGTTATTAGCGGAGCACGGGATAGCGAACTGCACGGTGACAGGCGATACGCGGTTTGATCGGGTGAAACGGGTTATGGAAGACGGGTTACGGGTTACAGGAGACCGGTTCACACCGATTGCGCAGTTTGTGGAAGGGGCTGAACGGGGGTTGGTGGCAGGTAGCACATGGCCGAAGGATGAGGCGCTATTAGCGCAATTAAAAATTCAAAATGAAAAATTAAAAATTATCTTGGTGCCACACGAGATCAATGAGGAGCATTTGCACTTCATATTTAACCTCTTTGAGGGAAAGATTGTGAAGTACTCTGTGATCAGTAGTATGCCTTCCAATGAGAGTCGCGTGAATATACTGAAGCACGCACAGGTGATGGTGCTGGATACGATCGGATTGCTATCCTCGATTTACCGGTTCGGACAAGTGGCCTATATCGGTGGCGGTTTCGGCGTAGGTATCCACAACACGATTGAAGCGGCGGTGTATGGTGTGCCGGTGCTGTTTGGACCGAACTACCACCATTTCCGCGAAGCACAGGGCTTGATTGATGCCGGTGCAGGACGGAGCATCAGCAATTATGCAGAACTCGAAGATGCGATCGAAACGGCTTTTGCGAATCACGAAGAGATAGGTGCTAAGGCTGCACAATATGTGGAGAGCGAATTAGGCGCTACGGCAAAAATCTACGAACAGATTTTTGGAGCTAATTGAAAATTGAAAATTGAAAATGGAAAATTGAGATTATGGCACAGAAACCAAGTATACCAAAAGGCACGCGGGATTTCGGACAAGTGGAGATGGCGCGTCGTAATTATATCTTTGATACGATCAAAGGTGTGTTCAGTCTATATGGTTTTCAGCAGATTGAGACGCCGGCGATGGAGAATATCGGTACGCTGATGGGTAAGTACGGTGAGGAAGGTGATAAGTTGCTCTTCCGCATCCAGAACAGCGGTGAGAAAGCCGGTTTGGCACCGGAGAAGGGTTTGCGGTACGATCTGACCGTTCCTTTTGCACGCTATGTGGTGCAGCACCGCGAGGAGATTGCTTTTCCGTTCAAGCGCTACCAGATTCAGCCGGTATGGCGTGCGGATCGTCCGCAGAAAGGTCGTTACCGTGAGTTCTATCAGTGTGACGTGGATGTGATCGGTAGTGACAGTCTGCTGGGCGAGTTGGAGTTGATTCAGATCGTAGAAGAGGTGTATAAGCGCCTGGGCATCAACGTGTGCCTGCATATCAACAACCGTAAGATCTTAGCCGGTATCGCCGAGGTGATCGGTGCGCCGGAAAAGATGGTGGATATCACCGTGGCGATCGACAAACTGGACAAGATCGGTGTAGAGGCCGTGAATGCGGAGTTGGTAGAACGCGGACTGAATGCAGAGCAGGTGGCTAAGTTACAGCCGATCTTGAACCTCAGCGGCACAACAGCTGAGAAATTGGCAGCACTCAAGACCATCTTAGCGAACAGCGAGACGGGTCTGAAGGGTGTCGAGGAGATGGAGACCATCTTCGATGAATTGTACATTGTAAATTGTACATTGGACATTGAATTGGATCTGTGCTTGGCACGCGGACTGAATTACTACACGGGGGCGATCTTCGAAGTGAAGGCGCTGGACGTGCAGATGGGTTCGATCACGGGTGGCGGTCGATATGATAACCTGACGGGTATCTTCGGTTTGCCGGGCGTGTCGGGCGTAGGTATCTCGTTTGGTGCAGACCGTATCTACGATGTACTGACGGAGTTGGATTTATTCCCGAAGGAACTACAATCTACTACACAGGTGCTCTTCGCAACCTTTGGTGCGAAGGAATTAAAGTATGCGTTGAAGTGGGCTAAGGAGCTGCGGGCTAAAGGAATAGCCGTGGAAGTGTACCCGGAACCGACCAAGATGAAGAAGCAGATGGGCTATGCAGACGACAAGCAGATCCCGTATGTAGCGATCGTGGGAGGCAATGAGATGGAGACCAACACAGTCATGCTAAAGAACATGGCAAGCGGTGAACAAAAACAGGTAACTCTTGACGAGTTAATTGGTAATTTGTAATTGGTAATTTATGGCAGATACAAATAAACAATTTGATGCCGTGACGGCGAAATGTCGGGCGATATTCGTTGATAAGATGAGCGATTATGGTGCGTCTTGGCGTATCTTCCGTCTGTTTGGCATCACGGACCAGATCTATATCAAGGTTTGTAATATCCGTCAACGGCAAGAGACGGGTGTGAGTCTGGTGGGCGATGATATCGAGGGCAACCTGCGTGCTATCGTCAACTACGGCATCACGGCGATCATTCAGGGTCGCAAGGGTTATAAAGATGCTATCGACATGAGCAATGACGAGGCAATGGAGCAATACGACATGGTGCTGAACGAGGCCAAGGAGTTGATGATGCGTAAGAACCACGATTACGGTGAGGCATGGCGGGAGATGAGTAAAGAAGGGATCGTCGATATGATTATGGCGAAAGTGATCCGCATCAAGACCATCTTGGCTAATAACGGCAAGACTATTGTTTCCGAAGGTGTGGAAGGCAATTATTTTGACATAGTGAATTATGCGATCTTCGATCTGA
The DNA here is from genome assembly GCA_947164985.1 of uncultured Bacteroidales bacterium. Taxonomy (GTDB): domain Bacteria; phylum Bacteroidota; class Bacteroidia; order Bacteroidales; family Paludibacteraceae; genus Colicola. The sequence goes on along the minus strand of CAMUYI010000002.1, from coordinate 184,929 downwards.
TTCACTATGAGAATTAAAAATTAAAAATTAAGAATTAAAAATGACTATTAAACCGGCACATATCATTGGTTCGACAGCACGTACCCTACTCGCTTTGACATTCCTGTTCTCGGGATTCGTAAAGGCGGTAGATCCGCTGGGCACGGTGTATAAGATCGAAGATTATCTGAAGGCTTTTGGCGGGTTCTTTACTGACCTGCTGCCTTTGGCAGGAATAGCAGCGGTATGTCTGATTGCGACCGAGTGGATCTTAGGCGTATGTATGTTAACGAACGTACGTACGCAGGTGACGAGTTGGTTGGCGCTTGCGTTCTATCTGGTGATGACCCCGCTGACGCTCTGGATCGCGCTGACGAATCCGGTGAGTGACTGCGGTTGTTTCGGTGACGCGTTGGTGCTGACCAATTGGCAGACATTCTGGAAGAACGTGGTATTCCTGAGCTTGGTGATCATCTTGCTATGCTGCAAGAAAGCGATACCGGCTTTGTGGAGTTGGTGGATGGAGTTGATCATCGTGCTGTTGGGTGCTGGCGCTGTAGCCGGTATCATGGGATATAGCTATACCCATCTACCGCCGATAGACTTCAGACCGTACAAGATCGGCAATCATATCCCTACCCTGATGGAGATTCCGGAGGACGCTGAACCGGATCAATATGAGGTGACGCTGATCTATGAGAAAGACGGCATACAACAGGAGTTCACGCTGGAGAATTATCCTTCCACTGACCCGTCGTGGAAGTTTGTGGACCAGAAATCAAAACTGATTAAGAAAGGATACGTAGCGCCGATCCATGATTTTGAGATCCTGAACATGGATTTTGAGGACTTGACTTATGATATCTTGGAAAGCGAAGAACCGGTGACGCTGATTGCGATGTATGACCTGAATAAGACCGACCGCAAGCAGATTGATAAAGTAAAACGACTGCTCGAAGAGAACGTACTTTGTTATATCTTGACGGGTTCAGGCGAAGCAGAGATCGAGGATTTCTGCATGGAGTACGCGATCGACGAGAACGCATTCTGCACGATTGATCCCGTGACGCTGAAGACGATTGTACGTGCCAACCCGGGTGTGTTTGTCGTGCAAAACGGAACGATCGTTGCCAAACAGAATGTTCGGCAACTATAGTTGAAAGTTGAAAGTTTAAAGTTTAAAGTTTATAGAATATGGCAAGAATTAAAATGGTTGCAGGTAACTGGAAAATGAACAAGAACCTGCAGGAAGGTGTAGCATTGGCTACCGAGTTGAAAGAAGCAGTGAAGAACCCGAAATGTGCTGTAGTGATCGGTACGCCGTTCATCCACTTGGCAACAGTAAGTGAGTTGCTGAAGGGTTCGGCTATCAAAGTAGCTGCAGAAAACTGCGCAGATCACGAGAAGGGTGCATACACCGGTGAGGTAAGTGCAGAGATGGTTAAATCGACCGGTGCTGAGTACGTGATCCTGGGTCACTCGGAGCGTCGTCAGTACTACGCAGAGAGCTATGAGATGCTGGCTGAGAAGGTACGTCTGGCATTGGCTAACGGTCTGAAAGTGATCTTCTGTATCGGTGAGGTAAAAGAAGAGCGTGAGGCAGGCAAGCAGAATGAAGTTGTTAAAGCACAACTCGAGGGTTCTGTATTCGGTCTGAGCGCAGAGGAATGGAAGCATATCGTACTGGCTTACGAACCGGTATGGGCTATCGGTACGGGTCTGACCGCAACGCCGGAACAGGCACAGGAGATCCACGCGTATATCCGCAGCCTCGTAGCAGAGAAATACGGCAAAGAGGCCGCTGAGGACACAACGATCCTGTACGGCGGTAGCTGCAACGAGAAGAACGCCGCAGAGTTGTTCGCTTGCCCGGACATCGACGGTGGTCTGATCGGTGGAGCAGCACTCGTAGCGGAGAAGTTCTTGGCAATTATCGCTGCACGCTAATTGCGAATTAAAAATTAAGAATTAAGAATTAAGAATTTATGGCACTTGTAAAGTCCATAAATAGGAACGGAGAAATCCTGACACCGCACATTGCTGATGACGTGTTTATGGCGGAGAACGCGACCGTGGTCGGCGATGTGACGGTGGGCGAAGGATCGAGTCTGTGGTTCAACTCCGTGCTGCGCGGCGACGTGAACACAATCGTCATCGGGAAGCATTGTAACATCCAAGACGGGGCGGTACTGCATACCTTGTATCAGAAATCGACCATCCGCTTAGGCGACTATGTGTCCGTAGGACACAACGTGACGATTCACGGCGCTGACGTCGATGACTACGCGTTGATCGGGATGGGTGCTACCCTACTCGATGATGCGCATGTAGGCGAAGGAGCGATTGTGGCAGCCAATGCATTGGTGCTCAAAGGAACGCAGATCGGTCCGCACGAGATCTGGGGAGGTGTACCGGCAAAATTCATCAAGAAAGCCGATCCTGCACAGACCGAAGAGATAAACAAAAAAATAGCCAATAACTACGCAATGTACGCCTCTTGGTACGAGACTAATTAAGAATTAAAAATTAAGAATTAAAAATTATGTTTCGCAGAATACTGTTAAAACTATCCGGTGAGAGTTTGGCCGGAGAGAGTAAGCAGGGTATCGATACCCAACGTTTGGCAGATTATGCTGAGCAAGTGAAAGCGATCGCTCAAAAGGGCATCCAGGTCGGCATCGTGATTGGTGGCGGTAATATATTCCGCGGATTGAGTGGTGCCAAGAAAGGTTTTGACCGCGTGAAGGGCGATCAGATGGGTATGTTAGCTACCGTCATCAATGCTTTAGCATTGGCATCTGCCTTGGAGTCCATCGGTCAGAAAGTACGTGTACTGACGTCCATCCGCATGGAGCCGATCGGTGATTTCTATAGTCCCGCCAAGGCTCAACGCTTGTTAGACAAAGGTAACGTAGTGATCTTAGCCGGCGGAACCGGTGCACCTTATTTCACGACCGACACAGGAAGCAGTCTTCGTGCGCTGGAGATCAAAGCCGACGTGATGCTGAAAGGTACGCGTGTGGATGGAATCTACACCGCTGACCCGGAGAAAGACCCGACGGCCACGAAGTTCACCGAGATCACGTACGACGAGGTGATTCAACGCGGACTTAAGGTGATGGATATCACAGCCACCGCTATGGCTCGCGAGAACGGTCTGCCGATCTATGTATTTAACATGGATCAGTACGGTAATCTCGAGAAAGTTATAAATGGCGAACAAATAGGAACGTTGGTCACTCCGTGACATTGTAAATTGTACATTGTAAATTGTAAATTAATATTATGGAAGACGAATTGGAATTGTATCAGAATGCAGCTGAAGAGCAGATGCAGTCTGCTGTCGCTCACTTGGACGACACCCTCCAGCACATCCGTGCAGGAAAAGCAAACCCGCGTATCTTAGACCCGATCAAGATCGATTATTATGGTGCGATGTCGCCTCTGGCTAACTGCGCGACGATCACGACCCCGGACGCACGTACGATCGCTATCACGCCTTGGGAGAAGAAGTTGATCGGCGACATCGAACGCGCAATCATCAACTCGAATATCGGTTTAGCTCCCTCAAACAACGGCGAGACCATCCGTTTGATCTTACCTCCGCTGACCGAAGAGCGTCGTCGTGAGTTGTGCAAGCAATGCAAAGGCGAGGCAGAGAGCGCTAAGATGTCGATCCGTAATGCCCGTCGTGATGCGATTGAGGAGTTCAAGAAACTCGTCAAGAACGGTCTGAGTGAGGACATCGAGAAAGATGCCGAGGAAGAGATGCAGAAGACCCACGATAAGTATATCGCTAAGGTGGATGCTCTCTACGCAGCCAAAGAGAAGGAGATTATGACCGTATAGGTCACTGCGTGACGTTAAAAAGTTAAGATGGTCACTACGTGACGTTAATAAGTTAAAATGGTGACTGCGTCACGTTAGTATTCTAACGTTTTGTGCAACAAAACCATCTTAACCGTTTAACGTTCGAAGAACCATTTTAACCATTTAACGCGCGAAGCGCTATGAGAGGTCTCGTTATTAAATCTACGGGTAGCAGTTACATCGTTCGGATGGACGATGGTACGAATGTGGAGTGCCATATCAAAGGCAACTTCCGCATTCGTGGTATCCGTAGTACGAACCCCGTAGCCGTAGGCGATTTTGTTGAGGTTCAGACACTTGCGGACGGTACCAACTGGATCACAGAGATTGAGGAACGGAAGAATTATATCATCCGCAAGTCCACGAACCTGAGCAAAGAGAGTCATATTTTAGCGGCTAATGTGGATCAGGTGGCATTGATTGTGACGGTGAACCATCCTGCGACCAGTACCACTTTTATTGACCGTTTTCTCGCAACCTGTGAGGCTTATCGCGTGCGCGCGATCCTTATCTTTAATAAGATAGACCTGCTGACGGAAGACGAACTTGAGCAACTGGCAGAACTTCGAGCTCTGTACGAGAGTTTGGATTATCAAACTCTCGAGATTTCAGCGATCAGTCTTCAGAATTCAGAATTCAGAAGTCAGAAGTCAGATTTATTTTCTTTATTTGAAGGAAAAACGACGTTACTATCAGGAAACTCAGGCGTTGGAAAAAGTACCTTGCTTAATGCGCTCTTTGGCAAAGAGATGACGCGTACGGGTAAGATCTCCGATGCGCATGACAAGGGAATGCACACGACAACCTTCTCGGAGATGTACTTCCTCGAAATGGAAAATGGAGAATGGAAAATGGAAAATGGTGAATGGAAAATGGAGAATGGCCGGATCATCGATACACCGGGTATAAAGGGTTTCGGAACGATTGATTTTCAGAAAGATGAGGTGAGTCATTATTTCCGTGAGATCTTTGCCGCAGGTCGTGATTGCCGTTTTGGTAACTGTACGCACACGAATGAACCCGGTTGTGCCGTGCAGGACAAAATCATAACGGGAGACATTGCTATCTCCCGTTACGAATCGTATCTGTCTATTTTGAATGACGCTACAGAAGGAAAGTATCGAGGGTAGCAGTCAGTTCATCAAACGTTTTTGCTTTTGCTTTCTCACGCACGTCAGCGATCTGTTCGTTGACTGCTTGGTCGTAGGTCTCCGCTTCCACATTACGGATCACACCTAAGGCAATTGGTAATTGGTCATTATCCGGCTCTGCGTTGACACTCACAATACGGTCTTGTCCCATGAGACCCAAGAGACGATGAAGCGTCGGGTCCGGTTGGGTGGCATCGTGTACAAGTACACGCGGATCATCTGCAGGCACGACAATCATCTTCGGCACAAAGGTGACGGGATCGATCTCCACGGCAAGTCCTTTGTCGTTATTGGCACCAAAGATCATCTTCTCGCCATGCTTGAGGATGATCGAATGCTCGGCACGTTGCTCACGGTCTGCAATCCATGCGTGCGTTCCATTATTGAAAATCACACAGTTAACAAGGCACTCAACGATAGAGCAGCCTTTGTGTTGCTGTGCTGCTACGAGACAATCGACGGTGGTCGGCATATCGACATCGAGGGTACGAGCAAAGAATGTACCTCCTGCGCCGAGCACCAGTTGAGCCGGCACAAACGGACGCTCTACCGTTCCGAAAGGCGAGGACTTGGAGACGAAGCCCTTCGGGCTTGTAGGCGAGTACTGACCTTTGGTAAGACCATAGATGCGGTTGTTGAACATGCATACATTGAGGTCCACATTACGACGTATCTCGTGAATGAAATGGTTTCCACCGATCGCCAAGCAGTCTCCGTCACCTGACATCTGCCAAACGGTAAGTTCCGGATGAGAAGTCTTGACACCCGTTGCGATGGCACCGCCTCGACCGTGGATGGTATTGAAACCGTAGGTATTGAGGTAATGCGGCATACGGCTGGAACAACCGATACCGGAAACGACAGCTACTTCATGGGTCGGAATCCCTATCTGCGCCATGGCTTTCTGCAGCGCCATACAAATCGCATGGTCACCGCATCCCGGGCAGAAACGTACATATTGGTCCGATTTAAAATCACTTGCTTGCATACTTAACTATCCTTTCTACAGCAAACGGCTGTCCTTGAATTTCATTATACTGTTCCATCTGAATGTCGGGGAATTGACTGCGAAGATAAGTTGCAAATTGACCCGTATTCAGTTCGCATACGATGATGCGTTTGTATTGACTGAGCACTTCGCGTGTATTGCGAGGCAGCGGGCAGATATAATTGAACTGCGCGAGGGCACAATTGAGTTCATCTGCAGCGGCATGGAGATGCCCTTCGGTACTACCCCAACCTACGAGAAGCGTGTCGCTCTGTGCGTTACCTTGCACCTTAAGATCCGGGATCGAATTGGCGATCTGGGCGATCTTGGCTTGACGGGCACGGACCATGACTTCATGGTTCTCGGGGTTGGTAGATATCGTACCACGTTCAGCATCTCGTTCGAGACCGATGTTACGATGTTCGTATCCTTCCATACCCGGGAATGCCCAGTACCGTACGCCGCGTTCGTCACGGAGCGCAGGATTGAAATGACCTTTCAGTTCTTCAGGAACGGACTGCGGCGTGATGGTCGGCAGTTCTGCCAGTTTCGGTACGCGCCAAAGGGCGGTTCCGTTAGCCAGATAGGTATCGGTGAGCAGGATAACCGGCGTCATATTCTCCAAAGCAATCTTACAAGCCTGATACGCGAAATCGAAGCAGTTCGCGCTACTCGATGCCGCCAGTACAACCGCCGGACACTCGCCGTTACGGCCATAGAGCGCTTGGAGCAGGTCGGTCTGTTCGGTCTTGGTAGGCAGACCGGTGGAAGGTCCACCGCGTTGCACATCGACGATGACGAGCGGTAACTCTGCCATGACGGCCAGACCGATGGCTTCGGATTTGAGGCTGAGACCGGGACCGGAAGTAGAGGTACAAGCCAAGTCCCCGGCAAAAGCAGCACCGATAGCCGTACAAACACCTGCAATCTCATCTTCCGCCTGAATAGCCATGACGTTCATATCCTTACGAGCCGCCAGTTCATGGAGGATATCGGTCGCCGGCGTGATAGGATACGAACCCAAGAAGAGGTGCTTACCCGCTTTCTCTGCGGCTGCGATAAGTCCCCATGCGGTGGCTTTGTTTCCGGCGATGGAGGTGTATGTACCGTGTGCTTCCGAAGGTTGACCTTCCAGACGGATCTGATTGATCGACAGGGCGAGGTTCTGACCGTAGTTATATCCATCCACCATAACCTTGGTATTCGGCGCAATAAGGGCCGGTTTCTTCTTGAATTTCTCCTCGAGCAGATGGATCGCTTTCTCCATGGGTTCGTCAAAGAGCCAATAGATAAGGCCTAAAGCGAACATGTTACGACACTTGAGGATGGATTTATTATCCATTCCACTTTCGCTGAGCGCCTCTTTGGTAAGCGTTGTGAGCGTGACCGGCACGATCTGTACGGACTCAGGGATGCCTAATTCCGTAAACGGATTATTCGTATGGTACTGCGCTTTCTCGAGGTCCTTGTCGGTCAAACTATCGGTATCGACGATGACAATCGCATGACGATGATAGAGCGCGAACTCCTCATCGAAATGCGCCTGCGGATGATTGAAATGCGAACCTAAGGTACACACTTTCAATGCCGCGGCATTCATCGCGACGATCACATCGGCCTTGTCTCCGGGCGTATAGACCTTACTACCCAACTCAACTTGAAAACCACTGACGCCACCCAAAGTACCTTGCGGTGCGCGTATCTCCGCGGGAAAGTCCGGGAGGGTGGAAATCTCATGACCCAGTTCGGCTGCCAATTGGGCAAACATATTACCCGTTAACTGCATTCCGTCGCCTGAGTCTCCACAAAATCTAACTACAATATTCTTCACTTTAATTATGAGGTATTAAATTTGCTGCAAAGGTACTGCTTTTTTTGCACATATGCAAGATTTTTTGGAAAAAAATAATCGTGCCCACTTGTGGGCTAAGAAATAAAAACAGAAAAAACTCCCAAAAATGCCCTTTAGAACGGATAGCCGATGCCAAAATTCAGTCGGAGACCATCGAGGAAAGAAGGCATGTTATAGTACGTGGTGATAGGTTGCGTATAGTCCGTATTCCAGTTCTTGTCATACCGGTAGGTCTGGTACGGCGCATGAATGCCGACGCCGAGATCAAGACGGATGACGAGTCCATCCATATCAAGACGCAGACCGGCACCTGTACCGAGGGCTATCTGACGTGCGAAATCGGGGTTATTAAAGACGCCATCCCGCAAGGTCTCGGGAATGCCGAGACGCGCGATATACTCCTCCATACCGGACGCTTTGAACATATCGACGGTGGAGAACCAGTCCCACACGTTACCCGCATCGACAAAGGCCGCACCGAAGATTTTCCATACGATCGGGAAACGGAGTTCGAAATTAGCTTCCAACTTGACATCTCCGGAATGGAAGAAAGACTGATTGTATTTGGTAGAATAGAAGTTACCGGGTCCGTAGGTAGAGGGTGCGGCAGCACGCAGACTGTTAGGTCCGCCGGTATAGAACGCCTCGGAGAGCGGTGCAAAATTAGAGTTACCAAACGGTATATTCGCTCCTGCAAAAAGGCGTGTAGCAATGCAGACCTTATCGGAAAGATTGAACTTATTCCGCAGTTCAGCCGTCAGTTTGACAAACTGGTTGAAGGTTGTCTTGCCCAGCGGTTTATCAATATCGTCCCACTTATAGCCAAAGAGGCAAAATATGGCATTGATGAGATTGCCGGACTCTTTGACGCCCAGGTCCAGCATGGTGTTGACGGCCCGTTTGGCGCGATAGTCATTATAGATGAAGTTATACCCGACGGAAGGCACGAACTCATTGGAAGCCAGCATCTTCATCAGTTGAGGATACTCCGCCGCTTTATCCAGCAGGTCCTTCGACTCGGCTTTCATCGCCACAATAGAGAGGGAGAAAGGCGTGAACGAATGGACGACATACGGATTGTTCGCAGAACGGATAAAATAGGTGAACGAACCGGAGAGTTTATGTACACCATATCCGCCGGCGATATTCTCATACTGATAGCCGAGCATATACCGCGTGTCCCCTTCAGGGTTGTTCTCTCCTATCCAATGCAGGTACGGGAAGATGAGGGACGCGTTGAGACCCAGTTTATAAGTGTCGGTCTTCTTCGGATCGCCGGGATGTCGGTCCCGTAAGCCCCAATAATAAGCACCGTTCCCTTTGAGCGTGAAGGTCTCATTCTTGCCCATAAGGTTCTTGATACTCGATTTGACAGTAAGGTCGGGACCGATACTAATATTCGAACGATAGGCCACACCGGCATCGGCTGTGAGGTTATATGTGCGTGATATGCTGTCTCCGTGATAGGTCTCCATCCGCCGCCAGTCCTTGGTCGATTGAACGGCAAGGCCATGCTTATACAGTTCGCCTTCAAAAATATTATTATAGTCGCGTTGAGAGAAGAGACGCAAGGAGACGTTGCCATCCTTGGTCAGTTTATAGTCAGCAGTTATCTTCGTAAACAGGCCGTTGGCAGCATTGACTTCGGGGTCGTCTGTGATGGTCGAACCTAAAGTGATCCGTAGTTTTTCTTTGAAGAAAGACTTGCTGATGGATATATTCATATCGTTTGTCTTGCCGGATGCATGCTGACTCTGTCCGCTACTAAGATCAATATCGACAAACTTACCCATCTTGGAGTTCGCCATGGCAGCATTGATACGGCTGTTAATGATAGAGGAAAGGGCGTATCCGGAACGTTGGGCAGCCTCGTTGCTCTCGCCTACATACATGCCGGTAGCGAGCAACGTAGCTGCAAGTCCTTCGCGTGTCTCTTCGTCCACGGATGCCAATTCGCGTGTTATCTCCTCATCGTCCGGTGCTTCGAGGAAGAAACCGATGCTGCTCAAGCCTATCGAATCCAGTTCGCCATTGACCCGTACACCGGTTGTGAAATCGACACGTCTTGTCTCATCGTCACCGGACTGCACATCAGCTTTCACCTGTTGCGAGGCCGAGACATTGAGTTGGGTCTGTCCCAAGGGGCCATGGAAGAGCACGTGGCTGCCGGAATCGACATGGAAAGGCATGATCGGATAGGCCTTGGGCGAATAACGGATGAAGCCGTCATCAACGTTGAGTCGTCCTCCGAAATTAAGGGCACCGTCTGCCGTTCCGTATTGCACGTTAACCGTACCGTGCGGTTTGACTTGGGCGAGGTTCTTCCTATCGATGGGATACGTGATATCGGTCGTAGGCAGGATGGTCACATCGACATCCGCGAGGATGCTATCCAGTGGTCCGGTAACACGTCCCCGGATGTCGGTAGCCAGGTCGCCATAAACAGGTAAAGGTCCGCCTTGCGGCAATTTGATCGGCGCAAAACTATCGGCAGCCAGCGTGATATCGAGTCGCATGCTATCGAGGTCAAGTCCTCCGGTCAGCGTAAGGAAAGTACTGTCTGCCGCATAGATAGGTAAACCATTGAGGTCCACATGATTATGATGCATGACGATGGGCGTCTCACCCAAACTAAGGTCTATGTCGTAAGGCTTGTATTTGGCGCGAACGTCAAGCGGTTTCACTTCAGCAGATATATCGGTCTTATATGGCAAGCCGTCTATCGTAGCCGAGGCACGTACGGCACCGTTCAGGTCAATATCCTCCAGCGTCACAAGACTCTTGACCAATTCAAGCGGTACATCATCCAAATTGATATATGCACGCAAAGCATTGGTGTACAGGGACGAAGGATCGATCTGCATGTTGATATCATGATCGCCCAGGTCCTTATTCTGATATATGATGCTATCGAGTTTTAATTGTCCGTTTCCGTGCAGTTCACGCCCTTCACGTTTTATGTCCAACCGGAGCTTCGCGTCGGTACATAGGTCATAGAAACTCATGGCGCCATCCGTGAGGTGCGTATTAGCCTCCAAAGCAGCCTGTGTCTGCCCTTCTGTCATGTTTAACGCCAAAGCAGCTTGGATTTCCGGCAAGCGCATCGAGTCAGGGAGATGGAAGGCAAAAGGTGAAAGATGAATGTCTGTCTGCTGAGAATCGGAACGCAAAGATAGCGACACTTCCTGAAAATCCACTCCGGTACTATCTATGATGGCTTGGATGGGGCTACCTCTGCGTAAGGCGATGTCGGCACGGAGAGCCGGTATCTGTCGACGGATGGTATCAAGTACGGAGAGATCTTCTAACGAGGTTAAGTTATGCAGAATCATTGAATCGCTGACAGTGGCAACAAGCGGTAGTATCCGATCGATGAGCGGGAAGAGCGGCATCGGTGACTGGATATTGGCGTCAAGTCCGGGTACGGCGAGGACGAGCGAGGTGACACTGTCGGTCGATCCTTCAAAGGTAGTATGGGACAGGTCGTACGAACCGTATATGGCTTCGTCGAGACGTAACTTGACGTGCGAACGCAAGGGCTTTTTCGGGTTAATACCCCGCCCCTTCGCTTCGAGGTCTCCTGCGATGGAGATCGGCGGGAGATTATTGGTGAATGGTGATAGGTTGACGCGATCGATATGGACGATGGCATCGTAGGCCTCCTTGTTGATATCGTAGGATGCTTGCAGATACGCCTGACTGCCTTGATAGTTGGCATCTCCTACCACTTTGACCTGCATGGTCTCGAGGTTCATCTGCGTAGCGGAGAGGTCAGCTGTCGCACCTATCTCATCCGAACGGGCATGAAGTCCGTCACTGGTGATAAGACCGGTAACAAGATTGACACATGCATTGCCGTAGATGGTATCGAAAGGCAGATGAAGGGCTCCCAGATCGAAGGTAAACCCGCCTACGTTCAATTGCTTGGCATCGTAACAGTTACCGCCTACGTCCGCCAAGACGTTAGTAGACAAATCCTTCGTTCGAATATCCATGCCTAATGGCGTGAGACGGAAATGCACATTATGCATCACGCCATCCGTTACGTCGTACGCCATGCGTAGCGGCGTTGTGTCTTGTGCCGTGGTATCAGGCGCCGAGTTCCGCAGATCGATAGCAATGTCGGCATCATTGATACGCAAGCCGTGCAAGGGATACCGGCCTTCGGCAATGCAGATCTCCGGGCTAGAGAGAGCTAACTCTTTCGTCACAACATCGATGCCTACCGGCGCGATGAGGGAGTCGGAATGGAAGGTGGTGGATTCCAGACGTAGTGTATCCACTACGATTGGAAATTGAAGATTGAAAATTGGAGATTGAAGATTTGCTGTCTTCGCTGTCGCTTTCAGGCGGAGGGCACGGGTATAGACCAGCGTGTCTTGTCCGCGATGACCGATGAATAGGCTGTCTATCTCGATATAAAGGGGCAGGTCCGCTTCACCTTTGTAGGCTTGGTAAAGCACCTTAGGCGAATGATGGAAGGGCGAGAGATAGATCCTGCCAAGGTCGATATCATAGTCCGTCTTCTCGTTGGCGATTGCCACCCCTTTCTTCAAGATTGCCTGACGTGCGGCAGGAGTTACGACAACCCCTACCACCGCCAATAGCAGCAGTAGAATCAAGCCCAGCAGGACTCCTAAGGTAATATTAAAAATTCTTTTGAATACCAAACTTCAATCCATATAAACCGGGAGTGAACTGGTTAGCTACCAAGTTACGGAGTTTACCGGAGAAAATGATAAGGTCATTGGTATATTCGTTGGGCTTATCAGCATAGATGCGTGTCGTTCCGCTATAACCGAAACTCATTATGGAGAAGAAGACCTGGAACGTACTCTTGCGGCTAAACTGATAGGTGATCACCGGCGATACCTGCGCCCCATAGGTGACATTATATTTCAGTCCATCATAGTCGGTGCCATTGACATTTCCGTTCAAGACACGCGGAAACTCCATACCGGTGTATAGATGCGCCTCGAGCCATATGGCTACTTTGTCATTGAACATAGTCTTTAGCCGATAGCGCACATAGGGCGTCACCTCCCATACACCCCGCATAACCCGCAGGTCCTCGGTATAGTTTTTGTCCGCCATCATATCGTAATAGGTATAGGTAGAATACATATCTTGATACGAGCCGCCTACACGCATGCCGAGATAGACACGCTCTTTGAGTTTCCATCCTATCTCCGGCTCTACCGTAATTGACCATCCGTTCTCTTTCGTATTGGCCTTCGAGTCATGATGGAAATATATATCAAAGTTGTAGCCGCAATATAGTTTCTGCTTCCACACAGGAAGCTGAACGGCAGTTGTATCCGCTATTGAATCTACTTCCTGTGCCATGACAAAGGCGCAGCACAAGGTAGTAAGAATCAACAGATTAATGCGTTTCATGGCTCTCATCTTTGGGTGTTTGCGAATCATGATTCGGCGTATCGTTCTCACTCATATTGGTGAAGAAAAGATCCACAACGCGCTTAGTGATGACCGTGCGGCGCACTGCATGTTTGACTTTACCGGCATGCGTCCGGAACGTATCTTCCGCCGAGCCACATGCAGCTTGTTCGGCTTGTGCCACTTCCTGTTCACGGAGGTCGATTTTCTCTTTCAGTTTAGGCGAAGCATGCTTATATAGCGCCTCATAACAAGGCACCGCGGCCTTCATGATATAGGGGGTAAGGAAAGTAGTGAGCACACTGGCAGCGACGATGATGGGATAGATAGCGGCATCGGTCACGTTGAGTTTCGTACCCAAAGCGGCGATGATGAACGAGAACTCACCGATCTGCACGAACGAGAAACCGGTCATCATGGCGTCTTTGAGCGTTTCTCCCCCCCACCAACAACCTAAGGTTCCGAAAACGATCATACCTACGATGATGACTACAGCCACGAACAGGATCGATGACCAATAGGTAGCCAACGATGCGGGATTGATCATCATACCTACGGAAACGAAGAAGATAGCGGCGAACACATTCTTGAGCGGCGCCATGAGTTTCTCAATACGGTGCGACTCGAGTGTCTCCGCCAGCACCATACCCATGACGAAGGCACCGAGTGCGCTACTGAAACCGGCTTCTTCGGCGGTAAGCACCATACCTAAGCACAGGCCTAAAGAGAGGATGATGAGCGTCTCGTCGTTCAGGTACGGACGCACCTTACGAATCAAGGTAGGAATGACGAGAATACCAACGACAAACCAAATGACCAAGGTAACTACCAAAACGCCTACTTTCTCGAGCAACATCACGCCTTCGAAACTATTTTTCACAGCGATACTGGAGAGCAAAACCAAGAGTATAACGGCTACTATATCCTCAATGATAAGGATACTGGTGGCTCCTCTGACGAAGCGTGCTTTACTGAGTCCGGCCTCGTCAATGGCTTTCATCACGATGGTGGTACTGGACATACATAGCATGGCCGCCAAGAAGAGCGAGTTCATGTTATCCAATAAGGAAAAGCGTCCTACGCCATAGCCGAGCACTAACATGCCGACGATGATGGTGGCTGCTCCGACGATGGCTGTCTTACCGCTGGAGAGCAAGTTCTTCAGACGAAATTCCAGGCCGATACAGAAAAGCACGAAGAGTACACCAATGTTACCCCATGCTTCGACGTTCTCAGGGTCCACCCAATTTCCACCGAAGAGGTTTGGACCGACCAATACTCCGGCTACAATATAGCCTAACACAACCGGTTGCTTGAGCAACTTAAAGAGCAGACTAACGATGCCTGCCGTGATCATTAAGACGTATAAATCGTGTACCATAATTAGGATGAATTTGCACTTTTAACGTACTACTCTTCCGTCGATCGTATAGAGGATGTCGCCTACTTGGATGTAGAGTTGACCGTTTTTGAGGAATTTGTAATTGGTCATTGGTGAGTGGTCATTGTCGATACCGGTGAAGATCTGCGGCGCATTGATGACCAAGGTAGGATGCAGATCGTCTGTGACGTCTGCGTATAGTTTAGACTTCCATTGCGTCTTATCCTCCACAAGCGATTGAACGGGTTCCTCCGCCATACTTTTGGCCAGCACATTGAAGATAGGAATCATTTCATCAAAATCTGCAAACACCTCCCCCATCATTCCGTCCATGCCGGCATAAACTGAGTCTGCCAACGCTTGCCCCAGTTCAGGTCGTTCGTTTTCATTGGCTTCGGAATGGAAGAGATAGAGGTTGATGGCTGCATTACCGAAATGACGTTGTACCAGGTCGATCTTCTCCTCATCCGTCTGCGGAAGAGCCGCATAGAGGTATCCCGACATCCAACCCATAAAAATTTTACTCAATGCAGATTCTACCTTATCCCAGTTGTTCTCCACTTTGTTCCAAGCACGGAGTGCCAACGCCGGGATCATGTTCTGTGCATGCTCTGTCATCCAGTTACGACTATAGGTATAGAGATCCGCGATGGTATCCACGGCCATGAGGAAATCGGTCTGCACGGTCATCGTCGATTTATCTTCCGAGAACGTGAGCCAGCGGTACGGGCAAGGATAGGTGATCGGCGAACCGGTAGAAATCTCCACGAGGCTGTCCAAGGTCTGCTCATTGCGATAGGTGGTACCACCGTTGACATGGAAATGACCAGTGAGGACAAAATGTATTCCATGCGTCATGAGGCTATCTCGTATCGCATCTGCATTTGCCAAGCGGCAGGAACTCTCCAATTCTCCTTGTTTATCGAAATGCTCAATGAGTTGCCAGTGACACATCGCGATGATTGTTCGTCCCTGTGCCACCGCTTCATCGGCTTGTGCAAGTATCCAAGCGAGTGTCGATGCGGATAGTTTGCCTGTACCTGCATTGCCATCCGAACCGTCTATACCGATGACGGTCAGCCCCTGAAGGGGCTGTGTTGCGTACGAATGAGAGTTAGGGTCTTTCACATACACATCGTTCGCACCAAAATAGAGCGATTCCCAATTAGCCCCCGGCAGGTCATGGTTACCCGGAATGACCAGGGATTTGATACCATGTGCACGGAGTGTGTCAAGACCGGCTTTGACGATCGCATGACTCTGTGCCTCACCGTCACGGGTGAGGTCACCGGGGATAAGCACCAATGAGGGCTGTTTAGCCAATGCCGTATCAATGAGTGCATGCCAGATCGGTTCACTCAGATCTACCATCTTGCGCTGCCCTTTCATATAGGCGTTGAAGGAAGCCGTATCCTGCGCGATAAGCGCTTGCGGATAGACATGCGGATCAGCAATGACCATAATACGGTCTTGGGCCATGCTAATTGAAAATTGAAAATTGAAAATTGAAAGGAAAATCAACAGGACAAATCCTTTCATCATACATCTTTTATCTTTCATATTAATAGATTGTTATTTCTACACGTCGATTAAGTTGTCGTCCTTCCTCGGTATCGTTGGAAGCGACGGGTTGAAGGTCTCCATAACCATATGCTTTGATAGCTTCGGGAGCTACACCATAGGCAATGAGTTGGTTTCTTACCGCCTCCGCACGTGCCTGGGAAAGCGCTTTATTAGCTTCGGGTTGACCTATATTATCCGTATGTCCTGCCAAGCGCACCTTATAACCGTAGGTAGCCACATAAGTAGCGATACGTTTGAGTTCAGGCAAGGATGCCGGCATGATGATATCTTTTCCAGTCTCAAAGAGGAGATTATTGATCGCCACGGAAGTATTTGCGGTTAAGACTGTAACGGTTTCCGGTCGTTTATCTTCAGGCAGCGTAACGCAGTAGATATCATGTCTGCGTCCGTTCTTCTGCGCATAATACGCGTTCTTACCGTCCGTGGAGACCTTATACCAGCAATCCCGTCCGTTAGTATTGATGTCCGGTCCCAGGTTCTCCGGCTCCGACCAACAGTTCCAACAAGTATCCGCAAGCCGTCGTGTGACCCACACATCGAGTTCACCGTTCGTACCGGGACGATCGGAAGAGAAATAGAGTGTCTTCATATCGGGATGCAGGAACGGCGAACGTTCCATACCCGTGGTGTTGACGACAGCACCAATGGAGTACGGTTGTCCCCATCTACCTTGTTCATCCCGTTCGGAAACGAAGATATTTAGACTTGGTCGCTCTTCTCCTTCTGCCGGATAATTGGCGGCAAAGAGCAGCGCAGAACCATCCGCCACAATCTGTGCATCCGCTTGCCAGTTACCTAACTGCAGGTATCGAGGAAGGGGTTGCGGTTCGGTCCATCCTTGTGGTCCGCGTTGGGAGAAGCACATACGACCTTCGACAAAGAGCAGCATCAATCTGCCGTCTCCGGAGATAGAGGTAGGCGCTTCATTGCGGTAGGGATTGCTTAATCCGGGTACGATACGTGCAGCACTCCACTCGCCTGTCTTGGGATCGCGGCGCGAAACGAAGATATCTTCCGATACATTGGTCTCCGAACGGTTGAGTCCTACAAAATAGAGGGAGTTGTCATCGATCGTCAGCGTCGGGCCATACTCTTCCCCTTCCTGCGTATTGATCGTCGCAGGTAACAAGACAGCAAATAATATGTATAAAAATAATTTCAAGTTTATGATTTATGATTTATGATTTTTATTAATCCTACGAGGGCTTTGATGCAGGCACGATCTGTGATCTGATCCCGTAGTTTACCAAGATGGAAACACTCGGCACAGGTGCCCTTTGGTGTCGCCCATGCGATCCAAACGGTACCTACTTGGTCCTTTGTATAGCCTCCGGTTGCACTGGCGATGCCGGTAGTAGCAATACTAAAATCTGTGTTAAGTAGTTTACGAACACCCTCCGCCATCGCGCGCGCCACCTCTTCGCTTACTACTGTATGCTTTTTTATTAATTCGGCAGGAACGCTCAAGACTTGTTCTTTGACAGAGGTTGCATAGCTGACCACGGTGCCATTATAGAAAGCAGAACTGCCAGGATGTTTGTTAAGCAGCACCCCTAATTTACCACCGGTACAGGACTCCGCCGTGGAGATCGTTGCGCCTTGGGCTTTGAGCAAACGACCAACAATGACCTCAAGTGGTTCATCCGTATCGGTGAGAAGGTAGTCTTTGGTGAGATCTTTGAGTCGATCAAACCAATGCTGCATTTCGCTTTCCGACAACTCGCCGTACGAAGAAAGGCGCAAGCGAATGACACCGTCTTTAGGAAGGTAGGCGAGATGCAGAGAAGAAGGCATGGATGCCTCATATTCGTCCAAGAGGATAGCCAAGGACGATTCCGCTATTCCGGTGACCTGTACTATTTTATGAAGGATATTAGCCGTCGTGCGACCGATGTATGGAAGGATCTGTTCTTCCATCGCAATCTTCATCTCATAAGGTACACCGGGCATAGAAGCCAAGATCTTTTGGTCTTTATGGAAGACCATAAGAGGTGCAGAGCCTACCCGATTCTCGAGGATCTCCGCATTAGCCGGTACGAGCCATTGCGTAGCGGTAAGGCGATTCAGTACGTCCGGACGATCTTTGTAGAGTTTTTCTACATGCGCGCGTACACGTGAATCTTCAATAAGGTGCGTATCGAAATACTCGCACAACACATGCTTGGTGATATCATCTTTGGTCGGTCCAAGTCCGCCGGTAGTGAGCACGATGTCAGCACGATGGAAAGCTTCATCCAGCGCCGCAATGATGTGCTCACGGCTATCGTGAACAGACGTAATCTGGTATAATTCAATGCCATATGCATTGAGTTGTTCGGCTATCCAAGCAGAATTGGTATCGACCACTTGACCGATCAACAATTCGTCTCCTATGGTAATTATTTCTGCACGCACGAGAAATTAAAAATTAAAAATTACGAATTTAGTTGCTTCTTCCATTCTGTGGCGGTGAGGCATAACTCGTCATACCATGCTTGTCCGAACCGACGGATGAGAGGTTCTTTTAGGAATTGATAGAGAGGCAGATGCTGTTTCTTGCCTTTGATTCGGGCACAATGGCAAATATCCCAACGATGGTACTCCACTCCGGTATATTCCCCTACTTTGGTGAGCCGTATCGGGTATAGAGCACAAGATATTGGTTTGGTAAAACCCATTTTCTCAATCAAGCAGTAACACCATCCGTTATGGTCAGTACGGGCGAAGACACAATCCTTACCATTAACGATAGAGAGCACTTGTTCTCCGGAAGGATCCATGTAACTAAGTCCTTGTTTATCAACGATCTCCCGCGCCTCTTTAGTCATCTGAGGGAGGAGTTGTGGCAATAGGGTTCGAATCTGTTCTACCTCCTCATCCGAGACAGGACAACCGGCATCGCCTTCGATACAACAACAACCGCGACAGGTGTCGAGGTCACAGCAGAAGTCTTTTTCGAGTACGTCGAGGCTTACTAATGTGTTATTGCCTATTACAAACATCCTTCCAAACAAATCTTAATTCCCAACGCAATGAGCACCAAGCCGCCTATCAGCTCCATATTGATCTTCAGTTCCCCGACAAACACGCCCAGCAGGTATCCGCCTAAGGAGAAAAGCGCCGTGATACAGCCTATGGTGACGACGGACGGATATAACCACTCCGGGTACGGCACAAAAAGCAAACCGGTAGCGAGGACGTCCACACTGGTAGCAATCGCTAAAAGCAGCAGATTGCTTATATTCCAGTTCGCACATTTCTTGGCATCTTCCTCTTCGTGGTACGACTCCCAGATCATCTTCACGCCCAAGAATCCCAGCAAAGCGAGTGCGATCCACGGCGCATAGGTCTGCATAAAATTGACGAAGAGCGTTCCCGCATAATAGCCTATGATCGGCATGCCCATATGGAAGCAACCGAAGATACACGCCATGAGCAATGCCCGGGGATGCCAGGCACGATGGGTCAGACCTTGCACGGTCGAAACGGCGCAGCAATCCATGGCCAAGCCGATACCCATCACTATCACATTAATCCAATTCATTAGTTACGGCGGTATTTATACCGTGCCCCTGTTTTACCTTTTGCTATAGCAACTAATTTATTGCGTACAAATGATTTACGAATCGGCGAGATACGATCGGTGAACACATGTCCTTCCAGATGGTCGTACTCATGTTGAACGATACGCGCCTGAAAACCGGTAAAGGTCTCCTCATGTTCGTTGAAGTCTTCATCGAGGTAACGCATCGTTATGGTCGTCGGACGAACGACATTCTCGCTGATACCGGGTAGCGAGAGACAGCCCTCCGAATAGGTACACGTCTCTTCGGATTCTTCGAGCAGTTCGGGGTTGATAAAAGCACGTTTAAAGCCTTTGCACTCCGGGTAGTCTTCCGCCAACTCATCGCCATCAACTACGAACAAACGCCAGGGTTTGCCTACCTGCGGAGCCGCTAGTCCACAGCCTTCAGCTTGCGTCAACGTCTCATACATATCCGCAATGAACTGCTTGAGTTCCGGTGTATTCTCTATTTCTTCAGCTTCTTTCCTTAATACGGGCTGCCCGTACAAGTAAATGGGTAATATCATGGAATATTAATTTTAAATTCTTAATTTTTAATTTTCTCGAGATATCCCTCGAGGATGATACAAGCGGCTATTTTATCGACTACCGCTTTGTCTTGCCGGTTCTTTTTCTTCATCCCTCCATCAATCATCGCTCTATGCGCCAGGACCGACGTGAAGCGCTCATCATACATAGTTATAGGTATGGTAGGAAAGGTTTTCTTGAATACGCCCATGAAGGGTCGTATATAATTCATCGATTCGGACTCTTGTCCGTTCATCTGCGTAGGATGACCGATCACGACCTCGTCCACGGGTTCATGAGCGAAGTAATCGGCCAGCCAATTCATCAATTGGTTCGTTTCAATCGTAAGCATCGGATTAGCCGTTATGCGGAGAACATCCGTAACGGCTAATCCTGTGCGTTTACGACCGTAATCTATTGCGAGAATACGTCCCATTTAGAGTATTTCCAACAATGCTTTCATCTCAGCCTCTTTCGCTTCATCATGGAAACGATAGTAAAGGCCCTTGAGAATCTGAACATAGGAACGATCATCCGGCGCCATCTCGTGTGCTTGTTCAAAGAACGGTAGCGATTTGCGGAATACCTCGTTCATCTCGTCCAGCGCTTTCTTATAAGCCTTGTTGTCAGAGATCATAGCTGCCTTTTCGTTCAACTTAACGGCTTGGTTGTAGTATACTCTACCCTTACCTGCCATTGCGTCAGCCAAGGTAGGATCTACTGCCAAAGCGTTGTCAAAATCCATGAGGGCATCCTCATAGTGACCGAGGTTCTCATCCAGATTACCCTTGATCAGGTGATACTGTGCTACATTCGGTTCACGCTCGATAGCCTGTGCCAAGTAGTCCACAGCCGTCTGCTCTTGACCGGAGAAGATGTAGTAGTTGATCAGGTTCTGCATGAACCAACTCTCCTGCGGGAAACGAGCGATGGCATTCTGCAGCGTAGCTACAAAGTTCGCTGTATCGTTCATTGCCACGTACTCTTGGTAGAGGAATTGGTTCACCGAGATCGCTTCGTAGTCTCCGTCTTTCATCTCACTCAAGATAGCAATAGCCTCCGGATGTTTCTCCGATTGAACGGCGAAGATACCGGCGTAGTACTTATACTGCTGATACGTGGTATCACGTGGCATCTCTTTCTGGAATTTAGCATCTTGCATCATAGCCAACTCAGGGATGTCGATGTGCAGTTTGAATGCCTCGTATGCATTGGCGAAATCACGTTGCTCATTGAGATAGATACCGTATTTTACCAACTCTTGTTGTTTGTAGTACTCCAGCATCTTCTTCGCGATGTTAGCCCGTACTTTCGGATCAGCCGGCACCAGATCACCTTTCTTAT
This sequence comes from uncultured Bacteroidales bacterium, assembly GCA_947164985.1. GTDB lineage: Bacteria > Bacteroidota > Bacteroidia > Bacteroidales > Paludibacteraceae > Colicola. The sequence goes on along the minus strand of CAMUYI010000002.1, from coordinate 163,311 downwards.
TCGGCACAAGTGCACTTGCCAGTTCGTCAGCTTTGAGCCAGTATGCATAACTCTCCTCAACCGCTTTCCCGGCTACTTCTTGATTTACACCTTTACCAAGCATCTGGCTGTAGTTCTCCTGCGCCAGTTCCTGATAACCGATCATTCCGGCCCAGTAGTAGGTCTCAGCCGTCGGTTCTGCTGCGATTGCCTCTTCGATAGCGGCACGTGCAGCAGTGAAGTCCGGAGTCTCAGCCATAGCGTAGTTCTTAGCTTTCTTTACCAATGGATTCTTTTGTGCGAAGCAGCCGGCACTCATGAGCACCAATGCTGCCAAAATCAATGACTTTTTCATGATCTTATTCTTGATTTTCGTTATTATTATCTGCGTTTTCTGAATTTTCAGAAACTTCACCGTTCTCTTCCTCCTCTTTGGGAACGATACATCCGCTCATAAGGGTGTCGTTACGTTTCTGGAGCTCGATCAGTTTAACACCTTGTGCGGCACGACCGGTCTGACGAATGGTCGAGATATCCATACGGATAGCCGTTCCGGCTTTGGTAATGAGCATCAAGTCGTCCGCATCGGTAACAGCGTGGATACCAATGAGTTGACCGGTCTTCTCGGTAATCTCGATGGTCTTAACACCCTTACCGCCACGATTCGTCACACGGTAGATCGCGTTGCCTTCCTCATCATCGAGGGCGGTACGTTTACCGAATCCGTTCTCCGAGATGACAAGGATCGTCTTGTCTGTACCCTTCTCTACACAAACCGTGCCAATGACGCGATCTTGTCCGTCTTCTTCGAGTGTGATGGCCTTCACACCGGTTGCCGAACGGCCCATCGGACGCACGCCACCTTCGTTGAAACGGCATACTTTACCGTTGTACGAAGCAACCAGCATCTCGCTCTGTCCGTCAGTAAGCGTTACACCGATCAGTTCGTCACCTTCACGCAGACCAAGCGCGATGATACCGTTTGCACGAGGACGGCTGTAAGCTTCCAATGTGGTCTTCTTCATCAAACCGTTCTTGGTGACGAAGATCAGGTAGTGGTTCTCGATATACTCTTGATCGGTGAGACCCTTGACATTGATACAGGTACGTACCTTATCGCCGGTCTGGAGATTGATCATATTCTGGATTGCACGACCCTTTGATTGCTTGTTACCTTCCGGCAGTTCATAAACCTTGAGCCAGTAGAGACGGCCCATCTCGGTGAAGAACATCATCGTCGAGTGCATCGAAGCCTGGTAAACATACTCAATGAAGTCCTGATCACGGGCGCTGGAGGCTTTCGAGCCAACACCACCGCGTGTCTGCTGACGGAAGTCGGCCAGCGGCGTACGTTTGATATAACCGAGGTGCGAGATGGTAATGATCATATCATCGTCCGCATACATATCCTCCGGGTTGAACTCGGTCGCCATCTTGACGATCTGCGTACGACGCTCGTCTCCGTATTTCTCTTTGATCTCAATGAGCTCGGTATTAATGACGTCATAACGCATCTCTTCGCTGGCGAGCAGCTCGTTGAGGTGCGCAATGAGTTTCTCGATCTCTTCGTACTCTGCTTTCAACTCATCGATACGCAGACCGGTCAGCGAACTGAGACGCATATCCACAATCGCTTTCGATTGCAAGTTATCGAGGTTGAAACGTTGCTCAAGGTTAGCCTGTGCATCTGCCGGTGTACGGCTGGCACGGATGATACGAACGACCTCGTCGATATTATCTACGGCGATGATCAAGCCCTCCAAGATATGTGCTTTCTCCTCGGCTTTCTTGAGCTCGAACTTCGTACGGCGTGTTACCACATCCATACGGTGCTCAATGAAGTTACCAATGAGCTGCTTGAGGTTCAAGAGCATCGGACGGCCTTTGACGAGGGCGATGCTGTTCACAGCAAAACTCGATTGCAGAGCAGTGAACTTATAGAGCTTGTTGAGCACAACCTGTGCGTTCGCATCACGCTTCACGTCAATCACAATACGAATATCGCGCTTCGAGTGGTCTTGGATATCGGAGATACCTTCGATCTTCTTGTCGTTTGCCAGTTCAGCGATTGCCTTTACCAATTCGTTCTTCACCACACCGTACGGCAGCTCGGTGATCACGATACGCTCACGACCGTTATCATCGGTCTCGATGTCCGCATTCGAACGGATGATGACACGACCACGACCGGTCTCATAAGCGTCCTTCACCCCCTGGTAGCCGTAGATCGTACCACCTGTCGGGAAGTCAGGAGCCTTGATATGCTCCATAAGATCCTCTACTGTAATCTCCTCCACGAACTCATCATGCATGCGTGCGACGATATTTTTAATATACGCGCAGCAACCATCGATGACTTCCGAGAGGTTATGCGTCGGCATGTTCGTTGCCATACCTACGGCGATACCGCTGGCACCATTCACGAGCAAGTTCGGGAAGCGGCAAGGCAGTACGGTCGGCTCCTTCAACGAGTCGTCGAAGTTATTCTGCATATCCACGGTATCTTTCTCTATATCGCGGAGCATCTCTTCAGCAAGTTTGGACAGACGTGCCTCGGTATAACGCATAGCAGCTGCACCGTCACCATCGACTGAACCGAAGTTACCTTGGCCGTCTACGAGGCAATAACGCATTGCCCAGGGTTGCGCCATACGCACGAGCGTACCATAAATAGATGAATCACCATGCGGGTGATACTTACCCATTACCTCACCGACGATACGTGCAGATTTCTTGGTCGGCTTGTCCGAGGTGTTACCCAACTCGTTCATACCGAACAGCACACGGCGGTGAACAGGCTTAAAACCATCGCGCACATCAGGCAGCGCACGACTTACGATGACCGACATCGAGTAGTCGATATAGGAGGACTTCATTTCCTCGTCAATCTTCACCGGAATGATGTGGTCATTTTGAATAATTTCGTTGTTTTCTTCCATTATGTATATAATTTATTATATAATTCTTCTAAAAAATCGCGCAAAATTACAAAAATTCTTTGATATATGCAAATTTTTTAGCCATTTTTTTGCATTTTAATGCATTTTGTGTCATTTTTCGAGGGGATGTCGATAAATTTACCTCAATCGCTTAGAACGGCTATAAACGCCCTTTAATGGGATGAACATAATTTTTATGAAAAATCTTGCCTATGTCGAAAAAAAGTTGTACCTTTGCAGCCAAAATCGGTAAAGTATCATTTTATGTGGCCAAAACTATCGCTTTATCCTGAATATTGGGTGAAAATTTCCGACGGATATGCCAAGGGTTTGCATTACTTGGGCGACCTAACCAACGGCTATTGTCGTCCGTTCGGCATGGGTATTTTGGAATTGAAGAAGAACCTCTATTATGTGGGTGAATTTCAGAACGGTCAAGCCTACGGACGAGGGTTTCTGCTAAAGCATAAGAAATGGACGGAATTGAAGAAATATACCGTGCAGGGCACGTACGAAGAAATCATGGCTACGGCAGAGTTCGACAGCTGCGGACGGGTCATTCATTGCGAACCGGTCTATCACACTAAAGAGGTTAAAGAGACGATGGAAAGCATGACGATGTCCGATGACGGCATGTGGTCGCAGGGTAAGTTTCACCACGCCACGCCGAATACGATACTTCAATCGAAGGAATGGTCGGAGGCCATGGTCGGATACAGCATCATGGATGTCTATCGGAAGAGCGGAAGTCTCTCTCCGCGCTATACGACGGCTTTGCTCAGCCAACGGGAAGAGGACGGAAGTCTGAAACTGGAGAATTACTGTTACTGCACGGTCTATGATAACTTGAGTCTGCTGGTACTTTCTAACAGCGGCGCACCTTTCCGGCTGGAAGTAGGCAAAGAGCATGTGATCTACGATCCAAGTACCAACGATTCCGGCGATGAACGCATGTTCTCCTTCACGCTCGGTAAGGATTACAAACGCTATATCGACTTGCAACGCAAAGAATGGAAAGCAAATCGAATGGTGCGTCCTTGGGCGATGGAAGCGGAGTACCTCTATACGCGTGCTTTGAGTTCGCTTGTCTTCACCTGCGACATGAAGTACCGACCGGAAGCCAAGGAATACACGGCGGCTATTCTCCAACGTATGCCCGAAGCGCGTTTGGTAGAAGATCGCAAGGACGGCACGCAGGTCATTGCCCTACCCGACGACACCTGGACGATCTGTCCGCTCAATGATCATACATGGTTTTACAGTCCGAAGACGACCGAACGGATTCGTATCACCGGTCGTAATCCCGAAGAATTGGCAGAGATTGCCGCACAGGCACACGAAATATGGAAATATATCATAGGGGCATAGTATTTTGGCTGTGTGCGTTGTGGAGCTTATGCAGCTTCGCCACCACATACACGGGTCGCGTGGTCGATGAGCAAGGCTCACCGATCGTTTATGCCACGGTCTATCCGGAGATAGCACCCGAATGGGGCACGGCGACAAACTCGGACGGTTATTTCTCGTTTGAAGCGAATCTTTTACCGGAGATGAAGATTATCATCTCATTTATCGGCTATGAGAAACTAACCATTCAGGCACAAGATATATCCGTACCGAATGATACCGTCCCTTCATCCTTTCAACTTTCTACTTTCACCTTACGAGAGCAGCCGATTGCCTTACAAGAGACCGTTATTGCCGCTAAAGCCAACAAGCAGCACAATAAACGCAAGCAGATGGCGGCATTGCTGCATGCGGTGTATGTGAAGCTGGAAGAGGAGTTTCCCGATGAGAACATGCGCTATCAGATCGTGAGCGATGTGCGCATGCAGAACGAGAACTATACCTGGGGCATGGAGCAGATGATCGCCAACGTGGTCGTACTGCCGGAACAAGGCTATCAGGGACGCGATTCGGTACAGTTCCAAGGACGGTACTGCAAGCGGTTCTTTAATGCCCGCAAACGCGCCCAAGCCGATTCGATCATAGCCAGCGACATGCTCGAACATTTTGAGCAACAAGGCGCACCCAAAGGAGCTCCTGCCAACATGCTTCGCCGTGCCGTCAATGCGGTAGATAGCGGAGTAGTGGTACATGCCGCACTCTTTAGTTTAGGCAACATGCGCTATGATTTTGAACAGGCCATGACCGATACCCGTCATTGGATCGTTTCCAACGAATCGGAAGGCGAGACGGTTCTGACCCATACGCAGAAAGTGAGCCGCTATCTGGGTTGCTTCCAGCTAACCTTCCAACGCCATTATATCGTCGATTCCTATACCTACGCAGTACGGCGATTCTCCGAACATTCGGAATTCAAAGTGATCATTCCTTTCGGCATCAAACTAAATGCCGAACAGATACAATTACTCAACTTACTGAATATGGATGAGAAGCAGATCAATAAATTCCGAATGAAACGTCTCCATGGTACGGTCGATCTCAATACAATCTACCAACGCCAAAACGATCAGGTTTATACGCTGGAGAAAAACATGATCTGCGACATGCATATCATAGGTGCAAAAAAAGCGGAGGTACCCCTACTCTTCAAAACCACGCAACGCGTCACCGGTCTTGAGACACAAGGCGTTCAACCCCTCACCCGTTCCCAAATCACCCGTCGTGTCAAACGAGAAATGGTGGATATTTATTGATTTTTTCATCAAAAAGTATATATATACATAGTATATATATAGTAAATGTTACATTTTTTGTATTTTGGGGTTTCTATCCTATGGGAATCCTATGGGAATGATATGGGAATCGTATGGGACGGATAGTCAATTTATCTTACGGAGATAGTGCGAAAGTAATGCGGAGGTAAATAATACTAAAAATACATAAAAAACGCGCACACACTTGCGTATGTCAAAAAAAAGTTGTAATTTTGCACCGAATTTTCCAAATGGTACATCGAAAATGACCAAAAGGTAAATGTTTTGCGGTGTTAGCACATCGGTAGTGCATCGGCTTCCCAAGCCGAGGAGGCGGGTTCGATTCCCGTACACCGCTCCACAGTTAATCGGTCTATCGCTGAGGGCATAGGAAGAAAAACATACGTGTTTTAATCCCGCTCTTTGAGGAAAGTCCGGGCAGCACAGAGCACCATAGCGGTTAACGGCCGTCAGGCAGTAATGTTTGGTCCCTGCTACAGAGACGAGTAAGGTGAAAGTTGAAAACTGAAAGGTGAAAGACGGACACTTTGGTGAAACGAGCACACAATGGGCTGCAATTCCAAGTAAACCGACGTTTGAACGTTGCTCGCGTGAGTCGGAGGGTAGGATGCGTTAGATTAATGATAGACGCTGAATTGGTAATTGGTTATTGGTAATTGGTTATTGATAACCAGCACCGATTTGGTACAGAACCCGGCTTATAGATTAACTGTTTTTTTTGTGCCATGAAACGATTCTCAGATATAGTCGATTTTATACGCTACGACATGTGGCGTAGGACGGCGACGGAGATTGACAGTCCCGCCAAGCGTATCGGTTACGGAGTGATCCGTACGATCGTTTTGGTGGCACGTGGTTTCGGCAGCAAGAACCTCAATGATCAAGCGAAAGCTCTCACCTACTCCCTTATCTTTGCCATTGTGCCGATCTTGGCGATGGTAGTAGCTATTGCCAAAGGATTCGGTGTTGTGGATGTCATTGAGAAGCAGTTAAACGCTTCCTTTTTAGGCGAGACGAACATGGTGCCGACGATCATGGCGATGGTAGAGCGGTATTTAGAGACAGCACAAGGCGGTGTATTCATCGGTATTGGTCTGTTGATATTGCTTTGGGCTGTATATTCTTTCTTTCAATCGGTAGAGACAGCTTTTAACCGGATCTGGAACGTGAAGAAATCGCGATCGGTGATTCGTCAGGTGACAACGTATATCGCGATCTTGGTGCTGATTCCGGTGCTGATCGTCTGCAGCGCAGGTATCACGATCTTGGTGAACACAACGTTAGGCGAGATAGAAGGCGTGGGTGCGATTCAGTTCGTGATCATCTGGTTGCTTTTCACGCTGATGTATATCGCGGTGCCGAATACGAAAGTGCGATTCATGAGTGCCTTGATTCCGGGTATCATCATGGGTACGTTGTTCCAGTTGCTGCAGATGCTGTCGGTATACTTGATCGCCTTCTTAAGCCGTACGAGCATCGTGTACGGTGCTTTTGCGACGATCCCTATTTTGATGATCTGGTTGCAGTACACGAGTCTGCTGATCTTGATCGGCGCGGAGATGAGTTATGCGATCCAGAACAACGAGGAATTTGAGTACGAGCAGGACCTGAATCAGATGTCCCGTCGGTACAAAGACTTCATCATGCTGTACCTTCTATCGGTTATAATTCGTCGCTTTGAAGCCGACGAAGCACCGCTGACGGCACATGAATTAGCTATTCGCGACTATTTGCCGATACGAGTGGTTAACCAGTTGCTGAGCCGCATGGTTGAGACAGGTCTGCTGCGAGAGGTGTATGTAGAGGACGAAGAAGAGAAGACGTATCAGCCGGCATTGGACACACATAAGATGACCGTAGGGATGGTGCTGAGACGGATCGAGGCGCAGGGAACGGAGGAGTTTTTGCAGGAACCGTCGCCGGAAATGGAGGCTTATTGGAAGAGATATCAAACTATAAAAGATATACAATATGAGAAAATCAGTAATTTTTGCATTGGTGCTGATGAGCCAGATGCTGCTGGCCGCACCGAAGATTGAACAAGTAGAGCCATTATGTTGGTGGACCGGTATGGAGACGCCGTTAACGCTGATGTTTCACGGTCAGGACCTGAAGGACGCAGAAGTGAGCGTGCAGCAGGTCGTAGCCGGCAAAGTGGTACGCGGAGCATGTCACGGTCTGGTACCGCGTGGTCAGCACAACGCTGAGAGTGCGAACTACCTGTTTGTGGACATGGGTGTTTTCCAGCCGGGAACGTATCGAATCACCCTCAAGAAAGGCAACAAGAAAGCGACGTACGATTACGTGATCGCAGAGCGCCGCAAGGGCAGCAAGAACCGTGCAAGTTTTGATGCTTCGGATGTTGTTTATCTGATCATGAGTGACCGATTCGTAGATGGCGACCCGACGAACAACAGTACGGCTAACACCAAAGAGAAAGCCGACAAAGCGAATCCAAACGGTCGTTTCGGCGGTGACATCCAAGGTATCATCAACAGTTTTGACCATATCCAGAAACTCGGTTGTACGGCTATCTGGCCAACGCCGATGTTGGGTGACGACGAGGCTGCATGGAGTTATCACGGTTATGCATGCTCGGACTACTACCATATCGACCCGCGTTACGGCTCGAACGCTCAGTACGCAGAGATGGTGAAGTTGGCACATAAGAAAGGTCTGAAGATCCTAATGGATATGGTGCCGAACCACTGCGGTGCAGCGCACTGGTGGATGATAGATCTGCCGTATCAGAACTGGATCAATCAGTTCGATCACTTCACGAACACGAATAACTGCTTCACGGCGAACTACGACATCAATGCTTCGCAGTACGACCGTAAGTTGAGTAACCGCGGCTGGTTCGATAACCCGATGCCGGATATGAACCTGGAGAATCCCGACCTGCTGAAGTATTTCCAACAGTGGGCTATCTGGTGGATCGAGTACGCTGACTTGGATGGTCTGCGCGTAGATACCTATCCGTATATCGAGAAAATGCCGGGCAGCGAATGGTTAGGCGCTATCCGCAAGGAGTACCCGAACATCAATATCGTAGGTGAATGTTGGATACGTCCGGCACCGGCAGTGGCTTACTGGCAGAGCGGTACGAAGAACTTCGACGGCTTTGACTCTAACCTACCCTGCGTAATGGATTTCCCGACCGAGGAAGCGATCCGTCAGGCATTGGAGAACGATGGCCAAGGATGGGGCAATGGTCTGACTCGCGTGTATGACGCGCTGACGATGGATTATATGTACGGCGATATCAATAATGTGCTCACATTCCTGGGCAACCACGACATGGCACGTATCACCGATATCGTGAAGGACAAAGATCCGCGTCGTGTGAAACTGGCGTATGTACTGCTGGCAACGATGCGTGGTATTCCGCAAGTGCTGTACGGCGATGAGTACGCAATGACTTCGGCTAACAAAGAGGACGTTAGCAATCACTCGTACCTCCGTGCTCCGCTGCCGCTGGGCGATGAGGTAACGAAAGAGATGCAGGACATGTACGATTTCCAGAGCAAGCTGTTCAACTGGCGTAAGGAAGAGAAAGTGCTGCATTACGGTAAGACGATGCATTTCATGGCACGCAACAACACCTATGCTTTCTTCCGCTATAACAAAGATGAGGCAGTGTTTGTGTTCGCCAATGCTGCCGAAGAGCCGCGTATCATTCCGACGAAGACCTATCAGGAGATCTTGAGTCTGTATAACCCGGAAGGCTTTAATCCGATGACCGGCGAGATGGTTAACTTGAATGAGGAGATCAAAATCGACGGGTTGAGCACGCTGATTGTTAAACTGAAAAAGTAATGAATGAAGGAATACACAAAAAGTGCCCCAGATGCGGGGCACCTTTTGTATGTACGCACGACGCGTTATGTCAATGCGTAGGAATCGATCTAAATGAAAAAGCGCGCGCTTATCTGCGCACGCATTATAGCGATTGTTTGTGTCGTGAATGCTTACTGCAAGTGAGCCGCGAAATGCAATAAGGAATCGGGGGCGTTATTCAGAATATGGATAACGTCCTCGAGCATTTCTTCGGGGTGCACTACTCCACGTTCCCAAAAATTATTTGGTCCACCGGCCTTGGTTTGCTTGCGCCAGTTATAGACCCGACCGTCTTGGTAAGCCTTGAACCAGGTATGCTTCCCGTCCAGTTCAGCGAGTTCGGCAAGCGTGTTTCCGTTTGCCCCTACCCACACGTCGGCATCATGGAAATAACGGAGCGTCTCTTCGATCGTCAAAGGGATAGATGTCTCCCGCTCATCGTCATAAAACGGATAGTCGGCTCCTGCGTCTTTGAAGAGATAGGCCAGGTAGTTCTTGCCAGAGGGGACGTACCACGTGCCACGAAAATTATTGCCGGACATAATGGACCGCTTCGCTGTAAGACCGGCTTCGCCTGTTAGACTTTTATATTTTTTTTCCACCTCATTAAAGACCGAATCGGATTCGTGCAATTTGCCGGTGAGAGCACCGATCACGCGGATCCATTCGGCACGGGCGAGAGGAGATGATTCCTGCCATTCGTTGATATTGATCAACGGGATGCCGAGTTTCTCTAAACGCACCGCTTCGAGGTTGTCGTACTGACCGTAATTAACCGCCAGCAGCACGTCAAGTCCGGCTTGCAGCGCCCTTTCTGCACTTGGTTTCATCGAGTCGCCGAGGTCGATCTCATCGCCTTTGACCGGCGTATAGATGAGTTCGGGATTGCATACAGCGACCAAGCAGTCCATCGCGTCAATGGCATAGAGGAAGCCGACCTGCACGGTGGACATGGTACCGATCCGATGCAGAGGTTCGCGTACGCAAAGACGCTTGTAAGGCTGGAAAACCTCGACTACCGTTCCAGAATCCGTCTCGGTGATGGCAAAGCCCGTGGCGTACTTATTGCCCGTAGGTACACTACCCTGCTCTGCGGACTGTTTGGCACAGCCCGCAAAGCAAAGCAGCAAAATAATATAAATATTAAAGTTCCGCACCGAGTACATTGAATACTTTGTCGCCACGGAGGATAACTACTTGACCGTTACGAACTACCTTAACGGCTTTGACATCAGCCTTGGTGTTGGAAATACCTTCGCTCAATGCAGCACCGAAATTATCGATACAGAAATAAGCCGGTGTGGTCATGCCACCATCGTTATTCTTCGTACTGGACAATGAGAAAGTGATTTTATCTACTTCTCCGAGCGTGCTGAGGTCCACATAAGTCCACTCGTGGATGTACTCCGTACCTTCTGCCAGATTGAAGTTTACTTCTGCGTTTACTGCCTCACCGTTCTTTGAACCGTTAACGGTCAGTTTGAACCAGTCATTAGCACCAAAAGCACCTTCGCTCATACCGTCACCGTTGAGGATCGCATTAACAACCCATGCGGTGTTGTTGACATACATACCCGGAACGACAGCAGCCTCTTGAAGCGTAATAGCATCGTCTCCCATGTACGAATTCGTCCATACAACGAAGTTGTCGCCTTCGAAAGCACCACCGCTTGCCGACTTATCGCTGTCAGCATAGTAGTCATAGGTTTTTCCGGGTCTGTTGGAAACAATGTTTCCGAAGTAATAAACGCCCCACTCTCCGTAGTCCTGAACGTCCTGTCTAAAGGAAAAACTACCACTTACGATGTCACCGGAAGCAGCCAAATGCAGCACGGTGTCATTACCCGGCAGGGTTACATCTTCAAACGTTGCGACTTGCAATTCTGCGAACATTGCGGTGCTCATCAAAGCAGCCGCTACAAAAAAGAAAAATTTCTTCATTTTGTTTTTGTTTTTAATTGTTAATAAATAGTTGTTAATTATTGATGTGTAAATCAATTGCTCCTGTTATTTCGGTGCTCAATTCACCGGTTTGGGTTAGGATCTCATCGGCGGCATTATAGACGCGGATGAAATCAATCGACTCCAGCTGAACGGCATTGCCGTTGGCATCCACCGCCCAAGATATATCGAAAGATGTACCCTCAATGTCGGTGTTGGGTTTATTATCGACGTAGCCGTAGTCAAGTATATGTTGTACGTTCTGTCCGCTGATCTTCTCGGTCTGCGGTGCCAGTTTGGCGCCAAAAAGCGTGTATCCGTCGGCGGTAAGCCACTGCGGGTAGTACGGCTGTTTATGGAAAGGATTTCGTATCGTATCCCCGTCCCGCGTATAGGTACGGGAGAAAGCATGTTCGGTCGTCGGATCGTCATAGAGCGAGCCTTTGAGTTCGTACCATGTATCATCAGGCAGACCATTGTTGTTCGCATCCTTACTAACAAGCACAATACCGGGTTCAGAACTACCATATTCGGTCGAACCGGTCATATAGAACGCATTGCCGAGGATCTGTATATCGCGTCCCTCTTCGTTCTTGACAGGATGATCAAAGCCAAAGGTGATATAGCCGCCCCATCCTCCAAGCGTCACCATGCCTCCGGCATTATTGGCGATCGCCGCTTCACATTTGCGGCACATGGACTCTGCATCGTCGCCCTCTTCATATTTAGGCAACTCATTGACGAACTGCCCTATCGCAGGCAAGTACTCATAGACATGAGAGATGTATGCAGAATACGATATGACGGTATCCGTCGTATCCGTCTGCATGGCTTCGCCTACGCGGCATAGGTGTCCCGGGATATCGCCGGTAAGGGCCTGCCAACGTTCCTGACCATCATAACTATAGCAATGCAGCACACCGGACGAGACGTAATTCTTGGCATCGGTGACATAGAGCGCGTCCTTGGTTGCCAATAGGCCGTAGGGGTTCTCGAAAGTGGAAAGCGGAAGGTTGATAGTCGATTGTCGATAGTCGATTGTTGATATTCCCAGCAGTTTTTTATTCGTATTATCCAAGATATACGCCGTATTGTCATAGATAGAGATGTTGGCACAAGAAGTCTGGATGCGCTTGATCACGTTATTCAGGTCATGCACGACTACTTGCGGTTTTACCTCATCGTAGTTTCCTTGGCAGCACACCCATAGATGCCCCTGTTCGTCTTTGCGAATACGTGTAGGATTGAGTCCAACGGGTATCTTCTGTATTTCTGTGAAGGAGTTTAGATCAATGACGGAAACGGTAGAGTCATAGCGGTTCGTTAGGTAGCCGCCGGAGTTGACGACATAGAGTTTATCGTCCACGACGCACAGTTCATCGGGTTGATGACCCACCTTCACCTCGCGTGTGATCTGCAAAGAAGCGGTGTCTATCTCGAAGACCGAACCGAGCAGATCCGGATCCGCTAACGAGCCTACATAGGCGCTCACGTAGGCCTTATCTCCATGGAAAGCAAGGTAACGGCAGTTGGGTATATCCACCTGACCGATACGATGTGCCTGAAGATCCATGATTTCCACTTTATGCGAGCAGTTAATAACCGCATAAAGTTTATTTCCATAGACAGCGATATCGTTGCCGACGTCTCCTAACTCTTTAACTTGCTTGGGGTTCTGCGCGCCGTACCAATTGCTGTAATAGGTACCGGTCTCGAGGTTCATATAGTCCAAACGCGCTTTGTTCGACCCCATATTACCTTCGCAGAGCACATATAACCCACCCTCTTGCACCTCATCCGTGACGTTCGTCGGGATCGTCGGATAGATGACTTCGTCTGTTCTGCAGGAGAGGAGCATTATGCAAAAGCATAATACTATTTGAAATTTGAAATTTGAAATTTGAAATTTTAATATTTGAGAGCTACTGTGCATCGTACGTTTTGTTTGGGCATCGGGTAGTTTTGGATTACTTCGTAATCCTGTCCGAGCAAGTTATTAATTTCTATATTGGCTTTGAGTCGGCACGGTTGCACGTTCCATTCGCCATAGATCGAGAGATCGTGCGTGTACCAAGGCTGAACGTAGTTGTAAATCGTATTCTCCTGCTGGCTATAACGTTCCCCCACATAGATGAACGAATAACTGAAACCGTAATGATCGCCCCGTTTGCTGGTCCAGTCGAGTTCTGCCACCACGGATCCGCTATGCCATGGGATATAGGGGATTTGATGCCCGTAATAGGTATCGTTGGGGTTCGTGACATCGATCGCCTTCTGGTAGGTGTAACCGAGACGAGAACGGAGCACAAATCGCAAAGGCAGATAGAAAGACATGTCCGCTTTGGCATCTACGCCGTTGATCTTCACCGTACCAAGATTAAGCATAGTCCAACGGAATTGCTGTCCTTTCGGATAAGCGATGATTTTATCCGTTACACGATTATAGTAATAGGACGCTGAGAAGGCCAAATCGTAGGCCTTGGTTGCCTTCCGATAGGCGAGTTCGATACTATGCTGACGCGCCAATTCCGGACGAAGGTTTGCATTGCCTAAATCAGTATAATAGAGATCATTGAAGGTCGGATAGCGGTAACTCTGCTTGTAGAACGCATTGAGACTCAAGTCGATCTTCGGGTATGGACGGAAAGAAGCGAAAATGCCCGGAGTAATTTTCGGATTTGTGATTTGTGATTTGTGATTTGTAATTTGAGTCATCAAAGCAGATGCTTGCAGACGCAGGTACTCTTTGACATTGAAAGCCGTAGCCGCTGAGAGCCAGTGCGAATGACGATCAAACCGTTCATCCGTTACACCACTCACCCACTCATCCCTTTTGAGTGTATTATATTGATAATCATAGGCTACAGACAGATCCCACCAGTTGAAGAGTTGCACCTTATTGGCGAACGAGAGGTAGGCCTCTTGCTGCAAGTACTCGTTATTGGAGGGCAGCAGTTTGATGTCGTAGTTCTGATAATGGGTATAATCATTGGCGTACTTAAGCAGCAGACGCGTACTCCAGCGGTTGAACCACTCGTCCTGCCATTGGGCTTGAACAAAAGTGTTCCGATCCCATAGACGCTCACCGTTTTTCCACACATTATTGACGATTGCACCGGGAACGCCTCGCTCACTATAGTAATTATACGCGTGCACGCGCCAAAAACCGGTAGTACGGTAGTAATGATGCAACCCTATTTCTGCCCGAACCGCATTCACATCGCCGTTCTGCCGTATTGCCGTCGTGTCATAAGCCACTTCACCGGTAGGCAGTACACGCCGGTAACGGAAAGGATATTTGCCATCCGAATAGACGTATTCGGCATCGAGGGTGAGGGACAAAGCATCGGTGAGTTTGATATCGACTCCTACATTTGGGTTTGCCAAGGCAAACGAACCCGCCCTCATCTGCGCATGCACATGCACTTTCTCGTTAGGATGGAAATAAGGTTTACGGGTCGTGAGATATACGTTTCCGGCGGCACCGAACTCACGGGCAGATTGAAAGATATCGGATTTCTGCCCGTTAAAGAGTTGAATCTCCTCCATGTTATCGAGGGAGAAACGGCCTAAGTCCACTTGTCCGTTCTGGGCATTGCCTAACTGGATGCCGTTGTAATAAACGGCTGTATGCTGGCTTCCCATGGAGCGGACATTGATGGTCTTGATACCTCCTACTCCGCCGTAGTCTTTGAGTTGTACGCCGGAGAAATAGCGCAAGGCATCCGCCACGGAAAGAGCGTTGAGACGTTGCAGTTCTTCGCCTTTGAGGGTCTGCGGGACGATGACATCCTTGGTCAAGGCACGCGCTGTCACCTCAACCTCCTGAATATGGAAGTCGTTATACAGACTGTCTGCCTCGCTCTGCGCAAAAGCAGACAAGGCACAAAATGCAAAAAATATGAATAAATAACGTTTTATCATTGGTTCGTCCTATTCCAGGAGGACTCCTCAATATAGCAAAGCGGAAGCGATCTGGCTTAGACCCTTAGGTCATCACAGTTGCCGGTCAGTCCGGGATTCTCACCCGAGTTCTCTTCCAAGTCTTTGCTTACTTCTTAGCGGGATCGGTTGTTAAATCAATACCTAATTTCTTAAATGTTTTCCAGTCTACCTCTTTGAGCATGACGGTCGAGTGCGCTTGACATCCTTTAAGTAAGGGCAAGGTGTCGAGTGCCTTGCGGCAATTCTCATCTTGCAGCGAAAGGACGGATAGCGCCACCAACACCTCATCCGTATGCAGACGCGGGTTCTGGCCATGCAGATAACTGATCTTGGTCTGTTGGATGGGTTCGATAATATTCTCGGGAATGAGTCGTACGGAGTGGTCTATACCCGCTAACTCCTTCATTGCGTTGAGCAACAGCGCAGCCGAAGAGCCTAAGAGACTACCTGCTTCGGCGGTAATGATGCGTCCGTCAGGCAGTTCGATCGCTGCCGCATGGGCAAAAGCGCCATCGTGCAGAGCCCCTGTAAGGGCACGTCTCTCACGCGCAGCGACCGTAGTACGGCGATAAGCAGTAGTGATACCCACCTGTTGCTGCAAGAGCGCCAGTTTCTTGATCTCCGAGTCATTGCATCGGCCGTTTGCCAAATGGCAAAGAGCTTGGAAATAACGGCGGATAATCTCCTGCTTGCTCGCTTCGCGTACCGCCTCATCATCGCTGATACAGAAACCTACCATGTTCACGCCCATGTCCGTCGGTGATTTATACGGACTGGTGCCGTATATCGAAGTGAACAGAGCTTCCAATACAGGGTAAATCTCGATGTCGCGGTTATAGTTGACAGCCGTCTTACCGGTAGCTTCGAGATGGAAGGGGTCAATCATATTGACATCCTGCAGATCTGCCGTAGCCGCCTCATAGGCCACATTGAGCGGATGCTTGAGCGGAAGATTCCATACCGGGAAGGTCTCGAACTTGGCATATCCGGCATCTCGCCCACGCGCGTGTTCATTATATAATTGACTCAGACATACGGCCATCTTTCCGCTTCCCGGCCCCGGTGCTGTCACAACGACGAGGGGTCGTGTGGTCTCGATATAGTCATTATGTCCAAAGCCTTCATCGGAGGCGATGAGGTCCACATTATGAGGATAGCCGTCGATGATATAATGGTAGTACACCCGTATCCCTTTGCGTTCCAAACGTTGACGATAGGCATCTGCAGAACGCTGACCGGAATAGTGGGTAATCACAACCGAAGAGACTACAAACCCACGGTTCATAAACTCTTCGCGCAAACGCAGCACGTCTTCATCATAGGTAATACCTAAGTCCTGACGCACCTTATTACGCTCGATATCTTCGGCCGAAAGGACGATGACGATCTCCAGCGAGTCTTGCAGTTGGGTCAACATCTGCAACTTACTGTCGGGCATAAAACCAGGTAGCACTCGGCTGGCATGCAAGTCATCAAAGAGCTTGCCGCCTAACTCGAGATACAGTTTGTTACCAAACTGCGCAATGCGCTCCCGAATATGCTCCGACTGAATGCGGATGTATTTATCGTTGTCAAAAGCGAGTTTCATTGCAATAAGCTTTAAACGTTAACCATTATTCTCCGTCTCGTTCTGTGCCTCTTCATCATCCTCTTCATGGTGATAGTAGTAATACGAACGGTAAGCCTTGTCATCCTTAACGAGGTGGCCGTATATCTTACCATAGAGACGTCCGTAACGTTTGGAGCGGCTGTCTTTTCCGCCATAGCCGTAACCATAGCCGTAGCCGCCGTAACCACCGTAACCGAGGTGACCGTAACCATATCCGCCGTAGCCGCCGTAACCGTAACCGTAACCGGATCCGTATGAGTGACGTCCTTGGGTCGGGATATCGGAGAGCACGATCTGTATCTTCTCCGGATTATCCACTACTTCAGAAATCTGCTCGAGAGTCTGCTTGCAGAACGATTTATTGGTCTGCATACAACGGATCACGAATAAGCACATATCGCTATGCTCAATGATGGCATATGCGTCAGGTACCAGACCGATAGGCGAACTATCCATCACGATATAGTCATACTGCTCGCGCATCTCATTGATCAGGTCTCTTAATTTATCGGTATGCACCAACTCACCCGGGTTAGGAGGAATCGTACCGGCACGCACGAAGTCAAAACCGAATGGTGTATTACGCGTGATGATATCCTCGAACTCGCAGTCGCCTACCAGATAGTTGGACATACCATTACCGTTCTCGAGACCCAACTTGGTGTGAATATTCGGTTTACGAAGGTCCAAGTCTATCAGCAGCACCTTTCGACCGGTCATCGCATAAAGCGCCGCGAGGTTCGTGGAGAGGAAGGTCTTACCATCACCGGACTCGGTGGAGGTAACACTGATGACCATTTTCTCCTTACGTTTGAGTACGAACTCAATACGCGTACGGATAGCACGCAACATCTCCGCATAACTGGAACGGGGCGAAGCACGTACAAGCGTCGGGTTCTGACTCTTCGCGTGACGCAGCGTACCGATAAGGCGGAACATCTTAAGTTTGACTACATCCTTTGGCGAACGGATCTTATTGTTGAGCAACTCACTTAAGATGATGAGTACCAACGGAATAAGGAAGCCGATGATAAGATAGGTAGACGTCGTCTTCGATTTCGCCTTAGCATTCATGATAGCCGTTGTACGAGCCTTATCCATGATGGAGTTATCCGGCGTGTTGGATGCTTTCTGAATCTCGGCTTCTGCACGCTTCTGGAGGAAGAAAGTGTAGTAGTTATCATCGATGCGGTAGTTACGCTCGATAGCCACCATTTGTAGCTCTTTCTCCGGCAGACGTTTGATATTATCCTCTACTTCTTTGCTACGCCGTGCCAGGTCGGCCTTCTCGATCTCTAACGAAGCACGCATAGAGGTAACTACCTCTTCGATAGCCGTCTTAACATTCTCGATATCCTTCGTATATTTAGCGTAATAAACATTCTTCTCGGTCAACTCGCCACGCTGGATACGCAGGTCGTTGAGTTGAGAAACGAGAGTCATCAACATCGGTTCATTCACACCCATGGTCGTAGGTGCTATAACGGCGTTGTTCTCGATGTTGGTATGGATATAATTGATGAGGTAGTCGAAATATGTTTCACGCAGCCGCAACTCCATCTCCTGTTGGTCATATCCGGCTACTAGTCCCATCAACTGACCGGCATAGGAGTTTACATCGACGAACTTATTCTCCTGCCGAAAATTGGTCATTGCGCCTTCGCTGACCTGCAACGAAGACTGAAGGTTCTCCAACTGCTCGTTGATGAACTTAATCGAGTTCTCCGCTACCTCGTTCTTCTGCTCCAGGTTTTGGAGGAGGTATATCTTCGCCAATTTATCGATATACTCGCAGTCACGCTGGGGCGTCTCACTGACGAGGGAGAGAGCCAAGACGGTTGATCCTTCGGTAACAAAACTCAACTGCAGACGGCTCATGAACTCATCCACAAGCGACTCATGGGTACGGAAACGAATGTATATCTTACCGGTATTCACCATCAGCTCGGTCGGCCATATGACCGCATCAAAAAGCGAACAGTTGATCGGTTCACCGTAATGGGCCGTGAGTTCCAATGGTATTCCTTCGTCCGTAGATGAGATACGCATCGATCCGTCGCTCTCAAAGAGCACTTGATATAGTACACCGTACGCGCGTGCATCTACCCGCGATGTTTCTACTAAAATAGGTGTCTGACGATAGAGTTGACGGGTTTTGAAACGTCCTTGGGTGATATACTCCACGTTCAAGAACGGCAAGGAGTCCACTACCCGACTCGTCAGATCGTACGAACCCAACATGATCATCTGGTTGTTGACGTTTTTGTAACCCATGTCTACACCAAAACCCTGCATCAACGCAAAGTTAGCACCGCCGTATCCGGTGTTCTCCTTGATGACGATCGTACCTTGCGAGAAATACGTCGGAATCCAACGACGATTCTTAAGCATCGCCATACCTAAAGCTATCGCCAAGGCAATGACGAACAGATACCAATAATGCAGGAAGGTCAAGAGCCACTCTAAGGGGTTGAAGCTGATAGAACTATCCTCATCCTCGCCTCCCTGCTGCGGATCCTGTTGGTAGTACTGCTGATTTCCGCCCGGCTGGTAATAGTTATTACCACCGCCATAATACTGATTGTTGCCACCCGGGATGTAATAGGAATTATTCCCTCCCGGTGTATAATAATTACTGTTTGCCATAATGCTTATTTATACATATATGCCACATAGTTCAGCACTGTTGTTAACAGCGCCACACTGCTGGTGATAAGTCCGATAAAGCCCGAATAACTCGGCACGGTATAGAAACTATTCTTCTGTCGCGCCACATAAATAACGTCATTCGGATAGACGTAATAGTATTTCGAATCGATGATCGTATTGGTACGGATATCAAACTCCAACACCTCAGGTTCTTGTCCGTTATCGCGCGGACGAATGATCCGAATATGCCTACGGTCACCGCTATTCATTACGTCACCCGTCATCGCAAGCGCCTGGAAGATATTCATCTTCTCTTTATAGATATAGAATTGACCGGCATGAGCGTCTCCGATCACGGAGAAATACTTGTTAAATAGTGCCAACTTTACATCGGCATCCGGGATGATCTCCTTGAAGGCATCACGCAACAAGTTTTGCGCCTCCACCTCGGTCAGACCTTGCATCTTGAGCGGTTTCAAGAACGGCAAATCCACCGTTCCGTCCGCTTGTACGCGATATGAGTTGGCATATTGACCGGAAGTAAAATTATTCGTTCCAAGCATCTTCGAATAGGTCTCGTCCATCGTGATCAAACGATAGATGATCTCATCATTGACGCGGATACGATAGGGCTCGTAGGAAACGGAATCATATACCGGCAACTTATTGCCTTTTGTCGGTTCTTGCAAATAGCCGATCACCCGATGGCTGTAGCAACTCGACATCAAAACGGCAACGAGGCCCAGCAATAAAATAAATATCTTTTTCATGTTGGCCTCCTATTTTTTATAATCACCGTTAATATTTTTATTCACGTGGTTAATTCCCGTCTGAACGATAGTATAAATAAGCACGCCAAACGAGATTGTTGCCGCTGTTACACCAATAACAGTTGTGACATGGTTGATACCGAAACTGTATCCCGGAATCTGACGGATATAGATGATATCGTTCGGTTCGATGTAGTAATACTCCGAGTTGATGATATCTTCGGAACGTGCATCAAAGGTCTTGATGGTTGTTACTCCGTTCTTCTCCCGCACCAACTTGATCTCCTTGCGGCTATTGAACTCACCTAAGTCTCCGGCCATGGCCAGGGCCTCGAAGATCGTCATCTTCTCTTTGTTGATCATATAACGACCACTCTGCGCACCGATGACGGAGAACGAACGGTTCACGATATTCACCTCCACCGATACCATCGAGTAACCCGGGATCTCCTTTAGTAAGGTACCTAACTCCTGCTCCAGTTTGAGTTTCACCTCACGGGTCGTCTTACCTTGCACAGCTACCTTACCGATCGTCGGGAAGTCGATATTTCCCTCTTCATCCACCAGATAGGTATAGAGATCGTACGATCCGTACATACCGCCGCCACTCATCTGCTGCCTCATCTGAGATGAGTTAGCACCACCGGCATTGTACATTTTCTGGATGTCTTCGTTAAGCGAATAGACATACACGTAGAGTCGGTCTCCGATTCGCAGTACATAATCCTCATAACTCAAGGTGTCTGCATAACTCGGGATCTGGTTGTCCGGCTTCTGCATATAGTTCACTTTTCGTGCCGTCACGCAAGACGACAACGCCAAGCCCACCAATGCAAAAAATAATATGTTTTTTAGTTTAATCATTCGTAATTTTTAATTCTTAATTTTAAATTCTTAATTACGATATCATCGTCTCTCATCCCAACCAAAGGGGTGTTTGGCTAATGGCAGTTTGGCTAACGGATGGTAGTCTCCTACCAGACCGATCGGTTCGCTATGACGTATCTCAGCTACGGTCTCGATGCACGGACGTGCTTCGCTGATGCGGAAACCGTTACCTGCAAGGATCTGCTTGTAACTCTCGGTATGCAACTCCGTGAAGCCGGCACTGAACTCAAACTCCTCACCGTCAATACTCAACGTCCGGAAGGTACGTTTCTCGCCCTGCACCGCATTAGCCGGCAGACATTCTGCATTGATACTCAGAAAATAACGCACACGCGCCTTCTCCAACTCCAAATATCCTGCTACACGGTCAAAACTCATCACATGGACGATGTTTTTCTTCACCGGACCGAACACCCACTGCAGCATGTCGTAGAAATGCACACCGATGTTCGTTGCGATACCGCCGCTCTTATGCACATCGCCCTTCCAAGACGAATAATACCACTTGCCGCGACTTGTGATATAGGTCAGATCTACATCGTAGATCTTATCTTTTGGACCCTGCTCCACTTTCTGTTTCAGCGCACGGATCTTATCATGCAAACGAAGTTGCAGAATCGTATATGCCTGATGCCCCGTCTCTTCCTCCAACTCTACCAAGTTGTCGATGTTATACGGATTGAGCACCAGCGGTTTCTCACAGATCACGTTGCAGCCCAATCGCAGGCCGTAACGGATGAACGCATCGTGGGTGTAGTTCGGCGTGCAGATAGACAGCCAGTTCAACGGATTCTCCGTACGCATCTGCTTGGAGCAGAAACGGTCGAACTGCTCATTCTCCGTGAAGAAAGAACAATCCGGGAACGACGAGTCCAAACGACCGACACTGTCAAACTTATCATATGCCACCAGCAGATTATTGCCCGTGTCTGCAATCGCCTTGATATGTCGCGGAGCAATATATCCCGCCGCGCCAATTAAACCAAAATTCAGTTTATTCATCATTTTATCATTATATCATTTCATCATTAAAAGAATTCGTTTGATAAAGTTTTTCGTCTTTTGAAAAACGAATTCTTTGACCCATTGTGCTTTATCATTCGTCCATCGTTGCGGATGAGTGGTGATCATCACGTGCTTCGGCAATTGATCGGCCTTTATCGCCGCTATCAACTCCTCCGTCGTGTGCCATACCAGCCCTTTCTCAGTCCATTCATCCTGATAGCCCGGTATCTTATCGCGCACACTCACCTTATATCCGTCCCAGCAGCGTCCCGTGTCCGTCAGATAGAATACATCGTTAAAATCCGTATCCATATAGGGTTCACCGATGATACCCAGGTCACGATAGTTGTATTTTTTCCAAAGATCTTTTCCATCCCATTTACTTGTCGGCGCTCCGTGCATACAAATAGTCTCTACCGCATAGTACTTGCGGAAGTACTCCAGCCAAGTCTGAAAATGATCGTACGCTTTATCTACATCTCCGTTGCACAGACTCATATCCTCGTAATGATAACCAATCTCGTGTCCTAACTTAACAATAGCACGTATCACTTCCGGTTGATTACTCTCCGGGATAATGCGGAAATAATAACTCGCCTTAGCTCCTATCGCGTGCTCTATCTGCGCTGTCTTCAGGCTGTTTTGCGCCTTCAGATCCACATCGTGCCGCAAGATAACGAACTTATTTAATTCGTAATTTTTAATTTTTAATTTCAAATAATCGGCATATCCGATTAGTTGATATCCCTTGCGTTGCAGCGTCTCCAGCAACTCCCGATATATGTCCAGCGTAAAATCTTTCAATTCTTAATTCTTAATTTTTAATTTTTAATTTCGAAAATCATCGTTCGGCACGAACGGGATTTTCGAGGAAGTCTTTATAGGCAAGCGCTATTCCGTCTTCCAATTCGGTCTTATAGGTCCATCCTAACGCTGTAGCCTTGCTTACATCCAGCAACTTACGCGGTGTTCCGTCCGGCCGGGTCGTATCCCATAAGATCTCACCTTCGTAGCCTACAACCTTTGCTACCAACTCCGTCAATTCCTTGATCGTCAACTCCTTACCCGTACCGGCATTCACTGTCTCGTTACCGCTATAGTTATTCATCAAGAATACACACAGGTTCGCCAGGTCATCCACATAGAGGAACTCACGCAACGGACTTCCCGTTCCCCAGCACGTCACGCTATGCTTACCTTCTACTTTCGCCTCATGGAAGCGTCTGATCAATGCCGGCAGTACATGGCTATGCTCAGGGTGATAATTATCATTTGGGCCATACAGGTTCGTTGGCATCACGGAGATATAGTCCGTACCATATTGCCGGTTCAGGAACTCGCAATATTTCAACCCGCTTATCTTCGCTAAAGCATAAGCCTCGTTTGTCTTCTCCAACTCACCGGTCAGCAAGCACGATTCTTTCATCGGCTGAGGGGCCATA
Source organism: uncultured Bacteroidales bacterium (assembly GCA_947164985.1). GTDB lineage: Bacteria > Bacteroidota > Bacteroidia > Bacteroidales > Paludibacteraceae > Colicola. The sequence goes on along the minus strand of CAMUYI010000002.1, from coordinate 139,623 downwards.
CGCGGGTAGATACAACTCGAGCCCAAAAACTCTAACTTCTTTACCCCGTTCTTCCATGCTGCATGGATCACATTCATCTCCAGAATCATGTTGTCGTACATGAAGTCTGCCAGATGCCGCTCATTGGCAATGATACCACCTACTTTTGCTGCAGCCAAGAATACATACTCGGGTTTCTCTTCCGCAAAGAACTTCTCCACAGCCTCTTGACGGCACAAGTCTAATTCTTTATGCGTACGTGTTACGATATTGGTATATCCCTGCCGTTCCAATTCCCGCACGATAGCACTTCCTACCATGCCTCTATGTCCGGCTACGTATATCTTCGAATTCTTCTCCATCATTTTACGATTCCTTTCTCTAAGTATTCTGCAGCATTAAAATGTTCTCTTGTCACTTTCTGCATATCGTGCTTCACCATCAACTCCACGAGTTCTTCAAAACTCGTGCTCTGCGGATTCCATCCCAACTCTCTCTTTGCTTTCGAAGGATCACCTAACAAGTTCACCACATCAGTAGGCCGATAGAAGTCCGGACTCACACGTACTACCACATCGCCCTCTTTAATTTTTAATTTTTCATTTTTAATTCTTAATTCCTCCACGATTCCCTTCTCGTCCACACCTTTTCCTTCCCAGCGCAACTCAATACCTGCATGATGGAAAGCCAAGGTCGCGAACTCACGTACCGTATGTTGCACACCTGTTGCAATCACAAAATCCTCCGGAGTCGGGTGCTGCAGAATCAACCACATGCACTCCACGTAATCCTTCGCATATCCCCAATCACGCAAACTATCCAGATTTCCCAGATATAAACACTCCTGTAGACCCTGTGCAATACGTGCTGCTGCCAACGTGATCTTACGTGTCACAAACGTCTCACCGCGTCGCTCACTCTCATGGTTAAACAATATACCGGAGCAGCAGAACATATCATATGCCTCGCGGTACTCCTTGATGATCCAATAGCCGTACAACTTGGCCACCGCATACGGACTGTACGGGTGGAAAGGTGTCGTCTCACTTTGCGGCACTTCTTCTACCTTGCCGTAGAGCTCAGAAGTGGAAGCCTGGTATATCTTACAAGTCTTCTCCAGATGGTTCGTACGAACGGCCTCTAAGATACGCAGCACACCTACCGCATCGACGTCCGCTGTAAATTCCGGTGCGTCAAAACTTACCTGCACATGACTCTGCGCAGCCAAGTTATAGATCTCATCCGGTTGCACTTTACCCACCAACTTCACCAGCGACATCGAGTCGCTCATGTCTGCATAATGCAAGTGAAAATGCGGCGTACCCTCCAAATGGGCGATACGTTCCCGATAGTCCACCGAACTACGGCGAATAATACCGTGTACCTCGTAACCTTTACCCAACAAAAACTCCGACAGATAACTTCCGTCCTGTCCCGTTACTCCTGTTATTAATGCGATTTTAGCCATATTACGTCAAATTAGCGTGCAAAGGTACTACATTATTTTCACATACGCAAGCCCGCGCGTAAGATTTTTCACCAAAATCGTAATTTTTTAATAAAAATTATTAAATTCTTGCATATATAAAAACTTTTTTGTACCTTTGCGTCGAATTTTGTGCAAATACATTAAAAATCATATATAATTTTTAACAAACAATGGAAAAGAAAAAAAGAGTTTACACCTTCGGTAACGGTAAGGCTGAAGGTAACGCACAAATGCGCGAGCTGCTTGGCGGTAAGGGCGCTAACTGTGCTGAGATGAACTTGGTTGGTGTTCCCGTTCCTCCGGGATTCACCATCACGACCGAGGTTTGTAACGAGTACTACCAGGTTGGTCAGGAGAAGATCGTGGCTGAGTTGACCGAAGAAGTCAACGCAGCAGTTGCTCACGTAGAGGGTCTGATGAACTGCAAGTTCGGTGATCCGAAGAACCCACTCCTTGTTTCTGTACGCTCGGGTGCGCGTGCGTCCATGCCGGGTATGATGGATACCATCCTCAACCTGGGTTTGAACGACGTAGTAGCAGAGGGTATGGTTGCCAAGACCAACAACCCGCACTTCGTGTATGACTCCTATCGTCGTTTCGTACAGATGTACGGTGACGTCGTGCTGGGTATGAAGCCGGTGAACAAGACCGACATCGATCCGTTCGAGGCGATCATCGACGAGGTAAAAGAGATCCGTGGCGTGAAGCTGGATAAGGATCTGAACGTAGATGAACTCAAGCTGCTTGTTGCGCGTTTCAAAACCGCTATCAAAGAGCGTACCGGTAAAGATTTCCCGGATGATCCGATGGAGCAACTCTGGGGTGCTATCTGCGCTGTATTCCGCAGCTGGATGAACGAGCGTGCGATCCTCTACCGTAAGATGGAAGGAATTCCTGACGAGTGGGGAACGGCTGTTTCGGTTATGGCGATGGTATTCGGTAACATGGGCGATACCTCTGCAACGGGTGTTTGCTTCAGCCGTGATGCCGGTAACGGTGAGAACCTCTTCAACGGTGAGTACCTTGTAAACGCACAGGGTGAGGACGTGGTAGCGGGTATCCGTACGCCGCAACAAATCACCAAGATCGGTTCGCAGCGTTGGGCTGAGCGTGCAGGTATCAGCGAGGCAGAGCGTCTGGCTAAATACCCGTCTATGGAAGAGGCTATGCCGGAGATGTACGCTGAACTGAACGCTATCCAGCAGAAGCTCGAGGACCACTACCGCGACATGCAGGATATGGAGTTCACCGTTCAGGAAGGCAAACTCTGGTTCCTCCAGACCCGTAACGGTAAGCGTACCGGTACCGCAATGGTGAAGATCGCTATGGACATGGTTCGTGAAGGTAAGATCTCCGAGAAAGAGGCAATCCTCCGCTGCGAGCCGCAGAAACTCGATGAACTGCTCCACCCTGTCTTCGACAAGGACGCACTCAAGAAAGCAAAAGTGATCACCCAAGGTCTGCCCGCTTCTCCGGGTGCAGCTTGCGGTCAGATCGTCTTCCATGCGGATGACGCACAGGAATGGCACGCTAACGGTCACAAAGTAGTCATGGTTCGTATTGAGACTTCTCCGGAAGACCTCGCAGGTATGTCGGCTGCCGAAGGTATCCTCACCGCACGCGGTGGTATGACTTCGCACGCAGCTGTCGTAGCTCGTGGTATGGGTAAGTGCTGCGTTTCGGGTGCAGGTGCTATCCAAGTGGACTATAAGGCTAAGACCGTTAAGATCGAAGGCGTTACCTACAAAGAGGGTGACTATATCTCCCTCAACGGTTCGACCGGTCAGGTTTATGCAGGTGAGATCCCGACCAAGGCTGCTGAACTCAGCGGTGACTTCAAGGCATTGATGGACCTCTGCGACAAATATACCAAACTGCAAGTTCGTACGAACGCTGATACGCCGCACGACGCTGCTGTTGCACGCGCCTTCGGTGCCAAGGGTATCGGTCTGACCCGTACCGAGCACATGTTCTTCGACGACCAGAAGATCATCGCTATGCGTGAGATGATTCTCGCTAAGGACAGCGAGGGTCGCGAGAAAGCACTGGCTAAGCTCCTCCCCTATCAGAAGGCAGACTTCAAGGGTATCCTTGAGGCTATGGACGGCCTGCCTGTGAACATCCGTCTGCTCGACCCGCCTTTGCACGAGTTCGTTCCGCATGATCTGAAGGGACAAGAGCAGATGGCTAAGGAGATGGGCGTTTCCGTTGAGGAGATCCAGACCCGTGTAGCTCAGTTGGCAGAGAACAACCCGATGCTCGGTCACCGTGGTTGCCGTCTGGGTATCACCTTCCCGGAGATCACCGCGATGCAGACCCGCGCTATCCTCTCCGCTGCTTGCGAACTGAAGAAAGAGGGCAAGAACCCGATGCCGGAGATCATGGTGCCGCTCATCGGTATCCTCTATGAGCTCAAGCAGCAGAAAGAAATCATACAGCGCGTAGCCAAAGAGGTCTTCGCTGAGTATGGCGTAGAGGTAGAGTTCGAGATTGGTACGATGATCGAGATCCCGCGTGCTGCCCTGACCGCAGACCGCATCGCTACAGAGGCTCAGTACTTCAGCTTTGGTACCAACGACCTCACGCAGATGACCTTTGGTTACAGCCGTGACGATATCGCTTCCTTCTTGCCGGCTTACCTTGAGAAGAAGATCCTCAAAGTGGATCCGTTCCAGGTACTCGACCAAAATGGTGTTGGCCAGCTGATCAAGATGGCAGTAGAGAAAGGTCGTGCCGTTCGTCCGGGTCTGCGCACCGGTATCTGCGGCGAGCACGGTGGTGAACCGAGTTCCGTTAAGTTCTGTGCCCGCGTCGGCATGAACTACGCTTCCTGCTCACCGTTCCGCGTACCTATCGCACGTTTGGCAGCTGCACAAGCAGCAGTAGAAGATGAGCAATAAGCCGTCTGCTACATACGCAATAGTAACCGGTGCCTCTTCGGGCATCGGTTACTCTTTTGCAGAAGCGCTGGCTAAAAGAGGTTATAACTTGCTCATTGTCAGCAATGTGCCGGCGATCCATGATGCCGCCGAGAAGATCAAACATCAAACTTCAAACATCGAGGTCATCCCCCTCGTCATGGACTTAGGCCAACAATCCTCTGCACGGGAACTGTATGAATATGCGCATGCGCATGGGATCGAAGTGGAAGTTCTCATCAACAATGCCGGGGTCTATCATGATCGCGACATCCTCGATGACAGCGAAGCGTTCACGAGCCTTATCATGAACCTGCACATGTACACTCCGGTCATGCTCTGTTACCTCTTCGGTCAGGACATGCGCGAGCGTCGCAAAGGTTATATCCTCAACGTCTGCTCCGTGACTTCTAAAATGGCAGTACAACGTCTCGGTACCTACGGAAGCACCAAAGCCTTCCTTAGTCATTTCACCCGTGCCCTGCATATCGAACTCCGTAAATACGGCGTGCATGTGACGGACGTTAGTCCGGGTGCAGTAGATACCGGACTCTACTCTATCCGACCTATCATGACCCGACTCGGCAAAGACTTAGGTATCATCATCAGCCCAAAGACACTCGTTCGTCGTGCCCTGCGTGCCCTCTTCCGCGGACGTGCAAAAATAATAGTACCCACCATTTTCTGGAAGGTACTAAGTTTTCTCATTCTCCTACTTCCGACAAGCGTCTTACAGCTCATTCGTCGGTTAGGCTGGTTCTGAATTCTTAATTCTTAATTTTTAATTTTTAATTCAAATAATAGTCCACCGTCGTTACGACGCGTACATGTTTCATCCAAGGCTGGTACTCATCGGATTCGATGCTGAACTGGCCTTGGCTGGCTCTACGGATCGATCCTAACGAACATTGTGCATCGTCAGCGAATTTCTGTGCCACGGCACGCGCATTCTGCGTAGCCTCTTCGATCATCGAAGGCTTCAACTCCGGCAGGCCATTGAACTGATAATCCAGGTTCCAGCGCTCCGTCTTCACGATAATACCCTCTTTGAGCAACTCAGCCTCTTTTCCCTGACTTGCTACCACTAACTGCACCTTGTCCGTACTTACGATAAGTGAGGTGCTCAGCGTGTATTTGTACTCCGGACGATGGTTTCCGTAGTAGTCCGACCAGTTGTCATTCACGCTAATCGAACCCTGACGGATATCGCTTTCCTCAAAGCCCATAGCCAGCAGATGCTGCTTCACACGAGCTGTCACGTTCTCCAACTGTGCATACAGACTCGGCAGATCGTTGCCGCTCCATGCGTACGCCAACGGCCATACGGCATGGTCTGCTTCCACCTCTCGCGTACTCAGTCCCTTCACACTCACCGCGCGATCTTTGTTCGCGAACTTACTCATTCCCAGATAGATAAAACATCCTCCGAGACACAAACCCAGCGCAATCAGCGCCCCTGCAATAACATTATTCTTCATAATTCTTAATTTTTAATTCTTAATTTTTAATTTTGAATTACTTATCATGCTTATGCTCATACAATGCTTCCTCAACGTTGATGATATAGTCACCCATCTTCTCCAACTCGAGTATGATATCCATGTAGTTGACACCGGTTGAGTAGTCGTACTCTTTCTCCGTGATATGCTGCATGTTCTGCATCTTCAGTTCGTCACGGAAATTATTGATCTCGTTCTCCATGTTCGTCATCTCGAGGAACTCATCCCGCGTGATATTCACACGCTCTAACGCCTCCACCATCTTCGCTTCAGCACCCGATACTAGATACATCATCATCTCCACGTTCTTGTCCTGGTATTCGGTATATTGGACATTGTTCTCATGCTTATGACGGATATGGCGCGACAGGTTGTAGTTCGCATCTCCTACCGATTCCAACTCACTCACGATACGCAGCATCTTATGCACCTCGTGCTTGGATTGATCGGACAGACGACCATCAGCTACCTGATTCAGGTACTGCGCTATCTCATACTCCATTCGATCGCAGATGCCTTCGTATTTCTCGACGCGCGAGAAGATCTTGGCAAACTGCGCCTCATCTTTTTCGCCATATAGATCATGAATCATACCTACCATGCGTTGCGTGCGAATAGCGAACACATGAATCTCTTTCCATGCCTGCAGGATCGACAACTCGGATGTGGACATCAAACCACCGGAGATGAACCTCAACTGGCTGTCCGTATCTTTCTGTTCCGGTTTGGACGGGATGATGACGCAAACCAACTTCTCCAGCCAAGGAATGAAACCGATCAATATACAGGTGTTGATCACGTTGAATGAGGTGTGGAACGTAGCCAAGATCGCATTCAACTTGTCCGGCGAGACATCAGATGGTACTCCCGGCGTGAAATCAACACCCCATAACTCACATACCTGCCCCACAAACATGCGGAATACGCAGAACACCCATATCACGCCGAACAGGTTGAAAACCAAGTGCGCCATAGCGGCACGTCTGGCTTGTACCGAAGCCGAGAGGGCTACGATATTCGATGTAATGGTTGTACCGATATTTTCTCCCAACACCAACGAAATACCCATATCGATCGGCAGCACGTGCGTCGAACAAAGCGTCATGGTAATAGCCATGATTGCCGCCGAACTCTGCACCGCAAACGTCAGGATACCTCCTACTAACAAGTACAGGAAATAACTGCCGTATCCCCAACTGGATGTCGCTGCAAAGAAATTACGAACCGGTTCCATCTGGTCCAAGTGCATCTCCGACGCGTTGATTTTCAAGGTCGTCAAGCCCAACAATAATAGCGAAAGACCCATGAGAAAATCACCAAGGTTCGCATTTTTCTTCGTGTAGATCAGCGCCACAGCAAGCACGATAGCCGTATAAACGACCAGACGCAAGTCAAAACTACCTCCACCAAGCACCATGATCCAGGCCGTGAACGTCGTTCCGATATTCGCACCCATGATCACCGAGATAGCTTGTGCCAGACTCAAGATCCCTGCCGACACGAAACTAACCGTCATCACCGTTGTAGCCGTCGAAGACTGCACAGCTGCCGTGATAAACGCACCTGTCAGCACTCCCGAGAAACGGTTCGTTGTCATCGTGCCCAGCACGTTACTCAGCGTACTACCTGCCATCTTCTGCAGGCCTTCACTCATCACCTTCAGTCCGTACATCAGCATCGCCACGGACCCGATAAGCGTGATAATTTGTAAAGCTAATTGCATATCTGTTGAATTCTTAATTCTTAATTTTTAATTTTTAATTCCTACAAAGTGCTCTATTCTTAAAGCCATCAATGTACATCTCCAGCGGCTTTTCGAACCGCACATGCCGTACCAAATCCGTCTCTTCCACTGCCGGCATCGCATCCAATATCGCCTCGTCATACGTATCTTCCGGACGTGCCCAAGGATCAATATTCATATATCCCACATTGAAACTCGTTAAGTTCTGGAAGAAGTGCGAACCTTGCGAAGGTTCGATTCGGAAATTCTCCAAACTACATTCGGCTATCGCTTTTGCCTCGCTGATATCGCCCCACGCTACCGGTACACCTAGCGTCGGGATCTGCGAACCCCAACGTCCGAAACCGATCAGCAGGTACTGTCTTCCTTCCTGCTGCATCTTCTTGTTCCACTGCCGGATCGTCTCCGCCATCTCGCGCGTGCGCAATATATCAAAGGAGTCGCGCTTGAGATAGATCACATCGCTCACATCCTCGATCTTACCTACACCTAACGCATTGCCGCTTTGGAGGAACGCACCCTCCTCATCGATATTCTCCCACTCCACATTCGCGTTCAGGCTATCCGCCGAGATAGGCCGGATCTGCAGCACATGGAAGATCTGCGGTTCATGTTCCAAGTTCACCGCAAACTCAATCTCTATCGGTGCCTTGATCTCCTGCTGCGCGATATCCAGCAGTTCGCGAATGATAGCTGTCAGCGGGAAAGTGTTGAACTTCAACTGCGGTGCAAACGTCACGATTCTCGGTCCATCCGGATAGCACGAATCAACGATCCGCATGTTCTCCCGATCATAGGTCGATGCAATCAACTTCAGGCTCTCGAACTGGCCGCAGTCATGAATCGGTATACGCTCTAAGTTTATCGCATCGTCCACCGATGTCTTGAATCGCTCCGGATTGAGACTCAACGCCAACATACTCTGCTGCGTCTCCCGCATAGCCAGATCCACCGTTGAGGTCTGCAGCACGTTCTTCGGGTATTTCGGACTAAACCGCAACACTTGTTCGCCATCCACTACAGCCTTACCCAAACCGTACGCAATCTTCACAATGCCATCCTCCGGTTTCTCCTTACCTACCGGATAGAAATTGATGCTGCGCGCTACACCTGATATAACCGGGAAATAATAATTACCTTCCGGTTCTCCGCACACTTCTTGCAGCACAATAGCCATCTTCTCCTCACTCGGCACATTCCCCGTGCTGATGATATATCCCCTCGATGCCGCAAAATACACACTCGCATAGACGGACTTCACCGCTTTGCTCAGCATTCGTAATTGTTGGTCTTCGTTCTCTGTCTGCGGGATCATATACGTGCTGTACACACCTGCAAACGGTTGATAATAAGAGTCTTCCAACTTACTCGACGAACGAACGGCTATCGGCCTTTTGCTCACACGAATGAAATGGCGTAACGCATCGCGCAGCTCCAACGGCAACATAGCTGCCACGAACTCCGATAGTATCTCCTCGTCTGTCAGGTCCGCATTGATCACGTATTGTAATCCGTTATCGTGAATGAATTGATCGAAATAGTCCGTCGTGATCACCAACGTTCGCGGTACTAACACACGCACCTCCGGCCATTTGTCGTACAGGTCATATTTCTGCAACATGTGGTTTAGGAACGCCAATCCTCTACCCTTTCCTCCCATCGCTCCGCTTCCGCAACGCGCAAACCAGATCGTGTCGTTATACGTCTCTTTCGAGTATTTGGCTACCACACCCAAAGCCTGGTTAATCCGGTAGTCGTGAATGAGCCGTATATTCATCTGGCGCACGTTCTCGATATCCGCGTCATCGTGTATCTGCAACGCACTCACCGGACGTCCTACGGCAAACAGACCACGCGCGAACAGCCACTTACTCAAGTAGTTATTATCGCTCAAGCGCCTGAACGCAGCCGGACTGATGGTCGAGATAATACGCTCAAATCCCTCCAAGTCACTCGCCCTGTCTATCTCTTTTCCCGTTTTCGGATCACGCGCGATGAAGTCTCCAAAACCAAACTCCCGTTCTATATAATCGCTCACCTCTTGCAACAAAGCCTTCGATTTCTTCACCACAAAACCTACTTTGAGCTTGTCGGCCACACTCCGCATCGACTCCTGCGAACTCTGCATCAGGAACGGCATCGTCGGGTTCTCCTTGCGAATCAACCGGCATAAGTCCACACCGGCATCTAACTTCTCTTTCGACGAAGGATCACCCTTATGCACAACAAAACCGATATCGGAGATCACACCGATCATATTCCGTCCGTACTGCTGATACAGTTCCACCGCTTCGTCGTAACATGTTGCCATCAGCACTTTCGGTCGCGCTCTCTTGCGCAACAACTGCTGCTTCTCGTTCAGCGCATCTCGTATCGCAATACTATTCTGCTGCAGTACCAGTTTGTACAACAGCGGCAGGTAGGTTGAGTAGTACCTTACACTGTCTTCCACCAGCAAAATAGCACGCACTCCCTCATCGAGAATGTCGTGCTCTGCATTCATCCGATCCTCAATCAACTTGATGATCGCGATAATCAAATCCGTGGAATTGTTCCAGTTAAACAGGTAGTCGATATCCGACTTATCCACCTGCTCCATGCGTCGATACACCTCTTTGCTGAACGACGACAGCAGCACGATCGGACAGTCTGGCAAAATCCCTTTCGCCTCTTTCGCAAAATCCCATACCTCATTGCCTCCGGCACTGTAAACAACCAGAATCAAGTCAAAAGAGTCCTTGCTTTCGACTTTTGACTTTTGACTTTCGACTATAGATAATGCTTCCCTTGTCGTCTCTGCACGCACAATAGCCGGAGGGTTACTTAGATTCAGTTCCAAGTACTCCTGTGCTATCTGCACGTCGATACGCCCATCCTCCTCGAGTGCAAAACTGTCGTAGTTATTGCAAACCAGCAGAATCCGCCGCACGCGCTTCGACATCAATGTGGTATAGTTCGACTCCATTATACTAAGCCTTGTTCAACCATCGAGTTCGCTACTTTCATGAATCCGGCAATGTTGGCACCTTTGACGTAATTGATATATCCGTCTTCCTCCGTGCCGTATTTCAGACATGCCGCATGGATATCGGCCATGATCGTACGCAGACGCTGGTCCACCTCTTCTGCTGTCCATTTCAGACGCATACTGTTCTGCGTCATCTCAAGACCCGAGGTAGCTACACCACCTGCATTACTTGCCTTACCCGGACTATAGAGGATCTTCGCTCCTTGGAAAATCGCAATCGCTTCCGGTGTACTCGGCATGTTCGCCCCTTCCGTCACGCAGAAGCAACCGTTCTTAATCAGGTTTTCCGCATCTGCTTTCTCAATCTCGTTCTGCGTCGCACACGGCATCGCGATGTCACATGCTATCTTCCACGGACGCTCTCCGGCAAAATACTGCGCGTTCGGATACTTGGTCACATACTCTTTGATACGTCCGCGGCGAACGTTCTTCAGATCGAACACATAGTTCATCTTCTCTTCGTCCAAGCCTTCCGGATCATAGATAAATCCATCGCTATCACTCATCGTCAGCACCTTTGCACCCAGACGCATTGCCTTCTGTGCCGCATATTGCGCTACGTTTCCGGCTCCCGAGATGCATACTTTCTTGCCCTCAAACGACTCTCCGCGGGTCGCTAACATTGCTTGTGCGAAATAACATGCTCCGTATCCCGTTGCCTCCGGACGCATCAGCGAACCACCCCACATCTGACCCTTTCCGGTCAAGGTGCCGGTGAACTCATCACGCAGACGTTTGTATTGACCAAACATAAATCCTATCTCACGGCCACCAACACCGATATCTCCGGCAGGTACATCCGTGTCCGCACCGATATGTCGTTGTAATTCCGTCATGAAACTCTGGCAGAAACGCATCACTTCGGCATCGCTCTTTCCTCTCGGAGAGAAATCACTTCCTCCCTTTGCGCCACCCATCGGCAGCGTCGTTAAGGCGTTCTTGAAGGTCTGCTCGAATGCCAAGAACTTCATGATACTCAGGTTCACACTTGCATGGAAACGGATACCACCTTTGTACGGACCAATGGCGCTGTTCATCTGAACACGGAATCCGCGATTGATCTGCACCTCACCCTGATCGTCCATCCAAGGCACACGGAATATGATTACGCGTTCCGGCTCCACGATACGCTCCATCACTTTCTGCTCACGCAGATAAGGATAGGCCATAATCATCGGAGCCACGCTCTCTACAACTTCTCTTACTGCCTGATGAAACTCACTCTCACCCGGGTTTTTTCTAATGAGTTCGGCCATAAAACCGTCCACCCATGCTTGTGTCTGCTTGTCCATAAATAACAATTTTTACCTATTATTCCAAATTACGGTGCAAATTTACTACAATTTTTTGGGATATACAAGAATTTGACAATAAAAATTAAATGTATTTAAATTTTTAAGGGTAAATACTTGTTATCCGCTCAACAGAGCGAACGTAAATTCGAGGTGGGACAACTTTGTTGTGTCGGTGCCCTCGAAGTTACAAAAAATTGTAAAAATGACATATACAAGGGTATATGCCATTATTTTGATTTTTTTGTTCTTTTATAATCACAAATCTGCCAGAACGCTGATAATGCGTTCGGCAGCGTGTCCATCCCACAGCTCCGGAATGGCACCTTTCTTCCACTCCCCTGCAAACAACTTGTCCAATGCCGGTTTGATAGCCGCAGGGTTCGTACCAATCAGTTCGTTGGTTCCCACTGTACACGTCTCCGGACGCTCCGTATTATCGCGCAACGTGATACACGGTACCCCCATCACCGTCGTCTCCTCGGTAATACCACCGGAATCGGTAACAACTGCTTTAGCTCTTTCAACCAAGTAGTTAAACTCCAGGTATCCCATCGGCTCGACGATGTGCAAGTTCGGCAACCGCTTTGCCAACTCTGCCTCATCGCCCCATAAACCATAGAACAACTTCGCTGTCCTCGGATGAATCGGGAAGATCACCGGCAAACCATGCACATTGTCAATAATCTGCTCCATCATCGCACGCAGATGGTTCTCCTCGTCCACATTTGCCGGACGGTGCATCGTCATCACGACAAACTGCTTTTCCTGGAGCTTCAACTCGTCCCAAATATCAGGTTTGCGGAACCGCTCCCTATTCGCCAACAGCGTATCAATCATCACATTCCCCACATGCCAAACCCGTTGTTGCACACGCTGGTTCGCATACTTATCTTCGGGCATCATTCCATCATTGAGAGGCTTTGCCTCGATCATTCCATCATTCATCATAACGGCTCCCTGCCGAATCAGATTGCGGTTCGCGACGTCTGATGTGGTGAACATATAATCCGCCAAACTGTCCGTCACCATGCGGTTGATCTCCTCCGGCATGGTCAGATCCCAAGACCTGATTCCTGCCTCCACGTGGCACACTTTCGTGTTCAACTTCTTCGCCACGATCGAACAAGCCATAGTGCTTGTTACATCTCCCACAACCAGCACCACATCCGTCGGATGTGCCATCAGTTCTTTCTCAAATGCCACCATGATAGCAGCCGTTTGTTCCGCTTGCGAACCACCACCGCAACCGAGGTTCACATCCGGAGCCGGAATGCCCAACTCCTCAAAGAACGTGTCGCTCATGTTCTTGTCGTAGTGCTGCCCTGTATGCACCAGCCGATACTCGATCCGCTTGTTTGCATCCCGTAACCCGTCACCCGTAACCGGTAACCCCTCGTTATGCGCCTTAATCGCCTTAATAATCGGTGCCACCTTCATAAAATTCGGCCTGGCCCCTGCAATCAATGTTATCTTCATATGCTATTTTAATTTTCTTCTTCCGGTTTCACCTCTTCCTCCAACTCCAGGAAATGGTCAAAATCCGACATATACAACTGATCCTGCACAATCCGGTATTTTTCAAACTCCGTCTCCGCTTTCGCTTTCGCCAACTCCGCAGAGATCCGTCCAGCATCCTGCAGCACATCCCGATCCCACAGGTTCAGGAACCCATTCAACCGTGTCTCCCAATCAGCCATCGTCATCGGGATATGCCGTATCGCTTGCACCTCCGCAAAATCCAGATACGCACTCACCATCCGCGCCAATGTCTGCAGCTCCTCGTCCGTCAGGTAATTCTTCGCCACCACCACGTCATACCGATGGATCTTCCCTTCCGGAGCACCTTCCCACGTCGTCAGTCCCATGTGCGCTTTCTCCGCATCGGCTCGCTCATAGATCAACTCCGCTGCCGTATGCTGATGCACCGCATAATGCAACTTGTTCTGCACTGCCGCAAAGAACCGCTTCGTAGCCGTTGCCGTAGGATCATAATCGATACTCGTCGCATAAATATCCGTTATTTTCTGATAGAAACGACGCTCCGACAGACGAATCTCCCGTACGCGTTCCAACTGCTTCTCGAAGTAGTCTTTCGTCAGGATAGTTCCACCGCGTTTCAGCCGTTCGTCGTCCATCACCCAGCCTTGAATCGTGTAGTCTTTCACTATCGCGTTGGCCCATTTGCGGAACTGCACAGCACGTTCGTTGTTCACCTTAAATCCCACAGCGATAATCATCTGCAGACTGTAGTGTTTCACTTCACGCGTTACTTGCCGTGTACCTTCAGGTTGAACTATCCGGAAATTCCGGATGGTTGCCTCCTCTGACAGCTCATTGTCGGAATAAATCTTTTGAATATGCTCATTCACAGTACGCACATCCACCCCGTACAACTCAGCCATCAGCCGTTGCGTCAGCCAAATGTTCTCATCTTGGTAACGCAGTTCAACGCTTTCCGGTTGATCTCCCACGGCACTGATGAACGTCAAGTACTCAGCCGCAGACGACCTGATTGTTATTTCCTTTTTTTTTGCCATATTCTCTAATTCTCTTTACCTTTCATTTAGCATTCACTCATGTGAAGGCGTAAGCAACTTACCACTCTATTTCAGCTGCGAACAAGGCTCATAATTGTATATTATATATAATATATAATATAGTATATGTTGCTCAAAAACTGGTTGTTTCTTGCTTCATTCTTCCTGTCATCTTAGCCTTGACTGTCGGTTGACTGTCGGCTCACCGTCGGGATTGGACGCTAATTGGATGCTATTTGGATGCTTCCGGATGTTGCTATTACCTCTCCCACTCTATTCCCCTCAAACACGCCGGTAACTTCTTCCCGTGTTCTTTGTGATGTGCAACGCACTCGCAACACTTTCCGTGCCGAGGACATCCTTCTTTCGTGCAGGGGCAGTCGATATTGTTATGTGGACAGGGCATATTATTTTTTCAAATAATCTTTAATACTAAATTGAAACTCTTGCAACTTCAAAGCGCTATCAATAACAAAATCTATACAAAATCTGCAATCCTCCTGTTTGATAGACTTGGTAGATGTAAAAGACTCAGCAGATTCAACTAAATATCTCTTCTCGCCTTCAATACTATATGATTCATATAATTGGGGAGTTATAAATTCAAAAAGAGCATATTTTTTGTAGTCAATTCCGAGAGCAGAAATCTTTAATACATCACGAATGGCATTTGTTGTCTTTGTAACTTGTTCAAACCAACGCGCTTTATTTGTCTCCCTTTTGGGGACAATTTTCTCAAACCCCGTTCCAATTTTTTCTCCCACATTAAAAATGCTATCATACCATCGCATCTTATCTGATTCATAAGTAGATAATAACTCATCAAATCCGATGCGAGCATTGTATAGGCATTCATAAATATTATTTTCGATTAAGAATTTTTCTGCTTTTTGGACATATTCTTTAATGTTTGGGAATTCTATCAAGTCGGCTAAAGAAATCGAATCAAAATCTTCTCCGAATAGCTTTAAAGTATTCTCTCTAAAGAATTGAGTAATTGTGATACGACTTTCTTCAATATCAGATGCTGAGGGAAATAAACCTTTATGCTTAAGATATCTGCGGCGTTCCTTTAAATTATTCATAGATTCTTTGAGAGTTAAATCCTCAAACAAATCCCAGTAACCTATAAACGATATTGGTTCTGAATGTTTATTTTTGGGTCTTGGATCGCCTTTGTCTTCAAGCACCAGCAACAGGAACATTTCTGCACTATCGTGAAATGTCAAAATCGAGAAACCAGCAAACGCGCCTACTTGTTTCGATTGTTCTATACCAATTTTATATAAATACTTAATCTTGGCAAGTCTGCTAATAATAATGGATTTATCTAATTTCCCCATATTAGTTCCATTTATTGTTCTATCGTTTTTATCTCATCTTCCGTTAAACCGTATAACGCATAAACCCGCTCATCGATCTCTTTATCCGTCGCACTTATCTGTGCTGATATCTCATTCAGAGCCGCTTTATACTGTCCGAAGTATTCTTCCCATTCGTCTTGTTGAACAAGGCTCAATTTGATCTTCTGCTTTTTGAGTTCAGCAACAAAGCCCGAAAAATTAAGGGTATCGAAGGTCTCTAAAGCACCCGTTACCTTTACTTCCGGCATATTGTCTTGGAGGCGACGGAGGAAGCGCGCACGCTTGGCTTGGAGGTCTTTGTTGAGAGACAACATGCGGTCAGCAAGGTTAATAAAGGGCTGTTGGTCAGCACATTCGGGGATAGGAATATTACGGATATATTCCGGGTTTACATCAATATTACCATCTCCTCTAATATCGTCCAAAATACTATTTGCGTATTTAGAATTAAGAATGGCTAATAAATATCGTAAATCTACACTTTCTGAAAGAGTCTCCATCTCTTCTCTTGACATAGATGAATATCTCTTAACACTACCCGCAATACTACTATTTTCTACTCCTTTAAGATCCTTCCAAAGAATACAAATTCTATTTGTTTGGTCACACAATAGATTGTTATTATCAATTGTGGCTTTTAGAATGCCTAATTTATTCGTCAATAATTTAGGAACATTATATAGTTCTCTAAAAGTAGGCCTTCTTAATTTATCAGGACATCTTTCTGTGTTGTACTCCAAGAAACGAATCCTTTTAATAAGGTATTTGTCTATATCTTTTGCTTCTATATACTCTCTGCAATGTATTTCATCTTTTGTCTCGCTCACCAAATCGTCCTTTACAAACTCACCCTTTGCTGTCCGCTCATCTGCATTTAGAACCATACCAACACTTATATAGCAATAGTCCCCAAGCACTTTCATTCCTTCGTGATGATTCGTCTTCTTTTCGGTATTATCTAAATTCCAAACAAATGACTTTTCATCTTGCAACAAAGTATCTCTATCTTTTTGATATAGTACATGTAGAGAACTATTATCTATTTTGGATATGCGAATGGGTTGTCTCTCTTTACGCTTTTGGACAAAGAACATAGTGCTCGTTACAACAGCATCCTCAAATACTTTTGTCCCTTTAAGATCAGAGACCTCATATAGAGAGAACTCATCTAAAAGCATTTCACGAGATTTTTGCGCGTACAACTGATTAACAAGCGGATAAGGAACAATCATTGCACACAAACCATTCTCTTTACATAAATGGCGAATTCCTAATTCAATAAACGGAATATATAAATCCCACTTTTGGTATAAGGACTTGTAGCGTACACTATCAATTATCGCTTGTCTTTGTTTAAACATTTCTTCTGAGGCTACCTGCATAATAGCACTCACATACGGTGGATTACCTATTACTACATCAAAACCGCCTTTTTCAAACACTTGCGGAAACTCTTTCTGCCAATCAAAAGCCTTCTCTCCCGCTATTTCAGGATCGGAGATGAGGGAGTTGCCGCACTTGATATTGTTATTGAGCGAGTTGAGTTTGCGGTGGGGTTTGGCGGTACGAAGCCACAAGGCGAGACGGGCTATCTCAACACTCTCTTCGTTGATATCCACGCCGTAGAGGTTGTTTTCGAGGATAGAGTTCTCCACCGCTTGGAAAGCGATGGTTGAGCCGGTGATCTTGGCTTCCATCTCATCAAGCAGTTTATGTTCTGCCATCAAGAACTGGAGTGCGGCATTGAGGAAAGCACCCGAACCGCAAGCGGGGTCACAAATCGTGATGCCAAGCAGCCAATCGCGGTACTTGGTGAGTTGGTCGAGCAAGCGCTTCTTGGTCGCCATCTGTCGGTTCTTATCAGCGAAATACTCGGCTTCGTCAATACCCATCTCGGCTTTCTTCTCAGCACATAGCCGACCGACCGTGTTCTCCACGATGTATTTGGTGATATACTGCGGTGTATAGAAGACACCGTCGCGCTTTCTCTTTGACACCATAGGCGCCTCACCGGCGTTAATCTGGGCTGTGACTTCTTCGATTTCGTTGAGCGAGTTCTCGAAGATATGTCCGAGGATGTTCACATCGACTTCCGTTGAATAGTCATAGTCTGCCAACTTCCGCGTAAACCGTGCCAAGATGTCATCGCTGATTTTGATGCTATCAAGCACCTCATCTGGTTTGAACAGTCCACCGTTATAAGCAAAGATCTCGTATTTCTTGCCCTGCCAACCGGTGTCCATATATCCAAAATATTTCTTGATACGGTTGTACAGCGGCACATACTCGTCCATTTCCTTCAGTTGCTCCCATTGCTTGAGAATCTCAACCATCGAGTTCGGCGGCAACAAACCGCAGTCTTCCGCAAAGAAGATGAACAGCAGTCGGTCAAGCAGTTTTTGGGTTTTCTTGAAAAAGAGTAGTTTTTGCTCTTTCGGCGTTTCATCGGTTGTATTGTTGGCGAGTATATCGGCAAATATCTCCCTTTTAAACGCCGAGTAGTCTTTGTAGAGCTGCTGGGTAATATGATCTTCGTTGCTGACGCTCTCTAACTTGGCTTTGAGCGGAAGATCCGCATTGATGTTTTCCCACGCCAAACAGAAATAGAGCAGCCGGAAATCCTCCTCATTCAGTGTGAATAGGTTCCACTCGATATGCTCTACCGCATTGTCGATATAGAAACGCAGTTTCTCGAAATTAGAGATGACCACATACTTCGTATCTTTGTGCTGGCTCTTATAGCCGAAAGCTTGCCGCTCGACGTGGCTGAGGTCGGTCGTCTTGTGGTCTTTCAACTCAATGACACCGATCACTTTCTCATCCCTCAATATAGCGCCATCCGCTTTCTTGGCATCGGTCTCGTTCTTCTGCTCGGTGATAAGGTTAAAGTTTGGTGAAGGGTTAAGCGTATAACCCAACACCTTTACGAACAACTCCCGCAGAAATCCCTCTTGGAATTGTTCCTCTTTGCTTGAGCGTATATTCTCCTGTATCTCCTTGTTCAAGAAATACGCTTTATAATCTTCCCACACCTTTGCTACACGCTCATTATCAAGCGCCGCGAGGTACTTCTTTATGACACTATTCTGAAAAAACATAGTTTTACTTTTTCTCGTTCAATTATATTTTCACTTACCCCCTTCAGCCAGTTTCCTTTTTTGAATTATTGCTATTTTCTATATACTTCGCTTAATGTTTTTCCGTCCGCATCTTTCCATCTTGTCCAACCATTGGAACTACCACCGACTACCATTTTAGCAGCTGCAGATGGTGAAGCGAAAGTGTAATCTGCTTTGAGGATGATTTTGCCTTTCGATTGTGTACAATTGGCCTCGATAAAGGCTTTGCGTTTCTCGATGGATTGCGGTTTGAGCGAATCGCACTCACCACTCCGCAACTCACTACCCGCCAACACTACAAACTCATCCGTTTCTTCCTTATAATATCCCTGTGCATCGCTCCCTGCTCTCTTGCAATAAAAGATATGTTGCTCCGGCTTAGCCTGTTCCTTTTTTGACTTATGCTTGGACTTCGGTGCTTTGTCTTGAAATACTTCAATCTCTGCATCATCAATAACCAACTGCACGTCATAGAAGATCTCCAGCGCATCTTCCGGCTTCACGTTGAAGAACTCTCGGTTATTACGGATACGTAAGTTTGTGAAGCGCTCAATGTACTTATGTACGAGTTTCTCTGCCTCGGCGTATTTAACCGTGCACATCGTCGCATAAATCTGGAAAGGCAGCGGCACAGCGGTGTTGTCTAATTCTTTCGAACGCACATCAACCGGTCGACTGCTTTTACCTATCTTCACCCAATTCTCTCTAAAAGCCGGATTAGTCAGGATGTAAACATATCCTTTTTCTTCCTGTGCCATATCTTAGTATTGTTTTTCTCGTTTTATAATATCTTAGCCTGTTCCTTTTTTGACTTATGCTTGGACTTCGGTGCTTTGTCTTGAAATACTTCAATCTCTGCATCATCAATAACCAACTGCACGTCATAGAAGATCTCCAGCGCATCTTCCGGCTTCACGTTGAAGAACTCTCGGTTATTACGGATACGTAAGTTTGTGAAGCGCTCAATGTACTTATGTACGAGTTTCTCTGCCTCGGCGTATTTAACCGTGCACATCGTCGCATAAATCTGGAAAGGCAGCGGCACAGCGGTGTTGTCTAATTCTTTCGAACGCACATCAACCGGTCGACTGCTTTTACCTATCTTCACCCAATTCTCTCTAAAAGCCGGATTAGTCAGGATGTAAACATATCCTTTTTCTTCCTGTGCCATATCTTAGTATTGTTTTTCTCGTTTTATAATATCTTAGCCTGTTCCTTTTTTTGAAGCCACCCTCCTTCACCACATTTAATTCCGCTTGGCCTGTTCTTTTTTGAATTCTTGGTGGCGTTACAGGGGCGTTCCCTATGCTCATCGGGGTAATCACGTATCCCACCATACCTTATATATACTATGTATATATCCCGTGATTTTGATTTTCTCCTCTTTATATTCTGATTTGTTTGAAGCCTTTATCCTGCTTTCCCATCAATTACCGATGATCACGCCTCGATTTCCCATTTACACAATTTCGTGCAAAGATACAAAAAAAATCTCAAATACACAAGTATTTGGGCAAAAAACTGAAAAATATTTATATTTTTAATGGTTTTTGACAAATAATTGTTACTTGCAGCGATGCTGCACTGTATCTTCGAAGGGTTCCCTTTAGGGTAGCAGGTCGAAGATACATTTGAGATTAAAAAAAATCCACATACACAAACTTTTAATAATTATTTTATTAAAATAATCGATTTTGCATGAATTTTGCTATCTTTCCGACTCATTTATCCACCTACAGTTGCAATTTCTGCAACAGTCATCCAATGTTATGTTTTCTGCGCAATTTACATAACATTTCAAGGAGGGGTACAATTTGTACCCTACCTTTGCTGCCCATCGAACCATTCGAAAATTTCGAATAGTTCCTCAGTTATTCGAACTTTTCGAACAACTCAGTACTTAAGTAAAACTTAATAACTGATATCAATCGGGGGACTATTTGTCCCCCACTTTAAACCCACCGATTCGAGGGGTTTAAAATCGTCCCCGACTTGAGGATGAATTAGTGGTAGTTCGGAATTTCCGACATACCACTTTCAAAATCCAAAGTGGTCAAAATCGACCACTTAAAATCTTCTACTCCGCATCCTCCTCCATTGTCGCCAACAGTTCCAACCCTTTTGACGTCAGTTTGTAGGCTTGTTCGGGTTTGGTGGGCGAATTGGGGTACGCAAAAGCAATCAGACCCATGTCACATGCCGGTTTGAGGTAATGATCAATAAACGTTCGCCTACTCTTCTGCCGCAGTTGCAAGTCAGCCACCAGTTGTCGTCGCGGCAGCACAGCCTTCCCGATCACACGTACCAACATCTTCACACGCTCATCCACAGCACCATCTCCACGCAACCGCTTGTTCCTCGGTTCCTCAACAATCCCATTGGGTTCCTCAACAGGTTTATCGACTGCCTCGATGTAAAAACTAAACGGCCGGAACCCATCGTTGCAACTTATCATCGCGCTCATCGGATTCTTCATCCACCCATCGTAGAAGTTACCCTTGCCATGCGCCAAAGCTACCACAAACTCCCGCATCGATGCCCAAGCAGCGGCACATAATCCTTCCGGACATTGCGCGTCGATCGACACCCACTCTTGCCCTTCGTGAATGGTACACGCATGTTCAATGGGGTTCTCGTATTGAGCCATCAGGTCCGGATATACTGTCTGCCGCACAGCTGTGATCCGCACTTTCTTCAATGGTTGATGAACACGTTTGTCTCTTGCCATAGTTCTAAATTCCTTTGCGACTGCAAAGGTACAAAAATTTTTCGACTTGTGCAAGTTTTCATCCACAAAAAGGTACAAGCTTGTGCATTTTGTTGCCTTAAAGGTACAAGCCAGGGGGTATTTCAGCTTGTTCCTTTAAGAAAATTAATGAATATGATAACACCACTAAAGGTACAAGCCAAATATGATCACTATAATTCTTCCACAAGTTGTGGAATATTTCTTCATAGGGACAATTTGTCCCTTGGGCGATTTTTCCAAACGATTTTTCCCGCTCAACACAACTTTTTGCAATGGTCATTAATTCAACCGCGGTTGCAAAACTGAGCATGTACCCACTAAATATATTAATAAATAGGTATATGCCATAAAGGAACAAGCTAGTTAATAGACAGCTTGTACCCTTAAGGGATAAATTAAAAATGAAATATCCACTAAAGGAACATGCCTACTCTATTATGGTGTGTAGAGGAACAAGCTGGAGAAAAGGGAACAAGCTGGTCTGAAAGGGAACAAGCTGAACCTGAGTTCTCAAGAATATCAATCAGCCTCTGCGCTATCTCCGTGTTGATGCCTTTGATGCCGGAGTCGTGGTGGGCATTGAGGGAAGCGAAGCGCATGACAAAATAGGGTTTGGAAGTATCGATGCTATATGCTTCGACAATCTTCGGATCGGGTGTAAAATGATTCGGATGGAGGTATGCCAGTTCGTGATACAATGGAAATTGTCAAAAAGGTATATCGAAACGCTACTTTGTAGTCCTCAAATTTGTGTATGTCAGAAAATTGTTGTATTTTTGCAGCGGATTTCAAAAACATCCAAGCAAAATGATCCAAGTCAAGGAAGGAGGGAGATATGAATGTAAGGCATAATAAGATTGAGGCGCTGTTGCAGAGCATCGGTGATGAGACGAAGACACGGAGGCAGATCCAAGGAGATATGCATCTGAATAATCGTCGCAATTTTCGGTTGCATTACCTGAATCCTGCCATGGAGATGGGTTATGTGCGGTTCTTGTATGTAGAGACACCGAACGAACCGGAGCAAGCGTATTTTGTAACGGAGAAGGGGATGAAACATTTGAAGGAGTTTGAGGCACAGAACCAACAGGAAGAATAGGTTCAAAAACATCCAAGCCAATAATTCAAAAGCATCCAAGCTATGAGTGGCATGGGTGTTTTTTGTTTTGGGGAGAGACCTACTCTATTGGCTGGACGCGATGGGGAGGTTCAAAAAGATCCAAGCTAAGGTGGGGGACTGTTAGATTAGAAGAATCAAAAACATCCAAGCCAGAGAGAGACACACAATTCATAATAATCCAAGCTAAGGTGGGGGACTGTTAGATTAGAAGAATCAAAAACATCCAAGCCATTGTGGGAGGGGATGCATTTGAAAAGCATCCAAGCCAGAGAGGGGGAAGCAGAGTCAAAATGATCCAAGCTAAGGAAGGAGACTAGTCAAAAGCATCCAAGCCAGAGAGGGGAATCAGAGTCAAAATGATCCAAGCTAAGGAAGGAGACTAGTCAAAATGATCCAAGCCAGAGAGAGACACACAATTCAAAATAATCCAAGCTAAGGTGGGGGACTGTTAGATTAGAAGAATCAAAAACATCCAAGCCATTGTGGGAGGGGATGCATTTGAAAAGCATCCAAGCCAGAGAGGGGAAGCAGAGTCAAAAAGATCCAAGCTATATATAACTACTACTAGATAACTTACCCCAATAAAAAGAGTTGTAGAGACTACAACCCTTTTAGAAATACTACCCTATTTAAACCTATCCCAGAAGGAGATATCTGCCTTCCGTGTCTGCTCTGCGCTCTGTGGATAGTTTTCTATGAACCAAGTCAGAAAAGCGGTATAATCGATCTTTTCCGATAGCAACACCTCGCGTCTCTTTGCCCACTCCGCTTTCAAAGCAGCTGTACCCATCGCAAGGAGTTCGTTAACACGCGAGAACATCGCCTCGCTATTCTCCGGACGGAAGCCATACGTTAAATGATAACGATGTTCCTCTTCTTCCAAATAATGGATACGTCCTACGAAAGTGTTGCAACGTATCGAAGGCGTTCCAAGCACTGCAGCCTCCGACGTCATCGTTTGGCTATCTCCAACGAACATCGTCGCGTAATAAAGCAAACTATGCACTTTATCCTGCGGTACTCGCAACTGGTATGGCATGAACTCCTCGTCTATGTTCCGTTCCGTCGTGATGAACACTTTCCCATGTTGGCTCAGTAGTTGCACCATTCGACGTTTATTCTCAATGGTCAGTCCCACCACACCCACATCATGGTGCGCCTTGAAAGCATTGAATCGCATCACGAAGTACGGCTCTACATTCACCACTCTCCCGTTCGCATCCCGCTCGTAACGTATCCCGGCATCATCCAGCACCGACGCATCCGGCACAAAACGCTTCGGATGAAGGTATGCCAACTCGTGATAAGCCGGATAATACACCACTTTCTGCGTCTTCCGCGGTGTCTCCATCGGACTGAGCACCACGTCCGCAAACGGATGGCCGTACTTGGCATACAGCGGCTCCACCTCATCGTCGTCGTCATCCAGCAGAATAGCGTTGATCCGTTTCCCGAACACCGACCATTTCGACAGTGCCGCAATGTGTGCCAGTGTTATCGACGAACCGAAGGCCAACGTGCACCCTTCCTTCCGCGCTATCCGCAGCAGCCGCAGGTTGAACCACAATTGCTCCACGGCTTTCAGCCATATGTTATCTTTCTTCTCACCCAGGTAGATGTACGGTATCTTGTACATCTCCAGCAGTTGCCTTGCACTCGGTATATCCTTGCATGTCACCACCACCTTATGTCCTCTCCCCACCATCTCGTGGTAAAAGTTCCTCAAAAGATGTACATGTGCCGGATGCACAATATCAATCAGTATGTTCATATTATTTCAGTTTCTTTAAAATCTTCACTCCTAACACTCCTATTTTATATAATAGTGGTTTCGTGATGCACAAAAACCGTCCATGTTCGACTTCGGTGCCACCGAATTTGGCTTTGAAGTCACGGACACCGTATGCTTCGTCGGGTTTACCGGCACCCATCATGTCGAAGCGTGGACAGTTATGCTCCGCTGCATACCGTATGCCGGAGTACGTAGCCAATGTCGATGGGAAGATGGCTTTCCATTCTCCGTCTCGTCCGCATGCGAACCACTCGTACAGACATTTCCCTTCTTGCTCCACGCATACCGTGCCACCGATGATCTCATTATTCAGTGCAACGAGTATGAACCGTCCATCCTTGTGCTGCCAGAGTTTTTCAAAGAATGATAACGGGAACAGCGGAGTCTTCACACGCGTTTTGTATAGGTGCTCCAATATCGTATAATACTCCCGCACTTGCTCCAATGTCGGTTTCTCAATAATCGTCGCCCCATCGCGCAAGGATGTACGGATGTCACGCTTCCGGCTCTTACCAAGATTTGCCTCTACTGTTTCAACTGACGATGTATTGACATGGAAGTTCAGATGTGGAACGTAATCAAATCCAGCAGAAGCAAAGGCATCTTTCCATCGACTATAATCATTGAAGTTCCGGCACTCCACATAAATAGCCTCGCTCTTTAGCTCCTTCCGCACAGCCTTCATCAATGCCTCAACTTCTTCGTTGGAACAGTCGTCTGCTAAACAAGGTCCACCAACAATAATCGCTCTGCGAGTCATGGCTTGTTTGAGAGCAGATTTCTCTACCGTGATGTAGCCCACACAAACTGCACTAAGTTTACCTTCATTTTCCAGACCTATAGCAAATGGCTTAAACAGCCCCGGCATACTCGCATAGAAATCGTATGCTTCCGGAGATTGAAACCATGTGCCGGTCGCACTGGCTTTTACCAATGCGCTCCACTCTGCGCGGTTAATATCATTTATTGATAATACTCTCATATATCTTGACTATCTTCTTTGCTACCAACTCATTCGTATATCCTAACTCCACAATCCGCTTCCGTCCTTCTGTCCGTCCCTCAAAAGTCAACGCATCTTTCAGCAACTTCGCCAATTCCTCTGCACTATGCTCATCGCCTTTCCACAATGCAGCATTGCCTTTCTTGTTCGGCAGTACATAATGTCCCGGCAGATATCCCAGCAGGTGTTTTATGTCCGCCACATCGGTTGCCACTATCGGACAGTTGCACGCCATGGCTTCTTTCAACGCTTGCGGCGAGCCCTCATTCTTCGTCGGCAATGCAAACACATCTGCTGCGTTCATCCTCAATACGCATTCCTCCCTCGTCAATCCTCGCATCTCCACACACTCAATCTTCAATCTTCTATCTTCTATCTTCAATAGCTCTACGGCTTGTCGTAGTAGCTCGTAGTTCTTCCTCGTATCACTAAAAGCGCCTCCAAACATCACGTACTTCTTCTCCGGATCCCAACCAAGTCGTTGACGTGCCTCCGCCTTCTCCATCATGAAGCAATCCTCCAACGTCACTCCGCACGGAATAATGCTATAATTCTTCGCCTTGAAGTAACTCATCTCCCGTATATGCGGCGCGACGTATATCACATGCTTCGCACGCAGTGAGAACAACGAACTCATCAAATTCACATGCCAATTATGCGTCTCCCCGTTATGGAACGTCGTCACCACCGGTACCAGCCCTTGCAATTCTGCTGTAATAGCCGACAACCCAAAGTGCGCATGCACAATATCCGGTTTGAACTCCCGTATCTTTTTCTTCAACGCCCCAACAGCCTTCACATAGTTCCCTCGCACGAGGAAATACTCCACCTCGTGTCCTAACGCACGTATCGCCTCACCCTGCTCCGTTACAAAAGGCAACTGGTGATCAACAAAGTTCTTCTTATATCTTGATACTTCTAAAACTCTCATAATCTCTTCTCCTCAATTTATACCATTTTTGGATTAATATATTTTGCTTTCTTTCCAGCCCCCTTCTTCTCCAAATACCCTAATCGCGCAAACTTATTCAATTCCATAGTTACGCGCATTCCATGCACATTGCATTCCTCTTCATACTCCGTGGGTGTTATATTTCCGCGTTTAAGCACATATTGCAATCTCTCATTTTCACTTTTTGATAACTCCATCACGAGCTTCCAATACTGCAACGCACTCTTCAAATAAGCGCTATGAGTTATCTCATCTTTAGTTATTGGCTCATTCATATTCCATCTCCTGCATTCTTGTTGCCATTTAGCCGGAACCAACTGCAACCAAAGAGATGTGTCGTATGCAAATACCAGATGCGTTCCAAGAACTGCTTCAATCAATTCCTTATTCCAATCTATCTCTCCCTTTTCATATTTCACCAAGTGCATCATCAATCCATTCTCCTTATGCTTCCGCTGCACGCCATTGATGATATATTCTGATATTGTAGGATCAATCTCACGATATGACGAAATATGTTTATACACGTCCGGATTAAACATATCCATCAGCCATACCTCATCAATAAACTGCTTCTCTGATTCTTGCACGCAATTCGTAACTTCCTCTCTTGTCTCAAAGATATATGATGCATAGTTCTCTATATGCTTTGCCAACATCATCAGCACAATTATCCTTCGCTCATACTCTTTTGTCGTAATTAGCCATCTACGTATCTCATCCCATGCCTCCTTGCATTGCTCAATCGTTTCGTCTTTTCGCTTGTAGAAAATAGCAAATAAACTTGCACCGTAGTTCTGCATAAACATCAGTTCCTTATACGTATCTGTCAAATTATTTGCTTGCCATTCCAACTCAAAGGCTATCATCACTTTCAGTAATGCGCCAATCCTATCATAGGCTTGAGTCTGCAAGTACCACGTCAACTTATGCTTAAACGAATCAATCTCTTTCTCCTTCAGCACTCCCTTAATCTTAGTGATATATCGATCTTCATCAAAACGCATAATACCAATCACCTCCGCATTGGTAAACTCATTTCCTTTGTACATCGTGGAGAAATACTTATAATACTCCGTCGGATGGCAAATCCCTAATCGCGACTCACTGGCATGACTTTGTGGGAAAAGTATCCCCAGCAACTCACCTATCACTTCCACCTTCTTGGGCTTCGTCCATTGAATCAGTTCCGACAATGTATTCACGGATTCCTCTATCTCTTCCTTAACTGTATCTTTGGGCATGTTTTGCTCATTAACTGATTGTGCCGCAACACTATCAATCATCTTCTTGACATATCGATCAGTAAAGATTTCTGCAAAATCGCTCTTTACTTTATAATGCCAATCTTTATACTCTAACACATGTTCATTATGGTCTCGCAGCAACCGGTAAAACTCGGAATCAACACATTGAATCATGCATAATCCGGCTAAGTCTCGCAAACTTATCTCGTCAAGCATAGTCTTTCCATTCTCGGTCTTAACAGCTTGGAAATTAGCCAATGCAAAATCAAATGCATTCAAGAATCGTTTGATATCTCGAATATTGGCGAATACATCTTTCCCGTATCGCAACTTTTGGAAGAACTCCCGTAATTTCTCGCCATCTTGTCCGTAGCGCATCAATATCTCCGACAATCCTCTATAGAGCACCTTCTCAGCCAATTGATCATCAGCTGGGAAATGCATCTCTAAGTTAAAGAACTTCTTTAGATACACATCCGGTTCTGCTATTCCAGCCTCGCTCAACCGATTTTGAACGGCCGCCTTATCTGCGGCTATTATGTAATAGATATATGGGAAATCCCCCATGTTCCGCACCATTTGCAGCATACGTAGCAACTCATCGCTTTGCAATCGATCCACATCGTCAATCAACACTATAATCGGCTGCTGCTTTTCTTGCAATTTTGCCTTAATATCCTCGAATTGTGTCTCAACGGATGTGCCCTCGAAGTGCAACAGCGAAAATATCTCATATCCTTTAAACGAAGATAAGACTTGTGCGTACTTGTTCAACATCTGTTGAAGCAATCCGTCACCTTCACCTAATTTCTCTTGCAGTACGCGAACAAAGTTAACCATCATTGTTCGGCTATCCTCATATAACCATGGCTTGAACCAGCATACATCGACATTCTCACCTTCCGCTATCCGCTCCAGTTGCATCATAAAACTTGTCTTCCCGACTCCGTAAGACTCATTGAGCAATATCGTGAACGCCCCATCGGCTCTCCCGCTATCAACTCCATCTTTTCGTTCCGTCTTCCCTGCTTTTATCTTTTTCACTAGTTGCACTGCGTAGCGTTCCCTGTTCATCTCATCCTTCACAACCGGTGCATCTTTCATAAATGGATTGCCTTCGACGTCACCTTCTCGGTTCTTCTTTTGAACACAACGATACCCAAACAATCCGATTTCTATACCGGCTATAGTGAACCACGCACAATCAATATAATTGAATATCCATCCATCTATACCGTAGAAATCAAACGCATCCGCATACCGGAATATGCACCACCCTCCGAACAGCAATGCCAATGTCCATAATCTTGATACAACCAACTCTCGCTCTTTTAGCAAACGTTTAATGTGAGTGAGATATACAATAATTATCGTCACGATTATGATTGCCAACACCCATCCGATATTGTCTATCTCTTTAGGCGTCAGCGGACACACATATTCCTTTATCCACTCCACAAACTTCGGTCGCAGAATAAAAAGCACACATATAGCCAACATCAGCACGTGATGTTGTTTTACCCATTTGAGAATCTTTTCCATATATTTATTCTTACGCACCGTCATATCTCTTCAGTTGTCCTTTGCCTTCCTCCATTCAGGCATCTTATACGATAATGCATCCTTCAGATCGACATCATAGACGCCTTTTATATGCATAGAGTTGATTGTCTCAAAGATCTCTCGCACCTCTCTTGCATATTCCCAATTGCCTCCATTGTACTTTTCTGCCAACGTATGTATGTAGCTGCCTAATCTTCCTAACGCTCCTAACTCTTCCTCATTGCGATTACCAATATACTCTTGTCTCAACTTCGATATTATCCCTGCCGCTTGCCTAATCGACTCCTTATCGTCAATCATCTTATCTGTCTTCACCTGCATAATCCCCAATGACATCCGCTTATGACTCAATCTAAACTTCAGATTCTCTACCATCCGAACCACTGGAGGACGATTATAGTTCTCCACAATCATTATCGCATATAGCAAATCGGCATCCACCTCATACTCGCAATTGGCATCTACCACTTCGGAATATTTCTTTGCAAACTCATGATATTTGCTCAATGCATATTTATGCTTCCGATCCTCTGTTCCGGTTCTGTTTATCTGAAGTCCATTGACAACTTGATACACAAATATCGTTATCAGTATCCACAATTGATCTCGCAATGCCTCTTTATCCGGCAATATACTGTCTACGCTCTCCACAAAACCATATATCCATATCGCGATACCTACTGATACTATCATATACAGCAAGAATATCGGCCAGTTTGCCAAATGGAAAGCTCCTCTCAAAATATAATATAAACCTCGGTATAACCAATAGTAAACAATAATCATGTAACTATTAGCAAGCAGAAACACTAATGGTGTTACAATCTGACATAATGCAATAAACAATATGTACTGCACCAATGGCGTCAATGTCTTGAATACAAAGTTAAATGCCGGCATAGTGTCATCTGCCGCAATCAGCGAAAGCGTCACATATCCTCTATCAACCGGAGTATGTCCGCCAAGCCAATTGGTAACAAAGAACACCACACCTGCGACAACAAATTGTATTACTGCTATCCCAAATGAATATTGCGAAAAATCAAATAATTCCATTATGTTTCACTAATATTTTTATATATTTCTTTATCGCTTGCTCAAATCATCATCTTTACTTATCGCCCCAGCCAAACTCTTATTTCCATCTTCTGTTTTGTAAACTTAGTCTACATTAATCCCCAACTTCTCAAAGAAAATCCGATTCCTCATTAATGCATCTTCATACATTTTCTTATAACTCATAACCTCCACATAAGCATGGTAACTTGGCATATACCCAAAATACCCTTCATTATCAGGGCTTTTCGTTAATGAAGCATTATCAGCGAACTCTGCAATTTTGGGCGTTATGTCGCTAACTATATAAATATACACCGGAGTACTTTCCTTAGATACTTTTACAGGTTCTAATCCGTCCGGCATTTCCAATTTGCCATCTAAGATTTTTCTCGAATACTTGCATGCTTGGGTGATTGGATTCTCATCTGCCGTATATTCTTTCCGCTTAGGTCGTTTAAATTCAACAATACAGACTGGAGACAACATGTTATTCTCACCATTGCGGTAGAACATTCTCTCCTTATAAATAATAGCCAAATCCGGTTCCTTCTTATCTTTTTTAGATATTACCTTGTCTGAAGCGATGTATTGAGTAAATGCAAATCGTTCATCCAACATCCACAAGTTATGATCATCATATTCAACCTCACGATCTGTCTTAATCATAGGGAATATCAAATTGTGAATCTCATTCTCCTTATGGGCAGAACCATCCTCTAATCGTCTCCGTAATTTATTGAATAATGACAAAATCTCTTTGCGTTTGCATACGTACTGAACCAAATTTGATTTTTGGATCTCATTTACATGAGCCATTATCTCTTGGATATTCTCATCGATCTCCTCATCTTCTTGCTTGTCTAATATCTCCTTTATTTCAATTCTTGATTGTTCCTCTAGTTCGTATTTCTTCTTCCTGAATAACATTTCCAGTTCGAAATCATCAATGCCTACCGGAATACACTCCATATCCATAGATGCCAACAATGTCTTATTCCATGGAGCCGATGTTATTACGTAATTTTCTATTCTATTCTTCTTAGCGGTGTATCTTGCGGACATATCATCCTCGAACATATCTTTGCATAGTTGAGCTACTCGATGACAAATAGTCTTCTCGGAAATTCCAAACAAGCTATCAACCTCTTTATCGAAGTTAAATGCATCACGCTCTGTAGTTACATTATCATCCAGATATTTACCTATCACATATGCCTTAACCATGAAATTCCTTTGATGCCCTTCGCTATCTGTCTCACTTAGAGTTTCCTTAAATTCCGGCACATAAGTATGCAAAGAGACATCACTAACCTCTCTCTGATTAGCCGTCAAGCAAATCTTATTGGTTATTGCTGAAAAATAGATCTTATATACTTTGACGGTAAAATCGTACACATTACCATCTCTTCCTTCAATATTAAGCGGCACGTCATCACCTACTTGAACAACACCTGAATTCTTGCCCACGTAATCATTCAACACAATCGGATTAGATTCATCTTCATCCATAATGGTAATAGTTGGTGTCGTCTCACTCTGCGTCGCAAAAATCACAAGCAACTTTTCAACCAACTTGCGAGCTATTACATCCAATCCTTTGTCAGGCTCATCCGGATTGATGATTGAAGACAAATGCAGTACCGATCCTGTAGACTCTAGCCCTTCTACATCCGTGATTCTTTCATTTTCTATAATCTCCGATTTATGTCCAAACGTAAACTCTCTCCGTTTCAGTTGGCCATCTTGTTCATACACACTATCAATCGATACGCTTCGGAAATATTTCAAATACATAAATCGTCCGAAGCCCTTACCTCCTTGCTGTATCTTATATCCGCTTTTGTAGGTATCAAAAGAGTCTGCATTGTCATCCGTAAAACCAACTCCATTGTCTATAACATCGATAGCCACAATGCTTCCTGCCGTTTCTGTTTGACCATCAGTCGACGTTTGATGATCGCGCTTAACGATGATTTTGACATAGCCATCGGTACGATTATTCCCGATAGCATCCACGGAGTTACATACGGCTTCAATTATCGGCGTCAAATACGTAGTCTTAGATTTGATGTCTTTAACAATCCTATCAATGTTAAGTTTACTCATTTCTTCAAATTTTATTGCAATTATCCATTAAAGCTATAGTGTTTTACTCTACCTCATTTCATAAAGATACGTTTCAATTCCTCAACATCAACATCCTTTTGTCGAAATACGAAATATCGCAAAGTTTCTTGTAATGCAAGCGCGTCTGCATTACCTGCATTAAGTAAGGCTTGAAATAAGGTTCTTAAAAGGTAGTCTTTATTCGAGCTCTTATGCTTCGTTCGTTCCTGTAGACCTTCCAACGTATTCGCCAAATGATAATCCTCCATATTAATATTGGACATAGCTGCACTACGTAGTATCAATCTCTCTATTGCCGGTTCAATCGTAATGAAATAATGCGGTCGCGTTTTATGCTGATATAGACGAATACAAACATCCCTTTCATTGGCTTTTTGCGGAGGTAAAACTCGCTTCGCTATTTCATTAAATTCGCTTAGATACCCTGGTTTATGTTTATCATGATCTATTATCCCCACCGCAAAACGATCATTAAAAGTTTCATTCATTAGCCCCGCCACTGCGGTACAACTCAAGCTGTGGTTTACATTAGCCTCTAATAACGTACTTATAAAGTTGGTGTCAGCGTAACATTCCGGTATAATTTGTTCGTATTGCAGCATATCAAGAAATATATGATTCGTAATTATAAAACATATCAACTCCGTTAGCTATGATTTGCTCAATTTCCTCCAACGAAAGAGATTTTACCTTATATACCCCCTCTTCTTCTGGATCCTCATAGGTAAAGAAGAATCGTTTACCTCGAAGAGATTTATCCATCATATATCGTAACACATACGGACTATGTGTTGTCAAAAACACGGATATAGGATGTATTCGCTGATTTGTTTTAGCATCTAACCAATCTACCAATTGGCATTGCGTAGATGGAAATAGATTATTTTCAGGCTCCTCGAGGTAAATATCAGTCTGTTGATAGTTTAAATAATTATTAACTAGTCTGCTAAACTTCTGTGCGGCAACCTCATTTCTAAATCGGTATTCTCGTCCGCTATGACGTACTATATGATCCTCTTTCGAATCGGGGAGAATTGATTCCAGGCTTGATTGCTTAATATTCGCATACAACAAATCCACCAAACGATCCATCTTCTCACGTTTTGCCTCTGTTCGGTTCAGCACATCTGCAGCATCTTGCATATATATGTGGCGAGTGATATAATCGATAAGAACAACCAGAGGTACTAAGGATTGCACACCACTCGATGCATTCGTCAAATGAATATTCTTTCCGTTTTGCAATTGGATTAAGTCATCTTCTATCGATTTATCGTAAGCATAATTCATACGCAAATTAAAAATCTCTTTTGTCTTTCCTATGACCTTTCTCGCCCTATCCCATTCTTTCATAAAATCAAGTACACAATCATAGGTAGTTACCTCGCTTTTCCAATTAGGTAAGAGCGATACAATATTGCGTTCAGATGGGATGTAAGATATTTTAGGAAGACGATATTCAAAGTGCCCCTTATCTTTCCAACAGAAAGTAAGCGTTTTTGTTCTATGTTTATATTCGAACCACATCGTATCTGTCTCATATCGGATATAGGAATCTTCATGTATATATTCAGTCATCTTATGGTAGCGACATAGGATATCCATGAAAGCAGAACCCATCTCAAACATTGTTGGAGATTGAGATTGTTGAATTTGCTTTTCCACCCATGCACAATAACTGGCAATTCGTAGAACGCAACTCTTACCGGAACTTTGTAGTCCGATTATAACATTAAACCGTCCCAAGGCAATATCTACATCTTTCAAAGGCCCTATGGCACGAATAATTAAGCGTTTCATTGTTCTATATTTTGATCGTTGTATATGCTTGTGTCTGCGCATACATGTATCTACCTATGCGCACAATAAATTTGGGCGCAAAGATACAAAAAAAAATCCAAATACACAAGTATTTGGACTTAAAAATGTTTTTTTTCTTTATTTTGCAATAAAATCCGCATATTATGATGTCATCTTATGCCATATTACCACAAACTCAATTGATCTTTATTTTGCAACTCTGACCATTGCTTCATCTCTACATTACACTCCGGGATAGCATATTTTCTTATAAAATCTATAATCCTTGTCTTATCTTGCTCACTGTAGTACGTAATCTCCCAACGCACCTTTTCAAAATTACTCAAATTATTGATAATTCGTTCAATATACGGCATATCTATACCGCATAGCGAATGACCATATATTATTATCTTCTCCACATCTTTCAATGCTTCAAATCGTGCCGCATTTACCTGTATAATATCTTGAACTGGCTTTTGAATAGAGGCTACATTTTGCAATACCGTATCTTTGACTCTGTCAAATATAAAATCTGAATTATCTCTATAGAATTCCTCTATTTCTTCCGGACTACTCGATGGATCCGAAGATGGTTCTTTATCTAATAGTTCTTTCTCTAACACACTGCGACTCTTTCCATGCCCCAAAATATATTCATCCGAGCCATTAACTTGTCCATGAATATGCCAAATTTGGTTTGCAGGAATGCGATACAATTTCTCTAACGTTAGGGTATAGTTGAACGTAATAAAATAGGAGTCTGATTTCACAATAGGAATCTTCATTTTCTCATCGGCTGGAGGCAATGATTCTATCCACTCCGTAAAACTTCCTTTTACGGCTCGAAGCATCTCATCAAATTCATTTTCAGCACTATACTCCGCATCATACCAGTCAGCATCACGAAACTCATCACTGGAAAAGTTTGGGTAATTTTCGCGAGTCTGATTTTGAGCGTAATCATACATCTCCATCTCTCCTAAACTATTCTCAAAATCGTTCCACCATGTTGCATCCGCGCACCCATATATCTTCTCAATCAAAGTAAGCACGTGATAGTATGACTTTTCATGAAGCCATCTATAGAATGCCTTATATGAAGTCGGCATATTATGATGGATATCAAATCCATTTCCGATGATATACAAGTTCTTCATTTCTTTACACCCGCCCTACACTTAACACTTTACACCTCTGCAAGAAACGTAGCAATACGTTTACATGCAGCCCCATCTCCATAAGGATTAACCGCTTGACTCATCTTCCGATACGCCTCCGCATCATCCAGCAACGTACTTACCTCATTCACGATCTTATCGTAGTTCGTTCCAACGAGGTGTACCGTCCCGGACTCCAACGCCTCCGGACGTTCCGTCGTATCGCGCATCACCAGTACCGGCTTACCCAATCCCGGAGCCTCTTCCTGTATCCCTCCCGAATCCGTCAGCACAATAGTGCTTTGTTCCATAAGATATACGAAACTCAAATACTCGAGAGGATCTATTAGAAATAGATTTTTATATTTAGGATTTCGAGTTTCAAATTTCAAATTTAAATTAAGGTCTCCGAAAACCTCTTTGATTGGTTTTCGGACGTTAGGATTGAGGTGCATCGGATATACAAAATCCACCTCCGGATACTTCGCTGCCAAATCCCGAATAGCCGTACACATACTGATAAACCCGTCCCCGAAGTTCTCCCTCCGGTGTCCAGTTATCAGCACCAATCGCCTACTCCCATCCAACCGCGTTGTGTCATATCCTGCCTCCTTCAGCACCCCGCGCAACTGTTCCTGCAACGCCGCATCATTCTTAATCTTATCCACCACCATATACAGTGCATCTATCACCGTGTTTCCCGTCACAAGGATCCGCTCCTCCGAAACGTTCTCTTTGACTAAATTAGCCTTCGCCAACGGAGTCGGAGCAAAATGATACGTCGCAATTCGTCCCGTCATCAGTCGGTTCATCTCCTCCGGCCAGGGACTGTAGATGTTCCCTGTCCGCAACCCGGCTTCCACATGCCCCACCGGTATCTGCTGATAGAACGCAGCCAACGCCGCAGCAGTACTCGTCGTCGTGTCTCCATGCACCAGTACCACATCCGGCTGTACCTCTTTGAGCACATCCCGCATGCCTACCAGCACCCGACTCGTCACGTCGTACAGGTCCTGATTGGCTTGCATGATGTTCAGATCATAATCCGGCACGATGTTAAATATCCGCAGCACCTGATCAAGCATCTGCCGATGCTGTCCCGTCACTGCCACCACCGTCTTGAACTGCTCCGGCAGCGATTGCAATTTCTTCACCAACGGCGCCATCTTTATCGCCTCCGGTCTCGTTCCAAAAACCAAAAGTATCGTCTTCATAACTTTGCTTTCTATTCTAATAACCAATCTTCTATATGAGATGGCACATTCAAATTTTTAATATGGTGATATATCACCGACAAATATTTCTTTGCCTTATTATCTTGTTCCTTTTCAATCACTGTTATTCCTTTATTTCTAAAGTGAGCCATGTCCTCAAACACTTCTGGCCTAGATTGAATTTTTCTTTCCCAATACCCTTCCACAAATTCATCGAACACCCAATTCATCTCATGTTTATAATATTTATCACATTGTGGAAGAATCTCTTTTACAGTACTACACATAGACACATAGGCATGTTGTATGGGAGTCTCTTCATTTATCAACATCAATGCGCTTGCTACCTGATACAATGGAAAATCTTTGCACCCGTCAAAATTATGATATAACGCCGCATTCATTTCTGATATTGGCTGCTGTAAAAGTCGTTGTGCTGTTGTTACTTTCTCTGTCTTGGCTTCGCCTAAGTCCTCAAATAAATCTTCTACCCTATTATATATATGATAATCATTATCCGATATTATCTTTCGTTCCGCCAATAACAGCAAAGGCATCAGCTGTAATAACAAAAATAATGTTTCTGTATTTTGTAGCGTCTCATTTTCTTTCCTTGCTATATCCATTGCTTGACGGGAAATCTTACATACGTATATTGCATTATCTATATCTCCCTTCCGCAAAAGATCTGGATACATCGTTTGCATAATACCATGCTCCACCGACACAAATGCTTCTTTCTTTTGATACTCTATCGTCTTATACATCCATTTCTCCTTCAGATCCTCGATTTTCAACTCTTTGCACAACATATACATGAGGACTGTTGTCGTTAAGATTCTTTTTGTAGTATATTCATCATCTAAACCGGTATCGTTCAATTCTGTGTACATTCCTGCAAAAGGAGATGCCTTGTCAGCCTCTAAAGGAACGTTAAGAAGTTCGCTATGATAACTAACGATTGCACAATCGCATTTACACAGATATGTCTTTGCAAATGGGGAATCGGTGAACAGATCCTCCAACACAAACTCTATACAATTCGACATATCACGTACTGCACCCTCTTTATCTCCCGCTAACCATTTTGCATGTACCAACTCACCTTTAGCCTCATACAACGCATATGGATCGACAAAATGTTGTGGTTCTTGTACGTAGTCATATGCGCTTTGCATTGTTTGAAGTGCTAATTGCGTATCTTCGTTTGATTGTATATAGGATATAATTGCAATTACATGCAAACGTTCTGAAGGTAATATATCTTCTTCTGTACAGTACAACGCCTTTTCTAGATATTCCTTACTTATTGCGTACTTTGCAGCATCTCTTTCTTGAAAATAAGCATATCCCATTGATGCATTAAATACCAATATAGCCAAGGGATTATCTTTATACAAATCCATATTAGATTCATATATGGATTGCATCTCTTCATATTTTCTCGCGCTTCGGTACAATTCCAGCTTCTTGAATTGTATCATGATTTCCAATGCCGCTATACCGTAATCCTTAGCCTTAGCCATTAGTTGATTTAGTAACGCTATCTTCTCATCAAATGTCAGCTCATTATTATATCTATCAACTATACGCCATACGAAAAAATAACATCCGGTATAATCTACTGGCAACATCGGGGAACCGCCCTGTTTCGTATCCTTAAATGTCTTTAACCATTCATCGTACTTATCTAAATCACTTATCTGCATCAGCATAAACCATAGCCCAGATTGCATATATCGCTCCACTTCTTCTGATAGTTTCAGTGTAGTGGCATCCTCTTCTACTGATGTATCGATGGTTAACGGAGAACCCAATCTATAATATCGCAAACCGTTATATACATCTTCACGGAAGAAACATATTGAAGACATCATCCTATAAACCAACGCGACATTAGGCATTGCTATACCTTCTACATCAACAATCTTCATCAATTCCGCATATAGCCAATCTTGACGTTCTTTAGATAATTTCTTCAATCCTAAAAGCTGTGCCACACGTACTATATATCGCATACGAGGTGTCATCCCTTGGGGTAATTTAACCCCTATCCATAAGATATATAAAACGCTTCTCTCGGAAATCTGATTCATCTCCGTAGTCAACGCCTTCACATATATACATCCTGCCATATCATACTGTTCTGCATTGATATAGTATGTGATGGCTTGTACTGCCTCAATATCTGATATATTCTTCTTCGCTAATATCTTATGGCCAAGATAACTATTACATATTACTCTCTCTTTCTGAGCAATGTCTGGTTGCCAGGACATTTTTAAATATGGCGAAACTTTATAATGATAGTCATCTACTTTGAACAACCAACTCGATTTTAGCTGTTCAAAACGCAATTGTGGCTGCGAAATAATCGGTTCCACATTTGCCAACTCTATAACTTCTTTTTCCGTAAACGGCATCAGGAAGAGCAAGATTCTATTTAACAATCTCCGACATTCATCATTCGGCAATTCAGCAAGCATTTTGCTCACCTTGCTTCGCAATACGTTTAGATGTTCTCCTTTGACTATTTTTTCTAAATCCGATAAATCATATTGCCAATTCCGCGACTGCAAATACTGACACGCTATTTGTGCTAATATTGGATGATGATTTGCGCATAATGCTACCACTGGTTGTATGTCAATTGCAGGGCTATAAGTCTCAACTAATTCCGTAAACTCGTTTTCTGATAGACAAGGCAACTCCTGTTGGTATAGTGTCGGAACCTTAAAATTCACCACATTTACATCAAATGGTTCGCTTGTTGTAATCACAAATCGCCCTTCTAATGGGTCTGCTGCTATGTATTGAATGGTATCCTCCACATATTCTGTGGACAGATTATCTAACACGACTAAGGCCTTGTCTCTATTAATATGAATAGCTGATTTCACAAACTGAAATGATGGTGCTTTTCGACATTCAATCACTACTGATTGGTTTCGTTGTGCGATCAACCTAGCCTCTGTAGACTTTCCTATCTGCCTCGTTCCGTATAATAGAACTACTTTATTATCTTTAAGTTTATCGCAAAGGGCATCTGTTAATTCGGCTCGCATTGATATATGCTCAGGAAGGGCAATGACCTCTTTCTTCTCTTCTTGTTCTTCGTCTTGCTTTAATGTAAAAGTTGGCAACTCCGAAAGATCAGATATTCGACTAAGGATCTCTGTAATATTTTTTTCATGCAAAATAATGCTTTCGGCATATCCTTCAACTATCTGTTTAACTTCCTGCGCATTTTGGTTGATTAAATCTTGAGTAACATCCAATTTGGCAGTTTCAACATAGTTGGTCAGAATTTGATTTCTTGCAATTTCTTCCTTAAAATAAGCGTACAATTTCTTATACTTCTCTGCTTCTAAGTTAATTGGACCCGTAGATAGTTCTTCCTTGAGCAACTCTATGTATTTTTGAGTATCATGATATATAACCTTATCCTTTTGTAAATCATCTTGGAAGTACTTTCTAACAGCATTTTCAAACGCTTTCCTCATCAGTTCCTCGATGGTCTTATTGGCTTGTATATACTTGTATAAACCAACAGGTGCACCGGTTATCGCCGTTGCAATCACACTTCCTAATATACCTGTTATCAATTCACCCATTTTATTACCTATTATAAATCGGATGTATTAGACATCTCCTAAATCATTCCCCTTCCTTTTAACTTAAACCAGTTCCATACCAAACATATCGCCACCTCTATCACTAACACAATTGGGAACCATTTCCGTAATCTTGCATTAGTCTTCGCCACCTGTATGCCATACGCTGCAAACAGCATTAGCATGGGCCATACAGGCATGTGGAATCGCCCGGATTGCGCAAAGTTGGACATCACGAGTATTATATGATACCCTACCGTATAAGCCAATATAAACACGTGTCTTCGCCATTCGCCGCTAATCAGCATCATCAGCATAACTATGATTACAAAGAATGAGAAAAGGTTCTTAATATAACTTCCACCAGATAACTGGACCTGTAACAATTGCCCAGACTCTGCTTGATTAAACGTCGGAAATGGGATCGTGAAAATCAAAGGAGCAAACACTGCAGCTCCTGCATATTTCGCGAATGAGTTTCCTCCTGCCCGCTCTCCTCGCCACTCCATATTTGTTTGTTGTTTATCCGACCGGGCTTCTTCTAATAACTCGCGAGACTGTGTTCGAATGCGATCTCCCATCGAAACAGCCAAGACTCCGGCAACCAGAACTCCGGCTAACACTTTCTTTCCTGTACTCATCACGCGCTGCGATGCCATTACAATATGTGCAAATACCGCAAGGAAAATGACAATTCCTAATGCTGAACGAAAAAACATCAGTGCAAATGCAGCCGACATGCCCGGCAATAGATTTTTGAAGGTGTATTTTTGTCCGGAATTTAATACTCGGTCAAAATTATCCACGGCTAAACACACAAGGAATACCATTTCCGCCTCTTTAAACATACACCCGCACCAGTAAATCATATTCGGGTTGACACATACAAAGATTGCTGCCATACGTGCTGCGCCTTCTCCAAAGTGTCTTTTGGCTACATGATATATACTGATAGCACAATATGCTCCGATTATACATTTGATGACAAATGGAATAAATGTATCATTATCCATTCCAAAGATTAGATAAACGATACTCAGCCACATCGGGTACCCCACATCGTCTATCGCAGAACCATTATTATCTATGATTTCTGATAATGAGAATTTCGAATCTCCAAGGAACCATTGCGTTATATCTTTTGCAAATGGCATATACCACTCTACGTCCGCTCTATCTCCTACGGGAGAACCATAATATTCGGGATTGAAGATAAAATAGCAATAGAGTACCCATATGAAACGGAGAACAAAACCAGCTACAAAAATATTGCGAATAAATGTCTTTGCATTTTTATGCGACCAACTTTTAGACATCGCTGAACTGCCATAGAAGAAAAGTACTACCGAAAGTACTGCTACCATCCACAATGCAAAATCCGGTACGAATCCAAATGCTCCCCAGCACGCAAACATGGATATAAAGAAGAACACTATCGACTTTCCAGTTATCCAGTTTGGGATAGTCAGTTCCTTCGCACGCGGCATTTGTCCGACCATACCGAAACGCTGCATCCACCGCTCTCGCCATCCTCGCGGACGCGGTGCTCCCATCTGCGGAGGCATTCCCATTTGCCGTGGCGGCATCATCTGCCCCATCGGTGGTTGATTATATGTGTTGTTATTTTGCTGTTGCATTTTGAAAGGATTAGAGGATGAGAGGATTAGAGGATGAGAGGGATTGAGGGTTTGGGGATAAACGCTTGCCACGCAGACCAGATAGCAATGATGCTACCTTACCGATTTGATTTTCAGCACTCAAGTACTCATCATCTGAAATATATTTAATATCATGAGCAATATCAAGCTGACATTCTACTTCTAATAGAGATCCATAAGAGATTTCAATAAAATGTAATTGTTCCTTAACAGAATAGCGTCCACTACCCTCCGCAAGATTGGAAGGAACGGAGATAACTGCCCTGCGGAGTTGATCGCAGAGGGCATACATTTCCTCTTTAGTAGGGAAACGTTGCAACAAAGAATATATCATTCGCACAAGAATCTTTGCTTCTTTGTATGCCTCCAGGTCTTTATAATTGTATTTTTTTGTCATAATTACAAATTAACTTATTCGCTCATTTGTTCCACTTCTATATTTCCGGTTATGTTGTTCCGTCTATTTTCGTTTCGCACGTCCCGGCATGTGTCATGCGACGCAAGGCGTATATCAATTTTTTTTCATCATATGCCATGAATGACATTGATTAACTCTCGATATAGTATTACAACTGCCCATACATAAATAACATAACGCATAAGCATTTGTGCTAATAGTAACGCATCAAACACGTCCGAATATGCCGGTGATACTCTCTTTCTGGCGTGCCTCAAAAAACCATCAATTGCCTCTTCTACTCTCTCATCTGTATCTTGATACAATTGCCGCTTGCGATACGCCTCCCAATCTACCAACTTTAAAAGGCCATCAAATGTCAGCAAAGCCTCTTTATACGTTTTCCTGTATTGAGCGATTAATGGTTTTAAGGATATCTTATGATTCACACTTAATATTAAAAAGAACATACAACTTTCGACAAAAATTATAATTGCGCCATACAGATTCTTCAGATAGAGTTGCATAAAGACTATTGACACAATCCACAAAATGAGATATGCGTATTGCAACCATAATTTACGCATGATCATCTTATAACTCTGTGCCAGTTCTGCATTATTTGCTTTCAGAGTCTTTATGAACTGCTTTAGTTGAGCCTTATCTTCTGGTGTAATTTTCGCCATTATTTATTTATTAAGTCTATTAGATGTTGTTGAAACTGCTCATACATTGCATATTTCATCTTCTCCCCAAACACAATAGTCATCGGCATTCCAAATAATGGATTGATGACACTGCAATATGGGAGCATGCTGATTGTTGACACTCTAGATATCGTCTGAAGATTGGCATTATACTCACTTCCGTCTTCATAGTGAGTCATAACATCTTCATACTCTTCCCACCACACATCTGCTTTATTCACTATGGTCAGCACCCATTTCACTTTACTCTCCGCATATATTCTTTCGAGCCATTCCTGCATCTGCTTCAGTTCTTTCCCTCTATTCTGCTTCAAATAATCTTCTTTTATAACCCCTCC
The DNA here is from genome assembly GCA_947164985.1 of uncultured Bacteroidales bacterium. Lineage (GTDB taxonomy): Bacteria > Bacteroidota > Bacteroidia > Bacteroidales > Paludibacteraceae > Colicola. Next base: position 96,151 of record CAMUYI010000002.1, on the reverse strand, counting down.
ATGATAAATTTTGGACGTGTCTATACCTTCTGCGGATTGATATCCATAACACACAATATTGATTATTCCATCATATTTACCATTGGCTATTTCGTTAACATTTCGTCCTCTTTCTGTCTTTAAAGATTGATGACCGGGAGTATCGCAAAATTCCACGCGACGTCCATTGGGGAGAACGAGTGTTTTTGTGTTCGATACTTTTGTTCTACTCTCTACAAATTCTTTTTTATCTCGAATTGATGCCAAAAATTGTGTCTTTCCTGAACCGCTTTCTCCTACTATCAACACCTTTATTGGTGGCAACATATAATGGAATAACCATTTTATTTTGGAATAATTTTCTTTAGCCTCTTTTGCAGCTTCTGCTGCTTTTAATGTTACTTCTAAAGCTGTTATTGCATCCATATTATTTTGCTGTTTTTATTTAAACCTAAAATTAGCGTACAAAATTACTAAAAAAAAATGACATTTACAAGAAAAAAGCCAAATATTCGTTAAAAAAATTAGATTTTTAATCTAAAAACGAAGATTGGGCTTTTTTTGATGGAAGATTGGAGATTTAAGATTGGAGATTGGAGATTGAAGATTGAAGACCTAAACTTCAAAATTTGTCATTTGTCATTTGTCATTTCATCCTTCTTTCAAGGACCGACTCTCTTCTGCTAGAAGCATTATGATATGGATTGGTCTTAGCATTTTATTCTATTCTCCTTTTCTATTTATCCCAATTGAATCAAGATCTGGTCGATGCCATACTCAATTGCCTTTTCTACTACAACACCATGAAAACTCTTTAGTGCTTGCATTCCTCGTTTAAGTAACTTCTTCGATGGAGATTCCTTCTCCAACTCTGATCGGAGATCCATCACCACCTCTGCGACATCTTGCTCATCTGCTTCTACGTTCTGCTTCAATTCCTCCACCTGTCGTAGCACGTCCTCGATCTCATTTTTCAACGCAGGAGATATTGAAACATTATTGCTCTGTCCTCCGACTACCGTAGAGTTTTCTATAGACACATCACCATTGCTATATACTCCCGCATTAATAGTTTGATGCATGATATTGGCTATCTTTTCGCGATTGGTCATAACATTCAAATCTATCTTCATTTGAGCACTCAGTTCTAAAAAGAACTTCAATAGTCTGGATTTAAACGAATCTACCGCTCCTTTTATGGACGATGGTGATATTTCCTGACATGCTGCAATAACATTCCCATCCCTATCCAAGCACTTGTTAATGGATGGCCACAAGATTCCCGGCACTAACATTGCTAATGTTTTCCCATCGTCAAGATCAGTAACCATATTCTCCAAAGATGATATAGATTCCGTTAATCGCGCTACTCGCAAAAAATCTCTATCTCGCTCATCTTGTATAAAGTCAACAGGTATGCGATAATTACGCAGCATTTGTTGAAATGGGAGCGCAATATCCACCTTTAATGAACACGGAATAATTCGATAGTCTGGTATCATCTTCGCATTGGGGTAACCATTTTGCTCATGCTCTATCCATTCCTTGAACTCGGCATTGTTCAACGAGTATGCAATGGCCTGCGCCTTCAGCATTATCTTCGCTACCGGCACATCACCCAACAAATCCTCAATTATATTTTCTATCAGTTTCTTTGTGTCCATTGTATCCTAAATCTCTATCGCTTTATATCTTTTTAACTCAATCATTGGCTTCGGACGGAAGATACTCTCTTCACTTATCCGCGACCCAAATCCACCGGCTAATAATACTACTTTCATTATATTGAGTTGTTCAGTAAAAAAAACATTTAAGCATACTGCATATAATCAACCTCATGATGCTGCGCGCCATCCGGCACCGCTACGAAATAAAACTTTATCTCACGCATCTTGATGGGATTGTAATAACCATCCATCTTCACCTTTGGCATTACATATTCCCCTTTAGTCATCAATTTATAGTAGAACATCGTCTTGGGGTCACTGGCATCCTTCATCATAGATAATGTATGCAGATTAGGTCCATGGGAGGCGATGAATCCTACAACATCAACATGTTCTGGATAAGACTTTAGATTACTCATCAGCGCGTTCATTCGTACATACGAACCAATTATTTGATCCTTTGCATCGCATATTGTATTCACACTCGCAGACGTTTTGAGCTCGCAGATGTTCATTCGTAGCCCATTCTCATTCTCTACTACAAACAACCCATCGCAATCTTTCCGGACAACTCGAAATCTAGATTTCTCAAAAGCCTCAGATGGTGAGCCGTACACATTTGATGATCTTTTTACCATCATATGTGGAATCTCATACCCGTCAACATTCTTAAAACGGAGTCGTCTTACTTCCCTACCCGTATCCGCAGCTTCTGTCTCTCTTACATCGCATTGGCCTGCAAATGGACGCGTATGATATCGCTCATATACTATATCAAAATTAGAAGATAAGGTGGACATATTATTGCTTCATTATTTCAAACTGTTCGTAAATATCTGCACTTATCGGAAAGTTAGTATTAATCACTTTCTCAAACGTACTGAATGGTATACCATTTGATATATCCTGCTCCACTATCGAAGATAATCCACCATCCTCTGGCTTGAAGAAATAAGCCTTAATAATATCCGGATCAAGGGTAATGCTCCCATCTATTCCCCTCTGCTCGCAGAACTTAGCATATTTCTCTATTTTCCATGCCTCACTCAAGCGATACAAGTAGATCAAATCATTTATTCTACGCATCACATAATCACTATGGGTCGTGATTTGTAGATGCGTTCCATGATGCAGCATTTGCGCCATCACATCCACTACAGCTCCTTGTAACTCAGGATGCAAATGGGATTCCGGCTCCTCAAACAAGGTGGCAAAGTATCGCGACAACCCTTTTTCGGCCAACATTACAAATGGAGCTATCTCTTTGATAGATGAGGCAGCTGCCGAAATAGGTATAGGCACATCGTGATAGTTATAATATAACTCGCCTTCAAACTCTTCGATTCGCCCATCGGCTATCGATTTAGTGTTAATCACGGATATCTCCACCTCTCGGAAGGACTTGATGCGTGCAAAAGTCTCTATAAACTCACTATACATCGGTGTTGATTGAAAAACACTCAACTGTTTATCCATAGGAATCTGCATAATAGCACCTCTGGATGGGGGCAAGAAAAATGTGGATGTAATCAATCGCAGCCCATACAAGTCTGCCATATGAATGGAAAGAACATGCGAGAATAAAGCATAGTTAATCTGAGGCAATAAAGTCAATGAAAAAGTAGTCGCACCACCAAAGGGACTGAGCTTTAATCTACCACGTGGTGATAAATTTGGGCGACTGATATCATCTTGCTCTACTTGCTCTATATGGCCATACTCGAATAGAAGTGTCTTCGACAAAGCAGGAAACTCGATTTGCACATCCATATCCAATTGAGGATGTGCTAACATATTAACCAGATATGTCCGTGCATGCGCATTAATCCATTGCACCAGTTCTGACGATTCACAAGAGAAAACCACATGCATGGCCGTATCTTCAAAGCGAGACACGTCACCAAGCGTTGCTTGCTTCTCCTTAAAGAAACCCTCCAACTCCTCACCGGACAATATACGATACACATAATGCACCAACATGGCCGTATAACTTTTTCCAAGTCCTGATGCTCCAGAAAAAATCATAAACTGCCCAAGTGTAATCCTGGCATTCCGAACCGGTCCTAACCGATTAATGTTTATTACAATTTGCTCACTCATATCTTTGTATTTAGCATTTCTATTTTATCTATGCATAATTCTTATTTCGCTTCAATAAACTCGAACTACACAATTCAGCGGGCAAAGGTACATAAAAAATCCCATATATGCAAGAAAAAAGCCAAATATTCGTTAAAAAACTTAGATTTTTAATCTAAAAACGAAGATTGGGCTTTTTTTTGATTGAAGATTGGAGATTGAAGATTGGAGATTGTAGATTGGATCTTCGATATTTGTCATTGCTTTTAAATCGGGTGTCCAGTCGCACAGCGCATCTATGGAACGGATGGCGTCGGATGAATCGTAGCCGGACATAGCCACAATAAACTCCTACGTCGACTTATTTCCAAGGTTTTAATATTTGCCCATAATAACTACATGGCATTCCTTTCATTTCTGGATTATGCCGCCTACTACGCTTACTATCATAGGATATAATCGGCTGAGGAAAATTTATATCCTTGATCTTTTTCTTGAACTTACGCAAAACTTGCTTTTTGTGTCTATCTAAATTCTTCAACTGATGTCTCGACCATCTGTTGTTGTCAATCACCTCAAAAGCGCAACTCCAACTGCCTACGTTTGGATTATCCTTATAGTTCCATAATCTAATACGTCCTACACCCATCGCATCCAAATGACCTTGCAATATCTTTTGGGTCTTTTCTTCATCATAACGCGGTGCCTTACTTTTGATCTCTCTCAACACATCCCATACTACACTCTCTTGTTTCTTCATATGCTTATGGATCGTCTTCTTTCGAATACGAGCCTCTCCGGACCATCGCACATCTATTCCAACGAAAGAAACCCAGGGGATACCATCTTTATTAATATCGTCCCATTTGTATGGCTCCTTAGTCTTCGATTCCCAATGATTTTTTGTATATGGATACTCTATGCCTTCCGGATCGTGTTGATAAAGGTGTAACGATTCAATCGCTTTGCGATATACGTTAAATGCATTTCTCACCTCATGTTCATCCTTCCCGATAATAATCATATCGTCACAGAATCGCAGGTATATCAACTTATCCTTATCAACAAACGGCATGATTTGCTCATCAACTCGATTTAATATCAAATTCGCTATCAGCCCTGATAATGCTCCGCCCTGCGGAACTCCCAGATAATGTTGATCATGGTCTTCGGTCCGATAAGGCCATCCGGTTTTGCGTTGCTTCGCGATATCTTTCTCTACCCATTTAAACTGCAGATTATACCCGCTTTTCTTCGGAATAGGATTCCATACTTGATTGCTTTGATCCGAATTGTATTGCAGTACACTTTCATAAAAATTATAACTATCCAAATACGCTTGCATCACCCGACGTAAAACTCCCGCCTCCTTCTCATCAATCTTTTTATCTTCCACACTTCGTCTCAGCATCATCTCCAACGTATCCATAATCACATCATGGTCTATCGTATCATAAAACTTCTTCAAATCGCATTCTGCCACCCATAATGTGCCCTCATGTTTCCTTCTAAAATCAACAATCTGCTTTACTGCCTTAATATGTGCCGGCGTTTTATCTGTTTCTCCTTTTTTCGGCAATCGAAATGCAAATGAACATTCGTGAAAATAGCCGTCAAACAGACGTGTCATCGCCTTATTATACAGCGATATAATCGTTCTCTCTTTGTAATTCTTGTAGTTGCATATTGGTCTGCATGTTATCGTCTTTTCTTCTTCATCTCTATCTTTCTCCTCTGCAACTACTCTGAGCGATGTGAACTTTAAGTCGTCCGAAAATGCCATATCATATATATCGTCAATAGCCTCTCCTAATCTATCATACCATATCGGATGTTTTTCCTTATTGCATAATTCTTTGTGGATTGAACGTGACAAGCTCAAGAAATTATTATCTATTGACGTACATTCTGTTCGACTTTTTCTTTCTTCTCTTTTTAATGTACACCATTTGCGTCTTGGTGGAAACAAATTATATATGTCGGGAATATGACAGGTGTCATTTGGGTCAGTGCTCAACAAAGTCGCAAAACCGGCTCTGTTGCGCTGGTCTGCATACTTACATCTAATCCTAATCAAGATGTCTTGTATGTCATCCCTATGTATATATCCCTCTAACATTTCCTTAAAAACAAGGGTTTAAATATAATCCCGAAATAATTGGTACTGATTATAATGCACGACTACTGAAGCCTTACGTACGCGCTTGTTTAGCTTCGTGATACACCCGTGAAACAAAGTCACGGTCTATGGATTATATTTAAACCCTTTTTTCTCTGCAAAATAAACTATCGTTTTAAATGTACATAATTTATACCCCGCTGTGTATGCATCGTATATCAGTCGCTCGCTTCTATCCGCATCATGTTTTGCACCATCTAATTCACATAGCTTCATAAACATACTTCGCCCATACACAGGATGAAATGTATTGGCGATAGCAAATGCCACCTTCACCCAATCCTCATAACTCTCGGTGATGGACCGTCCTTTCTTCTTTAGATATCGATATATCATAAAGAGAATTTCTTTCTGCTGCTTCACATACGGATTCGGATATACTTGTCCGTCTAATACATTCCATGTCACCACCACAGATGACTCTATCTTTTTCCCGACATGTTGGACAACCTCCTTTAACTCCTTTGCATCTATCTTCTCTTCTATTTCAAAATCCAGCGCATCCAATTGTATAGGATATGATACTACCTTCGTTTTTAAGATAAGATCTGCATCGTGACTCATATAGCACAACCGCGGAATATCTTTTCCTGATTTATCCAACGCTATACCATACTTCGTTCTAAAATAATTTTCAATTTGCAAAAATGCCATCCGGTGCAAGTAATTTAGTGCATATAAGTTCTTGTCTTCCTGATATTCCAATACCACCAATCCTTTCCAACCATTTCCGGATGGAGAGCGCCAGCAACTCACCACATATTCATCGTTCCGCAGCTGTTCGCCCACTATTTCCATCTCGTCCGCACCCAATTTATCAATATCAATCACCAATACGCCTGTGTATACCTTACAAAATTCCATCTGTCGGCGCTCACCGAAAAACGCACTAAACGTCACAGCTGGTAATTGACCTTTCGCCACCCCTGCTTGCACCACATCGCCTTTACCTAACCATGTACGAATAGCAAGAATCTGCGTTTTATAACTATCATGACGGATAGCATCCAACACAGCACCTATCGTCACTTTTTCTGATTGATAAAACCGTACATTCCGATATAATGAAATCGTAATATTTTGAAACTCTTCTATCGTCATATCTATACCGACAATTTAGCAGTTTTATCTTCATATACATAACGCCCCAACAACCGCGACAACAATCCATACACAAATTGCTGAGGTTGAGTGCGCATAAACACCTCCACCATCCATTGTTCCTTTGCAGATAATAATTCATCAAACTGATACGGATGGTAACGAGTAATTGAACCGAAATAAAACATGATATTATAAATCACCAACTCCGGAGGAAAAGCATAGTCCTGTGCAGATATGTACATTCGGTACTCATTACCATTCGTCAGATACCATAAGCCCCGCTGACGCATTTGTAAAGACAAATCGAAAAAATTTTGATTTGTTAAGTGATGCGGATGTTTAGCTATCGTCTCAGTCCAAACATAACCGGCACCGTCATGCGTAATAGAATAGCCCTTTGCCGTTAAATTAGCGACATCGTTCGAAGAAAGATTAGGAATCCACGCTACACTCTTCATCTTGTTTGCATGCATAAACAAATGCAAATCCTTGATACGATGAAACATCTCTTCTTGCTTGTACGTCTCGCAATACACCTTATGGATCCCCACACATGCTTTTAAATAATCCACCACTTTGTATTGAAATGGATAAGTCGGATAATTAAACCCCAATTGCTCAGCAAATACTCTATTAACTGGAAGCATCGGTGAACCATAGAATCCCTTTACATTTACCTCCGCGGAAACAAATGAATTGGCTGGTCTTGCCTCTATACCATGATTATATTCTCGCGTATTACCAATATATCCTCTCAGGTTAATAAATAACTTTGCTAAATTGAGGAATGAATAGTAATACAATAATGGCTTGGACTTTAGCGGTGCACTATCCGCTACGGAATAGAAATACTTTGCCTGCTCCAATAGCGTGAGCATAAACTTACGCTCTGCCTCTGTTTTTCCACGCTTTAGTACTACATATTGAAATAGCGACCACGAATCCGACAAACGCAACTTATCGCTGCCTATATAATTCCGTATCGGACAATCTGTCACGAACAACGGAAAATCATATCGAATAGGTATCTCTGTCATATAATCACATTTCAACGTGCAAAATTACAAAAAAATTCCCACATAACAAAATAATTGCATAAAAATCTTTGATTTTTGTGAATTTTGCGATTATTTTGGGAGAATGATGAAATGATGCGAATGATGGGAATGATGGAATGATGCTATTGATGCGAATGATGAAATGATGAAAATTATACCGCTTTTGCGGAGAAAATAGTAATTATATAAATCAAAAACGCGGCAGTCTCGGAGGAATTAGAGATAATCAAAAACGCACAGCCTACGTCCGCATGGCTATTGGCCTACGCGGCCTTGAGCGTAAATGCCCATTAGTCTGCTTATGAGCAAGACTCCTAGACAGTTTAATCGTCATTCCCGCTATGACAATGCACAACATTATGCACTGTCGGCTGCTTACAAAAAAACGTCATTATATGACTTACAAAAAAGCGCTGCGCTCTCAAAAACATTCTCAACGTATGGTGTATGTGTTTTTATGTAATCAAAAATGCGGCTGGACGGCCTTATTCTCGGTCGGCTAGTCTCCCCGACAGCCTTCCCTTTTCTTAGCCGCAGGGGCACGATTATTGCAAAGCCAAAAGTCAATTGGCTTCTCCACACATCGAAGATGCACCGGCTATTGATGAGAAAATAGCAAAAATAACTATGCAGGGCGTGGGGATATTCAGAGGTAATCAAAAAAAAGATGCATAGTATATACAGAAGAAAAGAAAAATCAATCCTTGTTCTGCTTTTGAAACTAGTTCTATGCAATCGTAGCATCAAACATCGGCGCAAAAGGCGGCATCGCCTCGCCTTGCGACAATTGATTATATGTGTTGTTATTTTGCGGTTGCATGAATACGTTTAGTGTTTAGTGTTTAGCGTTTAGCGAGGCACTGCGCTGATTACGCATGCCGGCAATGAGCGCAGCGACTTTTTCTAATTTATTCTCAATCTCTACTATTTCCTCATCTGAGATATATGCCAAATCTTTAGCTATATCCAATTGACAATCTACTTCACGTAAAGACCCATACGCTATCTCCAGAAAATGGATTTGTTCTTTTGTAGAAACACGTCCCATTCCTTCGGCAATATTGGAAGGAATAGAGATAGCTGCTCTGCGGAGTTGATCGCAGAGGGCATACTGCTCCTCTTTTGGAAATTTACGGAGCAGAGCATAGACGCTTAGAACAAGGTCTTTTGATGCTTTATATAAGTCTAAGTCTTTGTAGTTGTATTTTTTCATTTTTCGTTTAGCGTTTAGGGTTTAGCGATTAGGGGTTAGCGATTAGGGGTTATTCGAGACCTAAATCCCTCGGATAATAGTACTTTCACTTAATAAATCTTGAATTCAAAGACAATAATAAAACACTAATAATATAACTAATATTCCCCCATAAAATGGCCATGTAGAAAAGGAGATTACAGCCTTGAAATAGTTGCTGACTTTTTCACAACAACTAACCTCTTCTTTTACACCAAAAGAATATAACAAATCTTCCATAGTAATTTTATTGGGAGTTTGTCCTGCAACAAACTTACGCTCTATCAATCGGAACTTCCGTTCCAAGTATAGATAGAATACATCCAAAAGGTAGAACAATACATCAATGCCCATTAACATCAATAGCACTACTTTCGGTAAATCCTTAGTCGCGGTAAATGTAATCACAGCTGCTACTATTGTCAGCAGCCATGTCTTGCAATTAGCACTATTACCGGCCATGCGGTTAATCACATCTTGCAGCAATTCAATATAATGCCGCTGCTCTTCAGAGAATTTGTTCTTGTCTGTATTATTATCCATAGATTATGTCGTTATAATTAAGTACTTTTGTCTTTAAGTATAGCAATTCTAAAAATGCTTCTCCATCATTCATTTCAATTCTGGAATCAAATGAAAAATGTCTAGGCGCTAAAGTAATAAAATCCTGCAAATTAACTGAATGACTTATTGCTGCATCAAAAATTTGCGATTCGCATGCTTTTGTGATTCTTGGATTTTTGAGTAAGTCTTCTACATGTTGCGGCGTTATAGGTTTGGCATGATTCATATAGAAAATCTCTTGATAAATCCATGGAGAAAGCGTCTCATTTTTAATTTCATGGAGATTTAATCGTAACGAATTCTTACTACCAATAAATATACAACACTCACATTGATCTATCATCTCAAACAAGGATAATGATAGCATAGAATGTACATGCGCAGTAGATTTCAGAATATCCTCATAATTATATGCACCTTTAGATTTTGGCAGATTCCTATCAACTAACCTTTGTAAATCAGCCATGTTCTTCCACACCATAGAATCCACAAAACAACTTACCAGGAAGTTCGACTCAAGCCATTTTGCAAACTTCTCTGCAATTTCGACATCATCATGAGAATGACTTATGAACACATTAAAAACTTTCTTTGTTTCCGTCGGAAAAAAGTTTTGTTTTAAACTATCACCATTTATAACACCATCAACAGGGGTAAATACCCGTTTTAGCGATTCGGTGATTACTTTTTTGTTATTACCTATAACCGATCGGTCTTTCAATGGTTTTCTCCTATCGAGTAAACCTTGTACCGTTTCTATTGATATTTGATACTTTGCAAACATATTATTTCAAATACGTAAAGTAGTTAAACATTCAATTTTGGCATATTCCATTCGCATGCAGATTCACTCACCTGCACTGCTTCATCTAAGCATTTATCTATATCTGAAAGGAAATCTTCCCATTTAACCATATGCATATACGAATGTGGATATTGAAAGATTCTTTTGGAGTATATACAATCCTCTTTCAAGTTAGGAGTTTTGCGATTCAGTACCAGTTCCTTTAATATGCTAAAACTATTCGTCAATGGATAATTCACACAAGAACAAGTACCACAATGATTATCTCTAACAGCATAAGAATAATGAGCATATACATCAGGCAGAACCACTCCTAGTAAAGCATTACGATGGGATGTTCTTCCTCCTCTAGTAGGCTCGCGTAAAGAATAACGTATCTCCCAGGGTATCCATTGGTCATCCTCGTCCTCTATCATGTTTCGCATATTGGGGGATATGAGAACTATCGTCACACGGCTATCATAGATCTTATCGCGCAACTTAGAAGCTATTGTATCTTCTTTGAAATCAGATAAGTCCTCTCCGTCTTTTTCTCCCTTATTGATATGGGATGAATCTTCAAAATACTCTTGAATAATATCCACGTAGTTACGAGCCGTTGTGCTACCTAATTCTACATCCTTTCTGTCCGGCAATTGCCAGACTGAACTATCCTTATACTTGTACGAGATAAAGACCTTATATCCTTTGTTTATCTTTTTCATCTTCCTATCTCCACTAGTGCGTATACACATGCGCACTTATATGCACACGTACAATTCAGGTCGCAAAGTTACAAAAAAAAATCCATATATGCAAGAAAAAAGCCTAATATTCGCTAAAAAACTTAGATTTTTAATCTAAAAACGAAGATTGGGCTGTTTTCAATTGGTAATTGGTTATTGGTCATTTGTCATTGCCCATTTTTGTTTAGGAGTAGTCCTTCCTTCTTTTAAGAACCGACTCTCTTCTGCTAGAAGCAGGATGATATGGATTGGTCTTGGCATTTCTCGATTAAGTTAATCATCATTTTACCTCTCACTTACAAGAGACATACGGGACAGATACGAGAGGATAAAGACATTCGATGTAACTATTTCTTTTATCTGTATTCTTTGATTTACAACTCACATGTCGTCCTTGCACAATATATTAGTGGGCAATAACACTATTAGTTTTAAACGTCACACGAATCATTTTCTCATCACTCGGACTGTCATATACTTTATTAATACGTTGCTTAAAGATTGACTTAAGTTTATTGAGCAACAACTTGTTTTCCTCATTATTTTCGAGATCCTTAAACTTTGGGGCATACAGCAAATCAAGATATCCGCCACCAAGAATCTTTACCATCTTAATGATTTCCTCCTCACCACATTCCACATCTGACAACATACGATTAATCAATCCTATTTTCAGCCTCCATGAGTCTCCGTTGGGATGTTCTGGATATACGGTCAGAGCCGCCAACAAATCGTCTAATTCATTCTTTCCTATCCTCTCTTTAGATTTCGCGTATGCATCACAAGCTAATTGCGCATATTCCAACCGATCTAATACATCATCGCGTAATATAAAATAGTTCTGTAAAAAGAATGCTTTCTTTTCTTCTGGAAGATTTATTAACATCATCTTTCCTTCGGTATTAGAAAAATCTTCATCAAAATCCTCATCTGCCTTAAATTGTTCATAGTATGCGACTATATACTCCACAAATACTTCGCTTGAATAATGAGTATGAATCATCTTATTCATTTCCTTACCATATTCCAGATATTTTTGCTGAATTAGAACCCTTATTCGCTCTGATGATGGGAGAGGGGTTTCCTCATCCTCAGCCAACATGGCTGCCGTAACTTTAAAAGGAATCATCAGAGCTATTTTTTGATAGTCCTCTATTGGAAGATCATTGTTATTAAGTAATAACCACTGCCCTACCTCTTCTTTTTCTGGGACATCGCATTGGTTGGTTGACAACTCATCCACATTTCTATGAATAAAATCTATCAACTCATCATCTCCTGCATCAGAGGAATATGCATCAGCCACATTCTCCCATGTAGGATTCACCTTGTCCCAATTCAACAGTTGCCTTTTACTTTCTTCACTTTTTATCTCTCTCAAATCAACCTTGCTCGTTTGGCGACGCACAAACTGCTCTAATGTAGTCTCATCAATATGTCCACTATTCATTACCTCCTGAATTGTTTCATCAGACTCTTCTGTATCAACATCAGGCAGAAGCATCAATATTTCATTAATATTCTTTAGGAGATATCTCTTGACTGCCATCCTCTCGTCCTCATAAATTAGAGTTAAGCCTCTAATATTAAATTCCTCTCCGTAAATCTGTGTCAAGTTAGTCAATGAAACAGCAAAACATCCATTTTTCAGCACATAATCATACCACTTTGTAGTAGTAGCATCATTCGGCTTAATAATTTGACTAAATTTAATTTGATTTCGATGTATTAATGCGGATAATTTATCCAAATCCATCGTCCCTATATTGGAGTTTATTAGACTATAATATGCCGATAATGTTTGCCGATCTCGCGTGCTATACTCAATTTCAGGGGCAGACATAAAGAACAACCTAAACATATTATTTTGTTGTCCAACATCAGTAATCTTCGTTATCTCACTAACACTTTCTTGCCAATCTTCAAATACCTTATCAACATATAAGCGATAATTATGTATACTAATTTCACCTCCTGTTATAAAACTTGGTTCCTTTCTGGAAGTACTAATGAACGTACTTAAAAATATTTTTTCATCTGAAGAGGGATTTTTAAGTTCTAACAGATAATTGAGAATATCATAGTTCAATATCGCTGTATCGGAAAAATCATCCACTCCTAATCTACTTATCAAATTTTTAACATTTGGCAACTCATTCCACCACTGGTATTGCTCTCTACGTAGTATCGCATGCAGATATTCTATCTCTTCTTCGGTCAGCATCCCAATATATGGAACAGATATATATAGACTATATTGTTCTGTAATATAATCCGCTGTCACAAACTCATACAATCTATCTTTCAGCGATTGTTTCTCGATGTCACTCATTAAGTAATTAGTATCATTTTGAATAGCTTCATCACATATACTACCCAAAATTTTCTTGCCTTCATCGCTCGTCAAATGCCGCAACATCATATGTAATGTGCCTGCTTCTGTTTGTGCAATATTCTTTTCTATGTTAAGCTTATCTTTCTGTTTCGACGATAACTGTTCTAAACTCTCCATGTGAGTTTCTGCAAAATCCATTTCATTCGTTGCAGCCAGTATATCATCGAACTTGATATCATAAGTTCCAATTTCATCATCCTGATATACGCATCCTTGTATATTTCCATGTACTAATTGTTGAAATAGCGCCTCATTCTGTGAAAAATCCATGATAGGAATCATTCGGTTTTCCACCTTCAAATGGCTTATCGCTTTGTCCTCTTTTAGATAATTTATTATAACATTCCTTTGATGTATCAATTCTGCCTTTATATCCTCAATATCGCTCTCACACAACTCTTTCTCCTTGAAATTGACTTGATTAATTACGTTAGAAAACTTCTTTTTATTTGCAAAAATTGAATATAAGCATCCTTTACGCTCATATACTAATGAAAAATCATGCGGGAATAAATTCTTATAGATAATCAGTGCTAAAAAATTCGTTTTAGATAGAGTTTTTTTTGTATCTATGATAGTACGATACATCATGTACTCATTAAAGATATTGTTTAAAGCCCTCTTTCCTGATATATAGGTCCCTAAACGAAACAAATCCCTTTCGGGAATAGAGTTCACTTTGTCATCATTATTGCTTTGCATGTTTGCCAAATACTCCTCAATGTTGTTCTTATCCACTATCGGGACTATTGGAATTACGTAGTCAAAGCATTTTGTGCGCATGTCATCTTGATATATATCATCTCGGATTGCATAAACAAAATGCGTTATTCGATGATGGTCTTGATGATAGAATGATTCGTTCAACAATATATTAATCTCGCGCAGCTTGAGAAACAAATCATTCGAAACCTTAATCCTGTCTAAATCTTCAAATACAACAACCTGATAACCTCCGGCCCGAAGGTAATATAAGATTTCGCCAAGTATCTTATCAAAATTGACTTTTTGTACATCTCCTAACTCAACTTTTATATTCTTTGCCTCTATGCTTCTTATATGCATATTGGAAATAAAAGAATAACTTTTATATAGTGCGAATGCAAAAAAAACTACTATATTAACAAACGATATACTTTGCACTATCACACTACATGTCACTCGCACATCCTCTACAAGCGAATGAGAATATATGTTATGCCAACTCGTTGGCAATATCAACCAATGTATATGCCGCAGTACTGCAATAGAAAACAATACTGTAATGCACCATAATACGAACAATGCTATTTTACGACCTGATAGAGGAACTAATCGTCTAAAAGCGGATTTGCTGGTTCGCGATTCACTAGCTTTATATAATATATGTTGAAATATCTTATTTTCTACACCTTGTATCTCTGTTACACTATCGGGGTCTTGACCAGTATACTTATAATTTACGAATGATATGCTTAGAATTTTATCTTTGGATATTCGTTTTAATGCTGTTCGAATAACAGAACTTTTTCCAGATCCGAACATTCCAGTAATGGCAATATTCTTGCAATCATCATTTCGCAGAGCTGCTTGTAATTGCAATGCACAGGCATATAACTTATCGCCTTTCTTAAGCACCTTAGGAGACAACAATTCATCAGCTGGAAGCCTTTTCCGCATTTTCCCTTTCACCCACATATACGCCTTATTCCACAATGCCAATATATCGTCTCTCCAGCGCGTATATCGCGATCTCATTATTATTTTAATATTTTTCCATTTCATTCTGTTTTGTTAATTTTAATATTGTGGATTAAAGCTTCTTTTGGTTCATTTCTATCTCATTTCACATTTCTTTCATTCTCCTTGATCAATTCATCATTTATCCATATACTTATAGGTACTAGTTTATCCATTTTTGTTCTCGTTCTCTCATTTGTGTTCCTTTAAGAAAATATGTTTAGTCATCTATCTCTCCTGTAAGAAAGTCGTATTTGTTTCCCGCTCTTCTCTCGGTCTTCTCCCAGTCATCGGTCGGAAATCACTTATTCGCTTTCATCAGTCGTTTTGTTTCGCGTAGTTCTTTCTGCAGGAGTTCCATGCGCTCCTTCAGTTGTTCTTGTGTCGGAAGCATATCTTTAATTCGTACATTATTATACGTTGCTACTCCCATCGGTGTACTGATACCACGGAAAGACCATTGGACATCTGCCTTATTCATATCCGAACAGATAAGCAAACCAATCGTCGGATTATCTTCCTCTGCCTTTAACAAGTCGTCCACCGCGTTGACATAGAAATTCAGTTTGCCGGCAAACTCCGGTTCAAAAGCCTTGGCTTTCAGTTCGCACACTATATAGCAGCGCAAGCGGATATGATAGAAAAGCAAATCAATCTTGCGTGTCTTATCTCCGGCAATCAGTTCCTTCTGCCGTCCAATGAAAGCAAAGCCGGTTCCGAGTTCCAATAACAAATCCGTTACACTTTTTGTTCAATGCCTCTTCTAACTCCTGCTCGTCGTAAATCTCGTGATTAACCGTCGCAAAACCAAAATCATAATTCTCCTTGAGCACCTCTTGAACCAGTTTGCTTTGCAATGCGGGCATGTGATCAGCAAAATTATTGAGGATCTTTCCTTGATGCTCGTATAAGTTCGCTTTGATGCAATTAACTAGTGCCGCACGACTCATACCCTGCTCTATCGTCTTGCCTATATAGAACAACGCTTCGTCAACTGATTTGCATTTGGAAATAATCTCAACATGATGCCTCCAAGGGACCAAGGCAAACGGAGCAGGAAATTCTCTACCAGTTTGATAGAGTTTTTGAGTTTGCTCATTTCCTTTATATTTTAATTCTTTAACAGGTTGTAATAGTTTTCCATCACCAATTTCTCTACCAAGTTGGTAGAGTTTTTCGATAGTTTCTGCAGACGAATAAAACAGATACCATTTCTTCATGAACCACAGGTTTGCGACAGAAAACCCTTCCGCATTCGGGAACTCACGCTGGAGATCAAGGCTCACTTGCTCTACGACACCTGCGCCCCAACGTTCTTCGGCTTTCTTTTGCACCAAGTCACGTCCCAACTCCCAATTGAAAAGCAACTTCTCTGCATTCACGCGAACAGATGCCTTCACTTGCGCCGAACGATAGCGATGCTTCAACTCGGCAATCCATTCCGCGTAGTCTCCATCAATACGTATATCGTGGGATTTCACGATTCGCGGTTGGTTTGATATTTCGCTTTCTTTGCTCATACACTTTTTATTTCAGCACGCAAAGTTACAAAAAATTTTTGACTTGTACAAAATTTTAGCGAAAAATAGTTGTGTTTTCTTGAAAAAATCTAATTTTTTGCAAAATAATCGTTCGAGTTCAACGAGATAAGACGTTTGTTTGTTATTATCATTGACTGTTTTCGGCCTGTTTTCCTTTACATATAAAAACACAAAAGAGAAGCTCTAAAGAGCCCCTCTTCCCTAATTCGTTAACTCATTAACTCGTTCATTCGTTATTCGTTAACTCGTTATCAGTTACCGTGCTGCTGATCGTACTCAGCGCCGCAAATCGCCCAGTAATAGGCTTTCAGCGTCTTCTTTCCTCCGGCCTGATCCTTCTGAGCCATGAAGGCCTGTTGGTCAGCCAACTGTTTGCTTAGGTCGGCTGCACGGGTTGCTACTGCTGCGCGTACCGCGGTGAAACGTGCGCGTACTGCCACCTCACGGTTGGTCAGCGGAGTACTGCGTTCTACTTTCTTGCGGAGGTACAAGCGGTTACAGTCTTTCGACTCAGTCGCTGCTACGCGGTGCGTACCCAGCAACATCTTGGTGCAACTGTGTTGACCACTCTTACTCGGTTTACTCAATGCGCCGGATACACTATCGATACCGGCACTCCATTCTACTTTTGCCATACTAATTAAAGTTTAAAGGTTTAAGGTTTAGATTTTTCTAAGTTAAAGGAAAACGTTTTCGATTCCGTTTTCGGCTCTTCTATAGGCGCCATTCAGGTATTTAGCAGGTACTCTGCGAGTGGGATTGGTTAGTAGGGTCTGGGAGACTCGCTCACAAGCGAACTAATAAGCAATTACACTCAAGGGCGTGTAGCCCGAGAATACTGAGTGGGGTCTATATAAGATGTTTTCCTAAAAGGACAAAGTCCGCGTTTTCTTAGCCGTGGGCACGATTACTGCGAGGCAGTTTTCCTTTAATAAAAAGATTACTGTTTTCTGTGCTTCTCGATGTGATAGAAGCCAAGGGTGAGGATCTTGATAATCACCTCAAAAAGGACTTTCGTCCAATCTCTTTCTTCGTTTTCTGTTGCCATAAGTCAAAAAATACCAAAAATGATTCAAAAATTACTTCTTGTTGCGGTAGACATAGTCTACACCCATCAATGCGCCGCTGAATGTGGCGACCTCACCGAACCCTACCAACAGCGATTCGTGGATCTCTCCTTGCGGTGAGATAAATACTCCGCAAAAAAGGAGTATTATCCCGCCGGTTGAGAGAATCGCTGCGGTGATTAACTGAATGTTAAGTTTCATAACAATTAACCACCAATCAGATCACCGTTCTGGTCGTAGTTCCCATTCAGCTTATGCATCGCATAGCCGAACAGCGAGCCGTACTTGGTTTGCGACTTGTACTCAGCTACCAACTGAGTCTTCTGCTCGGATGATCCGGCCAGAATAGCACGCACAGCCGCTTGCACTTTCGTAAAACGAGCCTTCGCCGCAGTCTGAGCCGCAGACGGTTCTTTCGTGGACGGGTTACACAATTTTCCGGTCGTCACCTTGCCGGTACGTTTGTTGGTGCGGAAATACACATCGCTGTGTTCACACACCTTTTTCTTCATGCTCTCGATGAGAGCCATTGGTTTAATCTCTGCCATAAAAAATAGTTAAAGTTTAGGTTTGTAAATATTGTTTAACTTCGCGTGGATTCATCCACGTCTTTTTCTTTATTTCAAGGAAAACGAGTCGAAAGGATGGTAAACATCCCGAGAGTCATTCATAAGGCTCGTTCGTAAGCGAGCTTACAACGTGCCTTCTAAATCACCTCTCCAGTATGGCTTGTAGCCATTCTCTTTCGACTCCAAGAAAACAACGGAAGAAAACTAATAAGAAAACTTTAATTAAATTCTTACACGCCGCATGGGTTTTCTTAGTTCACTGCGTTCTCACGATTACTATGAATAGTTTTCGGCACGTTTTCGGCTCTTCTATATTACGGATATTTAGCAGTACTCTGCGAGTGGGATTGATTAGTAGATTGTCTGGGAGTCTCGCTCACAAGCAAACTAATAAGCAATTACACTCAGGGGCGTGTAGCCCAGGAATATCGAATGGGGGCTATAGAAGATGTTTTCCTAAAAGCGAAATAATCGTACCCTTGCGGTTAAGAAGCACGTTTTCCTTTATTTAAGAGTTAAATTTGTGTGGTCACAGATCTCAAGACGGATCTCTTCGTGAGCCGATTGTTCAGCGAGCCAACGAGCCGTGAGTTTCTGCTCATCGGAGCCGCTGATAAGGATACAGCCTTTACTGTGCTCAGGGCGAGTGCCTCTATGAAATCGGATGCCGCTTCTGCCGGGTACTTGTCGAACGATGGGAAGAAGCCGTTTGAACTTTGGAGATTGCGTCACGCCTATTCCGTATATCAACGCAGGTATTATATAATCCGCGTTTTCCAGCGTGTCGCAGATCGGGATGAGTACTTCTTCGAATCTACTTTCCGTAGCCATAAACAGTCTCCCTCTCACCGCCTTTCCATCCTTCGGCATTCTAATCAATTTGTAATATGCCATAATTTATGTAGTTTGTTATCCTTATAATTAATCGAAACGTAAACCAATGTAATGTTTGCGGTTCGAAGAGGAGGAATTGAGGCAATTTCACGAATTACGTAGTAATGATGTCATTGATCTCCAATTCCGACGACAAAGATACATCTAAAATGAGCGAAATCCAAGCGTTTTGAGGTCGGAGTGTTAGATACTCCCCGTTTTAGTGTTAAATCGCCCCAAAACGCTCACAATTATACAAAAAAGAGACGCATCCTTTGTCACGTCTTAAAATTCTTATATAAAGGAAAACAAATAATTGAAGATTGGAGATTGGAGATTGGAAATTGGAAATTGGAGATTGGAAATTGGAGATTATTTGAGTTTAGATTTAGCAGTCTTTATACTGGCTGTTAAAATGCGATACATTTCCTCTACATCAAGCATCAATTCATCATATTGATTTTTTGAAATCAACTCAGAACCATAAAGAACCTTGAGCCAATATATTGTCTCATTGGCTTCCTTAAGAGCAATACTCATTTTATGCACAAAATCCGAAGGACTTTCTGCGTCGCAAGCTTCACTGTAATTAGCACCAATACTCGTACCACTCCTCTGAATCTGGTCTGAGTTGTTGTACTCGTGCTGTTTCTCACGCAAGTATTTGCGAAGTTTGTTGATTTTAACTGAAAATGCAATGCATTTATCTGTAAATTCTTGTCTATCCATTATCCAATATCCATTATCCAATATCCATTATTATAAATATCTTTTACTTCTTATCTCGCTCTGCTCGAACGATTATTTCGTCAATTTTCTAATCTCGTCATACTCGAACGATTATTTCGTCAATCGTCTTATCTCGCTCTGCTCGAACGATTATTGCTGGAGCAATTCTCATAACTGTCTGTATTAAACACAAACGCAGCATTCCTGCCGCGTCTGTTGATAATTTCACTCATCCATTTTTAACATGAACCGGTGTATGAACCACAAGATGATTCGAGAAATATAGAACGGCTTTACATTCCTTCCTAAATGCCATCATATCTTCTTGGTCAAAATATGTAGCATCAAACGCATCCAAAGGTTCTATTCCTGGTGTTGAGACCACAAATACCCGTTTATACTTTGCGTCTTCGAACAACCCTTGCTCTTCTAACACATACTTGCATGTCTCCTTAAGTTGATGCATTCCGGTAAGTATATTCTCATACCTATTCTTAGGCTGACAATACTTTAACTCCATAAATAGCATCCATGCCGGAGATTCCGATCTGATAGCATAGCAAATACATTCACATTGTGTTCGCAACGTTCCATCAGCACGTTTAAACAATGCGGGGTTATGCTCGATATTAACAACGTCTATCGGATGATGATTGGGATTCTCAATCCATAAAGACGGAACAATTCCATTTTCACAATTGCTTATAAGCACCCCGTCATTCGGAATCTCTTCCTCCGGATGAGATGCTTTGTAGCGCGTGAAGTCGGCAACAAAAATATCGTCTGTGGTCGTCCGCTTAATCATCGAAACTCAATAATTCATTAAAGTCATTCATGACTTGTTTCATGATGTTATTGAAGTAATTCTTGCGAATCAAGCCTCTTTCATCTTGCAATGTCCTTTGTTGTTCTCCGTCCTCGTTGCATATAGTACCATCCTTGATAGACCATACAGATACTAAACGCGGATCTACAGCGAAATGAGTCTTGCGCATCTGTTCGTCGATATTATCTTTCACTAACCAAGCTAAAAGATAGTTATTGAGCGCATATAGCACATACGGACTATGCGTCGTGATTGTAAATCCATGCTCACCTTGCAGACATGTAGCAAGCAAGAATCGCAACATAATCACCTGTGTTTCGGGGAATAAGTTTTGCTCAGGCTCCTCGATAATATATGTAGTCTTTGTCGGTGTCGTCAGTCGTTTTAGTGCAGCATCATATTGCTCGTACAACTCACGGGCTCGCGGATCCATCTCACGAAGATGGCGATTAAAATCATCCAAAAGTTGGCGTACATCCTCGCTTCGGTAATTTGGATCCCATTTTTGGAGAACATACTTGTCTATCACAGCTACTCGGGTGGCCTTTAACTTATTTTCGTCAACTAATGACGACTTCACGGCATACTCACTCAAATATTGATTTGAGTAATATGACAGCATGACAAAAAGCGGAGTCATGGACTGGAGTCCACTTGATGCGTCTGAGAGAGATATATCGTATGTTACGCCATTGATGTGCTGAATACGATCCCGCTTCGTCTCACGACTCTTATCATAATAGTATTGATATCCAAGCCCTAAGACATCCACCTTGTTGTCAGGAGTATAGCCATCACGAGCTTGATCCCAGTCAAACATAAAACTACGCAGATTGGTATTCTTGAATCGATAATCACCTAGTTCCGGAAGTGAACCGATATTACGTTCAGCAGGGATATAACATATCTTCTGACGAGAATAGATGGATTCATCCTTTAGATCTACATCCAAATTACCGTCTTCGTACACCAGTTTGATTACATCTGTCTCATACGAAACATATGACGAATTATCTTGATGGAAATAATCCTCCATCTTATGAAACTCCTCAATGGTCTTCCGGAAAGCTGCTCCGTCAGGAATTGCTTTGGGGTTAATCATCGTGGCTACTTCCTTCTCAATCCATTCACATGTACTAATCACCTTAGCGATGGTACTTTTACCACTACTTTGGGGACCAATAATAACATTGAACCGATTCAATTCAATATCAACCGATGATATCGGACCAAGATTATGTATAACCAAATGCTTCATAAAACCATACTTTTAGCGCACAATACTCCAATTTCGACCGCAAAGGTACAAAAAATTTTGCACATATACAAATTTATTTGTAAATTTACACGATTTTTTCAGTTTTCAACTTAATTTCCTATATTTTCTCCATTAAAAATCCTGTTTTCGGCATGTTTTCTTAGTTCACTGCGTTCTCACGATTACTGTGAGACAGTTTTCTTAGCTGAAGCACGATTACTGTGAGACAGTTTTCTTAGCCGTGGGCACGATTATTGCGTTGCAATTTTCCTTTTAATCCGGTAGAAACTTCGCGCAGCGGATAGCCGAGCCAGGAGCCGAAGGAGTCAACGAGAGGTTCTTCGAGTTCCTTGGCTCTTCGGATCTCATCCGGAAGACCAAACTCCTCGCAATAAGCCTTAAGCATACGGGAGAATTCCATCGGAGTCACCTTTATCTTTGGGTTGCCCCAATACTCCTGCATTCTCAGTTCCAGCGTCTTGCGTAGGTCTGATTTCTTGTACTTCTTTACTTTCTCCATAGGCAATTTGTTAATAAAAAAACGTTTTCGGTTTGTTTTCTTATCTGTTTTCTTGGAGGCGATATGATGATGTTGTATCATCACGAAGATAAGCACCCGTATATACGTCTGGATGTTTACATACAAGCGAATAAGCGGATGCTTAGCTTCAAGTCGCAAGACTATATCGTCTCGTTTTCCTTTAATAGATAATCATCAAAAATTCACACCGCCTGCGCCGCCAATTTCCACAGCCCCTTTCGACTGATTTTCGACCCCGCCTTCAGCATCTGGTTCACCACTTGCGCTCGCTTTGCAAACCGTTCCTGGTTCTCTACTTCGCCTACCTTCTTCGCTGACCTCGGTTTCTTCTTTGGTTGTTCACTCGGAATCTGGTGCACATACACCCTTCCCGTTGCTTTCATCGTTCGGAAACATACGTTCCCTAATCGTCCGGAGATACTCTCTATCCCCGCTGGTAATGTCACTTGTGCCATAATTCTTTCATTCATTATTTTTTCATTCTTTACTTTTTGTTAACCGAAAACGCGGCAGTACGGCCTACACGGCCTGAGTGTAAACAGCCAAATATCCACTAGTATGTAAACATCCTGATGAATCTTTGCCTATTTACCTTCCCATCCGATATACATCGTACCACTGCCGCCAAGAAAACACTATAAGAAAACCTATAAGAAAACAACCATTCGGATAGTAGTAATCTATAAATATTTTTCGGCATGTTTTCTTAGCCCTGGGCACGATTATTGCGTTGCAATTTTCGGAAACCGTTTTCTTCAAAGGCGACGAGATGGTGTTTACACCAGATAGTAGATAAGCATACGAATATATGTCTGAAAGCTCGCTCTCAAGCAGATAGTCAGATGGTTAGATACGGGTCGTTAGACCATGTCGCCGCGTTTTCCTTTTAATTAATGTTTTCCTGCATATCGCTGAGCAAATCGCTTTTGGTTGGCAGCTTCTGCTATCGTCTTCTTATGCTTCGACCGATCTGGGCACCGCTGCACAATCTGTACACCTTTGTACATCCGGAAGTAGTACCCGTCCTCCCGCAATTTGCCCCTCAACGCATCAATCGGAATGATTAACTCAGCTTTCATTTTGTTTTCGGCATGTTTTCTTCTTATGTTTTCTTCAAGGAATCCCACAGAGTATCTGTGTGCGTAATGGACAATACAGTTGTCCGGGAGTTTACTCACAAGCAAATGGATTGGCGATTAGGCAGGGTTACTATTTAGTAACCGGGGATTCCGCGTTTTCCTTTATAATGATAAACTAATCCTGCGTTGAGAAACCATAGAAGAAGTAGTTCGGCAGATCATCTTGCTGATAACTCTGCACCGAATCGTACTGCTCCTTCCATTCGGAAATATCTTCGCGCATCGAATCCGCAAGGATTGATGCATCCTCTGCCATCATAGAGAAGACCGCCGCCATCTTTGGATCATGGTTTACAGTCATCGCCATGTCTCGCGATAGGTCTTCCAACTTGTTCACAAATAGCAAACATTCTTTACCGTCACTCAAGAACACAAATGCCTTGTTCTCGCCTCTCGTTGTCCACCTGTTGATACCAGCAAACAAGTCCAACAATCGCTCCTGTCCTTCCGACAGTTCCTGCTTCTTTCTTTTCTTACTCATACTCTTTGAAAACTATGTTAATATTGTTAATTTTTGGCTAACCTATAACCGTTAACCTATAACCTCTCACCTTTACGATTTCAATCACCCCCGCGACCATCTCGCGACCATCCTGAACGTCACTATACCGTCCCTCTTTGACGAGACCGCTGTTCGTTTAGTACTGTCAGTCCCCCTATACAAGGGGGATGACGTACGTACTAAAGAACGTTCACGGTCTGTCAAAAAATCGTCTGCTCACACATCCCATAGTACTTCTGCCCGTTCTCATACACCTGCCCTATCAACCCCTGCAACTTCGCTTCCTCAATCAACTTACCGGCAAAGTTAAAACTCTTGATATTCCCTACTTTCATCACCACCTGCCTTAACTGATCCAGAGCCATCCGTCTTCCGTTCTGCAATATATACCCAAATAATTTCTTCTGATCGAAATGTCCATCAGGCAATAGGTAAGCAGTATTAAACCTCTTATCTGCGTTATCGGTAAGTGACGGACTATCTTCACCCGCAAACTGCACCGGCAACCCCTCCGGATTGACGATGAATTTCTGCTTGTACGGGATATCATACTTTCGCGTAGCTGCTTGTCGAATCGTAAACACCCGGTCATCGTCCTTCGAGCACTCATACGTCTCAAAACTCTTGTTCTGCAACTCCGTACCCAATGCACCGCGCAGCGTCTTATCCTCAATCGCCTTGTTCTGGTGTAGCACACAGACAATGCAAGTGTGCTTATCAGACGCAATCGACAACAATATCCCTATCACCCTCTGCGCTTCTGCATAGTCATTGATATCCGATACAATATCGCGTATTCCATCGAAGATCACTAAGTCCGGCTGGTAACAATAAATCGCCGTCTCCACCATCAGCTCCCTGTCTTTCAAACTCACCTGCCGCAAGTTAAACACGTAGAACCGTTCCGGCGAAGGCTCTTCGCCTATCATCGTACCTATCCGATCCCGCAATATCTCATGCGTCGAATCCTCACTCTGCTCCGTATCAATCCATAGCACCGTCAGTGGCTCCTCTCGTATTCTCTCTATACCCAGCAAATGCCAAACCCCTCCTCCGCGTGACAGCGCGGAGATACCAGCAGCCGCCATGAGAATAGAGTTCAGATACGTCTTTCCTGACTTTGCCTTTCCGGTCACAGCAACCAACTCGCCCCTTGCAAAGCAAGGGATATCATGCCATGTAAACAAAAACTCATGCGGCGGTATCGCCGATGACGGCAATATCCGCTGCTTCTGCAACCTGTCAAACGTACATTCTGTTCCTTCCATATATCATTTCGTATTTTGCACTTCGGTCGAATATTTACGGCCGTTTCTTTCTTCGTCAATTGCGTTCGGATTGAATCCGAACATTTCTTCCAGGACCTCAGATAGACTCATCGTCCGCCCTCGTTCCCTCGGTGATTCTATATTGCTTTGGATAAGCATATTTTTGATATTTTGCCAATGAAAAGAAATATGTTTTCGGTCTGTTTTCTTATTACGTTTTCTTATGAGGAATCTGACAGGTTTACTGTGATGGATAACAGACAAGTCATTTGTCTGGGAGTTTACTCACAAGCAGATGAGTTGACTGTTAGACATGGTTGCTATAAGCAACTGCAGATTCCTCGTTTTCCTTTATCTAAAACCAATGCAACCGGACTCTTTTGGGAATCCGGCTGCAAAAGTACGACTTTTTTCACATCTTCTTGCAGAAAAAGTCCACAATCGCTCTACCGCCTGCCTTTTCTGATACGTTCTCGGATTTTGTAGGTTGTACTGCGCTCGATTCCTGTCATGCGTGCCATGTTCTCTGCAATCTGCTCCCACCCTCTGTCTACCTGATAATCGTAAAGGAGGCAGAAGATGTCATCTCCCGCCTCCTTGATACATAGTTTTAACATGTCTCTGTTTTCTTGTTCCTCACCCAAGATCTGGGTCACCCGAATGCGAAGAAACTCCCGTAACTCCGCATTCAAATCAATTCTTTCTGCCATTTTCTTAATGGATTTAAGTTAATAATTTTGCTAACTCCTCAATAATATCGGATCGTAAACCAATGTAATGTTTGCGAGCCGAAGAGGAGGAGTTGCGTCAACTTTATAAGTCACGTTTGTGACGCCATCGTTGTCAAGACAACTCCGACGACAAAATTACTGCTAATCCGGTGAATCAGCGAGAAAAATGGCAAAAATATGCATATTTTTTATTAAAAATTTGCATAATTATAAGAATTTATGTACCTTTGCGCCCAAATTAACGACTTAACACAACAATACTATGTTCAAACTCTTAGCGCTTCGCGTACTGGATGGTTGCGCCATACACATCCGAAAATGTCTTAAAGAAAATGTGTACTATTATTTTTGCACCGATTATCGGTTTGAGATAAAAGATAGAGTATATCGTGGCAGTAGGTACACAAAACCATTGTATGATTCATTCTTCACCCCCGTTTCTCCTTTACATTTCGGAGATAAGAAGAAATATATACCTACTATTAACCTAAATGCCATTGTTGGTATGAACGGTGACGGTAAAAGTACTATCGTAGAATTGATAATTCGTTTGGTGAACAATTACATCGCCAAACATCTGCGTAGTCAACATTCGGTTGGTATTCAACCGCTTCTTCCTGTTAGTGGAGTATGCGCAGAGTTATTCTTTCAGATTGACAATACCATCTACCGACTATATTCTACTCAGAAAAACGATGGTTTACTTTCTATTGCAGATATATCAGAGCTGCAAAACTCTACTGACACTCAATATGTCCTTCGAAAAGTTAACCCTGCTCCGACAATAATCCTCGAACATATTTATACCCTAGTATCCAATTATTCACACTATGCTTATAATGCATTTGATTTCAAAAAAGAATGGGTGTATGTTGGAGATGATATACTAAACGAAGAAACACAGAATAAGGTGTTTTGGATGCATCGCATCTTCCATAAGAATGATGGATACATCACTCCTCTTTCAATTCATCCTTATCGCATAACTGGCAATATCGACATCAATAGAGAAACATTATTATCCAAGCAACGATTACTATATCTCTTTGTTAAGTCCAGCGATGAACCAAATGCATTCCGAAATATATTAGGGAAAAGGGCAATCGGTATCCGTCTAACCCCCACGATGGCCAATAAACTTTTCACTCGTGCCATCAATAATTTCTTTATAAGCCATAATGGGGATGATTATTCACTGGATTGGGCATTGGAACCATTACGAAAAGATATCAATAACATTAAGAAAGTTCTAAGTAGGAAAAAATTAGATTTAGACCAACTTCAACAAGTCCATTATGCGCTGAAGCATTTATCAGAATCATATATAAAAGATGTCCAAAATTCATTAGAGCGAATATTGCTTGGTTCTGAATGGTCTCAAGAACAAAGAGAGATGTATAGAACTTTCCAAAGTAGGACTATTCGCGATATTGATAAAAAAGCGAAAGTTCGCCAATCGAATATCAAAAAATATGTCACCCTCATTCGGACATTAGTTCATAAATTAGAAGAACAGCTGGAGATGGTAGACGATTCGAGTAGAATAACAATGCTCTATGACTATCTTCCCGACTACAATATATTAGATCAAATTGCCAATTATCAATCATATAATCTCCAACAGATAGCTCGTTTGCACACTATCTTCTCATTGGCTATTCGCTATCAATTTGATCCGAAGATTTTATATGACAAGCCTTTCAATAAGTTAAGCAATAAGGAAAGAGCTCAGTTATATAAGATTTACAAGACCTTGTCTATCTTTGAGACCTACCCGAAATACAAAGAAATTATACAAGAAGGAGATAAGAAATGGGGCGTAGATTCTACATACGAGTATTCTCCGCATACTCTATCGAGATTATTCAGTTTGCTTAACGACGACATGGATGCCGAGTCTCATATTACACGTAAGTTGGTGCAGACAAACAACTACCTTAGTATGTCTGCCGATATATACAAAGATGAACCGGATCTTGACATAGATTATCATCCCGAGGATTCGACATCTAAGATAAAAAGCATTTCCAGCATTGCGCATTACTATGGAGCAGATAATGTAGATCTCTTTCATCTT
This sequence comes from uncultured Bacteroidales bacterium, assembly GCA_947164985.1. Taxonomy (GTDB): domain Bacteria; phylum Bacteroidota; class Bacteroidia; order Bacteroidales; family Paludibacteraceae; genus Colicola. The sequence continues at coordinate 67,525 of CAMUYI010000002.1, read as the reverse complement.
ATTCCTCCTGTATTCGATTTTGACATCGTGTTGCAGGACAGAGGCTCATATATGGAGTTTGAAACCTTAAGTTCCGGAGAGAAACAACTGCTTAATAATATCGGCGCAATTATATATCACCTCCTGAACATCGATTCTTCCTATGTTGAATATCATTCAGTAAATCTTATATTGGAGGAAATAGAACTTTATTTTCATCCGGATTTTCAGCGCAAGTTAATCAATCGAATGGTTGAGCAGATATATGGTATCCGGTGGAAACGCATCAAAAATATCAATATCACAATCGTTACGCACTCGCCGTTCGTGTTATCTGATATTCCTAAAAGTAATGTACTATTCCTCAAGGACGGTATACCGGACTATGATATGCAAGAAAACACCTTTGGAGCAAATATCCATAGCTTGTTAAAAAATGGATTCTTCTTGCCCAACTTACCCATGGGTGAGTTTGCGTATCAAAAAATCAATGAGATATTCCGCAAACTTAATGATAACCAATTCAATGATGAAGACATCGAAGAGATGAAACAGGAGATATCCGTTATTGGAGAACCCTATTTAAAAGAACAATTACTCAAACTACTACGCGCCAATCAGTTATGATATACATCAATAATGACAATATAGATACATTAGCAGTAAGATGGCTCATTCTACTCAAACGCTATATTGAGCAGAATAACTATCGGCAGACCATGCTGGATGCTATTGATGGTAGCAGTCTATCTCACGAAGATAAAGTGATTGCTAATTTGGTTGTCAATCGTTACTACTCTCATCTCGATGATTATATTTTGGCATACAAAGAAACTGCAACTCTTATAAATAATTCATATAAGTATTCCATCGGTCGTTCGATATCAAAAAAACGTGTTCAAAAAGATCTACATGAGAAGTTACAAGCTCAATTCTCCGATTTGTACGATAAATTCACGAAATCGAAACCTCTCTTTGATCTAACGAATGAAGAGGAAAAGAAAGAAAGTGAAACTTATAAGAATCATGACATTGCCTACTATTTCTTTAAGAAACTGAACATCCGTACGTGTCCATATTGCAACCGGAATTATACATTCACGTATCTGGAAGACGATGGAAAGGCCCGTCCTGAATATGATCACTTTTATGGTCAAGCGAATTGTCCTTTACTTGTAGTTTCGTTCTACAACCTTGTACCATCATGTCACGATTGCAACCATACTAAATTAACAAAACCACTTGGTATCAATCCTTATTTTGAAGGATTCACATCTAAATTCAAAGTAAAATATGCAGATAGCAAATTACCCCTGCTACTCGAGGAGGAGATTAAGCAAGAGAATCTCTCAATCGAATTTGATATGCCATCTCAAGCTGAGAAACTAAACATCATGCACTTGGGACTGGATCATTTGTACCAAATGCATGATGATTATGTTATGGAAATGATTGAGAAAGCACGCATATACCGTGGTCCTATGGCAGATGCGCTATCTACATCTTTCCAAAATGCTGGCTATACGCATAAAGATGTCTATGATTTCGTATGGGGGAAGAATCTTGAAACCGCTAACCAAATCAACCGTCCGTTATCTAAACTTACACGCGATATCTTGGAACAATTAGATATTCATGTTGATGACAATCTATAACTATTAAAGACTCTTACACTCTCGATACAAAGCTGTCAAATGCTCAATAGACATATCTATGAGCGGTTCATACATAAAACTATTGACATGAATCAGCTCAGGTGTCATCATATTCACTTTTTCAATCACATCCATCTTAGGATCCGATGGACAACGATCCTTCATCAGTTGAGTCCATGCTCCTGTTTGAGTATCATCGGTTGCTAATTCGGCATCTGTCACGCCCACCGCCAAAAGTTGATTCTTCATATATTTCTCGGATAGATGACGAATGGCCATGGACAACACCACTTTATTCTCTATGCATATTGGATCCACGTCATGACGCGTCAATATGTCATCAGCTGCTTCGTAGATTAAACTCTCCACGCTCCGACCCGTGCATGTCCACAAGCAATTTCGTCCTTGTGAATACTGGTTTAGTATTTGTTTCACTTCTGTATCCGTAATGGTAGGAGTATCGGACTTTTGATGTAGACAGCTGGTTAACTTGATGTAATCCGCATCACTTGTACCCTTGTGATACTCAATCAGATTACGAGCAAACGGGATCCATGTTAAGAAAAATTCTCTTTTATTACTGTTTGGAATGATGACTTTAGAATACACATCCTTCACATACGTTCCATTCTTTATATCTATCGAACCATCATTCTGTCTCATAGCCATGCATATTTGATCGCTTCGGAGATTCAAGCGACTGAAGATTGTTCGATAAAAATCAAAGTTGTGTGTTAAGATTAATAACTTAAATAGCCCTCCATATTTGGCATTCAAATCATGAAGATATTCAACGATTGCATATTTATTCCTATAGTCAAACGAATCTGCGATATCATCGAATACCAGCAAACATTCCTTTCCTTCTTGCTTTCGTGCTTCTAATTCGAAAAGTAGTTGCAAGATATATAAAGCGCGCATCTCTCCTTTACTAAGTATCCGCCACAACTCTTCTTTCTTGGTTTTGATGTCAGCACCGTTGTAATCTTTGTAATAGAACTGTAAATGAGCCGTCTCTTGTTTTAAAATCACGTCTGCTCTATTTTCTATGTCTATACGGAAAGGCATATGGAATCGTTGTCCGAAAAGTTCCACTATCTTTCTCCATGCTTCTTGTTCCTGCTGCGCCTCTCGTATAATTTCTTGGAGTCTTGGTTTTTTCTCTGCATATAGTGCACAAAAACTATCCAAGTATGGCTTTACATTGGGGCACGCCATATGACCATACCATACTTTCTTACGAAAGCCGTCATAATCAGCCATCTCGACCAATAATTCTTTCTGCGCGGTAATGATTATCTGGAATTTTCGCAAGTCAGCATTTCCGTCTAATTGAGAGGCCACTGTATTAAATTGCTCAAGTAATGATGGATTGCTAAAAATACGTTCTTTTTCAGACTGAATTTTGCCCTTGAATTCATCTACAGACTCTATGGTAGTATTATCCTGCAATGTGAACTTATGGTGTACACCAAAGAATGCGCCATCCGAAGTGATACTGATCATTTTATCAGCTTGATAGGTGCCGAATTGCCATTGTCCTTCCGAGCGAAATACGGTTGAGCTGGATAATAATTGATGAAATGAACTTACATAGGACTGCAAATTCGCACTATGTTGTTCAAGAAAAGTACGGACAGCTCCTTTTTTGTCAAAGACATCATTATAGCGGAATTTAAACTGATGGAATGATTGCGTACCTATTTGCTGTGACAATAGTTCCATGCAATCATAGATTGACATATTCGGGCTCCCAAACACATCCATTATTTCGCTTTCGCAATCCCTACTCTCCGACTCGGCTTTTAATTTCTTTATAAAATTTGCCTTCTCTTTATCTAAACTCTTACAGATAGCTTCGTATTCATCTTTCAACCTTTTACTGGCTAATAGAGTGGACATAGCCTCGTTTGGATCATAAGTTTGTACATCTTCAGCATCCGCTACGAACAAATTCGATTTATCCATGGCAACTCCATCCGCCAGCACAAGATGTGTTACAATATTCTCAGGGTGCAATCTATCCTTCGGTTCCTCTCCCGACTGCCCGGAGATAAATCGAAGTACATTTGCCAATGACGTCTTCATTACACCATTCGGTGCATAGATAACCTGAGTATTCTTTCCTCCGCTATAATCCAATGTCCGATTCAGTTCCTTAATGCCGAAACAATTTTTAAGTTCTATTTGTATCTGCCTCATATAGTATTGATTATTTACCCTTTACTTTACTCATGACATCACATCTCCTCCAGCGTCAGCAAACGCGTCTCCACACCATAGTGCCGCAGATCCGTCTGCTTCAGGTAATCCACCTTCAGCATAAACAGCTCATGCCTGTATTCCTCCTTCTTGCGCTTCACTTCTGCCACCAAGGCTCTCTTGCCCTCTACCGGAAGCGCCACAATATCCACTTCCGCAGCTATCGTCTTGCCCTTATACACAATCGCCTTGTTGCGCCACCAGCCGTTGATCTCGCGCCATTCCTGTGTCTCGGCTAACTGCTGACGGAAATATCGCTCCAGCACCTTGCCGCTATACGTCTCATAATCCTTCTCGGCCAATCGAAGCAATCCCGCATAGTTCTGTATCTCGATCATCGAACGGTTCTTCTCCACATATCGGAACCAGAACCGCAGGAAGTTATCATTCAACTGATACTGCACCGTCTTGCTCTCCGGCTTTGCCAGTATTGGACGCTCCTTCTTTATCACGCTGTATGTCTCGTCCAACGTCTTCAGATGTCCCCCGACAGAGATGCCTCCTAACTGCTGCTCAATCTGAGCTTGCGCGGTATAACCCGACGCTATCTCTTGCAATATCGAGAAATACGTGCCGTAGTTCTTACCAAACTCACTCACCAGCAACGTCCGGCCTTCCTCCAGAAAATGCGAGTTCTCCGAGAACACATACGCATACATCTGTTCCTTTGTCGCGCAACCGTTGTCCAGCAGCCATGTCATGTACTTCGGCACACCACCGGTGATGGTATACAGCGCCAACAGATCATCGTTCGTATAGTCCGGATTATGATCCTTCAAGATCTGCTTCAGCACCTCCGTACGGAATGGTTGCAGACGGATGATATGATCGGCACGGTTGAACAATGGCTCGTCCTTGTCCATGAATATCTTCTGCATCATTCGGTAAGCCGAACCGCTGATTACGAGGTTGATATGCGTCTTCTCCCGATACGAATCCCATAGGTTCTGCATATCTGAGAAGATCGACGGATTGATGTTCTGAAACTCCTGAAACTCATCCAGCACCAATGTGAATGCCTGATGCTTGCCTTGCTCAAACAGATGTCGCAGCAACGCCGCAAACGATGTCATACCTTCCGGGATGTACATATCAGTCTGCTCGCGGAGGTTCTCAACCAGCGTCGTCACCAATTCCGACTCGCTTTTCCGGGCAATGAACAAGTACAGCATATCCCCTGATGCCTCAAAGGTATGCTTGATGAGCATTGTTTTTCCGATACGTCTGCGTCCTATCACCAACGTCATCCGGCTCATATCCTTATAAGCCATTTCTCGGATTCGCAACAATTCTTGTTGTTCATTGTCTCTGTCGTAGAACCTCATATTCTCTATATTTTAAGTTTTGCAATGGCCGTTAATTCAATAGCGGTTGCAAAAGTACTACAATTATTTGGAATATGCAAGTTTTTTAGTAAAATTTTGTCAAAATGCTCGCATATTTGCTAATTTTGATATAAAAACTTGCTATTCGCTCAACTGAGCGAACGTACTTTCGGAGAATTCCTTATTTATAAGGGCGTGCCGAAATACGATATTCCAAATTAATCAAATGTGCAAATAATTTGGACAAAAAAATGTAAATTTGCTCGCATATTGCTACTTTTATTAGTAATTGTTGGCCATTTTTGACTGCCCCAAAGATCACTCAAATTGGTTGAGGCACTCAACGACATACTCCACTTGCTCCTGCGTCATGCACGGACTAATTGGCAAACTCAACTCGCAATCCGCAATCATCTCCGTGATGGGCAACGACAACTGCGGCACATTCCATGCCTCCTTCGCATAACACTCCTGCTTATGCGGCGCAATGGGATAATGGATCACGGTACCAATCCCCTTCTCTGCCAAGTAGTCATGCAAGTCATCGCGCTTACCATCCTTCACAATGATTGGGAAGAGGTGGTAGACGTTATGGGCATCGTCCAGTCGTTCCGGCAGTTCAATCAGCGGATTATTGATATGCTCATAATAGAACGCAGCCACCTCCTGACGACGTTTGATATCTTCATCAAGGTATTTGAGCTTCACGTCCAAAATAGCAGCCTGAATCTCATCCAAACGACTATTGCGTCCCGCATATTTGAACACATACTTGCGTTGCGAACCATAGTTCGCCAAAGCACGCACCGCTGCAGCCAGTTCCGGATCATTGGTCGTCACCGCTCCTGCATCACCCAGCGCACCCAGGTTCTTTCCCGGATAGAACGAGTGTCCGGCAGCATCCCCAAGACTACCTGTGCGCTTGCCATTAAAGCGACATCCATGCGCTTGAGCGTTGTCTTCAACCAGTTTGAGGTTATACTTCTTGCATAAATCAAGGATTTTCTGAGTACATGCACACCGTCCGTACAGATGCACGATACAAATCGCTTTCGTCCGCTCCGTTATGGCGGCTTCTATCAACGAATCATCAATCTCCAGCGTCCGTGGATTCGGTTCCACACATATCGGCACAAGTCCGTTCTCCGTGATGCCCAGGATCGTTGCGATATACGTGTTAGCCGGAACGATGACTTCGTTCCCCGGTTGCATCACGCCCAACTCAATGTATGCACGCCATATCCATATCAGCGCGTCCAACCCGTTCGCACATCCTATACAATGCTTTGTGCCGATATAATCTGCATAATGGCGTTCGAACTGTTCATTCTCTTTGCCTTGCAGATACCATCCGCTATTAGTCACTCGCATCGCAGCTTCACGGATCTCCTCTCCGTGCATAGCCGTGACGTCATGTAAACTTAGAAAAGGAACTGTCATATTTTTTCAGTTTATTTATTATCTATGAGTTTAAAAGCTTCTTTGTATCCCAAGAATAAATACTTCAACGATTTAATATATTTGGGATGTAGGTTGATGATAATCGTATAGATGGTATAGTTATTAAACGAATATAGTCCCCAAAATAATGCACACAGTTTATTATACCATGTTGTTTGATAGCGATAAATAAATCGATACCAATATACCGTTCTATTACGTGCATATGCGAAATATCGGATGGACTTCTCATGTACCTTATCTTTCGATACACGTCCGGCACCTGCATCTAGATGGGTATATCGGGTACGTAACGCATATGCCATCCGCAAGCCTATGCGATTAAGCTTGCTAAAAAATACCGGCTCATCAAAATGCGCATACGATGTATACGATCCTTCTTCCAGCCATGTCTCCTCCTCGAAATGCGCTGCTTGCGCTAATTTTGTATCAATGAAGAAGCATTGGAAGCAGGCGGTAGTGCAAAGGTAGCATGTATCCAAATTATTGCTTTTGATATACACCTTATGACCGGCAGCCATAGTTAGTACATCCAAATACTTGGATTTCCTATAGCTAATAAACATTTGACCAGTAATAGCACTACGTATACGTTGGAAGATGGAGAATTTTAGAGAAATAGTGTTCTCGTCCTTATTGGGATTGGAGCCATCCATAGGTAAACAACAATTCAGATTGTTCTTCACCATATATTGATATAGTTCCTCAATCATGGTTGGCCCAAATTCGATATCATCATCAACGACGAGAATATAATCCGACTTCGCAGCCATGATACCTGCCGCACGCTGTGAAACCATTCCTTTCTCACAACGAACTATCCGCTCATATCCTATCGTATGATCCAATTCGTATCCTTCTGGGATAGCGACAATCACTTCTTCCGGAGCAATCGTTTGTGCCGCAATCGAATCCAACAGAGCCTTGTATTTCAGCCCCGTATTACCTAATGTTCTTATGACGACAGAATAGGATACCTTATTCATGATTTCAGTTTTCGCTTCAATTGCACGATTTTATCAGTAAATTTACGACCGATGATGTGCGTAATAATCCATTCCTTCACCATCTGCCCTCTCGTTTTCTCTATCCAACTTCCTGCAAAGTGATGGATACAATACGTATTCTTCGTGAGTTTGAGGACACGCGTCGAAGTCAATGGACAAAAATAATCCACCGGGAACACGTGCATATCGTTCTTATATACCTGGTACTTACCATCAATCACGAACCCACCGGCAGTCATGATATTCGCTATAGGCACCGTATTGGGAGTTAGATCCAACGTTCCGTCCGGATTGATGAAATGCTTCCCCTCATAGTACGCCAATTGTTCTTTTACCCACACGCCATGGGGTGCGGATGCCATCAAACCGGTAACCGGTGCATTTGCCATACTGGCTTCATAGCCCGTGAATGCCGGAAGCTCCATCAATTCTCCCAATGGACGCAGTATCTCCACATCCGTATCCATATATACGCCTCCGAACTTCTCCAACGCCCATAACCGGACCACATCTGTTACAAAAGCGAACTTACGATTATCATATGCCTCACGAGCATACGGATACATATCGAGATCAAATGTTTCTTCGTTCCATAAGCGCAATTCGTAATCCGGAAGATACTTCTTCCAACTCTCTATGCATTTTTGCGCTAATTCTGGTAATGGCTTTCCGCCAAACCAACAATAGTGTATTATTTTAGGTATCATAATCTTACCTTTTACTTCTTACTTTCTTTAGAAATCTCCATATCTCGAAAAGCAATCGAGATCGAGAACAAAACCTCTTAATACCATCCTCTCCTTTATAAATTCTCCCATACTTCTTCGCAGATTCATAATCTCCAACATCAAAAGCCTTAGCCATCAGTCGTCCGCTTGCAAAGTTCTCCCACATCTCATCAGTATATGGGAATTTCTCTGGGAACAATTCTCCCAAGTACTTACACACTTTTCTATCTTCTTCTAGCCGTTTAGCAAAACGCTCTACCGAATCCGGTCGAGTGATACTTACTGTCTCTGTGCACCATGTGGCTGTTGATTCCGGCAACTCATCAATATCTGTATGAGCAGTGAGAATCACCCATGCCGGCCAATCCTGTAATGAGAACCGACGCTCGATAAACTCATCCAGATTGAGATGAGACCTCAAAAAGTCCGCACGGTACATAATCGTTGCATTGCAGAACATGCACCCGCCCCACATGGATTTCTGAATATCACTATGATCGATGATTGCTTTGCACTCTTTGGTTTCACCGGTCGTTCTATTCAATGTTCGGTGATTGGTGATGCAGATATTGCTCTCCGGATGGGATTCCATATAATCGAGCTGGATCTGCAGCTTATGCTCATTATGCCAATAGTCATCATTGTCACAATTGCAGATATATTTACCGCGACAAGCCTTCACACACGTAGCCCAGTTTGCACCCAACCCCATGTTCTTCTCATGGAATAACAGCCGTATCACATCCGGATACTGCTCCTTGTATCTGAGCAACACCTCTCGCGCATTGTCCGTACTGCAATCATCACCTATTACAATCTCCACATCAGCATCCACTTTCTGCGCAAGGATGCTATCAATCGTCTGCCCCACCGTTTCTGCGCGATTGTAAGATGGGATCACTACAGAAATCATAATTTTATTATCGTTCTTCATACTCTTCACATTTCACTCTTTACTATTAACTATTTCGGTGTCTTTTGTATGCTCGGTATTTGATTAATATCCCATATACCACTATTGCATAAACTCCCCACAGATGTAGCAATACCTTTGCTACAATCGGATTCAGTCCATATAACCAATAATGGAATTCCCGAAATGCCTCTGCTTTTTCTTCCATTCCATTTCGGCAACGACAACGAGCATGCTCCCAGAATGATTCTTTTACACCGCGTCGTCCGGCTTTCTTAGCAGACTTTTGATGCTTCGTTACTGTCACCGTATCGGAGTTCAATGACGACTCTCCAGCCGGAAGCAATAAATCCGTCTTTAGCGCGGGATTCTTCCAGAGCACATAATATAGCGTCAGCTGGTCACGTCGAGTGTACTCCTCATATAAACTCCACCACATCGTATCCACTTCCTTTACCTCATCATTATGCGTCCGGAAGATGATATTATTCTCATTCAATCCCCGATGCCGCGGATAGCATTCCTGGCGCAAGCGATGACACCACCGGAATATATTCGCTTCTGTATCCAATCCGTAAATCACATATGCCTCATCATATATACAATCACGGAATGGATGTTGTATTCCTGCCCAATCGATGCCTTGTTCATAACATTCCACCACTCTATCATATATCCGTCGCCCGATTATCTGCACATTGGCATCAATATATAATGACGCTGCATACTCGGCCAACAACTCATTCGGATGCATCTTCGGATAACGACTAAGCCTGGTTTGATCTGCATTCTCGTACGGAATCGGACGGACATTCCATATTCCATTCTTCGGTTCCGTCACAACATCCGTAAAAAGGACATAGTCAAACCGTTCGTCTAACACTAATGGTTGCTGCACCGTGTCATAGCCACCAGTCTGAACCGTATATACTACGAATTGCTTCATTGTTCGTATTATTGTATTATTTCAAAACCATTTGCATTTCTCTTAACCCAATATCCTTCATCTGCCCAATTTAACATAGGCAAGTCGCTCTCTGAATCAGTATATGCCACCGCATAAACATCCTCATTTCTGAAATTCACATTCAGGATCTCAACTTTCACGTCGCCTATGCAGTCTTTTTCATATTTCCCACAAAATTTTTGATCTTTGAAAAGGAGTTGGTTAGCATGTACGTCATCTGCTTTTATTCCAAATTCTTTTGCAAAGTATTTTATGTATATGTCATAACCAGCACTTACAATTACTATCCTATATCCCTCTTTTTGCAAGCGCTTGAGTTCTGTAATGGTTACAGAAATCAAGTTTGGACGAATAACCTTATTATAGTATTCTTGAGCAGCAAGATCCATTACTTCGAATTTTACTCCTTTTAATTGCTTCAAAAGAAGCTCCTTTGTTACAAAGTGCGTATTACAATACTTATTTAGTCTTCTTAGTAAATGCAGTTTGTCTTGCAGAACATACAATCTATGGCGAAATCTGACAACAGGAGTTGCATAGTTCTCTACTACAAACTTTACATACCTATCGGCAGATTGAAATGATACTATAGTTTCACAAAAATCAAATAATGCTATTTTCTCTTTTTCTTTTGCCATAATAAAGCCCCATCACGTCTATAACATGCGCCATCTGTTCTTTTGTCCCTATTGTGATACGGAAGCAATTCCGCACACTCGGTGCTTGTGTGGTGTCGCGGACGAAGATATTATTCTCTGCCAAATAATTTAGCAACGCTATCTTTGATTCATAACTTTTAAACTCCACCAACATAAAGTTACCGTGACTCGGATGGACTGTCATTTCGTCCTTCCATTTTTTGCTGGTCTCAGCGAAATACGCTTGTCCCTTATGCACCTCATCCACATATTGCCACATATAGTCCGTATCTTCCAATGCGGCACAAGCGGCTACCTGCGCAAACGTACTCAGGTTCTTCGGATTACGAATCTTATTGATAAACTGCACATTATCCTTCGATGCAATCAGATAGCCCACGCGGAAGTTTGCCAAACCGAATGCTTTAGACATCGTACGCGAAATAAGCAAGTTATCATATTTCATCACTAAGTCCTTACAGGTAATCCCTGCGAACTCATAATACGCCTCGTCCACCAAGAATAATGTATCTGGATATTCGACTAACAAGTGCTCAATATATTCCTTCGTATGCACATTGCCGGTTGGGTTATTCGGATTGCAGATATATACCACTGCCGGTTCACGCGTAATGATGTCATTTTCGAAATGCTCTGCATCGAACGTAAAATCATCCTTGTAATACGAGAAATACACATCCGCTCCATTGGCCTGACACGTCAGACGGAAGTTATCATACGACGGAGCTAATATCATCACTGGATCTCCAACACTGATAAAGGCTTTGCAGATATACTCATGCAGCACATCCGAACTACCGAAGTACTGGATATTCTCTGTCGGCAAACCTACATACTTTGCCAACAATCCCAGCAACTCCTCATTATGCGTAGCCGGATAGAGATTAAAGAACGATGGCTGCTCCAGCAAGGCATGTACTCGTTCTGCTACTAACGGAGACGGAGCAATGGTCGATTCATTCCAATCTAACTTCAACACCTCTGCACGCTGTTCCGGTGCTACAGACCAAATCTTATGCGAAGCCAACTTATATGGCTTCAAATTACGCAAATATTTATTAGGAAACTTCATATCAATCTAATTTTAATTTCTCTCCATATATATCATCATATTTCTCTGGGAAGAACTTACTAAATCCGCCGCTATGGAATGGAGTAATCTCTCCAAAATACATTTTTCCATCCACATCATAAAAGTCAACTCGCACAAATTTAAAGTGTTTTGCTATCTTTTCTCCATACTCTAACATGTCTTTAAACGATGCAGGGCATGGTACGTCAGATGCATTCATCTTATCATTATAAGTCCACTCCTCTACATAAACAAACGGGAGACGTTTCCATTCTCTATCATATGTGCATCGATCGTTCACTCCTTCTCTGTCATATGAAACGTATGCAAATTCAAACACACCGTTTATATAGAACAATTTATAGTCATTAGGTAATGTCCCGTCCGATTGAAGCATTATTTTTTCGCATATTATACAAGGCTTAACATTTTTATATGGCCATTCCATTGAATTACGCCAATAATTTTTACCCAATGCGTCATTAAGCATCTGTTTAACTTGCTCCAATTTATAGGCATGCATATGCTTATCCAGATATACGTCCTTCGATTTATCATGGCATATAAACACACTTCCGCTATCATGATTGCATTTCAACACAAATGATTTAGGAAGGGCTGTGATATCGATATCATATGCATTTTGATACACAGACAACGTGGGAATAATATGTTCACATCCAAAACTCTCCTCCAACCATAATTTAGCTCTATATTTATCAACCAATGTTGTATAGAGAGATTTACGATCATATAGTTTGAGCCACTGTAATTTCTCTGAAAGTTTATTAGGATGTTTCAAATCCAAGTCGGTCCCTCTTCTTGATTTCCATTGCTGCTTTAATGCATATTTGTCCGACAATTTGGCTAGCAAAGCAGGAATGCCTATGGAGGGATGTGTTAGATAGTAAAATTTACTTCGTTTCATTGTTTACTTGATTATTAAAATATAGATTAAAACAACTATTCTACAAATATCCTTTTAACCCAAAAGGAATTTTCCGGTTTTACTTTTAAGCAGCCCATATGTAATTAAAAAACATATAAAGAATACCGCAATACATAGAATTATAGGGGCTATTATATAATGTTCTTCTAATATAGGTATCGAATATGCTGCGATGCCCGGATAGTGTACAACGTTCCATAAAATTATATGATGAATTACGTATATTCCAAAACTACACGTAGCCACTTTTTCAAAACCATTCCATATACCCTTGTAACGACTTAACACACGACTTATAAGGTATGAAATCGTCATAACAAGAAAGATATAATCAACAGCACGAATTATATGATCCCTTACAACTACGTATAACATGACATAGACCGCAATATGCTTCCAATGGGCAAAAAGATTCTTTCTTGCATCAAAACATAGGTAACCTAAGAAGAAGTAAAAATAGAAGTATGCAGCGATTTCAATTCCAAGAGGTATATGATAGGCATGGTATAATACTCCCCAATCACTAAATCTACTAATAATGCCTAAACTTATTACTGCAAAACATATATTAACCCATCGTAACGATCTTGACTCCAAAACCCAACAAATAACGTAACAATAAAACAACATTAAACAGAACCAAAGATGGTTAGGAGCTCCATAGAAAACCTCACTTAATTGATTTGAACATCCATATTGTAAATAAACGGCAGCTGTGCCTAATAGGATGTATGGTATTAATAAACGGCGTACCTTGTTTTTAACAAACAATTTTCCATCTGAGTATTTTCGGTTTACATATTGATACCTAAAAAGATAACCTGCCAAAAAAGTAAAGAGTGGCATATTAGCATATGGAATGAGACATCCAAACATTTTTTGGTAAAATGAATCCACGGGTGAAGAAACACAATCCCCCCATCCTGTATAGATACATGATGTGTGCCATATTACTAGAGAGAATACAGCAAGACACCTTGCAAATATCACATCATTTAACTTATTCATTAATTATCTATACTTTGTTCTTTATACTATCTCTTTATACCTTATTCTAGAATTCATATGATTTGTAGTATACGACTCACCTTTGTGCTCTTCTATTCGGAAAACACTCCTCTGAATTCTTCATTTTACATGAATTTGCAATTTTCATATACGTTTCCAAATTCCCGATATCTACTCGTCCTCCATTCATGTGCCATGCATGCAGCACCGAATGCCGGTAGATATACTGCGCCAAGTTACCCGGAGCATCGGTTGCGCCACCTTGCTCAATGCACTCGCGAATCAACGGCAGATCTTGCGCTACATAGTAATAGAACGGAGGTACGGCATTGTGCGTATTCGGCACTTGCGGTTTCTCCTGCAAGTCCAGCACACGACTATCCGCATCCAGCGTCACCACTCCTGTTCGTTGCAGTTTCTCAATCGACGGTTCCTCGTGATACATGATGCAACTGGAATGTTTTGCTTGTGCGTATGCCACAAAATCCGCTAACGAGAACTCAATCAGATTATCCGCAGCCAACACCAATATATCTTCAATTATTGCACGTTGCTCCACCGCCAACAGTAGATCTCGCACAGCACCCAGTCGCGTCTCATTCGTCTCCGTTCCATCATCCACTACTGTTACCTTGCACGGCCATTCTTGCGTTGCGACCCAGTTATTGAACTGGTCAATGAACTTATGGTTCGACACAATCACATATTCCGAAATCTCCGGAATGCTCTTCACTTCCCGCAGCAACAATCCCAATATCGTGCTATCCCCTATCGGCAACAGGGGTTTCGACGTATTCAATGTCAATGGGTACAATCTCGTCGCGTACCCTGCAGCTATTATCACAACTTTCATACTAATCCTCCATTATTCGTGCACCATCCGCTATGTCGCAGAAATAGCACTCCATCGCATCCTTGTATTGCGGGAACTCAGCCAGGTATTTCTCACGCACCGATTGCTCTATCGCCTCTATCTTACTCGGATCACACAAGGCGATACATGCGCCTTTGAATCCCGCACCGGAGAACCGTCCTCCATAGATGCCATCCGTCTGCCGCATCGCATTGTAAATCGCTACCAACTCCGGTGAACCGCATTCGTAGTTATGAATAGACGACTCGCAACTCTCAAAACTCAATCGTCCGAACCAGTTCAGATCTCCCTTCTCCCAAGCCGCGATACCTTCACGTACACGCCTATACTCCGAATAGAAATGCGTAGCACGTTTCACGAACCGCTCCGGTATCCTGTCCTGGTATTTCGCCAATGCATCCCGCGACACATCCCTTAGGTACGTCTTATCCGGAGTCTTCAGCGGCACGTTATCATACGCTTGCAGTATCCACGCAGCCGTTCGGCACTCATGCACCCGCAGGTTGTAGTTTGAGTTAATCAGCGAACGTGTCAACCCGCTGAAGAAGATACCTATCTTCATCGGTGGCATTGATGCTGCACGTGGAATCAACCGGTATTCGTTCGTGTCGCAATCCAACATCAGCAGATGATCTTTCTTCCCCAACACGATACATGCCTGATCCAAGATACCGTTCGTCAAACCGATATACTCGCGTTCTGCTTCGGATGCAATTAGAATCACCTCCATCGGAGCCAATCGTATCTCGTTCGCATCCGCAAAAGCCATCACGTATGCCACCAGCACCGCAGCCGACGACGACAGTCCTCCAATCGGCAAACTGCCTTGGATGCGTCCGCGTATACCGCGCCTCAGCACAAACCGTTTCTGCAACGCATACTTCGCTCCGCGAGCATAATCGCCCCAGTCCTTCTGCCGCACCAATGTCGGTTCTGCGATATTGAACCGCACAACATTATCATACTGAGCCGACTGCAGTTCCACCGAACTGTCACTTGCGATGTCGTACCAAAGATCCACACCTTTGTCAATCGCAAAACCCGTCACCAGTCCATGCTGATGATCCACATGTGCCCCTAATGGACATACTCGATATGGCGAAAATATATGCTTCATTATAACGGATTCTTTTCGCTCTTATACCATTTCATGAATTCTCCTATACCCTCATGCAGCGACACATGCGGTTTATAACCCATCTCGGTTTCCAAACGACTCGTATCCGCATTCGTCTGATACACATCTCCCGGCTGCATAGGCAAATACTCTTTCTTCGCCTCCTCGCCATACGCGCCTTCCAACTCGCTGATGAAATCCATCAACTTCACCGGATGACTGCATCCGATATTATATATCCTGTACGCCACCCCATTCTCACGCTTGTCCTCAGGAATATCCTTATCTATCGTATGCATCGTACCCTCTACTATATCATCGATATACGTGAAGTCACGAATCATATCGCCATTGTTGAACACCTTAATCGGTTTATCATCACGTAGAGCATTAGCAAATAGCATCGGAGACATATCCGGTCGCCCCCACGGACCATATACCGTAAAGAATCGCAAACCGATACATTGTAAGCCATATAGTTTGCTATAACTATGAGCCATCAGTTCATTGGATTTCTTTGTTGCCGCATAGAGACTTACCGGAACATCTACCTTATCCTCTTCGTTATACGGCACTTTCTCATTCATGCCGTATACGCTTGACGAAGAAGCAAATACCAATTTCGGTACGTTATAGTTCCGGCATGCCTCCAATATATTGAGGAACCCAACCAAGTTACTCTGCATGTAGGTGTACGGATGCGTGATGCTATAACGTACCCCTGCTTGTGCAGCTAAGTTGACAACTACCTCAAAGTGCTCATTCTCAAACAATGCATCAATAGATGGTTTATCCTCTATCGACATCTGCTCAAACCGAATTTTCGGATGCGCAAACTCTTTCAATCGACCATACTTCAACCGCACATCATAGTAATCATTGATGTTATCAACACCAACCACCTCATCTCCTCTCTTTGCTAATTCATAGGCTAACTTCGAACCTATAAACCCCGCTGCACCTGTTACTAAAACTTTCACTTATATCTTCTATAATCTAAATCTTTGTTCTTTCAACCATTGCCTCTATGTGAGAACACATATAAATTACCAACTCTTTACTTTAACTTTATCTCTCACAACATACTCTAATTAATTGACATATCCTCTCCACATCTTCTATCTCTAAATCATAGTACATCGGCAGACGCACCAAGGTATCGGCATATCGATCGCACTCCGGCAACTCACGTCCATCATGTTTATCCTTGTAGTATTGGCTGCAATGTAGGCTCAAATAATGGAACACGGCCATGATATCGTTCTCTTTGAGATGTTGAATCAATGCCGTACGTTTCTCTAAACTAGGAAAAACGAGATAGAACATATGGGCATTGTTGGATGCATACTCCGGTATGTCGGGAAGTTGGAAATAGCCTTTGTCTGCTAGCGGTTTGAGAAGTTTATAGTAAGTCTCCCAAAGAGCCTTACGTTTATTTTGGATTTCGTCGAGGTTTTCCAGTTGCGCCCAAAGGAAAGCTGCATTGATTTCTGCCGGTAAGAAAGACGAACCCATATCTACCCAGCCGTATTTATTCACGGCTCCGCGGAAGAACTCTGCTCGGTTCGTACCCTTCTCCCAAAGGATTTCCGCACGACGGATGAAGCGTTCGTCATTGACTACGAGCAAACCACCTTCACCACCGGCAGTAATATTCTTCGTCTCGTGGAAAGAGAAAGCAGCGAGATGGCCTATCGAGCCGAGGGGTGACAGGTTACCGGTTACGGGTGAACGGTAATAACTGTCGATGGCTTGCGCGGCATCTTCGACGACGAGCAGATTATGCTTCTCAGCAATCTCCATAATACGATCCATATCACATGCCACTCCGGCATAATGCACCGGTACTATCACTTTCGTTTTCGGAGTGATAAGCGCTTCGATAGCTTCTGCATCCAGATTCGGATTACGTTTCATACTATCAGCAAAGACTACCTTTGCTCCTTCGCGGAGAAATGCAAGTGCCGTGCTGACGAAGGTATAACTCGGGATGATGACTTCATCACCCGGCTTTAAGTCACACAGCATCGCGCACATCTCCAAAGCGTCTGTACCACTCGTCGTCAGAAGACATTTCTTAAAGCCATAGCGCTCCTGAAAGAACGCTTGGCATTTCTTCGTGTACTCGCCATTACCGGATAAATGACCGGCAAAAACTGCCTTGTACATGTAATGCGCCTCTTTACCTGTGAGGTGCGGTTTATTAAAAGGTATACTCATTGTTAGCGGATTTTAACGATTGTTATTCCTCTTTCAGCTTCTGCTTGCAATATTTCTCCTGCAGAGATAACAGTCTCATTGATATCGGAGAATAGTTTATTATTTTCTATGGGGAGGAGATAAACACCTGGCGTATCTGTAAAAGTTTCGATTTCTGTCAATTTGTAAGACTCGTCGTTAATTTCTCTAGCAAATTGTGTTTCTATGCATGAATGAACCCAAGCTCGCGATTCCGAATCAAAGCATCGAGCTGTATCATCGATTCTTGGTGCATACCAGTACAATGCATTTCCATCTTTATATTCCAATGATAATATAGTCATTGTTTTCGCTGATTCATGTCGATCTTTTTGATTTGTTTTAATGTAACTTGGCACTTTTCGAAAAGTAAAAAGACCTAATGCTAACATTATTACCCAGGCCCACCTACTACTGAAGTATTTGTGCAAATAGTAAACAATGGAGGGAATCATGAATAACGATGCTAATGAGTAGTAAAGAACCCAGTTGAGTTTCATTATCGCACAACCACAACAATAAGCACAACCTGTCAGAAGTATTGTATCCCAGAACTCAAACTCTTCTTGCTTTGCGATAATACGATATGCACGCCAACACACAAGACCGAGCACAACCCAAAGCACTTTCTGCGCCATAAACATCTTAAGAGCATTAGTAATAATAGTATCCTCTGTTCCATGCGAACCATCGTAGGCTTCTTCAATATGCAAGAAACATATGAAGAAATATAGCAATAAGAAAATTATTCCGATCCCTATCAAACTCCAAAGGTAAATTTTCTCCAACTTGGTAGATTTCTTCCTAGTAAATAGCAACCCGATTATTCCGTAAACGAGCGGGAATACAAAGTTTGTTTCTATACAAAATGTCATGTATATCACACATAATAAGCCGATAACCACTGCAGTAATGGATTGGTTCTTATGCACATAATAACTACACAACGCCCATATCATTATCAATGTATAGTCCATCCAAATAGTAGAATATGCATCCAAAAAATTATTGTAAGCACGAGCAATACAAACGAGACCCGCAGAGAGAACCAAGACATAACCTTGCCAAGTCAGTTTTTGGGCATCAATCGCCTTGTATGCTGCCCAAAAAGAGACTGAGCTAAATAGGATAAAGACTAGTGTATGCAAGGCAAAATGCGCATTAACTGATGTAAGTCCTAATAATGGCAGAATATTATATACCACATAGGCCAGCGGGAAGAAACGCCCCGCGGATGGTGCAACTGTATCGGACGGATTAAAGAAATGCCCCCAGCCTGTATGGCTGATAACAATAGCATCGTCACCAACAATCCAACCTGCGTTGTACATAATGAAAAATGCAAGTACACCTGTAAGAATGGCAATGATGCCATAAAAACTTCCTTTTAATAAAAATTCTTTCATACAAAAAAGATTATTACACCTATTATAATGACCGCAATTGCGCACATCTTGCGCACAGTCAACTTCTCTTTAAATAGCATAAATGCCAGTACTGGCACAAACAGGTAGCTCATCGACTCTATCACGCTCACTTCCTTCACCTGCACACCCTTGCTCATACACCAAATGTTCAACACCAGACTGCAAGCCATAATGCCATATCCCCCTATCACCCACGGGTTGATGTACTGCCTCCACCAAGAGCCATACTCTTTCCGTGCTCCTTGCTTCAACAGCATCTGTGCACATGCCGCAGCAAAAACGGACCCTACTACAAGTAAATAATATATCATTCTTTCGCAAATAATGTTATACCGGCTATAATCACTGCAGCACCTACAATGTTCATGATAGTGATCTGTTCGCCAAACAACGCAAACGCAAAGAGCATAATGAAGATGAGGCTCGTCCCTTTAAACATATATTGCCGTACTCAACTCCACTCGTTTCAAGATCTGCTGCCAGCATATCGCATACGCTCCCATTACACCTATCGCTCCGGCTAAACCGAGACAATAAGCCATAGAACCCATCACCTGCTGCGAGGCATATTTCGTGAACAAAGTCACGCATGCATACAGCAGGTTAACGCCAATCAAAGAACCATATGTAGCGAGTTTGGTCATTCTAATGATGGATATGCTTTACAAATACGTATTCAAATCGGCTAATTTGGAAGGTTTGCCATGTATATAAGCGATAAACTGCGATGTTATTACTGGATATCTGCGTGCTGTATAACTTGTACGGAATCGTTCCAATAATCTCCGGAATTAACGGCACCCAGAAACCTAATCCGATGTTTTGATACTCCTCAAACACACCTGCCAACAAGCATTTCAAATCATCTCCTACCGACTTACAAAGTGAGAAGCCAACATATTTGCCTCGGAAGAAATGCTTGTACAACAAACTACCTTTTGTCCATTCTGTACGCATCCAATTTTTATACCGTCTTACGCTATATTCCGGGCCAAACTGCGGATCTAAATAGATACGATCAGTCGTGAACATATTAGAAGATATCTTACTAAATAAATCCTCCAACTCACTTTCACTCTCAATTCGTTCCGCACTCAAAAGAGGCATCATCTTCTTGGCAAAAGCGTCTTGTTCCCACGTCCAATCCTTTTTTGCCTTCTGAATAGCCAACTGCGTCTCAGCCAAATGGTATCCGAGTTGACTCAGCAACATAGACTGACGCATAGATCCTGCCTCTACTTTCACTACGATGTAGTCATAGTTATCCTCCAACTCCCGTAGTTTTGCTTCGTCCAATTCCTCGTTATACAACGAATGAACTTCTGCAACACGGCAATCCAAATTGGCTAATTCCCAAGGACAATCGGTAATCTGCATAGCAATATCAATTAGTTTCTTTTTTTCTTAAACCTATCCGTATATTCCGACTCCGTCATTTGGATAACCTTTGCCGGAATCTTGTAACGATCCAACTTATCTGCGCAGAACAGCGTCACAGCTTTCTTTGCCTCCGACGGTTTCATTGGTGTCTTGAATAGCACCTTAGCTACCACCATCATACCGGTAATCGGATTCTGTTCGCCATAGACCATACAGTCAATCAAGTCCGGCATCTGGAACAGCACCGACTCCACTTCTGAAGGCAACACTTTCTCGCCACCTACGTTAATCAGTTCCTTGTTACGTCCTACAATCTTGATGTATCCGTCTTCGGCTTCCTCTACCAAGTCCCCAGTTTTGAACCATCCGTCTTCGGTGAATCGCTCCATCGACGCATTGAGGTATCCCATAATCTGCGTCTTGCTGCGAATCCACAATTCACCATCCACAATCTTGATCTCCGTCTTCGGATCATCAATACGGAGGTAGGTGCTATCGGACGACTTGCTTGCAGTTTGGCTGATACCCGTCTCGCTGGTTCCGAACGTCTGCAAAAACTTAACTCGGTTGAAGACACTCTTCAACTTCACCAACAGGCTCTCCGGCATCGGTTCGGTGCCATACGTGATCATACGCAACGAACTCAAATCGTATTTATTCTGCGATTCGCCAATAAGAATCAGATTCAAGAACGTAGGACTTGTCGGCAGCACGTTCACTTGATATTTCTCAATCAGTTCGCATACATGATCCGGATCACGCTTAATCGGGAACACCATCGTTACGCCCATTGCGATGCAATTGAGCAACGTGTTCAGTCCTCCGATATGGTCAAACATCAGGAAAATCAAGAACGTCATGTTCTTTCCGCGTTTGCCCTGATAGGTATCCACCAAGTTATCCAAATCATGAATCATAGCTTTCGGAGCACCGGTTGTACCGCTACTGAACAGAATCAATCCGGATTTCCCGTTCTTCTGTAGTTGTTGCAGCAACGGATGTGCTTCGCCTAGTTTCTTACAAGGCGTGATAGCAATCGCTTCTCCGTTCAAATCAATACGCCAATCGCAGTTCGACACACGGATTCGATCTTCAATCTCCGAAGCAATCTTCGTTGTAATCGGAACGATGATGTTCTTGTTCTCATACAACGCAAAGAACAAGGCTATCGAATAGAAATTATAATCCGATACCAACGCCACAACCGTTCCTTTGGCGATTTTGCCATCAATCTGCTTCGAGTACGCAAGAATCTGCTCATGTAAATGCGCATAGGTGTACTCCTTGTAATCGTACACCACCGCATTCTTCTCGCCCATCTCAGCGATATGATCTACTATCCAACTCATTAGAATACTCCTCCTAAATAAACCACCTGTCCGGTAATGAAATTACTCTCCGGTTTCAGGTAAAAATCAATTACATTCTTCACATCCTCAAACGTTCCGAGACGCTTGATGCACTGACGACTTTTCAGTTCCTCAATTTTGTTTTCAGGCACGTTCTTAATCAAGTCCGTATCTACCGGAGTAGGACCAACGGCATTCACCGTGATGCCATACTCACCGATTTCTCCGGCCACACACGCGTCAACTGCTCCACAGCGGCTTTCGACGACGAATAAACCAACTCGCCATTCAAGTTCAATGCCACCGCTACTGTCGAGTAGTTCACGATACGTCCGTTGCGCTGCTTCATCATGTACTTGGCACACTCACGCGAGAACAGGAACGAACCCATGAAGTTGGTGTTCATCACGCGTTCTGCAGTCATTTTTGGAGTCAGCAGTACATGGTTCATCGATGCCATTCCGGCATTATTGATCAGCACGTCGATACGCTTTTGTTCCTTATATACGTTGCGCACAAATGCCACCACCTTCTCTTCATCTGCTACATCCAGATTCTCGTGATGGTAGTTCTCGTGCTCCAAGTCGCAGTTTCTACGACTGCAACCGTACACGATGTCGCCTTCTGCAAGATATTGCTCAGCCAAATAGCGACCAATTCCCTTGCGTGTTCCGGTTATGATGATTACCCGATTCATGCCTCAATACCTATTTGACGTGCGATAAAATGACTCAGTGCACCGATAGTACGGAACGGACTGATACGACTGGACATAGCTGCATCGGATGTCAGCGACACCTCAATATCCTCATCAAGGAACGCTGTCTCAATGTCCACAATCACGTTCACCAAACCCATCGAATCCAAGATTCGTGCACTACCAATCAGCGGAGTGTCTTTGGTCAGTTCTCCAACTTCGATGTGATTAAGTTCGCAATACTCACGAATCACATTCGTTACAATTTCTTTAATTTGTTCAAAATCCATAATTATATCTTTTAGTCTATATTTATCTTATCCTTTACGATGAAGAGTTGGCGTCCCTTCACTTGGTCAAAAATCTTTCCTATGTATAGGCCTAATATACCCATTACAAACAGCAGTAATCCACCAACGAACCATATGCTGAATATTGTCGTAGTATATCCTTCCACTAAAATTATTCCCACCAATTTAGCGAAGATATTATATGCCGCAAGAAGGAAACTTAACATGGACATTCCGAATCCTAAGCCTACAGCCATGCGCAGCGGTTTATTGGAGTTCGATATAATCACATCAAAACTCAGTTTGAGCAATCTGCCTAAATTATAAGAACTTTCCCCCTCTGCACGTTCTGCTTGCTCTACCTCAATGCATGTACGTTTAAAGCCAAGATGCTCCAATAGGAATTTGAATGCTCTCGTCTGCTCCGGCATATTGTTAAACTCCTCTATAACACTTTTCTTATAGATGCCAAAGTTAGCTATCGTAGGATCAGAATGAGAACCGCTCAACCAATCAAACACCTTATGGAAAGCCACACTCGAGAACCGTTTCCACCACCCTACATGCTTCACCACTCGACGCGCAAACACGATATCATATCCCTCCTGTGCCTTAGCATACAATGCCGGTATATCTTCCGGTCTGTCCTGCAAATCGCAGTCCATCACGATTACCCAATCTCCGGTAGTATATCTCAATCCGGCAGTAATAGCATAGTGTTGCCCAAAGTTGCGAGATAGGTTCAATCCTTTCACTTTCGAGTTCTTCTTGCACTCTTGTTCTATAGCATGCCACGATTCGTCCGGTGATGCATCATTCACGAGTATGATCTCATAATCCACACCCATTCCAGTCAGTGCCTCCACATTTCTGCGGACTAATTCGCTCACCATTTTTTCACCCCTATATACGGGAGATACCACTGATATTATTACGTTCTCTTTCATTTACGTACCTGCGTGCACCTATGCGCACATAAAATCCGCGGCAAAGATACAAAAAAAAATCCATATACACAAGTATATGGACTTAAAAATGTATATTTTTTTCTTTTTGTTTTAATTATACCGCATTTATGAATTTTTTATATACAATAATTCTACTGCTAAACACGGAGAAATGTTAATTAATCTGGCTTTAACTATCTTTGACTGAATTGGATATATATTCAATTCCTTTAACTGCCTAAGATAAGACTTTCGCTCCTGATAAAACTGCGTACTTAGTATTGAGATTATACTAATCACCGTATCTGCTATCATCCTTGTAAACCACTTACTATCCTTGCCTTGTTCTTGTAACTCACTTGCTTGGTTCTGCATAGTTGCAACCAACCGCATTTTATCATCCAACACTTTCTTTTGCTTGCTCCTTTTCACTGCATTCGTGATACTCCCCACTCGCATCAAATAGTTATACACTATCGTATTCGTACTTGCCACTCTCTTTGCTCTCACTAGCATCCTCGGTGTCCAATCCGTATCCTCAAAGTATATCCCCGGAGTAAACAAACACACATCATTAAGCGATTTATTGGGGCTCATTTCATCATTATAAATTAGACTACGTCTAATAATAAACGCCCAAGCATAGCACTGAGTGTTCATGCGTTCATTCAAGAATGTCACACCATCAGTAGGCGTTTCTGAATAATCATTCTCTAATCTTTGATCTCGCTTATACGGCAGAAACACCTCATACTTTTCATTCACGTTCTGATATTTGAAGCGTAGCACATCTAAGTTATCTCGCTCTATCTGTGATAATAAGCCTCCAAGCACATTCGACTCGATATAATCGTCACTATCCACAAACATCACATACTCGCCCTCTGCCACCTCAATTCCGCTATTCCGCGCAGCGCTTAATCCGCCATTCTCGCGGTGCACGACTCGGATATTCTCATGAGCCGTAGCGTATTCATCGCATATTTGCGGACACTTATCCGGAGAACCATCATCTAATAATACGATCTCATATTCAGACGATGGAATATCTTGCGACAGCAAACTATCCACGCACTTCTGCAGATATTGTTCCACTCCGTATATCGGTACTATAATTGATAATTTTATCATTCCAATCTAAAATCTAAATTGTAAAATCTAAAACGTAATTCTAAATGATCGTTCATCTAATTTTCTATATGTTTTCTAATCGCCTCATACCATATCTCGTACGCTTCCTCTGTCAAATGCAATCCGTCATATGACATCTCATTAGGTAAAGCACCCTCATGCGCATACGCGCTATATATGTCTAAATATTGTATGTTTCGCTCTGCTGCCATACGTTGTAGGATAGCGTTTGCCTCGCGTATCTTCTTATTATCGCAGTAGTCTGAATAACACGTTATCGGCAAGATGCTCTCTATATACAATTCTGCTTTCGGGACTTCTCTCCGTATCGCATCTACCAAGGCAGCATACCAATACTCAAACTCTTCCATCGTCTGATTTCTCAAGCCATTAATTCCCGCCATCAAGAACACCTTCTTCGGCTTGACTGTTTTAATAGTCTCCACTCGCCGCAACATACCTTTTACTTCTTCGCCTACATAGCCTAAGTTAATCGATTTCACTTCCGGGAATGCTTTCTGAAAATTTCCTCCGGCTGTTTCTGAGTCTCCAAAGAATACTACATCCGCCTCCATATCTAGTTTCTTTATACAATTATTCCAACTCTCTACGCAACACCCATCCTGTCGCTCTGGCACATATGCTTCATGCTTAATCTTCGCCATCATGCGCTTCGAAAAATCCGTCTTCACGCATGCTACATAGTACAATGCCACCGCTAACACGACATTCAGCACTACCGATAATATAATCAATGCTTTTCGCATAATGTTTAATGAATTAAGGCGTTAATGAGTTAAAGATTCTCCGAGAAGTTTGCGGCGCAAACCGGAAAGCAGTGCGGCAATCGCTTTTACGTGCTTTTCTACGTTTTCTACATCTTCATTTGTTATATAACCCAAGTCATGGGCGATGTCAATTTGGCAGTTTACCTCCATTAAAGAACCAAATGCCATCTCAAAGAAATGCGCTTGGTCTTTTGCTGAGGTTCGTCCGCTTCCTTCGGCTATATTTGACGGTATAGAAATTACGGCTCTGCGCAGTTGATCGCATAGTGCATATTGTTCCTCGCGTGGGAACTTTTTCAATAAAGCGTACACTAATATTACGAGATTCTTTGATTCTTTGTACGCATCTAAGTCCTTATAATTGTATTTTTTCTCCATAATCATAATGATTTAACGAATTAATGTTTAATGAGTTAGTGTTATGCGTTCATTTCTTAAGTCATTCATGCATTAACTCATTACCTTCACTTCTCCCGTATTTATCCAATGTACCCAGTCGAATGCCGACTCCCATCTCCATCGATTCAGTTTCTCATTCTTATCTAACATATAACGATTTACATAGTCTCCTTCAGGATCTTTCGGCAACGGCACGATATAATCTATATCATCATAATTTCTCGTCGAGAACACTACCCTTCCCTTGCACGGTATCGCCTTTAGCGAGAGCATATCTTCATGCGATATCACATGCGTTGTTTCCGGATTCGCCCTATCCGAGCAGATGATAAATAAATTATCCTTGTTTATACGTACCTTTCGCGCACTCCACTTCGCTTCGGCATCTTCTTCTGTTGTATAGTGATTGAAATGGATCATCACATCGCCGCAATAGGCTACTGGTGTTGTATCTCGTCCTTGTATGAATCGCAACGGCTTCTCTAAATACGCATCCATATCATGTACGAACTTCAGAAAATCCTCATCCTCCATCCACAAGTTAATCGTAGGAGAAATAAACTGTTTTCCTAACTTATGGTACATCACTCCGGCTATGCACGTATTCGTGATAATCGTGAAGTTATCGTTCTTCAACCGCATCCGATAACATGCATTGCTCAATCTCTCATATAACTTTCCTATTAGATTCATACAACTATTATCTATAATCTATCATCTATTTGAGTATATGCCACTTCTCCATCTTCCTCACCACTCTTTCCATCAGATGCACTATCCCCCACATATGGTGCTTCTTGAGGCGCATATACTGATCTATTTGGAATGCGTAGGCATCATAATCATTTAGTACTGATGCTGGTAATATCTTCTCCAGATATTCTCTTCTCTCTATTTTAATCAACTCAGCATTCTTTCCACCACTCTCGCTCACTCCGTTCATATCAAAGATAGTTACATCTATATTGGTATAAACTGCTTTCTCTCCTCCTATAGCTATTGCGCGAACGTACCACTCCCAATCTGAGCATATTTTCATCTCTTCATTATAGAGTCCGTACTTATCAAACAAATCTCGCCGTATGTATGCACTATCATGATTAAGTGTTCCAAAGTAGAAATAGATGAACGAACTTGGCTCATACAATCCGTTCCCGCTCATATCCCGTCCTAATTTACCTCCTCCATAATCCTTCATCATATTGCCATACAAGATCGACACCCCATCATTAAGCGTATGCGGCTCATTAAGACGTAGTCGGCTCATTTCATCATTAAGCGCGCTAACCATGCGCTCGGTGACATCCGGTGCTGCAAGCACGTCACCGGAGTTAAGGATTTGTATATACTCTCCCGTTGCGCGCTGTATACCTATATTCTTATCCTCGACAAGCTCGGAACGATTAAGGGCATTGACAACGCGACGTCCGAGGGCAATCTCAATGCCCTTGTTCATTGCATTATAAATACCATTATCCCTCTCCGAAACCCAAATAACACTCTTAGCTCTTGACTCTCGGCTCTTAGCTTTCTGAACGTATCTCTTAATTACGTCTACCGAACCATCGGTAGATCCTCCATCTACGATGATATGCTCAATCCCCTCATAGGTTTGAACTAATACGGAATTAAGAGTACGTTCTAATCCCTCCGCATTATTATAGTTTATGGTTACAATACTAAGTTTCATTCGTTCACTCTTTAATTCGTTAACTACCATCTATTCGCTATATTTCTCAACCACCTCTTAATCGCCCTTTTATACGTTTTAGGTCTAAATGCTCGCGCAATAGGATGCGTTGCATAATACAGTTCTTTTTCGCTAATTGCCTTTTCTTTCTGATAACCGGCTACGGCTTTATCAAACGACTCAGTACATAAATCTTCATACCATTCCTTCATCTGCGTCATAAGAAATATCAAACCTTCATACATTTTTGGTTTATCTGCGTTCATTGCCGTTGATACGCCTTGTCCTTCTACCCTATATACCGACATCACATCATCCATATAATAGAACTTACCTTCTTTTGCCAATAACAACTCTAATAGATAATCTTCACTAACTATCTCATTGCGCCAACTTGGATATTCTTTCAGTACATTCCTATAAACTAATGATGCTGTCGCAATAAACCAATGCCTGGTAATTATATCTTCTACCGTCGGATAATGATTTTCGTTTAGCGGATTGAATAATCCCCTATGCTCCCCGCATTGAACAACCGCGTTATGAAAACAAGCCACATAATCCTTATGTGCATCTAACCAATCCACCTGTTTCTGTAATTTATACGGATCCGTCCAATAGTCATCTCCCTCACAAATAGCGATATACTCGCCTTTAGCCATAGGGAACAAAACCTCCCACCACGGATATAATCCTTTTGAGTATTGGTTCTCTTTCTGATACACGCAGCGGAATATCTCCGGATACTTTGTTTCATACTCGCGCATAATAACTGCAGATCCATCAGGACTACAGTCATCGTTTACCAACACCTCTATCGGGAAATTGGTTTTCTGCATCACAAACCCGTCAAAACATTGTCGCAGATAGGGTTCATGCTTAAATACCGTACAAATGACGCTTACTTTCGGCCACTCCATATCTATAGCAGATTTAATAATCCTTTACTTCTATCTCTCAACTTCCGTGCTGGTATACCGACATATATACTCCACTCCGGAATATCTTTCGTTACCAACGACAATGCTCCAACAACCGCACCATCATATATCGTGAGGTTCGGGAACACCAAACAATGTGCTCCGAGCTGCACAAAATGGCCTATTGTAACTTTTCCTCCTGTCACATGAGTCGTGTCTTCCGGATGCATTGGGCCTATCAAATAATCCCCAGAGAAATCGTCCATAGCCGAATAGATAGTCGTACGTGCTGAGCATCCACTATTATCCTTGAACTCAATGCCTTTTGCACCATACAATGCACTATAAGCTGAGATATGCACATTACTACCCAGCGTCACATTTCCGCTAATTATGCAGAAATCATCAATGCGAACATTGTTCCCAACTGATATCTTCTCCGGTGAGTAGATGCTGCATTTCTTGCTAATCAGCACATTCTTTCCATAGGACTTAAGCCCCAAATTTTTCAACTCTGTTTCTGAATAAAACGAACTCATTTTACTTCATTATGCAGTTAATAACTCGTTCAACATCCTCACTTGACAACTCATGATGCATCGGTAAACATATCACTTGATCAGCCATCTTGTTAGCTACAGGCAAATTAGCCTCTGCAGCACTTGGATAATCACGATATGGTTCAAAGGCTGTAATCAACGGATAGAAATACCGACGACCATATACATTCTCTGCCTTCATCATCTCGTACAACTCATCTCGCGTCATACCATACTTTTCTGCATCTACAAAGATAGGAAAATAACCATAATTGTATCGTACTCCCGATTGTTCTGCTAAATAAGAAACTCCCTCTATCCGATCTATAGCATCACGATAACGCATTGCCGCCTCGTGACGTCTCGCAATCGCAGCATCTACCTGCTGCAAATTCAACAATCCGAATGCAGCACGTACCTCATCCATCTTTCCATTGATACCCGGAGCTTCTACTGTCACCTCTCCTCGAAAACCAAAGTTCTTGAGGTTATCTATCTGATGCTTCATCTCTGCGCTATGACAAACCAGTGCTCCTCCCTCTATCGTTCCATAAACTTTCGTAGCATGAAAACTCAATGTACTCATATCGCCCCACTCTAAAACGGACTTCCCGTCTTTCTTCACCCCAAACGCATGCGCTGCATCATAAATCACTTTGAGATTGTGCTTCTTAGCGATAGCATCTATCCTCTCATTATCGCACGGCTGACCATATACATGCACCGGCATGATAGCTACCGTATTCTCTGTGATGGCAACCTCTATCTTCTCCGGATCGATATTACCCGTACTCGGTTCTACATCCACGAACACAGGAGTCAATTGATTCCACCATATAGAGTGTGTGGTGGCCACAAATGAATATGGAGTGGTTATCACTTCTCCTTTGGTTAGGCCTAATGCTTGCAGCGCAGTAATCAGCGGCAACGTACCATTGGTGAACACGGAGATGTACTCCACTCCCAGATATTCAGCTAATGCTTTCTCCAACTGCTGATGGAACGAACCGTTGTTCGTAATCCACTTGCTCTCCCATATCTGCTCCAGATACCTATTAAACTCCTTCAAATCCGGCAGCAGTGGAGATGTTACTAATATTTGCTCGTGATTATTCATTATCTAATTATAGTTTATATACTTCGCCTTTCAATATATAATTAGTTCTTCCTGTCAACATACACATTAGTCGGTTTACTATCCGTTTAAAAAACGGACGACGATGCAGTACGGAACTGGAATACACGATATTTACGATCCTACTATCTTCATATACAACATCCAACAATCGCGGGTCTTTTACCGCATCTACATAGTAGTTATGATTCAAGAACGGATCATCTTTAACTCCGGAGTTCACTCCGGAACCATCAAAACCAATATTATGGATATAGGATACAATTGGTGTAATAGAGACTGCATGATGCTTGAAATGTGCCAACGAGAAACAGATTGACCATACATCCAACCCTCTTAAACGCTCCATTAAACTCCGGTAATACAAATCCTCACCTCCTCGCATAAAGGCATTGCGCATATATGGTTCGTTTGCTAGAACTGGAGCTAATTGTTTGTCAATATCCCACTCTACTAACTTCCATCGATCTGCCCATGTTGCCCAACCGGTAGGCATATGCGTCGGATATGCATATACATCGTACGGATAATCCTTTGGAAACTCCTTCGGATTGACATACGACTGCGAACCGATAGAGAATACTCCTCGATAGGATTCATATTTATCCAACGCCTTATTCATATAGTTGAGAAAATAGGGCGAAGTTACCAAGTCGTCCTCTAATACAATTACCTTGCCGTACTTATTAATCACCTCCGTAGCTCCAGAGATAATAGAGGTGCGCAAGCCTTTGTTCTTCTCGGAGCATACTACATGCACAGCTTTGAACTTACCTGCTTTCTGTGCCTCTATCGCATATTCCTTGGCTAAATCCTGAGTCTGCTTTACCCTTGCGTTGCTCTCCTTTATTCGTTCATTCGTTAACTCATTAACTCCTTCACTCCTTAATTCCTTAGGTCCATCGCAATAGAGATACAATTCAGTATCTGCTGCCAACTCATTCTGACTAAGCGCATCCCACACCTGCTGACTATGATCGGGACGGTTATAGTTAAATACTATTACTGGTGCTAATTCCATCGTTCTTATAAAAGATTTATCAATTCTTCCAACTTATACGCACACCATCTTCCTGTGGTATGATGTGCATCATCCATATTCGGATTATATTCTACAAAATCCATAGATACCAATTGAGGCATACCTTCCGTCAATTCTTCAACAAATGCATTGCATTCTATCTCGTTCAATCCATCCGGCACCGGTGTTCCGGTTGCAGGAACAATCAATGGATCCATGCCATCCACATCGAAACTAAGATGTAGTTGCTCCACTCCATTCTCTTGAAAAGCAGTACGGATCTGATGAATCACGGCTTGCATTCCTATCTCATGTACTCGTTCTGTCGTGAACACATGATTTTCTATGCCCAATCGCTTAATCGTTTCCCACTCACCTTTATCAATATCGCGCGCACCTACCCAATACACATTCTTCGGATTAAGTTTCGCTTCTTGCGTATTGAATTCGCTTTTGCATAATCCCATTAGAACAGCCAGTGGCATACCATGCGCGTTACCGGATGGAGATGTCGCTTCGGTATTGATATCCGTATGGGCATCAAACCATATCACACCTACATTCGGATAATGCTCTAACACCCCGGCAATACTTCCCATAGCGATAGAGTGATCTCCTCCTATCGTCACTACCTTATTTTCTCTTTCTATAGCCGCAGCAACTTTTGTCGCTACCACATCGCGCATTTGCAGCACGGCTTCATAGTTCTTAATGCCGCCTTGCGTTTCGTCCGTCAACGGTTTATCCTCCGTTCTTAAACGAAGTAGATTGTCCATTGGCAGCATCAAATGCTCCATCAGCCATTTAGATGCATGTTGCGCGCCCTCACGGTTAGCTCCGGATCGAAAAGGGACACCTATGATTGCTATGTCTTTACTTCTTTGTTGCATAATAGAATCGACACATGTCTTCCCGATACTCTTTCAAATAATCATACTCGATACATCCTGCCGGTGTGTACGTTAATTCGCCGAACAGCACCTTTCCATCTATCTCATACAAATCTACACGCACGTATTCTGCATCCGCACTCAACGTCTCTGCTATCTTCTTCATATACTCAAAACTCTGCGGCTTCGGCAACATACGACGCGGCGTATGATATTGCGGCATTACGCAATCAGTGCGTTCCCATTGCGGATTATAAGTATCACAGTTAAAGGTATGATGCACATTATCCCTATCACTTATCGTCTCAATGTGGTATAACTTACCATTAAAGCAATGACATTTATAATCTATCAACGATACCGATTCTCCTAATTGAGACAGATATTTCTCTACTATCAAACGAGGCTTGATCTCCGCATAATGCCATTCTGCTGTTTTCAGACCATAATCCTTACATTTCTCAAACCATGTAGCTACCGTTGATCGCAATTCTTCCTTGTTAATTTTAGATTTGTCTTTGCATATATAATTCATACCGCAACCCGTGGTTAACTTCAGTACAAACTGATTCGGCAGTTTATCAAAATCAATCTCATCGAACGAATCATATACTCCGTAGCATTCATTCAGTATATCCGCAAAACCCTTCTCCTTCACATACTCACGCACGGCATACTTATCGGCACAACGAATACGCAATGCACGAGCCTTCGGATCTTTCCTCGCTCTTAGATTGATGGACATCCATAATTCATTTGTCTCTCTTGGATGGGCAAAATGAGGCAACTCATCCATGTTATAAGCGTACCATAGAGCAGCCATCGTCTTCGGCGACGTGTAGAAGAAACGTGGCTTTACCCTATAGTAGATATTCCGGCATACCCACATCATCTTCTTGTGCATATATTCTTTTATCTTTGTCATTGTTCTAACAATTTATTCATTATATCCCGATGTGCTTCGCATTGGAAGTAACTTTTCATAAACAATCTTCTATTCTCTGTCATATATTCCGGCAGCAACTTAGCAATCAGCTTCTTTGGCAACAAATGGAGCTTTGCCATTTTTACCAACAGTGGGTACCGGTATGGCTCAAGTTGTTGCATATACTCGTCTCGATGCTGCTCTGCCATAGCATTCCATGCTTCTCGCAGTTGCTTCGGATCAGCTATCATAGCATTCAGCTGCTTAATACGCGCATCAAACTCCTCCTCTCGTTTACCATTCATCATCTGAATACCCATCTGCTCATCGTTCTGCACATACGGTATGAGATCAAACGATATTTTCTTGTCGAATGTCAATGACACCATATATCCTTCATTCCATATGTCATTCCGCATACCTCTCTCATCAAACGAGAAATTGCCTAATCCATATATAATCGGCTTCCCGTTGTATAGCTCATATCCAGAATAGCAATGCTGGTGATGGTTCACTACCGCATCCGCTCCCATATCTACGAAGAACCGATAGGTTTCCTGCATACGCGGAGATGGCAGTTGGTAGCCCTCATGTCCACCATGAATAATCATTATCACATAGTCCGCATTCTTCTTCGCTTCTTTGATATCGTACGACAAACTAATCGGATTCAATACATTGCATCCGGCTTTTGATTCTGTCGCAACCGTAAACTCATGCTCACAGGCATTGATAATCGCAAAAGTATCGTCATTGATTTTCTTATATAAAATCCGCTTGGCATCTTCTGCATTCATCCCGGCTCCCACATAATCCATCTCACGAGCAGTTAAAACGTCCAACGTCTCTTGTACGCCTTCGTTGCCATAATCCGCAAAGTGATTATTCGCTAATGTGCAAGCCATAAAGCCTAATGCCTTAGCCAAATCTACCACCTTATCTTCGCATCTCAATGCCGGACCGGCTTTCTTGATTGCCTTGGGTTTATCAGAAGTAACTACCGCGCATTCCAGATTCACGACAGCATAATCTGCACCCTTGATTACCGGCATGCATGATTCATGCGTTTGGATCAATGTCTCCAAATCCGCATGTGCTGTCCTATCGCATAAGCACAAATCTCCTGCTATAACTATTCTTACTGACATGTCGTTCTATAGATATATTCCAATATTTCTCGATGTATTAACTTGCCATCGTTATAGTTCCATAAACCGTCCGACAACACCGGCACTAATTTATTTCTCCTTACTACCTCATCTGTATCTGCATTATGCGTACCGTATTTATATACGTAAAATGGTACATAATGTTTATCCTGTCCATACCGCTCAATGCATCCCTCTATATCTCGCTGCAATTCATCAAGCGTTATCTCCACTGCCGATTCATCATGATTATATCCATGTAGCGCATACGATACCATCTTCGAGTCCAATGCATCCAACTCTTTCTCGGATATATACAATCGCTTAGCAAATTGTTTCTCTGTCTTCTCGTCCTCCATATGATACCATTGCCGATAGGGCCTACCGCATTTCTCTTGCTTCGGACTGGTTACGTTTAAGCAGAACGTAATAGGTATCTTATTCTCCTCAAACCAAGGCAACAACTCCAATTGACATTGCAACCCATCGTCTGCCGTCAGGACCGCATATTTGCGCGTGCGCACGCAATCGTTACATATATGTCTATAGGCTTCTTTAAACGAAATAAACACGTACCCCTCATCCTGGATTTGCAGCAACATCCGCTTCAATTGCTCCGTAGGCATCCAGTCATTACTTCCGTTACTTTCTTCACTAACCTCATGGAAGCAAAATACCCGAATCGGCTGCAATCGCAACTTCATCCACTTATGCCTCATTTTTTTGATAAATTTCATTCCTTAACTCTTTAATTCCTTAACTCGTTCATCTATCATCTCTTACCTCTGTACATGAATCTCTTCCACCTTCATCCCCATTCTTTCATAATACTCCATATACTGACGGTGCAGATACTGATACTTGTCTTTTTTGTCATCTAATGACCATAACGTTATCGGTGCCCCTGTCATCTTGCGCAATGTGGACAAAGCGGTAGATAGCATACCATATATCGCCTCTATATGCAGATTCTCTTTCACCACATAATACTCTATCGACATATCCAAACGCTTAAACTCTACGTGCAAACACTTGCACATATCTTCTATACGGGGATCCCGATCTCTTCCATGCGGTATGTATATTATCTCTTTGTCCGGATACTGTTCCTTTACCTCTACGAGTTTTGTCCACATCAGTCCTTCAAATACAGGAACTGGAATATTATGCTCATAAGCCACATCCAATATGGTTGTTCCTACAATCAAGATTACGTCACGTCCCTTCTTTTCTTTGGTACACAAGTGAGACAATGAATTAGGATATATCTTGAATTTTCGAGACTTGATATTATCATACAGGGTGTACATAGTATAGTTATTCTCGATACCGATTTCCTCCCAATGCTCAAACATTTTCTTTCGTGCACGTTCTATCGCTATATCGCCTTTCAATAGTTTCCGTATCTTTGCCAAAAATGGAGTATGTTGATAGGGAAGTCCTTTTAATAGCATGATAGAAGACAAGCCATCATCCATAAATACTACCTCTGCATGCTTAGATGCATAATATTCGCATACCTGCATCAAACATAGATCATCATAGTCGCCTATCATGATTCGATCATACCGCACATTTTGAGGTCTGATATCTTTAAAGCTTTCGTCATTCCAATAGTATTCATCATAAGCCATCTTCTTATCTTTCAACATGGCGATGGTTTGCTTATTACGGATATTATTTGCATCTATTACCAGCACAATCTTATAATCCTTGATCTCAAACTCCTCAATCGCCTCCCAGGCACATAGCAATTGGAACGGACTTTCTATAATGAATGCCGTCGATACTCCCTTCGCAAATGCCCTATTTGTTTTCATCTCGCTCATATCTCTTAACTCTTAGCTCTTAACTCTTAGCTCTTACCTCTTAAGTTCATCTATCATCTATAATCTATCATCGATAAAATCCAGGCTCATTCTCTCTCCTTTGGCAAGATCCCGATTCGCTCTCTTCCCTAATATCTCCGGCATGTACTTCGGTGCCAATCCGTATCCTGGTCTTACCGAACGGACATTCTGTTCTGTGATCACATCCCCGGCTTTCATGTCTTCTGCCACATACAATGAGCGACAATATTCGCGCCCTGCTATAGATGTCGGATCCGTCTTATACACCACCTTTCCTAAAGCCTTCTCTGTATTGCGTATTGATTGTACCATCGCTGCAAACTCATCCTGCTGCATGGAGAATCCAGCATCCGGTCCTCCGATAGCTCTATCTAAGATGAAATGTTTCTCCACCATCGTAGCACCCAACGCCACAGCAGCAATCGCCACATCCGCTCCCATCGTATGGTCTGACAATCCGACACGTACACCATAACGCTCTGCCATATCCATCATCGTCCGCAGATTCACCAACTCCATCGGAGCAGGATAGGCCGAAACGCAATGCAGCAACGTCACATCCTCATTCCCTACCCGTTTGCATGCATCTAAAGCTAATTGAATATCATCCGGAGTAGCGATTCCGGTCGAGATAACCATCGGTTTATGCTTCGATGCGACATACTCGATTAGCGGAATGTCCGTGATCTCAAACGACGCAATCTTATAGATCGGATTGCCTAACTCTTCCAGAAAGTCCACTGCCGATTGATCAAAGGGCGTTGAAAAGCACGTCAAACCAATCTTTCGTGCCTCTTCATATATAGCTTCATGCCATTCCCACGGAGTATATGCTTGTTGATATAACCCATACAAATATTCGCCATCCCATAAACCGCCATGAACCATAAACTCATCTTTATGGCAATCTAACGTTATTGTATCTGCCGTATACGTCTGAATCTTAATCGCATCCGCTCCGGCAGCCTTGGCTGCATGTACCGAAGCTAACGCATTCTCTAACTTATGTCCATGATTCGCAGATAATTCTGCCACAACGAAAGTTTTACTCATATCACCAAATCAAAAATCTCAAATCTAAAATCTCTCAGCACATCGGCCCAGCCAACGTGTTCCATTTAACTAATCGATCAATCAAAATGATTCCGTCCCACGGCATCTCGAAGTTGAGCATGCGACCAATCAACGGGAAACGCATCGCTCCCATCTCGGCAGCGGCAGAAGCAAAAGCCCCTACTCGCTCACTCACACCCGACACGCCAATCGTCTGAACATCCTCATTTACATACTGCAACGCATCCCGGATATCATCCACCACGTGCACAAAAATCACACGCGAGTAAACCGGCTTATGCGCCTTTGGATCCTCTTCCAGCAGGATTGTGTACGACATCGTTTCCGAGCCATACACCTTGCCGCAGAAATCATACACGCTGCGTATCGAATGAATCGCACTCACCTGTTCGGCCGACATTGCCGGTTTCGGAATCTGCAACTCCGTCTTGCGCATCGCTTCCGTCAGCAACTCGCAGAACTGCTCCGGACTCACTGTCCCATTGCGCTCCACATACACATTATGCGGTGACGCACAACCGGTCTGGTCAAATATCGACACATCCACAGCCACACGTCGTGCCAGTTTGCGTGCTTCCTGTTCGTCCTGCAAGTCCTCCCGTGCAATCACAGCCATCGATAGTTTCGGACCAAAAATCACCGTCTCCGAATCATATCGCGACGGATAACCGGCAACTGTCTCCACTGCCTCACGTCCTCCCCATGCGATACGCACATCAGCCGATGCCGACATCTCTCGAGCCACTTCATCCGCTGTCCTGGGGAAATAAACGACTGCTATTGTCCGTAACAAATCATCGCCTTTGACGACACGTCCGTCTGCACATGCGTACTCCAGTTCTTCAAATGCCGTAAGCAACAATCGGAACACACCTTCGTCGTTCTTCGACACTTTCAGCAAGTTGCAGTTCTTCGTCATTATCGCTTGTACCAACGCAAACAGCCCCAGTATCTGCACGTTTCCGGCTAACCAATGGCACACCAGACCACGCGCATTGGCACACATCATGTGTTTCTCGCTGTCCGGCATCGCATGCCATCCGTCCGCATAACCCACATTGCCACGCAAACCCAATTGCGCCACTCTCCGCAAGTTATTCTCCGCGCACCAAGTCGATAAGAACAATAGTCCCTTATCTTTCAGCACCTGGTATTGCGGTTCTGCCAACCATCGTTTCGCAGCCAAGTCAATCAGTCCGATCAGTCCGTCTACCGGCTGTTCACGCAACCATTTCTGCGCATCTCGCAACGAACCGATGACTTCCTTTAACTGCTCCTTCGCTTCCGTAGTTAGCAGTTCCGCACCATGATACGACTGCACATCCAGACTATCGACTCTCGACTCTTGACTATCAACTTTCGCAGAGAACGTCAGTTTGTTAGCGAGAATATCTCCGCACCCACGAATCTCCGCT
Source organism: uncultured Bacteroidales bacterium (assembly GCA_947164985.1). Classification (GTDB taxonomy): domain Bacteria; phylum Bacteroidota; class Bacteroidia; order Bacteroidales; family Paludibacteraceae; genus Colicola. Next base: position 28,296 of record CAMUYI010000002.1, on the reverse strand, counting down.
TTCTTGAGTCGTCCGGTTACCATGAACCGCGTACCTCCACGTCCGCATGGACACGGTTCGTCAATCATATATCCCAAGTCATCCGTCAGCACGGCATTACCCGGATATGAATGCGGCACAGGACTGATGAACTCCAACATTCCTTCTTTTCCTGCAGGAAGCACTTCACGCGTCTGCGTATCGCGCACGAGTACGCGAACATAATTACTTGTATGCTTGCATCCACACGGACAATCCGGATAGTTCAATCCCATCTGCTCTGTAAAGCCATATATATCCACCACGTCAGTCGGTTCAATGCCAAACACCTCTGATAGTTGTTTGTTAAAAAGGGATTTCTCCACTTTCTCGCTCTCTAATTTTTTCCAACCACCGATATGGATGATTTTCGAACCCTTCGGCAAGCGTAGTTTCACATTCGCGGCTTGCAATGCTTTCAACACCTGTGAATACAAGATATACGTGAATCCGAACACCACCACAGGTTGCTCTTCCGGCAACGAACGCAGGTACTCCTGCATCGCTTCCACATCGAAATACGACACTCGTTTCTCGTTCGCTTTCAGGAAATACGCAGCCTTGCTCGCAAAGTTCAGATACCCCGTTATCGCTGCAAAACGTGCTCCTAACAATGCTTTGAACTCCGAACGAGGATCAATATCCATCACAAGGAACGGCTTGCGTTCGCGACCAATCACCTCCTGCATCACTTTGACCATTGCTTTAGCTTGACGACGTGAGGTCTCCTTATCTACCACTATCGTACTTGGTGTACCGGATGTAGCGGAAGATTGTAAACGCAGACGAATATCCTCTTTGGGCACAGATGCCAACGAGAATCCCAACTCTTTAAACACACTAACGGCAACAGGAGGTATCTGCGCGATATCCGTTAACGGCATATGCGGATCAAAACCTTTGCGATTACAGAACTGTCGATATGCCTCATTATGGTCATAATGGAACTGCAATTCTTCTTGCAGCGCCTCCATAAACATAGCGTCCGCTTCCGCACTCTGCTCATACGGTGGCATTCCTAACAACTCCGCTGTCATATTTTCTTCCATACTATTAACTTTTCACTCTTAACTATTCACTTTCAGCTGTAGCCGCTGAATTTTTCCGGAACTTGTTTTCGGAATCTCAGCGATGCGCTGAATCTTCTTCGGCCATTTATAGTTCTCCAACTGCGGCTTGATAATCTCCATGATCTCCGCATCCGTGATAGGTTCTTTCTCAACGATAAACGCTTCGACAACCTCTCCCATCACCTTATCCGGCATTGCACAACATGCACTCTCCTTGATCTGCGGAATGGCATTCAGCACATCTTCCACCTCCATCGGACTTACTTTTTCGCCACCCACATTGATCATCTCTTTGATACGTCCTTTGATGTAGATATGGCCATCCTCGTCCATCCAACCGCTGTCTCCTGTCCGGAAATAGTCGCCATGAAAATCTTGTGCAATCCGTTCCGGACTCTCGTTCCAATAGCTCTTGGTCACGTGCTCACCCTTCACGCAGATCTCTCCGTCAATAATCCGAATATCCACGTTCGGAGCTGCCTTACCGATGGAACTCAGATTCTCCGCGTACTCATGAAACTCCATGAACGCACTACGCGAAGCCTCTGTCAACCCATAGTGCATGCACATTCGTGTGCTTGGCAACCACTCCATCAGCATCTTCTTGTCCTCAATGCTCATGAACGAACTGCCAATCTCGATGTACTTCAGTTGGTCAGCATAGTTCCGAATCTTATCGCGACTCATCATCTTCAGGTATGCCCAACTGGCAGGAACCATTCCGAATCCCGTCACATGATATTCGTCCAGCGCAGCAAAGAACCGTTTTACGTTCGCAAACGTTCCCAGCAACACGATGGTACCACCTTTTGACAACACGCACCGCAAGCGTCCCAGTCCGAACGAGTGACTCACCGGAAGCGCCAATAGCTCTATATCATCCGCATCGTTACCGATATACGCATTGATGTTCCGAGCCGATGCCGCGATATTCTCATGCGTCAACACTACCCCTTTCGGTGCTCCCGTCGTCCCCGTCGTGAACATGATGTCCGCGATACCGTCCAAATCTTCAATCTTAAATCTAAAATCTTCATTGACGACGGACTGAATATAGTCCCGTCGTCCTTCCTTGGTATCCGGATCAATCGGTACACAAATGCCTCCTGCCAGATGCGTTCCGAAATACTGGTAAACGAACTCCGCATTTCCGGCAGCAGCCAAGATGACGCGTTTCCCTTTATAGAAACTCGCATCCTCCTGCAATCGCTTTGCTTCCTCGCAGCAACGTTCCCATAGTTCGCCATAGCTCACCTCGGTATCCTTGCATATCAGCGCCACCTTCTCCGTCATCCGCTGCGCATTGCGTTCTATTTGCTGTTCTATCGTCAGCATTCCAATTTTGCTTCTACTGCCTTCACGATGTCGTTAACATCTTCGATCTCCATCATATCCTCCGGCTCGAACATAATATCGAACTCAGATTCCATGCGTTGAAGAATTGCCAATTGTCCCATGCTATCCCATGCAGGGAAATCACCAATTGCGCTATTCAGCGTTACCTCTGTTACCGGCACATCGCAAACCTCTGCGACAACTTGCATTACTTTTTCTTGTGTACTCATATTGCTTGTAATAATTCGATTATTCCTAATTTGCTATGATACAGAAAACATACATGTGCATTAAACACATTCGAGTATGTAATCTTTGATATTTGCATAAATCCTTTCGCTCGGCATTGCTTGATAGTTTGTTCCATATCGGGCACTTCGTAGCAGAAATGATATACGGAGAATGGTTTTCCTTGCGCTATCTTATATACCGGTGATGTTTCATCTGCAGGTTCCAACAGTTCTAACATCACGCCATTTCCATTCACCACACATACATTCACGTTCTGCTCCGGATCGAATATAGTTGTTCCGTCCTGTTCGCCCCACACATCCTGAATGACTGGTAGTGTGTTAGCTATGTTTAAGCAGCAGCATCCTAAGTGGTGCAACTTTGCCGACTCTAAGATTCCATTCATTTTACTCCTCCATCTACACGAACTACTTGTTCGTTGACAAACGATGCATCATCCGAAGCCAAGAAGAAATACGTCTTTGCGATTTCTTCCGGTGTTGCCAAACGTTGCATAATAGAAAGGTTCTCCATCGATGCTTTTGCCTTATCACCCATTGCATCTGCAAACGGAGTCTGCGTCAAACCCGGAGCCACAGCATTCACTCGAATCTTTGACGACGCTAATTCTTTCGCAAGCACCTTGGTAAACAATATCATCGATGCTTTCGTCGCTCCATAAACCGCATTACCTATCTCTCCGTCAATACCGGCAATGGATGCCGCATTGAGAATCACTCCTGTACCGTCCTTCGCAATACTACTCAACAATCCTTGCGTAATCTGCATCTGCGCAAAGTAGTTTACTTGGAATACTTTCTTTGCATCGCTCATGCGCGTAAACGGCAGTATTGCCAAATGCGGCATACCGGCATTATTGATAAGCACATTGATCTTGAGTTTCAACGCTCGTATCTCAGCTATTCCGGCTTTGATAGTCTCCTCTTCCGACAAGTCGAAATATACCGGATGGAACTTATCCCCATACTGCGCTTTCAACTCCTCCAGAAACGTATCATACGATTCCGTCTGCGCAAGACTGCACAATATCATCTCTGCTCCAGCCGCAGCAAACAACTTGGTGATGGCTCTACCTATACCTCCATCAGCTCCGGTAAGGCAAACTACTTTATTTTCAAATTCGTTCATCATATGCTTTTAAACGATTAATTAAGTCCTTATGTAATGCTACAAATTCCAGAAATTTCCTGAAATCATTCTTCTGATGATATGATTTTAAGAATTCATCTCTATGCAGCGAAAAACGTATATATTCCACTTTATCCAAATTATTCAAATCCTCCTCATTCAACCGCTCTCCCCAATAATAATCTATGATAAGCGCATTGACATTGCTCTTCTTAACCTCTCCATATACTTCTTTGAAACCTAAAGTTTCCGTAGCAAAGCGATAAGTAGCACCTAATATCATAAATCCCATACCGGAACTGATCATATTGGGTTGCAAATAGAATCCCAACACGGCTCTTCGATTAGCCATGTCTATATCCACCAGATCCAATACACCTACATCCTTGTCTTTTCGCTTAACCAACCAATAATAAGCATCATCCCTACTCTTCAAAGATTGAACAAATGCTAAATGGTTGTCATAAGGTATGATGTCCTGGTTGTACATATTTATCCGAATAGACGGATGATTACGCCAATCACATATCTTTAGCAACTCTTCTTTAGGCAAAGAGCAAAAATTGATAAACTCAAATCCGTCTAACTGATATACCTTCTGCCTATCGATAAAAAGCTCATTCATTTTATTATCTCCTAACTCGTTGAATACACAAAGTATGTTACTTACATTATCAGAAAAATCTATTTTTGATGTGTCAGTATATTCCTCTAAAGAACATGCATTATCGCACAAGTTTCCTAAGGGCAATATGTATCCATTCTTTGCCCACATTTCATATACTTCCTTTTGATTATCTACATACCATCCTGCATACACCCGTGCTCCACATCGCAAAGCCTCGTAACAGGTTGTACTAACTGAGCATATAACATTCTCTACCGAACTAAACAAACTCGCCATCTCTTCGGCAGAGAGACGTTTACGAATCTCTACATTCGGTAATTCCTTTAACGTATCTTCATATTGATAGCTATCACCTACTACTGCAATAATCTTGCAATTCTTCTTACTCAACGCATTGGCATACTTATACGTAATATTATATGCATCTGAACCTCCAAAGCAAATAGCATAAGTCTTCGGTATACGTTCACATTTAGCAGGTTTCCAGAACGGACGACGCAGTAGCGCATAATCCATTCCGAGGCACAAGCGCGTATAGGGTTCTGCATCAAAGAGCGATGCATCGGTGCAGCCATGATTGATGACTACGTCAGCCACATAGTGCTTATCATGCATATCGTCGATGCAGACAAGTTTACAACCCTTCGCTTTGATAGCACGTTGGTAGTCCGTCGTGAAGAAGTAATTATCCAATACGACTATCTCATCGCCCCTTAGATACTCTAAGAACTTCTCAAACTTGCTATCATCATCCGGCAAGGCCACAATCGGACAAACTGCTTCACACTCTCGCAATTGATAATCCGTCGGCATCTGCGTAAACATCGTGCAATCGAAGTCCTGCTTCAGCATATCTGCTAAAGCCAAACTCCGTATATAATGCCCATAACCGATCTCCGGTCCGGCATCTGCACGAAAATATACTTTACGCTTCTCTATCATACGAACTCATAAAAACAAAAACACATCATCTGCATCAGGAAGATATACCAACTATATTTACCTGCCTGCTTCCAAATATCCGCATAGCGTATCCTTTCCAACAATGCGATAGGCGCAACCACATAAAATGCCGTATACCAATGATAACCATTCCAATACGAAGGCACGATTTCACCCCCCCCCATAAAGGAGTTCGCAAACCACATATTATCAACAAGATACACATCATTTAATATCAACAATGCAGATACAAATGCTAACCCATAGAAGATATACTTTTGTTTGTCTTTCAACATTGGCCATACGCAACCTAAATACAATACCATCAAGTATCGTATCGGCATCAAACGATATACATCTCCTACGAACTTAATATCCTCTATCGGCACAAACGCATACTCAGCTACCATGGAGATTGCCAGCATAATCAAACAGGATGCCCATACCGGCACCTTACGAACCAACCATACCATAAACGGTATCAGTATCCAGGATTGCAGATACAACCATATATAGTACGAACCGGGACCTATGCCGCCATCTCGTATAATTGCCTTGATGGATAAATCCTTATCGGCCAATGCCAAACAACCTACTTGCAGTATCAACACCAATACGAACGGCACAAATACTTTCTTTAGCATTCTCGCAAACCGATCGAACGTAAAATACGTCTTAATTGATTCCATACGTACCGATACCAGATACGCGGTTATAAACAGGAACACCGGTACGGCTTGACCTATATGCCACATCCAACCTGTCTCACGTAAACAAGGCAAGCTATGCAGCAGTATCACAGACAGTATGGCTACGCCCTTGGCGCCATCTACCCAATCAATATGTATATTCCGATCTATCACTTATGCATCAATTCAAATTTCATCTCCGCCAACTTCCAATCCACCTCATTATCGATATCTTGAACTCGATCTTCCGATAAGATAATAGCTCCGGTTGCGCCATCTACAAAAGCACTCTCATTCAGTTTATACCAATAGAAAGTACCCGAATCATGATACTCCTTCGGCAGATCCTGACTTCTGCTATTCTCATACTCCGGCCAGTGACGTTTCATCGAACCATCTTCCGCTACATCCAAGCATCTCCATATCGGATACGAAAACTCCACCACCGGATAGACACATGCAAAGTCCGAACTGCTTAACAACTTATATGCTGCTTGTAAGTCTTCTGCTGCAATCAGTGGTGCAGTAGCGTAGATACAACACATTCCGTCAAACACTTGTCCGCGCTTCCGGTACTCATTCAGCACCTCATTCAGCACATCCCTTGTAGTCGCAAAATCATTCGCAGTCTCAGCACTACGCATAAATGGTACAGACGCGCCATACTGCTTGGCAATAGATGCAATCTCCGCATCGTCCGTAGATACCATTACCTCATCAAAGAGTCCACTCTTTAGCGCAGCCTCTATCGAATAGGCAATAATAGGCTTACCCAAAAACTCCTTGATATTCTTATGCGGGATGCGTTTGCTTCCACCCCTGGCTGGTATAATACACAAATTTTTCATTTCTTTGGCTTGATTATTAAATTCGGAGATTGTCCAAATACAATACTATTTTCCGGAACATCTTGGTCTTTTACACAAGCGTATGCGCCAATCGTCACATTGTCGCCTATATGACAATTACCAATTATTGCTGCATTAGCACATAACTTTACATTGCTACCAATCACCGGATAGATGTTATTATTGTTGCCGATCGTGCATCCTTGACCAAAAGTAAATCCGTTACCAAAGTGTCCTCTACCGATTACGGAACCAACCGGATGATCTAACATAAACACTTCCGGCAATTCCACCTCATAAAACATATCGCAACCGTGCATGATCTTATTGAGGTAGTAGATCTTATCTGCCAAGAAGCTATTCCCTGCCTCAAAGATAGTGCGCGAGAACCAGTACAGATAAATGCAATACTGTCCGGAATGGAACGGATTGAAATATACCTCTCCGTCTCGATGATAGTACTTGTTCGTCGTTCCGTCGAAGCACTTCTCCACGCGCTGCATCACACGCTCCATGCTCTGCGTCATCAACAACGACTCCTCTTCCGACACCGGAAAGAAATTCCTCAACTGGTGCACCGTCATATACACCAAATCCGTCTGCGATATGTTAGTAGCAATCTTCATTCTTCAATCTTCAATTTTCAATCTTCAATCATGGGTTTTGCTTCGCGACCACATTTGGCATAGAAATCCCAGATAGTGTCGATAACATATTGCTGTTCCTCGTCTGTCAACGAAGGATACATCGGCAGTGCTAAGCAGCGCTTGTAGTAATCCTCAGCTACCGGACATTCGCCATCCCTATGACCCAAGGACTTATAGTACGGCATCGTATGAGCCGGAATATACAGCACTTGTGAGTATATCTGATGCTCATGCAGATAGTCGTACAAGGCCTTTCTGCGCATCGGATGCACCTCAATCACATACAGGTGGAATGCATGGGTGATTCCTTCCTGACGATACGGAATCAGTATCGGCAACTTATCCAGCGACTCGTCATATTTCTTAGCGATTTCGTTGCGACGCTCAATGCTCCAATCCAGTCGCTTCAACTGGCTCGATGCCAAGGCTGCTTGGAACTCCGTAATACGGTAGTTGTAGCCCAACTCCTGCATTTCATAGTACCATCCTCCGTCGTTGCGCGTCAGACGCTCCGGATCTTTGGTGATACCATGGGTGCGGTACAGCGCCACCTTCTCATATAAGTCTTTACGGTTGGTCGTGATACAACCACCCTCTCCGGCAGCGATATGCTTCACCGGATGGAACGAGAACACGCTCAGATCCGCATACTTGCAGTTGCCAATCATCTGCTTCTCGCCTTTGCTGTCTGTCCACGAGCCTCCGGGAGCATGGCAACAGTCAATCACCGTAGCAAAACCGTACTCCTGCGCGAGTTGGTGCAGACGCTCCTCATCAATCGGATATCCGGCAAAGTCCACCGGTACAACGGCTTTGTACGTTCCTTTCGGACTGGCTTTCAGTATCTCCTCGAGTTTACCGAGATCCATCAGGAAGGTTTTGCTGTCGATATCGCAGAACGTGATCTCTGCGCCCTGATAACGGAAGCCGTTGGCACTTGCGACAAACGTGATAGGTGTCGTAATCACCTTATCTCCCGGCTGAATATCCAGCGCCATAGCGCACAGATGGAGCGCTGCCGTTCCGTTGCTGACCATACACGCATACTCGCATCCGAGATATGCCGCAAACTCTTTCTCGAACTGCGGGATACGCGGACCTTGCGTCAAGTAGTCAGACTTCAACGTCTCGACAACGGCTTGTATGTCTTCGTCAGTAATTAACTGATGTCCGTATGAAATAGGTTTCATATCTAAATCAAAAATTTAAAATCTCAAATCTCAAATATTCGATGCGCTATTATTTAACCTCAAAATTCGGATCTACATACTGACGAATTTTAGCGCGCATCGAATCCACGGTTTCCCAGTCGTCGTTCGAGTCGGACGAGTAATGGAAGCCGAAGGGTACCGGCTTTGCATTATGGTGCGCGATGAACTCTTCTCGCGTATGGGTGAACGATACCGACGGAAGGATCACATAGTATTTGCCCAAATCAATCGTGTCCAGTGCATCCGTGACGGTGATCATCTCCTCGTGCAACTTCTCACCCGGACGGATGCCCACTTCCTTCTGCGGGATGTTCGGAGCAATAGCCGTTGCCACATCCGTGATCTTGTAACTCGGAATCTTCGGAATGAAAATCTCGCCACCCAGATGATGACCAATAGCGTACATCACCATCGCTACACCTTCTTCCAACGAGATATTGAATCGCGTCATGCGCATATCGGTGATCGGCAAGAACTCAGCTCCCTCGTCACGCTTACGGATAAAGAACGGAATCACACTGCCGCGGCTACCCATTACGTTGCCATAACGAACCACCGAGAATCGGATATCCTTGCTGCCGCGGATGTTGTTTGCAGCTGTGAAAAGTTTATCACTCGTCAACTTCGTCGCGCCATACAGGTTAATCGGAGCACAAGCCTTATCGGTACTCAGCGCCACTACATCATGCACACCGCAAGCCAACGCTGCCTTAATCACGTTCTGCGCACCATGTACGTTCGTCTTGATGCACTCCTCCGGATTATACTCAGCCGTATCTACCTGCTTGATAGCCGCTGCATGGATAATCACATCCACACCTTCGCATGCTCTCGTCAGTCGCTCCAAGTCACGCACGTCTCCGATGAAGAACCGCAACTGCGGATACTTATCATGCGGATACTTCTGCTGCATGTCGTACTGCTTCAACTCTCCGCGAGAGTAGATGATGATTTTCTTCACTTGTGGATAATCCCGCAGGATCACCTCCACAAACTTCTTTCCAAAACTTCCGGTACCACCGGTAATCAAAACTACTTTATTATTCAGCATATCTTTGTTTAATTAAATTCATACAAATTTCCAATCGAGCAGCGTACTCAGATATCCTCCACGTCTATCCCCTCTATTCGTACTATCGTCTGTCATATTGAATACGCAAACATCAAATGGTGAATCCACATCAAATCCTGTCACATTCTGCGCACTGGTGAAATTCAGATACACCGAGTAGTTACCCGGACCTATCGAACGCTTCGGCACCACAATATCAATCTGAGACTCACCTAACGGCAATGTCTCTAACTTATTCATCACGATATCATTGCTGTCCGAAACCCATGCAGCTGTTCCATCTGCCTTAGTGAACTGAAGATAACCATAAATTCCCGGAATACGTTTCTTCACGTTTGCCGTCAAACGTATATGCCATTCTTCATCGCAACTGAACAGGTTTCTTCCTACTCCCATATTGTCCAACAACTCTACCTTCGTAATCTGAAAATCCTTATTCGGATCTAACTCACGCGTCCATGCCGCTCCCAGTGTCTCTAACGAGTCACTCAGATACATGTCGCAGATGCTGTTTACTTCTCCATCTGCTTTCACTCTTCCTTTCTCCAGCAATATTCCTCTGTTGCACAAGCTTCTTATACTTGCCATATTATGACTAACGAAGAGGACTGTTCGGCCTTGGCCTTGGGAGACGTCTTTCATCTTACCTATCGCTTTCTTTTGGAACTCCGCATCGCCCACCGCAAGCACTTCATCCACCACCAAGATCTCCGGTTCCAAGAAGGCAGCGACAGCAAAGCCGAGGCGGACTGTCATACCGGAGCTATAGCGCTTAACCGGGGTGTCGATATACCGTTCGCAGCCGCTGAAGTCAATGATCTCATCGAGCTTGGACTGGATCTCGGCGCGGCTCATGCCCAGGATAGCTCCGTTCATGAAGATATTCTCCCGTCCCGTCATCTCGCCATGGAAGCCAGTGCCGACTTCGAGGAGGGAGCCGATACGGCCGTGGGCACGGATGGTACCGGTGGTAGGACCGGTGACGCGGCTGAGGAGTTTCAAGAGGGTCGATTTGCCGGCGCCGTTCTTGCCGATGATGCCGACGACGTCGCCTTGCTCAACCTTGAAGTCGATATCGCGGAGGGCCCAGACGTATTCGGAGGTGCCTTTCGAGGCACGATCGTTGGTTTCGCCGATCTTGAGATACGGGTCCTCCTTGCCGAGGACGTTGGTGATCCAAAAGCGGCGGATATCGTGGCTCAGGGTCTTGGTTGATACCAAGCCGAGTCTATACTGTTTGCTCACATGACTGAATTCAATCGCTGTATTACTCATATCTATTTTTTTCTTTAAATTCTTTTTATTAGTAAACCAAAAACGTTATTAGTAAACCAAAAACGCGCTTCGCTTACAAAAACTCTTTACCATAGGTATTGGTTATTTCGGAATTACGGCTTATCAGCCTTGCGTGCAATTGCTGCTCAGTCTACTTGAAAGTAAATTTTCAGATAGCCTGATCATCAATTTCACTTTCAACCTCCGTTGTCACAATTCCTGCACTAACCAATTCCTATTCCAAAGATCAAAAAAGCGTTTCGTTTCACTTCACTCCCAAAAACGGTTCTCAACGCGGGGTGTACGTTAATTACTTCTTTGTTTTGACACACTATAACGTTTTTGAAAGCGTAGCGCTTTTTTGTAAACGTAGTGCGTTTTTGTGAGGAATCAGCAGGGGCGATTTATCGGTACCTGCGGTGCGGAAGGACTAATAAGATGTCTAGGAGCTTGCTCATAAGCAGCTTATTGGTCTTACGCACAGGTGGCTTGCACCGTTGATTCCGTGTTTTTGGTTACATATCCTTTCTTTTTAATCATTTCCGAGTTAACCAAAAACGCAGCGGTTAACCCTTCGGTTCTGTGCTATCGATGACTTGTCTATCGCAAACAAGTTTTCATATTCAAGCCATTCGACACCACCAATATTTCATATTCAACCGCTTTACAAAAACAATGTAAAAAACGGCCAAAAACATTTATCAGAACACCGCGATGGTGTTGTTGTCATTATAAAAACGTTCGATCTGGGCACGGGGACTGGCACCAAAATTGACCAGTATCGCCACAGGCCATCCCGTTCCACGCATGTAGCCGAACGTTTGATAGTGCTCCCGTTCGGTGAGAGCCGACAAAGCCTTGCATTCCACAATCACATTGCCAATAGGCGTCTCCACAACGAGATCCATTTTGAGGTAGGCGTTGAGGGGGTTGCCCTTGTAGAAGGGGTGATACTCCAACTCCTTGTGCGCGATGAAACCGTTGGCTTGCAGTTCGGTTAGCAGCGCCTCTTGGTAAATATACTCCGGCATCCCGGCCCCGAGGTTCTTATACACCTCGATCATCGCGCCAATGATGCCGTAGGTGGCTTTCACCAGTTCGGACTTGCGGGGTTCCGGGACCATATGGATGGTGGTTTTGTCCATTTATCGTGCAATTTATCGTGCAATTTATCGTGCAACATTATCACTCTTTAGTCAATTCAGCCAGTAGTGCTAAGCCTTTATCGGTTAGATAGTATGCTTGGTCTTTACGATTAGGCGCTTCGGGATATAACATAGCCATATACCCCTCATCAATCGAGGGATCTATATAGTTCTGCTTAAAGTTCCTTCTACCAGCTAATTGCAATAACTGCATCAGTTCTTCGCGCTTCTTAGTATCCTTTCCTAGAGCCAAAACGAGTTTTTTTACTTGCTCCTTTACTTGTTTCTTTACTTGTTCCCCTTCTTGTTCCCTTACTTGTTCCCTTACGTTCTTTCCACCTTCGATAATGGAACCATCAGCACGTTCGATGAGCCAATCGTCCGGTCTGCGAGTCTTTGTCGAGAAGTTGATACCAACAAGAATCATCTCGCGGTTATCGAGGGACCAGGGGAGTGCGTACTCTTTGGATTTGATTTGGTCAAGGGCGATGCGAGCTGTGGAGTCGATCTTGCACTCGATGACATAAACGAACTTGTCGGTACGGAGAAGTAAGTCGATACGGCCATCAGAGGTTTGGTATTCGGCATCGACTTGCAGACCCATCAGTTTGCAAAGGATATAGAGGACGTTACGGAAGTGAGTTTCCGGAGTCGTTTGCGCATCATATTGGAAGTCGGCAAAGAAAGACTGAAGGCGTTGGAGGAATTGTTCGGCATTGCCATCAAGTATATCTTTGACGAAATCGCTGATTGCTATTTTTGCATCGTTATTGGGAACTGTAGCATAGTATGGAAGCAGGAACTCGAAGAATCCTTCCCGCACTTCATCATTTGGGAACGTCAGCCAATAACGTCCGTCATCGCTCATCCGATCTATCGACAAGTAGCCGCTTTGGTACAACAACGGCATGATACTATCGCTATCTCCTGTCTTGTTGTCCAGTTTCATCGCGCTAACCGGTTCCTCAAAGGTAGGCAAGGCATAGTGTTTGCGCCTCAGCATCTCCACGAGCATTGTCGGAGTGCCGGAATCAAACCAATACCCGTCCATTGCTCTTTTGGACAATGCGCACATCAAGCTGAACGGATTGTACAAACCCGGAGTGTCTGCCGCAAAATGATACCCATCGTACATGCGACGAAGATCCTCACGCACTGCATCGTACGAAAGGTTTTTCTCGTCTGCATACCGCTGGATATAGGGAGCCAATACGCTGTCCACTTCATTATCCGTGATGCCGCATATTGAAGCATAGTCCCAATCGCGAGAGATGTCGTTGAGGTTGTTTAGGTCACTGAAGATACTAACTTTGCTGAACTTGGTGATGCCGGTGAGCAGTGCAAAACGGATGTACTGCCCCATCGCCTTCAAAACTGCGTAGAACCCACGCAATATGCCACGATATTGCTCTTGTAGTTCCGGATTTTCTATCGATTCCAACAACGGTTTGTCATATTCATCCACCAATATCACCACACGCTGTCCAGTCTTCTCATACGCATTACGGACTAGCCACTTGAAGCGCAAAGCCACATCCGTCTCGCCTTCCTTACGGCCGTACTTCGCCTCATACTCATCCAGGAAATCGTTGAGAATGTTGTACACGTTCTGCTCCGACTTGTAGTTTTGCGTGCTAAAATCCAGATGCAGCACCGGATGCTCGACCCATTCCTGCTCTTGATTGGCGATATACAAGCCATTGAAGAGCTCCCGTTTGCCGAGGAAGAAAGCTTCGATGGTGCTAAGGAGGAGCGACTTACCGAAACGACGCGGACGGGAGAGGAAGTAGAATTTCCCCTTCTGAATCATACGATAGATCAGTTCGGTTTTGTCGACATATAGGTAGTTATCACCTCTGAGGCTCGCAAATCCTTGATCTCCTATTGGCAGACTTTGTAAATCCATTGTTGCTATGTTTTGCATTAGTGCCCTTGTACGTACGTATATGCATATGTATGCGCACAAGGAAACCGGCTGCAAAAGTACAAAAAAAATCCCACATATGCAAATATATATGGGAAAATCTTTCAAAAATGTTGATTTTGTAACGAAAATCGGGGATTATTCGAGTATTCAATCGTTTCCTGACTAATCACCGGTTCCAAGGCATTGGGTGCTTTTCAGTTGCTCCACTAAGGCGTCGCTGATGTTATTGCCTATCTGTTGGCAGACGTCTTGGCTCCAGCGTTGGGCCATGGCGATACGAGCCGATTGGTCGTCGATGCCACGCAGTTTGGCATAGATGTAACCGGCATTGAAATTATCTCCGGCTCCGACGGTACTGACAGTTTCGATTTGGGCCACGGGATAGGTCTCGCAACCTGTAGGCGAATAGACACGAATGGATCGTGCTCCGTCGGTTAGAATGAGTGTGGAACAGAGGGAACGAACACGTTCGTAGATGGCGTCAGTGTCTTGTAAACCAAAGAGATAATCAAAATCTTCCATTGAACCACGCACGACAGACGCAAGCCGCATGTTCTCTTCGATATTCGGCAGAATAGACGGTAATTCCGCGATATGATTCTTGCGAAAATTGACGTCATAATAGAGCCATGCTCCGGCTTCGTGAGCTTCTGTGATGAGTTTGCGTGTGACAGGACGAATGACGGGATTGATGGCAAAAAAAGAACCGAAAAGGACGATATCATCGGCTGTGATCTGCGGCAACGGGATATCCAGCAAGTCCCTCTTGTGGTCCTTGTAGAACTCATACTGAGCGTCATTGTGTTCGTTGAGGAAGGCCAGCGTAATATGTGACTTGGTGTTCGGATGTCGGCAAACGAACTCATCGGAAACGCCATTCTTGCGTAGGAATTCGCAGATCATATCTCCAATATGGTCAGACCCCGTCTGGGTAATCATCGCGCATGGCACACCGGCACGACCGAGCGACACGATGCTATTGAACGTCGAACCTCCTGGAACGGCTTTTTGCGGCTGGTCATTCTTGAACAAGATGTCCAGTACCGTTTCTCCTATTCCGATAACACGTTGCATATTAACAAGTTGTTATATATTCAACTTTATTGCCTACGCAGGACAGGTATTGCTGAAAAGCGGCTTGACTAATCACCACTGTACCCCGACAATCGTTCGGATGGAAACTCAGGGATTCGGCATCCTTTAAGCGGCTGTCTAAGAACAGAATCACATGATGTTCGGTGTCGTTGATGAGTCCGAAAGGGCTGACACTTCCGGGTTCGAGACCCAGGTACTTCATCATTCGTTCCGGAGAAGCAAAAGATAGTTTACCGGGAGCCTTGAGGCCTTGCGAAACGAGGACGTCTTTGAGCCAATGTTCGATATCATGAATCGCCAAATCATAGTCGCACGGGAAGCAGATGAGGTAGTGTTGGTCGCCTTTATGATTGCGCATGAAGATGTTCTTGCAATGCACACTCCCGTCGTCGTGCCACCACCGTTTGGCTTCCTCAATCGTCTTGCCTTCCGGATGATTGTAGGTCGTGAAGGGGATATTGTGGTCCTCCAAATAGCGCAGTACCTTCTCTTGGCGATCGGATATAAAGTCTAAGCCCCTTTGGGGCACGATTGTTTCGTAGTTATTCATATTAGTAATTTCGTTGATTGTCAAACCATTCGTGGCATAAGTTCCGCAGTTCGGGTTCATTATGGATGAGCGCACGGAGTTGTTCAAGTCCTTGGACATTTCGTTCGCTATTCAACCAAAGTTTTAGGTATCCTCCTTCCGCATATTTCTCGTGAAGATGATCGAGGCTGCGTTGGTAGAGCGTCTCAAAATCGGCATCGGGAAGCAGTTTGAGACTATATGCCATAGTACGATGCACGACGGTAAGCGGATCAATCTGCCGATCGGCTTCAGCCACAATCGCTCCATAGATCGTTCGCGGAGGGTTCTTGCCGCTTGCACGATGATCTTCCACCGCATCTCGCATGGTCATTACCTGCTCTGGAGTGAACCATTTCCGTATATTCTCATCTGCCATAAGGATCTCACCGGAATGGATATGATGCTTCTCCCGATCAAATTTCAATCCTAAATCATGGTACGCAGCAATGACATATGCCATGGTCTCGTTGGCATCATAAGCACGAGCTAATTTGAGGCTTTCACGGATGACTGTCTCGGCATGATCCCGCTTGTGTCCTCCATCGAAAGCATCATACTGCGGCAGTATTTCTTGCTGGATATAAACGTCCAAAAGCAGTTCTTCAGGTTTATCGATGATACGTCCCACACTATTCTCGATTAGTGTTTCGCGCGACACGAACCCCCACGAGCATGCCACAAATGGCACATTCGCGTTAGCGGCCGTATCTCGATCGACGAGGCTGTCACCAACATAGATTAGTTGAGAGTTTAGAGATGAGAGTTGAGAGAAGTCGTCTAGTTTATAGTTGAAAGTTGAAAGGATATCGTAAACGATTTGGGGATTTGGTTTGCGTTCGATGCCTTCGCGTTCGCCAAAGATGACATCAAAAACACCGGGAAAGAAATGATTGACGATTTTCTCTGTGGCAGCCTGGTACTTGTTACTGGCCACAGCCATTTGATGGCCCTGCGCTTTGAGTGTCGCCAATAACTCGGGAATGCCTTCGTACGGACGCGTGTAGTCGCAGTTGTGGTCATTATAATAAGGTACGAAATGCGCGCGTACGCGTAGGATGTTCTCTTCTGTCCGCTCGGATTCCGGTAAAGCACGACGAATGAGATTATTGATTCCGTTGCCTACCATCCGTGGGTAGTCCGCAATCGGATGCGTCGGGTAACCTGTTTGCTCCAGCGCATAATTGCACGCATACCCCAAGTCATCAATCGTGTTGAGCAGCGTTCCGTCCAAGTCAAAAATAATCGTCATGTCCTTCAAATTTGCCGCAAAATTAGTTAAAATTTTCTAAATATGCAAGTATTACAATTAAATTTTAACAAATTTTTTGATATGTGCAAATTTTTGTGTACCTTTGCACGGAATTTTAGGATGAGTTATTCGTTTCGAGCATATTATCCGTACTACAAGCGCAACTTGAAGTTGGCGTTTCCGGTCATGCTGACGCAGTTTGGAGCCGCGTTGGTGGGACTTGCTGACTCGGTCATGGTGGGGCATTACGGCACGACGGACTTGGCTGCTGTCAGTTTCTCCAATGCGTTGTTTTTCACGGTGATGGTGTTCGCGATGGGAGCACTCATGGGCATCACTCCGCTTGTCGGACACGTCCACGGACGACTCGAAAAACTGCTAAAGGCCGGCACCACGGACGAAGAGATTGCGCATAAGCACGAGCAGATCACGTCGTACCTAACGAACGGCCTGGTGTTCACGGTTTTGATGAGCATCCTGTCGTTGGCGCTGTTGGCTCCGTGTATCGGTTTTCTGGACGCGTTCGGACAAGAACCCGAAGTCGTCACATGCGCACGGCCCTATTACATCCTCATCGTGCTCTCTATCGTGCCATTTCTGCTGTTTACGTTCAGCAAACAGTTCCTCGAAGGACTCGGCAACACGACCATCGCCATGCTCATCACCATCGGTTGTAACTTGCTGAATATCTTGCTGAACTGGGTGCTCATCTATGGTCATTGGGGTTTCCAAGCAATGGGAGCAGAAGGTGCAGGATGGGCATCGCTCATTGCACGATGTCTCATGCCGGTTTGTTTCTTCATCGCGATGCTTTGCAAGGCTGATTGGCGACGGTATCTCACGTCTATGCGTCGGAATCTAATCACCCGTCGCGAAGTAGAACATCTGCTCACGATAGGCATGCCGATTGGTTTGCAGTCCTTTGCGGAAGCCTTCCTATTCACGGCTTCGTTCGTCATCATCGGATGGATAAGCAAGGAGTCCCTGGCTGCTCACCATATCGCGAACCAGATGGCCGATCTGACGTTTATGTTGGCGCTCGGTATCGGTTCGGCAACCACCATCCGCGTCTCGCACCAACTGGGCAAAGGCGACCTGCAAGCCGTGCGTATGGCGAGTCACGCGTCCGTGCACCTGTGTCTGCTGATGAACACGATTGGTGCGGCTATCATGATCCTCGGACGCAACGTCATCCCGTATATCTTCACGAGTGATCCGGAAGTGGTGCCTATCGCTTCGACGCTACTCATCATAGCCGGAACGCTCCAATACGCGGACGGGTTGCAATGTATCGGTGCTGCCATGCTTCGCGGCATCCAGGATGTGCGTGTACCGATGCGAATCGCCTTATTCGCCTATATCGGTGTGGCGCTGCCCTTGGGTCTCGCACTCACGTTCCCGATGGGTCTTGGAGCCAAAGGTATGTGGATAGCGTTTGTCATCGCGTTGGCTATCCCTGCAGTCCTCTTCCATGTGCGGTTCCATAGACAAATGAAACGATTGAAGTTTAATGGATTAGACGAAGTAGATTGATATGAAGAACGTAGTTAATCGTGCCTTTATGACTAAGAAACGAATTCTATTTTATACCTTGTTGGCCGTACTTCTTGCGGCATGTCAGAAGTCCCAGACGCTCGAAGAACGAGCTGCTGAGTTGTGTGCATATATCCCTGATCATGAGTTGCTGGAGAAGTCGCGCGACTACATGACACCGGATTTCTATGCGGTGCTCGACACGATGTTCTATCGGCTGCCGCAACACGAAGCGATGGATCATGAATACAACTACTGGTTCGTGACAGACGATGGCACTCCCTTGGCGATTACTCCCTGCGAGGTGCAGCGTGTGGAGCAGCAAGATGCCACACATGCGCAAGCCACTATCTGCGACAATCATATCCTATCGATGGAATTGATCAATGGCCAATGGTTGCTATCCGATTTTGACGACCACAAAGCTGATTGTATCCGCTATATTGCCAACAACCGCAAGGAGCAAGCGGTTCGTCAAGCGATAAGCGACTATCTGCTCCGTGAAATAGCTCCATACTACCTGCAAGGTGAGCTTTGTGTTCCGGCGCTGCTTATTGCTCACGAGGAAGATTCGTGCGTGTGGGGTGATTTCTGGGTGTTTTGGTACAAAGTTGAAGGAGACACACTCAAGACGGTTTCCGGTGGTAGCCATCCGGGAATGATGACGCTTACTTACGCAAATAACCAACCGCAAGTCATTGATTTTGAGCGTGTAGAAGACGGTTCTCGGTTCATGCCGACTGCCAAACGGATCTTCGGCGACTATCTCGATATCTTCATGAATATGCACGCCAATGAGTCCGTACGTGAAGCCGTTCGTCGCGAACAACTAACCGAGTACGTGCAGCAAAACGGCTTAAACGTACATTATTATCAGGACTTCGGTTGGGAGGCAAAAGAATTAGAACTATGAGCAAAATCGAAACATACCAAACCCTGCTTCCACAGATTGAATCGCTGATAGCCGGAGAATCAGACCCGGTTGCCAACATGGCAAACGTGGCTGCTGCTTTGCACGAAGCCTTCGGCTTCTGGTGGACGGGTTTCTATCGGGTGGAAGGGCAACAACTCGTGCTGGGTCCGTTCCAAGGTCCTATCGCATGCACGCGTATCCCGTATGGTAAAGGTGTCTGTGGCACGGCTTGGCAACGCGCCGAAACCGTCATTGTGCCGAATGTCCATGACTTCCCCGGACATATCGCATGTTCGTCCTCTTCCAATAGCGAGATAGTTGTGCCGATTCTGCATGACGGACAAGTAGTTGCTGTCCTTGACATCGACAGTACCGACTTCAACGCCTTCGACGAAACGGACCAACTCTATCTGGAGAAAATAGCAGGGAAGCTATAGCACATCATTGTACTCATCGGTGCTTAACATTCCTTGACAACCTTCGAGGATATCGTCGTAGGCCTTGGTAAAGTCTCCTGTGTACCAGGGATCAGCCACGTCCCTACTCTTCCCTGCCCATGCCATCATGAGCGACACTTTGTGGTCTGTACTACCCGAATGGATATCTTGCTCCGGTTCTAAACCGGTGATATATTTCATCCAACGCAGATTACTCTGGTCCATGCAGACAATATGGTCATAGTAGGCATAGTCGGCACGCGTCATCTGACGTGCGGCACGATGCTCAAACGAGATATTCTTAGAGACCAACATCCGCTTAGCAGGAGGATAGATGTCGTTGCCAATCTCTTCCGTGGACACGGCTGCTGAAGCTATCTCGAAGTCAGCAGTTCGACCGGCTTGAGCGACTAAGTGCTTCATGATAAACTCGGCCATCGGTGATCGGCAGATATTACCGTGACATATAAAAAGTATCTTCGTCATATTGTTGATTTACTATGAGTTGGAACAAGCCAATTCTGCGATGAGATCTTCGTCGGCAGGGAGCCAATTAACGGAATTAAGTTCTTCCGGTTTGAGCCATTTAGCAGCTTCGTGCTCCAAAAGCGTAACGTGGTTATCGGCCAAGCGGCACTTGAAACAATGCATCGTCAGATGGAAGTTCGGATAGTCGTAGTCGATAGTTTGTATCAGTTCACCAACCTCTATCTCGGCATCTAACTCCTCGTGAATCTCACGATGCAAGGCTTGCTGGGGTGTTTCTCCGTCTTCGATCTTTCCCCCGGGAAACTCCCACCAATCCTTCCACTCGCCATATCCCCGTTGCGTAGCAAAGATCCGCCCCTGCTCATCAAAGATCACCGCAGCAACCACCTCGATTCTTTTCAGTTGAGTCGGTTGCAACGGATGACGTTCTATTTCATGGGTTGTGGGCATATAAAACCAATTTGCGTGCAAAGGTAGTATTATTTTTTGAAATAAACAAATTAATTTGACTTTTCGCACAAAATCCTTGTATATTCCAAATATTTGTAGTAATTTTGCAGCCGATAAGTATTAACCCCATTAAACTCACAAAAATTATGGAACTCAAAGGAACAAAAACCGAGAAGAACCTCATGGAGGCTTTTGCCGGTGAATCGATGGCTCGTAACAAGTACACCTACTTCGCATCGAAGGCGAAAAAGGACGGTTATGTGCAGATTAGCAAGATCTTCGAGGAGACTGCGGCCAATGAGAAAGAGCATGCAGAACTCTGGTACAAATACCTCAACGGAGGCAAGATCAGCGACACCGCTGCCAACCTCGCAGACGCGGCTGCAGGTGAGAATGCCGAGTGGACGGACATGTATGCACGTATGGCTGCCGAGGCTCGTGCCGAAGGCTTCGACGAGATTGCAGAGAAGTTCGAACAGGTAGGTGCGATTGAGAAACACCACGAAGAGCGTTACCGCAAACTGCTCAAGAATATCAAGGATAAGGTTGTCTTCTCCCGTGAAGGCGATTGCATTTGGCAGTGCTCCAACTGTGGTCATATTGTAGTCGGTAAGGCAGCTCCGGAAGAGTGTCCCGTTTGCCACCACGCACAAGCCTATTTCCAACTTTTAGCAGAGAATTATTAATTTTAACGGTTATCGGTTACAGGTTACCGGTTACGGGAAATGAACTATATACGTCCATACAAAACATTAGATGTTTACACGGTGGCAAAAACACTTGTGATACGTGTTTATGCCGTGCTACAAACATTCCCCAAGGAAGAGCAGTATGCGCTTTGCGACCAGTTGCGGCGCGCAGTTATTTCTATTCCATCCAATGTTGCGGAAGGACTTGGCCGCATATCGGAAAAGGAACAACTCCGTTTTATCGAAATTGCATATGGTTCGTTATTAGAAGTTGAGACTCAATTAGATATCGCTTGTGATCTTCATTACATCACTCCTGAATCTATCTCTGATATCATGGAATTGATAGATAGAGAAGCTCGGTTATTGTCCGGTCTCCGTTCCCGTAGATTAAAACCCCATAACCCATAACCCATAACCCATAATCCATAACCCATAACCCATCAAAAAAATGTTTACATTTTTATTTACACTCATTACGTTGCCCTACGCACCGAATGCGTTGGAGCCGGTAATCAGTCAGGAAACGATTGAATATCATCACGGTAAGCACCTGCAAACCTACGTGGATAACCTCAATAAACTCATTGCAGGAACGGAGTTCGAGTCTATGCCGCTGGAGGAGATTGTTGCGAAGTCGCAAGGTGGCATTTTTAACAATGCCGGACAGATCTTGAACCACAACCTGTACTTCCTCCAGTTCAAGCCATACACAAATGACCAATCACAAATGACAAATGACAAATTGCCTATAATGAAGGCAATTGTCCGTGATTTCGGCTCGTTCGAAGCCTTCAAAGCGGAGTTTGAGCAGAAAGGTACCACGCTCTTCGGTTCTGGTTGGGTTTGGCTTGCTGCGGACAAAGATGGCAAACTCGTTATCACGCAGGAACCCAATGCCGGAAATCCCGTCACCAAAGGCCTGAAACCGTTGCTTACGATGGATGTCTGGGAGCATGCCTATTACATCGATTACCGCAATCGTCGTGCAGCCCACCTCCAGTCCCTCTGGCAGATCATCAATTGGGACGAGATCAATCGCAGATTTTTAGCGGAATAAGCGAAAACTCTGCGTGTATTAAAGTCATTATTTTGCATCTCGGTCACATTTTTGTGGCCGTTTTTGCTTTAATTTTACAAATTTATTTGCATATCTCATTTTTTTGTTGTACCTTTGCACCCGATTTTGGGTGCATAACCAATCGCTCGGGGTATTAGCTTATCTCCCATCCTTTCGAGTCCGCTATACTCCACAGACAACAAACATAAAGTTTTTATTATTAATAAAGATCAAATGCGTATGATTTACCTTGTACCGTAAAGGCGGTGCGTAACATAAGATAAATAAAAGCGTTGCTTTATTCTCTCCTTCTGAAAATTCGCCAAAATTTGCAGTTGAGAATTTTAGTCAGCGTTCACACTTAGTGTGTGGACTCGCTCATAATTCAACTGCACGGTGTTTGGCGATACCTCAGAAGGTGGATTACAAGTGAAGTCCACTTTTTATATAATTAAACATGAATCCTTCTGAAAATCGCCAAATTTCACAGAAGTACAAATTTAAAAAGTTAAATCCCAATGATGTAAACTGGAATGACATAGAGTCGGCACAAGAATGCACCTGCTTCCATACACAACAATGGGATAAATATGTACATAGCTGTGGTTACAAAACATTTATTGTTGAAATTAAGCAAAATAACGAAGTAATTGGTTATTTTGTGAGTACAATTATCGGATACTTGCTAAAAGCTATCTGTGCTCCTCTAGATAGTTTAGGGTACACGCAAGGACTTATTCTGAAGCATCCTATCATTGTACCGGATAGAATACTGATATACAAGGATCTAGTAGAATGGGTCTTCAAAAATCATTATGCACAATATGTATCTGTAGATGACTGGCAGTTAAGAGAAGAACGACAAGAATGGACAGACCAATTTTCATGGACAAATCCAATATTAGAGAATCATTGCATAAAATATACAGTTCGCCCTTTATTCTTATCTATGAATAACAAATCTGTAGATGATTTGTGGGCTGGTTTGCATTATAAATCAGCAAAGTATTGCATTAATAAGGCTAAAAAATTAGGATTGCATTCTCGAATAATCACTAAAAAAAATGAGATAGGAGACTTTTTACGTATACATTACGACCAAATATGTGATGTCTGTGATCGACACAACGCTGGGAAACCTAAATTAGGTCAATCCTTGCCACGGCTTCAAAAAGCATGTGAAGCATTATTTCCTGATAGAGTACTACTGATGCAGGTTATAGGGAATGACGAAAATGGAGAAGAACAAGTAATGTCCTCTGCAATGTTTTTTATAGGAAATGAGGAAACAATTTATAATACAGGAGCCAGTTATCAAAGGTTTCAGAAATACTGTCCAAATGAATTAATGGTATGGGATGCTATTTGTATACTCAAAGAAAAGGGAGTAAGAGCTCTAAACTTCGGCGGTATGGCAAACTACAAGCTAAAATTCGGCACAACATATGCCTATGTTCCACGACTGATATTCTCTAAATATGCTTTTATTGATGATGCACGTAAAATAGCCAAACGAATCTATCAAAAATTTTTTAGATAGAATAAAGGTGATATCAATAAATTTAAGAATTTTTTCTTTGTCGAGTGCGCGAGTCGTCAGGCTCGCGTTTCTATTTTCTTCGTATTCAGCCGGATAGTAACCGGCATTTACATCGTTCATTGGCTTGGATGTCATCCAACAAGCTGTCCTGTTCCCTGCGGTATTCCGCAGTCTTGGTGTCCTGTGCTCGGCACTTTCAATGCAGAGAAAGATTCTTCGTATTATTCCGACTGTTAGTCGGGGCTATTTCCCCTCCAATATTCCCGCAAACATTGCTTATTTTCACCAAATCTAACACATTTCTTTCAAATTATTTGCATATATCAGAAAAAAGCACTATCTTTGCATCGTCAATTAGCGACTTTGACCGACGGTGAGCCGACAGTCAACCGACAGTCAAGGCTAAGATGACTATAAGAACAAAGCAAGGAAAGACCAATTTTTGTGCAACATATACTATATTATATATTTATATATAATATACATTTAAAACCTATTTTTTATGGCAGAAATAGAAACCACATCAGCTATCAACCAAATCCACGGCAAAACCAACGGCAAGGACTCCGGCTACTTTTACATGCGTAACGGTAAGCAGTTCTATCGCTATCGCGAGGAAACCTACCAACAAAATCAGTCCCCTAAGCAGAAATACAACTCTGAAGTCTTTGCCTATGCCAATGCGTACATGGCGCAACACTACGGAACTCCCGAAGGCAAACTCCAACTAAAAGCCGAGTACGAAGCCGCTCACCATATCGGCTCCAACGGCAAAACCTATGGAACACCCTGGTCGTGGAAATTCAACTCCCTCCAATTCGAATACCGCCAATCGCATCCCTTTGGCGCATAAAACACCATTTTAAAGGTCATTTTCTTGCATATGTCAAAAAAAAGCAGTAATTTTGCATGCAAAATTTAATGGCACATATCCTGACATATGATCAAATCGATCGGCAGCAATGGAGCGAATTGGTGCGGACGAGTGAGACGGGAACATGGTTTCAGTCTCCGGAGGCGTATGACTTTTTTGCGTCTATGCCGGAACTTATGGAGCCATTTGTGTATGCTGCCGAAAAGGACGGAAAACTATGTGCCGTTTGTGTCGGATATGTGACCAAAGAGCGAAGTGCTATTCGGCAATTCTTCACGCGCCGTGCGATTATAATAGGTGGGGTGGCGGTTGGAAATGATTGCTCAAACGAAGAAGTGAAACTTCTCCTTTCAACTTTAAACTTTCAACTTTCAACTGGGAGCAACGCTCCCATCTATATCGAGACGCGCAATTTCAATGACTTTAGTCCGTGGAAAGAAGCGTTTGAGGCCGCAGGGTTTGCCTATAAACCGCACCTCAATTTCCATGTCGATCCTGCGTCTAACATCTTAAGCGATAACCGCAAACGGCAACTCAAAAAGTCAGACGCGATTACAGAATTAGCGGTTAGTGAGTTAGAGATTAGAGAGTGGTACAAGGTGCTTGCAGAACTGTATCGTACAAAAGTAAAGACGCCTCTTTGGCCGATCGAATTTTTCTTGAAAGCCTATCGACAAGGCATTGCGAAATTCCTCTTTGTCAAACACCAAGGACATATCATCGGAGGCAGTATGGTGGTAGCCGACGAACGAACAGTTTATGAGTGGTTCGAATGCGGACGAAACTCAGAATACAAGGACCAATATCCGTCTGTCATGGCGACCTATGCCGGAATACAATTGGCAAAACAATCAGGCTGCAAGCGGTATGATATGATGGGAGCCGGAGAACCCGGAGTGCCTTATGGTGTACGCGATTTCAAAGCGGAATTTGGTGGCAAACTCGTCGAGCATGGACGATTCATCTATGTGACGAAGCCGCTCCTGTATAAGATAGGTACTATCGTTGTTAAAATCTTAAAACGCAAATAATTATGTTACAAGTTGGAGACAAGATGCCGAGTTTTGCGGCAGCAGACGAAACCGGCAAAATGGTTACAGAAAAAGACTTGATCGGTAAAAAGACAGTCATTTATTTCTACCCGAAGGACTCTACTCCGGGTTGCACGGCTGAAGCATGTAACATCCGCGATAACTACCACGCTTTCCTTGCGCAGGGATATCAGGTGTTTGGCGTCAGCAAGGACAGCCAGGCTTCACATATCAAGTTCAAAGAGAAATACGACCTACCTTTCCCGCTCCTCAGCGACCCGACTACCGAGATGCTGCAAGCGTTCGGTGCGTGGGGTGAGAAGAAAAACTACGGCAAAGTCACCATGGGCACATTACGGAAAACC
The DNA here is from genome assembly GCA_947164985.1 of uncultured Bacteroidales bacterium. Lineage (GTDB taxonomy): Bacteria > Bacteroidota > Bacteroidia > Bacteroidales > Paludibacteraceae > Colicola. The sequence goes on along the minus strand of CAMUYI010000002.1, from coordinate 1,813 downwards.
TTCGTTTTCAATGCAGAAGGCATCTTAGAGCGTATCATCGAAAAAGTCGATACGAAGAATCACACTGCACAGATCTTGTAATCAAATTTAAATATACGCGTATATGTTAATCAAAATCTATAGTGCTGCTCCGGTGGGGATTGAGGCTGTGAAAGTGACGATTGAGGTGCATTCGAAGCCGGGATTTGAGTTCATTATGGTGGGCTTACCGGATACGTCTGTCAAAGAGTCGCATGAACGAATCATGGCCGCGCTGACTGTCAACGGGTTAGAAGCTCTGCACCGTTCGTATACCATCAACATGGCTCCTGCGGACATTAAGAAAGAAGGTTCATTATATGACTTGCCTTTGGCAATTGGCATGTTGGCAGCCGGGGAGAAGATGAAAGCCAAGGAGTTAGGCCACTATATGATGGTAGGAGAGTTGTCATTGGATGGTTCGTTGCAGCCTATTCGTGGCGCACTACCGATAGCATTATGCGCACGAAAAGAGGGATTTAAGGGGCTTATTCTGCCGGAAGCAAATGCTGAAGAAGCGGCTGTCGTAGATGGTCTGGAGGTGTACGGACTGAAGGATCTCATGGAGGTTATTCATTTCCTGAATGGTGAACCGAAGGATGAGTTGAAACCGGAAGAACCGTGGCTTCCTACGCACGTAGATACACAGAAACTGTTTGATGAGTTGGCTTTCCCTACGGATGTAGATTTCTCGGACGTACGAGGACAATTCAAGGTGCGCAGAGCTGTGGAGATTGCTGCTGCAGGTGGACATAACATGATCATGATTGGTCCTCCGGGAGCCGGTAAATCGATGATAGCCAAGCGCATTCCGACGATTCTTCCTCCGTTGACTTTGGAAGAAGCATTGGAAACAACTAAGATCCATTCCATCGTGGGTCTGACCAACAAAAAGAAGGGAGCCAGTAGTGCACTCATCGTGCAACGTCCATTTAGAAGTCCACACCACACGATAACCGATACGGCGCTCGTCGGCGGTGGCACGAATCCCCATCCGGGAGAGATCTCACTCGCCCATAATGGGGTGCTCTTCCTGGACGAACTGCCTGAATATAAGCGTTCTGTACTCGAAGTCATGCGTCAACCGCTGGAGGATCGGCATATCACCGTGGCTCGTACCAAAGAGACAGTCGATTATCCGGCATCGTTCATGCTGGTAGCAGCCATGAACCCCTGTCCGTGTGGGCATTATGGTGAGAACAACCCCGCACATCCGTGTACCTGTACCCCTGCGCAAGTGCATCGGTATATGAGTAAGATCAGCGGTCCCCTACTCGATCGAATTGATATCCAGTGTGAGATAGAAGCCGTACCATACGATCAGTTACGCGATGACCAACCCGGTGAGACTTCGGCTGCTATTAGGGAGCGAGTACTCCGAGCTAGAGCTATTCAGACGGAACGCTTCAAGCATAGCAAACTCGTGCATTGCAATGCAATGATGAACAATAAGATGGTGCGTCAGTACTGTGCCTTGGATACGGAGTCAGATAAACTGCTCGAGTTCACGATGACCAAGCTGGGTTTCTCAGCTCGCGCGTATGATCGAATCCTCAAGGTAGCTCGAACGATTGCCGATTTGGATGGTTCCGAAAATATCCAAAAGAAACATATGCTTGAAGCTATCTCGTACCGTTCTTTAGATAGAAGCAATTACGCAGGATAGTCGCGCGTAATAGACTTAATGATAGATAGGAGTTGAGGGTGTTAGGTGTACGGGATATGGACAAATTGGCAGAGGGTGGACAATTTGGCACGAAAGATGGACATATTGGCAGGGATTTTAGGGTTGGCA
>CAMUYI010000001.1 GCA_947164985.1 uncultured Bacteroidales bacterium | reverse complement strand
GTACCATAAGCGACACTTTTGTTTTGTGTCTAACTTTTGGGGTTCACTTCATTTATAAGGGCGTGCCGAAATACATTCCAAATATTTGGAATATGCAAGGATTTGAGTAAAAAAGTTGCTTTTTTTGCTTTTTTACGGTAATATCAGTATGTCAAAGACCAAATACACCAATAACGCCCGGTTGCCCGAGATCATTGGCGCGTTTGGTCTAATTACTGTATATAAAAACCTGCGAAGTTTCGGAAGCCCCAAACGGCATTTACACAAAATACGCGGCAAAGATACTACAAAAAATTGGAATATGCAAACTTTATTTTACAATTTTGATATTTTTCTGCAAATTTTCAGTTATTTGGCCCAAAATGCCCAACAATGATTCCCAAAAAGATAGCCCGCAAGTCGAAACCTGCAGGCTATGATTTTCGGGCGGAGGGAGATGAGGGCACAGAATGCAAAGGCCATCAGAAGCAAGGGAAGAAGAGCGAAAAACGATCAAATTTTTGACCTATCGGTCATTCAAACCTATCATCTTATTCTTCAAATTCCTCCATCCACTCCTGCAATTTCTCCTGCAACTCCTTCTTATCCGGCAAATAAAGAGAATATTCCGCAGCATAAATGTTTGCATCTTTGGGAAGCGTCAACTCTACCAAGGAATCATTCTTGCTTTTGCATAACAAAATGCCTATTGTCGGTTTTTCAAAATCCCTTTTCACGTACCGATCGTAGTAATTGACGTACATCTGCATTTGTCCTAAATCTTTATGCGTCAACTTATCCATCTTCAAGTCAATCAACACATAGCATTGCAGCAACCGATTATAACAAACCAAGTCCAAGTAGAAAAACTCCTCGTCAAACACCAAACATTTCTGTTGAGCTTCAAACAGGAATCCTTTCCCCAATTCCAAGAGGAACTTCTGTAAACGAGCTATAATCTTGTTTTCCAAAGTCTTCTCGCTAAACGCAGCTTCCGGTTTAAGTCCGAGGAACTCCAGAGTAATCGGATTTTTGATCACATCCTGCGGCTCTGCAACCTGCAATCCTTCTTGTGAGAGGCGCATCACCTCATCTTTGTTCCGGCTCAAAGCCAAACGTTCATACAAACTGGACGCATATTGTCTTTGCAGATGGCGCACACTCCAATGCTCACGGAGTGCCTCTATCTCGTAAAAATGCCGCTCGTTCTCGTTCTTAATACGCATTAAAACAATATAGTGCGACCACGAAAGAGTGAAATGCGGCATCATCGAAGAATCAATCTGTTTGGGCAGGTTACGAATTGGGTAAACAGTGTTTACGATTTTTGCGGCAGTATGTTCTGCTATTCCCAAATCACTGTTTTGGATTTCGTAATCGGTGTTTACGAATTTTGAATAGGTCATATAGAACTTACGTATCAGCGTTAATTGCTCTACAGACCATCCGTCTCCATATTTCTCCGTTAATTTCTCAGATAGATTAATCAGGATCTGCTTTCCATACCCGGCACGTTTTTCACCCGATTGTTCTTCCTCCACGATGTACATACCAATCTGGTATTTGGAATACACTTCAGCTAAATCAACGGCTGTGGACACATATTTGCGTCCCTCGTCGATTATAGCGCTTACTTTTGAGAACAAATCAGTACACAATGTGTTCGGATGCACTTTTGCGATTACTTTTGCCATAATTCATTTAACTTTTGCGAGTGCAAAATTACTGCAAAAAAATGACATACGCAAGTTTGTATGCCATTTTTCTGCATTTTTCCACTAAGCATCTATCTAATCCTCTCATCCACTCACCCATTCACTCTTTTGCACTACGCTTGCGCCTTGCGCTTACGCAGATACACAACGCCGCAGAATGCAAGGGAACAGAGGAGCAAGGGAAGGACAGCATCGCCGAGGGGGGTGTTGTCCTTATCGTCATCATCGGTCTCCGGGTTCGGAGGCGTAACAGGGTCATCCATCTTCACACGACGTGGACCGGAAGCTGCCGCTCCGTTATAGTAAGCCGTACCATCGGTATTGAGTGTAGGATTAGCACTATACGTACTGCCTGAACCCATCATGGTGCTTGTCGATTGAAAAACCACACTCGGCTTCTCAGCATACTTCGTTCCGAAAGTCTGTGCCATGGTGGGCAGTGCCATCAGCACTACCCCCATTATTACCATCATTATCTTTCTCATAATTCTCATAATTTACTAAAACCTAACACTCATTATTTTACCATTTGTCCTTCAGCGCTGTAAACGCGGCCGTTAACCATAATGTACATCTTGTCATGATAGATGAACTTCTGCGCCTTCGGAGCCGCAGCATCGAGATTCGTCACACCGGTTGTAGTCTGCGGCGCGTCAATACGCGTGCGGCTGATATAGAAGCGGTTGGTATCGCCTTCCTCGTAAGTGAAGCTATAACTATCCTCTTCGCCTATCAACGTGGACGTCTTCAGCTTGAGGTCGTTGAGGTAATAACCCATACCTTCGCCGCCGAACGTGAACGTATAAGCCGTTTCCTGACCCGGAGCGAAGCCGAGAAGCGTTCCTTCCAAGTCATCCGTTGCGATAACAGCCATATGACCTAGCGCCACATCAGCGTACAGTTTGGCCGAACGATTGTCACCGCTCATGTACTCAGCCTCCCAGCCGTTATCGAACTCATCGCTGAACGGCTCGCCTTCGAACAAATGAAGATCGGTATGCGTCTTGCTGTCCTCTACGCGGATACGCATCAGGTCAATACCTTCGTGCGATGCTTTCCGTTTCGGAGCACGTAACATCTCATTCAAATCAGTCGTTCTACCGCGAACCACTTTGTCATAATCGAGCGTCAGCGTACTTGTTCCGGTCACGTTGATATTAAAGGTCTGCATTGCCGGAATGACTTTCAGTCCGGTCCAGCTTGTGAAGCCTGCTGCACTAAACGGAATTGCTAACCATTGACCGGCAGTCTCTGTCTCATCGCCTGATAACGTGTTTCCATTACCCGTGCAGTAGATATATACTGTTTTGGTAATTTCGGAAGCAGTGTTGTCTTCGTCCAACTCAGATATCTGAATCGGCGCTGTCCAACTGTTACCGATCATGTTCTGTCCTTTATTATCATACGTCAACGCGATCTCTTGCGTTTCCGTAGAAGCCAAAGTACCCTTAATCGTGTAGTATCTTGCATCTGAGGACTTCGTGGTGATACCCACACCTTCGAAAGCCTCAATACCATCGTAGTATCCGCGGCGCTCCCATCCGCTTGCTTCTTTCCAAACGTAGGTGTAGATACCTGTTCCTGCGAATGCCGGGTTGACATCAATATAACTCATCGGCACAGCCAGATATTGGTACTGATAGGTACTACTTATCTTGCGTCCAAGGCTGTATAACTCTACCGTAGCCTGCGTCTCGCACTTATCGTTATCGAAGATCAACGCGCCTTGTGCGGTTGACGAAGTCTGAATCGTCAGATCCTCGACACTTGTTGCACGGGTCTCCGTATACAGCGGAGCTTTAGCTGCTTCCACCTTACCGTCTACGATCAGTGCACCGCCGGCTGCGATAGTCAGACTACCGCTTGCTGTATTCGCACCATGGTTGTACTTACCGCTCGGAGCGATCACAACTCCGGTAACGTGGAACTTCTCGCCAGCCTTAATCACGCACGGAGCCACGATACGTACTTTCTGCGTACGATCCGGAACCGCATTGCCCGACCAGTGTGATGCCACATTCCAGTCAGAACGTGTGGACTCATCCTCCTCATCATCACCACCGACGAACGTATTCGAGCAGTCTGCGATATCCTCGGAGTTCTTCTTCATCAGGTACTTCAATGCGTTTACCACGACTGTCTGTCCGTCAGCCGTCAAACGCTCCATCGCATAACTATTGATACCCAGTACCATCAGACGTGCTTCCATCTCGGTCTGCCGCTCGATACCTACTTGCAGATCATTGCCTGATCCGTCATCAATCAATCCAAGCGGCAACAGATCATCATCCAGCATCTCTTTGGTGAACGTAAAGCCCTGCAATGCCGGTTTACCACCTGCGTTATAGTCCTTCGATCCCGGTGTATAACCGTCCAGAGTCGGATACTCTTCCACGGTCTGATCCACCATACTTACGCGATACATCGTCTCGTCGCCTTCACCTACCTTTGTCAACTTCGTACCGGAGAAGATCTCGTGGTCTTTACATTGCAGCAACATCGTGTACTGACGCGTTGTCGGACTTTGCGGTGTACCGCTTATACCTTTGGCTTTCCAGTTGGCCAACTTGGCAACGAATGCCTCCATTGTCAAGATCGGGCGGATATCCACCAACGCACCGAGGGCATCTACATAGCTCTTCTTGTTCACACCCTTCGTACCTGTATTCGGGTAGTCGGTTACGCAAAGGATATCAAACTGCGAGTAGTACTCTTTCAGCGCTTGCTCATCATCCGTCGAGTAGACATTCGTCGCCAGCACATCAAAGTTCGCTGCAATCGTGTTGTACAACTCGACGCTCGTCGTTTGAGCGGCGGTAATACCTTCCGTGAATTCGCCTTTCTCCGTACCGGTTACAACGAATGCCAGCACGTGTTTGTCTGTGTTCTTTTGATGGTGCAGATAAATCAGCTGTCCTGAAGCAGACATCTCAGTTGTGCTGCCGCAATCATCCTCTACCGTCAACGTCAAGGTGTAATCAATATCCGCTCCGGATGCATTGGAAGACGGTTCTTTACCCTTCAGATAAACCTTGCCGTCGCTCTCATAAAAGTCGCTTGCGGTCAAGCCTGTTGCATTAACCGGGTCCCAAGCTACGCTGCTTAGGTGAGCGCCGTTCTGCAAGGTCCACAACTCTATATCCGGAGTCAGACGACCATTCTTGATATACCAGTTCTTAACGATACGCTTAGCGCCGACCTCCGTGCTCTTATTGCTAATCGTGATACGATTCGAGCGAACACTACAACCCGAGGTTACCATTACGCTATACGTACCTTCCTGATCAGTAGTCAACGTACTGGTTGTACCATCCGTTTCAATCGTATAATTGCCTCCGTTATTAATATCCGTGTCACCATCTTTCCATTGGATAGAAGCACCACTCTCAAAGCCTGTCAGCGTCAGCGTTACGTTAGCGCTGCTACATTTACTCTCCGTACCGGAAGTCAAGGTCAGCGTACCGGCAGTAATTGCACAAGCTACTTCCGTTACATTCAGCGTATAACTGATCTCCGCTTTCTTGTAACATCCGCTGGCCGCCAACGTTGCCTTAATAGTCGTCGAACCGACTGCCACCAGAGCCACCTTACCGGTTGCATCTACTGTTGCCACACTCGCGTTGGACGAACTATACGTGATAGCACCTAACGTGTTTGTATTCTCCGTTATCTTCGATGCCGAATAGGTGAAGTACGCATCGGTGGTATTCTTATTTACCGTTACACCATTTGCCAAACCACCGCTCCACTGTAGATACGTATTCAACGATCCTGCCGAACCCTCCGTGATAACAGCTCCTAATGCCTTTACTTTCGAGGAGGAGAACTTGACGCAGATTATGTCATTTGCAGACAGAGCCGATGTAAAGATCAAATCTATCGTATGCTGACCCTTTGTTCCGGTATTCTCAGCATCGTCATCTTCGTCATAAACCACTGAATAACCTGTGATAACATCCTTTGCGTCAGCGGCTGCATAAGTTGTACGTTGATACAGGGCACTAACGGAAATATTAGCTCCGCTCGTCTCTACATACAATCGCATTTGCTTGATATTACCCACAAAGGTCTTCACCCAAATATATTGTTTGTCACTGCTCATAATAGAGTCAAAGTCGGTAGCCATGGCTGTTCCCGCTTTCCCTGAACTGATACTGCTGCCTACTGCGTAAGTTATCTCGCCTGCCCCTGGAGTTACCCAGCGGTAGTTGTTGCTGGCATCTTTGTCATAACTCTTACGCACGCGGATGTTATACGAACTTCCTTCGCCACCACCCGAACATGCGCTATAAGCAGTATTATGATCATCACTGATTGCATTGTACGTTGCTGTAGCCGCAGCTGAAACGGTGAACGGAATATTGCTTGCGTACGTCGATCTATCAAACGATGTCTGTACATCGAAATCAGCCTGTACCCACTTCTGACTGGATGTCGTTCCGCTCGTCACATTATATATATTTATACCCGCGGGCGCGGTAATAACAAGGTCTGCTGCATTGCCGTCCCAACCTGTCTGATCTACCGTAGCCTTGATGGTGTAACCGCCACCACCGTAGTTCGGCGTACTTTCCGGATTCGTCCATGTCACGGTTGCATTGCTCTTAGCCGCCGCTACCGTAATAGCTACTGCCGGAGACTTGATGGTGATACCGCAACTCGTATTCGTCATCTCGCACCAGTAATAACGGGTACCGTCTGTCGTTGCACCTGCATCTGTCAGCGGCGTGAGAGAAGCGTTATTTGTGCCGCAGTTAGTTCCTGACGTACGGTCATTAACCTTGTTGTACTTCCATTGATAGGTATTGATATTATCCCCTCCTACGATCGTTATCGGCGAACCCGAAGCATCAGCGCCCGGCGCGAACGTCGTAGTGGTATAACTCATACTCGTGTAACTCGGCATTGTACCACACGCCTCTTCTATCTCACCCTCAATCGTAATCGGCGTTCCGAGACGGTACTTATCCGCTGCTCCGTAGCAGTATATCTTCAGTGTCACGGTACCCTCGAAATAAACACTGCTACCATTCGTCATTTCAACAGTTTGAGTAGAACCTCCGCTTATCGTAGAAGCAGTAGTAAAGTTAATACTATGAGAATTCTCATCCTCCAAGACAAGTTTCACGCTCTTAGCCGATGTTACAGGCTGTGCCTTCACTTTAACACTACTCGGCGTGAACTTATAACCGCTTGCTACTTGGAAGGTCACATATACATAATCATCGGCATCGTAAGAAGCAGGAGTACTTATCTTACCGGTCAGCGCACTCTTCTTTGACTTTTCATACGTCAGATCGCCCGCCAGTGTCGCATTCGTCATGTTCGTTGTAGAAATCTCTGTGAACGCACTCGTCTTGGTCGAGGTGGACAGGTTGGCTGTATCCGAATTAACAATCAGATTCCATGTCAACGCACCTGCCGACTCATATTCTGCATAGAGCGTCGTTGCACTTGTTCTCGACCACTTGCCGCTTGTGATATAACCTGTCACATTTGTTGCCGCAAACGAACCATCTGAGTTCAGCACTTTCGTACCGCTCGTAGGAGCCGTATAGTAACCCAACAGTTTATATCCGCTTGTCGGAGTTGCGTGCGTGATTCCCGTCAGACCGGTCGCGTTCCAAACCGCCGTAGCCGAACCACCGGTACTACCGTGGTTAGCCGTGTTTGCATCAAACGTCACCGTCTGCGTCCATTTCGCATACAAGGTAGTATTGGCAGTAATAGAGAACGTGTTATCTGCCACGTAACTGGAACCCGTACCATCATCGTTCGTTGTCCAACCGGCGAAGGTATAGTTCGTCTTGGCAAGCGAACCGGTATTGCCTAAAACGGTCACCGTAGTTCCATAATCGTAAGGACTATCTGCATCTGTCGGAGCTGTACCGCCGGTCTCGTCATTACCATCGTATGTAACGCTATAGGTAGTTCCGCCGGCCGCACATACCTCGATCACCATATTACGGATCCAGATACCTTCAGGTGTTGCTGCTGTCAGCTTGATACCGAAATGACTGGCGTTTATATTATTAAACGAATAGTAATCATCTCCATCTGTCTTCGTACTTTCGAGTTCCGTCCACGTAGAGTTATCTGTCGTGTAATCTACGGACGAATCTTGTACTTTACCATAGAAACAGATGGATTTAATCTGATACCCGGTCTTAGCTGTTAGCAAGAAGTAGTTGTTTTGAGTATTTTGCAGGTTCAGCGATTTCCCTGACTCTTGTTTATAACCTGTTCCTGATAACGTGAAGTAATCATTATCCGAAATCATGCTTACGGTTGAAGTAGCAGTAGATTGATCATCGCAGAAATTACCTGTCACTTTCCATACATACTTGAGTGTTCGGCAATCCTCCGAAGCCACCCATTGTGCAAAGAGTGTCGGAGCGGCGCCGGTACGACTCCACTTGCTGCTTGTGATATAATCCGTCACATTAGCCGCAGCGAACGTACCATTAGCGTTCAGCACTTTCACTCCACCGCTACCGGCTGTATAATAACCTTGCAGCGTATAACCTGTTGCTGTATGTGCGGTGAAGTCGCTTACGCTTGTACCGTTCAGGTAAACTACCGGCGTCTGGTTGCTGCCGCTTCCTTGCGCACCGGTCGTCAGCGTTACCGTCTGTTTCCATGCGGCATAATAGGTCGTGTTAGCAGCAGGCATCGTTGCACCCGCTGTCGTACCTGAACCATCATTCGCCGTATTCCATCCGTCGAAGGTATAATTGCTCAACGTCGGGTCATTCGGAGCTGTAATAGATGCACCATAAGCCGTCGAACCGTTCGTATAATCACCCGCCAGATCACTACCGCCGTTGCTACTCCAAGCGAGGATGTAACTATTTGCCGAACGCGTGAAGTTAGCCGTTACTGTTGCATCGGCTGTTACCGTTGCGGGGAGTCCGCTCCAACTATCAAATGCGTAGGTATATTCTGCAGTTGCATCTGCGGGCGTTGCCGTTACAGTTGTTCCATTAACAGTATAAGTATTCGTACTACTGCTGGTTGTTGTTCCACTCGGTATACTGGACACGCTTGCATGACTTAATGTTCCATACCCCGCCGGACTGACAGCATTGGTTAGCGTGTAAGTTACCGCAGCCGTTTCCTCAAAAGCGATTTTTGTTATATACGCACGATCCGAGGCATTCGTATTAACAATATAATATGTCGTTGATGCTGCTAAATTAGCCGCAGTATTTGAAGTCAATGAAACTCCGCCGGATGTGCTTTGAGATGTGTTGAGAATCAGTGTTCCTTGACTGAAAGTAACCTTTACCGCACACGCAGAAGTTCCTGTAGTAAATGAAATATACGTATTGGCTGTATTTTTAGTTAACTCAAGTTGTGAAGTATATTTATACTTATACGAGTTATGAGAACATATACTCAAACCATCGATAGCACCTTGTTGCAGATTGGAGCCACCAGAAGAAACATAAGCGTAACGACCTCTGTCGAAATTCAGTTCATACCCTTCCTCACAAGCTTGAGGCAGTGCTGTTCCGCTTTCAACCGCAACAATCTGATAGCATCTAATGCTCGTACTTCCAGTGGAGAAACAAACACGTGTATTTTCTTTGCTTTTAAGAGTAAATGTTAATTTCACTCCTGTAGCCGCACCTGTTGATTGGCTTACTATACTATCTGTCGTATATCCACTTTCACGTATCTTATGCATATAGATAGTATTATTTGCCCCACTCACATATAAATAAAATGTGGTAGAGGTACTCTTTACATCGTAGTCTATGGATTTATCTCCAGCTTTTTGATTAGAAATAGTTCCTGTTAGCGTTGAGCCTCCGATTGGAACTGATTTTTTTGAGAATTCATATCCACCTATCGTTTGAGCTGTTCCGTCTCCAACACTATTAGCTGTGATAAAATCTCCCGACAATGTTCCTGTGTGTACAGGACTAACGGAAGAATTTGTCGGATCAAACAGATAATATGTCGTTCCTGTGGCCTCATACGTCAAGCTTGCACTCGCTACATCCGAATTGGTGCAACCACTCTGAATAGCTATCGCCTTAATCTTTGTGTCGGCAGAGATTGTCGGCTTAGACGACGGATTATATGCCGTACTGCTGCTTGTCGGATCAGCAGGAGTCGAACCATCGGTCGTCGTCGTGTAATAAACCGTCGCACCGGTCGGCACTGATATAGTGATTGTATTGCTCGAGCAACTAATCTCCGGCGTATTACATTTCCAGTGCGGGAAGAACTCTTGTGCCGCATTCGTGGTATAACTACCGCTCAGCGCATAAGCTAATGCACCGCCGTCACTCGTCGACCAACCGTCTTGCGCGTGCCCGCCATAAGTGAACGTGCTGCCCGGCAACGTGAAGTTTACACCGTGTGTCTTGGTTTCACTGGCCTTTGAACCGGTTCCGTTAGTACCTTTATTATAGGAAATAGTATAGGCCTTCAGCGTAAAGCTTGCAGCAATAGTCGTATTGCCGGTGACTACATAGTTCGCACTATAAGCACCGTCGTTAATTGTAATAGCACTCGCATCATATCCTTCATCTGCAACTGCCGTAATCGATGTCAAGATCACAGAGTGCGCCAAGTCGGCATAGCCGCTGGTGAAACTTGCCGCCTCCTCATCGGTATCCACGTAATTAACCGTAATCGTACCGTTCGAATAATCGCTAATCGTCACGCGGTCGGTCTTCATACCGTTTTGCTGACCATACTCATAGAATTCACAGTTATCGTTGTCCGAACTGGAACCCGTAGCGTGGCTTGATGTCGGCGTAAACGTCACAGCGTCAGCCGTTACCGGTGATCCTTCAAAGCCCATCGCTGCTGTAATAGCTTCATTTGTTGCAGGATCACTATCTTTCGTCCAGAAGATATTTCCGGTTCCCTCACCTTCATTATTCGCAATGTGCCAGTACTCGAAGCCGTTGTACTCTGCCGTAGTAATTTTGTACAAGTTCGCTGTACCCGGCACAAGGGTCATCTGTGTTTTATTGTTGTGGGTGCCTTTACCAATACGGTACCACGGAGCAGAAGCCCAGTTGAGTACGTTATTATCCCAGTAAATGACTTTTCCTTCTGCTTGATCACCTGCCGGATAAACAACAGATACTTTCATCTCTGAACCTAATAAGCCTGCTGAGAAATCAAAGTTGAAGGTATAAGTTGCCGACTTGCTGCTGGTGGTAACTTTACAATCGGCATCATGAGGCATGATCCAGTTTGAACAGTTGCTGCTCGTAATACCGGTTGCATCCGAGTTTCCGTACCAATTGTTACAACCATCCGTCACGCGGAAGTTATACGTTGTACCGCCTGTCAAACTCAGCGAAAGCGTTGCATGGGTTGCATCCACCTTTGTCAACGCGTGATTGCTGATGTCGCTGCCACCTGAGTTTTTCAGATAGAACTGCATGCACTTCAGTTCGAACTCTGCGCTGGTTGTGGAACATGCGCCGTAAGAAATAGTACACGTATATTTGCCTGCATCCGAAGCCGCAGCATCGTCGATTGTATAGGTGCTACTCGTTGCGCCATCTATATCTGCTCCATTCTTCTTCCATTGATAAGTAACAGGACTGCCTGCAGGACTTCCTGTCGGCGCTGCTGTCAGTACGACATCATCATCCGGATAGAACCAGAAACCGGATACTTCATTCACCGTTGCTGTTACATTCACCGTCGTTGGCGCTACGCAACTCGTTGCAAAGGTGTGCGTATCTCCTCCCGGATTCAATGCCACCCAAGCGGATTTATGCGAAGCGTCACATACCGAACGAACCCATGCATAATAGGTTGTAGCGGCCGTCAAACCGGTTACTTCCTTGGTCTTACTCGTCGATGTAGTAGTAGCATCTGTTCCGGATGTCGGAGCCGTGCTTTCTGTCGAATAATAAATATCATAACTTGCTGCATCGGCTGCGTCTGTTATCGTAAACGTTGCTCCTGTTGCGGAGATACTACCCGCCGTGAAATCCGTCGGAGCCGCCGGAGTGGAGCATGCCTCTACCCAGTGGGGGTAAAGCGTAATAGCCGCGTCGGTAGTATAACTGCCGCCTAAATTATAATCCTTTGTACTACCATCCTCATTAATTGACCATCCATCATATACATAGCCGGAACGCGTAAAGGCACTACTACTGCTGGAAAGCGTAAAACTTGAACCGGCGGTTTTTGTGCCGGAAGCCAATGAACCTGATCCGTATGTACCTGCTGCGTAAGAAACAGTATAACCGGTAATAACAGCCGATACGCGACCGATGTAGTTATTCTTACCGGTGTTACTGATTCCTAACGTCAATGTACCCGTTTGGCTGCTTAGAGTTATCTCCTTCATATTGGAAATAACTTGCGCATTGGTATTTCCATCGGCTAATTTTGTAGAAGGATTTGCTTGTGCTGTACTATTTACAGTTAATCGGTAATCATCTCCCGTTCCGTAAGCATTATAAGAAATTTTTACCGTAGCTATCTTTCCTGTCGGAATAACAATCGACATGCTACTTGTTCCACCGAGGAACTTAGCTAGAGCCGAAATAGCATTATCTTTTTTATCCCAACCAGCGGCACTTACTCTATACTCCACTCCTGTTGATGCATTCGTGAAGGTTTTACTTCTTCCCGTTGAGTCTTTTGCCACCCAGCCATAACCGGTAAAGCTTTTGAACTTATCACCGTAGTTATTATCAATAAAGCTAAATACCTTACCGCTGATATTATCCGTCCAGTGTGCATAAAGGGTAATATCTGCTGTCGGAGTATAAGAAGCACCACCAACACCGATTTTCGTTCCGGCATTATACCAACCTTCAAAGGTATATCCGCTCCAAGTCGGTGTCGGTAAGTTCACTGATGCACCGCCTGAAGCTTGTGTCGCACTTGTCGGAGTCACACTTCCTCCACCATTGACATTATAAGTAACGGTATATTTAACTGCTTCCCACTGAGCCGTAAGAGTAATATTGCTATTAATATTTTCAATAGTTACGCCATCAGCAAGAACCGTACCTGCTGTTTTGCTTACACCACCGACGGTAACATCTACATTGGCTATCCAACCGGCAAACTGATATCCGCTCGGTGCCGTGAAAGTATTCGAAGATGTCGCTTTGTCCGTTCCACATGCGATACCTGTTTGGCTACTCATTGAACTCGAGCCACCATTTGCTGCATACGAAATGGTATATGTCGGATAAGCTTCCCAGCCTGTTGCTGCAGCGCCAACAGCGTGTTTCCCTTCGTAGCCGGAAACCGTTATATTGCCAGTTTGATTGCCGTCACCGCCTGAACCGTTATTAAAAATAATATACGTATAACCATTCGTATAAGCATAGTACTCCGTTCCACAATTGTCTTCTGTGTTACTGGTAATCTCTACACCCGGCCAACCATTATTCCATGTTCCATCATTATAACAATAAGCATATACTTTGCTCCAAGACGCGCCATCTTTGGTAAAATACACTTTGTGCGATTCAGGATATACGACAGATAATTTATTAGTGCTTGTGTTATACGTAAAAGTATAAGTTCCTGCACAAGAAGTTCTAATATAACAATTATTATCACTTCCACCTGTTGTTGAAAAATCCCAATTAGTTACACTTCCCTTTATGGTTCCCGTATTAGTATGCCAATCACCACTTGTATTATGAACTTTGAATGCATATTGGGTATTTGCAGAAAGTGTAGCCGTTGCGGTTAGTGTTGTTCCCTCTCCAGTCAAATTGGTTGTCGTTCCCCAACTATTCCAACCACCTTTCACATACCAAGTAGAACCAGCAGCTGCCGCTGTAATAGTATAACTTCTTTTTACAACAGCACTATAGTTATTACTTTCATCTTTTGCTACCGCATAGAGATAGTATGTACCCGTTCCGTTTGGGGCTGTAACTGTCTGATCGGATGCACCACTACCATCTGCTGCAGCGGCTAATGTAGAACCGGCATTAGCTGCATATGCACTTGCGTTCGTACTCCACTTATAATAAATCGTAGTACCGGCTGAAGTTAATGTTACCTCATCTTCGTCCTGTACCAATTCTGCATTTTCATCTACACTAAAAGACGGAGCTGTGGACTCAACTGTCAGTACAACTTCTCCGATATATGCAGAACTACCAGCTCCTTCTGTTGTTTTGTAATCACCACTGGTACCTCCTAATCGACATGGGAATGATGCATATTTAGTATTTCCGGAAGTGTTAGCATCTTTATATGCCGTTTGACGCACCAACATAACTTCTCGTGCATTATGTGAAGCAGATATAGCAAGATCATGTCCTCCGTCACAAGAAGTGTTTCCCTTGCTTGCTAGTGCGCTAGATGCGACATGACCTCCATAAGTTGCGGTCGTAAGGCTACTGGAAATATCAGAAATAGATTGTCCAAAAATTGCGATTATTTTTTGACCGTCTGTATTGGACATCCATTTTACATTTACATTTGTTATGCGATAACCGGCAGGAACTGCAAATTTAATATATGCAGATGCTCCATTTAATGTTGGATAAGACACGCCCCTGCCACTTACGCAAGATATGGTTTTAGGACCAGAACCTATGCTTTTACTTACAGTCACAATAGGAGTAGTGGATGTTGTTGTATTCCAAGTGCCATTACCTGTGCCATTATAAACCCCGCTAAAAGTAAAATCCGTTCCCCACATCTGTCCGATGGAGAGGGTGAGAAGGGCAACAATCATGGCAACATACTTCCATCCACGGTTCTTCCACCTTCTTTCATCGGATGCTGATCGGGTGCTCATCGGATGCTCATCGGATGCTCCATATGACGTCATCAGAACATCTACGGCACTACAACCCGACTGCAACATTACCTTTGACTGTCGGTTCCCGTCGCAGCTCTGACCTCCGTCGTTCTTAGACGGTAATTGATTTAAGTTTAGGTAAAAGTTTTTCTTAGCCCCTAATGAGGCACGATTAACTTGTAAAAAGTTTTTCATGATTTATTGTGTTTTTTATGTTATTCTATTTTGTTTTTATGTTATTTATTCAGCCTGTTCCTTTTTTGAGCCTGTTCCTTTTTTGAGCCTGTTCCTTTTTTGAGCTTGTGTCTTTTTTTGCTCATATAAATACAAGCTTGTGTCTTTTTTACGACTCTGGTAGGTTCAAGTGTTAGTTATTAGTTGGATATTCGTTCGTTATTCGTTTGATATTACCATGCCAACTACCTAACCACATCATTCCGTCAATCCATCATTCCATCATTCCATTTTGTCGTGTCGCTTTGTCGCTTTGTCGCTTTTCCTTTTTTTGTGCGTGAAACTTTGACACTTTGAAACTTTCTCGCTTATCTCTCTTATTCTCAGCCTTTTATAAAGTTTCATCAAAGTTTCAAAGTTCCATCTGTTTTTTCATTTCAACAGCGACATAGCGACATAATTACTAAACCCTTATTAAAGTCTTACTAAACCCTTATTTGGGTCTTACTTGTATTTTCGTGTTTTTATGTTATTCGTGTTTTCTATGTTATTCTATTGTGTTTTAATTCTGGGTCATATTGAAAAAGACTATCTAAAAAATCTGACACAAAACTTTCGTTTCATGTCAGACTAAAAAATATATAATTGCAGGCAATTAGACTAAATGCCTAATGATTTGCACATATCATCCGCAGAAGCGAATTTCTCTATGCGGCCATGCTTGATATCGTCCATCGAACGCTCGTAACTGCTTTTGCGCAAGCGCACTTTCGGGATGATTTGCAGATCTAACTTCAGCGCCTCCAGATATTCCAGAAGAGCCTTCCCGCTAGCACTGCGCTCATTGATTGTTAATGCATAAGTTGCCATTTATCTTCCTTTCGTTACCTTTGACGCTGCAAAGGTACAACAAATATTTGGAATATGCAAGGATTTGAGTAATAAAATGCAAATTTATTTGGATTTTGTGCTACAAAGCCTTGTTATTCGCACAAATGTGCGACTGTACCTTCGGAGGATTCCTTATTTATAAGGGCGTGCCGAAGTACATTCCAAAAATACGATATATGCAAGACTTTTCTACATTTTTTAGTCTTTTTCAATATGTCAATGATCTTTTATTCGTTTTTTAGTGCTGAATAATAGCGCACTATACAATTACTCCTTTACATTCCCCACGCCATACCGATATGGTAACTGATTTAAGTTTAAGTAAAAGTTTTTCTCCGCCGCAAGGGCTCGATTAACTTGTGTAAAGTTTTTCATGTATTATGTGTTTTTATGTTATTATCCTATTCCTTATTTATTCCGCGCGTATGGGCGCAAGGTTATTATGTTTTTCAGTTTTAGTTTTTTTGCACTTTCTTTTCCCCTTCCATTTCCGCGACCATCTCGCGACCTGGAGAAGGCAATCGGCTTTTGCCTTCGAAAAGGGAGGCTGGCGGGGAGCCTAGTCCGACCGAGACGAAGACGTCCCTGTTGGGCGCTTGCTCCTTTTTTGACATTTGTGTACAACAAAAGCAACAACCCCTTTCGGAATTGTTGCTTATAGAAATGATGTTTGCCTTGTCTCTTACAGCACTGCGGCTGCGCGTCTCGGTAGCGAGAGTTTTGGAAGAATACTACGCTTACGCTTAGTTACCGTCGGAGTGATAATGTCATCCTCTAATGCAACGGCAATCTTCGCCAGAGTCGCCATCGTCAGATTATGCGTTCCGCATAGCCAACGACTCACTTCTGTCTCTGTCTTTCCAAGCTTCTGCGCCAGGTCTTTCTGCGACATGCCTTTCTGCTCCAACAAGTCATAAATGCGGTTGGCAATCATCACTTGCATATCCACTTGTTTCTGAATCTCCGGAGTCAGGTAACGTCTCCTTACCTCGTCCATAATCGGATTAGTTGTGTTCATTTTGCCCTCCTTTTTTAATCGTTGATATAGAATGTTAACGTTCCGTGCAACTGAGTGCCTTTAACGACAATCTCTTTGCGGTTCTCTCGTTGATGAATTTCAAAATCAATCTTCTGCAAAGTCTCTACGCACTTGTTTAGGTACGGGTCCTCTTGATAGGTCTGCGTCTCCTTGACACCACCATTCCCCAAGATGAGCACCTTGCTGCTGATGCAAAGACAATACAAACGCAATCTTGAAGACTCCAGATACGCCGGTAAAGCACGAACTCGATCAAACGAACGTCCTTCATAACGGAAATATCTATCTTCCGCTCCCATCCGTTTGATAGTCTCCAAACGTCCCATGATAGTACCTAAGTCTTCTCCATATTCCTCGTTATCCATATAGGCTAACAGGAACTTCTCAAACTCGGAATACTCCTCGCCTTCGAATAGCGGAGAATAGATACTAACGATATCTCCGGACTCCAGCAATTTCAGCAGTAAATCTTTGCGTGCCATGATAATTGATTTTGTTTCACGGTGCAAAGGTACAACTTTTTTATGAAACCACCAAATTTTTGGAGCAAAAAATCAACTTTTATGTTAATTTTCTCTCATTTCTATAAGTACACACTATGTCAAAGAGCGCGGGACATAAAAAAGCGCGAAGAATGATCTTCACGCTCTCATACTATTCGAAATTTTCCTGAAACTATCTAAAACAACTTATGCCAAGAAGGGATATGTATATAACAATCCCATCTATAGACACTTATCCGTTGTTGCGCTAGTTGAGAGAAAGTTGCGAAGTTTCTGAGAGCCGCAAACACTGGTTTTCAAATGCCTCTATGTCAATGTTTTGTTGTCGCTACAACAATTAAATCGGGCGCAAAGATATAAAAAATATTTTATATCCGCAAACTTTAGTTGACAAAAAGAGAGTTTTTGACGATTTTTACTACATATTCGTCAATTTGTCGCGAATTTTGGAAACTCCCACAGATCGGACGGATCGAACGGATTTCTTGACTTTATGTCAAAAATTACCAAAAATGCAAAAAAAAGAAATAGCCTGCGAGTAGAAAACTGCAGGCTATTTGTTTATGCTTCTAAGTCCGTGATTTCATCGTCCTCGTTGGGATCCTTCGGAAGAGGCAGTTCATCCGGCGGGGTGGTAAAATTGACGGCTCTTCTGCTGGAGATAACACTGCGTCCTAGTCGCTGCTCCAGGTTCTGACGTGCAGCATCCGCGACTTCGCCTCCTTCGTTGGCTATAGCCGCCGTCTCATCGTATCCCTGCGGATTACGCTCATGAGAGATCTCCGTTGCTGCAGCCTCAGCCAAGCCATTCAGCATCAACTCCACATTGGTCATATTGTCGCGCAGACTCTCCTGTCGCAGGCCTTTGTATTTCTTGTATTCACGAGCCGTCATACCCGACCATGCACGATACATGATATCGGTCAACGAAGCATAGTCCAGTTCGCTCTCTACCCCACTCCGTTTCCATTCATCGGTCAGGCCTTTGCGTATCTCGATAGTCTTGATACGCTGATTGATCCATGCCTCCGAATAGCCCAAGCGGCGATAATCCAAGATGGCTTGCTCAATGCTCCGTTCCGGGTCCTGCAATTGCAAAAAACGCTCATTGCCCACCTGCGCCAGCCAACGTTTTATAGGCTCTGCTTTCTTGGAAGGTATGGACTGAATGATACGCAGAACTCCCTCTAAATCAGCGACATCCGTCTCTCTGCGCTTGCCGTCCGATGCCACCAATTTCAACTGCTTACAATTTGTAATCAGTTCATCTGCGCCTTCTGAAATCAGGCGTTTCTTTGTTACTGCCCAATAAGTACTTGCGCTACGTGCTGTTTGCTGCTCTGTCAAAACACCAACCACATCAACTACGGAGAAGAAGTACTTCTCTTGCTCATCGTCCCAAACGACGCGGATTTTCGAGCTATCGAATATTTTCACTAAATCGTGCGTTGCCATAAGTATCTCAAATTTGGTACAAAGGTACAACAAAAAAATGACATACGCAAATTTGTATGCCATTTTTCTGCATTTTTCCACTAAGCCTCTAATCCACTCATCCATTAAGCTGCGGAGGGCTTGCGGCGTAGGTATGTGGCGCCACAGAAAGCCAAAGACAGGAACAATAACAGCAACACCGCATAAACACAAAATAGCCCGCAAGACAAGACCTGCAGGCTATTTGCTAACCGTGTAACGGCTTAATCCATATGATGACCCATCAAATGGTTATTCGCGAGATAAACGATGGTTAATGCATCCGGTGTTTCTTGGAAGAAAGCATACCAAGTTGTCCTATTGCTTTTGCGATATATGGCATACTTGAGGTTCGTACCATAACGCGCGAAATACTCAGGCGCAGCAAAAGCAGTAAGGTGATCTAAGTTGAGTTGGAAATATGTAACAAGATCCCGGATATAGTTAACCGCATAATCCTCCTCACTGAAATAGCCCCGCTCCACTAACTGGTCGATGCTTTCTTTCAGCTGAAGTTCTACCGATACCGAATAACGAACCTTTTTCATCTGAACAAGGAACGGATATGCGGTTCGAGACGCTGCATCAACTCATCAGCAGTCAGATACTCTTGGCTTCCTCCGGCGCGGGAAGCGTCTAAAATCGGAGATTCAATTATTTCAGGATTCGTTTTCATAATAACCTTTTAAAACTTTTGCGGTGCAAAAGTACTGTTTTTTTTTCATATGTGCAAATATTTCTGCCTAAAATATCACTTTTGGTATCATTTTAGGCTGTTTTGGCCTCATAAAACACAACAACAGCCGGCAGATGTCGGCTGTTATTGTATTAATACGCTAGCCCTTACGCTTGCGCGGAGGGCTTGCGGCGGAGGTATATGGCGCCACAGAAGGCGAGGGCACAGAGGAGGAGAGGCAGGACGGCATCACCTATAGGGGAGCCCTCGTTACCCTCACCAATCTGTGGGTTATTGCCCCAATCGTCATCTTCCATCTTTGCACGACGAGGACCTTTAGATGGCGAATAAGACTCCGTTGTAGTTGCCATTTCTCCAGCAATAGTCGCTCCAACGGCATTTACCTGCGGCGTATATACGCTGCCGGAAGTCTGCATCGTAGAAGTCGATTTCCACTCTTGCTGCTGCGCCATGGTCGGCAGCGCTATCAGCGCCACCGCCATGATGATCATAATTACTAATTTTCTCATATTATTCATT
This sequence comes from uncultured Bacteroidales bacterium, assembly GCA_947164985.1. Lineage (GTDB taxonomy): Bacteria > Bacteroidota > Bacteroidia > Bacteroidales > Paludibacteraceae > Colicola. The sequence continues at coordinate 404,247 of CAMUYI010000001.1, read as the reverse complement.
CAATTTTATTTCACTCTTGCGCCACGCGCATCATACAGCACGCCGTCCTTGAGGATATACATCATATCGTTCATGATGAACTTATGTGCCTTACCATCCTTGAACGATCCATCACCACTGACACCATCGATTGCTGTCGGAGTATTGTTTATGTTGATCTCCAGATAGAAGCGATCCGAGATATTTGCCTTAGGCAATGCAATCTCGTAATCCTCCATCATAAGGTTCGTGCGTGTCTGCATGTAGTTATCCACGAGAATTATCTCTCCGTCAAAGTTGCTAGGCATGGAGAAAGTATAAGTACCAGCTGCTTTCACATCTACACCCACAGGAACGATATGATTATCTATGCTCAATACGTTAGCACCTGCCTCATACGCACCTGCGAGAGTGTACACATCTGCACTGACGCCATTCTTCACCATATATACATCCTCGTTCAGCAAGAATGTATCAACTGCATTCTCACGCAATTCAACATACGTACGACCAACGAAAGTATCATCCTTCGTGAGTTCCAGATTGATGGTGTAGTTCTTTTTGTTCGCACTTTGGTTAGCTGCCACAATCTTGTTAACGGCAGAACCGACAAAGGTAATTGTACCGGCATATTGCGCCATATAACTATACATCGTCTTGAACTCAAAACCTGTGGTAAGCGTATTGCGAATACCTAAGGTATTGCCAGCAGGATTCCACTCATAGATATATTGCAGTGTTTTGGTTTCAGTTGCAGTCGAAACCTCCGGTCCATCAGTAATAGTCGAAGCCACCTTATCTTCAAACAGCGGTGTACCGATCATGTTCCAGTGGCTATCCACAATCTTATGGTTACGTTGCTCAGAGGTCGGTTTACCCAAGTCTTGGTCAAAGATACGATCCAGCGTACATTCATGCGAAGGAACGGTCACATTGACTGTCTTGTTGGCTACGACACCCGTTGTGGCATCCTTAGACGGGAAGTACATATACAACTTGGTACCTGCTCCCTTGTTCTGCCATACAGAACTACTACCATCATTGAAGATACGGCGGTTGAGCAACAAGCTATAACCTTCATACGCTTTCAAGGTATCACCTGCTTGTACATCCTCCCAGAAGGTCGTTACTCCATCACCGGCAAACCAACCTTTGGCACGTTTGGCACCATTGTAACGTTGAATACGCCATTCTGTGCCCATACGCCCCGGAGCCATAATATCGTTCACCAGCACATCGTACGGGAAGGAGATATAATACATACAGTGTTGGTAAGACCAATAGTCCCATCTTGGCATCATACCCACCATGTCATCGCGGTTGAACTGCATAACGCTATAGATATACTTGACAGCGGACAACTTGGAGTCATTGTTCTTGAATATAATCTGCTGCGCATCTGCCTGTCCCACACGGATAATCATAATATCTGCGTTGATAGGCACATCTCCATTGATACTGTCTCCTGACGGTTGCCATGCGCAGATCAAACGGTTCACTTTGAAGTCGTATGTCAAGAGAATCTGTTGCCATGCATCTCCGGTACCACCAATGATACTCTCCTCTTTATCGGCTGAACCGATGAAATACTGAGTTTTACCATCATATTCAGCCGTCAGTTTAGCTGTCAAACCGGGCTTTGCCTTAATCTCTGCCTGGTACACCCAGTTTTTCTCATCTGTGAATGTCTTAGTCATAATTACCACAGGCGTTGTAGCAGTGGTACCCATCTGCGAAGTAGTCGTAGTGATTTTCAGGTAGTCATCATCTCCTTCTTCTGAGCCATGGAGATAAGCGCGCAAGGCTTCGTTTGTACCCTTGTTGTACATAAAACGTACGTTAGCGCCATAGCCCGAAGGCAGATTACCTCCTGCCACATTCGCATAGGTATCGGTAATAACTGTATCCGACAGACACGGAGCGTATTTATTAGCTACAATAAATTTGACATTTCCGCCTTTACCAATCCAATGTACATAGTAATGGGTAAATTTATCTGGTTGGATATCTGCCATACCATAATCCGAAGGACTCATGCGGTGGTTATCCAAGGATTGCTTGTAGTCCCACTTGTGCTCGTCCACACAATCCGTACGGATATAATAATCTCCATCGTAGAAGTCGTAACCAGCAACCTCGATGTCGTCCGCTCCTTCATTTTGCTGCAGATAAAGCACATAAACACTATCTTTGGCAATAGAACTCAAATCCACCGTTTTGAGATCAGCCCAATTGGTGGTATATCTCTGGATCTTCATGACGCGGCTTTCAGCGTTCTTGCGGATGAAGAACGAAACGGTATCTTGTCCGTTCTCACGCGGATGAATACTCGGCGAAGCGATTACCTCGGTCTGCGTTGCATCGGAATAGATGACGCGGTAGTCACCGCTAACCGTTGCATAATCCACCGTCACAGCCAACTGGCCTTGTACCTGATTTGCGGTTGCATTATTGGCAGCAATCGTTCCGAAGTCTTTACAGAACACGTGGAAGGTATAGTCGCCGGCAGAAGTAGTGGTCAGACCGATATTATCGGATGTTCCGTCCAGAACTTTACCGGTATGATCAGCTGCGGTTAATGTACCGTTATAACTATACCAAGCCTTTGTACTAACACCTGTAGCTTTGGTAATCTTGAATCCGTAAGTCTTTCCTCCTTCCAGATCCATAGATGCAGTCAACTCCCAAGTATTTCCTTCGCCGGTTTGGGTCAGACGAAGCGGCAGAGACTGAATCAACTTAGCGCCCGATGCTGCTTTTTGATTATATACATGTAGGTAATAACCCGTAGAGTCACTATTCGGACTATACTTCACCCAGAAACCACGGTAGTAATGTGCCTCACCATCACTTGCTCGGTTTAGGATGTAATAATCAGAAGTCACATCCGTTGATACCGGAACGAACATCGGCGTAGCGGCATTATAGTCCGTACGATAGATAACCTTCGGATATTCATTTCCTGCTACTAAGCCCCAGAAGTGTTGTTGGTCTTTCTTCTCACTAACAAAAGCGAAGTTGGTTGTAGAAGCGCCAATAGAAGCCATCCATCTCTTCTCTTCCAAAGAGGTCGTTGTACTCTTAACTGTATCCGGAGTAATTTTTCCTGAACCATCTTTCAACTTTGAACCAGCACCGGTACCACTTTCATTATTGTTATTCCAATAATTCGTAGATGTTCCGTAGTCATATTTCTTCATAATCGTCTGATACCAATACATGCTAAAGGTATTGAAGAAGTAAACGGTATTGGTCTTGGGTTTGTAGTGGAGATAGATGTTACCGTTGTTAGCGGCATAGATGTATTTAGACATCAGATTACCGGCTACGCCGCCATCAATAATGCTCCATCGACCGGAAACAGAGTCAATACCGACACCCATTTCCCAATAATCCAACTCGTAACCGCTCTCCTCCATGAATACTCTCACTTCGGAAGGAGCGCTCGTCGGATAAGCATATACTTGTCGGGACTCACGGATATTCTTGCCATCTACTACATAATGTAGCGTAACGGCATATTGAGCCTCAACAACATAATCTATCGTGTCGCGTTTCACGATAGTACCTGCGCCGCGCGTCGATCCTGTACGTAACTCTGCAACAATCTCGTACGTATTGGCATCCATCGGCATCTTGATAGTATCGTATCCCGTACCAAGTCCTGTTCCATATTTGATAGTCGGTTGAGAAGGAAGTTGCGTATGGTTTGCACTATAACCGACTGTATAAACGACGTTGTAGTTTCCAGTCGGCACGCAACTGAAAGTCTGATGAATAACAACGGTATCTTTCTCTGTCTTTCTGGAGTTCAGAGCTGTCGGATCCGGCGTCATTTCAATCGTCGGCGCTACATATACCGCATAAACAGTAGTAGCGGACGCTTTCTTCCACGCTCCACCTGTACCGGTGTACTGTGATACGTCGGTTACACTTGCAACCAATGTGCCATCCGCATTGATAACTTTTTGACCACTGGACGCCTTCGTGTACCATCCGTCAAAGCAGTAACCGTCCTTCGTTGCCGTCGGACAATCCGCAACAGATGTCTCATCAAAGATCACATTCTTCGGACTTGATCCTACCAGCGCACCACCATTGGTCGTTGCATCAAACGTGATTGCGTACGGGTTCGGAGTCCATTTAGCGTAGAGATGGAAAGTAGCACCATTTTCGGAGGTAAGGTTGGAAACATTTGCATTATTCGCATAAGTTACTGCACCATCCGTAGTTAGCGCCCAACCTGCGAAGGTATAACCCGTGCGAGTATAGGTATTTGCTGTCAGGTTTTGAGCTGCATCGTATGTGAAGTCCTGGTCAACGACATCACCCGCGCCACCATTCCGATGGAAATGTACAGTATAGGTATTCGGGGTAAAGGTTGCTGTCAAAGTGGAAGATGTCTCCGCTGTACCACAACCGGTAACTGTTGTCGGGCTAGTAGTCGTGCTCGAAAGTGTAATATTTTCATTATTCTTGCTCCAGATAGTTCCTGTTAAATAATAACCCGTTGCTGGAACGGCCGTTACTGAACGCGTAGTAGTCACACCGGCAGTCGTGCTTGTTGCGGCAGCTCCTCCAATAGTAAATGTTCCCTTACCCGTCGGACTTGCTACCAAGTTAACGGTAGTCATGTTCTCCGTCCATTTCGCATAGAGCGTGATATTGGCTGTAAATGCCGTTGCACCCAGCGAAGCTGAAGAGGTATTGCCTATTGCGCCAGTTGTACAATCTATAGACGTAAACCAACCGCCAAATGTGTAACCGGACTTTGTCGGTATCTTCAGCGTAGTGGCTGTTCCATAAGTGTGAGAGGCTGGCGGTGTCGTTTGCGAACCGGAGAAAGCTCCTCCTCCTTGATCCTTATAGGTAATAGTATATACATCACCGGCAAAGTTAGCCGTAACAGTCCTGCTATCGGCTGTTGCTTTGATAGTAATAGGCGAAGTCGTTGTACTTCCGTCCACAAGTGTTACACCGCTTGGTATAGTCCAACTGCTTAAGTGATAGTGGCTACTCGGAGTAGCTGTGATAGAGCCGGACTTAACCACGTTACCTACGCTCACAGACGTCGGGCTAACGGATCCATTCGCACCAGCAGAGATAGTTACAGTGTGTTTCTGCTCAGTCACCCATGCTTTCTTGTTCTCATAATCAAACCAAATAGTGATATTTGATCCGGAAGGACCATCATTGAAATAAACGGACGGCTTATTGCTTGCATAGCCGGTAACATCTTTATTGGCATCTACTTTTGTTCCTGCAATTACCAATTCAACATTGCCGTTTGTAGAATATTCAATACTATTAATATAGAAACGATATCGCTCAGTCGAAGAAGCAGTAGTTCTATTGAGATAATATGCCTTCGCTGTAGCATCATAACTCATGGCTGTACGTGACGAATAACCCGTTGCGCCTTCGCTTGCAACAAGATCCAACGAACAAGTCCACGGGGTATAGTTACAAGTCATCGAACCATCCGATCCGCTTACTATCGTATTAATATTTATTGGATTAGTCGTTAAATTGGCCGAGTTATTGGTTACATTCGTCAAATTGCTCCAATTCGAGAAAGAGAAACCATCTATTACCTCTGCACTAATATCCGATGCGGTGGTAACACCTACTTCAAATGTTTGAGCATCATGAAGGGATCTGGTTCCATACATATACGAAATGGTAACATCGTGCGTCTCTTCTTCTACGAACGTTGCAGTAATTGTTCCAGCTGCGCGAATAATTTGTTGAGCACCGGAAGTGATACCAACACCGCCTAGAGATAACGTGGACGGAGCATAACCGCTGTTAGGCACAGCAGTAATAACGACCTTACATGTCTGAGCAACATCTACATAACTTGCCGATTCAGAAGAAACAGTGTGTTCCACTCCGCTTTCATCCGTATAGCGCACAGTAATTTGTCCATTGGTATGGCTACCAAAGGTCAATCGACGCGTGTGACCGGAGAAGTCCGTAGTTGTCCATACTTTCGGTGTTCCTGCACCGCTTGAGGGAACAAATGTGATATCTTCAGTCAAGTTTGTTGTCTGATAATTGATGCGGTTGCTAATGCCATCACCGGATTGTACCTGATAGGTATTACGGCCTGTCCATCCATAGTTATCAGCAAAATACCAACCAACATAATATGCTTCAGGCATCGTAATAACATACAAGTTATCCGTACCGGTTACTTTGGTTGCTCTTGCTCCCGTGTGACGGTTGAAACGTGTGGTACCATATTTTATCCAAATCTCTTCCCAGTTAGCATCTGTATTATCAAAATACACCTTCGTTCCCGAAGTCGCCTTCTTGGCACCTGTCGTTTTTTGCCAATTTAACTTCGTTCCAGTATATGTACCATCGAACTCAAACAAAGTAACGCCGCTAACGCTACTAGTAATGTCTGTTGTTTGTGTATAATCATTCCAGTTAGAGGTGTTGTTTCTAAATAAGAATGACTTAATCTTGGTTACATCAGACGCGTATGTTTTTCTATATTGCGTTGTAGAACCGCATTGCGTAAAGGATTCATTACTTCCTGTTCCTTCTACGTCTTTAAATAGATATACACTCGACCAACTCTTTTCGTTAGCACACAAGTCCCATACGACAGTTGATCCTGACGAAATTGTGTATGGAGAATAGACAGTGATAGTAGCAGTAGGAGTGGCTGTTTTGGTGATGCCGGTAAAACCTTTTGCATTATAGGTAATAGTTGCTGTTACCGTATATGTGCCGGCTTTACTTGCACTAAACACACCACCAGAAGTTACTGTACCGCCACTGCCCGGGTTGGTAGTTACTGCATAAGTTGTAGATTTTATTACGTTATATGTAGTGTTTGACGTTAAAGCTGGCGTCAAAGTAACACTTGTTCCTGTCGCAACTGTTGTGTTACTTGCTGTCAACGAAGTGCTAGAAGTGTATTGGTAGTTTTGGACGAACTCACCTTGCCATCCGTCAGCGCTAGCACTAAAGAAGACAGCGTTATTAGTGGTTCCACTCCATGAAACGCTAAGAGAACCACTCCACCAATCTTCTTTAGCTTTGAATTGGGCATTCGTTGCATTATCATAAACATATGCACGGTAGATAGTGTAATTCCGGCTATCCCATTCATAACTGTCTTGGACCCATGTGAGTGTCATGATCTTGTCTCCATCGGATCCTCCCCATACATGCAAACCAAATTTGCTACCATCTTTGTAGGATTGATAATCGTTACTAATACCGACATAGATGTACTTTTGCGTTGCTGCCCACATCTGTCCGACACCGAGGGTAAGGAGCATGATTAGGATTGCCGCATAGCGGGCGAAGCGCTGCGGTTTTTGTTTTTCATGGCTATTTCTAGATAGCCATTCGATTAAGTTTAATTTTTTCATGATGATTTATATTTTAAGTTTTTGTTAATTAATATTCTAATTCATTAATATTCTTCTCATCTGCACATCAATCCATTTATCCGTAAGTAAGCTAACATCCTGTACAAAAGAAATTAAATTATCTCGCAAGTCCTTTGCTTCAGTTGACAATTCTATTTCTTTCCAATGTTCATTTTTGTACTTATGATACAAATCACATAGTCGGTCTATTATATCTTCTTCTATAGAATATGCTTCTTTTGAAATATCCAGAAAACGTAAAGATAATATTAATTCTTTTGCTAATGTTTGCATTTTCTTGTCCTCTTCTTTTTCGTTATATGCTTTAATAATCTCATCTACATTATTTTGAATTCTTAGTATTGCAAATAATATTCCCGATTTAACAATTTCATTTTTATCTTGACCTTTAGATAGTTGTATTTGATCATCTATTATATTTAAGTATATATTCTTGTGGGATACAAAAATATCGCCATGTATATCCTTCGAACATTTGGGACATTGAATTAGGATCCTCTTATGTCGTTCACTCTCTATTTCCTTGTTTGTCTCATAACTAGGATATGGCATATCTGAAATCTTGTATGCCTTTATTGTTTTTTGGCAATGTGGGCACTCAAGATCAATAAAAATCTCTTGTTGGTGTGTATTGTTGAGTACAATCATGGCATTATTATTTTATCATTAAACTTTCATACTTGTTTGTCGCATAGTAATCAGTCATGCCAGAAACGAAGTCAGTAACCAACATGAACTTATCATATGCTGATTGAGGAACGAATTGACCGGCAGGTGAAAGTTCATACCTAAAGTTGTCAGATATGGTTTCGTATATCATTCCTGATTTTGTATCGGTATTTAATTTGATTGAATAAATCTTCTTATCTATAGATGACACTTTGTCTTTTACTTCTTTATATTTTATCAAATTGCCACAAAATACTGCTTCTGTATAGCACTTCAATAATGCTGTTAAGATTTGTCCACCCTGGATTTGTGATCCATGAATCTTTGAATAGCAATTTTGCACTAATTTATCCCATATATCATGTAACTTTTTAGTAGTAGGGATATTTTTAATAATTTCATGCTCTTTGTCCTTAAGTTTATTATTAACAATACGTTCAATATTTGCACAGAAATATTCAACTACCTGCTTGACCATATAACGTTGCATTCGTATACGCAATGATTGTACTGCATTAGCAGATATTACATTGTCTTTATGTTCTATGCGATTAAGTAAATCTTGCCATTCCTCGCCAAAGATTTCTTGGAGTTCGTTTGGGGACAAACCTTCTTGGTACGCTTTTTTGATTTTGTCAGATGAGATATATTCTAGTTTCCATCCATCCTCTATATCGGAACCCATATAACAAATATCGTCCGCCGCTTCAAGCAAATATGCCAAAGGATGTCTCTGCCCCTCTCCTAATCCAAGAGATTCTCGCATCTGCACAAAAGCATCTTCTTCCATTTGGAAATATCCGAATTTATGTTTTCTACAATCCTCTGCATCTTTATTATTCCCTACCAAAGAAGAATATGGGTATTTTACCAAAGTACATACAATAGCTTTATCCAGATTAAATGACGAACAATCTGTTGATAATCCTAAATGACGTAAGATTCTAAATCCTTGAACATTACCATCGAAATTAATAAAATCTTGCTGTTGTTGTTCACTTAGTAATTCGAATTGTTTTCTTACATAAGGGTGCATTATGTTAGGATCACGGAAGAAGTTTTGTATAGTGCTTTCTCCAAAATGTCCAAAAGGCGGGTTACCAATATCATGAATTAGACCAGCAACTTCCAAGATTTGCGGGATGTTGTACTTAGCGATATCTTTATATCTTATTTTTCTTGTCTTGCCTTTTTTAGTCTGAATGAAAACTCCATTTGACAGGACATCATTAACACCTAATCCGATTAACCTCGCCACATTGGCAACTTCCAATGAGTGAGTTAGTCGGACTCGATGGAAATCACTATCTTCAAATGAAAAGACTTGTGTTTTATCCTTCATCCTGCGTATCGCTGGTGACATCACTAATCGAGAATAATCATTTAGATATGCTGTTTCCCAGTTCCAAAGCCAATCTTTTCCTTTACTATTCGTAATAAAGCGCCCTTCCTTGAGCATTTGTCCTAGACGTGCTATCGTTGAATGAGGAGAAGCAGGTTGTGTATTCACAGGAATTGTTTTCTTTCTTGCTAAAGAAAACTTCTTTGCATTAGGGCGTTTTTCAAGACGACAAAGATAGTCATGACGAATAAAGGAATCATCAAACATTCCTAAGCAAAAATTATATCCATTATTCCTTGTGGGCAACCAAACCGCTTGAAAACACTCTACGGCATATCCATCTAAGTTAGTTTTAGGGAATAGTGTTAATTCTTGCATTTTAACATCACGTAGGATATTGCTAGCCTCATTTTTTGAAGACCATAAACGTTTGTCATTCGTTATAAAGCAGACAAAACCATTCTGTATATTGGTATGTGCTTGAGTAAGTTCTTGCAAACGTTGCATTCCTCTAAGGAATACCTTCTGAGATGAAGTTGTAGGCGATTTTCTAGCCTCAATACGTAGCACTGTGAGTTGCGCTTGATACTTCGTGATGTCAATAGTCTCATCCTTACTTAAAACTTTCAGCACTTCCTTTCCTATTGGACCTGTTATCTTTATAGGAGAAATTTCTTCTACAGAATAAGTTAAAAACACTATTGGCACTATTTCTTCAATAGTATTATTTTGCTTATTATGTCTTACTATATATATGGTTTCCGTATCAAAGTAAACTCTTTGAGGATATAGTTCATCGAAATACTCACGCAGACATTTTTGTAAAGTCTCCGTATTAGATTCTGGATTTACACGCATCTTATTTCTCATATATCGAGAAAGATTTCTGCTTATTTCCGCTGCAAATGGTGTCATAATATTATGATTTGGGGTTAATTATTTCTTTTGTGCTTTTGAGGTTCAGCAATGTTTTCCTTAGTTAATTCCATATCATCAAGATTATCTAAATTACTTTGAAGTGTCAAACATCCCAACGGTAATAGGACTATAGTCATGATACATGACCCAATAATTGATAAAATGATATTTATTGATTTCTCTGGAATCTTTATATTAAAATTAGGTAAATAATTTATACCCATAAAAACAACTATCATTCCCCAAACCAAAATAATTAATATCGTCATCACAAGTGCCACTTTTGTTGTAGACACATTTGCTCCTTTTATCGGATTTAAAGAGTTATTCGTCTCCTTGTTCGCAAATATGGAGTATATTCGCTCATCCCTACTTTTGAAGTGCACCTTCTCAAAATGATGAATAAGCATTATCCAATTAACTTCCCAATAGAAATACCCCTTGACGGAAAGGAATGCACCAATACTGATTATGTAACCAAGAATAGCTATAAGCATGGCGATATTATGCGGATACAGATTATAGAAGGCTACAAGCAATGCACCAATTATCACATAAAACGTCATCAACCACTTGTTGAGGTTGTCATAGTGATAATTTCGCGCAGCAATCAACCTATCGTACTGCTTCTGCATTTTTTCTGTTGGCGTCATATTTCCGTTATTGGCTTCTGCCATCTTCTCTCTTATCTTTTTATCTTATTTTTGCTTTGGCACTTTTTGCACTTTTTTTCAGGATATCTAGATTTCGAGATCTATAGATACGTCGTCAATATCCCCTCTTCTCTTTTCTTGCAGCGAACATGCGTTCTTTGATCCCGCCTTGTTCAAGAAAAGTCTGTTCTACCTTTTTCAAATACGTTAATATCCCTTTATCTGCTTGGTGTATCAGCGTTAGTGCCACATTACAAAACTCCTCGATACTCCATTTCTCATAGTAAGGCTGATAGCTCTTCAAATCATGATGATGATAGCAGTATTGTACCATCTTTTCATATCGCGGATGACCTTTCTCCCATAGTTCTAATCTCCTCGACCGCAGTTGGTCTTCATAGTCCTCCATCAGCTCCAAGAGACTCCCCCTCGCGGTATTCAACAACTTAATCTCCATCTCAATGCTCGTCATTCCATCCGCTGTGCCTTCCACTACATTTTGCTTCCCGCTGCGAGCCGCTTGCTCCATCTGATCTTTCGTTCGGTCGCCGCGTACGAGATAATGGTCTTGATACCAGTAGGTCATATCGTATAGGATGATTCCCTTCTTGTAGAAGATGAGATTCCTATAATTGACCGCGTTCGGCAAAAATCCATTATTCGTCTCCATGATGAGTTGTTTTTGTCTAGAGCTCTAGATGTCTAGATTTCTAGAATTCTACTATTGTTCTCTTTTTATCTTGTTTTTGGTGTCGCTGTGTCGCTCTGTCGCTCTTTCATTTTTTTGCGTGAAACTTTGGAACTTTGGTACTTTCGACTCTAATCGTCTTATTTATAGTCTTTTACAAAGTCTCACCAAAGTATCAAAGTTTCAAAGTCTCATTTGTTTTCTTCTTTTTAATAGCGACATAGCGACATTTCATTTTCTTTGTTGGGTCATTTTGGGTCATTTTTGACTATACTGACATACATAAAAAAGCAAGACACGAGATTACTCTCATGTCAGGCAAAATAGAAATATGTGTGTTAGGAGATTAGAAAATGATCATGCTCTGTGGCATTATGCGATGGATATAAACGATATCACCCTCTATGGAATAAAGTATCGCCATTTTCTTCCCAAATGACACATTGCGCATTATTTGTCCATACTTTATAGACAATTCCACGTCTATTCCCGGTAATTCAGCATGTTCTGATATCCACAACAAATGTTTATCCAATGATTCGAATTGACGTTTCGCTGTCAGAGGTGCTGCACATTGCTTGTGGATAAAATCCCTTAATTTGGCAATATCCGAATAAGCTTTGGATTTATATCTAAGCGTATAACGCATTAGCAAGCCTCCCGGATATCGTTCAACCCATACGCTTGACCTAGTTGCTTGGCCAATTCATCCATGAACTCCTTATGAGTGTAATACACCTCATGCTCACAGTTACCTATTATAGGCTCATACGATGCGCCTCTTTCTTTAACCGGTGTTGCTGCCATAATTGTCAGTTTTAAACTTTTGCGCTGCAAAAGTACAACAATTTTCTGACATACGCAAACATTTGTGCAAAAATCTTTCTTTTTTGCCTGTTTTTTATGCAAATCAATAAATCAAAGATCTTTTTGCCGTCTTTTCAGTCCTCGGCAGGACTATCTCTCGGGTGGCGGGTGGGTTGTTGTAAGGGTAATAACTAACCAATAACTAACTAATAATTAACTAATAACTAACTAATAACTAACGCTTCGTACGTAAGGGATCCGTGTTTCTTAGGTGTCGGATGGTATCCGACTCAAGGGACAAACGTATACCACACAAAAAAGCGTGAAGATCACTTGTTCCTCACGCTCCCTTAGGCCTTCGCAATGCCTGCAACCAGAATGATAAACAACCGATATCCACGCCGAATATGTATACACGTACAATACGCATTGCGTAAGGTACGGGATTTACATATCCCATGGACGTTCTCTTGTGATTGTTTGTTCGGTTGCTCAGAAAGTTGCGAAGTTTCAAGGGAGCCCGAAAACAACGTCAATAAACGTCTTTAATATGTCCAAATCCACCCCTTTTACGAGAGACATTTCCCTCCAGCGTGGATAACTATATATGCGTATACGTGTGTATATACGTACAGGCATATGCATAGTCGTTGCAAAATTACTATAAATATTTGGTTTGTGCAAATTTTTACACAAAAAAAGCGCAAAATTCTACATTTTGCGCCTAATTGTAGGGATTTTTGTGAATTTACTTCACTATCATATGGTGAATCTCGCGAGATTCGGAGCCTTGGAGCAAGAGCAAATAATAGCCCTTAGCAGAAGGCGAAACGATGTCGGATTCATCGTAAGATTGCGTGCTATGACAGCGACCTAACATGTCGTACCAGCGCGCTACACCGCGACCCTGGATATGCAGCGGTGCATTCGGGTTGACGAGCGTCGGCAGCGGCATCTCAGCCTCCGGCACAGGCGCCGGAATGAACGGACAGGTGAAGAGTTGGGTACCATCGTTGCGGGTCAGGAGCGCCTGATAAGCTTCGCCGAAGCGCAGCGTTTTGCCCTCTTCTTCGATATAATACGCGAAGGTGTTGGCTCCATCGATCGGCTGGCCATTGACGTACCACTGGACGGAATCGAACTGGTATCCGCCGTTATAATCCGCATTACGGATGGCGAGGACGTCATTCCAACGCTGCGTAATGACATCGGAGGAATACATGACGGAGAGCGTGAACGGAATGGTCGCATTGTACTCCGGCTTTGCATCCTCAAAGACGATAGCGCCCTGATAGATATTCGGCTCCAGATCCGGATCGAGGATGATATCCAAGACATAAGACCCCTTCTTCATCACTGTATCGACTACTCCGGAAGCCGGAATAGCGGGGTTGTTGAAGACGTACGAATAGCTGAGGCTTCGGCCGCGAAGAATCTCATAGATCAGTCTGAGCGTATCTTCGTGTTCGCAGAGTTCATAGCTATTCACCATATTGATTTGGAGCGATTCGTAAATCTCGAGGTTGAGCACCCAGGTCTTGGAGCAGTCGTCCGGATCAGGCACGGTATCGATCATGGACTTGGTATCCGGGCCATAGGTCTTGCCGTGGAACTCAAAGTTAGCCAGATCCTCCGGCAACAACATCGTATCGACGAAGATACGTTGGGGCTCAAGCAACTCGAGATAGATGATACTATCGCAGGTTGTGATTGTGCTATAGAGGTTGACGGAATCAACGATACCATAGGTACGATAGGTCGAATCGCGCTCCGCCCATTTGAAGCCTTCTCCCTTACGCACATCGTCGCAGAGGACATAGGTCTGGGTCGTATACGTAGGACCAAGGGGATCAAGATGGAGGTGATAATGGATTACAGAGTCGCAGGTACCGCAAGAGGTACGGAGCGAAACATCAAAATCACCGCCTTCGAGCGGGAACTTGAAGGTATGAATCTTCTCATCTGACCACGCTTCATAGCCGGCAGGTAAGCCTTCGATATTCCACTCATAGGTCTCGATATGATACGCCTTGCTGACGAGGGTATCGCCCTTGACGTGGTCGATCTCCTGCACCCAAGAAGGCGAAGCATCGAAAGTAACCTGATAGATGCTATCCTGGCAATGCTTATAGATGACAGGCTCGTTCATGATTGAGATGGGGTTGGTCGCCAAGGTCGAAGCATAGAGTGAGAAGAAGCAGGTACTATCCTGAACGAACATACAATCGACTACATAAAGGCTATCGTCCTTGTAACCGGCATTGTAGGTCTGTCCGCGTCCAAGCACATACTTCTCGGGCAAGGAACCTTCCGGACCGGTAGGATCATTGGCTTTACGACGGTATTTCTCGCTGGAAGCATATGCCCAACGATATTCGAATCCATCCGGTGCCTCGAAGACAGGGTTGATGGCGCCGCACTTCATACCTTTGAGTTTACCATCGGAGCAACCGAGGGTGAAGTAAGCATAGCCGAAGTGGGCATTGAAGACACAGTCGAAGGTGGTCAAGCGAACCGTCAGTTTCTTGCCCTGATAGGCAGGTTTACGGAGGTTGACACCGACAGTAGTCCAATCTTTCCAGAAGATATCGGTATAGCTACCTTCAATCTGATCCGGGGGGGTGATATGCCATCCTTGTGCTACGGCTTCGGGCGTAAGTCCTCCCGGTCCACGTACATTATTGGCATTGAAGTCCGCCATACCGCATCGACCGATCGAAGTACCACCGATCAACATATCGAGCATGAAACGCGGGTTCTCGTCGTCGTCATGGTTAGGCGCCTCGAGAATCGGCATATACTTGAGCAGGAAGACCGGATACTTGATGGTATCGACATCGAAGGAGAACTCAATACGCTCTGCAAACTCCTGATCGTCCCAGTTACCCAAGCGAACAGAGGCTAACTCATTATCGGGAACCGTCTTCGCCTGATAACCGGTACGCGGTTCATATTCCGTACGGTCAAAATGGACTGTATGGAAACTGGACATACTGGACGGTCCGTGATCCTCGCGCCGCACGATGAAATTATTATACGTATCGGTGCTGGGGTGGTCCGAACTCGGTGTAGCCGCAACATAACAAGTAGCATTATCCAAGTTGAGGTAGTCCACACAAAGCTGATCGGGATAGTAGATCAACTTAGAAACGATCGTCTTGAGGCTATAGAAATCATCGTCACATTTGGCACGCACGATGAAGTCAGTCTGTCCGATAGGCAGGCCGGAGAAGCTGGTAGCCGTGGTCGTCACGATCTTCGGTCCGGACCATTTCTGTCCGTCATAGGAATAAGCACTAACTTCGTACTCCGGTGCATCTCCCTGCCATGTAAGCGAAAGGGTAGTACCATCTTGCGAAATGGTGAGGTTAGTAGGCTGGTTACAAGAGGTATTATCGGTGATATTGATATTATCGATCATACCACCTGGTTGCTGCGGCTGGTTAGAGCCGTTAGCCCAAGCAAAAGCGAGGTAGTGCTTGGTACCATCACAGTACTTATTCGGGATCTTCGCCACGCACTGCTGCCAAGTAACAGTACCGCTGAGGTAATCCATATTGGCATTCGGCTGGAGACGAATGATATAATCCTCGAATTGGGTAGGAATATCACCACTGGAGGTAGGAATGGAGATGACATTGATCGAATCGCCTTTCTGATCCACCATCGGTATCCACATGAGGTACACACCATCGAAATTACTTGCGATATTCGCCATAACGCAATAATCGAAGAAGATGGTATAATCTCCTGACTCGAGATGATCGAGGGCAATGGTATCATAGGCAAAGACCCAACATCCCTTATTGCGATAATGGGCGGTTTGTCCTCCATCGTCTGAGATATATAGACCATTATGACCGTTTCGATCGTTATTTCCCGGCTCTCCGATATACCATCTATTGTCAATCTTATCCAAGACCGACTGTTTGGCAACGGGGTTGAGCGTCCAACGTGCACGGGATGCTTCCGACTCGAAATCACACTTGTACCTTCTAACTGCCTGTGCCGGCATCGCTAATGCCAGCAGGGCTACTACCATTATTTGGACTAATCGTTTCATACTCATACGATTTGTATATTTCTATTATTGAACAATCATTACTTGTGCTTTGGATTCACCCTGTGCATCGACGGCCTTGAGGACGAAGATACCTGTCTGCTCAGGTGTCGGCAAATCGGCATGTCCCTGCGGCAGCGTGAAGGAGCTATAGAGTTGTCCGGAGACGGTATAATACCAGATCGTAGCCGAATGCTCCATATAAAGCGGTATGCGTTGCGCGGCCTTAACGACCGTAGGATACTCGGACTGCTGCTCATGGTAGATCGGCTGGATAGGACAGGTCTTCATTACCACACCATCCTTGCGGACTACCTCCACATAATACTGGGCATCGAAATCGAGCGGCTGGTAGAGATACGAATGCGTCTCTCCCTCGAGCGGCACGTCATTCTTATACCACTGATAAGCCGTGAACTCATATCCGCCGTTGTATTTGGGGCTCAAGAGGGTGAGCACGTCATTCCATTTCTGCTCGACGATCGAACTGCGATACCTTATATCAAACCCGCGTGTGCGTGTGAACGTACCGCAGCAGAACTGATAGAAGCGCATCATAGCCATATAATGCCCCGGAACGACATTCTCATCATACGGGATGGCGACGGAGGTTACCTGATCATAGATGACGGTATCGCGCAACTGCGGTGTATTGAAAGTGATCTCCAGACTATCGTACACACCCGCCGCGATATCGAAGAGGATATACATCTGCTGCTCATCGGCACAGGCATAAGGCAGCGAGTCGATCGTAGCCTGCAGCAACTGGTTGACGGTGAGGGTGAGGTATACGGCACTATCGCATCCATGGACATCTTTGAGCATAATAAGTTCATTCTCCATGGGTTGATTATAATACTTACCGCCGACGGACACGCTTTGGTTGGAGCATATCGAGTCATGCCGATAGGTATCCGCCGGTTTTGGATAAACCGTGAGGTAGAGGGTAGAGAGCGAATCACACCCCGCAAAATTCGTGTACCGAACGGTCACGGTATCACTCGTATTATAGTACTGCCCCGCAAACTCGATCGGATCACTATAACAGGTCTTGATATGGATCTCGGAAGGCTTCGAAACGATATTGGGCGTGATGAAGGTATCGACGCGGGCACTATCGCAGGAGTTATCGGCTCCGATATAGGCAGTATAGGTCACCTCAATGGTATCGCCATAGTCCCAAGCATAATAGGTAGGCGACCAAGCGGTGGTCTCGGTTGTTTGTCCCGTAACGAGACTACGGAAGGACCAGCGGGCCGCATTGACACGCTCGGTAGTATGGTTCTCGACGCCATCGAACTTATTCATGACATGCGAGGTATTATTGAACTTAATCGCACTGCGACAGTTCGCCGATACATTCTCGACCGTATATTCGGGTACCGGGAAACGAGGCTCTGAGGTGGTAGAGATCTCGAAATAGCAATCCGGCTGCTCAATGAAGCTTACGCGGCAGGTATATTTGGTACGGGTAGCATTGACGATGAGCGTCTGATTGTACGGATCGCCTTCGGCAGGCTGATTCGGATCGTCATTCTTATACCAATAGTACGCAAATCCATCCGGAGCCATACACTCCACGTACGGCGAATTACCGCAGTTCTCGGTCTCGATATGGGCGTTCGCACAATCGACGGTGAAGTACGCATAGCCGAAGTGTCCACCTGCGTTACAGTCCATAGTCGTGAAACGCACTTTGATGTTCTGGCCGTGATAGGGCTGGAGGTTGACTCCTACGGTGGTCCAATCTTTCCATGCCACATTACCGGTCATATTCCATCCCGATCCCACAGCATCCGAATAGTTGAACTTCGCGTAGCCGCAGGTAGCATCGATGAGTTGTCCGTTTCCATCCAAGACTTCCATCTTGAATTCCGGCTCTTCCTCGTGACCCGGATCTTCGAGCACGACAGCATACTTAACGATCAAGATACCCTGGTTCGCCGAATCGACGAGGATGTCATAGGTGATCGATTCCGCCTCATACTGATCATGCCAGTTACCGAGTCGGACAGAAGCCAAGGCTCCTGGCGGGATGGTTTTCAGCATATTATCCGTACGCGGATCGGTCTCTGTAGGATCGACATGGAGGGTATGACGACTGGCTTCCGACTCGGGGCCAAAGTCAATAACACCAACATGGGTATAGGGGTCTTCGTTCTGATGGCCCGGATAATAACCATAGGTACATGTCACCTTCGTCGTATCATGGATGTTGACATAGTTGATACAGTGGTTATCCGGGCAATAGACAAAGATATTGGAGTAATAGACATAACTGGTGATGAGTCCGTCATTCTTACCACGAATACGGACATCATAACTTCCCTCGAGGACAGGTCGAATCACATAGGTGTAGTTCGATGTTGTCCCGGGCACCTTATCGAATCCTTCGTTATCCTCAGAAAGGTCACCATAAGTATGGGTCCAGTTGAGTTCTCCGGTCTTACGATATTGGATATCGAAGGTAGCAGCATTCATACCATTCCATGTAACGAGCATGGAGGAGTCCTCACACTGCGGATAAACCATCAGATCCTGTGGCTTCTTGACAGCCGCCGTATTAATCTGGAAGTTATCAATGGAAATAGAGGAACGGCGGGTAGTATCGGAGGTGTTGATGTTCTGCCAGATAAAGACAAACATAAAGGTCTTGGCCGAGTTGGCTCCTGAGACACTGATCTCTCTGGAGAACGACACATTCTGCCATACCTCGCTACCACAGATATATTTCTCATCGTAATCTCCGAGTGATGAACAAGCAGGGATCTGCTTGGTATCGGAGAGAACGTAGAAAGGCGCATTGATGATATTCTCCAGTACTTTACCGCTAGAAGAAGTACCGGTAGGGAAGAACTCCGACTCAAAGCCATACATGACGAAGAGGCGAGAGGTCGTGGAGTCTCCTTCTCCTTTCCAATCGAAGCTGACATCGTATTTCTGGCTAGCATTCGGCGTGGCTGTATAATCCGGGAACCGATAGCGCAAGAAAGCGACGGTGATATTTTTATTCTGTCCGTAGGACGGGTTGACACCATCCGACGAGACGTACAAAGCCCTCCGCCCGGTACTATGGGTCGAATAGCCGTACATCCATTGATCCGTAGCTTGGGGTGTACCATAGTTAAGGGTCCAAGCCGCCAAATCCTCGTCCTCCTCGAAACTACATTCGTAGGGGAAGGCGGTAGCGACCTGATTCTGCGCCCAAGCCAGGACGGCAAAGAGAAGGAATATATGTAAGAAGAGTAACCTCTTCATAATTTGTGATTTGTGATTTACGATTTTAATAAATTTGTTGGATGTCTTCGTCGCCGACATCGGTGATGGTGAATTCAACACGACGGTTGAGTTGACGACCTTCTTCGGTGTCGTTATCAGCTACGAATTCACGTTCGCCCTTACCTTCAGCCGTTATTCGCTCTGCTGCTACACCGCGTTTGATGAGGTCATTGCGGACAGAGTTAGCACGACCCTCAGACAGGATCTGGTTCGCCTCGTCGGAACCAACGGCATCGGTGTGACCCACGATATGGATCTTGACAGACGGGTTCTCGATGAGGAAGTTAGCGAGATCAGCCATTGCCTGCTCCGACTGCGGGAGAATATAGGTCTTATTGGTAGCAAAGAAGAGGTTCTCGATCTTCACTTTTATACCCTCCTTGATATGCTGCATATAAAGATCGAAGGTATCGCGTACAAAGTGGAGCGTATCATCCTTCGGCATATAGCCGGCAGCTGTCATATGAGCGATATAGTCACCTTCGGTGAGCGGCGTCTCGATGAAGCCGTCATCCGCGGATTGTGCGGCATAGAGCACGACTGTATCATTAGCCGAGGTGAGACGAACGGAAGCCTCGATAGGCTCTTGTGTCTCGACATCGTAGATATTCATACAAAGGGTGTAGATGATGGGGGCAGGGATACGCTCAAGCGGCAAGCGGAGGGTATCGAAATCGAAGACCTCGACTGTCTTGAGGATGGTATCCGAAGGATAATATCCGTTCTTGGTAGCGGAGATACGATAGGTACCCGGGGCAAAACGTCCCTGGAGGAGACCCTGGCGGTTGGTATTCTTCTGGAGCACCTTACCGGTCTCGACATTGGTGATCTCGACAGCTACACCTCCAAGGGCTTTCGTCGAACCATCGTCATACATATAGACTCCCATACGCGGCGTCGGCGCCTTCGGGTAGTCCTGCGTTGCTTTCTTATGCCGCGGCAGATCGAACCAAACGGCGAGTTTAGCACCTACGAGGAAGGGGTTGACCTTGGCAGTGGCTGCCGAAGTAGTCGTCAAGGCAGAATTGACCGGGAACTGCGTCGGGTCTTTTGCTACTGTCATCTGGGTCGGGATATCCTGTGCGCCATCTGCCGGAGTATAACTCAAGGCATTGAGGAAGCCATAGTCCGCAAAGAGGGACACGCGCAGACGGGAAGAAGACTTGATCCATTGATCGAGGTTTACACCGACTTCTGCACTGGCTGCCACATTGAGGCCGAAGTTCACTTTGGTAGCCGGACGTTTTACCTCCTGGTCTGTCACCAACGCATGCTTATACATGTCGGTGAGGCCAGCGATGAGTTCCTTATCATCGATAGAGGTAGTCATGACACCGCTGACGGTAGACATACCGAGCAGACCTATACCGGCCTTGACACCGGCTTGCCAGAAGAGCGGGAGATTCTTGAGCTCCATACCGAAGAGAAGGGGCACTTGAACGAATCCGCCGATGATCTGGTCATTCAACTTAGCGAAGTCATAATGATAGGTCATGGTGTTGGCATAAGGCGCCATACCATACGCGAGAGCGTACGTACCGTCCGGACGGTTGGAGATGGACATGACGGAGTTATAAGTATTGAACTCCGCGCCTACGGTCATCAAGAACTGCTTGAAACGGAGTTGGTAACCCAAGCCAAGTCCACCGCCGACGAATCCGTTGTCTTTGTTCTGGAAACCGATGGGGTTGGCCGTACCGGTAGCATCATTGAAACCGATGCCGGAGGTGAAGAGGTTGGAATAACCGACTTGTCCCCAGAGACCGATACGATGGGCGATGTCGCGCTCGTTATAAGCGTTCGCTTTCGCGTTCGCCTTATCGATTTCCGCCACAGCGGCCATGTATTGCGCTTTCTCTTCGGCAGCAGAGAGCGCGGGCTGCGTCTTAGGCGCTGCCTTGGCTACCTTCTTGGAGCCTGAAGATTTGGTAGATTTGGCCTTGGCCTGCCGGGCTTTGGCTTTTTCGCGATCTTTCTGCTTCTGAACAGCGGCCTTCTCCTGCGCTTTTTTCTTCTGCGCAGTTGCTTTATCGCGGTCCTTAGCTGCTTTAGCCTTGGCTTTCTCGCGCTCTTTCGCCATTTTAGCTTTCTCTTTCTCACGTTGTGCTTTGGCTTTTGCCTTAGCGTCCACCGCGTAAACAGCCGCAATGCTATTATCCATTACGGAGGCTATCGGAGCCACAGTTGCGAGCCCCATCGCCATCAGAAGTATGCAGATGATTCGTTTCATGTGCTTATTATTTTAAACCTTGGTTACCACCGCGAATACGATAATCACGGCCAACCTTATTATTATCATAGATATAGGATTTGCCTTGTTTGGGCAATTCAAATGCGATCGTATATTTGATACCTACGTTGAGGTTTCGGAAGACGGCATTGTCCGCCAAGCTACTCATCAAGAGCGGCTGGAGGTAGAACTGCACGCCTTTGTCTGTCTCGCGGTAGCCAAAGACAGGAGAACCGCCGGAAGAGACATGGAGGTTGAGCAGGCCGAAGTCCACAAAAGCCGCCAAGTACATACGCACCTTATCCGGATTGATACGGAACTGCTGATGCTTGAACATATGTCCGACACGGCCGCCGATCTCGGCATGCGCGATGATATTGAAATTCCACTTGAGGGGCATGGAGGCGCTGGACATATACTGATTGGAAACGAACTGGTGGTTGACCATGTCGTAGAAATCATCGTAGTACTTGTCGTACTCGCCATAGGTCGTGATCTGCGCCGAAGAAGCAGTCATACCATAGAGATTGATGGACACTTTCGGGCCGACCATGAAATAGAACCTACCCCATTCGCCGCCAAAGAGGAGCGGGATATTGACGTTCGCCATATGGGCGTGATCGCTGGATTTATCGACATGGACATGCATATTGAACTCATCGCCCTCAGTATCCCTCATACGAATCGCCTCATCGTGATCGTCAAGATGGTTGGCATTGAGCTCATACATGCCCTCGATGCCGGCGGAGAAGATAAAGTTATTATGGAAGAGGCGATAATCGAAGCCAAGCATAGCTGCCATACCCGAGGAAGGCTTCTGACCCGGTATCGTATGGAGCAGGGCCGAATAGCCTGCATCCCCATGAAGGGAGAGGAAATGGCGCGTCTCGGGAGAGAGCGGAGTATGGGCACATATGAGTGCGCTCCACGCCAGCATGCAAACTATGAATATATACCGTCTCTTGTACATTTTGCTCCAATATAACAAAATCGGGCGGCAAAATTACAAAAAAATTCTCAAATATGCAAATTTTTGATACTTTTTCGTCTTTTTTTCTTCATTTTGTCAGATACCAATAACAAAAAAGGCCGCCGAAGCAGCCTTTTTTGTATATATCAGCCAAACTTGGCTGATGGTAGAGATGGGTTTATTTCAGCTCCACTTTCTGGCCGGTGATGTTATAAACCGCACCATTGAGGAGGATATAAACCTGGTCATTGTAGATGAACTTAACCGCCTTGGACTCGATGCCGGCACCAGACTCGATATCCGTCGGGAATGCCTGGTGACGAATAGCAATATTGTCGATCGCTGCAGGATCACCATCGCTATAGTCATCATCATTAACCCAAGCAAATACGAGGCGGTAAATACCGGTCACAGGAACAACAACGCTCATATTCTGCCAGTTCGATTGTCCGTACAATGCGGAATCATTGTCGAGTGCAATCCAGCCCGTAGGCAGAGTTGCGTGCGACAGGCCTTCCGGAAGTACACCTGCAGTCAGCTGAATATCAGCCGGAGCAAGAGCTACACGGAGGTAATCAACAGGCAGGTCGTTCTCTACGATATAGTCGCCCATGTTCTTCCAATTGTACGATACACGATATGTACCGGTTTCAGCGAAGTTGAACAACTTGGTAGCAAACGATACGGAAGCAGTATACTCATCGTATTCGTACGAAGCAGCGTTGTCAGAGATGTACAGAGCATTGTCACCAATGAGGCTGGTTGCCTCGCCGATTACCCATGCATTGGTCTCAGAACCATTGATGAGTTTCCAGTTATCAGCCTGTGCAAAGTCCTCTGCATACGGCAGGTCGGTAGCGAACTCAGAAGTCTCGAACGGCAGCGAGATGATATCGCTGTAAACGTTCTCACCGCAATCTCTACGCAGGTAGAATACATACGGTGTAGCCTCAGTCAGTTCATGAAGGATTACCGAGTTAGCACCTTCTGCCACGCTGATGAATTCGGCCGGCATGGCTTCACTAGCCGGAGCTACTGCATATTCCCAGGTAGCACCTGCGACAGCCTTCCAAGAGAAGGTAGCACCGTAAGCACCGATATTCGAAACCTCCAAGTACTTCGGATTCGGGCAAGCCGGAGCCACACCCGGAACATACTTGAACGTCATCTTCGGCAAGAAGTTACGTTGACCTGCACTTGTAGATACATTGTTATTGTTCAGATAATCGCTGTAAGCAGCGCCCTGAGCAGAAACGCCATACCACGAGCAAGCCGTGTAGGAACCACGAACGGTCTGTTTGAAGCCGATCAAGAGGTTACCGCCCTGATACTGGTAAGCAGAATCAAAGGTTACAACCATCTTATTGCTGCTAATAGCGAGCGAACCGGCACTCTTCACGAGATCCAGATTCTCCCAATTAGCAAATGCACTGATAGTAGCCTCTTTCGATTCAGCGAGGTAAACCTCAAACTCAGCTACACCCCAAGAAACATTCTCATTCGAAGCATAGAAGGTAATCGATTGGATCGAATCCCATTCCATCTCTTCGAGAGCAGCCTCCGGAATGATGAACTGACTGCGAGTCAATTGCTCTGCGTAGTTACCATAGATAGGTACATTACCATTGGTGGTCGTGTTCTTATCGTTGATCGTGAGCAGATACTCGTTGGTCGTCGTGAAGGAAACAACAGCGGTGTATGCGCTTACGCCATCCAAGTCACCACAGTTTGCTTTCACGCGAACATAATAGGTTGCACCTACTGTCAGATTCTCCAGCAGATAATACGTAGTATCCTCAACCGGCACAACTATCGAGTCTGTCATGTTAGCATTGAGACTGTACTCAAGCTGCCATGCATTCTCTTCGGCACCAGCTTTCCAGGTGAGCGTAGCCTCTGTACCGTTACCCGGCGTCGGCTTAGCAGTTAACTCGGTCGGAGCAGGACAAGCTATTGTGGTACGGAAGTTACCACGTGCAGTCCATCTACTCAAATCACCCTCACCGCAGTTAGCACGTACGTAAACGTAATAGGTATGCGACGGCAACAGGTTCGTCAGGGTGTACGGATGCTCAGTCACATCAATCAGGTCAGACAATGTATCCGGATTGAATGCAGCGATCGTATCAATTGCGATCTGCCATGCAGTTTGTCCCTCTTCACCATTCGTCCAATCCAGTGTAGCCTTATGAGCCTTCACATCAGAGATGCTCAAGCCTGTCGGCTTCAAGCAGGTCGGAACGAGGTCAATGGATACGTTATCCACGTGGATGTTGTTATCCGCATTCGATACAGTCGACTCTCCATAGAATGCAACTGTTATTGCTTGACCACTGTAGTTGCTCAAGTTGATCACAACTTGTTCACCATTAGCAGAGTTCGCAATATTATTGTAAACATACTCAGAGCCGGCGTTATCCCATTGACGGAGGATACTCCATGTTTCGCCATTATCCGTAGAGATAACAACTGCGAACTTATCGTCCGTACCGGTCGTTGCCGGAGCCGGAACGTTCGTTCCGGAATAAGCCGTCAATGCTACATCAAAGGTAAGTTGTACATTACCCTCAACGTAGAGCGTCGGAGCTTGCAACCAATGATAACGAGTCGTACCATAGATATTGCTACGAGCATGACTATCGAATACACCATTGCTGGTGCCGAAGTACCATGCCGTTGCAGATGTACGAGTAGCTTCACCACTGATTACCTTGCTCAGCAAGCCTTGATACTGGCTCCACTCTGCAGGCATAGACGTTGCACTGAAGGTCTCCTCAAACGGAATACCGCGAACCGTCTTGAACCAGAGCGTAGAAGACCATGTACTATCTTCGGCAGCACAAGCTGCTTGTACTTGTACACGGTACTGTGTATTAGCTGCAAGACCAGTAATCCGATACGGTGTAGCTACGTTGAACGAATCAATCCAGTTCACACCATCCGTGCTATAACGGAGATTGAAACCGGTTTGGTTGTACGTATTCCAACTAATCGTAGCAGCATCAATCGAAACAGCCTCTGCCTTAAGACCATCCGGGTTCTGGCAAGCCTTTGCAGTCTTGAACGATTTCTTAGCCGTCCACTTACTTTGTTTCTCACCGCAGTTTGCGCGTACGTATATATAATAGGTGGTCTCCGCTTCGAGGTCTGTTAAGATATACGATTTCGCATGTACGGTAATCAGGTTGGTAACCGTATCCGGATTGAAATCTGCGATAGTATCCAAAGCGATCTCCCATGTATCTTGTTCCGCATCTGCTACGAACTTCACCTGAGCGGAAGAAGCAGAGAGAACAGTTACATTCAGGCTATCAACAGCAGGACATGCTACCTTGCTGATGCTGATGTTATCCACAGCAGCCGGAGCATCGGTACCGCCGGAGTTATCGTTACGCCATACAAATACCATCTTGTACAGACCGGCAGCAACAGGTAATTCACTTACGGAATCGGTCTTCCAAGTAGTCTGCAGATTCTTCTTACCACCGCCATCCAGAGCAATCCAGCCAGCCGGAAGCGAAGAAGTAGCAACAGTAGAGTACGAACTCGACAAAGCCAAGCTATCCGGAACAAGCGCTACGCGTAAGAAGTCATAGGTGCTCTCACCGTTTGCCTTCCAGTCATACTTGAAGTCATACAAACCTTGTGCAAACTCAAACGTCTTCATCGCATATGAAATGCCGGCACCTGATTTCGTGTAAGCATTGGTCGTACCGCCATCATTCGAGATATAGAGCGCATGCGAACCTTCACCATTGGAAGTTGCTTCACCATATACCCATGCGTTAGCAAAGTTATTCTCAAATGCCCAGTGATTGCCATTCTCGAAATCATCCGAGAAGTTGGCAGGATCCGCCGGCAATTGTTTCGTTTGGAACGAAGCAATAATATCTTCACTCACACTATTACCGCAATTTTTACGGATATAGAAGTTGTACTCGGAATCCGGAGTGAGACCATTCAGAACAACCACATTGGTATCAATGCTTGTATACACCAGTTCAGCCACGTCAGCTGTCTTCAAAGCGTAAGCATACTCAAGTCCTTCTTCAGCAGCAGTCCAACTAATCTTAGCCGTATCCAGACCTACTTCTTCTACAGAAACGCTGATTTGCGGTTTGAAACAAGAGGGAGCAGCCTGGAATGCTACATCATCCAGATAGAGATATGCATCGCCATTGCCAAAGTTACTGGTTGCAGCGAAATAGATAGTCACCGTATCACCGGTATAATCAGAGAGATTGATCGCGTACTCTGTCCAATTTGCAATACCGGTCAAGTCATTCTTCAACGATACGATGGTATCGCCATTCGAAAGCAAGATCTGAGCTGCTCCACCGGTCGGGTTCTTCCAGTTGAAGGAGAGAATTGCCGGCTCGGACAAGTAAATCGCCGGAGTAGCTAAGATATTGGTCAAATTGCTGGAGTTGTTATACGAGTTGAAGCGCAGACAAGTGTCACCATTCGAAACATAGCGATTCCACTTGTAGGATTCATTGGTGGTCGTACCCTCCGAATTATCCCAGCAAAGAGGAATACCGCTTGCGAGTTTATTAAAGTTTTCAACGAACGGCATTGCATATGCATCGCACTCTGTTATGAAGCTAATCGGGTCAATGTACGGAGAAACTTCCGTTTCATTACACTGAGCAGCTACTTGTACATCGTACTGCGTAGCAGCCTCCAAGTTCTCCAAGAGGATGGTGTCGTTGGTAGCCGGAACGGTTATCCACTCTGCATCAGCATGTTTCTTGTACTGAACAAGCCATTGCGTTTCTGACCCTTGAGCAGTCCAAGTCAGAACGGCCGAGTTCATCGTAATGGTTGTATCAATAACAGCCAGGTTATTCGGCTCGAGACAGCTCGGGATTTCCTCAACCACGATATCATCGATATAAACGCTACGATAACTATAGGTATATCCACTGATAGCAGCATCCGCAGCCTTCATCTTGATAGCGATATACTTACCTATTCCGTTGTATCCATTAAACGGAATCACATACGGCGCATAGGTCGTTGAAGTAGGTTGAATCGTATCTACAGCCACGAAGGTAGCCGTATCTGCAGGATCAGACATGATACCCACATAGAAGGTAGCGTCATAATACGAAGATGTGCCGTTCGCACGTGCATTGAGTTTCAGACGCATGGTATTGAGCGCATCCATCTCCGGCAGAATCGCATATTGGTCTTCCGGGGTGTAAGTAGTAGTAGAACTGCTGTAATACGAATAGAAACGCAGGTGATTATCCGGTGTATTAGAAGCCGCAGAGGCTTTGTAAACTGTCGGATAATAGTTATACGAACCACTTGTGCAGGTATTGATATAATCCCAGCAAAGCGGGAGCATATGACCGGAAGTACCAGCCGCGAGGCTATCAAAGCCCTCTTTGTACGGGAATGCAGAGAATACAACACATTCGGTAGTAAATGTAGAAGAAGTGCTGAAATCACCTACACTTTCGATTGCCGGATAGTTACACCAAGCAGCCACTTGCATTTCATATACCGTTGCAGGTGTCAGGTTCTCCAACCAAATCGAATCGGCCTCAGCATGGATAGAATCCCACTCTTCAGCACCGTTTGCTTTGTAACGGAGCATCCAGTGTTCTTCTGTGCCGAGCTTATCCCACTTGATATAAGCAGAATCTGCCAATACACTGTCTGCACGCAGATTAGCCGGAGCAGCACACGATACAGCCGTGATACTGAAGTTATCTACCGCTGCAGGAGGATTGGTTCCACTACTCGTATCGTCTCTCCACATGATAACTACATTGTATGTACCTGCAGGAACGACAATCTGATCTGACGTGAAAGTTTGCCAATCAGCTTGCTGATTCAACGCAAGACGGCCATCCAGCGCTATGCAGCCTGCAGGAAGTGCCTGATAGGTAACACCAGTAGGCAGGGACGTACTAGCCGTCAGTTCTACATCAGCCGGAATAAGCGCTACGCGCAAATAGTCATATAATGTAGACGTACCTTCTCCGACTGCTCTCCAATCATACTGGAAAATATAACCGCCTTCTTCAAACTCAAAGGCTTTCTTAGCAAATACAACTACAGCTTTATTATTCGTGTAAGCATTGGTAGTACCTCCGTCATTGGAGATATAAAGCGCGTGCGTACCCTCACCGTTGTGAGCTGCCGTACCATATACCCATTTATTCTCCAAGTCTCCGTTCACAAGCACCCAGTTGTTACCTGCCTCGAAGTCATCCGAGTAAGGAGCAGAAGCACCAACCTGTACCGGCTTTTGCGGGGTCAGGAAGTCGATGAAGATATCATCGCTATTCTCTTCATCGCAAACTTTATGCAGGTAGAAGCGATACGATGTATTCTCTGTCAACTCACGAAGGAGCAACGAATTTTCCGTAGTAGCGATATACTCGGTCGGCTCTGCGAACGAACCATCCGCACTTGCAGCTACCAATGCATACTCCCAATTAGCAGCCGCTACTTCATCCCAAGAGATGGCAACGCTGTCAGCCCACAATTCTGTATAAGCCAAGCTGGTCGGTTTGGTACAGATGATACGTTTAATCTTGATGTTATCGACTGCAGCAGGAGGATTCTTACCAGAAGTATAGGTATAGTTTCTCCAAACGAATACCATCTTGTAGTTACCTACCTTGTTGAGATCCAGTTCTACCAGAACATGATTCCATTGAGCAGAATCCAGGTTCAACTTACTTCCACCATCCAGTGCAATCCATCCGGTCGGAAGAGCAGAAGAAGTGAATCCAGAAGGAACGGTCGTACCTGCTTCTAATTCCACCTCTGCCGGAATGAGTGCAACACGCAAGAAGTCATAGGTTGAATACCCCCAAGCCTTCCAATCATACTGGAACGAATATTGACCAGCCTGATCGAAATAGAAGGTCTTCGTTGCGTATACTATAGTAGCATTACCGGTACCCATCGAGTACTTGTTGCTTGCGCCGTTATCATTCGAGATATAGAGCGCTTTACCGCTTTCACCCGTATGAGCAGACTCATCCCATACCCATTTATTCGGACGATCACCGTTGATGAACAACCATCCGTTCTGGGCGTCGAAGTTATTATTATACGGCTCCGAGAGCGAAACCGGGTTCTGGATTGTAGTGAACGTTTCCATCAGATAGTCACTACCGCCACCTTGACAAGCGCGACGAACGAAGAATGCATAGTTCGTTGTTTCTGTCAAGGTATCCAATACAAGCGATTTCTCCGTTGTAGTATGAACGAAGTCTGCATCCGTCGGAGCGAAGTTAGCAGCCGGATTAGCGACGCAACCATACTCCCAAGTAGCCTCAGCATCTTCCGATTTCCAAGCTACAGTAGCAGTATAAGCGCCAATACCCGAAACAGCCAGACTCAATGCCGGTTGACAATCCGGAATAGAATCGATCGTAACAGAGGAGATATGGAGGTTATTGTTACCGTTAGCATCGGTGGACTCTCCATAGAATGCGATCTGGATATTATGACCGGCATAATCGCTCAGGTCATAATTGAAGACCTCACCTGTAGCCAAGTTACTGATACTATGGTATTTAAAGCTAGAATTCACACTCCAAGTACGCAGCGGAATCCAGTCTCCATTATCATTCACAAATACGATGAACTGATCATCATCTTGCTCACCTGCTTCAACAGGCTGTGTTGTACCGGAACTCTTGGTCAAAGCCATCTTGAGGCTGAGCTGATAACCTGCCTCCATAGTGATGGTAGGACTTACAACCCAGTGCTTACATGCCGTATCCGCGATATTGAGATAAAGGTGATAAGCCGAATCGGGGAACACACCGTTGGCATTCGTTCCTGTTTTAGAAACCGTTAACCAACCTGCCGAAACAGCCTCTAACTCGGCACCATTCTGTACATCGCCCCACAAAGCTTTATAGCGTTTCCAATCAGACGGGAAAGACGATTTGCTGAAAGGTTGCACGAAGGGAAGACCGGTAGCCGTTGTAACCTTAATTGCCGCAGAATAATCCGTCAATGTGAGCGGATCACTCGGCGTACAGAGAGCAGCTACGCGGATATCATACGTTGTATACTCATCCAAACCGGCCAGAGTATACGGTTTCTCCGTTACCATAACCGACTGCCAAGCCGTAGCAGAAGACTTCTTGTACTGCACCTTCCATTCGGTAGCCTCCGAAGTCCAATCAATCTGAATCGAATTCTTGGAAATACCACCTGCTACTTCAGTCAAATCCGTCGGAGCAAAACAACTCATCGGACGACCTACACGCACATTATCAATATGCAGATTGTTGTCCCCATTCGATACAGTAGATTCGCCGTAGAATGCGAACTGAACCGCCATACCGGCATAGGAATCATCAATATCAATAACAACCTCTTGACCGGCATTCGAAATGCTGTCATACACATTTGCCGCATTGTCGGTGTTATCCCATTGCTGAAGAATAGTCCAAGTAGCACCACCATTCGAACTCATCAGCACAACGAACTTATCGTCCGGCTGATTGCCCGGCGTCGGTCTTGCATTGCTTCCGGAGGTATATACCGTCAATGCAACATTAAACGTCAGTTGTACACCAGTTGCCATCTCCATAGCCGGTGTAACCAACCATGAATAGCAAGATGTACCAAACACATTCTTTCTTACGTGGCTATCAAATACACCGTTAGCCGTTCCGCAAGTCCATCCGGATCCGGAGGAAAGCGTAGCAGTACCTGCCATC
The DNA here is from genome assembly GCA_947164985.1 of uncultured Bacteroidales bacterium. Taxonomy (GTDB): domain Bacteria; phylum Bacteroidota; class Bacteroidia; order Bacteroidales; family Paludibacteraceae; genus Colicola. Next base: position 372,535 of record CAMUYI010000001.1, on the reverse strand, counting down.
ACATTCTCCAACAAACCGGATTTCTGGCTCCAACCTGTTGGGATTGAAGAAGAATCGAAATTCTCAGAAAGAGGTAATTCATTCGCTGTGGTAAAGGCCTTGGTAACCCACGCACTTTCTACACCTTCTCCACAAACGGCTTTCACACGAACGGAATAGCCGGTATTCGGCTCCAAGTTCGTGATGGAGATTGCTTTCAGAGTAGTACCGGAAGCAAATGAAGTCCAGTGCGCCTCTTTGCCTTCTTCAGCTAGTTTTGCTGCGGAGATGTACTCCACGTCAAAGGTAGCCCCTTCGTCACCGCCATCCCATGTAACAGCAGCCTGACGAGCAGAAGGCGTAACCGCCAAATTCGTCGGTTTACTACAAGTCGGACCTACAGGGCCACCGGCGGTGTAGCAGAGCTGGATGTTCGGACGATTGCCGGACGAAGTTCCGTTAATGCCGGTGGAACTGTTCGAGTTAGCCGTCAGTACACCATCCACTACAGTAAGCTCCGTTGCAGAAGACGTGTAGTCGTTTGTCGTGTACCGCGCCATTCCCGTTGCCGATGTGTACGCAAAACGAGAGTTACTGTTGTAGCTCGTCTCTTCAGTAGACGAATAGCTCATGTACACCGCTATCAACAGATTGCTACTACCGTCATACGCAAACGGAGTCACCAAATCAATGGTGAACCAGTCTTCACTGTTGTCAAACTCAATTGCTGTTTGAGGCAATACTTCCGTAAAGGTAGCATCTGTTACATAGCCACTTGACAAGCTCACAGCATCTGTATTGGCCATGTAAATCGCGATAGAACGCTTTGTCGAGGTCGCATTAGTATAAGCAAAACTTATACTGGTAATGTTGTTCCCGGCAGAGATTCCTAATTCATCCGCCAAATAAAGCTGCTGGGTGTAACTGCTGTGATAATAGCCACATAACGGCAACTGGTTGTTGGAGGAGGTTCCTGCTCCAATCTCCACGCACGTCTGAGCTGTTACCACCTGAGGCATACCCAACAGACACACCAGTGTCATCATTAGGAATGCCCATTTTTGAGTAATTTTTCTCATAAGCTTTTAAATTAGTTAAACAATAAAAATTATTATCTATTATTCCAATATAGGTATAATATATCAATTTGGGCGGCAAAGTTACAAAATTATTTCGATATGTGCAAATAATTTTTCATTTTTTCGTCATTTTGTTACAAAATTGCTAAGTTTAGTTGACAAAATGGCAGAAAAATGTTATATTGAACACATATACAAAAAAGCCACCTCAGAGCGAGATGGCTTTCTTGAGAGGATGGCGCATAGATGCACCATGCCGGATTATTTACGCGGATCAGCTACCTTTTGGCCGAGGGCGTTATACCATTCATCATTGCAGATGATATACATCTGGTCGCGATAAATGAGTTTGCGTGTCTCGCCCTTACCGCTGAAGATATGATCGATATCTTCCTCTACGCGGATTACCAGCGTATGGATGAGTACATCCGCACACTCGGCACCGACTACAAAGACGGTATCCACATATGTACCCTCCGGCGTTCCAATCGGATAGAAGATCGGCTGTTGGCCTGCTGCATACGGATGCTCTATACTCGTATAGGTGAACGGCAGGTCTGCCGGACTAATCGTGGTGTTGTCACGAATCGTATCAGCGAGGGTGGTGTTATTCTTAATAACAAGGGTCATGACACTATCGCACCCGATCGAAGAAGTGATGGTATCACGGAAGATACCGGCGCGGTTGTAGATCGTACCATTCCACTCATAGGTCTCACCCGGACAGATTTCTATCACTTCATTCTCGGCATAACGACGCTCCTTGACATAGAGGTTGAGTGTGACAATAGAGTCACAGCCATGCACTAGCGTATGCAGCTTACGGCGATAGATACCGGTCTCTGTCTTCGGCAAGAAATCATAACTGGTATAAGAATCGCCCTCGCAGATCGTATCGGTGAGGAAGGTTTCCTCAGCCGGGAAGACCTCAATCTCGAGTTGGAAGACGCTATCCCGTACACCGGCCTTGGCATCGGCATCGGTCGCATAGAAAGGAATCGGATAGGCATGGATACCCGGTGTGGTCTCCTCTCCGGAGAGATGGATATCGCCAATGGTGATATCTTCGTACTGGCAAGTCGAAGCCGATTCAATCGTCTTATCGAAATAGCCGAAGCGGACATTATCCACATGGACGGCGATACCTGTGTTCGAAGTAGAACGCGCCTCGCGATAGAGGCCTACGCGTACGTTCTTGCCTGCGTACGGCGCGAGGCTATAACGAACGCGCGTACCCGTAGCCGGGATGTCACGGAGCTGCTGGCCTTCCGGATTGGTGTTCTGCCATTTAGCGAGGATATTCTCGCTCTTCCAGGTAGCACCGCCATCATCAGAGATGATAATCATGAAGTAATAATCATCCTTCATATCATTATCCGTCACAGGATTACTGGTCACGGTATGCGCCGTATTACAAGCTGTCAGCGCTATATCCACAGAGAAATGTACACTGTCACTCTCCGGCAAGTAGAAGTTCGGCGTAACGAGCCAATGGTAATCAGCCGAATGTCCGGCAGCTACATAGTGCGGACCCTGCAGGCCGAAGCTATTGGTTGTACGGTTGAAGCTCCACTGATCGAGACCACGAATGATCGTACCGTTTTTATCTACGATATTATCTGCATGCGACTTACTCAAAATCCACTCGTTGTTGCTTACCGAGGTATTGAACTCCTCGAGGAAGTACGGACTACGCGAGGTAGTGAAGGTTGCTTTCTGCGAGAAACTACTTTCGCCCCATTTCTCACCGCAAAGCGCCTGAACACGCCATACATAGGTAGTTTGCGGCAAGAGACCTTCTACGCGCGCCGTATTCGTCTTCACCTCACCGTTCATTACAAAGGCTTCTTCATCCACGAAGTACGGATCGGTTGATACTTGCAGTATATAACTACCGGCAGAATCGATACCATTCCAATGGAGATCGGCATGCACAGAACCTATCATCAATGCTACCAAATCGGTCGGATCCTTACACTCCTGCTTATGCTCGAAGGAAATATCATCTATCCAGATATAATCTTCGCTCTTCGATGCCGTACCACCCTTCTCTTTAAAGGAAGTCATGAACGTCACGTACGGTCCGGTAGCTCCAACGAGTTCGACCTTCATCTGCTGGAAGAGATAATCATTCTCCGGCGTTGCCTTATCTGCCAATGTAAGGGTACCATCGTAGGTGACGGTATCCAGCGGCATAAACGTCGCCACATCATTCGGGTCTGTCATCGTACCGACAATGACTGACTTGGAGTAGGTTGCACCGGTGTAGGTTTGAACCACGGAGTCATTCTTCGCGGATACATATGCCGGACGCATCATAAACATTACTTGGAGCGTATCGTAAGCCGTGACATCCATCTGCGGCATTACGGCATACGGTTGATACGACACACGAGTACCAGATAAAGCATGCATTACCAAGGCCTGCGTACCCGAATATGCATAAGCATTCACGTTCGTATTAGCCTGGTTATACGGATCGTAGTTCGCATTCTTCCACTCATGTTGAACGGCATCATTATAGGTCCAGCAGAGCATCTGGGTGTAATTTTTCTGACCTTCAATCGTCTTCCATCCCTCTTCTACTTCGAAACCACAGGTGTATGCCGGTGTCACCGTCACACATTCGGTAGCAAATGCCAAAGGCTTCGATGCTTGCGACTGCTCTGTACCACGCGTTTGATATACATACCATTGGTAATTCATCGCCGGATCGAGGTTGGTCAATTCATAGGAGGTACCATTGACGGTCATCCGAGAGATCTCTTCTCCCATTGCGCCAAGCAATACCACTACTGCCGGCAATTCCGGTTGGTGCGTACTCCACGATACGGTAGCCGTAGTGGCCGTGATATTCGTAGTCTGCGTGTTAGTCGGCGCAAAGAGCGTATTACCAATCGGTTTGACACCCAGATCATCGAGGTAGAAGACACCCGGCGCCGGTTGGAAGAGGACGATATACTTACCTTGTGCCCCCGTAAGCGGCGTACGCATCAACTCCCAATAACGCAGATGGTTCGGATCGTTATTGACATTCGTAGCAGTTGTCAAATCGGTATACGAATAGGTGAGCGTATCAATGACTTGCAGGGTACTGAAATCAGCCGGATCGGTCAATGTACCGACCACGATGGATTGGCTGTACGCGCTACCGAGATACGTAGCATTCGCTATCTTACCGCGAGTAGTAAGAGAAGTATGCGTCTCGTCGTAGTTCACGAAGCAACGTCCGTAGAACTCAATCATCATCGTATCCAGAAGACAGTTCAGTTCCGGCAGAATGATGTACGAATTGAAATACGTGTTAGCGGCATTGGTAGCAGTACTTACACGGAGCGATTGACTGTCATTACGTCCTACCTCTATATGAGCAGAGGAGTTATACGTCGTCATCGGACCTACATACTCATAACCCTTGCGTTGAATCAACCATTGATAACCGTTAACCGGTTTCTTATAGGTAACGCCGACCTCGAAGCAACCGGGCTTGTAGTACAGCGAGTCATAGGCATCACCGGCCAAGATATTGTTCCGCTCCCAATCATACGTGTTGTCGAAGTTCCAAACGAACTCATTTTCGTTCACATTCGCCTCCATCGCCTGGCAGAGCGTACGGAATGACAGCTTATCGGTTGTAATATAGCTCTTCGCAGCTGAAGGAACAGAAGCCGGAGTCAAAGTAGCCGTGTAATCTGTACGCGGGTCGAGATTCTCGACCAATTGCGATGTAGTATTCAGATTGGTGAAAGAAGCCACGGTCTGGCCGGATGCATTCTTAATGGTCAGATTCCACGGACCACCGATATTCGCCCATTCTACCAACGCGCTGGTACCACTCGCGATGATCTTGTTGATAGCTACGAAGCTAAAGCCCTTCTTGGTATCCAACTGGACATCATCGAAGAACAGACAAGTACTGTCATTCGGCTGTTTAGGCATATGGAAGACAATCTGCTTGGTAGCAATCGTAGCCGAATCCAAATCAATCGTATAGGTATTATAGAGATATTTATTTCTGGATGTACCTTGTTTGTTGGTAGCCAGACGATCAATACGGATAGTAGCCATAGGTTGATACGTATCAAAATTGGTCTCTTTATCAATCGTACCTATCTCCACCTGTGCATCTACAGAAGCAACAGGATGATAGGTCTGATTCAGATAGCCGGAACGCATCTTGAATTCGAACGAACGATCGTGCGCTACACCTACGGTCGGGAAGATGATATATTCTCCATAGAAATCATCGTCTGCCTGCATACGCAAAGCGCCTTTACCCGTACAAGCATATATCTCTTCACTTGTATTCTCCAAACTATGCGGATAATAGAGATATGATTGCGACTCTGCGCCGATAGCATCCCGATCAGCCACTAATGCCGGATGCAGGTAATAGTTATCACTCACCGAATACATACTGCGTTGCCATAATTCAGCACCTTTCTCAAATCCAAAGGAATAGCTCTCATCATAATAGAATTGTGTACTGAATTTCAATGGAGTGCGCACCCATGAGCTCTTATCCTCTGCACCACAAATCGTACGTGCGAAGGCATAATACGAGGTGGCATCCTGTAAGCCGGTCAGCACCACATGCGTGGTATCCAGCGTCATCTTAGCGGCTGTATCCAGGTACTGCGCGATATCGCCAATGAGGAGATATTCCGCTTCGGTGATTACCACTACTTCCCACAGGCTATCGGTTTTCTGACCCGGATTAATCTGCAGTTCAGCCGAATTGAACGTGGTGTTGAGCAACTTCAATTTCGGCGTACTACATGTAGCTACGCGCTCCAAAGAGACGTTATCAATCATCACATCGCTGCTCATCTCCAATGTAGCACCCAAACCGGATGAGAAGGCAATATAATCATGCACCAACTCATAATCCGCCAGATTCAGCACAACATGGTTGAAAACTTCTCCACCGGTGTTATATACCGTATCAAAGGGCACAAAGGTTGTCTGGTCAGCAATATCAGACATCGTGCCCACATAAAGCACAGAAGGAGTTGTTGCACTACTACTCCAGGATCGGGTATCAAACGACAACTGACAATCTGCCAAGTCCGCGTCAATAAGCGGCATCATCACTACACAGCGGTGACTCGTGCCGGTGGACCATAACTCTAATTGCAACAGTCCACTGGTTGCACCGGTTGTCCTATCTTCAATCTTCGGATAACTGGAACCATTATAATCCGCTCCTTGCCAACATCCGAAGGACAGATCACCGTCATGATAGTTCTCAAAGTCCTCGAAGAACGGCAGCGGGGAGCCACCTTGTGTAGGACATTCCGTCTTGAAGGAAGCATAGGTGACTGAAATAGCCGTACTATCTCCATCTCCGCAGAATCCTTGCACATAGACATAATAATCGGATGCCGGTTTCAAGTTAGTGAGCAATACATTATCCGAATGATCGACAATCGTATCCTTCAGATAGTGGTATTTCGGTTTCTGGGCATCAGACAGCACTTTGTCAGCCACCAAGACACGATAGGTATCCTGATAGCCCTTCCAACTGATAATCGCTGCATTCTCGCCTACGCTATCTACCGAGAACGAGCCGACAGGACGGCAATGAGGAATGAGTTCTACCGAGATTTCGGATATATACGCATAGTTCGTCACACCGAAATCAGAAAGGAACATAATGTTCGTACCCATATTACCCATATAGTCACCATCGTATTTCTCGAAGCCTACGCTATACGGATCCCAAGCAGAATGGCTGAGATTGAGCGTATCTACCGGCACAAAGGTATTGAGGTCACTCGGATCGGTGATAACACCGACGATGATCTGGCTGTGCGAGGTAGCTGTCGAAGAACCGCGGCCCCAGAAATTAACCTGATACTTAGTGATCGAATCGACATCCAGAGCCGGCATAATAGCATATGCACCTACGTTCACCGTAGAGGTTCCGGATACATAATCATAGAAATACAGATAGTTATTCTCATTATGCTGATAGGACGAAGTATTGGTTACATAGGGCTGATAGGTCGCCGAAGCGGTTCTGGTCTTGCTACCCTTGGTCCAACACGGCATCTCACCCGAAGTTCCAGTGGTGAAGCCTTCCTTTTCAGAGAAGGTGATTGTACCCATCGCTTCCGGCGTGAAGGCCTGGCAGGGCGTTGTAAAGGTCAGTTGGCTCCACTGCGATTGTGTGACAGAATCACAGAGCGTAGCCGCATAGATATAGTATTTCGTCTGTCCTTCCAGGCCGGGCACGATTTGCGAGCGGCGATCCAGCGTATCCAGATAAACGATCTGTGATCTGGGTACGACATAGTCATCTTTCGCCAGATCCTCATCCGAGATGGGCGAGTTCGTTACCAGCAAGATCCAATCATCGCTGGTACGCAGACCACTGCTGACACGTACGCTGCTAGTCGTCAGATCCGAGATACTCGGTTTGGGCATCGGACAAGCATTGGAGATGAAGGATACATCATCGATATAGAACAAGTCACCTGCGCCGTATCTTCCGCGCCAAGCGAAATACTTCGCCGAAGCCGGAATGACCGAAGCGTACTCACTCAAGTCATAGGACATCGGCACTTTGCTTGCCGATCCCTGAACGGAGTCAATCGCCACAAAGGTATGCAGATCCGTCGGATCGGTCATCACACCGAATACGCCCCAATAGGAAGTGCTGCAATAGAAGGAGAAGGAGACGATGAGCGAAGTCATCGTGTCGCACTGAATCTCCGGCGATGCAGCCCATACCGGCCCGTAATAACTCTCTTCATTGAAACGCAAGACATTCGTTCCGGACGAAGCATAGGTAGAAGAAGAATAGACATACGGCTTATAGCTATCCGTCATATAAGTAGAGCTGGTCGCACAGTTTCCGACCGTCCAACATGCCGGAACACTACCTGAGCCGGTTGCATACGACTCAAAGGTTTCCTTGTTTGCTTTATTGGGATTTAACAACTCACAGGTTGTATGTACCGGTGCATAAGCCCAAACACTATCGCCACAAAGCGTGCGGACATAGACATAGTAGTTCATCTGAGCCTGCAAACCGGAGAGCGAGAAGTTCTGACCGGTAACCAAGGTATCTTCTACCACAACAGCCGACGGTTTATACGTACGGTTCATCACCGAGTTGATTGACGCATTGGATGTAAGCACGGTGAGTTGCCACAGGTCATTATCCGAACGGCCGCTCCACGACAGATCGATGGAGTGCGGCGCATAATTGGTCTGGACGAAATCATAGGCATCGATACAAGACGGATCTTTCAGTTCTACATTGTCGATGAGCACATCGCTACTCATAATCAAATTTCCGATACCGGAAGTGATAGCAATATTGTCGTATGCCAACTCATAATTCGAGAGAATATAACGAACTTTCTTCCACTCACTACCACTAACCTCTATTGTATCGAAGGGCACAAAAGTGTTTTGTATTTCGATATCTTCCATCGTACCGACGATGACAACACCGGTTGAACTTGACAGCGTACGGACATCGAAAGACAAAAGCATCTTCGACAACTCACCTTCCACCTTAGGCACAATCGCCATAGAGCGGTGGGTTGTACCGGACGAATAGAGCTCCAGAACTTTGTTACTCGAAGCCGTTGTACCTGCCTGGTAGATCTGAGGATAGCCCACACCTAAGTAGTCGGCAAACTGCCAACATCCGGCAATAGAACTACCCGCATTGTAAGTTTCAAATTTTTCTTTATATGGATATTCCTCATCACGGCAAGGCGTATGGAAAGCCATCTCCGACCACCATGTACGATCACAGGTAGCACGTACATACAAGTAATAATCTGCATGCGGGACCAGATTACCAAAACCGAAAGTCGGATTCGACGAAGGGTCATTCCATGTGAGCAATTCCGCCACTTCCATACCCGAGAGGCGCTGCAGTTCCTCCAGACTCTTGTTTGCGCGTTGCGCATCTGTCAAAGCAACACGAGAGAGGAAGAGTTCCCATTCGTCCGAAAGTTCAGAAGCATCCCAACTTATCGTAACGGAATCGGGGAATATCTCCAGCTCTATGTTCGTCGGAGGCACGCATTCAGACAGTTTTTCCACAACAATCTCATCAATATAGTTGTTGGTGGACTTACTCATGTTGGCTACATCCTCCCAAACGATGGCGATTACGCCATCCGGTCCGTTGTAGTTCTCGAAGTTGGCATAGCAACGTGTATAGCCCGTTGTATTCAAGTGGAAATCAGCCACCTTGGTATAGGTATTGATATCCATCGGATTGGTCATGACACCGACCGAAGCATGTGCCTGGTCAAAGGTAGTATACCCACTCAGGTAGAATTTAACCTGCACACTATCAAGATTCTCTACCATCGGCAGCGTGATCCAGCTATCCTTACCACCTAATTGGCTCAGAGTCAGATAACCGACCCCCACATAACTTTTCTTGGAATCAATCTCCACTGCTGGATAGGAACCGCTGTTACTGAAAACACCCAAACCTGTAGCATATTCCGCAGAACCCATGCCCGGAATTTGATATTTGGGTGTACCTGCCTCAAAATCAAACTTATACGGAATAGCACGCTGCGATGCAATGGTCACAAACGGATAACGATAGGACCATTCTTGACCTGCAGCTTGTACATAGACATAGTACGGGCTATTCCAACTATGGTTCGGCTCAAGGCCTTCGCAATGATAACGATTGGTCTGCACCGTAGCCTGATGAACAATAGCCGAAGCCGCCGGACTTGACGGATTCACCTCCGTATTGGTGATTAGCACGTTGTATGAAGGTGCATTGCCATCCCATGTGATGTCGGCATAGGTATCACGCGGATTAACGCTAACGTTGGTTACCTTATTGACCGGCTTGCGGTACTCTACCGTCAGGTTATCCAGATAGAAGAGGTTATCACGGTCAAAAATGCTAGCAAACGCCAGATAGGCGCCGTTGCCATCATAACTACCGAGGTCCACGATGCTCTCCACAAAGGTTTTGTTTCCCCAAACGGTAACGGTATCCACCGGCACAAACGTACCGATATCATCCGGATCATCCATTACGCCGACGAGGATACTGCGGCCGTACTGACGTCCTGTATAGGTAAAGACTGTGCTCCAGAAATGCACTTGGCATTGATTGACATGAAAATTGGCATTCGTCGTATCCGTCAAAGCAGGAGTCGCCACATAGGCATAGCGATCAGCCGGCAGCATTGTTTCCGGCTTTGTGGTAGATCCTCCGGAGAAAATCAATGCAGCCGTGGTATCCGGCGAGTATTGCGCACGGGCATTACCCAATGTAGCAGAATTGACATACGGATTGGTATTGCCGGTATTGCTTTTCCAAGTCCACTCGCTATCACGCACGGTGCCTTTCGCATAGTTGAACTTCTCCGTAAACGGCACCTGTTTGGTAGTGCGCACGCGGAAACCATAGGGGCCATCCTTGGAAGCCTCGCTGCTCCATGCACTGATCTCCTCACCGCAGTTCGAGCGAACATAAACCAAGTAGAACTCACCCGGCTCCAACGGCAGGTCGTAGTTATTACCATCATAGACATTACCATGATAAACGATCTTCTCCGGTGTAGAAGCCTCCACTTCATCAATTGCATACGGGTCAATCGTATCCTTGGTCACCAAGAGCTCGTAGAAGAACGCATCATAGGTCATAGACCATGAGATATTCACTCTACCGGCTCCTTTGTTGGTCACCAGAATATCCTCCGGGATAGAACACTCCGGCGCAGACTGCAGTTTGATACTATCCAGCACAATACCGCGACCGAGGTTATCTTTTCCCTCAAAAGCAATCTGGTAGGTCTTCGTCACTCCGGGCAGGGACAGTTTAACGAACTGCCAATCGGCGGATGCCGCACTATACTCTGCCATCACATTCCATGCGCCACGCTCACTCGTACGATAGAGCACGCGCAGGGTGTCTCGGTCAGCGCCCCATTTCGGATTGGCGTAATAGAAACTCAACTCGGGCAGATAAACCTGGGTAGGACGAAGGTCCATCACCTTGCTTATCAAACGGGTCTGATACCCCAGCGTCTCGCTGGTGTTGTTGCGCAGATACGCACGCTTCGAACCCTGAACCACTGAAGAAGGATGATTCAAACCGTCCGCTTCGTCCTCCACCGCCCAGAACATCTGACCGGTAACGCACTCTTGCGTCCACACATCCTCCTGAATACCATTCTCAAAGCCCTCATCAATCAGCACAACGCGGGCATTGAGTGTCATGGTCATAGCCAATACAGCTACCAAAAACAACAGAAGTTTTTTCATATTTGTAAATAACATTAGTGATTATTCGCCGTAATAAAATAACATCGGGGCGCAAAGATAACATATTTTTTCAAAATATGCAACAATTTGTAAGAAAAAATGTAATTTTTCTTTCTTTTGTAACCTAAATATGGCATTTTAGGGTGCATAAAGAAAGGGCGACCGTTTCGGGTCGCCCTTTGGAACGTTAGCTGTTAACTATTAAAGAATAGCCTGGTAAGCAGCCGCATCCATGAGTTTATCCAACTCAGCAGCATCCTTGACGCTGATACGGATAATCCATCCCTCGCCGTACGGATCGTTGTTCACCAACTCGGGCTGCGCATCCAGCGCGCCGTTGATCTCCAACACTTCACCCGTAACAGGCATATTCAGGTCGCTCACGGTCTTCACCGCCTCGATAGAGCCAAAGACTTCACCTTGGCCTACCGTCTCGCCTAATGTGGGTACATCCACAAAGACGATCTCACCCAACTCACTCTGCGCGTAGTCCGTGATACCTACATAGGCCTCATCACCCTCTACGCGAATCCATTCATGTTCGCTTGTATAGCGAATATCAGCAGGAAATTGCATTTCTATTTATGATTTATAATTGCAAATTGATGATTTACTTCACAATGGGAGTACCCGGGATCTGATCACCCAGCGTAGACATTGCGCAACGGAAACCGATCTTCGACGAGCACTTATCCTGATCCAGGTAACGACGGGTAGACGGGTTGAGCCAGTAGATACGGTCAGCCCATGAACCGCCCTTGTAAACACGCGCTTTCTTAGTGATACGCGGAGCCAGGATATCGGTCGGATCAACCTTCACCTCCATCAGGTTCTCAACACCCACGGTATCCAAAGGATAATCGGTATCGAGCAGGCTGGCAAAGTCACCATCCAGCACGTCACGTTTATCATCCTCCTTACCCCAAGTGATCTTGATGCAACCTACGGAGTCCATCTGGAACTTACCATTCTCATCCAATACCGGACGGCTGTAGATATTACCGCGGTAGGAGTTATACTCGCTAACCTCTTGCGACGTGGTCTCGCGGTAGACATCCATTACCCACTCGTTCACATTACCGGCCATGTTATACAGACCGAAATCATTCGGAGCAAACTCATCCACCGGGTTGGTGATCACACGACGATCGTTCAGCGCACCGCTGACACCCATCATATCACCACGACCACGAACGAAGTTAGCCTGCATCATACCGAGGTTCTTCTTACTCATATCACGCGGATGATAACCGCTCCACGGATATACCTTACCCTCGATGGTCAAACCGTCCTCACCGGCTACAGGGGCATAAGCGGCAAACTCCCACTCTGCCTCGGTCGGCAAACGATAACCGGTAACAAAGATACCGTCGGCGATATTCACCTTACGCTCTGCACCATAGCTATCCAATTTCGGACGACGACCATACTCAGGAACATAGGTAGCATCCATGAGATATTTATCGGTATTGAAGACAAACTTATCGCGAATCCACTCGTAACTCGGACGATACATCGTCACGGTCTGCTCCGGATCCTCCGGACTAACCTCCTCGTACGAATACATCTCGTATCCTGTCTCTTGCTCCCACTCGTCCTTGTAAGCCTCATCATCGGTCGGCTGCAAGTCAGCGAACGGAGGAATGACAATGGCACCGGCATTGATCAGCGCCATCTCGTTGACACGGTCGGTACGCCATTGGCAATACGCCATAGCCTGCTCCCAAGTCACACCTACAATCGGATAGAACGAGAAAGCCGGGTGCTCAAAATAGTTATCCTCGTACGGATCGTTGTACGCCAAATCCTCACGCCAAACCTTGTGGTCAGGACGCGCTTGGTCAACCAACTCCGGAGCTACTGCACCAAACACGAAATCCAACCAATGGAGATACTCATTCCAGTTAAGGTTCGTCACCTCATACTTATCCATGTAGAACGAGCTAACGGTAAGCGTACGGGTTTCGTTGTTACGCGGAGCGGTGAGGAACTCATCCTTCTCACCTACCGTAAACGAACCACCCTGGATAGGAACCATACCTATCGGGTTCACATTTCCCACACCCTCGTTGGCCTCAAAATTAGTGGTACGTTGGTCAAAATAATTCCAACCGGTGGTATTACTAACACGGGTATTCAACTCGCGCTGGCTACACGAAGCGGCAACCATCACCACCGAAACAATCAACAGATACTTAAATACGTTTTTCATAACTATATTTTTGTAATTATTTTCTATCAAATTATAGCATTTTTATGCATACGTACATAAATCAGCCTGCAAATGTACTGCTTTTTTCGCACATACGCAAAATTTTTGTTACTTTTTTTCGATTTTTTTGCATATTTCGTCAAATTTTTGTACTTTTGCAGCGTGAAAGTGCAAATTATGGCGATAGGAAACGTGACGCCGGACAGTTTTTATGCCTCGTCGCGGTTAGCAGATACGGAGCATGTTTTGGCATGGGCCGAGGATGCTTTGGCGGAGGGTGCATCGATTCTGGATATCGGCGGTTGTTCCACCCGTCCGGGCAGTACTCCTGCTACGGAAGAAGAGGAATGGCGCCGTGTAGCACCGGCTTTGGAAGCCTTGCGTCACGCCTATCCGGATGCATCGCTTTCGCTGGACACTTTCCGTCCGGAGATTGCACGCCGCGCGCTCACACTGTTCGGCACGATGATCATCAATGACATCTCCGGCGGATGCGAAGCAATGTACGATGTAGTGCAGGACTTCCGCGCACCATATATTTGGACGCTGCGGGGTGATTTGGCGTTGCCGAAGAAGATGCCGCAACTATGCGAGATGGAGGGGCTCATTCTGGATCCGGGCTTCGGCTTTATCGGCAGCACAGAAGGCGATTACGCGTGCATGCGTCATATAGATGAAATGCGCGCGTACGGGAAGCCTATCCTCGTCGGTATCAGCCGTAAGTCGATGATATGGCGTCCGTTAGGTCTTACGCCGGACACTTGCCTGATGCCCACCCAGGCGCTGCAACTCTATGCCATTGAGCATGGCGCCACGATAATTCGCACACACGATGTAAAAGAAACCAAACAAACGATAGAACTATGCAACTCCTTGCTTTTAACTTCGGATTCAAAGATGTAATCGACATCCTATTGGTAGCTGTTATCCTGTACTACACTTATCGTCTGCTTCGTAAGACCGGCGCAGCGAACCTCTTCTGGGGTATTCTGGCGTTCATTGTGGTATGGTTTCTCGTCAGTTTCGTTTTCCAATTGGATCTGACCGGCGCTCTCTTCGACCGTATTATCTCCGTCGGAGCGATCGCGCTCATCGTCATCTTCCAAGAAGAGATCCGGCTCTTTTTCTATCGAGTGGGGTCACGTTTCTCCTCCTGGAAAATTTTCCGCGCCCGTACCGGTGAAGAAGATGCCCGTTCGCGTCAGCAGATACTGGAAATCACACAGGCTTGCCGACATATGGCAAGTACCAAAACCGGTGCGCTGATTGTATTGGCCGGTGGCGGAAGCCTCAAGGAGATCGTAGATACCGGAGAGCGGCTGGATGCACAAGTATCTGCGCGATTGATCGAAAATATCTTCTTTAAGAACACCCCTTTACATGACGGAGCACTTATCATCCGTGACGGCAAGATGGTGGCAGCAGCCTGCATCCTTCCGGTCAGCAAAGATCAGACGATCCCGCAATACTACGGTCTGCGTCACCGCGCTGCGCTGGGCTTAGCAGAAAAATCCGACGCCACTTGTATTGTGGTGTCGGAAGAATCAGGACATATCTCTGTGGCCCGAGAAGGCCAGATACGCGAAGTGAAAGAAGATGAGTTATTCCTCGTACTTCAGACTGCCATGACGGGGGTTGATTGAACTGCCATAGGCATCGCGGCAGAGCACACATTGACCCGGCTCCGGCAATTGGAATAATACCGTAAATTTCAATCCTACCATCAGGTTTTTCACCGACGCGGCAAAACCTTCCGTGGACATGATATCATTGAAGACCAAGTTGTCCACCATGCTTTGGGTCTTATAGACGGGATACGTAGTTTCTTGGTTATATTGCAAGCCTTTATCCAGATCAAGTATCTTCCCCGGATTCATCGGATCAGGCGTACCGATGGCTTTCAGCGTACCATGATTATGTATATCCAGCAGACCATAATCCACAAATCCGGCGAGACGGCACTCTACTTTGCGCTTTGGCACATCGTATCCCACCGCATAGTTAATGACACCTAACCGGCCGCCTATCTCCAGGCATGCATCCACGTTAAGTCTGAGCGAGGCTGGTGCAGATTTCTGCTGCGGAAGATCGGTGAAGAACTGATACTCCGGCATATTGCGGAAGTCATCAAACACTTTCTTATCCCCCGAATAATAGCGTCCGTAGGTATTGATAAGAGCAGTGGTATGGGCTTGAGTCAGCAAACTGGCAGTAGCCTTGATACCGGCTAACATATAGAATTTGCGATGCTGAATACCAATCATCAATGGCACTTGCACGGACAAATTGGTATATTGGTCATGACGATCCTTGATCTCATAGATATAATCGAATTGCATGCCATCCAAGTCCGTCTGGTTCTCCAAAGTCACATTCGCACCGCTGCTCTGCATAAAGGATGTCATGCCATACTGCGCACCGACTCCGACATCAAAAAGGAAACGGGTAGGCTGATAAGTCGGACCGGCTTGCAGCTCATACAAGAAACCCAAACCACCGGCCACACCAAAACTGGCACTATAATCACTTTCGGAAGGAAGCAATGTCCATTCTCCCACATGGCCATATCCGCCAACATAATGATTTACCTTCGCTTGAATGGTACCGCAGAAGAGCAGTGCGAAGAATAAAACCCAATATGATTGAAGTTTTTTCACCAAATAATTTGTATTTTTCATTTTTTTGTTGTACCTTTGCACCCGATTTCGTATTCGAAGAAAGGTACATGTGGCCTTTTGCGGCTGCAAAAGTAGCAAAAATATTTGACATACGCAAATAAAATTATAATTTTTTTATTATTTAGTACAAAAAATACACAAAATATGGCATTTAATCGCACTTTAATCACAGCAGCACTCCCATATGCGAACGGTCCGGTGCATATCGGTCACCTCGCCGGAGTGTATGTACCCGCGGACATCTATGCCCGCTATCTGCGTCTGAAGGGTCAGGAAGTGTTGTTCGTTTGCGGAAGCGACGAACATGGTGTACCTGTGACCATTCGTGCACGCAAAGAAGGTATCACGACCCAACAAGTTGTTGACCGGTACCATGAATTGATCAAACGTTCGTTTGCTGATTTCGGCGTGTCGTTCGACATCTATTCGCGTACGACCTCCGAGACGCATCATCGGTTTGCGGCAGATTATTTCCGCAAGATGTACGACGCGGGTCAATTTATCGAGGAGACGAGTGAGCAGTTCTATGATCCGGAGACGGGTCATTTCCTGACCGACCGCAATATCCGCGGCGAATGTCCGCGTTGTCACTCGATGGGTGCCTATGGCGACCAATGCGAGAAATGCGGCGCTACCCTTTCGCCGGACGAGTTGATCAATCCTTATAATGCCGAGACCGGCAATGCGCTGGCCAAGAAAGCAACCAAGCACTGGTACTTGCCGTTGGATCAATATCAAGCATGGCTCGAAGATTGGATCCTCAATAACCATAAGGAATGGCGTCCGAACGTGTACGGTCAATGCAAGAGTTGGTTGGATGGCGGCCTCAAACCGCGTGCCGTGACGCGTGACCTTGAATGGGGTATTCCTGTGCCGGTAGAAGGGGCAGAAGGAAAAGTGCTCTATGTATGGTTTGATGCACCGATTGGCTATATCTCCAATACGATCGAGCTCTGCGCCAAAGCGCCGGAGAAATACGGCAATTGGGAGAAATGGTGGAAGCAGGAAGATACAAGAATGATCCATTTCATCGGAAAAGATAACATCGTTTTCCACTGCATCGTCTTCCCTGCAATGTTGAAAGCACAAGGATATAACCTGCCGGATAATGTACCGAGCAACGAGTTCCTGAACCTGGAGGGCGATAAGATCTCTACGAGTCGCAACTGGGCGGTATGGTTGAATGAATATCTGGATGATTTCCCGGGTAAGCAGGACGTACTGCGTTATGTACTGACGGCTAATGCTCCAGAGACCAAGGACAATGATTTCACTTGGGCGGATTTCCAAGCGCGTAACAACAATGAGTTAGTAGCTATCTACGGTAACTTCATCAATCGCGCACTCGTGCTCACGAATAAATATTTTAACGGACGCGTGCCTGCATGCGGAGCGTTGAACGAGTACGACAAAGCGACCATTGAAGAATTCAAGAACGTCAAAGCGACCTTGGAGCAACTGGTGGAGAATTTCCGTTTCCGCGACGCACAGAAAGAGGCGATGAACCTCGCCCGCATCGGTAACAAGTATCTGGCAGATACCGAGCCTTGGAAACTCGCCAAGACCGATATGGACCGTACGGCTACCGTGCTGCACCTTGCTTTGCAGATTGCAGCGAACTTAGCTATCGCTTTTGAACCGTTCTTACCGTTCTCGAGTGAGAAGTTGGCGAAGATGCTGCAGTTGGACGAGAAGATCGGATGGGAAGATCTGGGTCGTATTGACCTGCTGCCGGAAGGTCAGGCATTAGGCGAAGTGAGTCTGCTGTTTGAGAAGATCGAAGATGACGCTATTCAGGCACAACTCGATCGTCTGGAGCGTATCAAGAAAGAGAACGAAGCAGCGGCTCAGGCTGAGGCGCTCAAGAACTGGCGTCCGGAGCCGATCAAAGAGGCTACTACTATCGATGATTTTGATAAAGCCGATATCCGTGTAGCTACCGTATTGGAATGCACGAATGTCAAGAAATCCGACCGTCTGCTGCAGTTTAAGTTAGACGACGGTATGGGTGGACGTACCATCCTGAGCGGTATCGCACAGAGTTATCCCGATCCTTCGGCGCTCGTAGGCAAACAGGTATTGTTTATCGCTAATTTCCCACCGCGTAAGATGATGGGTATAGAGAGTCAGGGAATGATTCTGTCGGCCGTCAATGCAGATGGCAAGTTAGTAGTAACGACCGTTTCCGCACCGGTGCATAACGGTTGTCAGGTAGGCTGATACTGTTTCTTGAGTTGGGCGATTTGACGTTTGTCGTCCGCTTCGCGAAGTGATTGTCGTTTGTCGTAGGTATGTTTACCTTGGCAAACGGCAATTTCCATTTTAGCCAACCCTTTCTCGTTGATGAAAAGGCAGAGCGGGATGATGGTTTTACCGGTCTCTTTGGTAGCGCGTTCTATCTTACGGATCTCACGACGCTGCAGGAGTAACTTACGGTCACGTTTGGCCTCATGATTGGCGTACGAACCGAAGCGGTACTCCGCGATATGCATCTGCTTGACGTACATCTCCCCGTGTTCTACGGCGCAGTAGGAGTCGACCAGCGACGCCTTCCCCTCACGGATTGATTTGATCTCCGTGCCAAAAAGTTGAATACCTGCCGTATAGCAGTCAAGAATGATGTACTCAAACTTCGCTTTCTTGTTCAGGATCTTTATGTCACTCTTCTGCTTCATCCTTAGCCTCACCTTGGCTTTGACTGTCGGTTGACTGTCGGTTGACCGTCGGTTGACCGTCGGTATTGACTGCTAATTTCTTGTACTTCTTTTGACGCTGCTCCCAACGCTCACGGGCATACTGCTGCATGTCGATGACGGTATCGCTCTCGTCGATGATCTCCAGACCAAAAATAGTCTCGATGATATCCTCCAGCGTGAGAATGCCGACAAACATGCCGTATTCATCGATGATCTGCGCAATCTGGCTCTTCTGCTTAAGCATGGAGTCGAAAATCGTACCTAATGTCAGATCTTGGTCAAAGGCCGGCAACGGACGTTTGATGCTACCGAGTGTTTTACGGAAATGGTCTTCCGTCAGATCTTCGAGGGCATCGTTACGCAGCACATAGCCGGTGATATACTCCGGTGCTTCGGGTTTATAGAGCGGAATTCGGGAGAAATGGTCGTATTCATCGTTGTCATAGTACGCGCGGAGAGTCATGTTCTCCGGCGCTATCTTCGCTACCACACGCGGGGTCATCACGTCGTAGGCGTGAATCGAATCAAGACGCATGAGGTTCGAGAAGATCTTATTCTCATCTTCATCCACCACACCTTCTTCTTCGCCGACGTTCACCATTGACAGCACTTCTTCGCGGCTGACAGAGGGTTCATCTTCATTGTCCGGGAACATGCGGGTTATGAGTTCGACCAAGAGCACAAACGGATAGAGGATATAGATGAGGGCGTGGATGGTACGTGCCGTGAAGCCCATCAGTTCGCGCCAATAGGTCGTACCTATCACTTTCGGAATAATCTCACCAAAGATGAGGATCAGCAAGGTCACGCAAGCCGAAACGAGTCCGAACCATTTCGAACCGAACACCTCGGTAGCCTGCATGCCGACACCGGCTGCACCGATGGTGTTGGCAATTGTGTTCAACGATAAAATTGCCGCTAAGGGACGACCGGTATCGTCCTTGTAACGCGCCATTAAAGAAGCAGGACTATAGCCCTCTTCTTCACGTAAATTGATATAACTGAGCGACGTGGACATCAGGACCGACTCCAGCACGGAGCACAGAAAACTGATGGCCAATGCGCCAAATAAAAAGAATAATAATAGTCCCATACTTATCAAAAACGGGTACAAAAGTACTGCTTTTTTTACATATATGCAAATAAAATCAGAAAAATTTGCATAATTCGCAAAAAAGCAGTACCTTTGCGCCGAAATTAGACCGTATATGACAGACTTGCGATACGATAAGGAGGATTTGCAGGAAGCGTTGCGTGTACTGCGTAACGGCGGTATCATCGTCTATCCGACCGATACCGTTTGGGGTATAGGGTGCGATGCGACGAATGCGGAGGCGGTAGCGAAGATCTATGCACTCAAGCAACGCGAGGACTCCAAGTCGATGTTGGTGCTGCTGGACAGTCCGGCCAAGCTGCCGTACTATGTAGGCGAAGTGCCGGAAACGGCATGGGCATTGTTGGAGGCGACAGAGAATGATGCCAATGATGCCAATGATGGAATGATGAAGCCGCTGACACTTATCTATCCCCATGCGCGCAATATGGCGCCGAACCTGATCGCAGAGAATGGCAGTATCGGTATCCGTATTACAAAAGAGCCGTTCAGCAAAGCGCTCTGCGCCCAATTGAAGCATCCTATTGTATCGACAAGTGCTAACATCAGCGGACATCCTACCGCTCATTTCTATGCCGAAATAGAGCAGGCTATTCTTGATGGCGCAGACTATGTCTGCCGGTTCAGGCGCGAAGATGACTGTCCGGCTGAACCCAGTTCAATCATCCAGATCCTTGCCGACGGTAGTTTTAAAATCCTTCGTTCATGACCCTACGACGCAAACAACAACTATGGTACCTTCTCGCCGATCTGATCAGTAGCGAACTGGTATGGCTCTGTTTTCTTGCTTTCCGCTGGATGGCGTACGAAGGGCGCGTGGGTATATTGGACAATGTGTTGGTTCCGGCCTTCAGTTTTTGGTTACCGCTCATCGTCTATCCGTTCATCTGTCTGCTCGTCTACTACCTGTCCGGTTATTACCTGCGTCCATTCCAGAAACCCCTTTGGCGGGAGTTGATGCGCACCTTTATCTCGGCGCTAATCATATCCCTATTCTTCTTCTTTATCATCATTATCGATGATAATGTGGAGTCCTATAACCGCTATCTGATTTCGCTGGCGGTGCTATTCGGCTTACAGTTTATACTCAGTTATATTCCCCGTCTGACGATTACCCTGCTCTCGCGGCGTCGCGGTATATCGCGTACCAAGACCGTTCACTCGATGGCGGAAGCGAAAGCCTTGGTGGCTGGCGAACAGGAAGAGGTGATCATCGACTTGCCTGCCGATTATACGGATCGACAGTTATACGAACTAATCGCCCAATTGTATCCGCTCTCCTGCGAGATCAGCATGGTACCGCGCGTGTATGACATGCTTACCGGTGCGGCACGTATCGGTCAATTGGACCGTCCGTCACTCATCCGCATTACGGAGAACCATATGACCGATGCGGAGTTATGTATCAAACGTGCGTTCGATGTGACCGTCTCGGCAGCGGGACTGATTGTCATGTCACCTCTATTGGCTATCATTGCTATCTTGGTGCGCTGCAGTTCCAAAGGATCTATCCTATACCGTCAAGAGCGCATCGGCAAATACGGGATACCGTTCACGATATACAAGTTCCGCACGATGATCGACCATGCGGAAGCAGACGGTATGCCGCAGATCACGCATGATAACGACCCGCGCATCACAGCCGTCGGACAATGGCTACGCAAATACCGATTGGACGAACTGCCGCAGTTATGGAATATATTGTGCGGCGAGATGTCGGTGGTAGGACCTCGACCGGAACGCGCTTTCTTCATTCAACAAATCATGGCGGAAGCACCGTATTATTGCCTCTTATACAAAGTACGTCCGGGACTGACCAGTTGGGGTCCCATCCGCGTAGGTTATACCGATACATTCGAAAAAATGATCGAACGCCTCAACTGCGATATCGTCTATGTGGAGAATATGTCGGTGCTACTCGACCTCAAGATCATGTTCTTCACCATCGGTGTTATCTTACACGGCAAAGGAAAATAACGCATTATGAATTACGACGAAGCCATACAAAAAGCGGAAGCAATCATCGCACAACTCGAATCAGCCGAGGCGCTGAGCATGGAGGAATACAAAAAAGCGGCAGCTGAAGCTACCGCCTTACTCAAGCAATGCAAAGCTGAGTTAGGGAGATACGTAACTGAAGACTGAAGAGCTGCAACCCGCTACGACACCTAAACCGCCATCCACATTCGAATAGACCATTTTGGGTTCTTGTTCACCCAACATCGCCTGGAGCTCTTCCATGATCTCCAGCATGAAATTCTCATCTTCCGTCGGTAAACCGCTTGGTGCCGGCAGATACTTAGCATCATAGGAACGTTGAGACTGATCGAAACGGTAAACGGCTTGGGTATATGCCATCACATAAACCTCCAACGCACTTATTTGAATATTCTTATACCAATCCAATGATTCATAATGCATTATGTATGAATCCAGGAAGAGACGGATACGTCGCGGTTGTTTCAAGAGCGAAGCCGGGAAATACAGCAGTCCGCCATTCATGATGCCGTAATACCCTTCCGCTTCGGGGTTCTGCGCTTGCGCAAAGATAATATCGCTGGAATATAGAATATCCATATTCCATGTCACCGGATTAGTAAGCATATACAGTGCTTTCAATTGACCGGCAGCATGGATAGCGATCACATCATCCGGATTGCCTTGATAGGCATCCAAATCCAAATCAAAGACAAGCCATCCGGATTGGAGTTCATAAGAAGCCACCTTGGCTTTTATCTGTCCGGGCAGAATCTGCTGCGCCGTTGCTGTGGCATATTTGGGATGGGTTGCTACCACCTGCACGGTATCTCTTGGCGCTAAAGGCTGGATGGAAGGATTGCTATAAAAGCCGCTGTCGCGATAGGCGAGCGTGTACGTTTGGCTATTGATGCGTAAGGTCAGTTGGGCATCCGTGATCCAATCATCCGGACGTTTGTCGGTGCGGTTAAAGAAGAACGAATGGGACACCCGTATCTCCGGCGATTGACCCACCTCCAACGTACTCGTCAGAACGAGCATCTCCGGTTCGGTCTCGCCTTCAAAATCGATTTCGCGAATGAACATATCCCGACACCCGACGAGTGTCATCAGGACCAACAACAAACTATATATCCGGTATTTTTGCATCGCCTTAGAATTTGAAATGATAACTGATACTCGGTAAAATCGGGAAGATACTTACCTGATACAACTTACCGCTGTAGATATCGGGTTCAACGAACATGGGGTTCATGCGGCAGTACACGTTGTAGCAACTGATATTGAGGATATGATCGAAACGCTTATGCGGGAAATGAAAATTAACCGCCAGATCGAGTCGGTGGTAGTCCGGCATCATATAGCCGTTACGCTCCTTGAAATACTCGATAGCGTTGTTGCCCACATAATAGATCTGAGTGGTTAGCGTACCTCGAGTACCGGTACCGTACACCCATGTTCCGGCGATATCGATGCGCGGCGTGATCTGGTATTGCAAAGTGATACTCAGGTCATGCTCCCGGTCATATTTGGCATGGAAGGGTTTTCCATTGTTGATATGCTCAAATTGCCGCATGGAACGGCTCCATGTATAGCCTATCCAACCGGTCACCGGTCCGACGGTACGTTGCAGCAACACCTCTATGCCGTAACTCCATCCGTTTCCTACTTCAACCTGTTTCTGCCAATCGTCCGTATAGCCCATGAACGTGGCACCTTCTTTGTATTCAAGCAGATTCAGACTGCGTTTGTAGTACCCCTCCACGCTCATTTCCACTTGGTTGCAGATATTATAACTCAGTCCGGCTGCCACCTGCATGGAGCGCATGGGCGGTATGTCTTTAGTCACGGGTACCCACAGGTCACTCGGCAGAGACACTTGACTGTTACTCAACAGATGCACATACTGCGACATGTATGAGTAACTCATTTTGAAGGCTACATCCCGATGAAGCAAGAAACGTGCGCCGAGGCGCGGTTCGGCGGAAGGATAGACCTTACCGTCAATGGCGTACATGCTGAATCGTGCACCGTAGTTAAGTCGAAACCAGGAACAGGGTGTCCATGTATCTTCTATATAAGCCGCCACCTCATGGCCGTGCAGCACCTCGCCACCCAACGTGGTATCCATATTGAAGAGCGCGGCAGCGGAGTCGGATTCGGCAAGAATAAAATGATTCTGCACCGACGGTTGAAAATGATGGTACGTATATTCGATACCGGCCGTGAGATGATGTTTCTGGTTCGGCGTATACTCCAAGGAAGACGAGGCAGCTACATCGTTGATCATACTGTTGTAACCCATTTGCTGGTCAAAACGGGACTTACCGTCCTCATTATCCTGCAAAAGGTTCAACGATTGGTCCATAAGGCAGTTATAACCGGTATAATGAACACGCGTATTAAGGAATAGTTGATGGTTGATGCAATGCTGCCAGTCGATAGCGGCCAAAGTATTTCCCCACGAATAGCGCATATTCATGTTAAAGGAATTGGATTTGTTCTGCTCCTGCTTCATGCGCATGTATTCAACGTCCGCACCGTTGTAGAAAGCGATACTCAAACGATCTTTCTCGGAGAAGGTATGACATAACTTCGCGTTCACGTCATAGAAATAATAACCGGCGGAAAGGCTGACACCATCACTCATGGATAAGGTCAAGGCACTGATGATCGGCGCCATCAGCGCATCAAAATACGTACGACGGGCAGATATATTAAAGGTCGTCTTGGCGCGCGGCGTATACCCTGCTTTGAGGCTGTCTAACTGGGCTTTACCGAAGATCGGACCTTCGACATTGAGTTTGGATGCAATCAAACCGATGGCTAAACCACCATGCCAGAACGTGTTATTACCTTCTTTCTGCCTTACATCAATGACCGAACTGAGGCGTGAACCGAAGCGTGCCGGGAAATTACCTTTGTAGAGCGTGACATTCTTGATGGCATCGGCATTGAAGACGGAGAACATGCCCATCGCGTGGTTAATATTGTACAGCGGTGCGCCATCCAACATGACGAGGTTCTCATCCGGTCCTCCACCCCGAACGTAGATACCGGCACTACCTTCACCTGCTGATTGTACACCGGGTAACAGTTGAATTGCTTTGAGTACATCCACTTCACCACCCAGAGCCGGAATAGCAATGATCTGCTGAATAGGCACTTCGATAGCACTCATCTGCACATTATCCGGTGCCGATACCGACTGATGTCCCCTGACCGTTACCTCCTGCAATTTAGTGGCGCTGGTCAGCATAAACGGATGTGTCTGGGCTTTGTCTGTTACAAACGGCGTACTGGGCGCAAAGCCTACGTAACTCGCCACCAATACACACGGCGTACCGGTCGGTAACGTAAGGGTATAGAAACCCGCTGTGTTCGTCACCGTTCCTTGATGGGAGATCGTATCATAGACGGTGGCACCTATCAAGCGCTCACCCGATTCGATATCCGTCACGTAACCGCTGACCGTGTATTGGCGTTGTGCGAACGCGCTGCACGTCAGGATAAGACAAAGGATACTATGTACAAAAAACCTTTTCACGCTGCAAAGGTACACTAATTTTTTGGAATGTGCAAGTTTTTTAGTTGGGAAAATGTTGGGAAATACATTTATTCTTCACTGAAATGCACGAGCACGTGACGATAGGAATTGAAAATCTTGGATTTGGACACAAAGCCCAGGTAGCGTCTATCCTGATCCACTACCGGTAAATTCCATGCACCGGTATCTTCGAAGATCTCCATCACTTTCTCCATCGGTAAGTCAAACCGCAAGATAGCGGCCGGAGAGGTCATCAGTTGACCTACCGAGAAACGCTTGTACAGACGCGGTTGGAACATGATATTACGCACCTCGTCCAGCAATAAGATTCCTTTCAGGTGTCCCTTCTGATCGATGACCGGGAAGATATTGCGTTTGCTCTCGCTGATGACTTTGACCAATTCGCCCAAGGTCATCTCCGGGAAGATCGTCACAAAATCGGTCTCCAAGACGCTGTCCATCTTGAGGAGCGTCAGTACGTTCCGGTCTTTGTTATGGGTGAGCAGTTCGCCTTTCTGCGCGAGACGCATCGCGTACAACGAGTGCGGTTCGAATAACATAATCGTCAGATAGGAGATAACACTCACAATCATCAGCGGCATGAAGAGATGATACCCGCCCGTCAGTTCGGCAATGAGGAAGATTCCGGTCAACGGTGCATGCATCACACCGGACATCAGACCCGCCATACCGACCAAAGCGAAGTTCGTCTCCGGCACCAAGAGTCCGGACATATTCATGATACGTGCCGTCACAAAACCTACGATCGCACCCATGAAGAGCGAAGGAGCGAAGATACCTCCGACGCCGCCACCACCGTTCGTTGCTACAGAAGCCACGATCTTCAGTAATAGGATCGCAGCAAAATAAACCACGATCACCAGCTGCGTATTGAGTTTCGAATGCAGGATCGCATTGTCCGAAGAGAGCATATATGTCTCCAGCGGACTGTTTTTAAGGGCACTGATACTGTCGCCGTTGATGAGTTGACGGATCACGTCATAGCCTTCACCGTAGAGCGGCGGGAAGAGGAAGATGAGCAAACTCAGTGTCACACCCCCTACGAGGATCTTCATACCGATGGAGCGGATGTTATGCTTCATCCACTGCTCCAGACGGTTCATGCCGCGGGTGAAATAGAGGCTGACCAAACCGCAGACGGCACCTAAGATCAGATACCAAGGGATACGCTGTACGAGGAAGGGTTCGGTCACATCCATGGGGAACATGGGATCCGTACCGGTGAGCATATACGAGATAGCGGTAGCCGTGACGGATGAGATGAGCAACGGAGCAACCGAAGTCATCGTCAGGTCCATCATCAGTACCTCCAACGTGAAGACGAGTCCGGCTATCGGCGCTTTGAAGATACCGCCTATCGCACCGGCTGCACCGCAACCGATCATGAGCATCATCGTCTTCTGGTCCAAACGGAAGGCTTTGGCAAGGTTCGAACCGATCGCAGCGCCGGTCAACACGATCGGTGCCTCCGCTCCGACCGATCCACCAAAACCGATCGTCAGACCCGAACCCACGATGGAAGACCACATGTTATGCGCTTTGATGATCGACTTACGCTGAGAAATAGCGTAGAGGATCTTGGTGATACCGTGCGAGATATCGTCCCGCACTACATACTTGACGAACAGCGCCGCCAAGGTGATACCGATAACCGGCGTGATGAGATACCACCAGGTATGGCCACCGGCTATCAGATGGTTCTCCACGAACCATTGAATAAGATGGATAAAGGATTTCAGGATCGCTGCAGCCGCAGCAGAGAAAGCGCCTACGAAGAAGGATAAGAGGAGCACCAAGTGCTTCTCGCTGATGTGGCGTTCCCGCCACTCGATCATCCTATCATAAAAGGTGCTTTGCACGTTAAAAAGTTAAAATGGTTTTACTTAGTAAAACGTTAATAGGTTAAAATGTTTTTTTAAAAAACGTTATTTTTTTTCTATATATACTAACGTGGCGCAACCACCATCTTAACGTTTTAACGTCACGTAGTGACCATCTTAACCGTTTAACGTCACGTAGTGACTATTAATTGTCCCATCCGATGCCTTTGTATTTATCAAGATCCCATTCTTCCTCCACTTCGTTGAGATAGATCGTTCCCTCTTCATCGTCCTCCTGAGCCTGAGGTTCTTCGCGCTCAATAACGGTGACGTCTATCGGTGCATGACTGATCTCGATGACTTGGTTCTGCTCTTTGTTCAGTTCTACCCACAGGGCATCTTTGAGTTCGTCAATACCGTCACCGGCAACCGACGAGATGAAGACAACAGGCAGATCCAACTTCTGCAGCTTCTTGGAGGCTTTCTTTTTCTTGAGTTCTTTCTCGTCCAAGGCATCGATCTTGGTAATGGCTAAGATACGAGCTTTGGTGAGCAGTTCGGGATTATATTGCTCCAACTCATTGAGCAGGATCTTGTATTCCTTGACGATATCGTCGCTTGTCACCGGTACCATAAAGAGCAGCACGGCATTGCGTTCAATATGTCTTAGGAAACGAAGCCCCAGCCCTCTTCCTTCGCTGGCACCCTCAATGATACCGGGGATGTCGGCCATGCAGAAAGAACGTCCGTCGCGGTAGGAGACGATTCCCAACTGCGGGGTGAGCGTCGTGAACGGATAATCCGCTATCTCAGGTTTGGCGGCAGAAACGACACTGAGTAAGGTCGATTTGCCGGCATTCGGGAATCCGACCAGACCCACATCGGCCAGCACCTTAAGTTGCATGATCACGGTGCGTTCCTGCGCCGGTTCACCGGGTTGGGCATAACGCGGTGCCTGGTTAGTAGCGGTACGGAAATGCCAGTTACCTAAGCCTCCCCGGCCACCTTTGAGCAGTACCACTTGTTCGTTATGCTCCTTCACTTCGCAGATGAACTCACCCGTCTCACCGTCATAGACCACGGTTCCGCACGGTACCTCGATGATCTTATCCTCGCCGTCCTTACCGAACGAACGACTTTGACCACCCTTTCCGCCGTCCGTGGCCATGATATGCTTCTGGTATTTCAGATGCAGCAAGGTCCAGAGGTTGCGGTTTCCGCGCAGAATGATCGACCCGCCTTTACCGCCGTCACCGCCGTCCGGTCCGCCTTTCGGCAGATACTTCGCGCGATGAAGGTGCATACATCCTGCGCCACCCTTTCCGGAGCGGCAGTAAATCTTGACGTAGTCGATAAAATTGGTCATGTTATTCTTTAATGTAATTGTCAATTATCTTCATTATCTGAAGGAAAACGTCCGCCATCGAGTGGTTGCCGTTCACCGGGCAGTAGTTGCCGTGGTGCAGATAATAATGGGCGATAGGCTCCGTCTGATTATGGTAGACAGCGATGCGGTGACGGATCGTATTGAGGTTATCGTCCGCGCGTCCGCTTACCTTACCGCGCTCAATCAGACGCTGGATCAGCAACTGCTCATCTACCATCAAGTCGATCATGATGGCCTCCATGTTGTATTTCTTGAGCAACTTATCCAAAGACTCAGCTTGGGCGACCGTACGGGGATAACCGTCGAAGATCGTACCCTTGCAATCGGCAGGAAGACCGGCGATATAGTTCTCAATAACGCCAAGCATCATCTCGTCCGGCACAAGGTTACCTTGCGAGATGATCGCATCGATCTGCTTGCCCAACTCACTGCCTTTAGCGATTTCTGCACGCAGTACATCGCCCGTAGAGAGATGCTGCACGCCGTATTTTTGCGATATGAATGCGGATTGTGTGCCCTTACCGCTACCCGGGGCTCCGCATAAAATAATGTTCAACATTGTACTAATACCTTTTAAGAGACAAAACGAGTTGCCCATAGCGGGCAACTCGTTTATGAAGCTACATTGCCTAATTAGAGAGCGAATTTAGCACCCAATTTAGCCTTAGCAACCTTCTTTGCCGGAACGTTAACAACAGCGCCGGTACGCGGGTTTTTCGAAACGCGAGCTGCACGGTTTGCTACACCGAGAGAGATGTAACCGATCAATTGAAGACCTTCACCTTTCTTAACTGCCTCAACTGCTGCCTCGAGAGCTGCGTCGATAACTTTAGCTGCCTCTGCTTTGCTTACTTGAGCCTTAGCTGCTGCTGCTTCAATAAGAGCTGACTTGTTCATAAATTTGTGTTTTTTAGTTATTAATAATGTGAACTATTTGTTCCTTAAACGGAATAGCGACTGCAAAATTACAAAAAAAACTTAATATACCAAACATTTTCGCAAAAAAAAATGCATTTTTAGCAAAAAAAATCACTTTTTTGTCAATTTGGTGCAGTTTTTGTGTGTTTATTCCGTAAAAAAGCAGTAATTTTGTGCCCGTTATGAGAAATTTACCAACTGTTACACGCTATCTGCTGATAGCTAATTTTTGTGTCTTCTTCCTTGCTGCTATCCTGCAGCGTTATGGCATTGATCTGAATACTATATGCGGACTGCATTATATCTCCGCGCAATCGTTCCATTGGTGGCAACCCTTCACCTATATGTTCCTGCATGCGAACTTCAGCCATATATTCTTTAATATGTTTGCGGTTTGGATGTTTGCACCTATGATTGAACAGGAATGGGGATCTAAACGCTTCTCGCTCTATTACCTCATCTGTGGTCTTGGAGCGGCAGTGATTCAAGAACTCGTTTGGATGATGATGCTCAATAACATGGCCGGTTCGTATGATGCCGCCAGCCTCGCGTACTACTCCACGATGCTCAATACCATCGGTGCTTCCGGTGCGGTGTTCGGCATCCTGTTCGCCTTTGGATGGCTCTATCCCGATGTACCGATGTACATCCTCTTCATCCCGATTCCTATACGTGCGCGCATATTCGTTATTATATATGCGCTCATCGAACTATTTGCGGGACTTGGTTCTGTAGCCGGTATGACAGCCGATAACGTTGCCCATTTCGCACACCTCGGCGGCATGCTCTTCGGTTGGTTGCTTATCCTCTATTGGAAGAAAACCAACTGGCGCGAACCCGGTGAACTATGGGAGCAGATCAAAGCCAAACTCGGCATCCATCAACGCCTCGACAGCTCCAAAGACGATAAATTCGACAACTATCACTACCAGCGTAGAGTATAAAGAACAAGAAAATCTGCATCAAAAGTGCAGATTTTTTTGTATATGTCAAAAAATTGGCAGGAGCACCCATTTATATACAATTCGTAAAATTTATATACTATTCGTAAAAAATAGAATATTTTATCTACTATATGTAAAATTTTGCTCAAACAAATTGCACACGTGCGAATTTTATAGTACCTTTGTAGGTTGTAAGCATTTTGCAGACATAATTATAAAATATAAGGGAATGAGTAACAAAAACAAAAACTATCAAATGCCGACAACGGAAGTTGTTCGTCTGAAAATGGAAACACAGCTACTAGCCGGAAGTCAGAGTTGGCCTTCAGGCGCTCCTGTCAATGCACAACGTAACGGGTACGGTGATCCTATTAGTGAAGATTGGTAAAAAATGGAGGACAGAAAAATGAGAAAGAACGTATTTTTCTATTGTACATTGTACATGATTACCTTGTGCCTTATTATGACAGGGTGCAACAAGAATGAACCGGATCAACCCGCAAAAGTACAAACCTATCATGTAAGTATCCAGGCCGGAAAGGGTGACGCAAACCAACAGAACGGTCCACGCAAAGCGCTTGGACTGGACGGTACAACGCTGACTGCTAGTTGGAAAACAGGTGAGCAAGTAAGTGTACGTAATGTAACGAAGAGTACAGACCTGACAGGCTATCTGGTGGCAGAATCGAATGGCGTACAAACCATGATTTCCGGTGATCTGACAGGAACCATCAATGCCGGCGATGAACTACTACTCAAGTTCCTGTCACCTGACTATACGAATCAACAGGGTACGTTGGCGTATATCGAACTTCATTGCGACTATGCGGAGGCAACCATCCATGTAGAAAGCGTCACATGGGGAAGTATCACCTTCGTAGAGAGTATCGCTGATTTCCATAATCGTCAGGCTATCGCAAAATTCACGCTGATGAACGAGGCAAAAGATGCCACTCTTGCTGCCAGTGATTTAAAGGTAGAGGTGGACAATAGGCCTTATAACATCCATGTGGATCCTGCAACCAGCGAAATCTTTGTTGCCCTTCCGGGTTTCACAGATAAAACCATCAAACTGACTGCTACCGTTGGTTCGGACACCTATACTTTTACTTCTCCTTCCGCTAAGACTTTTGAAGATGGTAAATACTATGCTATTACCGTTGGCATGAGCAAGAAAGTCCTTGGCTTCTCCATCGACCCTACCCATCAAATCGAGTTTGCACACGGTAACTTGCAATACAAACACTCGGAGACCAAATGGCGTATTGCGGAGAATCAATACGACTTTGTCGGAACATATTACACAGCGCATTTCTTCTCGGGTAGTAAAGGATATTTTGATGATCCTGCTATAGGAAATGTATATGAAGGTGGCGTGAAATGCAATAATACCAACGAGAGTATTGGCGATGTGATGAGTACCGATTGCTGGATCGACCTATTCGGTTGGAATACATGGAATAAACCCCTCCTCGTCTCTGCTGATCCTGCCGATTTCGCGACAGATCAATCCAGTTTTACAGACTGGGGACATAATACGATATATGACACCAAAGCAGGTATTTCCTATGCTCCCGACACGTGGCGCACGCCAACCATGGACGAATGGATGTATATAATCGGTGGTCGTACGAATGCCCAATATTTATGTGGCTTGGCTTCTATTGATGACCCCACCTACGGAAATGTGAAAGGTCTTATCCTCCTGCCGGATGAATTTGTAAAACCGGATGGTATCACCTTCCATCACATGACCGATCCGTCAACTAACTACTACTTGGCATACCAAGGAACAAGTGTCAATGAAGTATATCAAGGTGCTTCAAATACCTATCCAAATACTATTTATGACAAACCAAGCCCCTTTGATGCCACCATCTTTAATAATTATCTGAATGCAGCTTTGGAAGACGATCATTATTTGTACAACCAAAATCGCTATACTGTTTCTCAGTGGGAGCAATTAGAGGCTGCAGGAGCTGTCTTTTTGCCGGCTGCCGGTTGGACACAGGTTCGCTGGGTAGTAAAGAATGAGCCGTCATATGGTTTTTGGGCGTTGCCTCATTTTGAAAACTTCCTGGGAGCATACTGGTCTTCGAATTATTGGCTAAATGAAGACGCAAGTTATTTGTTAATTTCGTATCAAAACGGAGGCCACGTCGGTCATGCTTCACAGCCGTTTATTAACGGTCAGTCCGTTCGTCTTGTGCGTGATCTATAATAAATTTTGTACGTGATCTATAATAAATTTTGTACGTGATCTATAATAAATCTTGTACGTGATCTATAATAAATCTTGTGCGTGATCTATAATAAATCTTGTACGTGATCTATAATAAAGTGGTATTATAGCCGAATCAAAGCGAAGTTCACTTCCGTGGCCTTCGCTTTTTTTGTAATCTACCCCTTTCTCCATCTTCTGTAGATAGTTGTAGATAGTATAGTATGATATTAGTATGCGATTAGTATGTTTATAATAGGTAATTAGTAGGTGGTTAGTAGGTGATTAGTAGGTTATAATCGGTATCATCTCAGGAACATTAGACTACGTCTTTATACCCATATAACAAAAAAATACCCTTTTTACTTGCATATGTCAGAAAAAAGCAGTAAATTTGCAGCGCAAATTGATTATAACACTATAAAACACAAAAAACACAAAATTAAATCTAATTATGTCAAGCGTAAACAAAGTGATTTTAATTGGTAACGTAGGTGCAGATCCCGAAGTACGTTACTTGGACAGAGGCGTAGCAATTGCAAACTTCAATTTGGCAACCACCGAACGCGGCTATGTGATGCAGAACGGTACGCAAGTACCGGACGTGACCGAATGGCACAGTATCGTGCTTTGGCGCAACCTCGCAGAATGGGCGCAACAGAACTTACGGAAGAGCATGAAGGTCTATGTGGAAGGTAAGCTCAAAACGCGCAGTTGGGAGAAAGACGGACAGATCCGCCGTAAGACCGAAGTGATCGCAGAGAACATTCAAATCTTATACCGTCCGGACATTTATAGAAATCAGCAGGCCAGCAGTCAGCCCGCAGAGGACGTCAACGATGAGGCGCAGGCTCCGGAGAGTGCCGAGCCACAAGACGGCGGATTCTTTAGCAATCTTTTCTAATGACCAATAAAGAACGCTACATAGAATGGGTAGCATCCCTGGAGTACGTACCGATCTTCATGCAACCGTGGTGGATGGACGCCGTGTGCGCAGGTAAGGAATGGGACGTACTGTTAGCGGAAGATTCGGAAGGACAGATTCTGGGTGCGATGCCGTACCTGCTGCGCAAGCGGGCATGGTTCAAGTATATCGTCATGCCGCAGCAGACGCAGATAGGCGGTATATGGGTGGACCCGCAGGTAACAGGTGACAAATGGAAGACGGCGGAGGTATGCCGCATGCTCAAAGAGCAGTTGGACGGCATGGGGTTGGCCTATTACTACCAGCAGTACTTGCCCGGCAGCCTATGCGTGGAAGCCATGCGGGGTTTGGGCTTTAAAACCAAAGAGCGGGTGACCTATCGCGTGGAAGATCTGAGTGATCTGGATGCCGTAATCGATAAGTTCAGCAAGAATAAGAAACGGCAGTTACAGAAAGCCCTGAGTCTGCATGCCGATCGTACGATGGACATCGAAGATTTCTATCGTTTCCATTGTCAATGTCTGGCGTCGCGCAAACGGAAGATCAGTTATACACGTGAGTTCCTCTTGGTATTAGAGCGCAAGGCTCGTCGGTTAGGTCAATGTGCCGTTCTCACCGTGCGCAATGCGGACGGCGAACCCTATGCAGCCGCTTTTCTGGTATGGGATAAGAAATATATGTATTACCTTATTCCCGCTTATACACCCGTGTATAAAGACTCCGGCGCCGGTGCATTGTTGGTTCTGGAAGCGATGAAGTTGGCCCGCGAGAAGCAAGTGATGTTTGATTTCGAAGGCTCGATGGATAAGGGTGTTGCCAAACATTATCAGCAGTTCGGTTCGACGCCGTTTAGCTATTTCAGCGTAGAGAAATACTACAAACCGCTCTTCCGCTTTGCTGTTTGGTGCCAGAAACTCCGTGAATGGAACTATAGATGAAAGTCCTTTTTCTCACCCCTTGGTATCCGTCCGAAAAAGACGCTATGAGTGGTCTCTTCGTGCAAAAGCATGTGGAGGCTGTTCGTGCGCAGGGGGTGGATGTGCGGGTGATCACGGCCAGCGAAGCAGAAGAGGTAGTAGATCAATGGCATAGTTTAAAAGAGGACCGGTGGATGCCGGATCTTGTGCAACTGAATGTGCTGCAGAAACAAGTCATTATCGCGCGCACACTCCTTAAGAAAGAACATATCCCATTTATCCTTGTGGAGCATTGGAGCGGGTACCTACCGGAAAGTGGAATGTTCCAACGACAGAGTTGGTTCAAGAAACGTTTCTACCGTCGTGCGGCTAAAGAAGCTTCGATGATTCTGACCGTGAGCGAACCGCTGCAAAAGGCGATGCAAGCCTGCGGCATTGAGAACGAGCATTGGGGAACGATTGATAATGTGGTGGATGATTTTTTCTTTGAGCCTTCGAGACCTCGAGATCTCGATATCTCGACCTCTCGAAAGACGCTCTTGCATGTGAGCTGCTTTGATGAGCGGGCAAAGAATGTGAAAGGCTTGCTTCGGGCAGCAAAGATGCTGAGTGAGAAACGGCAGAACTGGTGTCTTAAACTGATCGGAACAGGTGTGGACTATCAAGAAGTGCGTGCTTATGCGGATCGTTTGGAGATTCCGGAAGGGTTATTGGAATGGACGGGCGAATTGACGCCGCAGCAGGTGGCTGACGAGATGCATAGCGCCGATGCGCTGGTACTCAGCAGTCGGTACGAGACCTACGGTGTCGTGTTGGCGGAAGCTGCCGCAGCGGGGCTGCCGATACTGAGTACACCGGTCGGCATCGCCGAAGAAGTGGCGGATCTCATCGTACCGCAAGAGATCGCCCAACATAAAGCCGGAACGTTCGCAGAGTTCATAGAGAGTATTCTTTGGAACGAAAAAATCACAAATCAGAAATCGAAAATCACAAATCAGTTTTCGGCTGATGCCATCGGACGTAAACTGGTATCCATCTATGATAGCTGTTTGCATCGCGACATATAATCACGAGGCATTTATCGCACAGGCGATAGAGAGCGTGCAGGCGCAGGTTTGCGACGAACCGATACGTATCTATATCGGCGATGACGCTTCTACGGACGGTACGGCGGCTATCTGTGCACGCTATGCCGCGGAGGATGAACGGATCGTGTATGTCCGTCGCGACAAGAACCTCGGTCTTTTCAATAATACGATAGACCTTTACCGCCAAATCATGGCCGAAGGCTGCGAATCTATCGCGATGCTGGACGGCGATGACTACTGGATAGATGACCATAAACTACAATTGCAGATCGACTATTTGCGTGCGCATCAGGAAGTAGGGTTCGTGCATACGAATGGTCGTACGTTATCCGGCAAAGCAACCTGGACCTTCGGTCAACGGGATGGGGTGTATGGGTTAGACTCGGTAGGTTTTGCGAACTGCACGGTGCTCTTTCGAACGAACCTATTGAACGAGAACCTGCTTGCCGAGATCGAAAAACAGGGTTTCTTATGGCTCGACTACCCTTTGTATGGCGTCTTTTACCAGCAAACGAAGTGGGCGTACCTGCCGCAAGAGACGGCTGTTTGGCGTGATCATACGTCCGTCTCGCAGCCTAAGACCGCCGGTGAGATTCTGCATCTTCGCGAAGAGCGATGCCGCATGTGGAAATGGCTCGATGAGTGCTTTCCGGGACAAGTGGGATACGATGCCCAAAAAGCGAAAGACTATCTGTATACCCAACGGCTTAATCTCATCTATCAGTTCAATGACCGCAGTCTGATCACGCCGGAACTATTAAAGGACTATAAACCGACCCTTTGGAAGCAAAAATTGAAGCAAAAGGGCTTAAAAAGCATAGTATTTTATACTATTTTGCAAAAAATTTCACTTTTATTTGCATAAATCGCAAAAAAGTTGTATCTTTGCAGCCAGTTTTGATAACTACGACCTAAAAAACACAGCATATGCAAGTTAAAAAGTCAGAAAATGCCAGTTTAGAGAAGGACAAACTCGTCTATGTATTGATGGGTTTGGTTTTCACTCTGAGCCTCGTTTACGTGGCGCTGGAATGGACAGAGCGTGAGGTTACCAAGTACGAGGTAACGGACACGGAGTTCCTTTTTGAGGAAGAAGTAGAGATTCAGCAAACGACTCAGGAGACTCCTCCCCCTCCCCCACCCCCTGCAGTTCAGGAAGTGGAAGTGCTGAACGTGGTAGAGGATAACGTAGAGACCGAGTCTATCGAGGTGAACGCCGAGGATGACAAGGCCGAAGAAGTGGTTATCGCTGCGCCGGTAGAGGCTCCGGTTGAGGAAGAGGAAGAAGAGGTTGTCTTCGTAGTCGTTGAGTCGATGCCTGAGTTCCCGGGTGGCCAACAAGCGCTCTTCAAGTACCTGAGCGAGAACGTGAAGTATCCGGTTATCGCCCAAGAGAACGGTATCCAAGGTCGTGTCATCTGCCAGTTCGTGGTCAACAAAGACGGTTCGATCGTGGACGTAGAGGTTGTTCGTTCGGGTGGTGATCCTTCGTTGGACAAAGAGGCTATCCGCGTCATCAAGTCGATGCCGAAATGGAAACCGGGTAAACAACGTGGTAAACCTGTTCGCGTGAAATATACCGTGCCTGTTAACTTCAAACTGCAATAGTGGAGTTAGCGCATAGAGATATAACGTATTGTAAGAATGTCGGTGCGAAGCGTGCCGACATTCTTCGTAAAGAGTTAGGCGTACAAACGGCGCTTGACTTGATTCGTCAATATCCCTATAAGTATATCGACCGGAGCCGGTTCTATCGCATCGCCGAACTGGACGATGAGGATACATACGTGCAGATCATCGGTGAGATCACCGAATGGCACACGATTGGTATCGGTAAGGCACAACGACTCAGTGCTACTTTCTACGATGGTACGCACCAATGTGAGTTGGTGTGGTTCAAAGGGGTGCAGTACGTCAAGTTACAACGCGGCGTGAAGTACCTGCTCTTCGGTAAACCGAGTCGATTCAACCACATCTATAATTTCGTGCATCCCGAGTTGACCCTTTGGGAGAAAGTGACGCCGGAGATGACGCAAGGTCTGGAGCCGTACTACAACACGACCGAGACTATGAAGCGGCATGGCATCAACTCCAAAGCCATGCGCACGATGATAGCGGGTCTGCTGCCGGACCTGAAAGCGGGTGTACCGGATACGATCGGTGCGGATATATTACAGCGTTACCGTTTGATGAGTCTGACGGATGCGCTGATCAACGTGCATTTCCCAAAAGACACGCCGACCATGCAGAATGCGCGGGCACGGTTGAAATTTGAGGAACTCTTCTTCATCCAACTGCACCTGTTGCGTCAGATGAAACGGCGCGAGCAGAATCCGGGGTTTGCCTTACCGCTGGTCGGTAGTCGTTTTCATGCGCTGTACAAAGCCTTGCCATTTGACCTGACGGGAGCACAGAAACGTGTGATCCACGAGATACATGACGACCTCAAGTCCGGCCATCAGATGAACCGTCTGCTGCAAGGAGACGTAGGATCGGGTAAGACACTCGTCGCCCTCTTCTGCTGCCTCTTGGCGGTGGATAACGGGTATCAGGCGTGTATCATGGCGCCGACGGAGATCTTGGCTAACCAACATTATGAGACCCTAAAGGCCTTCTTAGCGCCGCTTGGCGATGCCGTGCATGTGGCGCTGCTGACGGGTTCGACCTCGGCTAAGAACCGCGTGCCTATCCATAACGGTCTGATGAACGGTACGATCCACATATTGATCGGTACGCATGCGCTACTCGAAGATACCGTTCAGTGGCAGAACCTCGGCTTTGTCATCATTGACGAGCAACACCGTTTCGGTGTCGCCCAACGGGCACGGCTGTGGAGTAAAAACCAACTACCTCCTCATGTTCTCGTCATGTCAGCTACGCCGATCCCGCGAACGCTGGCGATGACCGTCTATGGCGACTTACGCGTCTCTATCATCGATGAGTTACCGCCGGGACGCAAACCCGTACAGACTATACATTATTCAATAAATAAGCGCGCGCAGGTGTACACGTTCGTGCGCGAGCAGATAAAGAAAGGCCGGCAGATATACGTCGTTTTCCCGCTCATCAAAGAGAACGAGAAACTGGACCTGCGGGACTTGGAGAACGGCTATAACGAACTATGCGAAGCGTTCCCTGAATACAAGATCTCGATGGTGCATGGTCAGATGAAAGCGGCAGACAAGGACCTGCAGATGACGCGTTTTGCGAACGGTGAGACCCAGATCTTAGTGGCAACGACGGTGATCGAGGTAGGCGTTAACGTACCGAATGCGACGGTGATGATCATCCAGAACGCTGAGCGCTTCGGTCTGAGTCAGCTGCACCAGTTACGAGGCCGCGTAGGACGAGGCGGTGATCAGAGTTTCTGTATCTTACTGACCGACATGGAGTTGAGTACCGACACCCGCAAACGGATGGATATCATGGTGGCTACCAATGATGGTTTCCGCATCGCCGAAGAGGACCTGCGTCTGCGCGGAGCGGGAGACCTGGACGGTACCCAGCAGTCCGGTATTCCGTTTGACCTCAAGATAGCGAATCTCTCATCGGACGGCCAGTTACTCGCTTTGGCACGTCAGGCGGCGCTGGATATCCTCGATGCGGATCCCCTTCTCGAAGATGAGATGAACCGCATGTATAAGCGTCAATTGGACCTCAAACGGGCACAAATGCCGCAGAATTGGAGCGAAATAAGCTAAAAAACGCTTTTTTCTGCAAAAAAAATCAAAAAAATTTTGCCAATTCAAAAAAAAGCAGTACTTTTGCACGCTTTTTCGGCACTACACACTGCAGCACGCAGTCACGCGAGTGTCAATGCAAGCGCGCCCAGGTGGCGGAATTGGTAGACGCGTTGGTCTCAAACACCAATGGGAAACCGTGCCGGTTCGATCCCGGCCCTGGGTACAAGAAAGGAGGTGTATGCAATGATTATCGTTCCTGTTAAAGAAGGTGAGAACATCGAGCGCGCGATTAAGAAATTCAAACGCAAATTCGATAAGACGGGTGTCGTAAAAGAGCTCCGTCGTCGTCAACAATTCGACAAACCGAGTGAGTTGAAGCGAGTTAAGATGGCGCATGCTAAGTATGTGCAGTCGTTGCACGCTCACGACGATATGTAATTCTATGTTTAGTAGAAGTACAGCCCTATTGGGGAAAGAAAGTATGGCACTGCTGCAAAGCAAACGTGTCATACTTTTTGGTATAGGCGGTGTAGGTTCCTGGTGCGCCGAATGCCTGATTCGTACGGGTCTGACGCATCTGACCATCGTAGATGGTGACACCGTGCAAGCCTCCAACCTCAACCGCCAACTACCTGCTACGCAAGCTACCTTGGGCATGCCTAAGGTAGAGGCGCTCAAAGCGAGGTTGTTGGAGATCAATCCGGACGCCGAGATCGAGGCTATACACGCTTATTACGGCGAGAACGGGATGTCGAAAGAAGGGTCTTTCAACTTTCAACTTTCAACTTTCAACTACATCATCGATGCCATCGATGATGTACAGGCTAAGACAGATTTGCTCTTATATGCCTCGCGGCTGAAGGGCGTGAAGATCTTCTCTTCCATGGGAGCAGCCTTGCGGTTCGATCCGAAGCAGGTGACGACGGGTGAGTTGATGTCGATCAAAGGTGACGCCCTCGCTAAAGCCGTACGGGCACGCATGAAACGGTTGGATCGGCATCCATCCAAGAAGATACGATGCGTCTATTCGACCGAACAGGCGCAGAAATGCGAGACGCGGGGCAGTCTGATGCAGGTGACGGCCGTCTTCGGTCTGACCCTGGCAAGTATGGTGATAGGAGATTTGAAGTAGTATGTATTTTGATGAATTAGCCTTATCGGACGAAGTGTTGGATGCGCTGTGGGACATGCATTTCGATGTATGTACGCCGGTGCAAGAGAAAGCCATCCCTGAGATATTAGCGGGGCATGACGTGATTGCCTGTGCCCAGACGGGAACGGGGAAGACGGCGGCGTATATCTTGCCGCTCTTGACCAACCTCGCGTTCGATGACCACGATCCCGATAAACTGAATGCCATCATCATGGCGCCTACGCGTGAGTTAGCGCAACAGATCGACCAACAGATGGAGGGTTTCGGGTTCTATGTGCCGTTCTCGTCCGTCGCTATCTACGGCGGCAAGGATAACGGAGCATGGGGTACGCAGGTAACGGGCCTGCAACGCGGCGCGGATGTTGTGATTGCAACACCGGGACGGCTGCTGAGTCAGATGAATATCTACGATGTTGATTTCTCCGGCGTCAAGTATTTCATCCTGGATGAAGCCGACCGCATGCTTGATATGGGTTTCTACGACGATATCATGACCATCGTGCGCAAGTTACCCAAGGACCGTCAGACCATTATGTTCTCCGCCACCATGCCGGATAATATCCGCCGCATGGCGAAAGCCATCATGAACGATCCCGTGGAGGTACAGATAGCCGTCTCCCGTCCGCCCGAGACCATCAAACAGATGCATGCGTTTGTCGATGAAGGTAAGAAAGTAGAGCAAGTTCTCTCACTTCTCACAGCGAAGCAATCTGACAGAGAAACGGTCTCACCTCTCAAGAAAGTGATCATCTTCGCCGGCAAGAAACAACGGGTGAAGGACCTGACACGCATGCTGCGCAGTCTGAAGATCGATGCACATGCCATGCATTCGGACCTGGAGCAGCACGAACGCGACCAGGTGATGCTGGATTTCCGGAACGGAAAGATAGACGTGCTGGTAGCCACCGACGTGGTGTCCCGCGGTATTGATGTGACGGATGTACCGTTGGTCATCAATTACGATGTGCCGCATGATCCCGAAGACTATGTCCATCGTATCGGTCGAACGGCACGGGCAGAGAACAGCGGTGAAGCGATGACGCTGGTATCACCGGACGATATGCATTATTGGAAACGGATAGAACGTTTTCTTAGCCCTAAAGGGCACGACAAATCTCTTACAGATGACGGATCCGCCACTCGTTCGGGTAAAGGTTATTCAGGCGGTTCCCGACATTCTTCGCGAAACCGAGGGGGACACCCTCATAGGTCAAAAGGACGAGGCCGAGGGGGGCATCAGGCAGGTTCAAAGCCTCGGTCCTGAGGTACGCCAGCGCTTGTTCGCGCGTCAGCGCTATATTCGGGAAGGCTTCCTTACGGAAGTCTTTCGCCATACTTAGGCTATGCTGCGGAGCGATACCTTTGCCGCGTTCCTCACCCAGCCCGAAACCGGTGGAGATACATGTCAGCTGGGTCGATAGCCAATCAATGATCTCCTTGTATTTATAGGGATAAGCCGTTGCAAAACGATCGGAATAGCGAATGGCCCACTCGTCCGGATGCTGCAACCAACTCCGCATCACCGGCAGATACTCCGGATGCTGCATCGGCACCTCTTTCTTCGGGGTCTTGATCTTCAGTTCCGCTCCGCCGCTCAAGGACTCGGTCTTCTGCAATGCGCACATATAGAGGCCTTCTCCCTTGATCTTATGCGGGTAGAAATGATAACCCATCCTACCTTCTGTGATGCCCCATTCGGGGTCATAATCGACCGGCAGCACTTCGGCGCCCAAGGTATCGGC
Organism: uncultured Bacteroidales bacterium; assembly: GCA_947164985.1. Classification (GTDB taxonomy): domain Bacteria; phylum Bacteroidota; class Bacteroidia; order Bacteroidales; family Paludibacteraceae; genus Colicola. The sequence goes on along the minus strand of CAMUYI010000001.1, from coordinate 330,165 downwards.
TATCCACTCGACGTTCTTCTCGTTCTCCTCCTCATTGAAGGTGCAGGTCGAGTAGATGAGTATACCGCCGGGTTTGAGGGCGTCCCACACATCCATCAGGATGGCGCGTTGGCGCTCTGCGCACTGCTTGACGGCCTTCAGACTCCATTCATTGCGGGCCTGCTCGTCCTTGCGGAACATGCCTTCGCCCGAACAGGGAGCATCGACCAGGATACAGTCGAACAAGTTCTTGCACCGCTCGCCGTATTCCTCAGCGGTGTTATGGGTCACGACGGTATTGCCGTTACCCCATTTCTGGATGTTTTCCGATAAGATAAACACTCGCTGACGCACCACTTCGTTGCTCAATAGCAGTCCGTCCCGACCGAGATATTCACTGATCAGCGTACTCTTGCCTCCCGGCGCGGCACACAGATCCAGCACGATAGATGAACTATCGACATACTGCTCCAAGATCTGCTGCAGGAACATCGAAGAAGCCTCCTGCACATAGTAACATCCGGCATGGAAAAGAGGATCTAAGGTGAACTGCGGACGCTCACTCAGATAGTACCCGTCAATATGCCACGGCACCTCTTCCGTGTCGCACGGAAAAGTGAGCACCTCGAGCTTTGTATTCAAACGAATCGACGTGACCGGCTCCGTCTCCAGCGCCCGGATCAGCAGCTCTGCCTCATTGCCCAACTGCTGCCTCATACTCTCTATGAAATCGACAGGTAACATATTTTGCGCTGCAAAATTACTGCTTTTTTCTGATATATGCAAGAAAATTGTTAAATAATCGTTCCGTCAGGATAAGAAAAAACAAAAAAATCGCCCGAAATGAGCGATTATTGCTGGTTGCGGTACTCCTTTGCTGTCATACCGGTGACGCGTTTGAAGAAATGGTGGAAAGAGGACGGTTCGGGGAATCCGAGCTGATATGCAATCTCTTGAACGGAGCGTTCACGCTGCGTATCGAGAAGCAGTTTAGCTTGTGCTACCACATATTGCTCAATCCATTCAGCGGGGGTAATACCGTTGGTTATATCCCGGAAGATACGTGTGAAATGACGGGGCGAGATATGCAGCAGGTCGGCATAGAATTTCACTTCTTTGGATTCGCGGTAATGTTCAACCACCAATGTGCAGAATCGGTTGAATAACAAGGTATTCTTGTCCGGCAGCAGTTGTTTATCCATCTCACGGCGATAATAATTGATAAACTCATATCCGACCGAAATCAAGGAAATCAACATCTGTCGGCGCAGGGTCAAATCCTCATAGTCATGTCTTGCTACGATGTCCAACAGATTGACGATATAGAGCACGCGTTGGAGCTGCTCATCATTGATTTGGGAAACGGGAGCCAGGTGAAATTTATTATAATCGTGACTAAAGACATGTGACCTCAGATCGGACAGCATCTTCTCGGAAATAGCGACGCGTGTAAACACAAAGTCATCGGAGCATTCGAGTTGCCGCGCTATATGACCGGGCATCACAACGATCAAGTCGTTCTTGCAGAACGTTCTTTCTACCTGATCTAACAACACACGTGCCGTACCTTGACAGCATATAAAGACAGCAATAAAGGGAAAGGTAAAATCTTCGTTATAAACGTAAAAACGATGTTGTTCCGATGTTACCACAACACCAACACGATCAACCAATTGTTGCAGTTTCTCGAATGTATCGATAGTCATTACGTTTGTCCCAATTCTTCAATTTTCAAACAAAATTACTGCTCTTTTGCGACATATGCAAGCATATGTCGCTTTTGGTCAACAAAAAAGTACTTACTAACACTTATTTGTATATAAAAAACGGCAGTCTCGCGTTTCACAACGAGAGACTGCCTTAGAAAAGATTTTTTCAATTCCTCACGCCTTTGCGTGGGATGGGTTTAGTCACCTTCAATTCCTGTACCTGGAGTAGTACTGATATTAAGTCCTCCGGCAGGACTTGCGGACTGCATCAAAGAAGTAGCCTGTACTTCCGTAGCTTCTACATTCGGTTGAATATACATCTTTTTCATAATTTTATTCATTTATTAAATTATTCAACTTACTTAACCATACGACCGGTAGCGTCAAACATATGCTCACCACGGAGGATATACATCTTACCATCGATCACGGTCTTAACCGGAGCCTCAGCAGCATTGAGATTCTCAACACCGGTAGTGCTCTGATCTTGCATCGGGATAGCGCGTACGCGACGACCCGGAGCAGGATTCGGAGTACTATAATTCAACTCGCTATATTTGATGTAAGCACGGTTTGCAGCAAGGCTATTTCCCGTCTGACCGCTTACCAACCAAAGCTCGTTGTTCTTCAGCAGATAGATATCCGCACCGGCTGCATCCAGAGCAGTTTGATCCATAGCTACGAATGTACCATGGAGTGCGCCATAAGCACCGGCAGCAACTTCGTCACCGCTATACTCTACGCAGAGTTCTGCATCTTCAGCCTGGATGATGTACGGACGACCAGCAACCAAAGGAAGTTCAGCTTCCTCAAGGTAAGCAACGCCATCACCACGATTGCTCATGTTCCAGAACGAAGCACCATTAGCACCTGTAACCGCTTTGGGGAGGCAGATGGTGTAGTAGTTGCCTGCCGTCATACCTGTACGAACGGTCGTACAAGTCGGAACCGGAGTCGGGAAGATGATAGAGAAGGATCTGGTAGCATATTCCCACTTGAAGGTATAAGTACCGGCAGCTTCCGTTTGCAGTTTCATAGTAGATGCGCTACCTGGTTCGAAATCTGCAGTAGATTTGTAATCACTTTTGTAGGTATAACCATTAGTAGCCCATGAACCGGATTGGGTTCCGAAGTGCAAGCCAAACTCATATTCGGTATTTGCTTCTAAGTTTTCTACTTCGTAAATAACAGAACCGTCACCGTTATCCCAGAAAGCAACGGACCATGATGCCCATGCATTCCATGAACCTTCTACATATACAGGATTGATGATGAAACGGTCGTTGATTTGGCTGTTCTTCAAACTTTCATCAATAGTGAAGTCGTAATTTGCGGTAGAGCCATTAACAGTGATGATTTGATCAGCAACACGGTCATATATAGTGTATTCAGTTCCCGAGAAGTTGCTGAACTTCAATGTGTACGAAGTATTGTCTCCAGTGTAGAAACCGAGAGGAAGACTTGCTGTGTACTGTTTGCTAGCCCAACCGGTGTAGCGAGCACCATTGTAGTAAACATAGATACCGCTCTCATTCGGTGCGGGAGTATCCCATGTATTGTCAAAGCCATCCGAGAATTCGTCCGACAATACAAATCTCACATACTTATCGGTCTGACCGGAAGTAGAGAGATCAATTTGAGACATGCCTGTAATGGTCGGCGTTGCCATAGCAAAGGTAGCACACAACAGGCTTGCTAAAAATGCAATCTTTTTCATAATTGATATTTTATTAGATATTAGAATACTTTTCTTTTAGGGGCATGGAATAATCCCGAATTGGGGTCTGCATCGGTATGACCGAATTGAGATGCGGGATTGGTCATCGTTGCGCCCAGTGACTCCAGAGACAGGATAACTGTCTCCGGAATCATATAAGCTTTTTTATTCGTCAGTTTCATGCAACTTACTTCACAATTTTCTTTCCATCTACTACGTATACACCCTTCGGCAGGTTGTGGTAATCATAACCTACAAACTGACCAGAAATGGTATAAATACCCTTGGTAGCGGCAGTTGCCTCGATGTTCTCAATAGCGGTCGGCATCTTGTTAATGCTTACGATTTGGAAGCGACCCTCAACGTTTGCGTTTGCAGGAACGCTGAACATATAGGTTGCACCTTCAACCATCTCAATCTCCGTACCGGTAAGCATATCGCGAACAACATAGTTCATACCGTTTACATTGCTGATAGTCATTGTGAACGAGGTCTGCTCCTTGGTGGTCATGCTAATGGTAGTTCCATCAAAGTTATCCGTAGCAACGCTACCTAACTTCTCATCGTTTGCATCAACAAACAGATTGAACGAATTCTCATTCATGTACTTAGCAGCATCGTAGCTATTATCGAATGCGGCAGAGAACTTGCCATTTTCTACCAGACGGATAGCATCCTTGGTGCCATCAGCAGCTGTAATCTCAATCAAAGCCTTGTTGTAAGATTTGCGATCACGTGCCGGAGCCGGACTTGCACCCGGATTCATGATAGGATTCCAAACGTTATCCTCATAATTTACAACCGGGTTAGCACCATCACCACGCTTTTGGAAGATGAAGGCTTGCATAGGATCAATCTTTGTCGGAAGCTCGTGTCCGAAATCGAACAGATAAGCCATCTCGTTCAACTCATACCACCAGTTATCAGAAGCTCGATACAGATAAACAGTAGCGGACATGTATTCGTCATAGTTAGCCTTGAAAGAAGCGATCAACTCTTTTACATCAATCGGAGCTGTGTAACTATTAGCATAGTAGTTCCACTCTCCGTTCAACTCCAATTCTGCGTTACCGTTACCCATCAGCGGGCAAGTGAATGTATAGACAGCACCCGGAGTAGTAGCCGTGGTGGTCAATTCATAACAGCGGAACGGGATGAACTCGTCGTCATCAGCCATGTCTGCCCAAGTGTTATTAGCATAATCCAGTTTCCAAACAGCAGTTGGTGCTGCTACATTGTCGTAGTGCATATCGCTACGTTTGATACCTTGCATGTACGCAGGAACACCGAAACGTTGGAATACATATTTACCCTTTACTTCGTCATAGTGACCTTTCGAAACCAATTCTACTTTTGCCATCGGGTGAGTGTTTTCACTTACTGTCGGAGCAATCATGAATGTACCGGCTTTACCCTCGGTCATCTTAACTTCAACTGCCTCTTCATTACCAGCAACCAAACCTCCGGCACCTACAGTTACCATAGCACCTGCTTCTACAACAAGTTTACCACCGTCTGCAATGTTGACACCATTTTCAATATTAAGAGTCGTCTGATCTTGTACGGTCAGCGAAGCACCTTCACCTGCGATAACGATTTGCTCAGCAACTGCTACAGAACCGCCGGCATCAATATCTGCTTGTGCATTACTTACAACGACTTCCTTACCTTCAGGAATCACTACAGCGGTGTTCTCATCAGGAACATCGTCTCCGGTCGGAGTATCAACCCAAGTAGTTGCTTGTTGCCAAGGAATTGTAGCACCCGTAGCATCTTGGGCTTTTTCTGCAGAGCTAACAGTAATCCAACGATAGCCTTCAGCATAAGCTGCTGCATCAAGAACTTGATCTTCAGTAGGCTCACCTTCTTTGATGATTTGTTTCCACTTATAGCCTGCAGGAAGCGGAGCCTCACCACCGTTCATAGCAGCTGTGTACCAACCAGATTCAGAGTCAATTGTAACCGGGAACAATACTTCTTTATCGGTTGCAGTTCTCTTCTGCACATATATACGCTTTGTGGCAGAAGCAGCCTTAACCATACAGCCTTCATATACATGTACCAGACCGAATGTATTCCATGCATCGTTGTTACCAATATGAATAGCACGATCTTGCTGGGTAGATCTCATTTTGGTGTTGTACACCGAAACAATACCACCCGATGCAGAATAGATTGCATAGTGAATAGAGGTCGTACTCTTTGTCGTTAGGTATGGTTTATTAGTTGCTACCAACTCGCAATTCTCGATACGAGCGCTACCACCAATATTTGAACCAGCTGAACCTTGGCAAGCCAAAGCACCGTGGATACCAAATACGTGAGAGTTCTTAATATTTAACTGAGAGCCATCATCTGCTGTAACAGCATATCTGTGATTCGGATAGTAAGCCTCAGCGGTATAGTAACCACCATTGACATTCATTACACCATAAGTATTCAGAGCAGCAGATGCAGCATGTACCTCGGCATTGTTAATAGTCGTTTTACCATAGTTATTTACTGCATAGTTTACACCTTCCCAAACAGTGGTCGTCATCTTCAGACAATCACTTTGATCTTCTTTACCGATAATCAACTCACCACCTTCAAGGACACGAATAAGTTCTTTATCACCGGCAATAGTACCATCACCATAGATAGTCAATTTTGCGCCATTAGGTACTACGATACAAGCATCTTTAACGTATGTAGCCGAAACGGTAATACCTGCAGGAATAGTCAACTCCTTCGTTCCGTTAACAACTAATTTCTGAGCAAAGGAAACATTCGCTTCAAGAGTCTTCGCAGACTCATTTCCTTGAAGGAATGTAACAAGTTCATTATTTGAGATGATAATGTTACCATCAACTACAAATTTTCCATATTCAGCACCTGCGCTTACACCCGTAGCGGTAAAACCATTAGTTTCAATAACAGCATTTTTAGAAACGGTGATAGCATTGTTGTCATTTGCAAACAACGAGATAATAGCACCATCACTGGCACCGGCAACTGCTGCAGACAGAGAAGGATAAGCAACATAGTTAGCAACTGCAACGTTAGAACCGATATGAGCAACTTGGAATAATTCATCAGCTTTTCCTACATAGTACGGTACGCTAACATATTTCCACGGATTTACATCAAAGGTACCACCTTGAACAGTAATTGTTCCACCAGGATAGAAAATATCATCACCCTTAGCAAATGAACCGCCTTTTATCAGCAATTCAGTACCTTTGTCAACCTGGAAGCACATCCAACCACCAACGAAAGTACCACCATTGACGGTAACTTTTGCGCCAGATTCACCTGCCAACCAGATACAGTTATCAGATGTCGTAGAGAAAGCACCATCATTCACAATAACTTCACCACCAGCAGCATAAATAGCTTCATAAACGCCATGGAATGAACCACCGTTAATAGTAACTTTTGCGCTACCTGTGGTTACAATACCACAACCTTTGGAAGCCGTGTTATCAATTTTACCGCCATTCGTTGCGTTAATGGTTAAATTACCACCGGATACATTCAGTACGCCCTTGTCAGTGCCATAATTTGCCAATGCACCTGTGAGATTGTGACCATTTAGGTCGAGAACTACAGTGCCACTCGTCATCGTAACTTTGACACCACCAAGAGCGATGTCAGCGGTCAACGTAATGTCACCTCCTGCATTAAGAGCATTTTGAAGCTCTGTCTTGTTGGCAACATCCGTAGCCCACGCCATAACGCTACACATCAGCGTCATAAGCGGAATTAAGAAGAATTTCTTCATAAATTTAATTGTTTTTTGTTAATACTATGAGGGTTGCCCCTCGTTAATTATATTTGGTTTTGTTGTTTTGTTTACTGGTCGTCTGGTCTACCGGTCATCGGAGTGACAGAGTAGTGATCTTAGCCTTGACTGTCGGCTGACCGTCGGCTGACCGTCGGTATTGATAGTCAAAGACACGCACAAAAAAGCGGCAATCCGCTTTAATTGGATTACCGCTTTTTAATGTATTATAACTTACTCTATATAATCAGTCTAAATTGAGTAGGCGAGAGGAGCTTTGTATCTCTATGCTTTTCTAAATCAGTCAGATCCTTATCTCCGGAGATGATATAATCCGCTTCTATCGAATCTGCAAAAGACAATAGATATAAGTCTTTGCTATCACGAATATATACATCTGCTTGATAAGTAATAGTAGCATTGATGCAATAGACCTTTATCAGTTTGAACAGTTGTTCTATGTCTTCTTCGCCTATACGGCTGCGAATTTTAGGACGACTTGCTACGTCTCCAATCTCGCGTAACAATTGAGGACAAACATATACATCGATATGCTCATCTGTCAATATACTATGCATCAATTCCTTTTGGAAGCCCAGCAGGAACGAGATCCACACATTGCAATCAATAATGACTTTCATTATGCGTAGCGCACAGCGCGAACTTCGTTCATAATATCCTCTTCCGTGAGATCCACATTCATCGGACGAGTCTGCATAAACTCTTCCAACATTTGCTCACGAGTCTCAGATTGCCAGCCGAAACGATTAATCAATTCCTGCAGCAAAGTCCAATCTGCGCGTGGGATATTCAAATATACCCCTTGTGTCATAGTTGCTGTCATAATAACCTCCTATTTTGCGTTTACGACGCAAAGGTACAGCTTTTTTCTGATATACGCAAGTTTTTGAGCAACTTTTTTACTTTTGTCGCTCATTTTTACGGTAATCCAATATGTCAATGTTCATTTGCCGGCTTTTTATAACCTCCGGCTCGGTTAATTGTTATTTGTAGTTTTTGATTTCCAAATTGCCTTGCTCATCTAATTGGGCGTAGGTCCATTGTTCGAAACAATCGCCCAAAAGGATCATTCGGCTGTTGTCTGCAATCGGGACATCCATGGCAAGGTGCGTATGACCGAAGATGTAATAATCGCGGTGATTGCCATGCTTCTCTTCGTCCTTCGCATAATCCAATAGTTCATCTTTGTCCTCTACATTCGTCTGTTTCTGCGCCCATCTGTACCCGATCTTGTTTCCCCAGGCCGGCGGAAGCATTTGGAATAAGGACTGCAGGAACGCATTATTCAACCGGTTGTTTCTGCGAATAGCTTGCCTTATCTTCCTTTGCCTCGCTCTTGGATATGACCGATACCAGTTGTACGCATACAAACCCGTTCCGTAACCAACGAAGAGGGTCTTTCCGTTGCGAGTGATTGAACAAGGATAGTTATGTATCTCTACGCCAGTCAACCTTTCCAATCCGCTCGAAGCCCATCGGTCATGGTCGCCCACAAAATAATGTATCTTTATCCCCTGCTTGCGCAAGTTCTTCAACGCTTTGAAGAAAGGGGTAAAACGACGTTTGCTTGAATCGTGGATAAAATACTCCACCCAAAAGTCAAACATATCACCGAGCATGTATATAGATGTCGCATCCTTACTCATCTGCTCCAAGAGTGCAATCAGCTTATCTTGGTGCTCCTTGCTATCCGTAATGGATGGACTCCCCAGATGTGCGTCACTTATAAAATATATCATATCAATCGGTTATACACGATATTCGTACATCTCAAAAATCGGCGGCAGGGTACGAAAGCTGATTTAATGATACAAAAAGATATGTTTTTCGTACCCTGCCAAACCTATCATCATCAACCGCACACTATAAACTCGGCGCAAAAGTACAGTTTTTTTTACACATGCGCAAGCGCGCGTCCCATATGAACACTAAAAAGGCACTTATCGACACTAATAATTTATATATTATATAATATATTTATATATCATGTATATATAAAAGTAAACTTACGAAAAAAGAGGCAGGGCACAAGGATGTGCTCCGCCTCAGAAGAAGAGAGAAAAAGGACTATTTTTATTTAGCTACGGTCCATTGGGGGGTGTGGGGGGCAGCAAGGGTACCAAGGAGGGTATCGTTCCGGAAGGGGAAAGTGGATTTGGCATCATAGATGCGTTTGAGTGAGGGCGAATAGAAACGCAGTCGCACATTACCGCCTCCTTCCTTAACAGGCGAGATATAGAGCCAATAGAGGCCGTAGTCGGCTTTATACTCCGCGATACCGCAGCAGTCGTTGCCGATGAAAGCAGCGAGTGTGCCTGGTTGGGAAGCGAAAGACACTTTGACGATAGCCGTCATGGAAGCGGTCATGTCATTATCGCCTGTGATGACCCAATTGGGATTCGGTGTGTTTCCCGGTGTGACATAGGGGTCAACCGGTTGCTCTTCTTTGCAGCCGGCTGCCAGAAGCAGCACGGCGCAAAGAGCTATCTTACTAAAGTTTTTTACCTGTAACATCATATTTTTCATTATTTCGGATAATTACAACATGGTCATTCTCGATGACTTTATAGACACCGGTCTCATCGGCAGGACGCAGGAGGATCGGTGCTTTGAGGCTACCGGCATGGCTATTCGTTGCGTAATGGATGGCGCCATTTTCGGGTTCGAGAGTCTGTCCGTCCATCTCGAAACGGAGCGCGCCAGTCTTATCGCTTTGGATCGTAAGGAAGTAATAGGTCTGCTCATCAATCGTGATCGGTGTAGCGACGCAAGCCAACTCATCGTTGACATAGACGCGGAGCGTCTGATCGGCTACGCCTGTAAGACCGCTTTCGCTGTAAGACCGTTTCACTGTAAGACCGCTTTCGCTGTAAGATACCTTCGCGATCATGGTCATGTTGGTAGCGGCGTTCGGATTGGTGAACTCGGGACGGTTGTCCTGAGCAGCGGACGAAGCACGACGTGGTGCGTTGCTGCTAGATGCGTTATAGAAGCGTATCTTGACCGTACCCGGAGCCAAGCGGCGGAAGAGGTATCCTTCGCCGGGACGTAGAGCAGTCAGGTCTCCTACCCATTTCTTATCCGTCGAGAAGACAGCAAAACTATTATGTCCTTTCAGCAGATCGCCGGTAGAAGCATAGTCGAAATAGTCGTTCAACGCTTCTAGCAACGGGGTCACATCGCGCAGCATACATGGCATCGGGCTCCATTGTCCATCTCCGCGCAGGGAGAGACGCATGGTGTCATCTTTCAAGCCCTCGCCGAAGATATGCATGCTATTCGTCTGCTGGACATACATCATGTACATCTGGTCGAATTGCAGGTTATTGAGCGTACCTATGAAGTTATCCTCTGCCTCCGAATAGGTGCTGAAGCTACGTGTAGCAGGGTTCTTGATGAGGTCGCCTTCACTCCATGTATATTCGGCTGTGATCGCATTCTGCAGGTCGGTTTTGACATCAAGGTTGGTGGATATCCAGTTCCATCCTTTGCTAAGTGCGATGGTTTGCATCTCTCCTCCGCTTGTGGTGAGTTGAACCGGTTCTTCTGAGCCGCAGCCATAAACAAAGCCGTGGGAGAAGAGGACGTTCTTGTTCGGCGTGAGCATGTAGGTTTTTCCGCTCGATGCTTTCCATAGTTGGAAGCGGATGGGTTTGCGGTTCATGCTATCGTCGCCGTGGACAGTGAGATACAATTCGCCGTCAGCGGTACAATGTGCTACTCCGACACACTCGTTATTATAGATGGCATAGACATAATCTTGCTCGTTGGTGTTAATGACGGTCTTGCTGCCTTCCTTAATGATCACACGTCCGCACAGGGACATATTCATCGGATACTTATTGAGGTCCACGTTGGTATAGGGCGGTTCGGTCTCAACGATCACTTCTATCAACAGCGGTTCGGAGAGTCCCTGATCATCGGTCAGATAGACGACATGGTTATGCAGGCCGGGTTTGAGTGTTTTCGTGACGGTGAAGGTAACCGTCTTCTGGTCCTCTGCTTCAAGTGTACCTTGTGCGGGCGAGACGGAAAGCCAATTCGGCAGGTGGTCAATCGTATATTGACGCGTCATACCGGTTTGGTTCGCTATCGTTATCGAGTTACGCACAACGGATGCCTGCTCATTGTCGGTCATGATCTGCAGGGATCGTCCACCCCAAACGATACTATTGAGGTTGGCATAGACAGTCCACATGACAGGCGACGGCAATCGGTTGCCATTGAGGTCTTCGACGTCACGTACGGTGAGGTACATGGTGCGTTTGTTGATCTCGCGCGGCAGCGTCTTGATATTGATAAGCAGGTCGGATTCCTGATAGGTCCAGTTAAAAGGCAGGTTAGTGAGCAGACCGCGGTCGCGTACCGGCGCATAATTGCTCTTATCGGCTTGCGGCGCAAGGTCGTCCACGAGCAGCGGTTGGATCTTATTGACCACATTGCCATTGGCATCGCGGAAGACGCGCTGGTTATCGGGGCAGAAGACTTGCTCCATGACGCCGGAGGAATTGCGCTTCACGCGCGAGAAGGTAAGGAGGTTGATGAGCCCCATCTCCTCGCCGTTAGGCGTCTGTTTGCCGTACTCCGCGACGAGTTCCGCAGGCAGCGCCTGCTCAAAGAGACATACATCGTCGATATTACCCTCCAGTCCGTCGGCGAGCCATACGGAAGTGCCGGATAGCGCACCGAGACCTATTGTCGGGAAGTTCAGCACCATCTGGTTGTCGATATAGAGCGCACCGCTGTTATAGGTCTTGCTGATGACGAGTACGCAGTGGTGCCAATTGCCGTCGGTGAGATCAGCCGAAGCGAAGGCATCCACATTGCCTGCGGTAAAGCGGACCGTGCCATCGTCAAACGCCAGTTGCATGGTGACGGAGTCGCCTACAGCCGTACCGAAGAGGGATACCTTATCCCACGAAGCGTTCTCGCTGCGGAACCAGCACATGAAGGTGTAGTCCTCGGCTTCGGTACGCGAGAAGAGCGTCGGCTGCAAGCGTACTTTATTGCCATTGGTAGCGAGAGATATACCCTGCGGATTGGTCCACGAGAGTCCTTCGGCGATCAGTGTAGCGCCGGATGCCAGATCGTCCAGTACGGTACCTTTGCTCTCGGAGAGCGGATAGTACGCCAGCAGTCCGTGCTCATATCCGGTAAGTCGGCGGAGGTGGGTGTTGGCTATCTCAGCAGGGCTGAGTGCCTTGGTCCATATGCGCACCTCCATCATGTTACCATGGAAGGGATTCTCGCCCTTCAGTCCGGCGCCGAACCGCAGCGGAGCGGCTTCGTTCTGCAAGATCCACGAAGTTCTTGCGTTGTCTGTGATGTCCAGCGTGCCGGCATAGAAGCGTACTTCATCCTCACCGAAGTCATAGGTCATGATGACGCGCGTGAAGTCCGTAGTAGACAGCGCCTGCATCGGTTCAGAGAGGATTTCATCGTGGTAGCCGTCCGACTCCGTTGTCAGTTTGAGGCGGTTGTCCGCCGTGAGGCTAAAGGCAATCGAATAGGTATCGTCGCCGTGCGCAAAGAGGGTCATCTCGCGGTTGGTCTCTGCCGGCTTGATGAGCATATCGATGGTGAGGTCCGTGATAGCCATTTCACGTGACACCTGGCTGGCGGCATAGTGGTCGGCCTGGCCGTCGAAATAGAGCGAGGTAGTCTGCGTGATGCCGGTGGCATTGGTCACGCCGAGCACCTGGAAGTTGTTATCCTCATCGAGCCAGTTGCCTGCAATGGGTTCGCTGAAGCGCAGTTTGATATCCCCGTCGAGTTTAAGGATACCGTTAGCAGGTAGCGGTTTGCCGAAGAGCACCGGCGGACGCGTATCTTTGATACCACTGATGACGGGCGATTCCTTGGTGACGAAGCCCGATCCGTAGCGGCAGAAGGAAACGGCACGCAGGTCGTAGTTGAGTTCTTTCGGATCGCGCTCGCCGTAGAAGCGGAACGGGGTAATGCGTCCGTTCTCGATCATGGCTTTGTTACCCGTAGCCTGGTTATAGAGGCTGTCGTTCGCGAAGAAGGAGCACTGGGTTACCCAGGCATCGTTGTTCTCCGTGGAGAGCTTGTATTGGAACTCGATATGGTCGAAGTTCTTATGGTGGATATCGAATCCGTCGATGGTAATGGGCAGGTAGTAGCCGAGCGAGTCACGCGCCGAGAGGGTGTTCATCACCCATTTGTCACGCGGATAAGCGATGTTTACCGGCGAGGACTGCGGCAGGTAATGTACGGAGAACTTGAGCGAACTATATATCTTCTCACATGCATCGAGGCTGAGCTGGAGCTCCATATCGTTGTAGTCATCGGCTTGTCCGCGATAGACCTCCATGGTCTTGACAACGGGTTTGCCGGCCACGAGATAGAGCGGATAGCCTGCTGCGATAGGCACTCCGTCGATGAACACTTTCGCGCCATCGGGATTGCCGCCCGCGAGCGAGAGATGCATGTATTCGCCGGACTGGAAAGCACTCTCCATATCCGCATTGTTCATCAGCGTGAGGCGGAAGATAGCGGGTTTGTCGGATGCTACATTGGTCTGCTCGTAGGTATTGATTGCCATCTCCGGTTTGGCTGCATAAAGCGTACCATTGCCGATAATGGAAGTACCGGCGTTGTAGAACTTGGTACGCTCTTCGCCCTCGTGCGGACAGTAGGAACTACCGCCTTCGGTGTAGAAGACATAACTGCCGTAGCACAAGGAATCATTCTCCATTTTGGTTTCCTCACGGGATACTGCCGAACCTTTGTAGAAGACGCTGTCCAGATTGGCGCGGAAGACGGAAACGGAGATGTCTCCGTGCGGGTCAGGCGAGAGGGTAAAGCCCACTTTGCGGCTTACTACTGCTTCGGAGGTGCGATACTCGTCGTTGGTATAGGACAGTATCGGTTCAAAGACAATCTTCCATTTTGCGGTAGAGGTTTTTCCCTCCAGTTCTTCCGGTTTCAAAACTTCTTGATCGACCAATTCATCATCAAACAGATCATACATTTTTTTGGAGAATTGTTCATCAATGATCTCGCTTACCGATTCACCGATAGCCTTACCTGAACTTTCCCAGAAACTTTTCATATTTTTCAGATTATCGAGTGTTAGGCGCTCTGCCACAGCTGTTCCGGTCTGTATAATATTGTACAACCACAATCCATCCTGCGGCATGACGGTGTAAGAAGCGCCGTAAGCGTAGTTGTCATTGCGGGTGTAGGTATTATTGCCGCTGACAGAGTACGTGCCGAGTTTCTGTCCCGACATACGCGCCATGACTTTCTCCTTCTCGTTGTTGGAGATGATGGTGATCCATTTCATGACACGTTTGTCGATTGTCGCCACCTCATCGGGGAAGGGTTGCTCGGATATCTCGGGTGCGATCATCTCGTAGTCCGTGGTCTTGAGCGTATCGGAAGCAACAATCTTCTCCTGCAGCCCCTTGTACCAATAGACAGGAACGCCGCGTTGGTTGGCAACGGTCTGTGCCGTTTCCCGATCGGAGAAGTTCTCCAGCAAGTTCAGACGTCGCATCGCAAGCGCCGGAATGACGGATTCGAGGATGTATTTCTGGGAATAGATGAAGGTATTGTCGATCATCGAACCGATGACGGATTTCTCACCCGTGACGAGGTAGAACTTGTGTCCGTCGGCATCGGTACCTTGCGCAAGGAGTTTGACAGCTCCACCGCGGTAGGCAGTCTGACGTGCCTGCCAGAGACTATCAGAGATGACGGAAACAGATTTCGCCAGACCGGTAACGATACTACGTGTCGCACCAAGGTACACATCCGCGTTAGCGCCTACTCCTGAATAGGAGGAACTCGTCGCTATACGCGAAGAGGTGGTAAACTCATAGCTGTACTTGTTCGTCCAATCCCATTCCCAAGAGAAGGGGATAGAGAGGGTGATGGCGCGACTGGACTCAAAGACCGATCCGGCGTACGTACCAGCGCCTGCCGGGGCCGATACGACACCGATACTTTGGGTCAAACCGTCGCCCCATTTGAGACCAATCTCCGCACCTCCTTCCCAATGGGTATGAGAACTATAGCCGAACTTATAGGTACTACCCTGTTCGAGCCAAGAGCTACTTCCCATTCCGCCCGGGTCGCGGACGATATCAAGCAGTACTATATCCGCTGATGAAGAGCGAAGGGTTTGGTTTCGTACCACATCTCCGCTGATGAAAGCCTGGAAGAGGTCGGTCTCGACGGTATTGCCTTCGGTCGTGAGTGCGGCGCTGACGCTACGCAGGGCAGCTTCGCCGGAGTTGGAGAAGTCGATATTATCACTCTTGAGCAGAACAGACGTGTTCTTGCCCTCATTGTCGAGTTCGTAGGAACGACTCTCGGTAGCCGAATGGAGACCGTTGCGGATGGTCACCGAACCGCTGCGGATAGGCACGCGGTCGATAATACCGGTCTGTTTGTTATTATTATAGCAGTATTCCTCATAAGCCGAAACCATGAACTGGTACTGGCGATTGTACATGAAGACAGGATAACCCAAGGTATATACGGCTTCGCCGTTCTGCTCGGTATAGAACGACAGGTCGTATGTCTTACCGTCTATATCCGTAAATTCGCCCGTTTGCTCTCCATATCCGGCTTTCTCCATACCATAGAGGAGCTGGGTCATCTTGATCTGGATCGGCGCACGATAGATACGGTCGTAGACGGCGTTATAGGTGATCGTGCTGTCGTTGTAGGTATCATAGATATGATTCAGCGGTGCATTTGTCAGATCGAATGTCTCGCTGCCTGTACCTGTGGGGAAGAGAGTGGCATAGCCGTTGGCAGTAGCCTGCACCACTTTATACTTCACCGGGAAGAGGTCCGCCGCATACTCACCCGTCGCGACATCCGGACGGATGATGATACGTTTCTGCTCGAAGAGGATATCGGTAGCATCGACCGAGCGGTGGAGTGTGTCACGTGTCAGGTCATCGGGGTCATGAACGATATGAGCGGTGTTGTCGCCCTCGAGCATGAGAACCAGTTGGAGATCATCGCCCAAGTTATTCTTACCCAACCCGAAACCGTGCTTGAGTGCCTGCTGGTCATTACCACCGGCTACACGTCCGACAAGCCGCACCTTGGTGGTATCGTAGAACCGCACACCATCCAGCGGTTTGACGAGCGAGAAGGCCGTATCGCCCTCCGTGACGAAGAGCCAGCCGTCGTTCTTGAACGTATGTCCGGGTTTGGCTACTTGCAGACGGCAGGGCATGGACTTGGGAACAACCAGTTCGAAATTACCGTCCGTACCGGTACGATAGATGAGATCGCCCCGACGGATGGTATCGCCGTTGAGGATGAAGCAGGCATCCGCTACCGGGATGGTCGAGAGGTCGTAGAGCACACGACCGGTGAGCCGAACGGAGCTGGTATTGACGAAATGGATCGCCGACGCGACGGGATGACTCGCATCCAGCGCCACGGTAGCCACGCCGGAGGAAGTGCTGTTATAACTGAAGGTACCGTACTGCGAAGTAGGCGTGACGGTATAGATGGTACCCGTCGTGAGGTCATATCGCAGACTGTCAAACAGATACGCACCCGTGGCATCCGTTGTGAGGGTGGCCAGAGTCTGTCCATTCGAGGAGAGGATGACCTGTACGCCCGCCATACCGGTGTTATCCGGCATTTGGATCATACCGGAGATCTGTCCGTAGGGCGAACGCCAGCCTTCCGCCGAAAGGGGATGATCGGTCGTATTGCCATTACAGGTATAGTACGCCGTGACGGTATATTCGTAGTGCTGATCGGGCACGGCGGTCTCGTCGAAGAAGAAGTTATCCTCGCCCCGATAGATGATCTCGGGAGCATCGGTGGAGCCTTTGATCACACGCTTGACCACAAACGAATCGACTGCCGTCGAGTTGACCGTCCATTGGAGCTGTACACCGGATTTCAATTGATCGTGGGCGTCGCCCTGCGAAGCCGTGAAGGACGTCACTCGTGCCGCTTGCTCGGAATAGAGTTCGGGGCCTTTAATGGTAATCGGCTGCAAAAAGACAGAGTCGGCTACGCGCAGGGTCGCATGCGACTGGTCAATGAGAACCTGATAGCGGTAGTGGGTACAGGGGGCGTCTGCCACATCCGTCATGTGAGCCATCCAGCTACCGTCCGTAAGACGAATGATGCTGTCTTGGGGAACCGACAAATCAATAACTTGTCCTGTTTCTACCATCGTGCGACGCAGGATGAGACGAGCCGTGCGATCCCAAGTACAACGGCCATAACCATCATTGAGGGACCCTAACTGGGGAAATAACAGCTGCTTGAAGTCTTCTTTACGCGCTGTCAGGATACTATCCACCTCCCTCGAGGGCATGAGGGTTCTACTGTTGATTTCACTTTTGACCTTTACATATGCAGATATAGGGCCGAACCAACTGAAGAATGAGGAGTTATAATTGAAGGTGATCTTTTCATATTTATCTTGCGCTTCATCGCCCATATAGGTCGTGGCCAAACTGTCTGTGAGCAAGTCAAATTCAATGGGGATATCAATCTCTTTGAGGCGAATGAGGCGCTCTACGGTACTACCAACCGGTACACGGAATCTGGTCGTACCACCGGTGGTCAACGTACCGGGACGGGGACCATAAGGCTCCTGACCATCAGCGGTACGAACATAGATATAGATATCGCTGTTGTGTCGAATAGGTATGTTGTTCCTATCCCAATAGACGCTCGGGTAATCGAGGATATAGTTGACACAACTATCGTTGGTACGCGGGCGGATGGAGTTATAGTTCAACTCGCACTCGTCGATAGAGAGGGCACGCGGGCCAATCTGCATGTTATCGATACCGATGCAGAAGTGCACCACTTTGTTATTCACAAAGTTCGAATCTAAGATATAATCCACCTGAGTCTGCTTGAGGGGCGCAAGGAACGTGCTCTTGTAGAGCTCAAAGGAGCGTGCGAAGTCGTGGTTCCAATCCCATACCGCCGACGAGGTACGACGAACACGGTAGTACACCGGTGCAGAGGGCAATACCAGCTTATTGGCCGTGAGGGTCATGGTCACATCCGCTACGGGGTTTTCATCGTCATCATAGACGGTAAAGTCCTTCTCGCTGACAGACAAGCGGGCAGCGATCGTATCGGTTCGCAGCTCTGTGCCGTTCCAGGCCGTGCGGTTATCGTCCACGAACTGATAGAGACTGTCGGTAGTTTTCATCGGCATCAGTTGAATGGTTTGCGCATCGGAGAAATCGCTCTTGAACGCACGTTGGATCTCGAAATAGTCGCCCTGAATCAGATCCTTGGCTTGCGGGTATTTCGTATGCCAAGTCACAATATTCGCACCGGTATAGCTGCCATAATCATCCTGTTGTGCTGTCGCTTTGAAATCATAGATGCGGTGGTACGCCGGAACATGTACGGCATTCGAATGAATGGTCTCTATGTCTCCGGTTTCCTCGTTGCGATAGACCTTGAAGGTGGCATCAAACGCGTAGTAGCCCGAGTCGGAAGTAGGTACATACATCGTACCGCTATTCTCTTGGATTTGCACCGTTTCACCGGAAAGCGCATGGGTATAGGATATCGGTTTGGCCTGCGAATAATAGGGAATAGCCGCCAGTCCGCGACCGGTAACACCCGCCTCATTGACCATATACAGATAGGGCGTATAGAGCTGAGGCGCCGCCGTGTTGTCGCCACCGGTGAAGGTGGTGGGGAACTCGAAGGTCATGTAGTAGTCTGCCTTGGTCGAAGCACGCTTGCGGATATCCGCTACAATGGAGATCTTGAATTTCTTGTTGTTGAGCACTGCAGGCGGATACCAGTCGAACTCCAGAATGGTCACGCGCTTGCAGTCGTCATCCGCCTGCTGCTTGAGATCGATGGTCGACCAACCGCCGGTGAACTCAAACTGAGGGCGATTACCGTTATACTCATTGGTGACTACAATCGCCCCACCCTTGGTATGATGATCATCGGAGCCACGCCACATCCATACGCGGGCATTACCCTTGTCATTGCTCTCGCGGTTGACACCCAAGGCAGGACCGCCCACACTCAGGAACCCCTCGGCGGACTCACCTATCACCTGCCAGCGAACAACCGTATTGGCGGAGTCCAGATGGTAGTCATTCCAGTTACCATGCGCCCATACCGGGATCTTGAAGTGAATCGAATTGCGGCCATTGCTATAGACCTGGTAGTGACGCTGCACCTCCAGATAGTCATTGGCCTGTACATGTAGCGGCAACGATACCGCTACGAGAGCTAAAAGTAATAAAAACGTGATCTTTTTCATATACTGTATTGATTTACATTTTCAGTTTGGAGAGCGGTTTGAGCCGTGCCCATCCGATGGAAAGGAGCAGCACGACGATACCTACGACGAACAGCCATCCGACAGGCAGCTGCCAGTCCATATAGTCCGTCATGAACGCATAGACCACCCACATGATGATGATCCATTGGGCAATGTATATCTTCGTCAGGTCACTGCATATGCGTGTCACCAC
This sequence comes from uncultured Bacteroidales bacterium, assembly GCA_947164985.1. GTDB lineage: Bacteria > Bacteroidota > Bacteroidia > Bacteroidales > Paludibacteraceae > Colicola. Next base: position 310,497 of record CAMUYI010000001.1, on the reverse strand, counting down.
ATGCATCAGACCGTCCGGCATGTACTTGGCGATGAAATGGCACAGACTCATAGCCAATAGGGAGGCAACGACGCAGATCGCAAAATCTAAGGTATTCATGTGATAGAATTCCGTGCAGTCCGTGCTGAACATACCTATCCCGCGCGGGATGGCATAGGCGGCATACGCACCGTACACCACTGCCGATACGGGCAGAATGATCAGGCACAACTTGTCCACGTCCGCACAGCGACGAAGCATCTTACCTACTCCATAACCGACGATGACGAAGCCGAACCAGTTGAGCAGCGGAAAATCCGTCTGTACCAACTCGGTATTGATCCCGACAAAGGGGCTGGCAATGAGATTGAGCCAGAAAGAACCCAGATCCAGTTGACGTATGAAGCAGCCCGCCACCGACATCAGCGCCGCAGCAACAGCCGCCCAGCCCATCGACAGTCTGAGCCGCTTGAAGAGAGCGAGCAGCAGAAAGGCCATGCCGGCGAACTGGAAGATATCTACGTCCGTCAGGGCATGTACGGTATCGGTGATGTACTCCTCATCGCTGTCGATCAACCACAGAATGAGGAACGGCAATGCGCGGATGATATTTAGCACATAGCCGGCAACAAAGAGCATGACGCCGCGTCTCATCATCGTGGCGGCATCGTTCTTACGACTGAAGGTCAGACCGATACCCATACAGAGCATGAAGACCGGAGCACCGAACTGTGCGCCGGCTATCGAGTCGAAGAAATAGCCCAAACCCGTATCCATGTCGGCTTCGCCGCCTTCGAAGGTATGGATGATCACCATGAAGAAGATGGCGAACATCTTCGCCATATCGACCCCTATCTGACGACCGGTGTTGATTTCGCTGTCGGAAAAAAGAAGATGTTTCATATGCGATTCGATTCCCGTTTGCTTTTATTCGTTGGTGTCCCCTTCATCGCCGATCGGCGGGTTGTTGTTATTTTGCAAGTATGCGAGGTAATCAGCCTCGCATACCCGATTCAAATTAGAGCGTTACTTTATCAATTACGTTCCATTTGTTGGTGTCGTTATCCATTGCTTTGAGCACCACAACGAGGTCTTTGTACGAACCGATACCTCCTTCGCGCAGTTTGGCGATGCCGGAAGCAAAAGCATCTTTAGCACGCTTGTCTGCATTGGCTTTGGTGTCCTTGTAAATAACGGAGTTTGCGCTCGATTGATCAGCAGTCTTTTGCATTTCTTGCATGATAATGGGCAGTGCGTTTAACTCAAACTGCATGCTCATGTTCGGATCCTGCTCGATCGAGTCATCCAGACCTACGATGTACTGGTAACTGCTCTTTTGACCGGATTCACACGAATTGAAAACTACGCCAATCATGGCGAGGCAGCATACGACTGCCATAGAAAGAATCTTTTTCATTGTCTTAAAAATTTTGTTGGTTTTATAAAAATTTTGTTGGTTATAACATAGCCACGCAGGCTATCATTACAAATAAATTCTTTTCAATTGTTAATAGAATTAAAAATTAATCAAAATGCGTACAAAATTATAAAAACTTTCGCACATGCGCAATACTTGCGCGTAAATTTTGACGAAATATCAATAAAATTTTACGAAATGTTACAATAGTCCCCCCACTTACTGGGTGCGATCTCCGAATATCGCATGTCATAATTTACTTTTATGATGTGAACAACAATGAGAAGAAAATTAAATCCGCTGTAGCCAAATAGCCATGAAGCGATCGTATATGATTAAACTCGTTTCTTCATAAGCAATTAAGTAACGATAAAAGTACGAGAACGGACCGTAAACGGACCGAAAACGGACCGCGAACGGACCACGAATGATCTTTACTTACCAAACTTGCATGCTTCTTGCTTGCATGCTTGCTAGTGCTAGCTTGCTAGCTTTTTTCTTTATTCTTTTGGTTCTTTTCTGTTTTCTTTTACAATACCTTTGAGACAAATCCGATGAAGTGCGCAGTGACGAAAAAGTCTCATTAGATCTTAATGAGAAAGTGGCGATTTTTATTCGCAATGAATTGAGAACCTTCGGATTAGAACATCCGGATTCTAAGTTTGAAATCAACTGTTGGGTTGATGATCTTGTGACGAAATCCGTCCAAGAAATCTATGATTATTTGATTACTAGAAATACAAAAAAAATGATTTTTATCGTCAAATCCTTGCATATCTCAAAAAAAAGCAGTAATTTTGCAGCGCAAAATATGTGCACATAAAAAATCGAAGATAATGAAGAAATTTAATGAGTACAAAGGATTGAATCTGCCGGCGCTGAGTAAAGAGGTGTTGGAGCTTTGGGAGAAGGAGAAGTTATTTGAGAGGAGTGTGTCCGAACGGGAAGGTCACACGCCGTTTTTGTTCTTTGAAGGTCCTCCTTCAGCGAACGGTATGCCGGGTATTCACCACGTGATGGCGCGTACGATCAAGGATACGTTCTGCCGCTTCAAGACGATGCAGGGTTATCAGGTGCGTCGTAAGGCGGGATGGGACACCCACGGTCTGCCGGTAGAACTCGGTGTGGAGAAGATGCTCGGTATCACGAAAGAGGATATCGGTAAGAAAATCAGCGTAGATGAATACAATGCCGCTTGCCGTCGGGAGGTGATGAAATACACGAAAGAGTGGACGAACCTGACGAAGCAGATGGGTTATTGGGTGGACCTCGATGATCCGTACATCACGTACGACAACAAATATATCGAGACGCTGTGGTACCTGCTCAAGGAGCTCTACAAAAAGGGCTACCTCTATAAGGGTTATACGATCCAGCCCTATTCACCGGCCGCAGGTACGGGTTTGAGTTCGCACGAGTTGAACCAGCCGGGATGTTACCGGGACGTCAAGGACCTGACGTGTACCGTCAAGTTTAAATTAAAAATTAAAAATTTAAAATTAAAAATTGGCGAGAACACTTATATCATCGCGTGGACGACGACACCGTGGACCTTGCCGAGTAATACGGCGCTCTGCGTGGGTCCGAAGATTGACTACGTGGAGGTGGAGACACCTGCCGGAGATCATATTATTCTTGCGGAGGCACGCTTAAGCGCTTATGCCAAAGACCTCTGCGGTTTAGACGAGGAAGGCAAGCCCTTAGAGCCGAAGATCGTAGCCCATTATAAGGGTACGGACCTGGTAGGTCTGGAGTATGAGCCGCTGTTCCCGTGGGTGAAACCAATGGAAAATGGAAAATTGAAAATTGAAAATGCTTTCCATGTTATCCCGGGCGACTACGTGACAACCGAAGACGGTACGGGTATCGTACATATCGCGCCGACCTTTGGTGCAGACGATAAGAAAGTGGGCGATGCAGCCGGTGTACCGGGTCTGTATATGTTGACCAAGAACAACGGTTGGCGTCCGATGGTGGATTTCACCGGTAAGTACTGGAAGGTGGAGGACCTGGACGAGGCATGGTACGCCGCGAACGTGAATGATGCGTTGTACAGCCAATACGCCGGTCGGTTCGTGAAGAACGCTTATGACCCGACGCTCACCGATAAAGATGAGAGTCTGGACCTGCACCTCTGCATGGAGATGAAGGCGGACGGTCGTCTGCTGAAGACCGAGAAACATGTGCACAGTTATCCGCATTGCTGGCGTACCGACAAACCGGTGTTGTACTACCCGTTGGATAGTTGGTTCATTAAGTCCACGATGGCGCGCGATGAGATGATCGCCCTCAATAAGACCATCAACTGGCAACCGGAAAGCACGGGTACGGGTCGTTTCGGTCAATGGCTCAATAACCTCAATGACTGGAACTTAAGCCGCAGCCGTTACTGGGGCACACCGCTGCCTATCTGGCGCACCGAGGACGGCAAAGAAGAGATCTGTATCGGCAGCATCAAGGAGTTGTTTGAAGAGATCGAGAAATCCGTCAAGGCCGGCTTCATGCAAGCGAATCCGTGGCCGAAGCATGTGGTTGGCGATTACAGCAAGGCCAACTACGATCCGTCGGTGATTGACCTGCATCGTCCGTATGTGGATTCTATCATCCTCGTATCGCCGAGTGGTCAACCGATGAAGCGCGAGTTGGACCTGATCGATGTATGGTTTGACTCGGGTGCGATGCCATATGCCCAGAACCACTATCCGTTTGAGAACGCCGACCTGCCGCGTACGGCGGACTTTATCTCGGAAGGTGTGGACCAGACCCGCGGTTGGTTCTTCACGCTGCATGCTATCCACACGATGATCGAAGGCACGGTGGCGTATAAGAATGTGATCTCGAACGGTCTGGTGCTGGATAAGAACGGCAATAAGATGAGTAAACGTCTGGGTAATGCCGTGGATCCGTTCGGTGCGTTGGACACCTACGGTGCAGACCCGGTGCGTTGGTATATGTTGACGAACTCAAGTCCGTGGGAGAACCTGAAGTTCGATCCCGAAGGCGTGGACGAGGTAAGAAGAAAATTCTTCGGCACGCTGTATAACACGTACGGGTTCTTTGCCCTCTACGCAAACGTAGATGGATGGGAGCCGGAAGAAATGGAAAATGGAAAATGGAAAATGGAAAATTCATTTTCGGAGATCGACAAATGGATTTTGTCGAAGCTCAACTCGCTTATCAAAGAGGTGACGGAGGCATATGAGGCTTACGAACCGACGAAAGCAGGTCGTGCGATCAGCGATTTCGTACAGGACGATCTCTCGAACTGGTACGTACGTCTGAACCGCAAACGTTTCTGGGGCGGTGAGATGGATGCCGACAAACAGGCGGCTTATGAGACCCTTTATACCTGCCTCAAGACCGTGGCACAGTTGATGGCTCCGAACGCACCGTTCTATGCCGACCGTCTCTACCGTGACTTAGTGGGCGAGACCGTACATTTGAGTGAGTGGCCGAAAGCGGATGAGAGCCTTATTGACCTGAAGTTGGAGCGTCAGATGTATCTGGCACAGCAGGCAACGAGTATGATTCTGAGTCTGCGCAAACGTGCGGAGAAGAACGTTCGTCAACCGCTGCAGAAAGCAGTTATCCCGACGCCGGACAGCGAGACGACCGAAGCGTTGCTGCACGTAGCCGACCTGATCAAGAGTGAGGTGAACGTGAAAGAACTCGTCATCGTGCCGGCTGAGCAGAGCGAGATCCGGTTGGTGAAGAAGATTAAACCGCAGTTCAAGGTGCTGGGTAAGAAAGTAGGCGGTAAGATGAAAGAGCTGGCTGCGGCTATCACCGCGATGAGTCAAGACGATATCGCCAAGATGGAAGCCGACGGACAGTTCACGTTACTCGACTACACGCTTGTGCCGGAAGATGTCGAGATCATCACGGAAGATATGCCGGGCTGGTTGGTAGCGAACAACGGTATCCTGACGATCGCCCTCGATATCGAGTTGACGGACGAGTTGATCGAAGAAGGTATCGCCCGTGAGTTGATCAACCGCATCCAGAACCTGCGTAAGTCGAGTGGTCTGGAGATCACTGACCGTATTAAGGTGACGATCGAAGACTGCGAGCAGATCCATAACGCTGTGCTGCATTGCAGCGAGTATATCGCCGGTCAGGTACTGGCAACGTCTTTGAAGCTTTCAGAAGTCAGCATTCAGAATTCAGAAGCTGTTGAGATGGACGGCTATACGATAAACATTCAAATCGAAAAAGCATGATGAGAGTTTTCAGTAATAAGTTTTCAGTATTTAGTTTACTGATTGTAGTTGCCGCCGTACTGATCGGCTGTAACCCTAAGGAACCGATCGAGTATTCGCTGAGCGATATGCAAGGCCTTTGGAAAAACGCCAACGGTACTTATATGCGTTTCACGACCGATGCGGCCGATAGCCTCAAAACGGGTTACCTTTGGGGCTACGAATGGGACGAAGGAGACGGTACGGAAGAGAGAGACCTCTTCGAACCGGATATGAAGTACGGTAACAGTTGGTTTATCTACAGCCTGGAAGGTGAGAAATGGTACCAAACCAACACGATGAGTATCGGTAGCGGTTTGATCCCTGAGACCTATGTCATCACGACCCTCAATAAGAGTATGTTCGAGTACTACAAAGAGGGTTATAAAAACGAGAAGCAGACGTATACCAAGCAATGAAACGTGCATTGAAAATATTCTTTTGGACGCTATTCGGACTGATCCTGACGGTCGTAGCGGCGGTTTGTGTGGTTGTGTATGTGGTGTTCACGCCTCAACAGTTGACCCCTATCGCACGGCAAGCCGCAGCGCAGTATGTGACTTGCGAACATGAGATAGGTGAAGTGGATCTGACTTTCTTCTCCACTTTCCCGCGTTTCGGTCTGCGTGCCGACGGTCTATTGCTGATCAATCCCAAAGCCGGTGCACCGAACGACACGGTGGTAGAAGCGAAGCATCTGGTGGCGACGGTGGATGTGATGGAGTTTATCAACCATAAGAATCTGCATATCCACGAAGCGATCTTGGAGGATGCGACGGTACATTTCTACATCGCGGAAGACGGTACGACCAACCTAACCGATGTGTTCGTCACCACTCCCGACACGACCGAAGATACGACGGCGTTTGTGATGCCTTTCGAGGCACTGCGTGTGGACGGACTGCGGTTGCAGGCCAATGCCATCTCCTTCACAGATGACAAAGATACGATTGTAGCGACATTAGGCGAGACTGAACTGAGAGCAAAGGCTGACGGATGGGACGATATGTTCGTTACTCTGGATGCCCGGGATGTATGCGCTTCGATCAAGCATGAGAGCTATGCGGACAGCCTGCACGTGGAGTTGATTGCACCGATGGCGATGAACCTCGACTCCATGCATTTTGCATTCGACGGCGCACGGTTGGCGGTCAATGATTTCCAAGTGCGTGTAGAAGGTGATGTAACGATAGGCGATGCCATTGATATAGATGCAAAGATCGAAACCGGTTCATGGCAGATCAAACCACTCTTGGCGCTTGTGCCGGCTAAGTTCACCTCCGGGCTGAAGGATATCGATGTGGACGGTATGATCCAATTGGATGCGACCGCCAAGGGTACGTACAGTGAGCACTCGATGCCGCTTATTCAGGCGCAGGTGCAACTCAAAGACGGTAAGGGTGCGTACAAACCACTACCTTATACCTTGCGCGACCTGACGCTGGATGCTGAGGCGGCGCTGAACCTCAATAAAGGCGGTAAGTCCAACGTGACGATTCGTCAATTGGCCGCCAAGACCAAAGAGAGTCAAGTGAGCGCCAAAGGTAATATCAACGACCTGCTGGGCGACATGCTGCTGGATCTGCAAATGCAACTCAAGGCTAACCTGCCCGACTTCGCTTATTTCCTACCGGACTCGATGGAACTGGAAGGACAAACAAAAGGTGCGTTGAATGCCAAGATACGTCTCAAGGACCTGACGGACATGAAGTTGGAGAAAGGTCTGCTATCGGCAGACTTGACGTTCGACGACCTGCGCTATGCGCAAGACTCGATGCAGGCGGTACTGCCCACGAGTCATCTCACTTTGCAAATACCGAACAACAGTCCGACCCGCAAGTCTGTCAATTGGGCCAAAGCGGATCTGACCGCCAATAAGATCGATTTTCAGATGGGTGACAGTACCCGTGCAAAGATCGATGCACCGGTGCTGCATGCGGAGATAGCGAACGTGTTGGCCAAAGGTCAGGATTATTGGGCCACCCTCGCTTTCGATGCGATTGATGCGCAGTACGATGATATCATTGCGAACCTGAAGCAATCCGAACTGGAAGCCTTCTTGAGCGGCGGCCAGAAAGTGAGTGCCAAACTCAAGACCACCGCCCTCAACGGACATATGGGTGAGGAGTTACAAGCCAAGACCGGTAACCTCGCCCTCGAAGCCGCAGCACGGTACAACAAAGAGGGTGAGAACACGTTACTCAAGTGGAATCCGCGCCTGAAGATCAACCTCAAGAACGGTGTGCTGAATATCCCGGAACGTCTGCCGGAGACCGTTTATATCCCGTCCATCGAGTTCAAGTATTCCAACCGCGAGATGACGATCGACAACAGCCGCATCGAGTTAGGTAACTCCGATCTGAACCTCAAAGGAAACGTACGGCATATTGGTAAATGGTTTCGGCATCAGGACATCCTCGAAGGTGAACTGGACATCGTCTCCGATCACTGCGACGTCAACCAACTGCTCAGCTGGTTTAGTGCAGATGAAGGTTCAGAAGAGAATCCTACAGCCGAAGGCGGTCCTACAGCGGAGCGGTCTAACAGAGATAACGGTCCTACAGGCGAAGCCGATCCATTTATGGTGCCGACCGACGTCGATCTGGCGCTGAATACACATCTGCGCGAGGTGGAAGTGTTTAATCAGCATGCGAAAGACCTGAAGGGCGGTATTTACGTCAAGAACGGTACGCTGATGCTGGACGAGGTGGGATTTGTATGCCGGGCAGCCAAGTTGCAGTTAACAGCTATGTACCGCACCCCGCGAAAGAACCACCTCTATATCGGTTTGGACTACCACATGCTGGATGTCGATATCGATGAACTGCTGACCATGATTCCGAACCTGGAGGATATGGTACCGATGCTCAAGTCATTCAAGGGTGCGGCACAGTTCCATCTGGCGGCGGAGACCTATCTGAAGAGCAATTATGAACCGAAGATGAGTACGCTGCGCGGTGCCGCTTCGCTCTCCGGAAAAGATCTTGTGGTCATGGATAGCGAGACTTTCTCCAAGATCGCCAAATTGCTGCATTTCAAGAAGAAGACCGAGAACAAGATCGACTCTCTCAATGCCGAGATCACGGTGTATAAGAACGATATTGACGTCTATCCGCTCTGCGTGCAGATGGACAACTACATGGTGGCACTCGGCGGACGGCATAAGACCGACATGAGTTTTGACTATGATATCAACGTGCTCAGTCCGCTCTACCTCGGTGTACACGTAGGCGGTACAATGGATGACCTGCAGATCAAGTTGGCCAAATGTAAATACGCTAAAGATTTCCGTCCGCACTGGTACGAGAAAGCCGACACGCAGTCACTGGAATTGAGGAAGATGATCAAGCAGTCACTCGAAAAAGATGTACGGATTCAATAAAATCATAAATCATAAATTTGAAATTTGAAATGAAAAAATTCTTTATTTTTTCCATCATGGCTATGAGTTTATTAGCATGTAACAAAACCAACCCTTTGTTGGAGCAGCCGAATACGCCGTACGGTGTACCGGCCTTTGATCAAATCAAGTTAGCGCACTACATGCCGGCTTTCGAAGAGGCTATCCGTCAGAACCAGGCAGAGGTAGAAGCGATCGCGAATAACGAAGCGGAACCGACTTTTGAGAACACGATTGTGGCCCTCGACCGTACGGGTTTACTCTTGGACCGCGTAGTAGGTGTGTTCTTCAACGTGCTCGAGGCAGACGGCAACGACGAGATGAACGAGATTGCCGAGCAAGTGAGTCCGATGCTGAGTGACCTGAGCGACGGTATTATCCTCAACGATACCCTCTTCCAACGCGTTAAGTTCGTTTATGACCAGCGTGAGCATCTGGGCTTGAACCCGGAGCAGATGCGTCTGCTGACGGAGACCTACAAGAATTTTGCCGACAACGGAGCCAACCTGCCGGAGGAGCAGAAAGAGCGTCTCAAAGAGATCAACAAAGAGCTGGGTCTGCTGTCCCTGCAGTTCGGTAATAACGTAGTGGCTGAGACCAATAGCGATGACGTGAAACGTTTTGTCACCGATGAGGCATTGTTAAAGGGTCTACCGGAGAGCGCCAAAGCCGCTGCAGCCGAAGAAGCAACCGCAGCCGGTCATCCGGGTGAGTGGCTCTTTACGCCGAAGCGTACGTCCTTCACGCCGGTGCTCCAGTACTGCGAGAACCGCGATCTGCGCAAGCAACTCCTCATGGATTATACCACGCGTGGCAACCATGACAACGCCAATGATAACAAAGCGGTCATCCTGCGCGAGATGGAACTGCGTATCGAGAAAGCCAAACTGTTCGGCTATAACAACCCGGCTGACTATATCCTGGCGGACTGCATGGCAAAGAACCATCAGACCGTAGATGCTTTCCTCGCATCCGTTTGGGCTCCGTCCTTGGAGGCTGCCAAACGTGAGGCTGCAGCTTTGCAGGAGTTGTTGGAACAAGACTACCCGGGTGAGAAACTGCAACCCTGGGACTGGTGGTTCTATGCCGAGAAACTGCGCAAAGCCAAATATGCACTGGATGAAGAGGAGATCAAACCGTACTTCGAGTTGGACAACGTACGCAAGGGTGCGTTCGGTGTCGCTACCAAGTTATACGGCGTACAATTCGAGAAACTGGAGAACATGCCGGTCTATAACCCCGAGGTAGAGGTGTTCAAAGTAACCGAAGCCGATGGTTCGCTGGTAGGTATCCTCTACACCGACTATTTCCCGCGTGCAGGCAAACGTCCGGGTGCATGGATGAATAATATCTTGCCGCAGTATATCGATGCGGAAGGCGTGGATCATCGTCCGGTGATCATCAATGTGGGTAACTTCAATAAACCAACGGCAGGTAACCCCTCGTTGCTCTCAATGGACGACGTTGAGACCCTCTTCCACGAGTTCGGTCATGCGTTACATGGTCTGCTGAGCAAAGCCCATTTTAAGAGCCTCAGCGGTACCAATACGCCGCGTGACTTCGTGGAGCTTCCCAGCCAATTCATGGAGAACTACGCATATGAACCCGAGGTGCTGAAGACCTATGCGTTCCATTATCAGACCGGCGAAGTGATTCCCGATGAACTGATCGCAAAGATCAACGCCGCCGGTAAATTCAACCAAGGTTTCGTGACGACCGAGTTACTGAGTGCTTCTATCCTTGACATGGATTTCCATGAGTTAACGACTGCAGAAGGCCTGGACGTGAATGCGTTTGAAGCCAAGAGTCTGGCGAAGATGGGCATGATCGACGAGATCATCGTGCGTTATCGTCCGACTTTCTATAACCACATCTTCACGACGGGTTACGAAGCAGGTTATTACAGTTACACTTGGGCAGCGGTACTGGATGCCGATGCTTTTGCAGCCTTCAAAGAGACCGGAAACCTGTTTGATGAGGCAACTGCTGCACGTTTCCGTCACTTGTTGGAACAAGGTGGTACGCGCGATGCACAGGAGCTGTATATCGAATTCCGCGGTAAAGAGGCTGATCCGAAAAACCTCTTAAGAAGAAAAGGTTTTATAGACTGAAAACTGATAACTGAATACTGACAACTTTGAAACGTCAGACGCAAGAAATATTATACCACCTGTTGCCGGTAGTCTTTTGGCTGCTGGCAGCAGGCGGTATTGTCATCTGGGAAATATACAATGTACAATGTACAATGTACAATTACATCCCGGGGATATTATGCCTCATCTCGGCTCTCCTTCTCACGCATATCAAGCGTCATGAGAGTGCCGTAGTTCCCAGTTTTCAGGTTGCAGTACTATTAGGCATCGCCGCTTATTGGTTGCCGTCCGTACTCTTCCTGATCCTCCCCGTTTGGATCTATCTCGGTTATCGTCACCTGCTCGACCTGCGCGCTTTCACAGCGATGCTGATCGGTTTTGCGCTCGTAGCGATCTGGATAGCCGTAGGGAATATATTTTCAATTATCAATTTTCAATTTTCAATCACGAACAATCTGTTCGTCTGGATTCCGACCGGCATAATTCTCCTTGCCTGGTTAGGTTCTACCATTGTACGACAAACCCTGCGTGTACGTTGATACCCGCTTGGGGCATGAAATAGGCGATGTCGCTTCCTGACCATGCGTCATGATAGACATAGCCGTTGCTCTCGTACATAGCGTTGAAGAGATTATTCACCTGACATTTGATCGTTATGTCCGGGCAGTGTTTGAATTGCTTCGTTGGCAGAAGGTATTGCATGTTCAGGTTCGTAACGGTGTAAGCTTTCAGCGTAGCGTTCGGATCCTCGTTATTCGCTAAGAACTGCTTACTGATCACGCTCGTTTGCAGCTCCGCATTGAATCCCGCGGCATGGAATGAGAAGATGTTCCCTGCAATCCAGTCCGGTGAGAAAGAGATCGTACGCCATTTGTTTCCGTCTAACCATTTATTGCGACTCCAGGTCAGCGTACCGCTCCAACTAAACCATTTCGTCCAGTCCACACCGAACTGCAACTCCGCGCCTGTCCGGTACGATTTATCGACGTTCTTCGTCAGGAAAATAGCTACACTGTTGATCTCACCCGTGAGAACCAACTGGTCTTTATAATCCATGAAATAGAGGTTCAGACCGATATGCCAAGGCATAGCGTACCCGCTTTTGGTCACTCCTGCCGATGTGTAATGATATCCCAACTCATAGTCAAATAACTTCTCGGGTTTAGGCATTGCTTCGTCCTCTTGACGGTTGGTGAAATTCGTTCGTGCCGGCTCGCGGTTAGCTAACGCAAAGGTAGCTGACAGACGGTGACCGCCGTTGTCGTACGTCAGACCCGCTTTCGGATTGAAGAAATGCCAGGTATGCTGCTCTTCGATCTTCACGCGGTATCCCGGAATGGTACTATTATCGTTATCGCCGTAGATATGATGGTTCACCAAGCGGTATTGCAGATCGCCGTAGAGCGTCAACTTCTCTTTGCCGCGGTGCAACACTCGCCAGTTGGCTTTTGCATATATGTTGCCGTCTAATTTGTCGCCGAAACCCAAATAGTACTCCTTGAAATCAGTCCCGTAGTTCTGGTCAATATTGCCGTACAGCGTTCCGTTGTAATTATTAAGTGAGATACCTGCCTGCACATCGACTTTCTCATGGATATATTTAGCGCTGAGGATGCCACCGTAGAAATGGTTCCGAAGACCTTTCTGCGCAATACCGAGCAGATACCAGGAGTCAAACGTCTCCCAATAACCCGTACCGAAGGTATAATGCCCGGTCGCATTCAAACTCCAATGCGAGTTGAACCGATGGGTTACATTCAGATGCACATGGTGTTGCTGATAGTTATCGGTCTCGTTGCGGTAGTACTGCACGTTGCCGTTAGCATCGAGAAAAGCCCCGGCGCTGTTCTGACGCCTGTTCACCTCTATATCCTCGCGCGTCAGACCGTTCCATGCCAGATAGGTCTTCTCTTTGCCGCCGAAGGAAAGCAGATTAACCGCAGTCTTGCTGTTCTGCCAACCTAACTGAGCCTGATAACTGAACAGATCCGAGAAGGCACGGTCGATATATCCGTCCGAGTTGACCTTACTGAATCGTCCGCCGACATGCCATGCACCCTTATCGCTGTTCTTGTCGCCCCAGTAGGCATCGATCTTTGCCATCTCGCGGAACGTGTTGTACATACCACCGTTGAAACTCAACTCACCCCGCACAGGTCCCTTTGTATCTTGTACATTGGCCTGTTGTGCATCGATCGTGGATATATTGATGCTGGCTCCAAAACTGCTACCGCCGTTGGAACTCGTACCTATACCGCGTTGCACATCAAGCTTCGTGATGGATGAACTGATATCCGTCATATTTACCCAGAAGACCGTCTGGCTCTCCGCATCATTGAGCGGCACCTCGTTGATGGTCATATTAATACGCGTGTGGTCACTACCGCGTACGCGAAAATAGGTGTACCCCACGCCCAGACCGTCATCGCTGGTCGTTACCAACGAGGGGGTCTTAGTCAGCAAGATCGGTAAGTTCTGCCCCGTGTTGTCTCGGTTCAGTTCCGCATACTTCACCTCCTGCTTGCTGATGGTCGCTTGCGTAACAGGCGCACTGACCACTATATCGGCTATATCGCGACCGATGATCGTCAGCGTGTCCTCTTCGAATGACTCGTTAATCACTTGCGCACGTACGTACGCGTTTACATTAAGAAGTACGCATGCACACACGCATGCAATACGAATAGAATGTTTTTTCATTTTTTCCTTTGACGGCATTACCCGCCTAAGTTCCAAGGGTTTATTCTCAGCCGAAGCACCCCGTAATGATTAATAAATGTTATTTATTCTTCCGGTTTCTCCAGGTCATACCGGAAACCGACATATATTTTCCAACCCGTCGTAGGACCGCAAACCATGGAGGCATCGAAATCCGGGCCGAAGGGATGGAAAGAGTCGATTATCGGATGATCTTGTCGGAAGTTCGTCATATTCTCTGCGCCCACATACAGGCTGCAGGTACGCCAGTATTTGGTGATCTGTGCCATGAGTTGTGGATACCAGGTAAAGGGTGTCTCAAACCCGTCCGGCATACGACTCACGCCATTGAACTGCGCCGTTACATCGAACTGCCATTTCTTAAGCGGCGTCTGGTAACTAGTCGTGATCACGCCTTTGAAGCGGTTCGTCAAGGCTTTGGGACGTAACTCATAGCGGTTCGTCGTACTATTGAAGGTCGTCTGCTCGACATCCGTCCAACGGAATGCAGCGGTCCAGGTCCAACCGCGCAGCACCTCCATCGAGGCCTCCACTTGTGCGCAGTGCGCAAACGATTTGGCACCCTCGATATCCGTCTGGTTGTAGATATAGACGGCATGTTTGTCCTGGTCCATATCCACGATGAGCGAGTTCATAAAATGCGTGTAATAATACTCCGCCGACAATTGTAACTGTTTGCTACCCATCGGAATATAAAACGTAGTACTCAGCCCCGTATTCACCGCCTTTTCTTGTCGGATATCATCTGCCAGATGCAGCACACGGCTCGAAGGTAAGATAAACGCATTATCAGCGATCGTATTCGGACTGCGATACCCCATACCGGCACTGGCCCGTAAGGTCCACCATTCGAACGGCGTATAACGGATATTCATACGCGGGGTGAAGAAGAACCCGTACCGCGTCGAATAATCGGCCCGTACACCCGCTACCAAAGACAACATATCCGCATACTTAAAACTGTACTCCGCAAAAATGCCCGGCACCGCTTCCAGACGGTCGAGATTGAATACTGACGACTGAATGCTGAGTGCTTCCCGATATTTATCCACATTCACGCTCAAACCGGCACTCAGACGATGGTCGTTATCGATCAGTCCGCCGCCTTCAAAATTACCTTGATAGAGCGCATTGACATAAACGTTCAGCTGGTTTGCCGCCCAGTTACGCAGGCCGTATTGGTTATTCAGATCATGGTAACTGACGGCCGTGATCAAGGCCACAGATGAACCGCTCTCTTCGTCGAACACATAGCCGTTCTTCAGAAATCCTTCCACGCGCCATGTGTTGAGGTTGATTAAATACGGGTTCGCGATTGTGTCCGCATGATGCGCAATTTGTCCGGCACGTCTGCGGTCATAGAGTCCGCGCACAAACGCCTGGAAAGTATAGTTACCATGCTTGTAGAACCATCGGTTGGCAAGATTCGCGTTCTGCACCTTCGGCATATCGGCAAACGAGTCATGGTTCTCATCCATCGCCATGTAACTGCCGCCGTAATGCGCCAAGATACCGGTGTAGAGGTGATCTTTGATTTCCCATCCGCCCATAATATTCGCCTCCGCCATCAGTTCGCTATTGAACATCAGGTTGACCGCCAGCGGATTCTGCGTATTAGGTTTGAGTAACTCTACATTGATCTGTCCGGACGTAGCCTCATAGCCGTTGATGACGGACGAGGTACCCTTACTTACCTGGATCGAACTCATCCAAGGACCGGGAATATACTCCAGTCCGAAATTCTGCGCCAGACCACGCACAGCAGGCGTGTTCTCCTGAATTAACTGCACATACGTACCGCTCAAACCTAACAGTCTTATCTGCTTGGCGCCCGTCGCCGCATCCGAATACGCCACATCTACCGACGCATTGGTCTCGAACGCTTCGCTCAGGTTACAGCATGCCGCGCGGCATAGCTCTTCCGTACCGATCGTCTGCGTGTCAAAAGCCGAACTGCGACTCTTCAGTACCCCCATCTTACGTTCCGTGATCGTCACCTCGTCCAGCACCGCTTCGTCAACCAGCACGATTGTCAGCGGCACTCGGTTCATGACTGCTATCGTGTCGTTATGGCAGCCTACGAAAGAGGCTACCAACAGATGCGTCGTCTTGACCGGCATCAAGGTAAACTGTCCCTCAAAATCCGTTGCTACACCTGTCGAGGTACCCGCCCAATAGACATTTGCACCTACCAGCGGTTCCCCCTTCTCATCCAGCACCACACCGCTTATCTGCGCCTGCAGACAAGTGGTCAACGCCAAAAACAATATGAACAAAATATGCTTCATTGGATGGTTGTCTTCAGTCAGTAACTTGGTAATTGCGACCGTAGGAACGATAGGAGTCATGCTCTATCTCGATTGTCGGTTCCTCAAAAGAGCTTAGAGGCACCAGTTGCCATTCGATATACTTGATGGTAAAACCACGGTCTAACCATTGTTTCTCATAATGCGTTTGCAGTGCTTTCGCATCCTCAAAAAGTGCGTTGGAATCGGCGTTTTCTCCATATAAATCATCCGTGCTAGCCAAAACCGGATAGGGGTTGAGCCGCAGCATCTCGCTCGTATAGGTATAGAGGAACGGGCTATCGGTCTTGAGGTGGATCAGTCCGTTAGGTTTCATGATCTGCTGATAGCGCTGCATGAAATAGGTGGAAGTCAACCGTTTGGTAGCTTTTTTCATCTGCGGGTCACAGAACGTGATCCATATTTCGTCTATCTCATTGGCGGCAAAGAAATTCGTAATGAACTCTATCTGCGTACGCAGAAACGCCACATTCTTCAACCCCGCCTGCTCCGCCTGTTTGGCGCCTGCCCACATACGCGCACCTTTGATATCCACTCCGATGAAGTTCTTATCAGGATATTTCTCAGCCAGACCTACCGTATATTCACCTCGTCCGCAACCCAACTCGAGCACAATAGGACGGTCATTATGAAAATAACGTTCCCGCCAATGTCCTACCATCGACGGGTCATAAGGCGGTTGGAAGACATTGGAGAAGGTCTCCATCTCCGCGAACTTTTTCAACTTATTCTTGCCCATTTCGTTTTATCTCTACACCTATATCTGTCACTCCACGTAATAGACTATCCCGCATGCCGTGTTGGATGGTCATAGCGCAATGCCCTGTATCTGAGAAATGATAATTTTGCTCGATGAGAACGGGCATTTCTATGAATCCGTGATGCTTGTCTCCGAGCCATTGTCCCCGATCATCTGCCAAGTAGAACTCTATCGTATCGCGTTGCATACCGTTATCCAGGAAGAGCCACATGTTCTGATACGGATAGCGTTCCGTATGGCGCACATAGACCAGCATCTGGTAGCCTGCCTCTTTATCGGCTATCTGATAATCAAATTGCGCCACCGAATCCACATGCCATTCTCCCGATGGAATCGAGACAAATTGACTAAATACGATATCTTGACGGCAAGCAGTAAGCGCGAGCGCCAAGGTTGCCAAAAACAGTAATTTTCTCATCGTCTGTTATGGTGTTTTTTCTTTTTGTGGTCGAAACGGGTGACATCCCCATGTCCTGTCTGGTATCCGATCTCAACCACCGCGGACTTGTTTCCTTCCAGCGTGGCGGGTTTCTCACCCCGTCGGTTCATGGCGATGATCTCATGAGCCCTTGCTGCAGAGAGAACGGTCAGATTCACTCCCTTCTGCGGGTCAGACGAATAAGTAACGGTACCTGCTAAGGGGTCGGAAGCGAAGAAATACCAGGTTGCCTCTTGAGTTTCCAACTCGATATGACGGTTCGGTAATAACTTAGACGCATCCTCATATACAGGTACCTCATAATTGAGACAGCACTTGAGTTTCGCGCACATACCGGCTAACTTCTGCGGATTCGGCGATATATTCTGCAGACGCGCTGCACCCGTACCTACGGACGAGAAATTGATCATCCAGGTCGAACAACATAACTCACGACCGCATGGACCCGTACCGCCGATACGTCCTGCCTCCTGTCGTGCACCGATCTGCTTCATCTCCACGCGGATACGGAAGGTCTCGGCATACACCTTGATCAACTGACGGAAATCGACACGACCATCTGCTATATAGAAGAAGATCGCTTTGGATCCGTCTCCCTGAAACTCCACATCTCCTATCTTCATCTCCAAACCCAACGATTTAGCCAGTTCACGCGCTTTGATCATCGTCTGATGCTCGCGTGCGTGGGCTTCTGCTGCGCGTTGCAGGTCTTCCTCGGTAGCAATACGGATCACTTGACGAATCTCATAACGGGAAGCGTCGATCTTATTCTTCTTGATCTGCAGTTCGACCAGTTTACCGGTCAGCACCACTTCACCTACATCATATCCCGGGTTCGCTTCTACTACCACTTTGACGCCTTTCTCCAAGGGCAAGTTAGCGGCATTATGGAAATAACCCTTTCTTGTATTTTTGAACTGCACCTCAATCAGGTCAGTGAGTCGTGTATTCTCCGGCAGGTCACTCAACCAGTCACATACCGGTAACATATGCGCCGAGTTACGCTTGGTAGCCGACGCACCTAATTCATTGGACATTGTATATTTGTTATTTGACATTTATTGTTTCGGTTTCTTAATCAATACGATCATCTGCAAGCAGAGGTCAAAGAAAATCATCTTGGCGTTTCCGTTCTGTTCAATCTGTCGCTCAGCCAAATCGAGTTGATTCATGATAGCTTCTACATTGCCGCTATGTATAAAAGGCGCGAATTTAACGGAGAAATCGCGCTCTGCCTCCATCTGATAATTGAGTTCGGGTTGACCGGCATTACGGATGAAGTTCTCCCGAATCTGTTGCTGGGCATACTGCAGAAAATGTTTCTGCCGCTCTCTTCCCACTTTAGAGTCTGCCATATCGAGGCTCCACTGACGTAAACGCTGCAGACTCTCGTATTTCTTCTGTGGATCACGGAGTACACCCACCGTATAAGCATCTCGGAAAAGTGCGATGAAATCGCGCAATTCTTGTTGATTTTCGTCGGATTCATCGAGCTTTTTGACCGCCGCCAGATAGCTGCCGTTCGCAATGCGGGCGATATCGTTTGCTTTGGTCGAATTGATACTCTTAGCGCACAAAGCCTCAGCGATCGTCTCTGTCTCCAGTCGCGGCACACGTATCGTCTGCACGCGGGACTGAATAGTCGCCAACAACTGCTCAGGATGCTCCGATACCATCAAAAAGATGGTCTTGGGTGCGGGTTCTTCAAGAATCTTGAGTAACTTATTCGCCGATGAGGCATTCATCTTCTCCGGCTGCCAGATGAGCATCACTTTATACCCGTCCCCGTAGGCTTTGAGACTCAGTTTGCGCAGTATTTCTCCACTCTCTTTCTCATAGATCATCGACTGCTTGGTCTCCACACCTAGCGCTTCATGCCAGTCGTTGAGGTCAAAATAACCCTTCTCCAATACGATTTGACGCCATGGTTCCAGGAAATCGTCACAGGTATCTCCGGCATCGGTCTTGACAATAGGAAAGACAAAATGCAGATCCGGATGCTGCAGATGCTGAAACTGCAGACAAGTCGGACACGTACCGCAACTATCTTCTTCCGTACGATGCGGACAATTGAGGTATTGGGCATAAGCCAGCGCCAATTGTAACTTACCGATACCGCTTATACCTGCAAAAAGTTGCGCATGAGGGATTCGTCCCTCACGTACCGACTGACGAAGTTGCTGCTTCGTCGCCTCCTGCCCTATAATCTCACGGAAAAGCAAAACCTTTCAATTTTCATTTTTCAATTTTCAATTCTGCTCGAAGAGCAGCAACCATCTCCGCATACTCGGCATCGGACAGATAGACCTTACCCGGATTCATCTGGAATGTACCTCCATAGTCCGGTCCGTCCACATATTTGGGAGCCAGGTGAAAATGCAGGTGACTCAGTTTGTCGGAATACGCACCGTAGTTGATCTTCTCAGGTTTGAATAATTTCTGCATAGCACGTGTGACATCCGCCACATCCGCCATGAAGAGGTTGCGTTGTTCGTCACTCAGTTCATTGAGATCATTCACATGCTCATCATATGCCACGAGGCAACGACCGTGATACGTTTGTTCTTTAAATAAGAACGCGCGCGACACGCGCAGGTGCGCGATCTCTATCATCAAATTGTGGAGTGTCTCATTGTTCTGACAATAGAGACAATTTTGAGGATCGGAATACATAGTATTATTTGTGTTTTTAGCTTGTAAGCGTTAGTTATTTGTTAGTTATTTGTTAGTTATTTGTTAGTTATTTGTTAGTTATTCCGCTAATAACAGCATTACGAACTGCTTCAATAGCCTCGTTGGAATCGGCATATTGTTTGAGATCAATCGCCTCACCTATATGCATATGCACGGGATGACGATGCACGAAAGGTTTGCCTTTAGGCAACACCTCATAGCATCCGTCCAGCGACAGTGGTATAACCGGCAAGCCGAGATCCCATGCTATCTGGAACGCTCCGCGTTTGAATCGTCCTATTTCGCCATTCAGCGAACGGGTTCCTTCCGGGAAGATGACGGTGCATATACCATTCGTGAGCTGTTTCTCCACCTCTTTGAGGCTCTCCATGGCCGCTTTGGCATTACGACGATCAACGAAGATGTGCCCTGCAGCCTTGCATCCCGTACCGATAAAAGGAACTTTACGTAACTCCGCCTTCATCAACCATTTAAAAATCACCGGCAACCATCCGTAAACGAGCCAAACGTCGAACATCGACTGGTGATTAGCCACAAAAACATAACTCTGACCGGGCTGAATATGCTCGGTGCCATCGACAGAAACGGGCAGGAACATCAGCCAGAAGAACGACCTTGACCAGAACTGCTGCACCTTATGCACAAACTCTGCATTCTTCCAATGTACGGTACAAACGGTAAAGACCGCCGTGAAAATCGTCAGGACCAACAAGATCGGCCAGGCGATCAGATACTGATAGATGTAATAAAGGTATTTCATAACTACTCCTTATCGTATTTCTGCATAAACCCGCGATACAGGGCGCAGATACGGCGTATCTCTTCCCAGGTATCCTCACTTAGCTTAGTTCCGATCACCTCTACGACCCGTCCCGCAGCTATCGTACCTATCTCTGCACAACGGCGGATATCAAATCCGTCACTCAGGGCATGGAGGAAACCACCTGCAAAATAGTCTCCGGCACCCGTAGAATCCGTACAAGAAGTGGTGATTGCCCCTATATGATGACGTTTACTACCTTGCTGCACGTACGAACCGTTCTTACCTACCTTCACCACCGCGATATCGCATTGTTCGGCGATCATCTGCACAGATTCTTCCGGATTAAGATGGGTGTATGCAAAGGACTCATCTTCATTGGCAAAGACAATGTCCACATATTGTTTAACCAGATCTTTGAGGAAGGCATGGTTCTCGTTGATGACATTATACGACGCCAGATCCAACGATACCATGCATCCGGATTCTTTAGCCAACTTAAGCGATTTCTCCAGTAACTCATGATTCTGCACCAGATAACCCTCGATATGGAAGATGTCATATCCGTTGAAAGCATCTTTCTGGATATCATCGGCACATAACTCTGCAGCTGCGCCTAGGTAGGTAGCAAACGTACGCTCTCCGTCAGGCGTGACAAGGACGATCGAAAAACCGGACATGGAAGTCTGCGAGAGCAGCAAGATAGGTTTGACCCCGTTCTTGATCATATCCTCGCGGTAAAAATCGCCTACTTCATCGTTACCGATCTTACCGATAAAAGCCGCCTTACCTCCCAGAGAAGCAATACAGTTGATCGTGTTCGACGCAGATCCTCCGGCTACCATACGTTTTCTCACCGAGAGAAAGCGATATTGAATTTGCTCAGCTTGTTCACGCGAGATCAGATTCATACTTCCTTTCGGGAATCCAAGCTCACGTAAATCGTCTTCACTCACCTGCAGCAAAATGTCCGTCAGTGCATTTCCAAGACCTAAAATTTTCTTCATTTTATCACTTTTTTGTCCCAAAATAGGGTTAAAATTCAAAAAACTGTGCAAAGATACGAATTTTTTTTGAAAAAAACTTGCATATATAAAAAAAAAGCAGTAATTTTGCACCCGCTTTTGAAAAAAAGTTGCTTCCTTAGCTCAGTCGGTTAGAGCATCTGACTGTTAATCAGGGGGTCCTAGGTTCAAGTCCTAGAGGGAGCGCAGAGGGTGATAGCTGGTTTCAGTTGTCACTCTTTTTTTGCCGATTTTCAGACTTTACACTTTTTATAAAAAAAATAAAAAAATTCGCGCGCGCTTGCATATATGAAAAAAAAGTTGTAACTTTGCGCAATTTTCCGAAATGTGCGCATTTTGGAAGTGTTTTTGAGTGGAATTTATATAAAAACGATACAATAATGGGACTTTTTTCTTTTACACAGGAAATTGCTATTGACTTGGGAACAGCCAACACCATCATCATGTGTGATGACAAGATCGTGGTAGATGAGCCTTCCGTAGTAGCGATTTCGATGTCGGACAACAAAATGGTTGCCGTCGGCCGTAAGGCACAACAAATGATCGGTAAAGGCGGTAACATGATTCGTACCGTTCGCCCTCTTCGTGACGGTGTGATCGCCGATTTCTACGCTTGCGAAATGATGATTCGCGGTATGATCAAGATGATTCCGAAGCAAGCACATCTTTTTACCCCCTCCATCCGTATGGTGATCTGTATTCCTTCGGGTTCTACTGAGGTCGAGATCCGTGCCGTGCGTGACAGTTCGGAGCATGCAGGCGGTCGTGACGTCTATATGATCTACGAACCGATGGCCGCAGCGATCGGTATTGGTCTGGACGTAGAGAGTCCGGAAGGCTGTATGATCGTCGATATCGGTGGCGGTACGACAGAGATCGCCGTTATCTCCTTAGGAGGCATTGTCAGCAACAAGTCCATCAAGATCGCAGGTGACGACTTTAACCAGGATATCATCGAGTACATGGGTCGTATGCATAACTTGCGTATTGACGAACCGACGGCTGAGCGTATCAAGATTCAGGTAGGTTCCGCCCTTCCGGAATTGGAAGATGCCCCCGAAGATTTCATCGTAGTGGGTCCGAATAAAGTGACAGCACTCCCGATGTCCGTACCTGTAAGTTACCAGGAGATCGCACACTGCCTGGAGAAGAGTGTATCCAAGATCGAGGGCGCTATCCTGCAGGCTTTGGAGTCCACACCTCCTGAGTTGTACTCCGATATCGTGAAACGCGGTATTTACTTGACCGGAGGTGGCGCTTTGCTGCATGGTCTGGCTAAACGTCTGACGGATAAGATCACTATTCCGTTCCACGTAGCGGAAGATCCGTTGCACTCCGTAGCACGCGGAACAGGTGTAGCACTGAAGAACGTACATAACTTCGGCTTCCTGCTTCGCTAATCACTGAGCGCAGATGCAGACTTTACTCAAAATACTGCTGCGTTATAGCAACTTCCTTGTGTTTATTGCCTTGGAAGTTGCTGCGTTTTTGCTGCTAAGTTGGAATAACGTCTATCCGCGTAGCAGCATGCTCAGTACTGCCAATGAAGTAGTGGCTTGGCAATATGCGCAAGTGAACGAGATACGTTCCTATTTCCATCTGCGTCAAATCAATGAGCAATTAGCCAATGAGAATGCTGCCTTGCATAATCAGTTAGCCACACTGGATTCGATGCAGACAGGTGAGAGTTTCCATTATCTGCCGGCCAAAGCGGTACAGATGACCACGAACCGCTTGCATAACTACCTGACGATCAACCGAGGTAGCAAAGACGGCATCCAACGAGGTCAAGGTGTTCGTAATGAAGACGGTGTCGTTGGTATCGTTCGTACGGTAGGCACGCATTATAGCGTGGTACTTCCGATCATCAATACGCACACGAACCTCAGTTGTCGCTTTGCAAAGAACGACTATATCGGTACCTTGCAGTGGAATGGCAAAGACAGCCGTTTTGCCCAATTGGCAGACGTAGCGGCGCATATGGTAGTTAACGAAGGAGACACAATTGTTACCAGCGGATTAAGTCCCGTTTTTCCGGAAGGAATTCCCGTTGGAATCGTGGAAAGTAGCACTTTGAAGGAGGGTGATTCGTATTATACGATACGCGTTCGGTTGAATACTAATTTCAAGCGTCTGAAGTACGTGGAGATCGTGCAAAATGCCGCCTTAAACGAACTGGAGGAACTGCAAAATGGATTGGACTAAACAACTCATACGCTACATTGTTGTTATGTTGCTGCAGGTGTTGCTCTTTAACCAACTGCAGTTATGGGGTGCTTGCCATCCGTATATATACGTGCTCTGTCTCCTGATGATGCCGATCACACTGTCACACAGTGCATCAATGCTTATCGGCGCTATCGTCGGCCTCATCATGGATGTGTTCTGCAATTCGCTGGGCGTTCACATGGCCGCATGTATCCTTCTCATGTTCATCCGTCCCTACCTCATCGGTCTTATCGTTAATGACAAAGACCGCCTAAACGAACAGATTAGTCTGCGTGCGATCGGTATGGAGGCCCTGATCAAATATGTGGTGATTCTGGTGCTTATTCATCATCTGGCGGTCTTTATGCTCGCCGCCTGGAGTTGGCAGCATTTCGGATTTGTACTCCTGGAAACGGTGGTAAGCAGTATGATTACAATCAGTATCATTATAGGTTATAATGCATTGAAGTACAAATGATTAATGACCAGTTTTATAGACGCCGGTATGTGATCAGTGGTATAGCTATCACGATCGTATTGGTGTATATAATACGGTTATTTTATCTACAGGTAATTGATCAGTCGACCAAGAATCAAGCGGATAACAATGCATTGGTCAAACAGACCATTTACCCTTCTCGAGGCTTGATATACGACCGAAACGGTGAGTTATTGGTCTTTAATCAACCTATCTACGAGATCACGATGACCATGCGTGATATGGGTAAAGAGTGGGACACCTTGGCTTTCTGTCGTTGTCTGCAGATCACGCGGACGGAGTTCGACGAACGAATAACCGAGATCAAGGATAAGCGTAAGAACCGCGGCTATTCCCGTTGGACGCCGCAGGTTTTCATGAGTCAACTCAAGAAAGAAGATATCGCAACACTCCAAGAGGAACTTTTCTTCTTCCCAGGTATCCAGATTCAAAAACGTACTTTACGAGATTATACTTACAATGCCGCTGCACATGTGTTGGGATCCGTAGGCGAAGTGAACCAAGACGACCTGGACCGCGATGAATACTACGCACGCGGTGATTACTCTGGTCGTGACGGTTTGGAACGAACCTACGAAAAACAACTGCGCGGTGAGAAAGGTGTGGAGGTGCTGATGCGCGATGTACGCGGACGTATCCAAGGCAGCTATCAGGACGGAGAATTAGACCGTACTGCCAAAGCCGGAACGGATCTGTACACCACGCTGGATATTCAATTACAACTGTTGGCGGAAGAACTATTAGCCGGTAAGATCGGCAGTGCCGTCGCTATCGAACCGAAGACCGGTGAAATCCTGGCCTTGGCTTCCAATCCCGGTTGGAACCCCAAAGTGCTGGTAGGTAAAGAGCGCAGTAAAAACTACAATCTCCTACTCAAAGACAAGACCAAACCACTGATGAACCGTGCCACACAGGCCATGTATCCTCCGGGATCGACATTTAAAACCATTCAGTCGCTTGTCTGCTTGGAGCAAGGAGCTATCACGCCCAATACCCTCTATCCCTGTTCTGGACCGGGTAGTACGCCTATCAAATGTACCCACCATCACGGTTCTCCGGTAGCCTTAGATAGGGCTATTGAGCAAAGTTGTAACCCCTATTTCTGGTGCGCTTTCCGCGACTTGCTGCAAATGGACGGGTACGGTAAAGATAACGAAAATTTCCGGCATCGCTATGAGCTATGGCGGGATGCTGTGATGAGTTTCGGTCTGGGGCAGAAATTTACGGATACGGACTTGAGTGAACAATCCTCCGGTAGTATTCCGAGTACGAAGTTATTTGATAAGTTCTACGGCAAAACAGGTTGGAAAGCCATCACCATCCGTTCCCTCTCTATCGGGCAGGGAGAGATCCTCGTCACTCCGTTGCAATTAGCTAACCAAGCGGCTACTATTGCCAATGACGGATACTATATCTCTCCGCACCTCAATAAGAACGATTCTATGCGGATTCATCGGCATAATCTAGCTATTAAGAAAGAGCATTTTGAGGTGGTTAAAGAAGGTATGCATCGCGTGATGGTGTATGGTACCGGACGCCATTATGCGGTGGATAGTTTGCATATGGCTGGTAAAACAGGCACCGTACAGAACCCCCATGGACGTGACCATGCTATCTTTATCGGTTTTGCTCCGGTGGAAGATCCCCAAATAGCCGTTGCAGTCGTCGTAGAAAACGCCGGATTTGGTGCTACTTGGGCCTGCCCGGTAGCAACAATGATGATGGAGCAATACTTGACCGGAGATGTCAAACGTAGAGATTTACGAAATCGTATAGGAAGTACTGTACTAAATGAGAGCGTCAAGAAGTGGTAACATATGGCAACATGTCGATTGGATCACCATCGGTATATTCTTACTGCTGGCCCTCTTCGGCTGGCTCAATATCTATGGTGCCAGCTATACCTTTGACCAGACCAGTATCTTCGATTTCTCCAACCGTGCCGGTAAACAGTTCGTTTGGATGATGGGTTCGTTGGTACTGGGTATCATCCTACTGCTTATTGACTATAAAACCTATGACATATTGGCATACATCGCCTACGGCGCGATGCTCTTGCTACTATTAGCCACACCTTTCTTAGCTCACGATATCAAAGGTTCTATGTCCTGGATATCCCTCGGTCCGATTAGTTTGCAACCGGCTGAGTTCGCTAAGTGCATAGTAGCGTTGGCCGTCGCCAAATACATGGGACGGTATGACTATAAAATACGAACTTGGCGCGATCTCATCGTACCTTTTGCCCTCATCGGAGTACCGGCACTCATCATCATGGTGCTACAAAAAGAGACGGGTTCGGCACTTGTCTTTGCTGCTTTCTTACTCGTCTTCTACCGCCAAGGAATGAGCGGATATGTGTTATGGATGGGAGTAGCGGCTGTCGCCCTATTCATTATCAGTATTCGATTTGGTGCAATCACCTTACCTTTAGGCACGGGAAGCGTAGGTATCCTAACCTGTATGCTCATCTTGACGGCCGTGGAGATCTATTTCATTTGCAAGGAGCATCCGATGCGTTGGCAGGGGCTGATATTAGTAGGTAGCGTAACACTTATTTATGCTATCTGCTTGATTATTAACATATGGATACCCATGCCTTTCGACTGGATCTCTATGGGTATCGTCATCGCATTGGTGATCTATAATGTATTCGTCAGCTTCTATTGGCGCAAGTATATGCTGCTTGTTTTGGCGGTCTTCACGCTCTTCTGTATCGGTTATACGCATGCCTGCGATTTTGTATTCCAGAAAGTGCTCCAACCGCACCAACGGATCCGTATTGAAGTACTGTTGGGTATGAAAGAAGATCCGGCCGGCGCAGGTTACAACGTTAACCAAGCCCGTATCGCCATCGGTTCAGGACGGTTCTTCGGGAAAGGATACCTGAATGGCACCCAAACCAAACTGCAATTTGTTCCGGAACAAGATACGGACTTCATCTTCTGCACCGTAGGTGAAGAGTGGGGTTTTATCGGTTCCATCGGTGTTTTATTGATGTATCTGGCCTTTATATTACGCCTCATATTCATCGCTGAACGACAACGAAACGTCACCACACGTATATACGCCTATGCCGTTGCCAGTATCTTCCTTTTCCACCTCACAATCAACGTGGGCATGGTCTTAGGACTCTTGCCGGTAATTGGTATTCCGTTACCTTTCTTTAGTTATGGAGGTAGTTCGTTATGGGGCTTCACACTTTTGTTGTTTATCTTGCTGCGCCTCGATGCAGCCCGTATGGAACAATTGAATTGATATGGCATTTGTTACTGACCCCATAGGAATAAAAGGTGAAGAAGAAGCTGCCAAGATGCTGGAGAAGAAAGGCTATAGAATTGTAGCTCATAACTGGCGTTTGGGACATTGGGAGATAGACTTGATCGCTGAGAACAAACAGGAGATCGTGTTTGTAGAGGTAAAAGCCAGAACGACTATGTTTGGGGACTT
The DNA here is from genome assembly GCA_947164985.1 of uncultured Bacteroidales bacterium. Classification (GTDB taxonomy): domain Bacteria; phylum Bacteroidota; class Bacteroidia; order Bacteroidales; family Paludibacteraceae; genus Colicola. The sequence continues at coordinate 282,514 of CAMUYI010000001.1, read as the reverse complement.
CCGACCGGAAGAATATGTCGATGAAGCCAAGAAAAAAAGGATGATTACCTCCGGAAATGCGTTCATACGACATAGTAAGTCCACCAAGGCATTACGGTTCGACATCATCGGTATCATAGTTGATCCCAAGACGATGGAGATCACCTATCGATCACATTTGGAGAATGCTTTTAACCCTGCCATGCATGCTATCACAAACGGGAGTCATAGTGCTGCTTGGCGATGGGGACATAAGAAAATAAGAAAGACAAAATAACATGGATTTTAAATACGATGTCATAGTAGTGGGAGCAGGCCATGCTGGTTGTGAAGCAGCTAGCGCAGCTGCCCGTATGGGTAGTAAAACCATGCTCATCACCATGGACATGAATAAAATCGCGCAGATGAGCTGTAATCCGGCCGTGGGCGGTATCGCCAAAGGTCAGATCGTGCGTGAGATAGACGCTTTGGGAGGTCAAATGGGTATTGTTACCGATCGAAGTGCCATCCAATTCCGGATGCTCAACCAGAGCAAAGGGCCGGCCATGTGGAGCCCACGTAGCCAAAGTGACCGCAAACGGTTTATTGAGGAGTGGATCAAGGTGCTGAGTAGTACAGATAATCTGCATATATGGCAAGATATCGTAGTTAGTCTTATTATCAGAGATAATAAGGTATGCGGCGTGAAGACGATGTTAGGCATCGAAATGGAAGCGCAAGCTGTAGTGCTCACTAATGGCACTTTTCTCAATGGCCTGATGCATTGCGGTAAGACCCAGATCCCCGGAGGACGTACGTCCGAACCTGCTTCACACGGCATCACCGAACAACTGGTATCGCTGGGATTTCAGACAGATCGTATGAAAACCGGTACGCCTGCGCGTATCGATGCCCGCTCCATTCATTTCGATGAATTGGTGCGTCAGGATGGAGATAATGACTGGCATCAGTTCAGTTATCTAAATACGGTTAAAAGGGAACTCAAACAGATGCCGTGTTGGATTACCTACACCAACACACGAACCCATGACACTTTACGCGCAGGACTTGCAGATTCACCCCTTTTCAACGGACAAATCAAGAGTATCGGTCCGCGTTATTGCCCAAGTATAGAGACGAAGATCGTCACCTTTGCCGATAAGGAAGCGCACCAAATATTCCTGGAGCCGGAAGGTGTAGATAGTAACGAGTACTATGTGAACGGGTTCTCCAGTAGTCTACCATGGCAGGTACAGTTAGCCGGACTAAAAACAATCAAAGGACTTGAAGATGTCGTTCTATACCGACCGGGATATGCCATCGAATATGACTTCTTTGATCCCACTCAATTACATCATACGCTGGAAACAAAACAGATTAAAAATCTGTTTTTTGCCGGTCAGATCAATGGTACCACCGGATACGAAGAGGCAGCAGGTCAAGGATTGGTAGCAGGGGTTAACGCGCACATCAACGTGCATGGCGGCGCACCTTTCACTATGGGTAGAAATGAGAGTTATATCGGTGTACTGATTGACGATTTGGTTAATAAGGGTGTGGATGAACCTTACCGTATGTTCACCTCCCGAGCTGAATATCGCATCTTATTGCGCCAGGATAATGCCGACGAACGACTCACTACGCGTAGTTACAAGATGGGATTAGCCGATAAGGAACGCTATGATTTATGGCATCAAAAGCAAACAAGTTGTGCCGATTTCATCGCGTATTTACAGACTAACACCATCCACAAAGGAAGTATAGATGGTTGGTTAGAATCCATCGGTAGCACGCCTCTCCATGAAGGATGCAAGATGAGTGAACTTATCCTGCGTCCACAGGTAAATATTAAAGATTTGGCTGAAGTAGTACCGGAATTGAAGGTACAACTGGATAATTTGTCTGATGAAATCGTAGAAAGTTGTGAAATCCAGATCAAGTACGCAGGATATATCAAACGCGAACAAATGGAAGCGGCTAAACTGCAACGCTTGGATCAGATACGCATACCGGATGGTTTTAACTACGACGAAGTGCAGAGTCTAAGCACCGAGGCACGGCAGAAACTAAGTCGCATACGCCCGAAGTCCATCGGAGAAGCACAGCGCATACCGGGCGTAAGCCCAAATGATATCAGTGTTTTGTTGGTTTTGATGGGCAGATAAATAGAACTAGTTTGCAAAGCAAACTAACTTAAATGTTTCACGTGGAACACAAATACAAAATTAATATGACATTAGAAGAAGTAAAAGCAGCTATTCGTAATGTGCCTGATTTTCCTATACCGGGCATACAGTTCAAGGACATCACAACTGCATTAGCAAGACATGATTGCCTATGCTGGATGAAGGATGAGATTGTGAACCATTACAAAGATCTGGGTATCACGCAGGTAGTAGGTATTGAGTCACGCGGTTTTATTCTGGCGCCTGCAGTAGCTATGGAGATTGGTGCAGGGTTTGTACCTATCCGTAAACATAATAAGTTGCCGGCGGAAACGGTATCCTACACTTATACCAAGGAGTATGGATACGACACGATCCAAATTCACAAAGATGCGCTGAACGAGAATGATATCGTGCTCATCCATGATGATATCCTCGCAACAGGAGGATCGATGGAAGCTGCTATTAATCTGGTAAAAAAATTAGGCGTAAAAAAGATTTACGTCAACTGCATCATTGAGCTCGAAGGATTAAATGGCCGTAAATATCTCCAAGGAAAAGCAGATGACTTATATTTCTTGTTCGGAATTGAAGTAGATGAATAAATCGGATGATCATATAGCCCTTCTTTTGAAGCGCATCCCGGAAAGTCCAGGGGTGTACCAGTACTTTGATAAAGAAGGACAGATCATCTATGTGGGTAAGGCTAAGAACCTGCACCGACGCGTAAATAGTTATTTCAATAAGGATCACCAATCCTCCAAGACGCGCCAGTTAGTAGCCCATATAGCCGATATACGCTATGTAGTTGTAGATAGCGAGCAGGATGCATTCCTTTTAGAGAATAATCTGATTAAGGAGTACCAGCCCAGGTATAATATCCTTCTCAAAGACGGAAAAAGCTATCCGTACATCTGCATCACACGCGAAAAATATCCACGAATCTTCAAAACGAGGGTAGTTAATAAGAAAAGCGGAGAGTATTATGGTCCATATAGCTTTGGATATACGGTAGAACTGGTACTGGAATTGATTCATAAACTTTACCCTATTCGTACATGCAATATACCGATTTCTACCGAATCCATCGAGAAAAAAAAGATGCGCGTGTGTCTCAAGTACCATCTCAAAAATTGCTGCGGTATATGCGAGGGAATAGGCCAAGAGAACTATCAAGAATGGATAGATCAAGCACGCAAACTCATCAAGGGTGATGCGCATGATATCGGGAAGCAACTTGAGGCAGAAATGCTGATGAAATCGGCAGAACTTAAATTTGAAGAGGCTGCAGAAATCAAGCGTAAGATCGAACTATTGGAGCAATTCAAGAGTAAAACTATTATCACGAATAGTACAGCCAAGGATGTAGATGTCTTCGGTTATGACGAACAGGATGATAAAGTATATATCGCCATGCTGCACGTACATAACGGATCAATTGTACAAGGTCAGACGATAGAATATCGCCGCAAGATGGAGGAAGAGAAAGAGGAGATGTTAGCGATCGGAATGATAGAACTTAGACAGCGCTTGGAGAGTATGACAAAAGACGTAATTGTTCCGTTCATTCCGGAGGTTTTTGATGACACGCTGCATGTGCATATAGCCGTAAGCGGAGATAAAAAGAAACTCCTGGATCTGGCTATGCAGAACGTACGGCAATATAAATTAGACCGACTCAAACAAGACGATAAACTCAATCCGGAGCAACGAGGTGTTCGGATCTTAACGGAGATGCAGCGGATGATGGGGCTTCCGACACTGCCAAAATGGATAGACTGCTTTGATAACTCGAATATCCAAGGAGAGAACGCAGTTGCCGGATGTGTGGTCTATCGGATGGCCAAACCAAGTAAGAGTGATTATAAGCGTTTTGAGATCAAGACAGTCGAAGGTCCTGATGATTACGCAAGCATGCGCGAAGTGGTACGAAGGAGATATCAAAGTATTCTCGAATCCAACGGACAAATGCCGGATCTGATCATTGCAGATGGAGGCCTCGGTCAGATGCATGCGATTAGGGAGGCGGTAGAAGATCAACTGGGACTCAGTATTCCTATTGCAGGTCTGAAGAAAAATGACAAACACCGGACGCAGACACTACTGTTTGGTTTTCCGCCCAGAGAGATCTCGATGCCTATAACAAGTGAAGTGTTCCGGTTGTTGACGAACATACAAGATGAAGTACACAGATTTGCGATCACATATCATAAAAAGAAACGCAGCAAGGCGCAGATCCATAGTCAACTTGATGATATTCAAGGAGTTGGAGAAGTAACAAAGCATAAAATACTGATGCATTTCGGTTCTATGAAGCGCGCTAGAATGGCAACAAAGGACGAATGGATCGAATTACTAGGAACTAACAGAGGTTCAATGATTTACGAACAAATTCAGGCAAAAATAAGCCTCTGAGAATTGAATAAAAAGCAAGAACATGAGTACTTATACGATAAAAAAAGGTGAAAATTCTGACCTCTTGCTCTACAACGAGTGCGGAGAGGTAGTAAGTGCATTGGAGATTCTGAAAGCATGCGAACCCCATCGTGTGTTTGCGTTCGACGGACAGATGGGAGCCGGTAAGACGACCTTCATCAAAAAGTTGTGTGAAGAGATGGGAACGGTTGATGTGGTCAATAGTCCGACTTTCGCCATCGTCAATGTGTATGACGTGGAACAACCCTACCGCGGCGAAGTGTACCATTTTGATTGTTATCGACTCAAGGACATCCGTGAAGCTTTGGACTTTGGTGCCGAGGAGTATCTCTATTCGGGTAACTACTGTTTCATCGAGTGGCCGGAGATGATAGAGGCGATCCTGCCGGAAGATACGGTATGGATCAAGATCGAGCCGCAGGAGAACGGAGAGAGAAAGATGATAGTTGAAAATTGATAGTTGAAAATGTGTTAGACCGTATCCGTGCATATCCGATGATTATATTGCTGCTACCGCTGGTAGTGGCAATATTGTTTTGTGAGCGGATAGGGGTGCTGTATCCGGAGGAGAAAGCGGTATATGACAGCCTATGCATCCATACATTCATCATTCAGAGCGAAAACAAGCCTACCACACAATATGAACGATATGAAGCGAAGACCTATGGCGGGAAAGTATATGTCTATGTACGGCGGGACAGTACGAACTTTTTGCTGCATACCGGAGATACGATCCTTGCTACCACGCGCATACGGAAAGCGGATTCGATAGGGACTTTTGACTACCGGAAATATCTGTTGCGGCAAGGCATTATCGGTTCCGCTTTTGTCTATCAGTATGAACGCAAACCAACAGCCTCCTACTCTATCCCACTTCAGAAACGGCTCTACAACCGCCTCTCCGAATCGGGGCTGGAGGGCGACGAGTTAGCGACCGTTGGAGCCCTGACTTTGGGATATAAAGAAGACCTAGATCCGGCTCTCAAACGTCGTTTTCAGGCTTCCGGTGCTGCACATGTTTTGGCGGTAAGCGGACTGCATACAGGAATTATTTATCTGTTGGTAATCAGTATTTTAACACTTGGAGGTCATTTCCGACCACGTTATGAAAATCAGTTAGGTCGTTGTGTCATCAGCAGTATTGTTATCGCAGTCATGTGGGGATATGCATGGTTAACCGGTATGACACCTTCGGTGGTACGGGCGGTAGTGATGGTGACGATCGTAGAAGTAGGACGCATGCTGTATAAACAAGGCATCAACCTCAATAGTATCGGAGCAGCTGCCGTTTTTATCTTGCTAGTACGCCCGTTAGATCTCTGGAGCGTAGGTTTTCAACTCAGTTTTGCGGCCACTACAGCGATTGTACTGCTAGCTAAACAATGCGAGCGCCTTTTTCATCGGATAGAAATGACGGGGTCGCAGAAACGTCTCTATGCCTGGCTATTAGGAACGGTCATTGTCTCGATCGCTGCGCAGTTGGGTACCTTACCGCTGACAATTCACTATTTCGGCTATGTAAGTACCTATTTTCTACTGACCAATCTGATCGTACTTCCGATAGCTACATTTCTCGTTCCATGCGGTTTAGTGAGTCTGTTGTTAGGCGGTTCATGGTTAGGTGTTTGGTTTACGAAAATCACTTTCAGTCTCTCTTGGCTAATGAACCATTCGGTAGGTTGGATCGAGTCTTTACCGGGCAGCACATTCCCTGCCAGCGCCAACGGCGGAATGATTGCAATCTACTATCTTCTGCTGCTCCTCTTGGCGCTGATCATCAACCTGCGAGACTAATCTCCTTCAAAAGCAAGACTTAAGCAGTACCTATCACGTATCATACCATGCCTTATATATACTATGTATATATCCTGTGATTTTGAAATTGATTTCTCGTTTTTCTCTTGCATATGTCGAAAAAAAGCAGTAATTTTGCAGCGCAAAATTGAGTGATATGGAAATCTTTTTGTTGATTATAGCCGGTTTATGCATGCTGATAGGCATCATCGGATGTATCGTTCCTGGATTGCCGGGCGTACCTATCGCGTATGCAGGTTTGTGGATCGCACAGATCACGGAACGTGTGGATTTTACGTGGCAGACCCTACTCATCTGGGGCATCGTAACAATCGTCGTGACCATACTGGACTATGTGGTGCCGGCATGGGGCACGAAGCAGTTCGGCGGTACAAAATGGGGCGTAATAGGCAGTACGATAGGTGTATTTGCCGGTCTTTTCTTCGGACCTGTAGGCGTAATCGCGGGACCGTTGGTAGGCGCTGTGTTGGGTGAACTGTTAGGCGGTAAGCAAGTAGCGGAAGCCATCCGTGCCGGCTGGGGAAGTTTTGTAGGATTACTCTTTGGCACGATTCTAAAGTTAATCTGCTGCGGACTGATGACAAGCGCGTTGATACGAATGATTTGGTAAATGAATAGTATGATAGAGGTTAAGAATATAGGCAAATCTTTCGGCGAGTTGGAAGTGCTAAAAGGGGTTAATCTAAGCGTCAAGAAAGGCGAGATAGTAGCTATTATCGGTAAATCCGGAGCGGGTAAGACTACCCTACTCCAGATCATCGGTACGCTGGACCGTCCGACCAAAGGACAAGTGCTCATTGAGGGTACCGACGTGTTTGCGATGAAGGACAAAGACCTTGCTTCTTTTCGCAATAAACATATCGGTTTTATCTTCCAGTTTCACCAGTTATTACCGGAGTTCACGGCCTTGGAAAACGTCTGCATTCCTGCCATGATCGCGCGGGAGAAAGAGAGCGAATATAAACCTCGTGCCGAAAAACTGTTGCGGGATTTAGGCTTAAGTGACCGAATGAACCACAAGCCGAATGCGCTGTCCGGTGGTGAGAAACAACGTGTAGCAGCTGCACGAGCATTAATGATGGCTCCGGATATTATTCTGGCGGATGAACCGACGGGAAGCCTGGATACGCAGAATAAGAAAGAGTTGAGCGAATTGCTCTTGAAGTTACGCAAAGAATACGGACAGACGATCTTACTCGTCACGCACGACAAAGAACTGGCAAATATAGCCGATCGAATCATCGAAATCAAAGACGGTATCATCAAATGAAAAAATATCTATTTATAGCTTGTCTGGTGGCATTGACAGCCTGTCAGAAAGGGCGGACATATTTTCCGAAAAACATTGAACCTCAGCAAATTGAGATCGTGCGCTTTGATAAGGCCTTGATGAATGTACATGAGGCAAGTGTGGCACAGGATATCAAAGTACTATATGACGAGTACCCGACCTTTATGCCGCTGTGGGTGGAAGAGATATTGGGTATTCCGGCTGCCGATACAGCCTATCTGGAGCAAGCCTTACCGGAGTTTCTGAACGATACCGTCTATGGTTTTAAAGCCACCAACGCCAAGGAGCAAGCGGTTTTTGCAGACGTCACGGATATCGAAAAAGGACTAAGTAAAGCTTTTAGTAGGATACAATATTTGTATCCAGAGACGGAGATACCGAGTCTGTACCTCTTTGTTTCGGGTTTTCAGACGCCTATTTATTTTGGGGACGAACTGATCGGTATCGGTGCAGACATGTACCTCGGCAGTAACTATGAGTACTACAACCGCGTGGTGTATGACTACCAGAAACAGACCATGCGTAAGGAGTGTATTCCGGTGGATGTCATCAGTGCTTTTTTGTTCCGCACCCTACCCTACACCAGTACCAAAAGTCGGCTGTTAGATCAAATGATCTACCGCGGAAAAGTGATGTACCTCGTGTCGCAACTCTTTGATGAACTGCCCGGTTATGAAGTGATGGGATGGACGAAAGAACAATGGAACTGGTGCGTAAAAAACGAACGGGCGATTTGGCATCTCGTGATGGACAAACGCGATCTATTCAAAACCGAAAGTCTCATCCTGACAGGCTACCTCAACGATGGACCTTTCACCTCTGAAGTCTCACAGGACGCACCCGGTCGTTTAGGCATATGGCTCGGATGGCGTATCGCAGAGAGTTATATGGAGCATAATAAGGAGATTACGCTGCAGGAACTAATGGCTGAACCGGACGCACAAAAAATACTGGAAGAAAGTTATTATAAACCATAAGAAAACATGCGAAAACATTGGATCGATAATTTACGTTGGGTGACCGTACTGCTGGTACTCTTTTACCACGTTATTTACTACTACAACGGCAAAGGGGTAGTAGGCGGAATAGGTGGCTTCGGAGGTCCTCAGTACCAAGATTTTGTGATGTATCTGCTCTATCCTTGGTTCATGCCTCTTTTGTTCTTGCTGGCAGGCATCAGTGCCCGGTACGCATTGGATGCACATTCGGAGAAAGAGTGGTTTCAAAGCCGCACCCGCAAGTTATTAGTGCCTGCTACAATAGGATTATTTGTTTTTCAATGGATCGCCGGTTATTTCAACACGCATACACTTAGTTATACGAATGGAATAGACATGCTTGCCGACACTCCGGGCATCATTAAGTATGTGGCGTGGTCGCTGAGCGGAACAGGTCCGTTATGGTTTATACAGGATCTATGGTTGTTCAGTCTGGTTTTGCTGCTCGTTCGGAAGGTTGATGCACAAGATCGGTTCTACTCGCTTTGCGGGAAAATTGGTTTGGCAGGAATTATCCTGTTGGGCGTATTGTATTGGTTAGGTACCCGAACGCTTATCATGAACCCTCGTCCCGAAAGTTTGGATGGTCTTTATAACGGATACAAACCATTCTTTTATCTTCTTTTCTTTTTGAGCGGATACTTCGTCTTCTCGCATGAAAATGTATTAACGTCATTACGAAAAGGATGGATACCACTGATGGTGTGCGCCGTAGCAAGCGGTATAACATTATTAATCACTACCTTCGGTGAAGATAACACGACTCCTGTGTACCTAAGCAGTCCACTCAATTGTGTGTATGGATGGCTGATGTGTCTTGCCATGATCGGATGGTTCGCTGCCTGCTTTGATGACCGGAAATCCAAGTTTGCAGATTACATGTGCCGCAATAGTTTTGCTATCTATGTAGTTCACTATATAATCATCTCCGGTTTGGGGTACAGCATGAAGGTTTATACAACGCTTCCTCCGGTTGCGATGTACGTGTTGCTTACGGTTGCCGTATTTACGTTGTCGCCGCTGTTAGTAGAACTAATACGCCGAATTCCTGTTATCAGATGGTGCGTACTGGGAGAGAAAACAAAACAAATCAAGAATTGAAAAATAACTATGAATAGAGCAGATTTTCCGATATTAAATGAGACCGTTCACGGTCGACCGTTGGTGTATCTGGACAATGCCGCCACAAGTCAGAAGCCTCAGCAGGTACTGAACGCGATCGTGGAGGCATATAGCACGTGGAACAGTAATATCCACCGCGGCGTGCATCATCTAAGTCAGGTAGCAACGAGTAAGCACGAAGGAGCGCGACAAGCGGTTGCTGATTTTATCAATGCCAAAAGTAGCGATGAGATCGTGTTCACCAAAGGTACGACAGACAGCCTAAATGCCCTCGCCTTCTCCTTTGGAGAAGCTTTTGTTCATGAAGGCGATGAGATTATCGTCAGCGGACTAGAGCACCATTCGAACATCGTTCCATGGCAAATGCTCTGTGAGCGCAAGAAAGCCATTCTGCGGCATATTCCCTTACGAGAGGATTTATCGCTCGATTTAGAGGCATTTAAGGGCCTTCTAAGCGAAAAGACGAAGCTAGTGAGTGTGGCGCATGTAAGTAATGTGTTAGGAACGATTCAACCGATCGAAGAGATCATCCGTTTGGCGCATGCGCGGAATATACCCGTTTGTATTGATGGCGCGCAGAGCGTACCGCATATGCAGGTGGACGTACAGGCGCTAGATTGCGATTTTCTCGTGTTCTCGGGCCATAAGATGTACGCACCGACAGGTATCGGCGTACTGTACGGCAAACGCGAATGGTTAGAACAGATCCCGCCGCATGAGGGTGGGGGAGAGATGATCGACCATGTGCGTTGGAGTGGTACTACCTATAATGAGTTACCCTATAAGTTCGAAGCGGGTACACCGAATTTTGTAGGATCGTATGCTTTGCATAAGGCAATCGAATATATCGAATCGATCGGATGGAAAGCCATCGAGGCACATGAACGGGAACTCACCGAATACTGCGAACAGCAATTAAATGCCATTTATGGCATTCATATATACGGTGCTGGTCAGCCGAAAGCTGGCGTGATCAGTTTTAATCTTTATAACGGCGAACAACTTATTCATCCGTTTGATGTAGGCACGCTATTAGACCAACAAGGAGTAGCCGTTCGAACCGGACATCATTGTGCGGAACCGCTTATTGATACGATGGGCGTACCGGGCACAGTACGTGTCTCATTCGGACTGTATAACGACAAAGAGGATGTGGATGCCTTCATTGCAGCCCTCCAACGCGCCCAAAGGATGTTAGTATGAGTCTTACCTGCCTGCTTCTCATCACCATCGTCAGTTATAACGTGGAGAACCTCTTTCATCCTGCGCATGACAGCCTGAAGGATGATATCGAATGGACGCAAGAAGGGGAACGAAGGTGGTCTTATACGCGGTACTATAAGAAAGAAGAGAACATCGCGCGAGTGCTGACCAATATCGGCGAGTGGGATGGGATAGATGTGGTCGGATTACAGGAAGTAGAGAATGCGGCCGTCGTGAAGCGGTTATGTTATACGCTGAGGCGTAACGAATATGATTTTGTGCATTACGAGAGTCCGGATCCACGAGGTATTGATGTCGCGCTGGTATACAAAAAGAGTAGGGTAGATACGCTTGCTACAAGACCCATCCAAATTCAACATCCCGATCTCAGAACCCGCGATATCCTCTATGTATGCGCACAAGTGGATAAGCACGATACAATCCATTTTTTCGTTTGTCACCTGCCGAGCCAACGAGGCGGAAAGGCAGAGAGTGAATGGAAACGCGAAGCAGCCAAACAAGTGCTGGAACAAGCGATAGACTCCGTCTATACCGTTCATCCTAAGGCTAAAATCATAGTCATGGGGGATATGAATGAAGACGGGTTGCAGATCCACGGACTAAAGGACAAAAGGATACAAGGAGAAGGTACGCATAAGTACCAAGGACGATGGACGTTTTTGGATCATTTCTATGTCTCGCCGGCTATCGATAGCCTATCAAATGCACACGTTTACGACGCCGAATGGATCCAAGAACCCGACGAGAAATACCTGGGCCTCAAACCCAAACGAACCTATAATGGCTTTATCTATCAAAACGGCTATTCAGACCATTTGCCGATTGTGCTAATCTTATAATAAAGATTACAATTTTTACTTATTTTCCATTTTTAGGGCTATTTACTTGTGTATTTCAAAAAAAAGCAGTAATTTTGCGGCGGCAAAATAAGCAACTGTATGAAAGTACTCATTTTATCCGCCAATACCGGCGAAGGACACAACTCAAGTGGAAAAGCAATTCTCAATGCCATGAGAGCGAAGGGAATAGAGGCAGAAATGAAAGATATTCTGTCTATCTCCCAGCCGAATGGTACTTCAGCCAACTCGCAAGCTGTATCTAAAGCATATGTAAAGAGTACCGGAGGATTTAACCCCTTCTCCAAGATTTATGCGTTTGCCATGTGGGTTTCCAGGAATTTGAACGGCCATAAGCATTCGCCTATTTATTGGGTAAACAAACTCTATTGGCGCCGGTTATGGCATTTCATCGAGGACGGAGGTTATGATGCCGTTATTTCCGTGCATCTTTTTTCTGCCGAGAAACTTACTGCACTCAAGCGGGAAGGCAAATTGCATATCCCGTCGGTTTTTGTGATGACCGATTATACGATTCACCCGTTCCTGAACGATACAGAACTGGACTACTACGTGTTGCCGCACAAGGATCTGTTCCCGTTATGGATTCGAGACGGATTCCCGAAAGAGAAACTGTTGGCGTACGGTATTCCTGTGAACGAAGAACTGTTCGCGCATCATATCGATAAAGACGAGGCACGCAAACAAGTTGCAAAGGCACTGGGCTTCGAACTGTTGGACAAAGACAGTACAGCGAACAAAAGCCGCTGGTATCTGGTGATGTCCGGTAGTATGGGATTCGGCAATATGTCTGTGCTGCTCAAGGAATTCAAGGAGCATATGCGTCCTAACAGCCGTGTTATCTGTGTCTGCGGACGCAATGAGCATAACCTGGAAGTAATCAAGCATGATTTTGCGGACGACTACCGCATCTGTCCTGTCGGCTATACCGACAAGATAGCCTTGATGATGGATGCCTGCGATGTGGTGATGTCCAAGCCGGGAGGTATCAGTACGACCGAGTCAATTATCAAGAATATCCCGCTGGTTCACACGGCTCCTATACCGGGTATCGAGGACGAAAATGCCAAGTTCTGCCATGAACGTAACATGTCTTTCTACTCCGAGAAACTGGAAGAACAGGCGTTAGCAGCTATCCGACTTGCCAACGATGAAGAGTACCGCGCCAAGATGATCAAAGGGCAGAAGGAAAACTCCCATCCGGACGCTTGTGAACGTATCATCGAATTGGTGGAGAAGCTGGTTAAAGAACAAAAAAAAGCATGAGAAAATATTTGCTGATATTGCTCTGTATGATGGGCATGTTTTGCTATGCCGACAACTGTGAGATAACAGTTGCCGACTCTGCGTATTATGCCTTGCTTTGTCAGCAAACCAAACTCAGTACGCCGCTCTGCTCTACGGATATTCATATTTCTCCCCAGCATACCGACAAAGGTATATGGGGCGGACAGACGGGTAAAGGAAGAATGTACTTCGATATATGCCTTCCGCCTATCACACCAAACCTCCTGATAGACGTCGGAATGAGTATGGCGCAAGTAGATGGCGTAGTAGGTATGGCACCGCGGTGGTTTGCCATGTTCAGCCCTACTGCCTGCCCATACAGCGAGTTGTACACCGCACCGAAAAGTGATTCAAGTATAATGCTTATCTATAGAGTATATTTTTAATATGAGAACGAAATTATTAGCAATAGTATTGGCTGCATTAAGCGTCACAGCGCAAGAACGAATAGAAGTATTAAACGATTTCGAGACTTGGACCGAACGCTCCATCAAAGAGTCCGCCATCATAGGCGGTAAGACCAAGACGCTCTACAAACCCGGCGGTGTATGGGGTTGTAGTAATGCATATGCCAAAGTGATGGGTGTCGAAAAAGTGTCTGTATCCGTGACGCCTGAAAAACGTGGAATCGGAACGTGTTGCCGTATGGAGAGTACACTGGAAATCGTGAGCGCTATCGGTATCAACTTCAAAGCCCTCGCTACAGGTTCTATCTACACCGGTAAGATGGTGGATGTTATTAGTTCAAAACAAACCAGTGACCCTAACTCTGCTATCGATATGGGTATTCCGTTCACAGGTCGTCCTACTGCGCTCATCCTTGATTACAAAGCGCTCATAAAAGATGAAAAAGCGGTTTATGCACCTGCCAAGACCCAAGTCAAAGAGGTAGAAGGTCGTGACGCCGGTATAATCACTCTCTTCCTCCAACATCGCTGGGAAGAGAACGGACACGTTTACGCCTACCGCGTCGGAACCATTCAAAAGAAAATCACGCAATCAACAGACGATTGGAAGAATGACTTCCGTATACCGGTTATCTACGGTAAGTCCTCTGTGGCACTCGCGAAAAACAACCAAAAAACGCATAACAGCAAAGGAGATATGGTGCCTATCGAAGAAGTGGATTATCGCGCAGATGTAGAACCTACTCATCTTATCATTCAGATCTCTGCCGGTTGTATGCCTCCTTTCACAGGCTGTCCGGGTAACATCGTTTGGTGTGATAATATCCGTCTGGAATACGACAATGCTAAATAGACGCAAGGCAAATGAAATGTAAAATATATTACATCGTATTGTTATTATTACTTTACGTGCTTCCATCCGAGGCGCGTGAACAGCAAATCGACACCACGCCGAATGACTATCAATCGGTTGTGGTGAATGAAGACAGTACGGTGACTTTCTGTTACTGCGGAGTCGCTAAAAAAGTGCATGTAGAGGGAGATTTCTTCTATAAAGGCGAGGATAGTACGCGTTACGACGATTTGCGAATCCTGAAGGTGAAGATGAAAAAGGATAGTAACGGCTGTTTCCATGCTACTACTAAACCGCTACAATCCGAACTCTATACCTATTGCTTCAAGATCAACGGTAAGCGAATCGACGATCCGCTCAATAATGACACGTCCTGGCAGATGCACGAGAAGTGGAATATCGTCACGGTAGGTGGTAACACTCGGACTGCCCTCTATCAGAAACCTGCCCAACAAGGAACGATAATACCACTTTCTTGGTATAGTTCTGTAGAAAATGTCAACCGAAATGTGAATGTTTATTTGCCTGCAGGATATAACGACACGCTCCGCTATCCGGTTGTCTATCTGCTGCACGGTATCAGCGGCTATGAGGGTTCGTGGTTAGAACGCGGGCGCGCCATTCAAATATTGGAGAATTTAGTGGCAGAGGGAAAATGTCTACCTTTTATTCTCGTCATGCCGGACGTGAATGTGAAACTAAAAGAAGGCGGACCTATCCATCGGTCTTTGTTCTATAACCTTATGAACTATTCCCGCCTGCGTCATGATCATAATATCGAACGCTCGTTGGTGGACTTGACGGCCTTTATCGATTCTACCTTCAGTGTGTCCGATCAGCACTATATAGCAGGCCTTTCGGATGGCGCCCGTATCGCAGCGAATGCCTCTAATCTCATGCCCGGTTATTTCATGGCAATCGGATTCTTCTCACCGGTCGTAAAAAAAGAACAATTACCCGCAACAACTTTCGCTAAGAATGGCTATCCGATTCCTACCTATTACGTCTATTCCGGTGTAACCGATTTGTTTTATAATAACGCCAAAAAGTTTAACAAGCACTTGGAAAAAGCCCAAGTACCGCACACAAATACCGAAACGATCGGCGGACATACCTGGCGCAACTGGCGCATCTACTTGTCGGACTTTCTAATTAAAATTTCCGATTTTTAAGATAAAACAAACTATCCGTCATATTTCATGGCGGATTTTTTGTTTTTATTTACGATTATTAGAAAATATTTGTACACTTAAATAAAAAGCAGTACTTTTGCAGCCGAATTAACATAAAAACTGTAAAAGTATGCGAATTTTATTTGTAGTGAATAGTTATTTCAGTCAAGGAAACGGCCTGGATGAATCGGCCAGAAGAACGGTAGAAGCATTGCGTGCTGCCGGACAGGAAGTACGGGTTTTATCGGGAAAGAACTTTGAGAATCCAGATGGACCGCAACCCGAATATCCGATGGAGAAATTTTATTTTCCGCTCATGCAACCCATGTTGGATTCCTTCGGTTATGCCTATGCCGATTGGCATGGTCCGATCATCGAAGAAGCGGTTCGTTGGGCGGATGTGGTGCATCTCGAAGAGACCTTCTTCCTGCATCATGCTGCGATGAACATTGCACGCAAACTCGGCAAACCTATCACAGGCACGTATCACGTACATCCGGAGAATATTGTATATAATGCCTTAGGTTTCGTAGGCGGTAATCTGATCTGTCAGATACTCTATCGTTATTGGTGTCGCGTATTCTATGACAACTATGCTTACCTCCAATGCCCGACGGATAACGTTCGCGAACGACTCGAACGCCATCATGTGAAAGCTAAATGTATCACGCTTTCTAACGGGGTTATTCCGGACACCTGTATCCGGCCTGCTACACCGCCTGCAGACTACTTGGATGAGAACCGTCCGTTGGATCTGATCTATATCGGTCGTACGGCTATCGAGAAAGATCAACCGACGCTCTATAAGGCAATCCGTATGAGTAAGTACGCGCGCCGTATCCGACTGCATATAGCCGGGCGAGGACCAAAATTAGAGGCATATAAGAAGATGGCTAACCAACTTTACGAAGACGGTATTGTGACATATCGCCCTACGGTTGAATTCTGCAACCGCGAACAACTGCGTCAATTAGCAGCTAAAGCCGACTTGGCTGTCCACTGTGCCTTCGTCGAAGTGGAAGGAATGAGTATCACCGAAGCCATGCAGCAAGCGGTGGTTCCGATTATTGCAACGGCACGCTATTCCGGTACCGCTACCTACGCTTTGGATGAACATAGCACGTATCCGGCCGGCGATGCCAAAGCATTAGCCGAACAGATCGACTACTGGTTCGATCATCCGCATGAAAGATGGAATATGGGCTTTAAATATGCCGAATCAATGAAAAAATACGAGATAGCTAACTGCGCACAAGCACTGATAGCTATGTTCCAAAAAGCGATCGAAGAAAATAAAACGTATTCGGATATTACGCCGATGCCTGCTATTAATCCTCACAAGCGGATCAGACACTATAAGCACTCAGCCTGATAGTATTAACTCAACGCTAACATCCGCTCTATCGAAGAGATGGCCTTCTCGGCTGTCTCTTTTTTTACTTCTATCTCAGGCGTCTCGTTCAGAAGACAGTTATACAACTTCTCTAAGGTATTCATCCGCATATACTCGCATTCGTTACAACTGCATCCTACACCTTCAGTCACTTCCGGCGGTACCGGAATAAACTCCTTATCAGGACATGCACGCTGCATCTCAAATAGAATTCCGCTTTCTGTGGCGATTATAAAGCGTTTGGCGGACGATTTAATAGTGTGTTGAAGCAGAGCCTTCGTCGAACCTATAACGTCGCTCTGAGCCAAAATTGGGGCTTTACATTCTGGATGTGCCAATACCTCTACACCCGGGTTAGCCGCTTTGAGTTGTAAAAGCGCCTCTAATGAGAACCGGCTATGCACATGGCAGGCTCCGTTCCAAAGCAGCATATCCCTTCCTGTCACGCTATTTATATAACTGCCTAAATTATGATCGGGACCGAAGATTATCTTCGCTTCCTTCGGCAACTGATCCACAATCTTCTTCGCATTCGACGATGTCACCACTACATCCGTCAACGCCTTCACATCGGCTGAAGTGTTGACGTAACTTACTACGATCAACTCTTGACCGGCATCGTTATTTTTAATTTTTAATTTTTCATTTTTAATTAATTCTTTGAGATCCTCTGCTTTACAACTATCGGCCAAAGAACAACCCGCATTCATATCAGGGATCAGCACTTTCTTATCCGGACAGAGGATCTTCATCGTCTCACCCATGAAATGCACACCACACATTACCAATATATCCGCATCCACACGCGTAGCCTCTTGTGCAAGCGCTAACGAATCTCCGATGAAATCAGCGCATTCTTGAATTTCCGGTCGGGTATAATAGTGCGCGAAGATCACCGCCTTCTTCTCCTTCGCTAAGGACTTAATCTTATATATATATTCTTCTTTTTCTTTTAAATCCATAATATTTATAGCCTGTTGAAATTGTTAATAACTTTTGTAAAGTTTAGTAGATGAGCGGGTTAGTGGATTAGTGGGATGATGCCCGATTGTTCTTACTTTTGATAAATGCAGCGTGGAACGGGTTTTAAACTGTGAAACATCCGATTGTTAATAATTCTGTTTATAACCACTTTTTCAGTCTGAATATCAGCAAGATAACAACGACCGACATCACCATCAGACCAAGTGCAAACAAATAACCGAGTCTCCAATGTAACTCCGGCATAAAGTCAAAGTTCATGCCGTACAAACTACCGATGAGGGTAGGCGGTAGGAAGATGATGTTGATGACCGTGAAGATCTTGATGATACGGTTCTGCTCGATGTTTACCAAACCGAGGAAGGTATCCTGGAGGTAGTCCAGACGATCAAAACCGAACTTCGTATAATCGAACAGTGAGTTGATATCCTTAATAATCATCGTCAAACGCGGACCGAGTTCTTCCGGGAAGAAATCGCACTTCAGCAGGTTACTGATCACGCGCTGTTTATCCATAATATTCTGTCGAATAATGGTCACTTTTTCTTGTAAGTCCTTAATCTGTACCAGCAAATCCTCATCTACGTGATCGTTCTCAGCGTTGATCTGTTGGGAGAGTGCGGTAATCAAATCCGTCGTGTCCTCGATCATATCGGCATCCTTCTCCACTCGCGTCTCCATCAGCGCTACCAACACATGGAAGCCCGTCGGAAAATTACGGGTGTTCACAAACAGCTTCTTAAATGTCTCGTTGAACGTATCCAACTCATTATCACGGATGGACACCAATATGCTGTTCTTGAGGATAAAGTTCACCGGCTCCATCTCGAAGTTGTTCTTCAAGAAGTTACTGTTCGCCACAATCGAATCGTCCGTTTGGATATAACGGCTGGAGAACTCGATCTCTTCCATTTCTTCGTCTTCCTGGATATCAATTTTCAGGAATCCCTCGAGCGTATCCTCGGTCTTATCGCTCACGTCGAGCAGGTCGATCCAGATGATATCTTTCTTATCGAGTTCTTTCAATGCGGAGATGGTACGTGCTACCTTGATTTTCTCCTTATCTTTATAGAATATCTTGATTTCAGACATAATTCTTAATTTTTAATTTTTAATTTTGAATTAAGTTCGTGAGTTCGATGAACTCCTCTACGCTCAGTTGTTCCGGTCGTCGGGTAAGGAACCATTCCAATCGTTCATTTTCCATTTTCCATTCTCCATTTTCCATTAATGAACGAATTGAGTTCCTCATCTGTTTTCGTCGCTGGTTAAAGGCAGTCTTGACAATTGTCTTAAAGAGCACCTCATCGCAGTCTAACCGTCGTCGTTTGTTGCGCGTCATGCGGATCACCGCAGACTTGACCTTTGGCGGCGGGTTGAACACATGTTCATCTACCGTGAACAGATATTCTATATCGTAATAAGCTTGCAAAAGCACGGATAATATACCGTACGCTTTCTTGCCCGGCTTGGATGCCAGACGCTCCGCTACTTCCTTCTGAATCATCCCCGAACAAACCGGAATACGATCCTTATAGTCCAGTACTTTGAAGAAAATCTGACTACTGATATTGTACGGATAATTACCGATGACATTAAACTCACCTTCCGGAATCAATTTATCCAAATCGAGCTTCAGAAAATCCCCTTCCACCAGATCCAACTCCGGATACCACTCACGCAAGTAAGCAACCGACTCACGGTCGATCTCTATCGCAGTTAACTTGATATTGGAATTTTTAAGAAGATATTGAGTAAGCACACCCATACCCGGCCCGATTTCAATCGTTCGGCCCGAGGTGAGGGTTTCAGCTATTTTCTGGGCGACCGTTAAGTCCGTCAAGAAGTGCTGTCCCAAAAACTTTTTGGCACGTACTTGTTGCATTCTCCGCGTGATAATCGTCCATAATAGGTTGTTTTTACTCGCTTTAAATAACTTGCTCCGGTTCTTAGCCCGAGGGCACGATTTTTACTAAACCGGTCTTTTGCAGCTGCAAAAGTACTGCTTTTTTTTTACATATGCAAATTTTTTTAGAAAATATTTGTTTATATAGTTATTTTTTAGTAATTTTGCACTCACAAATAAAATAGTACTATATGGCTAATATGAAAACAACAGAAATAGCTGTTCAGTATAATCTTCCCGCCAATTGGGAGCAAGACAAGGAGTTCTCGTTTGACCACTTGTCGGATATGGTAACGCAGTTGCACGATTCCGCCTATTCCGCTGCGGTCAAGGCTATTAACCGTTTTGCCACGGTGCGTAACTATGTGATCGGTTTCTATATCGTGGAATACGAACAACACGGTAGCGACCGCGCCAAGTATGGCGAGCGATTACTCAAACGCTTAGCAGAGAGAGTGAATAAACGCGGTATCAATGAGACGCTGCTAAAAAATTGCCGTAACTTCTATCTTGTATATCCACAGATAAAATTCTATTTGGAAGGAAAAAGTCCAACAGCGTTGGACGAATCTACGCCAATTTATGCAACAGCGTCGAATAAATTTGAAATAAGTCCAACAGCGTTGGACAAATTCATTACTCCAGCGGCAAAAATCATTTCTAATCTTTCATTCTCTCATATCCGCGAGATTTTGACAGTAGATGATCCGCTTGCTCGCTTCTTCTACGAAACGGAATGTATCAAATGCTGTTGGAGTGTACGCGAATTGCATAGACAAATTGTTACCAACCTTTATTTCCGCGCGGGAATAAGCAAGAAACCGGAACTGCTGTTGCAAAGGACAGAGATTAACACTACACCTGTGTTGAGCATCAAAGATCCGTTCTCGTTTGAGTTTTTGGACTTGCGTCCGGAAGCATTTACGGAAAATGATTTAGAGAATGCACTCATTACTCATTTGCAAGAGTTCTTGTTAGAGATGGGCAAAGGCTTCTGTTTCGAGGCTAGGCAAAAACGGATGATAATAGATGATGAGTATTATTTTGCCGACTTAGTATTCTACAATCGTGTTCTGCATTGCAATGTCATCATCGAACTCAAAGATGACGAGTTTAACCATGCCGATTTGAGTCAGCTGAATGCGTATGTATCGTATTACCGTGAAAACGAAATGAATCTGGGAGACAATCCGCCTGTGGGTATATTGCTTTGCACGCGTAAAGGAGAGAAGATGGTAGAATATGCGTTAGCGGGAATGGATAATAATTTGTTTGTCTCCACCTATATGCTTTCTTTGCCGGACAAAGAGACATTGAAGGAATTTATTTTGAAAGAAATGAACACTAAGTAAAATATCACGGGATATATACAAATTTCCAAAATCTGCATCAAAAGTGCAGATTTTTTTGCATATATGAATATTTTTTCGTAATTTTGTGGCGAATTTAGCAATTTAAATACATTATGAGTATTGTTGCTTTACAAAATCTATGGGAAACCATCCTCGGGTATAATCTTTCAACAGCTAACAAACGTTGGCTGGCTGAGCACTTGATTGCGCAAGTCGAAGCCGAGACGAAAGAAAAGGTTGAGCCTTATACGATGGAGGAATTGGTAACTATGGCTGAAAACGGTCGCAAACAGATTGCGAATGGACATAGTTATACATCTGAGCAAGTTCTTGAAATGTGTGAGAGGGCTTAGTGTATGACTATTTCATGGTCTAAACAGGCCGCAGAATCCTTACGGGATACGCCGAAAAGGTTTTGGTTTGAAACAAGATATGTACAAAAAAAAAATATACGTATGAAAACAAAGAATCTTATTATGGCAATCTTTTGCCTATTGGGTCTGACATTTGTAGGCTGCGAAAAAGACACACCTACTACACCTACTACTACCAATGATCTTGATGGCACGAAGTGGCAGGCAAAGGTGGAGAAGACAGACGTTGAAGCTTCGTTTATCGACGATGAGTGTTATTTGACTATGTCCGGATATGCTAATGGCGTTATCCGCGGCTCGTATAAGACGAGTAGTCCTAACATTTTCATTACAGTTACCCATATTACCGGCGATGCTGATGGTCAAGTGGAAGTGGGCGATGTGATTTCCGGTACATATGACATTAAGGCCAAAACGATGAGTATTAAAATGCGGCTCTATGGTAGCATGCAAACTATTATTTTCACTATGGCAGATGGTGATAATAATAACAAACCTACAGACAACACGCCCGTATCTATCGTTGGAAAATGGTTCTGTAATAAAGTATTCGAATCCGAAGACAATGATTATGAAGAAGTTGCAGAGACGTTGACGGTTAATGAAGATAATACTTTCTCGTGGAAAGGATTACTGTACGATATTTCGGGAACATGGATTATGGAAGGGTATAAGATCTATGGAACAAGTGAAAATGGATCCACAGCTGTCTTTACAATAACGAAGTTGAAACAAACGGAGATGGTTCTTCGTTCAGGAGAAAGCGCGGCGTACGAAGATTTTTATTTCACGCGCTTAAATTAACAACTTACCATTCTATTCGAAAGAGTATCAGTGTTGAGAGGCGCTGATACTTCTTTTGTGCAAATATCAAATATGGCTTCTTCTTAGGGTAACAGCAGGAGTAAAGTCTAGGATTACTACGGGATTGATAGCAGATACATAGTCAACGAATAGTCATTGCATAGGAGAAGTTCTATGCATTTTTCCACGTAGTCGCCAGCAGGTTCCAATGGATGCTCAATGGATGCTGAATGGGTGCTCAATGGTTGCTTCTGCTAACCTGAGTACTCTCTTAAAACTATGTAAACTTAAGAAAATAAGTGAACAGATCGCTCACTGTTCCAACTCTCTGAAATTCGATGCAAAGATACAAAAAATTTTTGATATATCCAAATTTTCCCTCACCTTTTTAGGCTATTTTTTCAAAAATAGTTATATTTATTTGCATATGTCGTAAAAAAGCAGTACTTTTGCACCCGCAAAAGTCGGAGATATGAACAAACTCGCGCAGATAATAACGAAAATAATCGATTTTTCCTATACGCCGTTCCGCAAAATCATGTCGGAGCAGCTTTTTCGTTATGCCGCCTGCGGGGGAGGAAACATGGTCCTCGATTGGATCCTCTATTTCTTGATCTATAACTTTGTTATAGGCCATGATTTAGTATACATTAACCTGTCACCTACCACCTATCACCTCTGTCTAACACCGCACATCGCGACATTGTGTATCGTCTTCCCGATCACGCTGTTAACCGGCTTCTGGCTGCAGAAATATGTCACTTTCACGCAATCGAACCTGCATGGCGCACGGCAGTTAATCCGCTATATTCTCATCGTATTTGTGAACTTGGCGATTAACTATTTTGGCCTCAAGCTCTGTGTCGAGACCTTCGGTTGGTACCCGACGCCGAGTAAGATGGTGATCACCCTTGTAACGGTGGCCGTCAGTTATCTCGGTCAGAAATATTATACATTTCGAAAAATTTGATAAATTACAAGAATATGAGCAAAGCATTATTAATGATTTTAGACGGCTGGGGTATCGGCAATAAATCGAAAGCCGATGTCATCAGCGTAACGCCGACGCCCAATTGGGATGCACTGTTGGCGAAGTATCCGCACTCGCAACTTCAGGCGAGCGGTGAGAATGTTGGTCTGCCCGACGGACAGATGGGTAACTCCGAGGTAGGACACCTTAATATCGGTGCCGGTCGCGTGGTATATCAAGACCTCGTGAAGATCAACCGTTCGATCCGTGACAACTCGATCATGGAGAATCCCGAGATCGTAGCCGCTTACAAGGCTGCACAGGCGCAAGGCAAAAAACTGCATATCATGGGTCTCTGCTCCAACGGCGGTGTACACTCGAGCCTCGATCACCTCTTCAAACTCGTGGAGATCGCCAAAGAGTACGGCGTAGCCGACAAGACCTTCGTGCATTGTTTCATGGACGGCCGTGACACCGACCCGCGTAGCGGTAAGGGCTTCATTGCGGACCTCCAAGGTGTTTGCGACA
Source organism: uncultured Bacteroidales bacterium (assembly GCA_947164985.1). Lineage (GTDB taxonomy): Bacteria > Bacteroidota > Bacteroidia > Bacteroidales > Paludibacteraceae > Colicola. Next base: position 258,621 of record CAMUYI010000001.1, on the reverse strand, counting down.
AGACCGGCGCACATATCGCATCTATCATCGGTCGTTTCTATGCCATGGACCGTGACAAACGCTGGGAGCGTATCAAGGTCGCTTACGATCAGCTCGTCAACGGTGAAGGCCGCAAAGAGACCGACATGGTTGCAGCTGTGCAAGGTTGCTACGATCGTCACACGGAAGAGCATAAGGATACCGACGAGTTCATGGAGCCGCTCGTAAACGCTAACTGCGACGGACGTATTGCCGAAGGCGACGTAGTTATCTTCTTCAACTACCGCAACGACCGCGCCAAAGAGATCACCATCGTCCTCACGCAGCAAGATATGCCGGAACAAGGTATGAAGACCATCCCGGGTCTGCACTACTGCTGCATGACGCCGTACGACTCGTCGTTCCAAGGCCTCCATATCCTTTATCCGAAAGAGAACGTGGAGAACACGCTCGGCGAAGTGGTCAGCAAGCTGGGTATGAAACAGCTGCGTATCGCCGAGACCGAGAAGTTTGCACACGTCACCTTCTTCTTCAACGGCGGCCGCGAAGCCGAGTACGAAGGCGAGGAGCGTATCCTGATCCCGAGTCCGAAAGTGCCGACCTATGATATGAAGCCGGAGATGTCGGCTCCTGAAGTGACCGAAGCCCTCGTTGCTGCTATTAAGACGCAGAAGTTCGATTATATTACGCTCAACTTCGCGAACGGCGACATGGTCGGCCATACCGGCGTTTATGAAGCAATCGAGAAAGCGGTGAAGACGATCGATGAGTGTAGTCACAAAGTGATCGAAGCCGCACTCGACAATGGTTATGAGATCATCGTCATTGCCGATCACGGTAACTGCGATAACGCCATCAATGCAGACGGCACACCGAACACGGCGCACAGCCTCAACCCTGTTCCGTTCGTGTATATTTCAAAGGATCACGTGAACGCACACGTGGAGGACGGCATCCTTGCCGACGTGGCGCCTTCCATCTGTCACATCTTAGGCATCGAACAGCCTAAAGAGATGACAGGAAAGAACCTGATTCACTAAACAAAAAAAGAAAGCGGCGCAAAAGCGTCGCTTCTTTTTTCAGGTCTAATACCTAAATTGAGCAACAAATTACTCAGCAACCTCTGCCGGAGCCTCTTCAGCAGCTACCTCAGCCGGAGCCTCAACAGCCTCAGCCTCCTCAGCAGCCAGAGTGTCAGCCTCAACTACCTCAACAGCAGCAGCCTCAGCCTCTTGCTCACAGCATTTTTTGTCGCACTTGTTGCCGCAGCTCATTGCAGCGAAAGCAACAGCTACGATAAGAAGCATTTTTTTCATAACAAAAATGTTTTTTTAAGCTTAAAAATATGTTACGTCTTCGCCTTTTTGCGAAAAACGCTGCAAAATTAATGCTTTTTTTGCATATGTGCAAATTTTTTTGTAATTTTGCGCACAATTTTTTTATAAAAAAGGAGAAATATGCGTGATTTTGACAAATCTGGCCTCAAATTTGTAGGAATAAACGTGCTGATAGCCGTGTTTGTACTGATAAGTATCTTGATCGGATTGATACTCTGGTTACGAACCTATACCCAACATGGGGTAGAGGTCGAAGTGATGGACGTACGCGGACTGGTGATGGCGGAAGCGGAACCTCTTTTGGCGGATCAAGGCCTGCATGTCGTGGTGATCGATTCGACCTATTCGGATAAGGTGCCTCTTGGTACGATCGTGGACCAAGACCCAAAACCTAATAGTCATGCCAAGCATGGAAGAGCCGTCTATGTCACGATCAATGCGACTACTAAAAGGCAGATCATCATGCCGGACCTGCACGATATCAGTTATCGTCAGGCAGAGACCACACTCAGCGGCATGGGTCTCGTGGTCGATACGATCTATGACTACGAACCCTCGGCTTACCGGGACCTGGTACTGGAAGTCAAATCGAACGGCGTAACCATCCAGCCCGGCGAGAAAGTACCGGTAGGCACCAAAGTGCGTCTGGTGGTTGGTTTCGGTCGAGGTACGGAACAGGTCGAGGTGCCGTCCGTGATAGGTCTCACGCTGCAAGACGCCCGTTCCTTGCTTCTCAGCCGCCGACTCACCATCGGAGCCGTGCAGTACGATGAACCCGCCGAAGAAGGCGTCAAACAATATGTCTATCGGCAGACACCGAATGCCGGCGAACAACTGCTCGAAGGGGAGACTGTAGCGCTGAGGCTCTCTGCGGACATCGAGAAAGCAGCTATAGGCGGCGCAAGCACAAGCGATAAAAACGAAGATGAATGGTTTTGATGACATAGAACAAGAGGAGTTATTTGAACGTTGGCGATGCGAAGTCGATAAGGGTCAAGGCAAAGAGCGTATCGACAAATACCTCGCTGAGCACATGACCAATACCAGCCGTAACCGTATCCAAACGGCTGCGGATGCAGGTAATGTGTGGGTCAATGGTTCACCCGTCGCCTCCAACTACCGCGTCAAACCCGGTGATATAATCCAGGTGTTGCTCGATCATGAACCCCATGACTTTACCATCACGCCGGAAAATATCCCCCTCAATATCGTCTATGAGGATGAAGACCTGCTGGTCGTCAATAAACCTGCCGGCCTTGTCGTCCATCCCGGTCATGGCAACTACGAGCACACGCTCCTTCACGCCCTCGCGTGGCATTTTGCGCACAATGACCAAATGGTAAATGACCAAATAGTAGATATCAACGATCCTTCCATCGGTCTCGTGCATCGTATTGACAAAGATACCTCCGGATTACTCCTTATCGCCAAGACGCCCGAAGCCAAAGCGCATCTTGCCAAGCAGTTCTTTGATCATACCACCGAACGCACCTATAATGCCCTCGTCTGGGGTACCTTCAAAGAGCAGAGCGGTACCATCGAAGGAGCACTTGCTCGCGATAACAGAGACCGTACGATCTATCGGGTGTGGGACCTCGAAGAGTGTCCGCAGGCCAAAGAGGCCATCACGCATTGGCGGGTACTCGAACAATTTCCCTATGTCACCCTTGTCGAGTGCCGTCTGGAGACAGGTCGAACACACCAGATACGCGTACACATGAAGCATATCGGTCATCCGCTCTTTGCAGACGAGAAATACGGAGGATGCGAGATCCTAAAAGGTCTTCGTACGCAGAAATACCGGCAATATATCGAGAATTGTTTCGCCCTCTGTCCGCGTCAAGTGCTACACGCGCGTACCTTAGGGTTCACGCATCCGCGCACAGGCGAACGCATGTTCTTCGACAGTGAGTGGCCGGAAGATATGACAAACCTAATCAATAAATGGAGAAACTATGAGCCAAATACTTTGGGTTGACGACGAGATCGACTTGTTACAACCGTATATCATCTATTTAAAAGGCAAGGGTTACGAAGTCATCACCGCTTCTAACGGGGAGGACGCCTTGGATCTGTTTTCCAATATCCAATCTCCAATATCCAATCAATTCGACATCGTTTTCTTGGACGAAAATATGCCGGGTATGTCGGGTCTGGAGACGCTGCAGGAGATCAAGCGTCTGCATCCGGAAGTGCCGGTCGTGATGATCACCAAGTCCGAAGAAGAGCATATCATGGAGCAGGCGATCGGAGAGAAAATAGCCGATTATCTCATCAAACCTGTCAACCCCTCGCAGATTCTCCTCTGCCTCAAGAAACATATCCACAGCCGCGATATCGTCACGGAGCAAGTGCAACAGAACTATCGCCAGGAATGGTCTGACATCTCCTATATGATCGATACCGCCACTACCATCGAAGAGTGGCAAGCGATCGAACGGACACTCAGCCGTTGGGATATCGAACTGGAGAATAGTCCCATGCGTTCGCTTATCGAAGATCAACGTACGCAAGCGAATGCCGCCTTTGCCAAATGGATCGCTAAGAACTATGAGAGTTGGTTTGCAGGCGAACGACCAATCATGTCTCAGGACGTAATGAAACACTCTGTCTTCCCGCTTTTGGATGAAGGAAAAAAAGTGCTTTTGTGCGTCATCGATAACTTCCGTTACGACCAATGGAAGACTATCCAACCGCTTATCAGTGAGTTCTACACCGTGCAGCACGAGGAACAGTACACCTCCATCCTGCCGACAGCCACGCAGTATGCGCGCAATGCGATCTTCTCAGGTCTGATGCCCCTTCAGATACAGCAGATGTTCCCGAACCTTTGGGTCGAAGAAGGAGACGAAGAGAGTAAGAACCAGCATGAGAAAGAACTGGTTCAGACGCTTCTCGACCGGTATCGTCGCCGCGAGACTTTCAATTACTGGAAGGTCAACGAGAGCGATTTCTGTGAACGCGTCATCGCCCAACTTAAGTCCGTGCAGACGCCTCTTAACATCGTCGTACTCAATTTCATCGACATGCTCTCGCATTCGCGTACAGAGAGTAAGATGATGCGCGAATTGGCGAACGATGAGGCGGCGTACCGCAGTCTGACGCTCAGTTGGTTCCGCCATTCACCTACCTACGAACTGCTGCGCCGCGCCGCAGACTTAGGTTTCACGTTGGTGCTCACTACCGACCATGGTACCACTCGCGTCAAGAATGCCGTGCAGATCATCGCGGATAAGAACACCAATACCAATATCCGTTACAAAGTAGGCAAAGCCCTCAACTGCAGCGATAAGTCCGTTTTCTTCATCGAACAACCCAAGCAGGTTGGCCTGCCGTGCCCCAACGTCAGCAGTTCCTATGCTTTCTGCACGGGTTCGGACTTCTTTGCGTATCCTAACCAGTTCAATTACTACGCCCAGTACTACCGCAATACCTTCCAGCACGGCGGCATCTCCCTCGAAGAGATGATCATTCCTCTCGTCACGCTTGTGCCGAGAAAAAACTGAACACTGACTACTGAATGCTGAATGCTTTAATCATAGCCATCACTATCCTCACCTGGAACACGGGTAGGATGGGGGAGTTTAAGAAACCAGCGCAGAACGAGGTGCTCCACTATCTCTGTGCCCAGGATGCAGATATCATCTGCCTGCAGGAGGTAGATGTCTATAAGGATGCGAGGTTTCTCACCTTACCCGAAGTGAAGCAGGCACTCAGCACCAAATATCCGTACTCCTACCTCGATTTCTCGGTTTATAACAGCCGCCATCAGTACGGCACGATGGTCTGGTCCAAGTACCCGCTTATCCATAAGCAGAGCATTCATTATGAGTCGCGGGGCAACCTCTCCAACCGTTGTGATGTGGTCGTTGGCACCGATACCTTCCGCTTGATCAATAATCACCTTGAGTCCTATAACTTCACGCCCGAAGATATCGCTGAGGCGGAGAAGCAACGTAACTACGAAGGTATCCTCTCTTCCCTTAAACGCCTCAAAGCCAAATGGCAGCGTGCCGTTCCCTTACGCAATGAACAGGCGAGGGTGGTGCGCACGGAGATCGACGCCAGCCCTTATCCCGTCATCGTCGTAGGCGATTTCAATGCGCCTGTCTGGAGTTATGCCTATCAGCATATCGCCGCGGGGCTCCATGACGCGTGGCTCACCGTCCATCCTTGGCGTTTGGGGCCTACGTGCATGAAGAAAGGATTCGGACTTCGGATAGATTATATCCTCTGTTCCGAACCCTTTCTTCCTTCCGCCTGTTCTGTGGCGGAAACCAATGGTTCTGATCACAAACCCGTGATCGCTACTTTATCGATCGAACCTCAACGGAGATAATTCTCCCATTTCGTATTCCGCATATCGCCGCTCTTGAGGAACTCCTCGTGCATCGCAAAAGCGAGGGACAGGTTATGTTGGGTCTGTCCGTGTTTAGCATGCTTCAGATAGTCCCGTAGCATCTCGCGATATTCCGGAGCCACGCAGTTATTGATGATCTCTTCGGCGCGTTGACGCGGACTCTTACCACGCAGGTCAGCTACACCTTGCTCGGTCACCAGTACTTTGACGCTGTGCTCACTGTGATCGAGGTGCGTCACCATCGGTACAATCGACGAGATAGCGCCGTTCTTAGCCGTCGAAGCGGTCGTGAAGATAGAGATATAGGCGTTGCGGGCGAAATCACCGCTACCACCGATACCGTTCATCATCTTGACGCCGCATACATGCGTCGAGTTGACATTACCGTAAATATCTGCCTCAAGGGCGGTATTGATGGCGATGATACCGAGTCGACGCGCGATCTCCGGACTATTGGACGTCTCTTGCGGACGGAGTAACAACTTATCACGATAGAAATCCAGATCTGCTAACACCTCTGCCATTTTCGCTTCTACCAGACGCAAGGAGCATCCCGAAGCGAACTTACAATGACCGGCTTTGATGAGGTCAACCACAGAGTCTTGAATCACCTCCGAGTACATCTCAAATGGCGGGATATGGGGGTTCTTTCCCAGTTCACCCAGTACCGCATTCGCTACGTTACCTACACCACTCTGGATCGGCAGGAAAGAAGCCGGGATACGTCCCGCTTTCATCTCTGCTTCCAGGAAGGCCGCTACGTTAGAGCCGATCTTTGCCGTCACTTCGTCCACCGGTGTAAATGCCGGGATCTCATTCGGACGATTGGTCTTAACGACAGCAGCAATCTTCGCCGGATCGACCTTGATATGATCAGAGCCGCAGCGATCAGAGGGTTTATAGATTGGTATCTCGCGGCGCTGAGGCGGGTCAAGCGGCTCGTACAGGTCATGCATACCGCGCATCGAAGCAGGGAACATCTCGTTCCACTCCACGATGATCTTATCCGCCAAACGACAAATCGTCGGCATGATACCGATACCGGCTGCCGGCACGATCGTACCATCCTCACCTACGTACGATGCCTCGATGATCGCCCAATTGGGCTTCGGAAGAAATCCATAACGCAGATCCTGCGGCATGTGACTCAGGTGACCGTCGAAATAGTGCGTACCTTCCGCATTGATCTCCTCGCGCATCGACTTGTTCGACTGGTACGGCGTACGGAACTCCACCGCGTGTGCACGCGCCAAAGCACCGTCACAACTGTCACCCATCGAAGCTCCTGTCTCCAAACCTACACGGAAAGGTTTGCCTTCCGCATGAAGACGCTCTGCGCGTTGTGCTAATGCAAAAGGAACCGCCTTAGGCACTCCGGTAGCGGTAAAACCACCCATGCCTAAGACGTCACCATGTTGTATCAATTCAGCGGCTTGCTCCGCTGTCATGAAAGGAAGTGCCATTTAATTCTTAATTCTTAATTTTTAATTTTTAATTACTCAGCCTTTCCGTCAGAACCCAGCACGTTGATGATTTTGTGCTTATAGAGCTCGGTCATCAAGTCACGTGCAGGACCGCAGTACTTACGCGGATCGAACTCACCCGGTTTCTCAGCGAATACCTTACGAACAGCTGCGGTGAAGGCCAGACGGCTGTCGGAGTCGATATTGATTTTGCAAACGGCCGATTTAGCTGCCTTACGGAGTTGCTCCTCAGGAATACCTACTGCATCCGGCAACTTACCACCGTACTTGTTGATCATATCTACGTACTCTTGCGGAACGGAAGACGAACCGTGCAGTACGATCGGGAAGCCCGGGAGTTGCTCCATGATAGCGTCGAGCACGTCGAATGCCAATGGAGGAGGAACAAGACGGCCGGTTTTCGGGTCACGCGTACACTGCTCCGGAGTGAACTTGTATGCTCCGTGGCTCGTACCAATCGAGATAGCCAACGAGTCACATCCCGTACGGGTTGCGAAATCAACTACCTCTTCCGGCTTCGTATAGTGGCTTACTGCTGACGAAACCTCGTCCTCAACACCTGCCAATACACCGAGCTCAGCCTCAACCGTTACATCATACTGATGTGCATAGTCTACTACTTTCTTCGTCAATGCGATGTTCTCTTCGTACGGGAGAGAAGAAGCATCAATCATCACGCTCGAGAAACCGAAGTCCACACAACTCTTGCAGAGCTCAAAGCTGTCTCCGTGGTCGAGGTGCAGACAGATCTGCGGATGCTCCCAACCCAGTTCTTTTGCGTACTCAACAGCACCTTGTGCCATGTAACGGAGCAGCGTCTGGTTAGCGTAGTTACGCGCACCTTTCGATACCTGCAGGATCACCGGACTCTTCGTCTCAGCCGAAGCCTTGATGATAGCCTGTAACTGCTCCATGTTGTTGAAGTTAAATGCCGGGATAGCATAGCCTCCCTTGATTGCCTTTGCAAACATCTCACGGGTGTTCACAAGACCTAATTCTTTGTAACTTACCATAGTTTTAAAATATTTGAATAGATAATAAATTTTAAGATTATAATTTTGAATTCTTAATTTTTAATTTTGAATTCCTTCTCATGATGCCCCCGAATCAGCACATGGTGATTCGCAATCGGATCGTTCAGGAAATACTTCACCACGTCCTCCGTCGTCTTGATCCACACCTGCGTGCGGCAGAGGTTGGGTTCGAACTGACAACGCTCCAACTCTACATCCACCGCCAGCATCCGCTCCATGTCACCGCTCATCTTGATCAGCGTGTAGTCGCCCGTCGGCAGGTCACCGTGGATAGCCACACCGATACCCGATTCGAAATGCGTCGTGTACTCGTGCTTCTCGGTCATGCCTAAAGGCAATGTACAGTGTGCCAAGAGGATCTCACCGTTCGCTTCGATACGTGCAGGGTTGGCTTGGAAGCATAACTCACCGGTCAACTTCTTCGCCACCATCATCGTCAGCAGTGTCGGAATATCGCCTTCGCAGGCCGCGGGAATACCTTCGTCATTCAACTTACTCAACGCGATACAACCCGTGTTCTTGATCGTTGTCAACAGGTCGAAGCAACGTAGTGTCACGCCTTGCAGGTCATACTGCTTCACGATTTCTTTGAGTCGTGTATAGATCGCTTCTGCACCCTTCATACCCGGATCCACTACACCCAGACGCGTCACCTCTTCGATCGGGATATCCACGATCTCGATATGCATCCGTTGCAGCACATCCGTATAGTTGACGTTCGATGCAATCAACCAATCGGACGGTTTACCTACCACGCCCAACCGCAGTTTCTCCTGCGACCAAAGAACCTTATCAGACGGCTTGAATACCATTCCTTTGAATTCTTAATTCGTAATTTTTAATTTTTAATTTCCAATTACTCTCTCCAGAATTTAGCAGCGTGATGACCCTTGATCAATACATGGTGATCGGACAGCGGGTTCGTCAGCAGGTACTGACTCACGATCGGCGTCGACTGGATCCAGATCTGCGTACGGCACATGTTCTGCTCGTATTGGCAACGCGTCACTTTCACGTTCACGGCCAACAGACGCTGCAGGTCATGACTCAACTTAACCAGCGTATAGTCACCCGGCTCTACTTCGCCGTGGATAGCTACACCGATACCGGACTCAAAATGCGTCGTGTACTCATGCTTCTTCGTCATCGAGAGCGCGATCGTACATTTCGCCAACAGGATCTGTCCGTCCGGTAAGATACGTGCCGGACTGCCCATGAATGCCGGTTCTCCGGTTAACTGACGGCATGCGATCATCGTCAGCAGTACCGGGATATCGCCTTCGCAACCTGCCGGAATACCTTCATCTTGCAGTTTGCTGACTGCTACACAACCCGTGTTCTTTACTGTGGTGAACATGTCGAAGCAACGAACCGTGATACCGTCCAATTTATATTTCGCAATGATCTCTTTCTCGCGAGCATAGATCGCCTCTGCTCCCTTCATACCCGGGTCCACTTCACCCAGACTGCTTAACTCCTCAAACGGGATATCGATCAACTCGCAGTTCATATCCGCCAACACGGCTTTGTAATCTACCTGCGAAGCAATCAACCAATCTTGACTATTTCCTACTACACCCAGACGCAATTTCTTATCGTTCTTCAGCACTTTCTTGAGCGGGACGCGGGTTAACGATGCGGTCTCGCTCTCATCCACAAAAACCGTGTCATTCGGATGCTGCATGATCTTCGCAATACCTTTGCGCTGACGAATGAAACTCAAGATCTCCAAAGCAGCCGGAATAGAGTTACTGAATCCGCTTACCATCAGATAAACAGGACGCTTCAGGTCAATCTTCTTCTCGCGAACAAGATCCATAAACAGCGCCTCCGTACCTCCCGAAAGAACGGCTACTACTTGATTTTCTTCAATGAATGAATCAGACACCTTGAATGGTACCTCTAAGGCCTCCGTGTGGAGTTGAGAACGTAATTTGTGTAACATGGTTGTATATTTTTTTGGTTTCTATTATTGCGTGTTTCTAACCTTTGCGGGTGCAAAGGTACAACTTTTTTCTCATATACGCAAATAATTTGGTAAAAAATTTGCATATATGCAATTTTTGTAGTACCTTTGCGGCATGAAAAAGAATCCTTTTGTTCAAATTATCCTTTGGCTCGCCACCATGGCGGTCCTTACCCTCTTCGTCATGGGAGCATGGCTCCTCATCGCCGATGCGCAGTCCACTGCCTCCCTCAAATGGCTTCAGTTCGCCCAAACGACAGCTACTTTCCTTCTGCCGCCGATCCTCTGTGCCGCCATCTGGTCTGACAATCATCGTCCCTTCACCTGGCTCCGTATGGATACCCGACCGGACGGTTTCCTCTGTCTCGTCGCGATAGGCATCATGATTTGTGCTATTCCTGCCATTAATCTGCTTGCGGACCTTAATAACCGTATCGTCTTTCCTGCGGCTCTCTCCGCACTCGAGCAACAACTCCGCGCTATGGAAGAAGCCGCTGCGGTCCTCACCGAACGCTTCCTGCAAGCTGATAACTTCGGCGGCCTGCTTATTAACATCGGCCTCATGGCCCTTCTCCCCGCCCTCTCTGAAGAACTCTCCTTCCGTGGCACTCTCCAGCAGATTCTGTCCTACAGTCCGAAGGACGGTCTTACAGTGAAACGGTCTTACAGCGTAAGCGGTCTTACAGCGAAGCGGTCTATTGCCGTTTGGATCACGGCAATCATCTTCTCCGCCATCCATATGCAGTTCTTCGGCTTCATCCCGCGCATGTTGATGGGTGCGATGTTCGGTTATATCTTCCTTTGGTCCGGTTCCCTCTGGATTCCCATCCTCATGCATTTTACCAACAATAGCCTCGCCGTCATTGCCTACTATACCTTCGGACAAAATAGTAGCGCCGATACCATCGGTACCGGCACTACATGGTGGTTAGGCGTTCTCAGCCTTATTCTTACATCTCTGGGTCTACTAATATTCTACCGCAGAACTCACAAGGGATGATACGCTTTCTTGCGCGGATGTCCAACTGACCCTGTGCAGGGATCTTTGCGTGGCAACCACCGCACGAGTCACGCTCGATCTTAACCACAGCCAGACCGTTACGTGCGTTCTTGCGGATACGCTTGAAGGCGGTCAACAGACGCTCGTCGATCTTCTTCTCCAACTCCGTTGCCTTCAGCACCAATGCCTCCGTCTTGGCTTTCGTTTCCGCTAAGATCTGATCCAACTCCGAACGTTTCTGATTCAGATCCACCGTACGCTCCTCGATGTCCTTTACGGTCTTTGCTTTCTCGGCCAGACGAGCCTCGAGCTCAGCCGAGTAATGTTTGATCTTACGCTGACTGGCTTCGATCTCCAACTCCTGATATTCGATCTCCTTACTCAGGTTATCGAACTCGCGGTTGTTACGTACGCTGTTCTGTTGCTCTTTGTAACGCGAGATCGATGCATTCGCGTTCTCCGTACGAACACGGTGATCACTGATCTGCGTCTCGCATTCCTTGATGTCATTCTCGATATTCACCAGACGGGTCTTCAATCCTTCTACCTCGTCTGCCATATCTTTTACCTCTTGAGGTAATTCACCTGCCAATGCACGTAACTCATCGATCTGTGAGTCCACCTGCTGCAGTTCGTAGAGCGCTTTCAGCTTGTCCTCTACCGTCAATTCTTTTGTTCTTGCCATATAATGAATTTTTAATTTTTAATTCTTAATTTTTAATTTGGATAGGCGTCCTATCCTTCTCGCTGATGTTGCATTTTACGCCGAGCGGTGCTATAATATCGCGGAATATTTCGGTGGCATGATGCTCCGAGATCCAGTGGTCGATATCTACCAACCCGATTCGTCCTGCTGCGTCCTGAAACTCATGGTACTTGCAGTCGGCCGTCACATACACATCCGCCCCTTGCTCAATGGCCGTCTCGATGAACTCTGCCCCGCTTCCTCCGCATAAGGCCACCGTCTCCACTATCTCCTTCGCAGGCTTCGTATAACGGATATACGTCGTCCCTAATACCTCCCTTACATGAGAAATAAATTTGGGATATTTCATTGGCTGGGGTAGTTTTCCTATCGCCCCTAATCCGCTCTCTGTCAGTAACCGGTAACCCGTAACCCCTAATCGCTCCGCCAGCTTCGTATTGATCCCTCCTACGACCGAGTCCAGATTCGTATGCGCGCTATAGATAGCGATATCATGTTTGATCGCCATCTCCACAACGCGTGCCTGCGGTGTTTGTCCGCAGACCTGCTTCAAACCTCTAAAAAGTAGTGGATGATGAGAAATGATTAAGTCACATCCAAGCATAATAGCCTCATTGACCACATCTTCCGTTACGTCTGTGGTCAGGAGGACAGACTGGATGTCTCGTCCCGTGTCACCTACCTGCATTCCCGAGTTATCCCATTCTTCCTGGGCACTCCGTGGCGCTACAAGTTCTATGCTATCAATAATTGCTCTTATGAGCACCTATAACCTATAACCGCTCACCGATAACCTTTATTCGGCTTCTTCCTCTTTGACGGAAAAATCGGTAATACCTGCTTTCACCAAGATATTATACCATTGGATCAGCTTGCGGATATCGCTCGGATAGACGCGGTCACGGTCCCAGTTCGGCAGCACCTCGTCAAACCATGCCTGCAACTCCGCATTACTTGCTTTCTTCGGATCCATCGCTACCGCCTTCAGCCCTTCTTTCTTTCCTGCATTGGTCAGCACTTCGCTCAACGATACATCATCCGCGTCGGTGAACATTGATACATCGCTCAGCGCCACGATCTTATCACGCGCATAAGTCGGCATACGTTTACCGTCCACCAGACTCTCCACAATCAGCATGTTATTGCCGCGACTAACCAATTTATACAAACCCGGTTTACCGGTGATAGCAAGTATTTCTCTCAACATAATATTTCTTTCCGTTTCAAATCGGCTGCAAAATTACTACAATTATTTGGATTATGCAAATTTTTTACCCTTTTTTTCTTGCGTATGTTAAAAATTAGCAGTACCTTTGCGCCCAAATTGACACAAAATACCCCCAAAACACCCTCAAAACAGTCGCAAAACAATGAAAAACTGGCGCAGAAACATCTACGATACCATCGAAGTAGGAACCGATTCGATCTACAGTAAAGTTTACGATTGGACGATGCTTTTCTTCATCGTCATCAGCATCATCCCCCTCGCTTTTCGGGAACAGAATCCATGGTTCGACGTCTTTGACAAAGTAGCCGTCACGGCCTTCATCATCGATTATATGTTGCGTTGGATGACCGCCGATTATCGTCTGACAGATCGCTCCAAATGGATGGCGTTTGTTACCTATCCGTTCACGGCTTTTGCCATCGTCGATCTGCTGTCCATTCTGCCTTCTATCGTGGTGATGAACAAAGTGCTCAAGCTCTTCCGTATCACGCGTCTGTTTAAGATCCTGCGTGTCTTTAAGTTCATCCGCTATTCGAAGAACGTGCAGATCTTGATCAAGGTGCTGCGCAAAGAGCGTCATATCCTCTTGACAGTGCTGTGGATAGCGGTATTCTATATCATCGTCACAGCGCTTATCATGTTTAACGTCGAGGAATCGGTGATGTTTGAGGATTTCTTTGATGCCCTCTATTGGGCCACCACAACGCTGACTACGGTCGGTTACGGCGATATCTATCCTGCTACCGATCTGGGCCGTTTCATCAGCATGCTCTCTGCTATCCTTGGTGTCGCGGTTATCGCCCTTCCTTCCGGCGTCATCACTGCCAGTTATCTGGACGAACTCCGCGAATCCAAGAGGCAGGAAGATTGATCCTTTTAAGGCAGCGGAGTCAACGGATAGACGAGGTTGACGATCAGTATGTTCGCCGCCAGGATGATCAGGTTCATCAGCAGGCCTATCTTCAGGAAATCACTGAAACGATAACCACCGGGACCATACACCAGCATATGTGTCGGTGAACCGATCGGCGTAGCAAAACTGCTGCTCACGGCAATCATCAGGGCTATCAGGAACGGGTAGGGTTCGTAACCTAATTTGAGGGCTGCCTCATACATGATAGGGAAGAACATCGCACCCGCGGCGGTATTCGAGATAAACTCCGTGATAAACGTTCCGGCAAAACAAATAGCGGTCATCACCACAATCGGGTTCGTGCCGCATAGATCGAGGATACCATTTGCCATGCGTTCGGCGATACCGGTTTTTTGAATGGCTATACCGAGTACGGCACTGCAGGCGAAGATCATCAATATATCCCAGTTGATCGACCGCATAGCCTGTTCCGGCGTGCAGCAACGGAAGATGAGCATCGCGAAGACGGCCAAGATAGCACATTGCAGTAAAGGCAGTACATTGAAGGCCGACAGCGCCACCATCGCGATCATGATCGCACTCGATACAAACGTGCCCCATCCGATATTCGGTATATCTTCCGATTCAAAGAAATGCAGGTCGTGACTCATGGCCTTCGTGTCCGTTTGAAATTCTTTCACACTCTCCAGGAGCAGCGTATCGCCGGCTTCTAACTTCACTTCACGTGGCGACTCTTCGATACGGCTACCACGACGGCTCACCGCCACTAATGTCACACCATGCGTTTTCTCAAAACCGTTCGTACCCATCGTCGTGCCGATCAGATGACTGCCGAAATTGATATACGCCGTACGCAGATGATGCGAACCCTTTGCCGCATCGTCGTAATGGAAAACAGGATGATCGGCGTTGACCAGTCCGTGCGATTTTTCCAGTTCTAACAGATCACCTATCTGACCTGCGTAGATGAGGCGGTCACCACCCATCAGCGGTTCGTCATCCGGCACAGGCGACACGATCTTTTCGTCATCAAAATGGCGTATCTCAACTAGACTACCGCCCTGCACACTATTCAGACCCAACTCACCGATCGTCATACCAATATGTTGGTTATCGGACGGTACCAACATCTCCACTGTATAATCGCCGGTACTCTCAAAAGCAGCTTCCGGAGACTGACGGTTCGGCAGCAACTTACGCAACGCGATGATACTCAGAACACCTACTGCCAGACAGAAGAGACCCGGGATGGTCGTCGCCAGAATATTCATTGCATGACCGGTCTGCTGTTCGTATAAACCGCTGATAATCAGGTTCGGCGGCGTACCGATCAAGGTACAAACACCGCCCATTCCCGAAGCATAACTGAGCGGAATAAGCAGTTTGGATGGCGAGATACCCAGTTTCTTTGACCACATCTTGACGATGTTCACAAATAGCGCTACGACGGTCGTGTTGCTCAAGAACGAACTCAAAGCGGCCACCGGTAACATCAACCTTAGCACCGATCGGGCATACCCTTTCGGCGTACCCAACAGATGCTTCACGATCCATTGCAGCACACCCGTATGCATCAATCCGGCGATGACCACAAACAGCACGCCCACTACCGCTACCGATGTCTGACTGATACCCGACAGCGCCTCTTTCGCATCTAGTACACCGGTCACATGCAAGATGCCTACTGCGATCAGAAACACCACATCCGAACGTATCCGCGTGAAGAGCAGCACCGTAAACATAGCGAAGACCGTCACAATAGTGATCCACGCATCCACCCCAAAACCTAAAAATACAAATGAATCCATTATTTCTTACTATACCTTATTCGTTGATAGTTGATTCCAATTCCTTGTCAAACTGAGCGAACCATGTTTCTATATGCGGACGTGGTTTGTCTATTACCCCGGCTTGAACATGACATGCCGGCACTTGGAATCGATTCGGATCTATTTCTACGCTTCTTGTCGCTAACCAGTTCCCCAAGAATGCGCCAAATACAACCACTATCGGAGTGAGACTCATCCAAAAAACACTTTCCACTTTTCCTATTCCATTCAAACGTGCTTCAACATAGGTATCCGCCCAGAAATGTTTCGAATTCATAATTGCTCCGCCCATAAACAGCAACATGACGGCCCATGCGAACGCAGCCGAAGAGGCAATCAGGATAAACCATAAGGCACCGCACCATCCGGCAGCTGCCATGCCCCCATTCTCTTTGTTATACTTGGCTATATAAAAAGTCAAACATGTCAGAATCGTAAGCCATATATTGGGCTCGTTTCCTGAACCCTGATAGAAATTATCTACAAAAGCATAACTTAATCCCATGTATTCTACGAGGCCTCGAGAAAACTCCGCACCTACATTGGAAACTTGCACTCCTATTGACAAAGCGCCCAACGTAGCAGGTAATATCACGATTACCACATCCACTAAATTGATTATCGTTTGCAGTTTGATAACATCCCCTTGGCTCAGTTGACGTGTACCATTGCGCGTATAACGTTTTATTACTCGCGTGTTCGTAAAATACGATATAATCTCCAATAGTAACATCACCAGGAAAAGGCCTAAGAAGTAGTTGCCCGTCAGATTGATCATCCATACAAAAGGCCGCTGAGCCGGATAGTAAAAAATACGATATACCCAACTGTCATCCGGAGTGGTCCAAGAATAGATCGGTCCTAATATTTCGCCTTTGATATATTCTATCAAATAAGCATTGGTCATTGACGACTCCGTATTTAACAATTGATTGATAATGCTTATGATCTTGTTGTTGATGTCCGAACTGTCACTTAGTTGCACTTTATAGTAATCAGATGAACCCAATGTACCTTCCTTGGCAGCGGACATCGCGCCGTCGAAGATCTCATTCAAACGAACAAATACATAGTCCGGATGGGTAGAGGCTACAATCAATACCGATGTCGGTTCGAGATTCCACAGGCTATCGATCACTTGTTCCTCTGAACCAAAAGGCAGAGATTCCAACACCTCCAATCGTGTCGGAAACAACAAGATCGGGTTCTGTAACGAGTCTTTAAGCTCTTTTCTAAGGAGGTTATGCGGATCTTTCACCACGATCCCCTCTCTCTCCGTAGAGAAATTGGAGCAAGACATTGCCACCGCTGCTACTAACAGCAACATAAACATTTTTTTCATACTATGATATACCATGTTTTTCTTCATGAAAATATAAATTTAAAGCGTTTATTTTTCTGTTTGAGGCGGGTAATAGTCAGCACATGCATGCAAATACGCCTCTAACTGAGATAGCGACACTTTCCAATGATCAAAATAGTCTTGCTCACGAATAGACAAGTAGACGTCATAGAATAAAACGTCAGGAGCCTCCGTGCCTAACCATGCCAATTGATTGATGATTTGAGAGAATTCAGGCAAATAAGGAACAGCCAGGCCATTTGACCCCATAATACCAATCAACATAGAGGTATATTTATTTGTTGATTTGATATGATTATAAATGGTCGGAATAATCAAATTGGATTTGCCGTCACTGTCAATGGATTCGTGATTATTCTTGTTATAGTCTTTTTTCTTGGAGTTGACTACCATCAACAGATTACATGGGAGGGTTTTTCCGGATGGGTCGTTTTTAGGCGTTAATTCCAGTTCGACTTCTATACATTCGCCGAAATCCAATTTGCATCGCTCACCAGAAGGAGATTTTGAATTAAAATAGTCACTTATTTGCTCATTAATAACATCTTGAGGAAGTTTTCCATGTTCCGTATAATTACTGTTTAAATACTTCAGCATGTCATGCGCAATTCCGCGTCTTGTATTGAGTGCCATATCCGCGGTTATGTCGATTCCCATCACCATAACTAATTCTTTCATTTTTTGCTCATCAAGGTGATGGAGCAGATAGTCTGCATTGACCTGGAAATCATTTCGCATAAGCGTAACACGGTGATTGTGGAAAACCTCTACGGTAATAAAACCGCGTTTGACGCTGATATATCGGACAAGAATGATTCCACAACTTACTACTACGAAGATGGCAAACATTACAGCCAGTAAAAGCCATAATATTTGTTTGTCTAATAGGGCACCTACAAATGCCCAAATGGTCACGCAAACAGAACCGACAGCCTGCAATTCGCGACGTGAATGAATAATGGCCTCTTTGATGTATCTCATAGTGATTGAATTTTAGCCGTTCATAGTGTTTTCCCACGCGCGCATCCAATGCTCGATTGGAGATGTGATAGGCAAGAGTTGTTTGTCATTACCTCCCGGAGATTTGACAAAAAGCACCTGTGTCCCTGCTTTTGCTTTCACCATATAAGGCATATGCGGTTCGATCAAAAAGACTCCGTCTTTGCCGAACGCATACTCTTTCTTCTCCTCAAACACATATACTTTCACTTCCCCTTCCATGACGATATTGTACTCATCATTGCTCGTATGGACATGAGGAACATCAGCGGTGAACTCTTTGTAATCGCTGATGCCGATCTCCAAACCCTCATTCTCTATGTGTTCGAAGGCTTGAGAACTCAAGTTCTTGCCGCATAGATAGACGCGTTTAATGTCTTGTAATGCGAGCTGTATTTGATTCCCCTTGATTGTTTTCATGTGTGTATTATTGTTTGCAGCATCTCAGAAATCACATTTTTTGGCATATATAGTGCCTAAAAAATCACAAAATCAGCCGCAAAATTACAAAAAATCTACCAATTATGCAAAAAAAAATGCATTTTTTTCTTTAAAAATATGGTCTTTTCATTTTTTTGTTGTACCTTTGCAGCCGGAAAAATAAAAGAATGTTAAACGAATAGATCTGATGCTATGGCAATTACCGTTATTATTGCAATTGCTTCTTTCTTGATAGCAGGCATTGCTTTTTTGATTCAATACTATGCTAAGGAAAGAGAGTTATTTACGTCTTGTGCCAAATCGTTGTATTCGGACAAATTGGTGGAGCAAATCACAGCGGCCATCATGTTGCGTGATTACGTAGGCGATTTCATGTATGCTTCCAAAACGAAGAATGTGTTGGTCGCATTGCTGCGCACATCCATCCCGGTTGCTTTGCAAAAAGTGGTGGCAGATGTCTTTTCCTATGCCAAGTCGCTCACGGGACAGGACATGCAGCATATCAATATGTTAGGTGCTTTAATAAAACCGAAGTCATGTGTGCAATATCAGTTGACTAATGAGGAAAAATACAAGAACATCCGTCTGCCGATGGAGCAGGTGGATTGTTACCACGCGATTATCAAAGATTGTAGCCTTAACTTCATCAACGCGCAGAAGGCTGTTTTTTATTGTGCTAACCTTAGTGGGACAGTTTTCCACAACTGTTTGCTTGATTCGGCCACTTTCAAGGGCGCTAACCTGAAAGGAGTGCGTTTTGATAAAGATTGTGTATTGGAGGGAGCGAACTTTCAAGATGCGGAAGGATTGGAGCAAGCGACATGGAATAAGCGCCCGATTTTTGAATTTTTGGATGCCAATGGCATATTCCATGCCAATAAAGATCCTAAGGCGGGAACATATGTGCCACGTAAAGCCGAAACCAAGATCTTTATAAGCAAGTTAGGTGTTATGGATCTGAAGCAGAAAATGCAATATGACAATATTATAAACATCATAGAAAATCTACAAATAGCCTCTTCTACTGTTTGTATCAACCGTGACGAATATCCGATTGTCTCGCAGTTATCCGATATCGAAGCACGCATGGATCCCTGCGACGGATGTGTTATTTTTGCCTGCGAGTATATGCAGATTACGGACGGTTGTCTGCATAAAGATATGGATTCGGTGGATCGAAAACCGCTTAGCAGTGTTTCGCTCGTTTCGCCATGGTTGCATATTGAGGCAGCCATCGCCAATA
This sequence comes from uncultured Bacteroidales bacterium, assembly GCA_947164985.1. Lineage (GTDB taxonomy): Bacteria > Bacteroidota > Bacteroidia > Bacteroidales > Paludibacteraceae > Colicola. The sequence continues at coordinate 238,778 of CAMUYI010000001.1, read as the reverse complement.
GCAAAAACATGCCATGTCTCATCATTTATGATAAGAATTTGTTTAGAGACGGTATGTTTGATCCCAAGGTGATAACGTCTGATAGACGCCTTTACTCCATAGAGTATTCCGATGCATTGCAAGCCGATAATACAGTGCTCCAAGAGTGGAGAAACTCAGTGCGGGAATACTACATGTCACACAACTAAATATACAATACGTATAGATACAAAAAAATCGCCCGGAATGAGCGATTTTTCTATATGCATAGTTATATATTACAACACAATTATCGTCCTCCTTTTCCTCCTCCGCCTCCCATGCGGCTATCCTGTTCGTAGTCCCCTACATTGCGGTATTTATGTTGTTGAGTTTTACCGAATTGCCACGTGATACCAAGGCTGATATTTTGATTATCTCCTATGGTTTTCGATGAGGTGAAATAACCGTCTGCCATACCGATGGAGTGAGAAGACCAAATAGATGAACGAACTAAATCATCTACATTGGCACTGAGTGTCAATCCATACTCAGACCATGTCTTTTTAATACCAACACCTATATTATATCCTCCGGACCACGATTCATAATTGGAAGTATATGGAGTGGATCCCCATGCATCTACCGCTATCTGCCATTCTTTCGGAAGATAAGCAGTCAATGAGCCGTAGTATGAAGAATGGAAGGCATGTTTGGTGCCGTATTTAGCATCATTAGTCGGGTCGGCAACACTGATGTTATCATAGAGACCGATATTCGCGGTCAAAGCTAACCAGGCGCCATCTATTTCACGCTTACCTTTGTCGTCCGTTTTGAATTTTGGAACGATAGGAATCTCTGTTAAGGAAATGGAACCACCTGCAGACATCGTTGTCCCGAAGTTAACATAAGAGTATTTTAAATCACCATTAGCCAACATCTCCGGACGCATAGTGATTGTTCCGGCTGTATGACTGAATTCCAATTCCAAATTTATATACCGACTCCATCCGACATTAAAAGCTACTTGGTTTGTGAACATTGGTTTCAGATCCGGATTACCACAGTAGTATGTATGAGCATCATAATAGTGAACAAACGGGTTCAATGACCAATAGTCAGGACGGCTGATACGACGCGTATAGTTCAGACTGAGCGCCCATTTATCGGTAGGATTATACCCGACAAAGGCTGATGGAAAAAGGTTAAAATAGGGCTTTTTGGTAACAGTTTTTGTTTCCGTTTCCTTTTGATAGATACCTTTGTTGCTTGTCAATTCTCCACGCAAACCGATTTTGGCATTCCAATGTTCATTGAATTGTTTTGCAGCCGATATGTATACAGCCCCTATATGCTCCATGTAATCGTATGCCATTTCGGTGGTACTGCGATAAGAGGCAATCACAGAATCTTCCGTCAGCGCATTGGCGGTATGACTCATGGTATATTTTGCTCCACACTCAATCATGCCGGTCTTCCAAAACGCGGTTTGGAAATCTGCTTTGACGGAAAAAATATCTACATCTTGTTTGGTTTTGACGCCTATATAGTCTGGCACTCGCTTCACTATAGCATCATTATTCACCCAAACGATATTTTCTTGTGGATTATCGACCTTGTTTCCGGTACGACGATAGTCGGTATTGACTGTCAGTTCTTGGTTGAGCGAATCGTTAATGACAAAGGTATAGTTTAAATTTCCCGAATAGCGCGGCCAAAGCATTTGACTGTGATTCCGGGTAATAATATCTTGGATGGTGTCATTTCCCCATCGGATTATTGAGTGATATCTGTCAGTTGGATTAGAAAGCATATCGAACTTCATCACGGGAACATTAATTATAAAACCCAAAGTGTGCTTGTCGTTGATATACCAATCGTTGGTAAGCCGTGCACTATAATATTGGAAGACATCTTCCGCTCTGGATTCGCTAATGGTACGCATCGTATCGCCGGAGTATGGTTGTTGGCTTATAGAAGAGGTATATTCACCGGAATTATTATACATTTGGGTCAAAGCAAAAGAAGTATATGTTTTTGCACCGCGATGGTTAATAGAGAATGAAAAATGATCTCCTTGATAGTATTTATCCGATTTCTTAAAATACATACCGGAATACGAACCGGAGAGTGTTCCGCTGACGCCGATGGATTTGTTCTTTTTGAGCTTGATATTGATGATTCCACCTTGTCCCGCAGCATCATACTTGGCAGAAGGGTTGGTAATAATCTCTATCTTGTCAATCGTTGTGGCATCCGTTCCTTGTAACAGACCTTTTAACTGCTCATTATTCATGTAAGACGGTCTTCCATCGATATATACGGCTACGCTTTTCCCGTTGACAGTCACATTGCCGTCTTTGTCAATCACTACGCCAGGAGCTTTCTTGAGCATGTCTGCGCCGGAACTGCCTATAGCAAACGGACTACTGCTTACATTCATCACAATCTTATCCATCTGGCGTTGAATGAGGGGTTTGTTGGCTTTGATCTCAACTTCAGTCATGACGATGGTTTCTTCCGTTAAGAAGATGTTCCCAAGTTCTAATTTTTCCCTATTCAAATTAACATCCCGATATAAAGAATTATACCCGACATAGCTGACATGCAAAATATAGGTGCCGGAGGGTGCTTGTAATTTGAAATTGCCGTTATCATCGGAGATGGCTCCGGAATATAACGAACTATCGGGCTTCAACAATGAAACAGTCGCATATGCTATTGCATCATTGGAAGAACTCTCACGAACAGTACCCGTGATTATCGCTGCGTGAGCACAAATCGTTGTAAAAGCAACTAATATAAAAGTAATTACTCGTTTCATTTCCATAATGATTATCCATTCTAAATCGGCTGCAAATTTACGAATAATCTATTAAATACGCAAGAAAAATGTAATTTTTTCTTAAAAAATGTGCATTTTAGTAAGAAAGAGCACGAAAAATGGATTTTATGTCAATAGACCAAAAGTAAAAAACGCCAACCGTGAGCGGTTGACGTTAAAGTAGGTTACTATCCATTTTGAAATGATTTATTCAATTTTTTATTTCACGTTGCAAAGATACAACAGTTATTTGATATATGCAAGAGATCGTGTTATTTTTTATAGCAAACTATACTTTTTTCTTGCATATGTGAGAAATAATGTGTAACTTTGCGCACTTTTTGTGTGCAAAGTATAAACGAACAATAAAATCAACATCCATATTATGACCAATAAAGATAGTGAGTATTCTAGTTTGTTAGACCAAATGCTAGGTCTGTATACGCAAGAGAACCAATTCCTCGAATTCAAGATGAATTTTGTGGAAGTAGATCGTTTGGGACAATACATCTCAGCCTTGTCAAATGGGGCTTGTCTTCAAAACCAAGAGAAGGGATACTTGTTCATGGGAATAGATGATGATACGCATGATATCAAAGGAACAACCTTTAATTATCTATCTCAAAAGGCCTTGGGTAATCAAGATTTGGAATTATACCTACGGCGTATGGTGGAACCCCGTATTGATTTTAAGTTCGAGGACTTTCAATACAATGGCAAAACTCGCATCGTAGTACTTTCTATTCCAGCTGCGGAAGGCGCACCTACAACCTACAAGAAGATTCCATACATCCGAATTAATAGCCAAACAACCTCATTATTGCCTTATACCGATTGGTTGCGCACGATCTATAACTCTCAAACGGATTGGACTAAACAAATAGTAGAGAACGCTACGCTCGAAGATCTTGATCCGGACGCATTGCGTATTGCAAAAGAGGGCTACCTGCAAAGGTTCCCAAATTATGCAGAGGAAGCTAATAATTGGGACACAATAACATTCTTAGATAAGGCACGGCTTACTATCAATGGAAAAATTACCCGTACAACTTTATTACTCGTTGGAAAACCCGAATCAGCGCATTTACTGAATCATATTAGCCAAATCGTATGGCGCCTACAATCTGAAGAAGAGACCGCCAGCGATATCTTTACAATACCGTACTTATTGTCCACAGATAATCTCTTGCACCGCATCAGAAATTATAGAATAAAAATCTTCCCTCAAAATAGTCTCATTCCTGCTGATGTGTGGAAATATGACAGCGAGTCTATATTAGAGGCTCTCTATAACTGTGTTGCGCACCAAGACTATACTCTCAATAGACGTGTGGTAGTAACAGAACGTCCCGATGAACTGATCTTTTCCAATTACGGCTCGTTCTTTGAAGGTCGATTCGAAGATTATTATACTGGTACCAAGACTCCGACAAAGTACCGCAATCCGTTTTTGACACAGGCTATGGTTAACCTGAAAATGATTGATACGCAAGGGTATGGTATTCATAAAATCTTCCAAAGTCAGCGAAAAAGGTTCTTGCCTATGCCTCAATACGAACAAGGGGAACCTAATCAAGTTGTTCTCCATATCCCGGGAGCCGTACTGAATGCCGACTATAGCCGATTACTGATGGAGCACGCGGATATTACACTGACGGAAGCCTATCTGCTAGATCGTGTCCAACGCAGATTACCTATCACAGCAGACGCGCTCAAAATGTTACGTAAGAAACAACTCGTAGAAGGAAGAGCCAGTTCGCTATATATTTCCAGTTCGGTAGCTCAAATAACCAAACAAAAGGCGCAGTACAGCAAAAATAAAGGATTGGATGATAACTACTATAAGCAACTTATTTTGAAAGCAATTGAGGATAACGGAACTATGAGTAGGCAAGAGATTAATGACTTGCTGTGGACTAAACTTCCGGAAATATTGACGGATAGACAAAAGGCGGATAAAATAACAAATCTATTAGCATTCCTTCGTAAGAATAAGAAAATTCGTGTTGTGAATAATAGACAGTGGGTTGTTGTATAGTTCATTGGGTTCCGTTTAAATACAAGAAAATTACAAGAACTTTACAAGAAAATTACAAGAACTTTATAAGAACTTTTACAAGAATGAAATACATAAAGAACTGAATAACAGCAACTTGGCTTCGTCTTGTAGGTTGTAAGAAAAAGTAAAAAATTACAAGAACTTTATAAGAACTTTTACAAGAACCACCACATCATATATCAGCATTTCTATCTGCCCAGTAATCGAAGGATCTGCAGAATCGCTCGAAATCATCGTTGATGATCTTCGCAAACGATTCCGGCAGAAGGATATTATCGATATGTATTGCATCTTTGAATAGCGGTGCTATCTCTTCTGCCGTAAAGCCCGCTACACCGCAACCTATTGGAGTCACAAGAAATGTGTATTCAGGGTGCTCCTTGGCAAAAGCAATAAACTCATCCACATAAGGCTTGATCGTCTCCACGCCACCTTGCATGGTCGGTATACCGTAACACAGTCCCTGCAGACCAACACCCTGACCCCATACAGCACCAAATCCTCCAGCAGTATAATTTGTGAACTTGCTCAGATTTTGTTACTTGCCTCGTTCCACATCTACCACCATGGTATAATAGTACCGTCTGAGATAATTATTTGGAGGTCTCTGCATCCGTCGAACCATGATACATCCAGACCACTTATCGTGCTTATTCCCTCGAAATGACAGTACCTAAGGTTCTCGCACATAGAGAATACTCCTTCTCCTATTTGTGTACATTTCGCAGGGACGGTTATTTCCTTTAATCCTGTACCGGCGAAGGAATAGCTTCCTAAAGATAGCAAGCTATTAGGTAGCACCACGTCGCTTAACTGAGGGCAAAATTCAAAAGCACTATTTTCGATATGCAGCACATTCCCTTTGAATAATACCAATTGTAATTCAGGCATAGCGCTACATAATTGCAGCGGAATAGTTTGTACACTATCTCCGAAAATAACCTGCCGCACATGGGAGTTATATCCAAAGATACGGTTTTCCCATAACCATAAACTTTCGTATTCGGTCGGAAGCAGTTTGTTACTATTCCATTCTACCACATAAAGACTATCGCAATGCTCAAAGGCAAAATCCCCTATATATTGTATACTTGCAGGGATGGTGATTTTCTTCAAAACGGTACAATGATTGAAAGCCAATTTTCCTATACGGGTTATGCTTGAGGGCAGATGTAATTCTGTAAGGTGATGACAACGCATAAAAGCCGAATCTCCTATACCTGCGACACGATAGTTTACATCATTAAATGAGACACTTTCTGGAATATTCACGACTCTTAATTGCGCATAAACGCTGTCATTCTCTAAAGGTACAATTTCTACTTCACTGCTGCCATCTGCAGATAGCCTGTAATAGAAATCGCTCACATGAAAATCATAGGCATAAATCGAGATTACGCATGAGGTCAATATGGCAAATAAAGAAATACGTTTCATGAAAATGCGTTAAAACAATTTAGACGTTTTTATAAGAGTTCATAAAACAAACTTAAACGTTTATCTAATTCGTCATCATGAGAAATACGATATGCCTTTTCTACATCTCTTTGTGCCGAGCTTTTATCATTTAAACTGTAATAAATATATGCACGTAACTCATAAAAATAGGGATTCGATGCGTAGCCGTCCTCTTTGTCTGATACCTCTAAACATTTCTTCATGTCTTCTAAAGCATTGGTATAATAGTCTCCTTTATAATAATTGCGAGCACGGGTGAAATAATATTCAGGATGTTCTGAAGCTATATTAATGACAGATGTCAAGTCTTTAATAGCAGCTGAATATTTTTTATCATGTTCATACATAGCTGCTCTATTGAGATAGGCAAGTACATCATTCGGGTTTTGCTCAATAGCCTCTTCTATGTAAGCCAATGCACTCGTGTTGTTATCCAGAAGATAATACAAGATAGCCATCATATTAATAGAAATAGCATCTGATGGATTTTTTTCCAATAAATCAAAAAGTGTTTCAATAGTACTACCCCAAGCACCTTCATGAGTATATTTGAGCGCCAATGCGCGCTGATATCCCAACTCATCCACAGATAGTTGTTCTCTATATTCGTCTAAATTGATACTAGAGAAGTGAACATTTTTATCTCCCTCTCCCCACATTACATTAATATTGGACATGCGGTTTTTAATCGCAGGAAAATATACTTTAAATTGTAGTACTTCTGCAATGCCCACTTCCTCTGCTTTGTTGCGTTCGGTTGCTAAAGTGGAAGAAGTCATGTAATAACGATGCTTATTATCATCGTCTTCTATATACAAACCTTTATCCTTTTTTCCTGTCTCAGCATAGATTTTCCAACCACTTCCATCGGGTGTTAAGTGCATATTGGTAAAAGTCATATATAGAATAGTAGCCGTTGGACTAAACTCGACAGCGTTAAGAACAATGTCCGAACCCATATCGGGCAGAATATTAAGCAATACAAAATCAGTCTTTTCGGAATTGAAACGTTTGTTGGATTTATAGAAAGCCTTACTATCCAAGTCATCACGAAAATCTTTATTCATGAGTACGCCAAAATTCACGTTCTCTGTACCTCTGATTTTGAAGGTTGTAATAGCGAAAACATCTCCGTCTTCGTTTAATAATGGGCTTCCGCTACTACCAGGTGAAACTGGAGCAGTAGTTTGAACAATTCCTCCATGCGAATCCTCTCTATAAGACGACACGACACCCTCCGAGAAACTAGCTTCAAATCCTCTCGGAGATCCGATATTGTAAACTTTATCTCCTTTTTCTGGCACCTTTTTGGCAAATGTCATTTTATCAAATTTGATATTCATCGGATTTTTAACGCGAAAAACAAGAATATCCTTTTTGGATGAAGCACACAATACAGAATCTATCTCATATTCCTTTCCTTCTAAGGTTTTAATAACTGCTTTTACAGATTCATCTAGCACATGCCAGTTTGTTACACCAACACCATCAGATGAGATGAAAAAACCTGAGCCTGATCCCGAAGGCGAACCGTACTCATCATAAGTGTACACCGTGAAAGTAGCAGATTCTGCATCGGCTATAATCTGCTTCAAGGATTTTTGGCAACCGGTGATACAGCAAGCGATTGCACATACGACCATGATGATGGTCATGCGGGATAGTGTTTTCATACTGTTTTAATTTTATGATTGTTTGTTATTGTGTTAATTTTTCTTGGCGCTATTTTGAAAATCAGGTTAGGATTAGTCTTTTGTTAATCCTTTTTTAGTATTCGCTGGAGGAGTTTGTTTGTCTAATTTGGGTTTTGGCTTTGCCGGTGTATTACCTGTTTTTTTCTGAATAACACCACCAATCATAGTAGTTCCATCCGAAAAGATGACTTTTGTGGTAGAAGGGAAAGCAGAGTATGCAATATCAATCATTGTCGCAGTTGATTGAATACGCACTGTTTCCAAACTAGTACAATTATCGAAGGATCCATAGCCAATTTTAGTTACAGATGAAGGAATAATTATAGACTTTATGCGCCTACAATTTTGGAATGCGTAATCACCAATCGTTCGAACTCCATTTCCAATAGTTATTGTCTCTATTGCGGAACAACCATCAAAAGCATATTTTTCAATTTCCAATACACTATTTGGGATCACCATAGATGTCAGATTAATACAATTTTGAAAAGAAGATGCCCCTATTTTTTTAATATCAGCATCAATGACCACTTGCTTTAAGACGGAAAAATTCTTACAAAAATTTCGAGGAATTTTCCCAGCATCTCCATAAAATCTGACATATATAATGTGATCTTTTGAAGCATCAAAGAGAGATTCGTCCATAAAGTATGGCACATCAAACTGTTTAACATCCCATTCCACAGTATCAATTCCGGAGCATCTTGTAAAGGGCAGATACCAGGAATATGATGAACATTTTAAGATAAGTCTATCTGCTGCAATTGCAATATATGTGGTATTGCAACATCCGTCAAATGCATTCGCGTGAATAGTTAGTTCTTCACCTCCAACTAGGAGAATTTTTTTAAGATTAGAGCAACCAGCAAATGCCCTTTCGCCAATATACCCTTTATTCATCACAAACCAAAAAGAATTTAAAGTGGAATTGTTTTGAAAAGCACGATCTTTTATTCCCGTAACTGCATATCCCTCTCCTTTATATAGAACAGAGTCATCCCAAAAGGATGTGTTGGAATTAAGATATTTCGCTCCGGCTATAGGAGCCTCATGGGTAGTAAGGTCAAACTCATACAATAACACATCATCGCGATCTTCCTCTGCATATACATGTAAAGAGATTGCAATCAATAGTAACGCGCATATTTTTTTCATGATAGTATTGTGATTAATATTTTTCATTTAATGGTATTTTTCATTTATCCATATACGTAAAAAGCGCAGACTTCGCTATTGCTCATCTACGCGCTAGGACCCTCGAACTGTCCCTCCAGTTAAATAAACAACAATGAAACCTACGCCTATATGACAACACGCCTGCTAAGAAATAGCAAGGCGAGTATGAAATGTCATACCCGTAGGCATCTATTGTTACTTTGTCTTCAACTGGATTTGATTGAAAAGTGTTCGAGGCTTTTCGCGCGTCAAATACAAAGCGTCAATAAACGCCAATCAATATGTCAAGAACCCACACCCATCCGCCGTTATACACGGCATCGGCGTAAATTCGGGCACAAAGGTACGACTTTTTTACGACATATGCAAGAAAAAAACGATATTTTTTTTCGTTTTTATCTTAATTTCAGTAAATTAAGGTTGATGCAAAGGTACATAAAAAGTCGTACGGCGGCAATAGACGCAAGGTGTTATTGAATTATTATCAAGAAGTTAGCATACTTATTTACGATAGATCGAAGAAATTGACGAATTATCTTCTCAGAATGAGCATTATAGACAAAACGTCAATAGACCCCAAATAAAAAAAATCGCCCCGAAGAGCGATTTTTCCTTGAGAGGGCGCAGAGCGATTAACCGTTGTGTTGCTGGTCGTACTCGGCGCCGCAGATAGACCAGTAGTAGGCCTTGAGGGTCTTTTTGCCGCCCGGCTGGTCTTTCTGAGCCATGAAGGCCTGTTGGTCGGCCAACTGTTTGCTTAGGTCGGCTGCACGGGTTGCGACGGCTGCGCGTACTGCGGTGAAGCGTGCGCGGACTGCTACCTCACGGTTCGACAGCGGGGTACTGCGCTCCACTTTTCTACGGAGGTAGAGACGGTTACAGTCTTTCGACTCGGTCGCTGCTACGCGGTGGGTACCCAGCAACATCTTGGTACAAGAGTGTTGACCGCTCTTGCTCGGTTTACTCAATGCGCCGGATACATGATCGATACCGGCACTCCATTCTACTTTAGCCATAATTCTCTAAACTTTAAACTTTAAACGTTAAACTTTCAACTGCCGAATTACGCAAAATTCGGCTTCACGTACTTTTGTGCTACCGTGTACGCGAACAGACTCTTGTACTTCTTCTGGGCTGCAAAGCCGGCTTCGAGCGTCGCACGTTCGGTCGGGTCTGCCAAGGCGGTCTTGGCTGCCTGCGCCGCGGTCTTCAGTGCGTTCTGACATTGTACGTTCTTCGGGTGCGTTGCTTTCGAGGGGTTGATCAGGTCAACACCCAACTGCTCTTTCTTACACGGACAGCCCTTGAAATACAGGCTCTCCGACTTGTTAAATTTGCCCCTCACGCGGGCAAACATGCCATGGAGTTTAATTTTTGCCATTTTCGTTAAAATTAATGGTTAGTTGATTCTTGTACTTGCGTTCTAAAAACGCGAGATGTTTCTGTCTTCCGTAGGTCTCTGCGAAGACGATTCGGGTGTGGGCTTCGGCTGGAGATGGAGTATGACCCGATCGGTCGGGACGGGCTTGAACGATATGCATCACGCCGTCTTTTGATGGGTAGCGGCGGATATAGAAAGGGTCTGTTCCCATCAGAATGCCGGTCACGGACTCTATCCCCGGGTCAAACTCTACCTTAGCCATTTCTACCGGAGGAAGTTGGAGATGCGCTCCGTCGCGTCGTACGACTCGGTGGTCTTGGTCTGGATCATGACGGCCGTGTCGCCTTTCTGATAATACTCACTCTTGTTGGTGATGCTCCGCACCACATTGCACGAACTCAGTCCGAATGCTGCGCCCAGTGCCGTCAACGCCGCAATCAGTACGGAGATGACGATTTTGATGATTTTGGTTTTGTTCATAATGATGTGTGTTTTAGATTGAACTACAATCCAATATAAACAGCCAAAGGGTGTACTGTCCTCCTCTGGCCGCTCCTGTCCGCAAAAAATGCAAAAAAAAGCTAAAACTCTTGCACATATCAAAAAAAAGCTGTAACTTTGCAGCCAAAAGTTGCAAAGACACCTTATGCGCAGTAACGAAATATCATTATTCCTTGCTTTTTGTATTGAGCAATACAAGCAGCGGCACAACTTGACAGGAGAGGATGTAATAAAGTTATTTGACGAGAAAGGTTTATTTGAATGTAAAAATAACATATCAGAGCAAATCGAGCGATTTAAGGAACGCATCATGGATGAGTTTGTAGCACAACGAAAACCAGTAACACAAAATAATCTGTATCTAATCTTACCGTTCAAAGTAAGTTGGGTGGCAGATATGTTGAGCGCAGACGAGCATATCAGTACGATAGAAGCCATCCGCCGCGTATATGCTTCCGATATGTACAAACAATTGGAGCAAGAGAGTACAAAACGCTGGCATGAAGGTCCGGTGTCTTTGTATCAAACTATATAACATAACAAAGCCGGCAAAAAATAGCCGGCTTTGAAATTTGTTATACCTCGTAATCGGGTTCTTCGTACAGTTCTGACAGTAATTCATCCCCATCCAGATCGTCAAGTAATACAATCGGATAATCGTCGGGATGATAATCCACTTCCGGATAACCGGGCAGGTCAGGTTTGGGTCTGCATACCTCTATCCGGATCTCTTCACGAGAGGCTTGTATCTGCTCCAGATAGTGCGTCACCATCCGTTCTACCGCCTCATTCTCCCACTGCCAACCGCAGTGGCGACCTTGGATACATATCCCGCGCCAACTGACGGTTAGACGATAGATCAGTTCGAGGGGCAAATGTTCGTTGAGCACAAACACTCTCGCCAAGAAGTTATCACCCATAATCAGATTTGCTTCCCATACTTCACAGTGGCTACCTGAGTTCATTTCACGAATTTTAATAAGCTTTAATAACATGTCTTTTGTCCTTTCTTTTTTTTAGGGTCCCCGATGTAACTCGTAGAGTTGCAGTGGGGAAAGCGCGGAGCAAAACGTAGGCGTAATCGAGCGGCTGTGCTGCGAGTCACGCGCAGTTTTAGATCAAGCTATGTCAATAGCATAGTGTTCACTAATTATTTGCACCGCGCGTGGCGGTAATTTGATTTGTTGCTTTTTTAGTTTTAAAGCTGCCAATTGGGCTTTTATGTACGGATCCGCAAGCCATCGTCGCATCGTCCGCATACTTACGCCCGCTTTGCGAGCCAATTGGCTTTTCGTCATTGCTCTCATAGAATAACATGATCATCACGGGACCATCTCCCGACAATTAACCAATCTTAACATAATGTACAGGCGGATCACCCGCTTTGATAGGCTTCATCATCTTCCATCCGTCCCGTTCTTCCGTTGTGCCGAATTGGGCATAGTATTGCTGGAAGGTCATTTCCTGCCGCTTCTTCGCCTGGAAGTCCAAAATGAAGAAATACGGGTTGCGTTCAGGGTATTTGCCGTGTGCCCGCAGCCATGTGATGATGGCGAAATGTTTCTCCGGATGGGCCTCCCATGCTTGCCTGGCCGATGCTTTGCGGTTCGCGAAATGGATATCGCCGCCTATTAGGGTCCAATAAATTTCAAAGTCCATAAAAATAATTTTTAATGTCTCGTCCTGTACCTGTCGTCCCTTTCAGTCCTTAGGGGGGAAAGGGGGGACTACAGATACATGGACTTAACAATGATAATTTTTTTCTTTGGTTACTTTCTTTTTAGCCCATCAGCGCGATGGTGAAGCCATACTTGATGGACTCGGAATCGGGGTGGGCTTTCTCGAGTTTCTCTGCTGCACGCTTCAGGTCCGCACGCGCCTCTTTGACATTGTCCTGGAGATTCTCATAGTAACCGTGGAGCTGCTTGTAGAAGTCCAGATTCGGGTCTTGAATTTGCGTGTTCTTCTCCCATGTATAACTTTTCGGACGCTGCACGCGGATCTTAAAGCCGTGGTACTCGATCGTACCGGTGTAGTTCTTCGGCAATCCGCGCTCTTCGATCAGCGCCTGAACCGCCTCTTCGACTTGCGGACGTAACGCCTTAATCGTTGCTTCACTCTCGTTAGCACTCAGCACTGCTGCGAACATCTGGTCAATGACCTCATACTTCTTGTTTGTTTCCATAATTTTGTTTGTTTTTTTTAGTTAATGTTCAGGTGCGTACATAAAAGAATCGCACCAGACTTCGATTATCGAAATCCGGTGCAAAAGTACTGCTTCTTAGGGGACTAAATTGGAAACTATACGGGTACTATCCGATTTTTTCCTGCTTCGCTATTTTAAGCAAATTGTCAAAAATCTCATCGTATTTATAGGCCACTTTGATATTATACAGAGCTTGGGCATAGTTTGCCAAACCCGGGCATCCGAGTGCATTGGCCATCCGCTCCATAAACTCCTTTTGGGTGCCAACGAAATAGCCGGCCTTGTAAATGACATTGAGAATGGCAATGAGTTCTTTTTGTTTGCCTTCTGCCACAATCGATCCGGACGGCAACGATTGTTGCGCCGCCTCATATTCTTCACAACGTTGTTGCCAATGCTGTTTCTCTGCTTCCTGCTGTTGAACATAACCGCTGAAACCACGCAATATGAGAGCCATCGGTGTTTCCGAAGAGGAAGAGTGCTCGGTATGTAGATATGCTTCTGCCATGTTTTTCTTGTAAGGGGCTGCAAAGGTACAAAATAATTTTGACATACGCAAATTGAGCGGAGTGGGATACCCCTCTCCGCCCCGTATTTTCGTAAATTGTTAATAACTTAACTAACTGCTTGATTCTATGTTAGTAACAAAGAAAATGCAAAAAAGTGCTTAAAAAATGAAAATTTTTTTGCCCTGATTTTACGCGGTCTCCGAGGCCATTTTTTCAAAAATGCCGATTTTCGTTGCAAAATGAATTTTTTTATTTTTTCACCTGCAAATAACAAGTATTTTCCGCTAAAATTAAATAAATTCAATTTTTCTTTGAAAAATCTTGTGTATTTCAAATATTTGTAGTACCTTTGTGTGCTTTTTTGATAATTAGCACATGAAAACGAATAAATACACAGGATTCTCGCTTCGTAAGTTCTTGGTTGAATACCGTTCGGAAATGGTGTTCGGCTTTGTACTTTTAGCAGGCGTGGTAGTGAGTTATGGGCTCGCGCCGTTGATTCCGATTGACATCTTCCTTTCGATCATATCGCCGATGCAAAACACCGCCATCATTACGGTAACGCTGATCAATACCTGGGCGATGGCTCGTCATTCGGAAGGCATCCGCGTGCGGTATGTCTATGCCTGGATTATGGGCGTCTTATCGCTAATAATGATAGCTGGTGTTACTTACCGGATGTCCGTCAATGCGGAGCTCCAGCCGGCGGATGGCATCTTTAGTTTTGAGGGATGGGAGATGCTGGGGGGAGACCTTATCGCGTGGCTCTTGCTGGCTTATCCGTCGGAGCTCTTGCATCCCGGATGGCTGACGTGGAAGAATGGCCTGAAACGTCTCCTGCCGGTAGTAGTGCTCGGAGTGATTGATATGTTGACGCCTTGGGACCTGAGATGGCTCTTGGCGCTCGTGCCTGTGGTATGGGTGGCGTTGTTGTTCAAGCACGTGCGAGACTATCGTCGGTACGCCGAGGAGAACTACGGCTCGGTGGAGCAAACGGATGAAAAATGGGTGATACGCTATCTGGTAATGATTTTCGTGCTGGGCTGCTCGTACGCATATCTCTGTATTACTGAGGAACCCAACCGTCTTTTCACACAGCAGTGGTTGATCTTCTTCATCCTCGTCTATACCAATGATCAGGTTATCTTCCGCTCCAAACCCTGGATAGAAAATGCAGCAGCAGAAGAAGCAGCAGAAGAAGAAGCGAAAACCGAACCCGGCGCGGAGTACCGCGAGAAGTTAGAGCAGTGGATGGAGACGGAGAAGCCGTATCTTAATCCGGAGTTCCGTTTGAATGATCTGCGTCAGGTACTGCCGCTGAACCGCACCTATCTCTCCCAGTTCATCCATGCGGAATATGACTGTACGTTCTATCAGTTCGTGACAAATTATCGCATCGAAGAGGCGAAGCGGTTGATGCACGATAAGCCGGGTTTGCATATTCAGGAGATTGCCGAGCAATGCGGTTTCTCTTCACCAACTGTCTTCGGGCGCGTCTTCGCACGGGAAACAGGCCAAACACCTACCGAATGGCTCGCACAATTCAATAATAAATAAAAAATCGAGCATTTTTCGCGACTTTGATACAATACTTTATTCGGGTGCTTGCATAAGCGCCCGTCTTTTTGTAATTTTGCACACTTTTAACGCATAAAAAATCAAAATGATATGGGTATTGTCTGTTTAAAAAATCTTTGTAGGGTACGAATTCTGCTGTTGATTTCTATACTATTTGTCTCTATAGGAACGTATGGACTCGGTTATACGCCGACGGATGGTGGTTTGGTGGTCAATCTCAAGCAGGGTGACCATATCTTGCTGTCTGTCATGATTGATGATGACAACAATCCTGCCACGCCCGACGTGGAGTATTTCGTGTGCCATTATCCGGGTTTTACGGGTGGTCATTTCAATTACTACAACTGGGATGATAAAGGTAGTGGAAACATCCTGAAGTTGATTCCACAAGATGACGGAGCTACTGAGCCAGCATCTCCTTCAATCTGGACGATTGATGATCCTGTCCCGTTCCTTAAGAGTGGTACAAGTTATCCATTTGACGGTATCGGCTATACGATGTGGAGTACCAATCCCGGAGGCGATTCCTATACCTTAGTGTGCTCCCCTAGTAGTTCGTTTATGTACCAAGGCTATTTGACCAGAGAGGCGAACCATGCTAACATCTGTAACGCCATCTTTGTCGTGCCGACCAGTTCCGCTGGGACTTCCTTTGACCCGAATAACACGATGGGCAGAAGCACTAAGTTTGACGGTGCGAAAGGGTATGGTTTCTTAGGTCTGCCCTACCGCGAAGTGTATTGGTTGGATATACCCCGAGGCAACGGTAACCCTATGGCTTATCTTAATGCTTCAGTGGTTAGTTTCAATACTACCACATCGGATTACAAATACAGCAATAACAGCTTAACCGCCAAACCCGGTCAGGCGATGTATGCTTTTGCGGATACCAAGCACAAGCCGACCAAGCGTGTTATCTTCCGTCTCTATATATTGGATGAGGTGACGACTTCTTCGTGCGCGGATTCGTATTTCTTTGCCTACGACGAGCAGGATTATGTACGGTACCATAGTGGCTATGAGAAAAATCCCAACGCTTACACCTCCTGGCGCAAGATTTATACCATCGACCATCTGGTCTGCATGGAGCGTCTTGGAGAGACAAGCTACTACATGACCGATTATATGAATGTGCCTGAACCCGATAGTACGTACTACTATGTGGGTTATCAGAATAAGTATTGCCATACGGACCAAGGTGATGCATTTAACTCGCAGTTCAAGAATATCGATACCTTGAAGCTCCAACATATGGATAAGCCAGCTCCGCGAGGTGCTTACGGACGTATGATCGTGGACGTGACGCAGACAAGCAAGCCGAACCTCGGTGTGGAATTCCGTCCTGCGGGTGTGTTCCTTAGAGTGGACGCAGGTGGAGGCAGGTATCGTAACATCGAGATGCACCCCGAGCCGGGAGATACCTCATGGATATGTAACGAGATGTGGACAATCACCAGCGCCTATACAGCTCTCAGAATCAAAGCGACGCTGTATTCGGAGGCGGAGTTCAGCGATGAAGATGAGGGTTTCGATGTCGACGGATGGAGCGAGTACGTGGTCGGTAATACGGTGCCCTTAGCCGATGACCCGAGTCAGACAGTTACCGGAAACATGACCGGTTGGGCGCGTGTCTATACCAACAAAAGTACTACAAACGGCGGACTGGAGTTCGTACGCGCAGAGAAAGACAAATATGTCCGCTACGATAACAACGGCCACTTCGGAGCAACGCTTCCGAACACACATGCCAAGGCGGGAGAAACGAGTGTAGTACTGAGTGAACCGCGTTTGTTGGACGGATATGAGTTCCTTGGTTGGTACACCTTAGAGGATACCACAACAGGAATTTTTACAAAGTATAAACCGGGCGATGTGGTAACATTCTCAGATTCCGACGGAGACGGCAAAGACTCCCTGATCCTTTATGCGCAAGCCAAATACAAGGGAAGTATTAGAGTGGCTATCTCGTTTATGCAGGACGGCGAACGCTATTTCCTGACCCACCCGAATGCGTCTGCTCCTCGTTTTGCGAGAGTGCGGCATTTCACGGATTGGACGGACACGTACCAAGGTATGTCAGATGCTAATAATACCGACTCGCGTTACCTCAGTACCTATCTGTTAATCGGAAATAACACCGTCTGTGCCGAGTGTGCGGACGGCGAATATGTGCTGGATCCGAGACGTGAAATGGAGCATGGCGCTGTCGATTCCGTTATGTTCTATGAGCACTTCGCGCCGGACAATGATGAGTATATCGGTCTGTATTATGAAATTCAGAATACTGTTTTGGCGAATACCTCGTGGGCGGGTCTTTTCCAATCGACCAAAGGCTGGCCGGATCCTATGTCTCCCTGTATAGAGAATACCAAACTCTTCTCTACCCACTATCTGCATACAGTAGCCGGAGATACGGTTCGCACGGAGCGCACGCTCGTAGAGGGCGATACGATCGTCTATAACGCAGAAGATAATCAATTCGACGGAACGACGGGTTCGGGAACAAACTTCACCATTTCCGGTGTGGGCGTAGTAGATGAGCATTATGTGGTTCTGCCCGACACAACGGTGGAATGGACGGACACGATTACGTTCGGTATTCACCAAGACGAAGCGATACAAAACGGAGTATGGTCCAAACTCATCGGCAAGCAACTGATGCTGCAGATGATGGTAGGCGACAAAATTACGTATTTCCATCCGAATGACAATAAGATTACCGAATATACACAAATGCGTCTTAACAGCAATTACCGCTTGGATGAGACCTTTGAATATATACGCGATGCGCGCGTGGAATCGTTAGGAACAGTGAGCGACGAGAATAAACCGCACATGAACGACCGCTTGGAAAAGAACTATTTCGGACGCCTCATTACCAGCGGCTTGAATACACCGGTGGATGTGCTCTATGAGGGCCAATATATCGATATCATCGATACTATTCGTATTACTCTTAGACCTTTAGGTCCCAATAAAATCAAAGAGTACTACGGTCGTTGGAAAGAGGGTGCGCCGGGACTGCATATCCGTCCCGACGGTTCGCGTTACCGCGATATCATCGTCCGTACCAAGACGGTGCATTATGGCGTAACGGGGGAGAAACTCGTGCTTTCTCCGGAAGTTCCTGCCTATATGTTCAGCCCGCTGAAGGATGCCGAGAAGATACTGAATTTCACTCTCGCAAAAGTGCGTTCCCGCCAATTGTTGGATACAGAGGGTCATGTGCTTGCGGAGGAAATATTGTCCTCCGAGGATCACACTTCAGCATTGCGCATTAATGTCGATCAGTGTACCTTTACCACCGGTGGTCCTTCCAGCTATTTCGATATCGTTAACGAAAGGACCCTTGACGATCACGTAGCGTTGATTACAAAGGATAATAACGAATCCGGACCGAATTATGATACGCTCCTTATCACCACCTCGGTTACGATAGATGCTGTTACTAATCCGGTTAGCTGCCGAGTACCTCTGGTACAGACGACCTTGGAGAGCGAGGAGTTGGTATGGTCTGCGGTAGTGAATGGACAACGCTATTTCATCATGGCGGGCTCCGGCGGACTCATCTTCCGTCAGTACGAGCTCAAGGGTAATACGCTCTACAAGAAAGAGGATGGTAAGACCCAGTTGGTGAAAGGTTCTGCGGACGCAGCCAATAGTGATACCAAGTATATCACACTATGGAGATATACGTATGTAAATCAAGGAATGAAGCAGTTCACGCTGGAGATAGACGATCCTGTAGGTTTGAAATTCATTATTGACGATGAAAATAATCCGGGAGTGCTGGCAAAGGATGATCTTAAGACAACAGCCACGCTGACCTATGATTACGTAAACGTATATGTAAATGACAATGAGAACTTTGAGGAGCAGGTCAAACTGAAATACGGCAATGACAAGTGGCTCAAGCTGACCGTAACAGAAGATGTTCCTTCCCTCACTTTGACAACGAATGAAACGGAGGCAACCGTGTTCTCGTTCACCTATTTGGAGCATGAGTATGACCTCCTCAATAATGGAGCCTACCCGAACAAGCCCCAACTGGAGTTCGGGTATAACAACACGACGGGTGCTTCCGTTCAGACGCGTTATAAAGCCCGTCACGTCTATTCCATGCTGCTCAATAACGCCATCACTTACTGCGGACTTGAGGACGAAACCAGCATCGCGAATCTTGTTGACCCTTCAAAGGCTTGGAAAACAGACACGACTTTCACCCTCATCCGTGACAGCCGGTTTAGTGCCGGAGCGAGCGGATTGAGCCGATCGACGAACAGTACAGATCTGACCACCATTGTAACGCCTTCTGGCGACAGTCCTACCGAAATTCAATACGGCGGCAAGTATGTGAATATCGTTGATACGCTTGACGTACGGATCTCGCTGCAACGCGATGCACCGGACTATCACTTTGCTGACCAATGGAGCAGTTTCAAATCCGTCGAGGATGCCCATCTCAAGATACCGCTTATCCGTAAGACGTATCATGAGGCTGAGTACGACTCGCTGATATGTACGGTAGAAAACGATGAATATACGTATGTCTTCCCGCCGGAGATTGAAGAAGGAGAGAATGACACCCACACCTTTATCTTTGGTACGGATCACCGATGGGGAACGAACATCTTGGATGTAGATAATCACGTGGTATCCTATTCCGGAGAATCAGATGATCATACCGGTTCTATGGACTTGGATAATCCGGCACTGGCTGAGATTCGTTTGATAGAAGCGGATGGTAGTACTCCGGATTGGTGCGAGATTACCGCAGTAACTGACAGCACGATTACTGTCCGTTGTAAAGGAGACGGTATCCGTTCGCCGCGTTCGGCAAATATATATCTGGCTTATGCGATGGAGGTAGGTGAGCTTAAGAGATGGCGGTATATTAACTTCAGCGTCCACGTTGCGCAGTCCAGCCGCTTCCAATTCGAAGGCAACCAACACCTTGTACACTCGAAAGGTGCGTCCGGTGATGACCTGAAGGATGGTGTACAACAGGTTCATGAGAATAAGACGATTCTCTATTACTATAATGCTTCGGGCGTGGAGCAATCCGAGGATCAACGTGTCGAGTTGCCTATCCGTGAGCGTAACTTCTATGGATGGTGGCGTTGGTATAGAGAAAAGGAAGACGAAAGAGGAAATGATGTATCGGATATGGATGTTCCCGACTCGTTATGGCAGACCCGACCCACCAATACGGCTGGTAAATGGAACTTCCCGTTCCGTACTATTG
Organism: uncultured Bacteroidales bacterium; assembly: GCA_947164985.1. Taxonomy (GTDB): domain Bacteria; phylum Bacteroidota; class Bacteroidia; order Bacteroidales; family Paludibacteraceae; genus Colicola. The sequence goes on along the minus strand of CAMUYI010000001.1, from coordinate 218,189 downwards.
GTGACTCGGTGCCGGACGGAAAGGGAGGCAAGAAACTCGTGACGCAGGGACGTTATACCGTTTTCCATTATCCTTCGGCGGATTATAACGCCCGTAAGGATCCGCCTTCCAAGGCGCCAATGGTCTATCCGCCTATAAATAAAAGAACGGTTACTTATGCCGTGGATTTGAGCGTTTATTACGACAACCTGCCGCTTTCTATGAAAGAAACGAATAACGTCGATAGGGCAAAACTGGATACGATGGAGGCGATTACCGAGCCGACGCTCTCGATTCGTGAGGTGTTTGAATTGCATCCCTGGACGGAGATGGCAGCGCGGCTGGAGGGCTATAAGAGTCCTGTAGCAGCCACGTATAGTAACGAAAGATACATGGAGGATCACGTGGTTCGTGCGCCGTTAAATAATCGTCTCTTGTTGAAGACCGAGCAACGTTATAGTTACGATAATATCAGGAAGGGACAACACTCTGAATCCCTCCTCGGCTATTACATGCGTGATGATAACTGGGGTACATGGTCGGATGATGCAGCCCGCCAGGATTCCATGATTTGGTGCGCAGGATGGGATGCCAATTGCGCTTGGTACACCTATAATCCCAAAACCCAAACATACGATACGTGCGCTTTTAAGATAACCGAAGCGAATGACTTCCTGGATGTACCGAAAAAGACGAGTATGCCTGCCAGACAGGATTTCGATACAGTGATATACTGTTTGCGCGCAAAGAGTGTCGCCTCTACCAACGTAGGTACGGAAGAAGAAAGTAACGTTCGCGGTGACTACTGGTTCAATATCTGCCGATATACGATCATTTATCATCGTGAAGAGCGTTTTGGTCCGAAACTGGAGACTTCTGGCAAAGCGATCATCACCAATATGAAGATAGAGGAGAACTTTGACGTGTTGGAGCGCTTGAATTTCGACTACAACAAACCCGGTACGGAATATACGGTCTATCCTCATCCTCTGCCTTGGGCAGACGCCTCCTACGGCTTTGCATATCCGAAGACGGCATCCTTGCCCGACAACCGTCCGCATAATAAGGGCGGCTTGGAGAACCTCGCGAACATGGGTGAGTACAACCTCATCAACCGTATCCCGTCGTTCGGTACATACTGGCATAAGATGGAGCAGCACGGCGGTGCCTCCAACGGCTATATGATCTTCTGTGATGGTATGTCCTCCGCCGGTCAGGTAGCAGCGCTGCACCTCGATACCACCCTCTGCGAAGGACAGAAGATGTACTTCTCCGCCTTCGTCGGAAATCCCGGCAACGAAACCGGCAAGACCTGCCCGAACTTCACGTTCTCCGTACAAGGTTCGTTGGATGGCTCCACATGGGAGGATATTACTTCCTATATGACCGGTGATCTGGCGCAATCGAATAAATGGTACCAGATCTATTTCCCGATCGAGATGAATAAGGAATATACGCACTTCCGCGTGCAGGTATATAACATGGCGGCTAACGATGATGGAAATGACTTCATCATCGATGATATGTGTATTTTCGCGACCAAACCGCCGTTGATGGTATATCAGGCGAACACGACGTGTAAGAACGAGAACGAAGCCGACTCGCTTACCCATATCGTGCTCCGTGTGGACTATCAGGGCTTTACTGATGAGGCCTATGCCGCGGGTACCGAGTATTACACTATCCAGGAAATTACCAAATCCAAAGATACGACATTCCTGAAGCTGGAGGACGGATATTACGGAGAGGCGACCAAACCTGCCATTCTTCCTTCCACGAAGGATACGGTGTATGGTCATATCGGATTACCCCATCGCCATTATACGCCGACCTCACCCGATTCGATCTTCCCGAACTTGCAAGGCTTGATCGCTAAGTTCGAAACCACATTGGAAGCGCATGAGGCCCATGAGAAAGATCCTTCCAAACCGGAAGCGGATGTCTTCCGTAAGGGATATGTCTTCGAGCATTTGGATGACTCCATACGCCCGGTGCTGTACGTGGTCCATTCGGCGAAGATGTCGGCGGATAATACCTACGTCGTTCACATGGCGGGGGCTTATAACCAATTGCTATCCAGCCAATGTGCGCTGACCCGCTCGTTGAAGGTCCGCAACCGAATGATTTTGACGCTCAACGGCGATGAGCAACCGGAGAAAGAGGTAGCAGCGATGTGCTCCAATTCCTTATACGATGTCTCGCTGCATGTCAAGGGAACGCTGCTCCTCGATAACTTAGCGCCGGTAGAAGTGACCGGTTCATGTTACAACGACTGGTTGCTGCACGGCGACACCACGAAGGCAACCAGTGCAATAACCTATGGCTACCAATACGAAGATATTGAGAAAGTAATCCGTGATATTCTCCGCGCAGACGGGCAGTACGGAGGCGAAGATAACTCCAACCAGTTTGCTCGTGCGCTGGTAGAAGTGGACAGCGCAGAGATGGCGCGCATACAAGTAGCAAACGGCGTGTCTCTCTCGTCTGGCGATCTGAAGCCTTATACCATTCTCAAGCATTTGGTAAGAGGCGGTTTCCTGACCCTTTATCAGTCGAATGTGACAGTCCTCACGCCGGTAAATGACTCCGTCAAATATACGATCTTCCCGATTTCGGGTTCGGGCTCCGAAGTGCTGCAGAATATGAATATCGATGTGTGTCCGACGCCGGTACATATAGCGCTCAAATCCAGTATAGGTGGCGGAGTGCCCTTGATTATCGGAGGATTGAACCGAACGGAAGAAGAATCGCAGTACCCGATTGTAGTGCTCGCGGACGCAGAACATGCGAATGAAGAATTGGATATACCAATCGACTCGCTGATGATGCAGCCCTCCGGTGTAGCTCCGGAGGTCGCGCTCAAACAGATACTCTTCCTCTCTACCGATGACCCCAATTTCCGTGACGGTATAGACAATATCTTGCTCGCACCGGATAGAACGTGGAATATAGGCAGCGGTAATGATGGTTATTACCGCAACGGTAACGATACATTGATTGTTGTGCCCGCTTCGGAGACCAACTACCGCATGAGAGCAGGGTATAACTATACCTTCGGTATCGAGATGATGACCCACATGGGCGATGCCGGATGGAAAGAATCAGGAGACGATGATTGCCCGGTAGGTACGATTCCGTTCACGGTAAGCGTTGTGCCGGATTACTTGCGATGGGATCCGCAGACGGCAGATAATAGATGGAATAACCCGGATAACTGGATTGGTATTGACCAACACAATACGCTGATCCATGAGGAAGCGCGTTATGCACCGCTGTCCACTACCCATGTGCTTATCCCGCCGATGACGGACGGTAGGCCTTATCCGGTACTGCCGGCGACCATCACCTCCAGGGACTCGATCCAGCAAGTGGGATTCCAGTATAACAGGTGTAAATCGATCCGTTTCCTGCCGGGCGGAGCGCTGAGTCAGCAGCAACGCCTCGAGTATGACAGCGTGATCGCCGACCTGAGTACGCCGCATAACAAATGGGCACTGCGCTCCGCGCCGATAGAGGGACTCCTGTCCGGCGATCTATTCATGTCGAACGCCGATCTGAACGGAGAGACGCCGATATGGGAAGTAGGAACGTTCGATGCTTCCGGACGTAATCATTCCACTGGTAACGCTTCCTTCTGGCTCTCCCTCTATAGTCGCGATGCGATCCATCAGAATAATGGTCCGGAGAGAGACACTATCGCTACCGAGGCCGCGACTTGGTCCAAAGTAACCAACGCCCTTACGCTTCCGCTCCAGCCGGCACAAGGATGGGCGGTCTTCACCCGCACGGCATCGGGCAGGGAAGCGGATGTACGTCTGCCCAAGAGCGACGATATCTATTATTACTACACCAAGTCGGGCGATAAAGTGTGGAGTTTGTACGAGTCCGGTCTTCGCGCCAAACGTGCGGAGAACGCAGGGGGCGCAGAGAACGTAGGCAAGATGGCGTTCTATCCCGGCAGATTGGTTACAAGCCAGAGTTATACCCTCACCAATGGTACAGCCGCTACCTCATTCGTTTTCGGTAACCCGACGATGGGCTATATCGACATCTGGGGATTCATCGCCGATAACCGTTCGCTCCTCGATGCAGAGATCGGTTATATGAATGCCCTCGGCGCATATACTACGATTACATACGCAGCGCTTGCAGAAGCAGATGCTATCAGCTCCTTGACGCGCTACCTGCCTCCGATGCATGCGATCGTGCTCAAGGCGAAAGGAGATGCGGCTAAATCACTCGAGGTGACCCTCAATACCAACCGTATTGTCACCGATGCGAGCCAGATTACCCGGCCTTTGCCTGCAGATCCGGCTCCAGCGCCCAAGCGCGCACACGCGAGCGCGATATATAATAAAGGTATAATGACCGTTACGGCGGTTAACCCTGCATCCGCGCGTTGTACCTCGCGTCTGCTGCTCGGACAAGGATTCGACGATGCCATCATACGCGGCGAGGACGCTACACTGACGACCCTCAATATCGATAACTACACCGCTACTTCGGCTCCGGCTACGCCGTTTAATATTTACGCCGTAGAGGGCAACAGCGGACTCAGTATTGACCTGCGTTCCGAGATTGTCAATGTACCTATCTCCTTCTATAATAGCGAACTGCCTTTTGAACCGATTTCCTATCTCTGGTTCACCGGCGTCAATAATATAGACGGCAACCTGGTGCTTTACGATGCGCTGACTGATACCGAGCGCCCGATCATGGACGGTATCTGTCTGGAGATAGAGACACCGGAAGTGAACCATGAGATGCGGTACTTCATCCGTCGACCCGGTTATCATCCCGACGATTCAGGAGAAGGACCGATCACGACCGGCGTGGAGCAAAAGGCAAACAGTAAAAATGAAATCGTTAAAATCGTCAAAGACGGGCATGTGCTGATATTGCGCGACGGACATGTATATACGGTCTTTGGTCAAAAAATCAGATAAGGAGGGAATGAAAAATGGGAATTGAGAAAATGAAAAATCGATTTATAAGACATGTACTGATCTTGCTTCTGTGTGGCTTCTGTCACACAGCGGCTTTCGCGTACGGATATGATAGAAATGATCAATCTAAGGCGTGGGGGTATCAACCGATATATCAATCCACCGCTACCACTTCCTATGTATCTGCCGCGCCGACCTATCAGTTCCGTAGTACATCATCTGTATATCTCACCTCTTCAGGGCACCCCGCGTCCTATGTTCCGGGGCAGCAGAACAATGGACCACGGAGAATTCGCCTATCGGATCCATTTGAGGATGAGCCGGGTGAAGATGACGACCCGACGGGTGTTGTCCCCGATCCCGCCCCCCTCGGCGACACGCCTTGGCTCTTTATGCTACTCCTGATAGCTACTTTTTACTCCATTAAGGGAGCAAGCCGACTTCGCGATAAGCAAGCATTTACACAAAAAAATCGCCCGATATGAGCGATTTTTTTCTATGTATGTATTATGCTTGGTTTATTTGCCGAACGCGGAGAGGAGGGTGCTGAGAGCACCGGCGTACTGGGCAGCGGTGTTGGCATAACCGGCAGCGGTGGAAGCGGTGTTCTGCGCTTGGGTAGTAGCGGTATGAACGGTCTCGCTGTTCTTCACCATATCTACCAGACTGTTGGTAACGGTCGCTACATTATTCTGCGTTACCAGACCCAGCGACGATGCGATCAGACCTTTTCCGAAATCTTTGAGGTAGGTCTTGTCTTTGTAATTGGTTTTCAGTCCCTCGCAGTTAGCCAGCAGCGTTACCGTGTTGAGAGCATTCTGCATGTTCTTGTAATCATACCTGTTGCCATCGGCTTTGTACTGGTTATACAACTGTAAGAGGGCGTTGCCAGCACCTTGTCCGGCACTGAGGGCATTGGTTGCAGCAGTTGCAGTCGTGTTCGTCGTCTGCGAAGCATTACTTGAAGTACTGTTTTTTGTAAATCCACAGCTTGCCATCATCATGACCGCTACGGAGAGAAAGAGAATTTTTTTCATAACGTTATACAATTTAAAATTTGCTGCAAAATTACTGCTTTTTTGCGATATATGCAAGAGGTAGGCACAAAAAAAACGCCCTGAACGGACGTTTTTGGTAGCGGGACCCAGGATTGAAATAATCGTGCCCTTGTGGCTAAGAACTTGGGACCTCATGATTCATAATCATACAAAAAAACGCCCCGAAGGACGTTTTCTGTAGCGGGACCCAGGATTGAACTGGGGACCTCATGATTATGAATCATGCGCTCTAACCAGCTGAGCTATCCCGCCTCGCGCTTGATCTAAAACTTCGCGTGACTCGCGATTACATCGCTCAATGACGCCTACGTTTTGATCTACGCTTTTCGGTCGAACTATCACTTCGTTAGCAGTCCTCCCGAGAGGGGGGGCTAAAAGTCTCTTCCGACGAAAGCGGGTGCAAAAGTACTGCTTTTTTCTGACATGTGCAAATTTTTTGCTATTTTTTTGCATTTTTAAGTAAAAAAAGTGCAAAATCATGCCACATTGAACTGACTTCCGCCGATAAATTCCCGCAGAATAGAGGTTCGTGGGATATACGATGCCTCCAGTCCTTCGAAGAAACTGAGGTAATAAAGCAGTTGTTTGGCGATGGTATATTCCTTGGAAACGGCAGGTACGGTTTGTAAGGCTGTTTCAACGGCATACCGGATGGCCGGCAGTTCGTACATCATGGACGTATCGAAACGTGCATCCGCCTCTTTCTTAAAGGGTTCAATCCATTTCTTCTCCCCTGCGCGCACGGAAGGCCAGTTGGTGATGGTCTGTTGCGGACTCTTACCGCGTGTACGAAAATCGCGACTCATGCGGCGCAGCAGACGATGTACGTGCGTCGGGATCCATTTATGTCCGTCCAGGGACACAGGGCTCATCGGCGAAGCGTAGATCTTATACTTACATGACGAATCGATATGTTCGGTCAAGAGCGGATTGAGAGCATGGATACCTTCGATAACCAGAATGGTGCCTGCTTCGAGTTTGAGCGTATCGCCCCTGTATTCGCGCTTCTCTGCTTCAAAATTGAAGGTAGGCAGCGCTATCTCTTTGCCATCCAGGAGTGCTTTCAGATCGGCTTCCAGCTGACGGATATCCAGCGCGTAGATCGACTCATCATCCCGCTTACCGTTCTCATCGCGCGGAATCAGTTCGCCATTCAGATACCAGTTATCGAGGGATAAAGCGACCGGTTGTTTGCCCTGCGCCAGCAGTTCGAGACACAGTTTATGACTGGTACTGGTTTTACCGCTGGAAGACGGTCCGGCAATAAGCACTACGCGCACGTTCGCACGCGAACATATATTTCGCGCGATGCGCGCGAGTTGATGTTGGTGGTACTTCTCTCCCATCGCCACGAGTTCTGCAGCATGGCCGGACTCAATCATCTCGTTGATATACGCCACTCGGCGTTTTTCTCTTTGAATCATATCGGGTCAATATCTATTATGATTTTTACATTTTTATTCGATTTCATCGAGAAAATATACTCGATTGCTTCGTTGAGTCGCCGTTTGGCTTCGGCTATATTCGCCCCTGCTTCGATGCGGAGTGTCAGTTCGCGAATATAATAGGCTTGTACGCGTTCCACGGACGGGATGATGACGGCTGAGACACGTCTACCGAAGATACGTGCCAAATGGGCTTGCAGTTGGGTAGCCGTCGTATGCACTTGCGCCTGTTTGGCATGACGTAACTGCAACCGAATGATCCGATGAAATGGGGGATAATGGAACATCTCCCGTTCCGTCAGTTGTTGGTTATATAAAGCTACATAATCATGCGTCTTGACGAGTTGCAGCATCTTGTTCTCCGGATCAAAAGTCTGAATCCACACTTCCCCTTTGCTGCCTTTTCGCCCCGCACGTCCTGCCACTTGCTCCAACATCTGGAACGCCCGTTCGTAGGCCCGGAAGTCGGGTTGGTTAAACAGCGGATCGGCATTAAGAACCGCCACGAGACGCACATCATCGAAATGCAGACCTTTGGTGATCATCTGCGTACCGACCAAGATATCGCACTCGTGGTTAGCAAACGCATTGATGATATCCTGATATGCCGATTTATTACGGGTTGTATCCAAGTCCATACGCAGCACGCGTGCTTCCGGAAAGAGGGTCCGTATCTCATCTTCGATCCGTTCGGTACCGATGCCGATGGCTTTGAGTTCCCCTCCGCAGTGCGGACAGACGGCAGGAACGGGCATATGGTAACCGCAATAATGACATTGCAGTTCGCGCGGCCGCAAGTGAAGCGTCATCGGTACATCACATTGGATGCAACGAGGCGGTTGACCGCATTGGACACATTGTATCTGCGGCGCATATCCTCGTCTGTTCTGAAAAAGAATGACCTGTTTGTTGTCCGCCAAACACTGACGAATCCGATCCACCAGCGGGTCCGAGAAATGATCGTACATCTCTTTGCGTTCGTACTGCCGCTTGAGGTCAATGAGCTGGATATCCGGCAGTTCCGCCCCGCCAAACCGTTGGGTTAATGAAACCAATCCATACACCCCTTTCTGCGCCAAGTAATACGATTCTATAGAAGGCGTGGCCGTACCTAATAGCACCTTAGCCCCATGTTCCTTGGCCAAGACAATCGCTGCGGCGCGGGCATGATAACGCGGATTGGGTTCGGCTTGCTTGTAACTGGGTTCATGCTCCTCATCCACAATGACCAATCCTATATTCGGGATGGGAAGAAAGATGGCACTTCGTGCGCCGAGGACCACGTAGTTATTGGTGATTTGGGATTTCTGTCGATCGGCAGAGCCATGGTGATTTGTGATTTGTTTGTATCGTTGTTCGCGTTCGGCATCGGTGAAACGACTATGATAAACGATGAGTTGATCACCGAAGATCTTCTGCAGACGGGAGGTGAGTTGAGTGGTCAAGGCAATCTCCGGAACAAGATAAAGCACGTTCTTTCCTTGCGCCAATTGCTCCTGAATCAAATGAATATAGATATCCGTTTTACCACTGGAAGTCACACCATGCAATAGCACAATATCCTTACCTGCATTCCAAAAAGTCCCGATTTCATCGACACTTTTCGCTTGTGCGGACGATAGATCATGGATGGGTTCTATAGGTCCGGTATAGGTTAGATCTTTTTTTCGACTGCGTTTAGGCGGGTCGGTAAGCCGTTTATCGAGTCCACCCGGTAAGGCCGCCGCCATCACTTCGCCTAAGGAACACATGTAATAACCGCTCATCCATTGCCATAATGCCAGTTGATAGGATGGTACAACCGGCGCGTCCTCCAAAACAGCCGTTATTGGGCGTATCTTGGAAGCCAACTCTTCGTCGATCGGTTCGGTATGTTCACGCAGTACTACGCCTCGCACCTCTTTTTTCATTAAGGGCACGACGACGCGTGTACCCGGAGCGGGTAGAGACAAACTATCCGGGATGCTATAGGTATAAGTATCTCGGATAGCTAAAGGTAATATGATATCAACACAGTTGATAATTTGTGATTTTAGATTTGTGATTTTTGATTTTCCTCTAAGGCTAACGCTTTATTATAGCATTCGCGGCAAAGGGGTTCGTAACTGTCTGTTTCGCCCAAGAGGACGCGTTTCTCGGAAGCTACGAGACGATGGCTGACGTATGCCAAATCACCGCAATGCACGCAGATAGCATGGGTCTTATACACATCATCGGCAATAGCCATGAGAGCCGGCATGGGTCCGAAGGGAACACCCTTAAAGTCCATGTCCAAACCGGCACAGATAACGCGGATACCGCGGTCCGCCAACTGCTTGCATACATCGACGATACCCATATCGAAGAACTGTGCCTCATCAATACCAACGACATCGATATCATCGACCATAAGCAGGATATTCTGACTGCTGTCCACCGGTGTTGATTGGATGACATTGCGATCATGGGAAACCACATCTTCTTCGCTGTAACGCACATCGATGGCGGGTTTGTAGATCTCTACACGCAGTTTGGCAAACTTAGCACGTTTCATACGGCGGATCAGTTCTTCAGTCTTACCCGAGAACATCGATCCGCATACTACTTCAATAGATCCTTTTCGGAGGCTTGGGCCTTTGGTGTCTCTTTCGGAAAACATATATCAATTAACAATTTACAATTTACAATGTTGAATTTTAATTCAACTTAATATCCTGGGCATTCATCTGAAGGGTGGAACGACCGCGATAGGTGTTCTCTTCGAGGTAGAAGCATATATCGATGCTTCGTCCGTTCTGCAGATGTTCGGCTTTATCTCCTTCGCCGAAGGCGATACCATCCATGGCTACAATCTGGTCGGTGAGATCGAGATGCAGATGGCGTCCGTCACTCACAGCGCGTGTACTGCGGTTATTGATCAGATGACGACAGAGGAAGAGCGGTCGTTCATTGCCCGGTCCGAAGGGTTCGAGGCATTGGAGGATCTTGTACATCTTCCAGTTCATATCACTCAGTTCAACTTCGGCTTCGATATCGAGGGTAGGCACTTGTTGTTCCGGTGTGATATGGGCTGCCACATACTCTTCAAAGCGCCGTTGGAACTCCGGCAGATCTTTGAGATGCATGCTGAGGCCTGCCGCGAACTTATGTCCACCGAAGTTGGTAAGCAGGTCCCGACAGGAGTCAATGGCTGTGTAGATATCAAAATCGCTGACCGACCGTGCACTACCGCTGATGATATCATCGTCACCGGCGGTGAGTACGATAGTAGGCCGATAATAGGTCTCCGTCAGACGGCTGGCTGCGATACCGACTACCCCTTTATGCCAGTTCGGCGAGAAGACAACCGTTGTATGTTTGGCCGCATTCATCGGATCTTGCTGCAACTGTTCGAGTGCCTCATCTGTGGTCTTGGTATCAAAATCCCGACGGTCCTGGTTGTAGGAATCGATATCCTGCGCAAAACGGAAAGCAGCTTCCGCATCATCGGTGATGAGCAGTCGAACGGCTTCGGCACCGCTCTTGATACGTCCGGCGGCATTGATACGGGGTCCGAACTTAAAGACCAGATCATTCATATTCACCGTCTTACCTTCTATACCCGCGATACGCATGATCGCCTGCACGCCTACGGAAGGTGCGGCATTGAGTGCCCGCAGACCGTAGAAAGCAAGGATGCGGTTCTCACCCGTAATGGGTACCACATCGGAAGCGATAGACATCGCTAAGAGCGGTAAGAGACGATAGACCTCCGTCATATCGATGCCTCTACGCAGAGCGTAGGCTTGAGCTAACTTGAATCCCACACCGCATCCGCTCAGTTCCTTAAACGGATAATGGCAGTCCGCCCGTTTCATATTCAGTACTGCTACCGCTTCGGGGATGATGTCACCAGGCGTATGATGGTCGCAGATGATGAAATCGACATTGAGAGACTTAGCATATTGCATCTTTTCCACGGACTTGATTCCGCAGTCGAGTGCGATGACGAGGGTGCAACCTTTCTCTTTGGCTGTGTCGATACCCTTGGTGGAGATACCATACCCTTCCGTGTAACGATCCGGAATATAATAGAGGAGATTATCGGTCTGGGTGCGCAGGAACGAGTACATGAGTGCAACGGCGGTCGTACCATCGACGTCATAATCGCCATAGACCATGATCCGTTCATGATCATCAATGGCGCGGCAGAGTCGATCGACAGCGGCGCCCATATCTTGCATCAAGAAGGGGTCATGCAGGCTATCCAGCGACGGACGTATGTATGCCCGCGCTTCCGCAGCCGTTCGGATACCTCTTCCCGCCAAGATACGTCCCGCCACCGGACTGATATCCAGTTCGGCAGTCAGACGCTCGGCAGCCGTTTGCTCCTCAGGCGTTAACTCTTTTATTTTCCAGTTCGTATTCATCTGCTTCTTTCCATTGGGGAAGGACTTCCCGGAAATGGCGTAGTTTCTCTATAGACAGGTCCACGATCCGCGTGGCACTCTCATAGTCTTCAAATCCCGCAAGATCCTTGAGCCATGTGTCGTAAGCGGCCGAATGTCCGTTATAATCGAGTTGGATACCATCCGTTCCGATCATATTGACGCCGATGCCGTAGCAGTGGTTCTCTGCTGCTCTTGCCGGCAGTAAGACATCCCAATACTGGATACGTATCGTAGGCCAGCAAGCGACGACGATCAGAATGTCGTACAGGTTGTTCTTATCCTGCCTTAACCATACCGGGAACCGCAAGTCATAACATACCGCCAGCCGTATCTTCACCCCGCGGAACTCGAAGATCTTCCGTTCGTTACCCGGCGTGAAAAACTCCGCTTCGCCTCCGCTGGCATACAGATGATGCTTGTCGTAGTACTGCGGTGCACATTGGGGCGAGAAGAGGAATCCGCGGTTGTACAGTTTGCCTTGGTCCATGGTCATCATCGAACCGACGATAGCCATGTTATACGTATCCGCCATATGCTGCAAGGCTTGGCAGGTAGGTCCGCTTCCCCAAGGTTCTGCCAAACCGGGACGATCGGTACAGAAACCCGTACTGAACATCTCCGGCACCACAGCCATATCCACTTGTCCGGCAATAGCCCGTAAACGTTCATCCAGCAGACCCACATTCGCTTGCGGATCTGCCCAGACGACAGGATATTGGAGAAGGGCAATCTTCAATGTACAATTAACAATTTACAATGTACAATTATTTTTTACCTTTCTTCTCCGAACCGGTACCGGCGATGTTCTCGCGCATGGCGGTGTCGGCTTGCATATTCTGCATGCGGTAATAATCCATGATGCCGAGGTTACCATTACGGAACGCTTCTGCCATTGCTTGCGGCACAAGTGCTTCGGCTTCGATCACCTTGGCACGTGCTTCCTGTGCTTTGGCTTTCATCTCCTGTTCGAGAGCAATAGCCATGGCGCGACGCTCTTCGGCTTTCGCTTGGGCGATATTCTTATCCGCTTCAGCCTGATCCATCTGCAGTTGGGCACCGATGTTCTTACCTACGTCGATATCTGCGATATCAATGGAAAGGATCTCGAAAGCTGTTCCGTCATCGAGACCTTTGGAAAGCACAAGTTTACTGATGGAATCGGGGTTTTCGAGCACTTGCTTATGGCTCTCAGCGCTACCGATAGAACTGACGATACCTTCACCTACACGGGCAAGAATCGTATCTTCACCTGCACCTCCGACAAGTTGGCGGATGTTCGCACGAACAGTGACACGGGCTTTGGCGATGAGCTGAATACCATCTTTGGCTACGGCCGCTACCGGCGGCGTATCAATGACGCGCGGATTGACAGACATCTGCACGGCTTCGAACACATCACGTCCTGCCAGATCAATAGCAGTAGCCATCTGGAAGGAGAGGTCGATACCGGCTTTGGAAGCCGAGACGAGGGCATGTACCACCCGTTCGATATGACCACCGGCGAGGTAGTGCGCCTCGAGACCGTCACGCTTCACCTCCATCAGACCGGCTTTGTGGGCCTCGATCATACAGTTAACGATCTTGGTAGGCGGCACCTTACGGATGCGCATCAAGAAAAGTTGTACCAGACTGATACGTACACCGCTCACTACTGCGTTGATCCACAGCATGAAAGGTACGTAGTAAAAGAAAATGATTAACGCAATCGCTACCAGCGTCACGATGATAATGGTGAGAACGTCCATAGTATTTATAATTTATGATTTATGATTCTTTATTTTCTTCGGACTTTTTGTTTTTGTCCAGTTTATTCTTCGCCAACTCGACATGGCTATCGATCTTGGAGTCCAGCGCCATCTTATCCAATGCATGACTGTGCAGGAAACCCCATATAGCAAGCGCGGACAAGAGAAGACAAGCACCGAGGGTGATATAACCCGCCATCTTTCCGATCCATATCCATGCCAATACTACGGCTGCAATCAGGCAACCGAAACCGCCAATACCCGCAATGCCGAAACCCGGCAGAAGGAACATCTCCGTTAATAATAACGCGACGCCCGCGAGCACTAATAATACGACTAAAAATACGTTCATGCAAGTGTTTTGTTAAAAAAATTACAACTATTTTTTTTCAAATCGGCTGCAAAGATACTAAATATCTTTGATATATGCAAGCGAAAAAATTTTTTTTGCATAAATAAATTAATTATACTACTTTTGCAGCCGATTTTTTTGAGGGTACACCTTATTTATAGTTGCATATGAGCAAAAATTTGGTAATAGTGGAGTCTCCGGGAAAAGTGAAAACGATCAAGTCGTTTTTGGGAGATGATTTCAAAGTGATGAGCAGTCAGGGTCACATCCGCGATATTGAACCGAAAGGTAAAAACTCGCTGGGTATCGATCTGGAGCATGGATACGAACCGAACTATGTCATCGACGCGAACAAAGAGCATCTGGTGGATGAGTTACGCAAGGAAGTAGCCAAATCGGATGTGGTATGGTTGGCTTCCGATGAAGACCGTGAAGGAGAAGCTATCGCTTGGCATCTATACCAAGTGTTGGGTTTGGAGAACAAAGAGACGCACCGTATCGTTTTCTCGTCGATCACGAAGAGTGACGTATTGGACGGCATCGCCAATCCGCGCGATATCGACTATAATCTGGTGAATGCGCAACAGGCACGTCGTGTGCTGGACCGAATTGTGGGCTTTGAGTTATCGCCAATCCTCTGGAAGAAAGTGACGACCGGTCTTTCGGCAGGTCGTGTACAATCGGTAGCCGTTCGTCTAATCGTAGAAAAAGAGCGTGAGATAGAGTCGTTCCGCGCTTCGTCTGCTTACCGTATTTTTGCTGATTTCATCGGTGCTAATCCGGGTGATGCCTCGGTGCTCAAATGCGAACTGAACCATCGTTTCTCGCATAAGAAAGATGCGATTGAATTCTTGGAGAGTCTCAATAGTGCACAGTTCATCGTACGTGACGTACAACGCAAACCCGTAACGCACATGCCGGCTCCGCCGTTCACCACTTCGACCCTGCAACAGGAAGCAGCGCGTAAGTTGAAGTTCACGGTTTCGAAAACGATGCGTCTGGCGCAGTCGTTGTATGAGAGCGGTGCAATCACGTATATGCGTACCGACTCGGTCAACCTCTCTTCTTTAGCTTTGGCTACGAGCAAAGAGGTGATCGCGGAGCAATACGGAAAAGAATACGTACATACCCGTCAGTTCCGCACCAAATCGAAAGGTGCGCAGGAGGCACACGAGGCGATTCGTCCGGCATACATGAACAAGTTGACCGCCGGTGAGACGCGCGATGAGCAGCGTTTGTACGAACTGATTTGGAAACGTACGATAGCCAGTCAGATGGCCGAAGCGCAGAGTGAGAAGACCACGATCGAGGTGTCTATTCATGGAAGCAAGTATGCATTCATTGCCACTGGAGAAGTGATCACTTTTGACGGTTTCACCCGTGTCTATGTGCAATCGACGGAGGAGGCGGAAGAAGAGAGTCGCCTGTTACCGGCTATGTCTCCGCGTGAGCGACTGAAGTTGCAAAACGCTGAGGCTATCCAGACCTATGCTAAACCGCCTTTGCGTTATAACGACGCCACATTGGTGAAGAAGATGGAAGAGTTGGGAATCGGTCGTCCGTCCACCTATGCGACGATCATCGATACGATCCAGCATGTCAAATATGTGGAGAAAGGTTCGGTAACCGGTGTGAAACGCGATATCGCCATCCTGACACTCAAGAACGGCATGGTGGTAGAGAAACAAAAGAGCGAGTTATACGGCGCAGACACACAACGTTTCTTGCCGACTGACTTGGGGCGAATCACGAATGATTTTCTGGTGGAGCATTTCCCGGCTATCCTCAGTTATGACTTTACGGCGCATGAAGAGGAGCAGTTCGACCGTATCGCAGCCGGTAAGGTAGATTGGATCACAACGGTAGATGCCTTTTATAAGCGATTCCAACCGCTTCTGACGGCCGTTCCGACGGGTAAGGTGGAAGGACGATTAGTAGGAAATGATCCGGAGACAGGACTGCCTATCATCGCTAAGATCAGTAAGATCGGTCCGTGTGTGCAGATGGGTGACTCCGCTGACGCCAAACCGCGATTTGCCAGTCTGAAGAAGAATCAGTCGATCTATACAATCACGCTGTCGGAGGCGCTGGATTTATTTAAGAATGCACTGCCGATCACGTTAGGTGAATATGAAGGTAAGCCGGTTATTATCGGAGAAGGTAAATACGGACCGTATATCCACTATGACAAACTATTCATCTCTATCCCAAAGGGTAAAGACCCGTTGACAGTGAAGATGGATGAGGCGATAGCGTTGATTACGGAGAAGCAGCAGAGTGCTACACCGATTCACCAATGGGGTGAGGTGCAGGTATTGAATGGCAAATACGGCGCTTATATTCATACGGCGGAAGGTAATTATCAGATTCCGAAGCACACGGATCCGCAGACACTGACTGAAGAACAAGTACGTGAAATAATGGCCAAAACGGAGCCGATTAAGCCCGGAAAACGTACTTTTAAGCGAAAAAGTGCAAAATAATTGCAAAAAAATGCAGAATTATTTGGTCAATTCAAAAAAAAGCAGTACTTTTGCATCCGCTTTTGAAAGAAAGCGTGTGGAGCGAGAAAATTTTGCCCTGGCAAAATAATCGAGAAATGCTCTGCATTTCGAGAAGTAGCGCAGTTGGTAGCGCACTACGTTCGGGACGTAGGGGTCGGGTGTTCGAGTCACCTCTTCTCGACAAAAAAGACAGTCAAACGGCTGTCTTTTTTGAAAAAGGGACGTTTAAACATAGCAATATATGGCTAATTTTCAAAGACTGACTCCTCGTAGTGAGGACTATTCCAAGTGGTACAATGAACTCGTAGTGAAAGCCGATTTGGCAGAACAGAGCGCCGTTCGCGGATGTATGGTAATCAAACCTTATGGTTATGCCATCTGGGAAACCATTCAGGCTGAACTCGACCGCCGCTTCAAAGAGAAAGGTGTGAAGAACGCCTATTTCCCTCTGTTGATTCCGAAATCGTTCTTGAGCCGTGAGGCAGAGCACGTAGAGGGTTTTGCCAAGGAGTGTGCCGTAGTGACACACCATCGTTTGATGAACGATCCGAACGGTAAGGGCGTGGTCGTTGATCCGCAAGCGAGATTGGAAGAAGAACTCATCATCCGTCCTACTTCGGAGACTATTATCTGGAGTACCTATAAGAACTGGATCTCATCCTATCGTGACCTGCCTATCCTTTGCAACCAATGGTGTAACGTGATGCGTTGGGAGATGCGTACGCGTCTTTTCCTGCGTACAGCGGAATTCCTGTGGCAAGAAGGTCATACAGCTCATGCTACCAAGGAGGAAGCGGAAGATTACGCTCGCGACATGCTGGACGTATATGCTGATTTCGCAGAGAACGTGATGGCTATTCCTGTTGTGAAGGGAGTGAAGAGTCCGAACGAGCGTTTTGCAGGTGCACTCAATACCTATTGTATCGAAGCAATGATGCAGGACGGTAAGGCACTGCAAGCCGGTACGAGTCACTTCTTGGGACAGAACTTCGCCAAGTCTTTTGACGTGCAGTTCCTGAGCAAAGAGAATAAATACGAGTATGTTTGGGCTACCTCTTGGGGTGTTTCGACTCGTCTGATGGGTGCGCTCATCATGACCCACTCGGATGACAGCGGTTTGGTATTACCGCCGCACTTGGCACCGATTCAGGTAGTTATCGTTCCGATCTTCAAGGCGCCGGAACAGTTGGCTGCTCTGATGGAAAAACTCAACCCGATAGCCGATCAACTGAAAGCACTCGGCATCCGCGTCAAAGTGGATAGCGACGAGAAATACACACCGGGTTACAAGTTCGCAGACTATGAGCTGAAGGGTGTACCGGTTCGTTTAGCGATGGGTGGTCGTGATTTGGAGAATAACACGATTGAGATCGCTCGTCGTGACACGCAGACCAAAGAGACTATCTCGTTGGATGGTATTGTGGAGAAGATTCAAGCTTTACTGGAGGAGATCCAGAAGAACTTGCTCAAAAAAGCGCTTGATTTCCGTATCGCTAACACCCGCGAGGTGAACACGTACGATGAGTTCAAAGAGGAACTGAAGAAAGGTGGTTTCCTGTTGGCACATTGGGATGGTACAGCAGAGACTGAGCAGCGCATCAAGGATGAGACCAAAGCCACGATCCGTTGTATTCCGTTGGCTGACTTGCCTGGACATCACAACGAACCGGGTACGTGCATCCTGACCGGCAAACCGTCTGCCGGACGCGTGATCTTCGCACTCAATTATTAATTGGCACGATATTTGTCAGTAGCCTGATAGCATGAAACGACTACTGCATATATGGCTTCTGTTGGCAGTGGGCATGAATATGTTCGCTGCCAAACAGTATATGGACTCCTGTATGCTGCATGTGCAGGACGGTGATACGATGTATCTGGCGTATCTGCATGAGGTATGGGTCTATCCGCCGATGCAATTCAAGAATAAGAAGCAGGAGAAGTTCTATTGGCGCACGGTAAGGGATGTGAAGAAATGTCTGCCGTATGCGAAAGCGATTACAGCCGATATGGCCTTTGCCGATGCTGAGTTGGCTAAGTTGCCGGATGCCAAAAGTCGCAAAAAATGGTGGCGAAATTTTGAACGCGAACTGTATAAGAAATACGAAAAAGATTTCCGAGGTATGTACGCTTCACAGGGTATGATGCTCATGAAACTGATGGACCGTGAGACGGATAGAACCAGCTATCAACTGATCGAGCAATACAAGGGTAAAGGTGCTGCTAATTTCTGGCAATTTGTCGCCAAATTATTCAAGAATGACCTGAAGGAAGGGTACGATGCTTCCGATAAGGATCGCATCACCGAACGTGTCATTAATTTGGTTGAAGCAGGTCAACTTTAATAACTTATACTATAGCGCAGGATATATGCTCAGTTATAACTTTTACTATAGCTCCAAATATTTGTATGTAATTGGTATTATGATTGTTAATACACTACATATGTAATTTTTTACGAGAAGCGAGAAGAATGATGATAGCCGTGACGGCAGAGATGGTGTCGCTGATAGGAATAGACCACCAAACACCATCGATCGGAGTGGTAAAAATCATCGGAAGCCAGAGAACGAGCGGGATGAGGTAGAGCACTTGGCGGGTGAGGCTTAAGAAGATAGCCTTGCCCGCTTTTCCTACAGAGGTAAAGAGGTTACCTGTTACCATCTGAAAACCGATGATGAGCATCGTGGAGCATACGATACGCATTGGATGAACGGTCTGCGCAATGAGTTCCGCATCATGGGTGAACATACGCGTCATCAGTTCCGGGAAAAACTCACCAAGGATGAAGACCAGTCCCATTACACCGGTAGCATAGGCACAGGTGAGATAAAACGATTTGAGAACTCGTTCGAATTGCTTGGCTCCGTAGTTATAACCGGCTATCGGTTGCATACCTTGGTTAAGACCCATTACCATCATCGCGAAAACAAAAGTCAGACGATTGATCACACCGTATGATGCAATAGCCATATCACCTCCGAAATTCTTCAACTGATTATTGATGATGATTACTACAAAACAATGCGCGATATTATAAAGGAAGGGTGACATGCCGATGGCTAAAGCACGGAGTGTGATATGTCGGTTGAGTCGCCAGATACCTCGATGGAAGCGAACCAGTTCGTTCTTATCCATGAACTTGGTCAACTGCCAAACGACCGCTACCGCCTGACTGATGACGGTCGCCAAGGCGGCACCGCGTACGCCCATGTCGAGACCAAAGATAAAGATCGGGTCGAGGATGATGTTGATGATGACCGCCACGATAGTCGCCGTCATGGAGAAACGCGGATGACCTGCAGAACGCAGCATCGCATTGAGACCAAAATAGATATGGGTGAGGATATTTCCATACAAGATGATCTCCATGTACTCATGCGCGTAAAGTAAGGTGGCCTCACTGGCACCGAAAGCCATGAG
The DNA here is from genome assembly GCA_947164985.1 of uncultured Bacteroidales bacterium. Classification (GTDB taxonomy): domain Bacteria; phylum Bacteroidota; class Bacteroidia; order Bacteroidales; family Paludibacteraceae; genus Colicola. The sequence goes on along the minus strand of CAMUYI010000001.1, from coordinate 198,328 downwards.
GATCGGATCGAGCCATATCAGTCCTACCGTCATTACGATAGCCGACAGGATGATATTCATCACGATCACATTGCCCAAAACTCTATTAGCACGTTCATAGTCTTTCTCTCCCAGATAGATCGCCAGTAACGAGGATGCACCTACGCCGACTAAACTACCAAAGGCTGCACATATATCCATGAAGGGTTTGGCAACGGTTAGAGCACCCAAGGCCAAGGCACCGCAACCATGCCCAATATAGATTGTATCGACGATATTATACAGCGAAGTAGCCGTCATCGCGATGATGGCAGGTAAGGCGTATTTCCAAAGGAGCTTATGTACAGGCGCAGTGCCTAGTTCTGTAGTGCGCGACATATGGTATTAAACGCTTCTGCAGCGGGATGACCGATTTGTAAAGCGATAGGGGTTCCATCATCACCACCTTCACGGATGGACTGTACAAGAGGAATCTGACCGAGTAAGGGAATTTGCAATTCTTCTGCCAAGGCTTTTCCTCCGTCTTTGCCAAAGATATAATATTTATTATTCGGCAGTTCTGCCGGCGTGAACCATGCCATATTTTCAATGAGACCGAGGATAGGTACATTCACTTTCTCATTGCGGAACATCTCCACTCCTTTGCGGGCATCGACGAGGGCTACCGGTTGAGGTGTAGTGACGACAATGACGCCTGTCAGTTGGAGTTCAGAGATAAGGGTAAGATGAATATCACTCGTTCCCGGTGGCAGGTCGATTAGGAAATAATCCAGTTCACCCCAGTGGGCATCTTCGATGAGTTGTTTGATAGCATTGGATGCCATACCTCCGCGCCAGATGACGGCCTGTTCCGGATTCACAAAGAATCCGATAGAGAGCATCTTCACGCCGTACTGCTCAATCGGTTCAATGAGTGTACGTCCGTTCTCTTCAACCGAATATGGGCGGCATTCTTCGGTATGAAACATCTTAGGCATGGACGGTCCATGGATATCCGCATCCAGCAGTCCCACCCGATAGCCGGCTTGTGCCAAGGCTACTGCCAGGTTTGCCGTCACCGTACTCTTACCTACACCGCCTTTACCGCTATGAATAGCGATGATATGCTTGGCGTTTATCTTTGAACTTTCGATGGATGGCTTTAAATTTTCCACTCTATATTTCGGATGGATATTGGCCACCACATTCGGATCGATATAGGTCTGAAGGGCCACTTCAGAAGCCTTCAATACCGATTTGATAAAGGGGTCATTGTCTTTTGGGAAGATCAAAGAGAACGATACTTCAAAACCGGAGATGCGGATGTCGTCTTCCAGCATCCCGCTCTCAATTAAGTCTTTACCCGTTCCCGGATAGCGCACATGGCGCAGGGCATCAATTATCTGTTGCGGATACATCGAATTTTAAAAACTTTTGCGACTGCAAAAGTACTGCTTTTTTGCGACATATGCAAGATTTTCAGCATTATTATTTGCATAAATAAGATTTTTTTTGTACTTTTGCACCGCAAATAAGTATTTTTATGAACATTAAACATCTTCTTCTTGGCTGCCTTATGTTAGCCTCATGTAGTCCGAAAAGTCCGATGAAATCGTGTGAATCCGCTCCTCGCGGAATTCAACAAGCTGCCGCGTTATGGACGGCGCAGGATGGTTCTGAACAAGATTTTGACCAGTTGGTGGCAGATTATTACTGCGAGACAGACAGTGAACGTCTGGCGTTGTTTGAGTCACTCAGTCGTATTTTTGAGAATGTCTATCAGTCGGCAGACATGCTGACGGTGGAGTTGTTGCGTCCGACGCAGTTAACGAACGCAGCTGATCCTCAGATGCCGGATTGGATCATGTCCGGGTATAGTCCCTTAGCCCATTTCTCCGATGATATGTTCGCCAATAAACTGGCGTTCATCACGATCATCAATTTTCCGCACTATACACTGGAGGAGAAGAATGAGTTAGGTAAAAAATGGACGCGTCTCGAATGGGCTTATGCCCGCATGGGCGATGTGTTCACGACCCGAATACCGGCAGAAGTGAATACCCGTATGGCGCGAGCCTTAGCGGATGCAGAAAACTATATCGCCGATTATAATATCTACATGGGAAACCTGCGTACGGAAGATGACCGACAGTTATGGGAGATGGACAAAGTACTGCTGAGTCATTGGAACTTGAGGGACGAGTTGAAGGCTTTGTATGGGGCCGAGAATGGTCAAGAGATGCAGGAGATGATCTATCAGGTGATGCAACGTATTGTCAGTCAGACGATACCGCAACAAGCTATCAATGGAGCGGATTTCATATGGAAACCCTATTCGGATGACTTGGCTGCAGAACCCTACACGCGTTATCAAAAGATTTTGGATATCGCGCATGCGTATTTTGCTTCCGACGCTTATTGTCCGTCTGCTCCTACGGGTATTCAGCGTAATTTTGAGGAAGGGGTAGAGATTCCTGCCGCTGAGTTGGATAGTTTGTTTAGAGCATTGGTGGGTTCGGAGCAAGTAAAGCAAGTAGCTGCTATCATCCGTGAAAGTCTAGGACGAGACTTACGTCCGTACGATATATGGTATGACGGCTTCAAAGCCCGTGCGGCATTGAATGAGGATGAACTGAGTAAACAGACTCGCCGACTCTATCCAGATGCCAATGCGTTTGCTGCCGACATGCCGCGTTTGTTGCAACAGATGGGTTTTTATAGCGAGGATGCAAGAAGTATCGCGCATCATATAGTCGTTGAACCGGCACGTGGTTCGGGTCACGCATGGCCTTGTCTGGGGCGCAAAGAGGACGCACGCCTGCGTACGCGTATTCCTGCCAAAGGTATGGATTATAAGGGTTATAACATCGCCGTGCATGAGTTTGGACATTGCGTAGAACAAGTGCTGGATATGTATTTCATTGACCATTACATGCTCTCCGGTGTGCCTAACACAGCTTATACTGAAGCCTCTGCGTTCTTATGGCAGCACCGCGACTTGCAGTTATTGCCAGGCGCTAAGATGGGGAACGGAGTGAATGATCAGAACGAAGTGTTTGATCAGTTCTGGTCGATGTACGAGATCATGGGTGTAAGTTTGGTAGACATGGCGATGTGGCGGTGGATTTATGATCATCCAAAGGCGAAGGCCAAAGAATTGTGTGAAGCCACGATGGCTTTAGCCAAAGAGGTATGGAATCAATATTATGAACCGGTCTTAGGAGAGCATGACTGTATCTTACTGGCGGTCTATAGCCATATGGTGAATGCCCCGATGTACCTGCCCAATTATCCGTTGGGACATATTGTACAATATCAACTGGAGGAACACTTGGCTAAGAGTAAGGATCAAGCTGCTTTTGCCGATGAATACGCGCGGATCTATAAGTTAGGTCGTTTGACACCGAAGCAGTGGATGATTGAGGCAGTAGGTGAAGCACCGTCTATCGAACCTATACTCCGCGCAGTGGATAGGCTTTGCGCAGCGCCTCAAAAGCAGTAGGATCCGCTTTGAGTTGATCGGAAATACGGGAGATCCAGCCGAAGGCTGAGTCTCCTTTTTCATTAGAGATGTCGAGACCTCGAGATCTAGAGATGTCGATTTTCGGTAGATTAAACTGCCCCGCGATAGCATCCAAACACATCTGCGAGGCATTGCGTTTACCTTCTACTGAATAGCCTGCGATATGCATGGATGCCAGTTGCGCGTTTGCCAACACTTCCGGATGGATATTCGGTTCGTTCTCCCAGGTATCGAGTATAAAAGGATGTCCGCTATGTATGAGCGCTTGTTCATCAACCACACCGCCACGTGCTGCATTGATGATAAGGGCGTTAGGCTTGCATTGATTCAGTAAAGCCTTATCGCATAAATGATAAGTAGTCTTATCCAGTGGTACGTGGAAGGTGATGATATCGCAGTTTTGCGCGATGTCATCAAGCGAAACACCGATTCCTTTGGGTGTGTCATTGAGTAGCACCTTCATCCCTCTTCGCTCAGCCATCTTCGCTACCAACGAACCGACATGACCGACTCCGACAATACCAATTGTTCCCTGTGCTTTGGTCTCTTGCAGCGCTTCTTCGATATAATCGCAGACAGCTTGGGCGTTGCAACCGGGACAGGACATCCAACGGATGCCGTGGGATTCGCAATAGGCCGTGTCTATATGGTCAAAACCGATGGTGGCAGTGCAGACCAATTGGACATGCGAACCAACTAACAAGGCTTCATTGACCTTGGTACGTGTGCGCACGATGAGTACATCCGCTTTTTTGACGGCTTCTGCATCGATTTCTTCCTGTTTCATCGGATAGATTTCCACTTGAGGCCATGCCTTTTGCACAGCCTCAAGTAAAAACGGAATATGTGCGTCACAGACGATGCGCATCAATATTTGATATTGTCGATTAATCTAACCGGACCGCAATAGACGGTAACGCAGCCGATGGCGTGGTCAAAGGTGTTGGCAGGTAGCAATGTCGTTTGGTCCACTATCTCATAATACTCCACTTCCAAACCTTCTACGGCATCGATGGTGTCGATGACACGTTGTTGCACGGCAGCTACGGTGGCACCTGCTTCTTTCGCCCATTTCAACGACTTAAAAAGGGTCTTGGATATCGCTAAAGCGGTTTGTTTCTCGGCAGCAGATAGCCGTTCATTGCGGCTGGAGAGCGCTAAACCGGATGCTTCGCGAACGATAGGACAATCGATGATCTTCAGCTTACCAAACGTTCCGGCCATTGAACTGCGCTCAACCATATGATGAATGATAGCCAGTTGCTGGAAGTCTTTCTCTCCGAAATAGGCTTTGTCGGGTTGCACGAGATAGAAAAGACGGCTTACTACTTGTACGACGCCATTGAAATGACCGGGACGCATTTTGCCTTCCATCACTTGGTCTAGGCCAGCAAAATCAAAGGCAAAAGTGTTGTTCATTTCTTCGGCGGAATACATCTCTTCCGGAGTGGGCGCGAATACATAATGGGCACCGATGGTGCTAAGCAGTTCCGCATCACGTTCGATATTACGCGGATATTTCGCCAAGTCCTCCTTGTTATTAAACTGGGTTGGGTTGACAAAGACTGAAACAACGCATACATTGTTCTCGGAAACGGCTCTTCTAACAAGGCTTGCATGCCCCTCATGCAGTGCGCCCATAGTAGGTACCAAACCAATCGATTTGCCGACATTTTTGCAGGCTTGAACAGTAGCTTGCAATTCCTGTTTTGTGGTGATAATTTGCATCTTTTTTTTCCTTATTTTTCAAAAAAACATGCAAAGATACGCAAAAATTATTGAAAAATAAAATTTTTCATCACTTTTTATTCATTTTTTTTCGTTATATCAAAAATTTTTTGTACCTTTGCAATGCGAAAAAGTGCGCATGCCTATGAAAGAGCCGAAACGTATCCTATTTATCTCGCAAGAGATAAACCCTTATTTGGCGGAGGAGACCCCTATCCGTCAACTCAATCGTCAGCTTCCGGAGTACTTCCAGGGACATGGTTTTGAAACGCGTACGTTCATGCCGAAGTTCGGTGATATCAATGAGCGTCGTAATCAGTTACACGAGGTGATTCGTCTATCGGGTATGAACCTGATCATCGAAGATTCAGATCATCCGCTATTAATCAAAGTGGCGTCTATTCAGACCGCACGTATTCAGATCTATTTCATCGACAATGATGATTTATTCGGTCGCCGAAAAGGCTTAGCCAATGCAGAAGGTGTTGAGTATGCGGATAATGATGACCGTGTGATTTTCTATGCGCGCGGCGTGATAGAGACGGTGAAGAAACTTCGCTGGACGCCGGATGTTATTTTATGTTCGGGATGGATGAGTGCGTTAGCGCCGTTATATTTGAAGAAAGCATTCAACGACGAGCCTTTCTTTGCAAAATCGAAGATCGTACTGATGCTGGATGATAACGAATACAAGAAGCCTTTCCATTCGAAATTCTCTGAAAAACTGCGTATCGACGGCATTACGAATACGGATGTACGTTCCATCATTGATTTCCCGGTAGGATACGAGGAGTTGATGCGCTTGGCGGTGGATTACTCCGATGCAATCGTGTACGCAACGCCGAAAGTGAATCAGCGTGTGGCTAATTATGTGGAGACGAAGGGGAAACCTATTCTACCTTATGAAGAGACGGAAGATGTAGTAGCGGCATGCAAACGTCAATATGATTTCTATCAGACATTATTGCAACAGGAGAATGAGTAAACGCTTTGCGAGGATAGGGTGTGCGCTTGTCGCCGTACTATGTGTATGGACAGGCTGTAAGGATGATGTGACCACGACGGGTCAGTCGGTATTGGATGCAGACGATGCGATTATTGTGTTGACCGATACGTTTGGTATCCGTTCCTCTATTGACAGTTGTCAGGCGATAGCTGCACAGGCGGATTCGTTCCTATTGGGTGAGATAGAGACGGACTATGGTTTGTTACGGGCTTCTATCTTGACGCAGTTAGCCTGTCCTGAAGGCTTCAGTTATCCGGAAGATTTCTCGGTGGATTCGGTGGATTCGATCTGTTTATTCATGTATTATTCCAGTTGGGTAGGGGATGCCAATTCGCCGATAGCGATCAATGCCTATAAGATGGATAAAGGAACATTCCGCTACAACGGTATGTATGCTTCGGACCTGAATGTAGAAGAATATTGTTCGCATCAAAAGAGTATTTTGACGAATCATCGTATTGTGGTGGCATCGGAGAAGTTAGATTCTATTCAAAGCAGTACCGGTACGTATATGCCGATGATCCGTATGCGTGTCAATGACGATTTCATGCGCGATTTCGCTTCGATAAAGTCTTTTGAGAGTCAGGAGGCTTTCAATCAACTTTTCAACGGCATATTGATTGAGACCTCTTTCGGATCGTCCACGATGCTGAATATATCGGATATCGCCTTGGGTATCTATTACCGTTTTGGCTATAAGAAAGCAGGACGTGATACGGTTGTACATGATATGAAAGCATTCTATGCCAATTCGGAAGTGCGGACGGTAAATGCGCTCAGTTATCGCGACAAGCAGGAGTGGGTAGAACGCTTGCAGCAAGACTCCGACACCTATAATTATATAATCGCGCCCGCGGGCGTATATACGCGCATGGGTATTCCGATGGCACAGATCACGGACTCTATCATGCGGCAGATGAAGAATCATGCTATTGGAGATACAGAGAAGCGTCCGTATGTGAATAAAGCAGAAGTGTGGGTGGCTGTAGAGAACAAAGAGACGGAGACAGGACGTAACGGATGGTTACAACCGTCGCAATATATGCTGCTGATTAAAGAGAGCAGTATGAGTCGTTTCTTTAAGAACAAAGAGTTGCCTACGGACACCTGTGCATTGTTGGGTGCGTTGACGGAAGGAGTAGATTCGGTTGGAAACCAGATCTATTACTACAGTTATGACCTGTCGGATTTCTTGACGAACCAGTTACGTCAGACTTCGAATGATGAAGTATTGGATATGATGCTTGTTCCGGTAACTGTAGAATATTCCAGCACTTCTTCTTCTACCGCTGTGACGTCAGTACGACAGCAACAGACGATGTCTGCCACGAAGATCCGTTCAGCTAAGAACGGAATGAAGCTAGAGATCGTTTATAGCGGATTCTAGGAAAAGTGAAAGGGATAGAGAAATAAAAAACGCGGCATTAAACCGCGTTTTTTAATCTGTATAAGTCTGCTCGTTCGAGTTTCTCTTGCGCATACTGGCGCGTGATGGTGATGGTTTGAGGTCCTTCTTTTTTCTTTGTCGGGATCTCGTACATCAAATCGGTCATCACCGCTTCCATCAGTCCGCGCAGGCCGCGTGCACCGAGTTTGTATTCCAAAGCCTTATCCACGATATAATCCAAAGCTTCATCTTCGAACGTTAGTTGTACGCCGTCCATGGATAGCAGTTTCTGATACTGCTTCGTTAGGGCGTTCTTGGGTTGCGTGAGAATATTGCGCAATGCAGCATGGTCGAGCGGATTAAGATAGGTCAATACCGGCAGACGACCGATGATCTCAGGAATCAGACCATAAGACTTAAGGTCCTGCGGCGCGATATACTGGAGCATGTTGTTTTTATCCAGATGTTCGGTCTCCTGTTGCGCCGTGAAGCCGATGACCTGCGTATGCAGACGCTGTGCGATTGTACGCTCAATGCCTTCGAAAGCGCCGCCGCAGATAAAGAGAATATTGCGGGTGTTGATGTGAATAAACTCCTGATCCGGATGCTTACGTCCTCCTTGCGGCGGTACGTTTACAATGGATCCTTCGAGCATCTTCAGTAAGCACTGCTGTACCCCTTCTCCGCTCACGTCACGCGTGATGGACATATTCTCGCTCTTACGGGATATCTTATCTATCTCATCAATGAAGACGATACCTCTCTCGGCTTTGGTGACGTCGTATTCGGCATCCTGCAGCAGACGAACGAGGATAGTCTCCACGTCTTCGCCTACATAACCGGCTTGCGTAAGGGAAGTGGCGTCGGTGATGGCAAACGGTACCTTGAGCAGCTTAGCTATTGTACGTGCGAGAAGGGTCTTACCGGTACCGGTTGAACCTACCAAGAGGATGTTACTCTTCTCGATCTCCACATCGTCATTGCTGATCTCCTGTAGGGTACGCTTGTAGTGATTATAGACAGCGACCGAGAGGAAGCGTTTTGCTTCCTCCTGGCCGATGACATATAAGTCCAGAAACTCTTTAATCTCTTGGGGTGTAGGTAGGGTGTCGATATCGAGTTCTCCGTCCGACGTCCTGGTGCGCGGATGCTCGAGGATGAGGCGATGCCCCGCCTCAACGCAATCCGAACAAATCAGTGCATCTCCGATACCGGAGAACATATGCGGCTTACTCTGCCCGCAGAACCAACAGGTATTGGGTTTATGTCCGCCTTTGTCTGCCATTATTTTTTATCAGCAGCTTTCTTCTCTGCGCGTTTCGCCTGTGCCAACTGGATGTCGTAAGCGATCGGCGAAGCGATGAACACAGACGAATAGGTACCTACAATCACACCAACCAAGAGTGCGAATACGAAGCCCTGGATGGTCTCGCCACCGAAGATAAAGATAGCGAGGAGGACAACGAATGTACTCATAGAGGTCGAGAAGGTACGGCTGAGCGTGTTGTTCAATGCGTCGTTGATGTTCACGCTCTTCTCACGCTTCGGATAGAGGCCGTTGTACTCACGTACACGGTCGAAGATGACCACGGTATCGTTGATCGAGTAACCGATAACGGTTAGGATTGCTGCAATAAATGCCTGGTCGATCTCCATGGAGAAAGGCATGACCTTCCAGAGGATAGCGTACAGACCGAGCACGATAACGGTATCGTGTGCAAGAGCTGTCAGGGCGCCTACCGAGTATGCGAAGTTACGGAACCGCAAGAGGATATAGAGGAAGATCACAATGAGCGCAGCAAGGACAGCCCATACAGCGCTGGTAGTGATATCATCGGCGATAGCCGGACCTACTTTCTGGCTCTGCATGATACCTACTGCCGCGTTGGAGTCGGTCGAACGGAAATCATCAAAGGTGATATTGTCGCCCAGGAACGGCTTGCATCCCTCGTAGAGCAGAGCCTCGATAGCCTCGTCAGCCTCAGCGGTCTCCTCGTGGATACGATAGTTGGTAGAGATACGAACCTGGTTAGCGTCGTTACCATAGGTAATCACATTGAGCGAGAAGAGCTCGCCGTCCTCCAGGGTAGCCGAGAAAGTCTTATCGAGGCTCTCGCGTACGTCCTGGGTGTTGATATTCCGGTCGAAACGAACGACATAGTTACGTCCTCCGGAGAAGTCGATACCGAGGTTCAGTTTACCGAAGATATGCGGTTCGAGACCGAGGATAGCGAAGATGACGAGCGCGCCGGAGAGGCAGTAAGCCCATTTGCGTGCATTGACGAAATCGAAATGTACGTTCTGGAGGAAGTTCTTCATCAGTTTGGTGGTGAAGGACAGTTCCTTGGCATTGTCCTTGGCGGCATAATCCTCGAGCAACAGACGTGTGATGAACACAGCGGTGAGGAACGAGGAGATAATACCGATCATATAGGTAACGGCGAAGCCCTTGATAGGACCGGAACCGAAGATAGCCAGGATGGCACCAGTGAGGAAGGATGTTACGTTCGCATCAATAATTGCGGTGATAGCACCCTTGAAACCGTCTTCAATCGCTTTACGCATACCCTTGCCGGCCTTGAGTTCCTCTCGGATACGCTCGTAGATCAGCACGTTGGCATCCACAGCGGTACCCATTGTCAGCACGATACCGGCGATACCAGGCAGGGTCAGTACAGCGCTGAACGAAGAGAGAATACCTACCAACAGGAAGACGTTGCAAACCAATGCAGCATCGGCGATGAGACCCGGGATCCAGCCGTAGTAGAAGATCATGTACAGCAGGATGAGCACGAAGCCGAGCGCGAAGGACCAGAGACCGGATTGAATAGCCTCACGACCCAGCGACGGACCTACCACACTCTCCTCGATGATACGAGCCGGAGCCGGCATCTTACCGGACTTCAGGGTGTTCGCCAAGTCTTTTGCCTCTTCCACGGTGAAGTTACCAGTGATCTGGCTGTTACCGCCGGCGATCTCATTTTGTACGGTCGGGAATGAATAAACATATCCGTCGAGTACGATAGCTACGGACTTACCGATGTTATCTTTGGTGATACGCTGCCATGCTTTTGCACCTTCTGCGTTCATCGACATCGATACGTTTGCATAAGCACTGATCTGGCTGAAGTCAGCACGTGCATCGGTAATTACGTCACCTTCAAGGGATGCACGACCGTCGCGTTGAGCCTTGAGGGCTACGAGGTTATAATAAGCATTTGCCTCATCGATAGCCTTAACGGTCCAGTAGAAACGTGCGTCACGCGGCAGAACGGCTTTCGCGATCTGCGAGTTCAGCATCGCGTTGACTTTAGCGGTGTCCGTATAATGAACAGTACCCACTACCGGTCCGCGGTAAGCCTGACCTGCTTGGTTAATAGAAGGGTTGAGGATAGCGAAGAGCGGGTTGGTCTTCTTGTACTCAGCGATCTGAGCAGCCTGATCAGCCTCTACAGCAGCGCTGTCACCCAGCAGTTCAGCGAGTTCATCGCTCTCTGCTTTCGGAGCCTCTTCTGCTTTTACATCCTCTGCTTTGGGTGCCTCTTCAGCCTCCGGAGCGGTAGCAGCGAACTCGCGGTTGATCTGTGCGAGCATCGGCAGTAACTCAGAAGCCTCGTAGGTCTCCCAGAACTCCAGGTTAGCAGATCCTTGGAGCAGTTTACGAACACGTTCCGGCTCTTTGATACCCGGAAGTTCGATCAGGATACGACCCGGTTGAGCAAGTTTCTGAATGTTCGGTTGAACAACACCGAAACGGTCGATACGGGTACGGAGCACGTTGAACGAGTTCTGGATAGCGCCGTCCACCTCTTCGCGGATTACTTTCTCTACCTCAGCGTTTGTCGAGGTGAGGGTCACTTTGTCCTTCAACTCAAAAGTCGAGAAGATGGAAGCCAACTGACCGTTCGGATCTACCTCGTTGTACGACTCGATGAAGAGCGTAACAAAGTCTGCACCGCTGGATTTTTGTTTTTGTTTGGCAAGCGCCAAAGCTGCTTTGTAGTTCGGCGTTTCGTTATGACCGCTCAATGCATCGAGGATGTCCGGAACGGATACCTCCATCGTCACGTTCATACCGCCCTTCAAGTCCAGACCGAGATTGATCTCTTTCTCGCGGCACTCTTTGAGCGTGTAGCCAAACCATACTTTTTTTGCTGCAATCGAGTCCAGATAGATGTACTCTTTTGCATCATCTCCGGCTGCATATTCCTTAGCTTTCTTGTCATAATGACTCGTTACCAACGAGAACGACAGATAGAAAGCGCACACGAGTGCAAGGCAGACAGCCATAATTCTAACAAGTCCTTTGTTTTGCATAATTTTTTGTATTTATTATTTATAATATATGCATTGTTTTTCGCATGTACGCAAGTGCATATTCGCGCACGACACACAAAAAGTGCGCAAAATTACAAAAATTATTTGATATACGCAAGAAAAAAGTCAAAAAACTTGTGTATTTGTAAAAAAAGCAGTAATTTTGCAGCCGATTTAGGAGAATATTATGAGTGAATTAATTGATCATGCTACTTTGAGCGCCATGTATCGTCGTTGGGCGTACATGCTGATTGCAATAGCCGCTGCGGCGTTTATGTTCACGCGCCCGGTGTTTAATTTTCAGGAAGACAAGGGTATTATTTACGTCCGCAGTTTCTCAATGGATCAAAAGATGTTCTACGTCACGCAGACGGAGATCAAGACCGGAGCACAGGAGATCACGGCGGTTTCGTCGGTGAAGTACCTCTATTATTGCAATAAAGCTATGTTATGGGGCAGTATCATCTGTTTTTTGTGCTTTTTCAGTAATCCGCTGCGTTTGACGATCACGTATATCGTAGCTGTGATATCGGGTTTGTATTATGTGGCGGTTGTCTATTATGCCATTAAGTTATCGGATTGGCATTACGCTACGTTGTATCCGAATTTTATGGTGATCTTCCCCGGTATCGTCTGTGCGATGATGGTTTTGACCGGGAAGAATATTATTGATGACGGTATCGAACGAACCGATCGCGCCCTTGAGGATTATGATTTCAAATAAAATCCTTAGATAAACAAAAAAATCAGGCACCCGTTTGGATGCCTGATTTTTTTAGCTGTCAGTATTCAGCGTTAAGTTTTCAGATCAAAGTTGCGGACCTGCAGCAACGAGAGCCTTACCTGCTTCGTTCGACGTATATTTGTCGAAGTTCTTGATGAAGCGAGCAGCGAGGTCTTTTGCCTTCTCCTCCCACTGAGCAGCGTCAGCGTAGGTGTCACGCGGATCCAAGATAGCAGGATCAACGCCCGGCAGAGCGGTCGGTACTTCGAAGTTGAAGTACGGGATCTTCTTCGTCGGAGCGCTCAGGATGTCACCACCGAGGATAGCGTCGATGATACCGCGGGTGTCGCGAATCGAGATACGTTTGCCCGTACCGTTCCAACCGGTGTTAACGAGGTATGCCTTCGCACCGGATTTCTCCATTTTCTTAACGAGTTCCTCAGCATATTTGGTCGGGTGGAGCTCCAAGAATGCCTGTCCGAAGCAAGCAGAGAAGGTCGGAGTCGGCTCGGTGATACCACGCTCAGTACCTGCCAACTTAGCGGTGAAGCCGCTCAGGAAGTAGTACTTGGTCTGCTCCGGCGTCAGGATCGATACAGGAGGCAGAACGCCGAAGGCATCAGCACTCAGGAAGATGACGTTCTTAGCGGCAGGACCTGCAGAGATCGGGCGAACGATCTTCTCGATATGGTTAATAGGATAGCTTACACGGGTGTTCTCGGTAACGCTCTTGTCTGCGAAATCGATTTTGCCGTTTTCGTCCACAGTAACGTTCTCCAGAAGGGCATTACGACGGATAGCAGCGTAGATGTCCGGCTCGGATTCTTTGTCGAGGTTGATAACCTTTGCGTAGCAACCACCCTCGAAGTTGAACACACCTTGATCGTCCCATCCGTGCTCGTCGTCACCGATAAGGAGACGTTTCGGGTCGGTGGAGAGAGTGGTCTTACCGGTACCGGAGAGACCGAAGAAGATAGCGGTGTTCTTGCCCTCCATGTCGGTATTCGCCGAGCAGTGCATCGAAGCGATACCACGGAGCGGCAGGTAGTAGTTCATCATGGAGAACATACCTTTCTTCATCTCACCGCCATACCAGGTGTTCAGGATAACCTGCTCACGGCTCGTAGTGTTGAACGCTACGCAAGTCTCGCTATTCAGACCAAGCTCTTTGTAGTTCTCTACTTTTGCTAACGAAGCGTTGTAGATCACGAAGTCCGGCTCGAAGTTAGCGAGTTCTTCCTCGCTCGGCTGGATGAACATGTTCTTAACGAAGTGAGCCTGCCATGCTACCTCTACGATGAAGCGAACAGCCATGCGGGTGTCTTTGTTAGCACCGCAGAAAGCGTCTACTACGTACAGGTTCTTACCGCTGAGCTCCTTGATGGCCAGTTCTTTTACCTTAGCCCAAACGTCCTCAGACATCGGGTGGTTGTCGTTCTTGTAACCCTCGGTGGTCCACCAAACGGTGTCCTTCGAGTTAGCGTCCATAACGATGTATTTGTCCTTAGGCGAACGGCCGGTATAGATACCGGTCATAACGTTTACAGCGTTCAACTCGGTGTTCTGACCTTTTGCGTAGCCTGTGAGCTCCGGCTTGGTCTCCTCCGCGAACAGATACTCGTAGGACGGATTGTGTGCGATAACGGTCGCACCCTGAATACCATACTTGGTAAGATCTAATTCTTTCATTTTACGTAAAATATTTAATTGTTTATTTCGTCTGATTTTTTAGCGGCTACAAAATTACTGCTTTTTTTGTAAATACGCAAATATTAGGTGTATTTTTTAAGAAAATTCTTAAAATTGTGCATTTCGCTTGTCAAATCCCCAATCTATTTTGCGTATCTCTTTAGATTTAAACGATCATTCAGCATACCCTTCATTTTGGATGAGCGACGGGTTCTTTTGTCTGATATCTTGCGGTATGGGGAAGAGGTCCATATAGGCAGGGAAGTTTTTTCCGCTGTTAGTTCCGCCTTTATATTGCCATTGATAACCGGTGTTACCGCCGTATTTGTTAAAGCGAATCAAATCCGGTCGACGCATACCTTCCGCGTAGAACTCGCGTCCTCTTTCATCCAAGATAGTTTGCAGGTTTATCTCGGAGAGAGCTTGTGCATGTGCTCTGTTTCGAATCGCATTTACAGCATCCAATGCAGATAAGCCACCTTGAATAGTTCCTCCTCGTAACACGGCTTCTGCGTAGTTTAGATACGCTTCAGCCATGCGGAACAAAGGAATGTCTGTATCCGGCCACTGAGCATCTGTTCCGGCTTGTCCATCGGTGCGTTCGTTTGTCCATTTATGAATGGTTCGACCGGTACTGTTGTAGTTCCAAGAATAGCTTGTTTTTGAGAATAAAGCTCTGTCATCCCCTGCATTCACGATAGTTGTTAAATATGAAGTGGTTGTGTTTCTTGCCGAGAATAAATCCAATAACTGGTAGCGAGTGTTAACGCAAGCCCAAGAAGTGTTTATGCCTATATTTTCCGTGCCATCTGCAAAAGCAGCTACAAAATACATTGAGCCTCCATAGGAAGAGTGTTCCGATCCCACTTGGCGCAGCGCCCATATAGCCTCGGTTTGCGTACCGTTCGTGTCATTGTCGCCCATGAAGAGACGGCGGTACTCTGAACATAATGTATAATTGGATTGTAGCACTTTATAGGCATATTGTGCAGCTAACGAATAATCGTTCTTGCCCGCATAAACGCCACTATTCAGATAAACACGCGAAAGCAGTAACCATGCGGCTGTCTTATCTACTCTATAATAATCCGGCTTTTGTGTCGCCATGGACTGTTCTGCTTCCAGCAATTCGGATACCACAAAATCATACAATTGTGCCCTGCTTGCTTGCGGAGCGGTATAGAAATCAGCATTGTTGGTTACAATAGGCACATTACCGAACATATCTAACAATTGGTAGTATAAATATGCACGGATGAAACGCACCTCAGCACTACGGACGATGTCTGTAGCATCTGCTCTATTCAGATAAGCATTGCATAGGTAAATATTGAAATACAACCTATGGAATAATCCATTGATTAACATATTATCTGCTGTCCACGTATTATTACGGATCTGGTCTATGCCGACATCGGCCCAAATCCAATAAACTTGATCTGAACTCATGTCATTCAGCGATGATAACATGCGCGTAATTGAAGAAGTTCCTTCATCTATGCCCTCTAAATCACCACAGCCGGCGGGATGACAATCACCGGTCTCTATCATGCGGCTGTAAATTTTGTTAAAGAGTTGATCCGTTTCCTCAGTAGGTTCAGGCAGCCCCTGTTTGGGCTCAATAATGATGGTGAATTTTTTTGTAACGCCATCAAAGGTGACATTCACGTTTGTGGTTCCCTCTGCATAAGGGTATATGTTATACCGGAAACCATACTTGGGTGCCCCTAGTCCGGATTCGGAATAGTGGTAGGTTACATCCTTGATGTCGCAGATGTTTTTGTTCTCAACGTCAAAAGAATAATTTGCGACATTTGCGTATTCGGGAATCGGCCGAACTGAATATTGGGGCATGAATGCATAGTGATATTCATCGTTAGGTACATTGTAACTCCGATAATCTCGCAAAGGGAGAACAATCGTATCTTTATACAAATGGTCATTATACTGCCATGTGATACCGTCTATACCTATGACCGGATATGGAACCCAAACGATACTGTCCAACGTATAATTAGATTCGTAAATGCCAGATTGTGCATCCTCATTCGTGTAATTGGAATAAAAAGTGATTTCTGTGGTATTATTGTCTTTGTATATACGCAGTACCTTATCGGTCGCGGAATAACGACTATCTGCTATTAGAAAACTATCTATTTGGTTGTATTTAATTAACCAATCAACATCAACAACAGTGTCTTTTTGTTCTGTATATTGTTGTGTTTCCTCGTTCCAATGACTGTAAATGCGCGTGCCCCAGAAAGAAACTTGAGCAAACGACGTGGCGGATATAAACATAGCCGCTAAAAGAAGGACTAGCTTTTTCATGGTTTCAGAAGTTTAAGAATATTATTGTTTACAACGAGCAAATAGGTACCGGCAGGAATGTTCTGCAGTTGCACCGTCATGGACTCGGAGGTAACGGAACCTTGCTGAATGAGCGTACCATTGATGCTGTAGATCCGATAAGCACTGCCGATCTGCGCACCTTTGATGGCAATCTGGTCAACTCCCATCTCAATATTGATCTCCTGAGGGTCACCATCTCCCGTGGAAATCGTCACGATATTGCTTTCTGCATTAACTTCGACAACTAATTGTGTGGAGATCTCCGGCTCTGCAATAAGATTGCCTTCGGTATCATACACCAGCATCTTGTTGTCTTCAAAGACCATTTTTCCTAATACTTGCGCAGCCTTATTGAGTTCGGCCCGATCAAGTAACTGCATTTGAATGCGATTTTGGGCAAAAGTGCATAAACTGCACGTTGCCACCAAGAACGAAATAAGTAAGATTTTTTTCATCGTATAGTAATAGTAATTTAAGAGGTGATTTTTAATCATTGCCCTAAAAACCTTTGTGCTTGCAAAGGTACTGCTTTTTTTTGAATTGCGCAAATTTATTATAATAAATTTACGAAAAAACGTGATTTTTGTTATTTTTGCATGAAAAATCACAGCTTGAGCTTCTTGCGAATGTCTTTCGGGATGGCATTTTTGTGTACAAGGATGTCATTGGTCTTGTATTGCATGTATGCCTCGCTCACATACCATATACCTTTGTAGTCCGAACGCATGGTGCCCCAGGAGTTTTTGACCATGTAATACCGTTTGCCGTTCTGGTCATGGGCGATGCCGAAGATCTGCATGCCGTGGTCATCGGTGTTCTCCCAGTTGTCGAACGCGTCCTGCCGCATCTGCTGCGTGATGGTCTTCTCCGGAAGCGGTTTCTTGGTGAGTTCCTCTTTCTTCTTGTCGTTACTCATGCCTACCCATTTGGCCATGTCACTACCGGTGATATCCGCTCCATGATCATCGTCCGGTACGACACCGATACCCTTGCGGGTAAAACCGATCTCGGACACGTCTGCACCCCATGCCAGGGTGTAACCGTTTGCCAGTGCATTGTCGATGATACGCATCATGTCTTCCATCGGTACGTTGTACATCTGATCCATGCGCCAGTTGTCGGGCACTTCGAGGGCAAATTTCTCATAGAAAGGATGATGGGTATAACTGGTAATCGAAACGTAGTCTTCCTCCTTCAACCCGAGGTACTCTACGAAGGATTTCGGAGTGTATTTTTTTCCGTTGAAATCGAAGGTTTCCGGACATTTGCCGAGATATGTGTCATAGATCGCTTGTAGTCCTTCGCGCCATACGGGGCTGATCTTTTTCAGGCCGGTTAACCCTTTGAGATAGCCTCCTGCCACCTTATCTAATTCCGCGTGTACGGGAAGGGTGTCATTGGCGGTCCAGCCGTAGCGGATACCGGGCATGGCGTCGCGCGGTACAAGACCGTAATGGGACATACAGTAGATCACGTCATACGCACTACCACCTGGCGCGAAATGGGGTTCATTATAGAGCCGTACACAATAGGTGGCGCGATCGATCATTGTCTTGCTCACCACATACATCGGGCTGAGATCCAATACGATACCTTTGGTGCGCAGCACTTCGGACTCGAGAAAACCGAGTGTAGAGAATGCCCAGCAGGTTGAACTGCGGTTTTGGTCCTTAACCGGCGTGATCGCAACGCTGTCGATTGTGGTGAAGTGAAAACCTTCGGTACTGTCTTTCTGTACCGCCGTTGAATCGGTCTGTGCCATGGCTGACATAGTTATCGCCGCCATGATGGCAAATGTAAGAACTTTTTTCATTGTACTACAGTATTTTGGCTGCAAAGGTACAAAAAAAATTGGATATATGCAAATTAAAAAGAATTAACAAAAAGTATATATATACTATGTATATATATAGTATATGTTGCATTTTGTGCATTTTGGGGCTTCTATCTTATGGGAATCTTATGGGAATGGTATGGGAATCCTATGGGGCGAGGAGTAGAGTGATAGTCAAATCATAGGTAAATAGATTGCAGGAGTTTATGAAATTCGCATGAGGAAATTCGTATGAGTTTTAGTAAAAAATGCACAAAAAAGTTAAAAAAATTGCATATGTAAGAAAAAAAATTTGCATATGTAAGAAAAAAGTAGTACTTTTGCAGCGTATTTTGCGTAAGTACGCGCGCGCTTGAACAAAAATTAATTTTATATATGATTAACGCTAAACGGTTAGATGGCAAAATCGGATTTTATTATTGAGGTGAACCATGTTTCGAAGCAGTTCGAAGATGGTAAGTATGCATTGGACGATGTGAGCCTGCAAGTGAAGAAAGGCGAGTTCGTCACTATCTTAGGCCCTTCGGGCTGCGGTAAAACAACGTTACTTCGTTGTATAGCCGGTTTTCAAGTTGCGTCATCGGGAGATATACTGCTGAAGGGCGAGGATGTCACGAAGACTCCTCCTTATCAGCGTCCCGTGAACACCGTATTCCAGAAATACGCGTTGTTTCCCCACTTGAATGTGTTTAACAATGTCGCTTTCGGTCTGAAATTGAAGAAAGAAGATCCGGAGACGATCAAGAAGAAAGTGCGTCAGGCGCTGAAGATGGCGAACCTGACGGGCTACGAGGAACGTAAAGTAGATACGCTCTCCGGTGGCCAGCAGCAACGTGTCGCGATCGCGCGCGCTATCGTGAACAAGCCGGAAGTGCTGCTGTTGGATGAGCCGCTGAGTGCGCTGGATCTGAAGATGCGTCACGACATGCAGATCGAGTTGAAAGAGCTGCACGAGAAATTGGGTATCACGTTTATCTACGTGACGCACGATCAGGAAGAGGCGTTGACGCTGAGTGATCGCGTAGTTGTGATGAGCGAAGGGAAGATCCAACAGATCGGTACGCCGACGGATATCTATAACGAGCCGCAGAACTGCTTTGTGGCCGATTTCATCGGAGAAAGTAATATCTTGAGCGGTACGATGATTCGTGACAAGCGGGTATCGTTCTGCGGACAGGAGTTCGATTGTATTGATACGGGTTTTGGTGAGAATAATCCGGTGGATGTGGTGATTCGACCGGAAGATATTTATGTTTGGGCGATGCCCAAACAAATGGAAAATGGAAAATTGAAAATTGAAAATTTCGAAGATGATGATCCGGAGGACCGGGTGCCGAAGGGTAAGTTTACGAAATGGTACGGCGAGGTGCAGAGTTGTATCTTCAAGGGCGTACACTATGAGATGCGTGTGCTGACGCCGGATAATTATGAGTTCTTGATTCAGGACTATCATGAGTACTTGCCGGGTACGGAAGTGGGTATGCTGGTTCGGCCGGAGGATATCCAGATCATGAAGAAAGAGCACTATGTCTATAACTATTTTGAGGGCGAAGTGCTGAAGAACGGTAAGGTTTGGTTCTTGGATGCGGAATGGGAAGTGGAAGAGAAGCAACTAGAGGGCTTTGAGCCGGGCGAGAAAGTGCAAGTGCGTGTGAAGTTCCGCGATATCGATTTGCAGGATTACGAGGAAGAGGGAACGTTGAGCGGCGAGGTGCATTTCATCTTGTTCAAGGGCAATCACTTCCATCTGACGATCCGTACGGACGAAGGACACGATCTGTTTGTCAATACGAACGATGTATGGGACGATGGTGACCGTGTCGGTATTGTTATCAAGCCGAAATTCATTAAGATAGACAAGTGGAATGAGTAAGGTGCTACAGATATTTTCTTCGCGGAGGACGTGGGCGTGGCCGTATGTGGCGTTCATGGCGATGTTTGTGGTGTTGCCGCTGATCTTGGTCGGTGTGTACGCGTTCACGGACATCAACGGCGATTTCACGATCCGCAATTTCGCGAAGTTCTTTACGCATAGCGAGGCGATACAAACCTTCTTGTACTCCGTAATGATCGCGGTGTTTAATACGGCGATCTGTCTGCTGATCGGTTACCCGGCGGCGTATATCATGGCGCAGGAAGATTTCAAGACACCGAAAGTGATGGCGATGCTGTTCATTCTGCCGATGTGGATCAATTTCTTGCTGCGTACGGTGGCGACGGTGGAGTTGTTCAATATGTGCGGTTTGCCGCTGGGTGAAGGTGCGTTGCTTTTCGGTTTGTGTTACGACTACTTGCCGTTTATGATCTACCCGATCTATAATACGCTACAGAAGATGGACAACTCGCTTGTTGAAGCGGCGCAGGACTTGGGTGCGAACCGTTGGCAGAGTTTCTGGAAAGTGATCGTGCCGCTGAGTATGCCCGGTGTGTATAGCGGTATTGTGATGGTGTTTATGCCGACCGTTTCGACGTTTGCGATTGCGGAGTTGTTGACGCATAACAATATCAAGTTGTTCGGTAGTTTGATTCAGGACTATATCACCACAACGGATTTGCTGAACTACGGCGCGGTACTGTCGCTGGTACTGTTGATTATTATCGGTCTGACGTCGTTCTTCGGCGACCATGAAGAGAGAGAGTAAACCCCACCCCGACCCTCCCCTCAAGGGAGGGGGAAAGGGAATAGAAATAATATAATTATAAATGAGAAAAAATAGAAATATATTGGACATAACGAGATTACGATATATCGCTATCCCGATAGTACTATTTCTCAGTCTCAGCTGCTTTGCGCAATCGAATGTGACGTATGAGTTGAAAGTGGGGACGACGGGAGAGAATGCGTTGCTGGCGGAGTTTCCGGAGAGTTATGCGGGAGAGAAGATCAATATAAGGATTCAGTATTCAGAAGTCAGTATTCAGAATTCAGAATCTCTTGATTTTATCTTTGCAGATAAGCCTCAGCCTTTGGCTGATCGATTCGATAGCATTTATAGTTATACGGATGAGGCGCAGGTGGCATGGACCGTTTGGCAGAGTAAGAAAGAGATCAAGAACCGTAACCGGCGTGTGATGGCGCAGAACGCATATAAGACTTTTGACGGATATGTGCGCATGCATACTGCGGAGGCTCAACGAAGTAGAGGATGGATCTGGTGGTTGTTTGCCGGCTTGTTGCTGGTAGGTACTGCGCTATATGGCGGGTGGATTTTCTATGAGCGCCGCAAGGAGAAGAGTCTTACGGCTGTGGAGCAAGAGACGCTGAGGCGCAAAAGAATGGGTCTGCGTAGGCACTATGGTTCGCAGTTGTACTTGTGGTTGTTGCTTATTATTTTGTATGCGCCGATCGCTTTGATTGCGGTGTTCTCGTTCACGAAGAGTAAGATTTTGGGTAACTGGACGGGTTTCTCGATGGATCTGTATGTGAATCTATTCACCGGTAAAGCAGATGCGGGTCTGAATAGTGCGATCTGGTACACGGTGGTTATTGCATTGGTTGCAGCCGTTGTTTCGACGATCTTGGGCACGCTTGCTGCGATCGGTATTTATAATATGCGTGCAAGAAGTCGTAAGGCGGTGAGTCTGCTGAACTCGGTGCCGATGATTAACCCGGATATCATTACGGGTATCTCGTTGTTCCTGCTCTTTGTGGCGTTGGGAATGAGTCAGGGTCTGGCGACCGTTTGTATCGCGCATGTGGTGTTCTGTACGCCGTACGTGGTGCTGAGTGTGTTGCCGCGATTGAGCCGAATGAACCCGAATACGTACGAGGCGGCTTTGGATCTCGGTGCCACGCCGGCACAAGCTTTGCGCATGGTGATGTTGCCGGAGTTATGGCCGGGTATGCTGAGCGGATTTATCTTGGCGTTGACTTTGTCGGTAGATGACTTCGGCGTTACGTTCTTCACGAAGGGAAGTGGAGGTTTGGAGACCTTGAGTACGTTCATCTACTCGGATGCGCGTAAGGGTGGTTTGACGCCGGAGTTGCGACCGTTATTCACGATTATTTTGCTCGTGATGCTTATTGCTTTGATTGTAATCAATATTCGTAATACTAAACAAGAAGAAAAATGAAAAAGATTTCTATGTTCGTAATGGCTCTTGCGGCCATCGTATTCAGTTCATGTGGCGGTGCAGACCGTGCTCATCAACTCAAAGTGCTCAACTGGGCGGACTACATCAATGAGGACGTCAAGGAGAATTTCGAGCAGTGGTATTTCGACCAGACAGGTGAGAAAGTAGAACTTGTCTATGAGACATTCGATATCAACGAAACGGCGTTGACGAAGATCGAAGTGGGTCACGAGGACTATGATGTATTCTGCCCGTCAGAGTATATCATTGAGCGTATGCTCAAGAAAGACTTGCTGATTCCTATTCAGAAAGACTTGATCGCCGATAGCATTTATTATTTCGATAATATCTCGCCGTTCGTGTTGGGTAAATTCCAGCAGATGGCTCCGCGTGATGAGGTGCAGGTAAGCGACTACACCTGCGGTTACATGTGGGGCACGACGGGCTTTATCTACAATCCGCAGTTCGTGAACCGCGAGGACTTGACCAGTTGGGCAGCAATCCTGGATCCGAAATTCGAGAACCGTATCCTGATGAAAGATGCGTTCCGCGATGTGTATTCGGTACTGGTACTGTATGCGTATGCTGAGCAGATTGAGAAGGGCGAAGTGAATCGCGATGAGTTGGTTCGTAACATCACGCCGGAGCGTGTGGCTGCTGTGAAGGAGATCTTGCTGCAAGCCAAGAAACAGATCTGCGGATGGGAAGTTGATTTCGGTAAGGAAGAGATGACGAAAGGTAAAGCATGGTTGAATCTGAGTTGGTCGGGCGATGCACAGTTCGCTATCGAAGAGGCCGCTGAGATGGACGTTATGCTCGATTATATCGTGCCGCAAGAGGGTTCGAACGTATGGTTTGACGGATGGGTGATTCCGAAGTACGCCAAGAACGTGAAGGCTGCTACCTATTTCATCGACTATATGTGCAAGGCCGAGAACGCGCTGAAGAACATGGACGAGATCGGCTATGTATCCTGTGCCGGAGGTCCGAATGCTGCGGCTGAGATCCTGGAAGAGGTGAACGACGACGAAGAATGGCCAGAGACTGTAGATGCTAGTTATTTCTTCGGCAACGAGCCGATCGAGGTGGATGGCGAGATGCTTGACCCGCATGCGCTGCACCTGAATCCGGTTTATTATGCCGACAAGAGCACTATCGACCGTTGTGCGTTGATGCACGATGCAGGCGAGAGCCAAGAGATGTTGCTCGAGATGTGGAATGAAATTAAATTAGCACGCTAATTAATTAAAAATTAAGAATTAAAAATTGCAAATGAGAAAACTCATTTTAATTCTAATTAGTCTTGTGACGCTTGGCGTGAGTGCTCAGACGACGGAGATGGAGACGCGTTACAATGCCTTGGCTGCTCGTTTTGACGGGCGGGACAAGTTATTGCAGCGTGACCTCAAGACCTATCTGCAGCAATACCCCTACACCACTTTCTTGGATGAAGTGAATTTTATGCAGGGTGTTATTCAGGTGGAGAAGGGTCATTATAAACAGGCGCTCAAACTATTGGAGCCGATCGACATGCAGGCGTTGACGCGTCCGCATCAGGAGGATTATGCTTTCTATCGCGGTTATGCCTATCTGATGATGCAGGAGTACCAGCGCGCCAGTATTTATTTCTCGATTTTGTCGAAGGGAGACAGCCGTTATAAGACGCGCGGCACGTATTATTATGCGTACTGCATGTATAAACTGGAGAAATACGATAAGGCATTACCGGCGCTGAAGGCCTTGGAACATGAGACGGCTTACAAGCAGACCGTGCCGTATTACCTGACGCAGATCCAGTATGCGCAGGGCGATTACGATGAAGCGGCACAACGTGCGGACAGCCTGTTGCATGCTAATCCGGACAATGTCAACAACGCAGAGCTCCATCGTATCTTAGGCGAGATGGCGTACCAACAGAAGGACTACCGCAAGGCAGTAACGTATCTCACGGCTTATCAGAAAGCGACCGCAGATGCCAAAGAGCCGGTACTGCGCAACGACATGTATATGTTGGGTTCGGCGCAGTATGAATTGGGCGATTATGCGGAGGCTGTTCGTTCGCTCAAGCAGGTGAAGCAAGAGAAAGACAGCCTTTCGGAAGCGACCTGTCTGACGATGGGTAATGCGTATGTGCAACTCAAGCAGTTGGAGCAGGCGAAGTTGTCTTATCAGGCGGCTGCCGGCTATCAACTCACTCCGGCGGTGACGGAAGAGGCGGCGTATAACTATACGCTGTGTACGTATCAGAGTTCGAGTGCGTTGGGTGAGTCCGTAAGGGCGTTCAATGATTTCCTGACGCAGTACCCGAACTCGAAATACGAGGAGCGTATCTATCGCTTGTTGAGCGATGCGTTGATGCAGAGTAAGAACTACGCAGGTGCGATCTCGATCCTGGATTCTATTCCGCACCCGACGGCGAAGATGAAGGAGACGAAGCAGTACTTGCGCTATCAGTTAGGTGCGGACCTATTCTTGCAAGGTAAGATGCAGCAATCGGTCAACTGGATGAGCGAAGTAGTGGCGCATGCCGGCGAGTCGGACAAATACACGACAGAGGCTTATTATATTCGTGCCGAAGCAAACTACCGTTTGCGTAACTATACAGAGTGCGAGAAAGATCTGAATGCATTCTTCGCCCGTTCGGACGCACGCAAGTCGGCGAACTATTCGATCGCACGTTATTTGCAAGGTTACTGTGCTTTCTCGCTCAAGCAGTACGACAAAGCACGGAATGCGTTCTCTGTTTATATTGACGAGGCCCGCGCGACCGAACCGACCTATGCCGATGCACTCAACCGTATCGGTGATTGCTATTTCAATGCCCGTCAGTTCAGCCAGGCGATCACGTATTATACGCAGGTAGCGAAGTTACAGGCATCGGGTGCTGACTATGCGCTCTTCCAACGCGGTTATGCGCTTGGTTTGCAGCATAAGTACAACGAGAAAATCGATGTGCTGCGCGAGTTAGTGAGCCGTTATCCCAAGTCGGATTATGCCGATGATGGTGTGTATGAGATTGCCCGCGCTCAGTTGCAGCAAGACGATGAAAACGGTGCTATCACGACTTATGAGCAGTTGCTCAAGACCTATCCGCATTCGACTCTGGCACGCAAAGCGTCGTTGGAGCGTGCGATGCTCTATCGTAACTTGGGTCAGAACGACCAGGCAATAGTGGCTTACCGTCAGACGATCGAGAAATATCCGGCCACAGAGGAGGCGTATACAGCGCTGGATGCGTTGCAGGCGCTTTATGTGGAGTCGGGTAATGTGAATGAGTACCTGGCCTACACCAAGCAGTTGGCGAAGATGAATATGAATGTCACCACGGCAGAGGACTCGTTGTTGTATGCCTCCGCAGAGATGCAATATATGCAGGCGGCTTACCAGAAAGCGACGGTTAGTCTCAGCAATTATCTGACGCAGTACTGCGCCGGAGGACGTTATTGCACCACCGCCCGATATTATCTGGCCGACTCGTATTACCGTCTCGGTCAACGTACGGAGGCCTTGGAGCACTATGCTGTGCTGGCGGAGATGAATGCTAACCCATATCAGGAAGAGGCGGCTACGCGCGTGGCAGAACTATGTTATGACAAGGCTGACTATGCGTGCGCCTTGGAGGCTTTCTACCGCATGCAGGCTTTGGCTTCCAATCGTGAGAACACGACGGTAGCCCGTCTGGGTATCTTGCGTTGCAGCCAAGCACTCGGACGTCATCAAGCGGCGATCGATATCGCTGACCAGATCTTGAGTGACCAGCCGGTAAGTGAAGAGACGGAGAACGAAGCCCGTTACGTACGTGCGAAAGCCTATATCGGTCTGAACCAATGGACCCAAGCGCAACCGGATCTGCGTGTGTTGGCCGAAGAGGTTCGTACGGCACAAGGTGCTGAGGCTAAGTACCTGTTGGCGCAGAGTGCGTATGAGCAAGGTGAACCGGATGCCGCAGAAGCCGAGGTAATGGACTTCACTCAGAGCAACACGCGTCAGCAGTACTGGTTAGCGCGCGCACTCATTTTACTGAGCGACATCAATCGTGACCGCGGTGAACTATTCCAAGCACGTCAGTACCTGTTGGTGCTGCAGCAGAACTACACCGCTACCGACGACGATATCCCGTCGCTTGTCAGCGCACGGCTTGCCCAACTCGATCAACTCGAACAACCCGTAAGAAAGGAGGAGAACGATGAAGAAGAGAATTAAAATAGGCATCCTAGGCATCCTAGGACTCCTAGGCGTCCTAGATAATAGCGCATTTGCCCAGAGCGACAGCGCGCTGAATAGATCGGTGACCGTAGAGCGGGATTTTCAGCCTATCATACAAGCAGCAGGAAAGGTGTCCACTAAACCGGCTGTGGTAGAGACGAACATCGAACCGACGCCTATTGAGTATTCCCACTATACGGCATCCGTTCAACCGACGGCGACCTTTAATCCCTTGTTGTCTCAACCGACACGTTTTGAACCCACCGCCCCCTATAAGGGCTATGTTCGTGGTGCTTTCGGTCACCCGAACACGCTCTTTGGTTTCGGATACCATCTCGATGATGGCAAGAACTCGATTCTCGATGTGCATGCAGGTCATCATGCCGAGTGGGGAACGGCGACTTTGAGTAAGAGTAAATTGGGTTTGAATTTCAAGCATACGTTCTCAACTTGCGACCTCTATTTTGGTGTCGAAGGTGGAAACATCTACTACAACAAGTATGGTCATTGGTACGACTACACGACTTTCTACACGACGAACCGTGATTTCGGCGGATGGGAGAAGAACGAAGTAGCCTATGCCAAGAAGGTTCCTGCCATAGATCGTGACCTCACCTCGCTTTGGACGGCAGAGGCTTTTGTAGGTGTGCGTTCGAACCCCAAGCAGGATATCCAATATAAGGTACAGACGGGTTATATGCTGTTCTCCAAACCCGGCGCGGTGAGTGAGCATCAGATTCGTACGCACGGTTCGTTCGACTGGAGTAGTGAAGCGCATCATGCAGGAGTCAATATCTACGTGCAGAATAACTTCCGTCAGTTGCGCAATGCCTTGGCAGAAGCGATACCGGATTCGTTATACCATAACATCCATAATTTCCGCATTGAACCCTATTATGTATATGAAGGAGAACGCGTGCGCGTACACGTAGGCGTGAACCTGGATTTGAATGTGGGTCGCGGACAGAATGAGTTATCCGGCGTGGAGAATCTGTCATTTGCTCCTTCGCCCCATATCAATGTGGAGGCACAAATCGCCAAGCAGTGGCTCACTGTCTATGCGGATATCGAGGGTAGTCATGGTTTCGGTACCTTGCAAGATTATATGGAGGAGAACCGTTACCGTTTGATTCATCAGGGCATCATCGAACCGCATGCAGCATCGTACACACCGGTGGATGCAGAGTTAGGTTTTCATATCCGTCCATATCGTGACCTGCTCTTTGAGATTCACGGAGGGTATGCGTATATGATTCATCAGGATGTATGGGTGGCGAATGCGGACTCTGCATCGATAGCTATCGGCGGTGTTAATAAGAAAATGGTAGGCGCAGGTGACTTCACCTATTTCCATACCAATTACCAGCGTGGTAAGGTGGGTGGTCAGATCAACTACCACCTGCGTGACATCTTGCGTATCAACGTGAACGGAGATTATTATTTCTGGAGCGGTGACACGACGGTGTATGACCGACCGAACTGGGAATTGGCTGTTCGTATTGACGGGCGTATCGACAAACACTGGTCCGTCTATTCGGATAATAAGTTTGTCGGAGGCCGCAAAGCATTGGTGTATAACGGCGCTACGGACACGTATACGGAGCATATGCTTCGTCCGATCATGGATTGCAACCTGGGCGTGGAATATAATATGTGGGTAGGAAAAGCAGCGCACATGGATGGGCACGCAAGCCAGACACTTCGCCCCGAACCCAAACCGAACCTCACGCTCTTCCTGCAACTCAATAACTGGTTGCATCATAAGAACGAACTATTCTACGGTTATCGCTCGCAGGGTATCAATTTCCTGATCGGCGCTACCTATCGGTTCTAAAAAAAGTAACAAAATATATATGAAAGACGTAAGTACAAAGAAATTATTGGATACCATCATTGAAGGTATTCGCAATCGGAAAGGCCAACGAATCGTCACGATTGATCTGCGTAAGATCAAAGAGGCTCCGGTGGAGATGATGGTGATCTGCGAAGGACAGAGTAACACGCAGGTGGCATCTATTGCGGATGAGATCGATGATTTCGTTCGCACCACGACCCATGTGCATCCGCTGAGTGTCGCCGGTCAAGAGAACGCGGAGTGGATTGCGATGGATTACGGCACGATATTTGTGCATGTGATGCAACGCGAACCCCGTGCTTTCTATGATATCGAGCATTTGTGGGCGGACGGAAAAGTGACAGAACTACCGGAAATATTATAAGTATGGCAGAAAACAAGAAGCGGCGTATGCCGCAACAGATGAACAATAATGGTCAGCAACCCGGGAAGGGAAGACGATGGTTGAGTCTGCTCTTTTATACCCTGGCTTTTGCGCTTTTAGGTTTTTATCTCTTTGGTGACAAGGATAATAACGGCGTGACGAAAGAACTGAGTTACACCAAGTTAACCGCTTATATCGAAGTGGGTGCGATCGATAAGATCGAGGTGACGGACGACTTGAAAGCCAAAGCGACCGTGAAGCCGCAGAACTATACCCTGGTTTTCGGAACGCAGGGCGATGGTGAGCGTGCTAAAGGGCAGTTGCGGACGCAGGTACCTTCGATCGAAGAGTTTTCCAAGTACATGGACGGCGTCAATGCAACGCGTAAGGCGAACGGGCAGGCGGCGATCGATGTGACCTACGCCAAGTCGCGTGACTACTGGTACTTGATTTTGGTCAATATCCTGCCGTTTGCGTTGCTGATTTTGTTCTTCGTGTATATGAGTCGCGGTATCGGTAGCGCAGGCGGACCGGGCGGCATCTTCGGTGTCGGTAAAGCGCAGGCGCAGTTGTTCGACTCGAACAAAAAGGACAAAGTGACCTTCGAAGATGTAGCAGGTCTGTACGGCGCCAAACAGGAGGTGCAGGAGATCGTGGAGTTTTTGAAGAACCCCAAGAAATACACGGAGATCGGTGCGAAAATTCCGAAAGGCGCACTCTTGGTAGGCCCTCCGGGAACAGGTAAAACTTTACTCGCTAAAGCCGTTGCAGGTGAAGCGAATGTACCCTTCTTCTCGATGTCGGGTAGCGATTTCGTGGAGATGTTTGTGGGCGTTGGTGCCAGCCGTGTGCGGGACCTCTTTCGTCAAGCGAAAGAGAAAGCGCCGGCGATCATTTTCATTGACGAGATCGACGCGATTGGTCGAAGCCGCAGTAAGGGCGTAATGACCGGCGGTAACGATGAACGGGAGAGTACGCTGAACCAATTATTGACAGAGATGGACGGTTTCGGTACCAACTCGGGTGTCATCATTTTGGCAGCTACTAACCGTGCCGACGTACTCGATGCGGCCTTGTTGCGTGCCGGTCGTTTTGACCGTCAGATCCATGTCGAGTTACCGGACCTGCAGGAACGTAAGGAGATTTTCCAAGTGCATCTGCGTCCGCTGAAACTGGACGAGACGGTGGATATTGATTTCTTGAGCAAACAGACTCCGGGATTCTCGGGTGCCGACATCGCGAACGTATGTAACGAGGCGGCCCTTATTGCGGCCCGCGGCGGACGCAAGAAAATCTGCAAGCAGGATTTCATGGATGCTGTCGATCGTATCGTCGGTGGTCTGGAGCGCAAGAATAAAATCATGACCGAAGAGGAGAAGAGATCGATTGCGTACCACGAGGCCGGTCATGCGACCATCAGTTGGATGCTTCGCTGGGCGAACCCGCTGGTAAAGGTGACGATCGTTCCGCGTGGCATGGCGCTGGGCGCAGCGTGGTACTTACCCGAAGAACGTCAACTGACCAATGAGGAGCATATCTTAGACGAACTCTGTTCGCTGTTAGGCGGTCGTGCTGCCGAGCAGTTGTTCCTTAACCAGACCTCAACCGGCGCTCTCAACGACCTGGAGCGTGCCACTAAGCAGGCCTATGCCATGGTTGCGTACTACGGAATGAGCGATAAACTGAAGGATATCAGTTTCTATGACTCCACAGGTCGGTATGACTACGGATTGATTAAACCCTATTCGGAAGATACCGCAAAGACCATTGACGATGAGACCCAACGGATCATTGCCGAACAGATGGCGCGTGCGAAACAGATCCTGACGGACAATGCCGAAGGGCATCACCAGATTGCGCAACTGCTTATCGAGCGCGAGGTGATCACCTCCGAAGATGTAGAACGCATCCTCGGTCCGCGTCCGTGGAAGAGTCGCGGCGATGAACTGCTGGAAGTCAATGCCGCACTCGCTGAATCCGAGAAACCGAAGAAAAGAACACGTAAAAAGAAACAAGATAATGAAGAGACTACTGCTTAACATCGTGCTGCTGTGTGCAGCGATGAGCCTTGCGGCGCAAGAAGCGCCGGAGAAACTGCCGATGGATCCTGAGGTTCGTTACGGCAAGTTAGACAACGGACTGACCTATTATATCCGTCATAACGAGCAGCCCAAACAACGTGCTGAGTTCCATATCGCGCAAGCCGTCGGTGCGATCCTCGAAGAGGATCATCAGAACGGTCTGGCGCACTTCTTGGAGCACATGGCGTTCAACGGTACGCAACATTTCCCGGGTAAAGGCATCATCAACTATTTTGAGTCGGTGGGTGTCAATTTCGGTGGTAACATCAACGCTTACACCTCGATCGACGAGACCGTTTATCGCCTGAGCGACGTGCCGACGTACCGCGAAGGTATCGTGGATAGTGCCTTGCTCGTGATGCACGATTGGAGTTGCGGTTTGCTACTCTTACCCGAAGAGATCGATGCCGAACGTGGTGTCATCCTTGAAGAATGGCGTACGGGTCGTACGGCGAGTCGTCGTATCTGGAAAGAGATGAACGCGAAGATGTACCCGGGTACGCAGTACGCGAAGCGTGACGTGATCGGCGATACGGCAGTGATCAATAACTTCGAATACCAGGCCCTGCGGGACTACTACCATAAATGGTACGGTCCGGATAACCAGGCGATCATCGTAGTCGGTGATATCAATGTGGATACCATCGAAGCGAAGATCAAAGCCCTTTGGGCAGAGGTGCCGCGTCGTGCCAACTACGGTGAGCGACCGATCTATACCGTCAACCATAACGACAAACCGCTCGTTGCTATCGTCACCGATCCGGAGGCTGAAGGCAGCCGTATCACGCTGGAGTATAAGTTCGACCAACTGCCCGACATGCTGCAAGGCACGGCGCAGGAGTACATGATCAATCTGGTGCGCGAGTTGGCTTGCGACATGCTCAACAACCGCTTCCAGGAGTTGGCACTCGATCCCAAAGCATCGTTCACAGGCGCCGGTTGTCAGTACGGCGAGACGGCGAAGAAGATGGATGCTTTCTTCGGTATCTCCATCCCTAAAGAGGGTCGCGAGACGGAAGCCTTCAATGACCTGCTCTTCCAATTGGAGAAGATGCACCGTTACGGCTTCACGCAGAGCGAGTTGGACCGCGTGAAGAGTGAGAAACGGAACGGAATGGAGAAATATTACAACGAGCGTAACACGCGCAAGAACATCACCTTAGCGCGCGAGTGTATCCGCAATTTCGAGAACGGTGAGTCCATGCCCGGCGCAGAGTGGGAGTATGAGTTCGTTAAGTCAGTGTTGCCGATGATCAACCTTGAGGCCGTCAACCAAATTGCTAAATCTCTCACGCATGCGAACCCGACGGTAGCTATCTCCGGTCCGGAGAAAGAAGGCGTACATATCCCGTCCGAGGAAACGATCCTTGCTTCGCTGGCCGGCTTGAGTGAGTTGGCGATCGAGGCCCCGGTAGAAGAAGCCTTCGACAGCGAACTGGTCAAGAAAGCGCCGCATAAAGGTAAGATCAAATCGATACGTTATAACGAAGAGATTGAGGCAACCGAATGGATGCTGTCTAATGGTATCAAAGTCGTCTTCCACCCGACGGAATTCAAAGCCGATGAGATCCTGATGCAGGCCTTCTCCAAAGGCGGTTACAGTCAAGTCAAGACTGCGGACCTGCCTTCGGCACAGGTGGCCCAATACGTGATTGAGATGTCCGGTATTGGTCGATTCAATGCCACCCAGTTGCAGAAAGCGCTCACCGGAAAAACCGTTTCGGTGTCTGCCGAGATAGCAGAGAATACGGAGCGCATCAATGCTTCTTCGTCTGTGAAGGACCTCGAGACGATGCTTCAGTTGACCTACCTCTATTTCACGGCGCCGCGTCGGGACGAAGAGGCGTTCGAGACCCTGATGGGCTTATTCAAGAACCAACTGATGAACCGGGATAAGAACCCCAAGACGGCTTTCTCCGATTCGATCCAGATGATGGCGAACAATCACTCCGACCGTGCGCCGCTCTTTAACATGGCGCTCTTGGAGAAAGTGAACCTGGATAAGGCGCTTGAGGTTTATCAGGCGCGGTTTGCGAACCCGGCGGACTTCACCTTTGTCTTCGTCGGTAACATCAATCCCACGGATCCGAAAGTACAAGAACTGATCAGCCTATGGCTCGGAGGTCTGAAGACCAAGAAGAACTGTCACGAAGAGGTGATCGATCATCATGTGACAGTGGCTTTGGGTCAACAGAAGAACTATTTCACGCGTCCGATGGAGACTACCACGGCTTCGAACCGTATCCAGTACACCTCGTACGACATGCCTTACACCATGGCGAACGACCTGAATATGGAGATGATCGGCCGCATCCTCAGTACCCGTTACCTGGAGTCCATCCGTGAGCGCGAAGGCGGTTCGTACGGCGTAGGTACCTATGGCTATATGACCATCATGCCTACTCCGCGTGCCGGACTGATCATGCAGTTTGATACCGATCCGAAGAAGCAGACTCGCCTCATGGAGATTATTCATGAAGAGGTGAATACCATCATCGAGAATGGACCGCTGGCTTCTGATCTGCAGAAAGAGAAGGAGTCGATGCTCAAGGACTACCAAGAGGATCTGGAGAAGAATACCTACTGGCGTCAGTCGCTCTACATGTATTACATGTACGGCGAGAATAATATCCGGGATTATAAAGCAGCTGTCGAGGCCATTACCGCCGAAACCGTACAGGCTACCTTAAAGAAACTCGTCGAGGCCGGCAATGTATTCGAGGTAGTCATGTTCCCTGAGAACTAGGCGTTATGAATATAGTAGTAGTTAACGACGACGGCTGGGGAACGGCAGGCATCCGCCTGTTGGCCAAAGAGATGACCAAGTTAGGGCAGGTGACAGTCATCTGTCCGGATGGTGCGCGAAGCGGAAAAGCGGCGTGTATCAGTGTCGAGACGCCGATGTACATCCGTCGTGTCGAAGAGCATGATCTCAACGGCGCGGAGGTCTATACGACCAACGGAACGCCGGCGGATTGCATCAAGATCGCCCGCGAGTACCTCTTTCCTGATAAACCGATCGATCTCGTCGTGTCGGGTATTAACCATGGCTCCAATGCGGCTGTCAATGCCATGTATTCAGGTACGATCGGTGCCTGTCTCGTGGCGGCGGAGAAGGGTATTCCGGCGATCGGCTGGTCGATAGACAGCCATGCGATGGATGTCGATCTGCATTGGTTGCAACCCTTCTTGGTCGAAGTGACGCAACACCTGTACGAAGAAGGCATCGCACCGCGAACCGTCTTTAATATCAACGCGCCGGTAGGGGAGATAGAAGGTATCCGTTGGACACGGCAGTGTGTCGGGCACTGGTCCAAAGAGTTAGTGCCCCTCTCGGACGAACTGCCCGAAGGCGTTCTCCAAGGATGGAAACTCGGCGGCGAGTTCGTCAACGATGAACCCTCGGCTACCGATACGGATATATGGGCGATGCAGCATCAGTTATTGGCGATCACGCCGCTTACATTAGATTGGACGGACTATGGATCTCTTTGACCGCTATTGGATAGGGATATTGCTAGGTCTATTGCTGCCTGCTATCTTCGGACTCACCTATATCGAGGTGATGAACCTCTGGTATCCGCTGCAGACCCTGCAGTTTGAAGCCGGAGGTGTCTTGTCCAAACTGCTGCTCGTTAGTGTATTCCCGGACTTGGCGCTCATCTTCGTCTTCTATACGACGGATACATGGCGCCTCTCCAAAGGCGTCTTAGCGGGTGCCATGCCCTATATCCTGGCAGCGATTATTGTTTCGATGTGATGATCTCGGCCGCAGTGACCGAAGCGGGTTGAGAACCCAAGAGTTGAATGAGGTGCTCGTACGATGCGAGCATCTCTTTTTTATAGTCTTCATCGCGCAGCAGACGGCTCAATTCGGCGGCTACATTCTCGGTCGTGAACGCATCGGCGATGCACTCTTTGATCACTTCCTTGCCTGCGATGATATTGACCAAGGTGAAATAAGGGATGGAGAAAAAGAGCGGTTGTGCCCAACGGATCAGACCGATCAATTTCGAGCCGGCCAAATGATAGACTGCTACTTGCGGACAACCCAATAAGGCGGTCTCTAAGGTAGCCGTACCGGAGTTGACCACGGCGGCAGAGGCTTGCTGAACCGCATCATATGTATCGCGTGTCAGCCTTTCATTGGCGCGAAGATACGGAGCGTAGAAGGCATCTTCGATATTCGGCGCCGCACACACGATAATCTGATAATCCGCAAACTGCCGTGCAGCTTCTAACATACGCGGCAGACAGTTCGTGATCTCAGAAGGACGAGAACCGGGGAGAATGGCGATAGTTCTAGTCCTTTCACCTTTCACCTTTAACCTTTCACCTTTATGGATTTCCTCTGCCGTCGGATTTCCCACATAGCGGCAGGTATAGCCATACTTAGCATAAAACGCCGGCTCAAAAGGAAAAATTCCCAATACCTCATCGCATAGACGCGCGATCTGATGCACGCGTCTGCGTTTCCATGCCCATATTTTCGGCGGGATATAATAGATGATCTTCGTCTGGGGCAGGTACTGCTTGCAGAAAGCAGCCATGCGCAGGTTGAAGGACGGGTAGTCGATCAGGATCAGCACGTCCGGTTGCTCCTTCAAAAGCGCCTCACGGGCGATTTCGAAATTCGCTTGTACTTCCTTCCAATGACGCATTACGGTAACAAACCCCATAAAAGCCATATGGCGGATATGCCGGTACAACCGACACCCGGAGGCTTCCATACGGTCGCCTCCGAGGCCTGCTATCTGTGCCTTCGGGTCACGCAATCGGATCTGTTTGATCAACTCCGCTGCATGCGTATCACCCGATGCCTCTCCTGCTATGAAGAAATAATTTTTAATTCTTAATTTTTAATTTTTAATTCTTCACTACATCGATCACCTTCTGTGCAAGCGCATTCGCTTCATCCATCGTTGCGGCTTCCGAATACACGCGGATGATAGGCTCCGTATTGGACTTACGCAGATGCACCCATCCGTCCGCAAAATCGATCTTCACACCGTCTCGGTCGTTCACGCGCTCGTTCTTATAGAGTTCCTTCACGCGTGCCAGGATAGCGTCCACATCCGTGTCCGGCGTCAGGTCAATACGGTTCTTACTGATGCAGTAGTCCGGCAGGGTACGACGCAGTTCACTCACCTTCATATCCAGGTGTGCCAGATGGCTTAGGAAGAGGGCGATACCTACCAGCGCATCACGGCCGTAATGGCATTCCGGATAGATCACACCGCCGTTTCCTTCGCCGCCGATGACTGCGTTCACGCGTTTCATCTCCGCTACTACGTTCACTTCGCCTACCGCACTCGCGCTGTATTCACCGCCATGCGCACGCGTCACATCGCTCAACGCACGCGTACTCGACATGTTGCTTACCGTATTGCCCGGTGTGTGTCGTAAGATATAATCGGCTACGCTCACCAGCGTGTATTCCTCGCCGAACATAGCGCCGTTCTCGCAGATGATCGCCAAACGATCCACATCCGGATCCACTACAAATCCCACATCCGCTTTCCCGCTCTTGAGCAGATCACTGATCTCGGTCAGGTGTTGCGGCAGGGGTTCAGGGTTATGGGGGAAATGACCGTTCGGCGTGCAGTTCAGTTCGATGATGTTCTCTACGCCTACCGCCTTTAATATCGCCGGAATAGCGAGACCGCCTACCGAGTTCACGCAGTCGATGGCGACAGTGAAGTTCCGCTTCTTGATCGCTTCTACATCGACTAACTTCAGGTTCAGTACTTGCTGCACATGGTAGGGCAGGTAGTCTTTGTGGGTCATGTGACCTAAGTTATCTACCTCGGCAAAACTAAAATCTTCGGCTTCTGCAAGCGCCAACACACCCTTCCCTTCGGCATCGTTGAGGAATTCACCATGCTCGTTGAGCAACTTCAGCGCGTTCCATTGTTTGGGATTATGGCTGGCGGTCAGGATGATACCTCCTGCGGCTTTCTCACCCGTGACAGCCAACTCGGTTGTCGGCGTCGTCGCCAAACCGATATTGACTACATCGTACCCCATACCCATCAGCGTACCGCATACGATCTGCTCCACCATCGGTCCGCTCAAACGCGCATCACGACCCACTACAATCGTGTTGTTATCAGGCATTGCTGCGCGACGTTGGGTGGCGTAAGCTGCCGTAAAACGAACGATATCCACAGGGTTCAGACCCTCACCCACGCGACCACCTATCGTGCCGCGGATACCGGAAATAGATTTTACTAAACTCATATTATGGTTTTACTTTGATTTTTAATATATACACATACGGTGTCACCGTGTTCTGCTCGGTGGAGAATCCCAATTTGCTAGGCACGATCATCTCGCATTGCGAGTTCGGGTAGCCCATCAGACCTACCGCCAGATGCCATGCTACGCACTCGCACTCGGTCGTGTTGTAATAATGGAACTCGGTCGGATACGCTTGTTCCAGCGTCGTCCAATAATCCAAGGTATCAGGGTTCTCCGTCAAATCAAACCGCTTATACCGCATAATGATCCGGTCGTTGGCGACGATTTTCATATCTACCGTATCATGCCTTACGGTATCGATGCTCACCGTATCGCCACGCGAGATCAGATGGAAATACAGGTTGTCGTATCCCTTTACCTTATAGTACTCTTTCTCGGCCCATACATGATCTTTCGCCGGCAGTTCGTCCAGGATCACTAAGTTTTTCCGGCTGATATAGTTAGCGATCAACTTATCTTCCTGATCGCGCAGTCGGGAATAGGTGTTGTTGTTGCATCCCATTACGATGAACGCGATGCCGATCAATGCCCAAATTCTTCTTTTCATTTTTTTATCTTAATTCGATGTCTATAATCACATTCTCATACGGCGGAATACGATCCGTTCCGCGTAAGCCGAAGGCAGTGTACCAGGGAGCCAACAGACGGGCTTGTGCGCCGTGATGCATCTCGCCGATATTCTCTTCCACTGCTTGCGGTAACTCTTTCTTGCCGATGCGGTAACTCGCTTCGCTATCTTCCAGCAGCTGCATCTTCAGGTCATACACACGCATGCGGATCGTCCATTCTTCATTGGCTTGCGGAGTAGGGGTCGTCTCGTCACCCTTGCTCATGATCCGCATCCAGGTGCCGGCTTCGTATAAGGCGAACGCACTGTCCTGCTCTTGAGCCAATGCGGTTAACTCTCGGTCTGCGGCCTCCGCCAACTGCTGGTTGAGTTGCAGCAAAGCCAACGCTGCACTGTCCACTTGCGGACCCTGCCCTTTCCGTTGACTTGGCGTCTGCGGCGCCTGATGCCCGCATCCTGCGAATAGCACTGCCATCAACACAAAAACGACTATGCTTCTTTCAACTTTCAACTTTAAACTTTAAACTTTAAACTTTCATTCCCCTTTATTAGCCAACGCCGCCCTGCGGTATTCACTCGGTGTCACGCCATACGTGTTCTTGAAGCATTTCGCGAAATAACGGCTGTCGTTCATGCCCACCATATAGGTTACTTCCGTGATGTTGTATCGCTGCTCTTCCAGCAGTTGTGCTGCACGCTTGATACGCATCTCGCGGATGAACTCCACCGGACTCAGACCCGTCAGGCTCTTCAATTTATTGAAGAATACCGTACGACCCATACCCATCTCGTCCACCATATCATCGACCGTCAGCGTGTTATTATCCATCTGCCGCTCCATCACATCCAGCAGTTTAGCCAGGAACGAGTCGCTCGGTATCGGCTCATCGGCTTTCTGCGGCTCCAGGCGCATCAATCGTTCGCGGTAACTCTGCTCCAACTGATTGCGTTGTACTAATATATTATGGATACGAGCGCGCAGGTATTCGGGTTCGAAGGGCTTGGTCACGTAGTCATCCGCGCCGTATTCCATCGCCTGCAGACGACTCTCGATAGCCGTCTTGGCGGTCAGCAGAATGACAGGAATGAAGTCATAGTCTTTATTGCGCTTGATGAACTGGGTCAACTCCAAACCGTCCACATTCGGCATCATCAGGTCGGTCACTACCAGATCTACGGTCTTCGTCCGGATGATCTCTTCCGCTTCTGCGCCGTCACTCGCCGTCAGCACATGGTAGTCATGACTCAGGATATTCGTCAGGAAATTGCGCATATCCACGCTGTCGTCCACTACCAATATCGTGCGGGCTGAATCGTGTGCATCGCCTTCCAACTGCTCCATCTTGTCTTCGAAAGTCGGCGTCACGGTCGGCGGGGCTACCATCTCCTCGTCGGTGATGAACTCCACATCGTTGCCGAAATGTTCCTTACCTGTATGCAGCAGGATCGTGATCGTCGTGCCCTTTCCTACTTCGCTCTCCACCTCGATATAACCGTGATGCAGATCCACCAACTCTTTGGTCAGGTTCATACCGATACCCGTACCTGTCACACCGCTGTTGTTCAACTCGTTATTACTGGAGAAGCGTTCAAATAGCACACTGCGTTTCTCCGGAGGAATACCGATACCTTCGTCTTGCACCGCCAGCGTTACAAAGCCCGGTTTCGAATCAATGATCACGCGGATCGCTTTGCCGGCCGGCGTGAACTTGAACGCATTGCTCAGTAGGTTCCATAGGATCGTATCCATGCGCTGCCGATCGACCCATACGGTCGAGTCTTCCGCGCGGTTCTCGATCTCAAATTGGATATGTTTCTCGTATGCCTCTTTCTTGAAGTTCGCGCTCGTCTCTTCCACCAGACTGCTCAGCATCGTCTGCTGCAATTTCAGTTTCATCTTCTGGTTCTGCACTTTGCGGAACTCCAGCAACTGGTTTACCATCCTTAGCATACGCTGGCCGTTGCTTTGCACAATCTCCAACTGACTGCGCACGCTCTGACTGATGCGCTCGTTCTGCAAGATGTTGTCGATCGGCGCCACAATAAGCGTCAGCGGCGTACGTAACTCATGACTGATATTCGTGAAGAAGCGCAACTTGATATCTGTCACCTGTTGCTCCACTTTCACGCGTTGCCGCAGGTTGTTATACGCGGCTACAATGTAGATCGTCAAGCCGATGAAAAGGATGATAGCTAATATATACAGCAGTATTGCCCACCAACTGAGCCATACCGGCGTCTCCACTTCGATCACCATCGTCTTTTCGTTATCTACCTCGCCGCCCTCGCGGTTCGTCGAACGGACATGGAAGACATACTTCCCGTGATGCAGGTTGTTGTACGTCACGCGGCGGATATCTTTCGCATCCTGCCATCCGTGGTCGATGCCGTCCATCCGGTAGAAATAAAGGATCTTGTCCGCGCCCACATAGTCCATCGCCGCATATTCGATCGTGATATTGCTGCCGTTCGGGATGGTGATTGTATCGCCCGAAAAGGTTTGGTCCTCCACCACCACACGCGTGATACGCAAAGGCGGCACCGAGTTGGTGCGACGGATGCGACTCGGGTCGAACGAACAGTAGCCGTTCGAGTAACCGAATAAGATGCGTCCTTCCGGTGTACGCAGCGCCTCTGCCTCCGTGAAGTACGTGTTCGTTTGCCCGTCCAGCGCATCGTAGTAATACAGATCACCCGTCACTAAGTTCAACTGCGCGATATCGCTCTCCGAACTGAACCATAGACTCGTCCCGTCGCCTACCATCGATAGGATGATGTCGTGGTAGGTCTCCACGCGCGTGATCTCCGCCTTCGGATCCTTTGGATCCAATGTCATCAATCCGCCGCCGAACGAACCCAACCATAGTTTGTTCATGCTGTAATAGATAGCGCGGATATCATAGCTGGGGATCACCGTGCTCTCTAAGGTGTTCAGGTTCACGCGCATCACACCCGTCGTCGTGCCGCACCAGAGCGTCTCATCCACGATCTCGATATCGCGCACTTTCATCCCTTGGCCTACTACCTCCGGTGCATCCCATCCGCTGCCGTTCCGGCGAAGGATGTTCACGCCGCCGCCGTATGTAGCTACGTAGATCGTCCCGTCTCGTCCCTCCTCAATATCGTATATGTCGGGGTGAGAAGTCGGAATCGTTCTTTTAACCTCTAACCTCTCACCTCTAACCTCCAAAAGGCCTCGGCCTTTTGTACCATATAGCATACCGTGACTACTCTCCAGCGCACAATACACATTCGTCTCCGATTTGATAAGCGTCAGTACCTCACCTTTCTTCGTGTGAACGAAAGCACGTACCTCGCCGTTATCGCGATCCGAATGACGCAAGTCATGCAGTTGGTATGGCGTCGGCTCCATGTTGATGCAATCGACTCCGCCGTCGTACGTCGCTACCCACATCAATCCGTCCCGATCTACATATGCCGTGTGGATCATGTTCGTCAACCCGTCAATCGGATAGACCAACTCATCTTTCTCGTAGTCGTAATAGCTCCATCCGCCTCCCGTCGGGTTCACCCATGTGCGGCCCTGTCTGTCTTCCAGCAGGAAGAAGTGTTGCCTCAATCGACCCGCATAGCGGCTGTCTAATGCAGGCGTGAACCGTTTCCATTGTCCGAATCGGTACCGCAAGATACCGTACGTGTCATCCGTCTGCCAGATAACGCCCCTACTGTCCACTTTCGTGTTCTTGTCTGCCTCGCTCATCTTGGCTAACATCCCTTCCGGCAGACTGTCATACGGCTGCTCCGTTGTGATCGTACGGGTCGCATCCAAGCGGTAGTAATGGCCGTCATAGGTCATCCACCATATCTGCTCCGCCTCATCTTCGTAGATCAGATCCACACGGTTGTTCACATGCGCCTCTACGCCGTTATGCATCGCTTTGAATTTCTCGAAGACATACCCGTCGAAGCGGTTCAAACCGTCCCATGTACCGAACCACATGAAACCCTGCTTGTCCTGCATGATCGCCATCACGGTATTCTGACTCATACCGTCCTTGATCGAGTAATGCTGCACCACATAGTGCTCCTTCGCACTCGCAGTCAGCATACATGCTAACAGAGTGATAACGCCTACAAATCGTTTCATCAACTTAACCGTTTAACGATTTAACAATTAACAATTTAACGTTTTAACCCTTAGACGCTAGTCTCTCGAGATAGCGACCGTAATTGGTTTTCATCTCTTTGCCAAGCGCAGCTAACTGCTCCGTGCTGATCCATCCGTTGCGCCATGCGATCTCTTCGATACAGCTTACGTAGAATCCTTGCCTGTTCTGGATCGTCGCGATGAAGTTACCGGCCTCCAGCAGACTGTCGCAGTTGCCCGTATCGAGCCATGCAAAACCGCGGCTGAACAGTTTAACCTTCAGTTTTCCTTCATTCAGATATACTTTGTTCAAGTCCGTGATCTCGTATTCGCCACGTGCACTCGGCTTCAGGGCGGCCGCCTTTTCGCATACCGTCTCGTCGTAGAAATACAATCCCGGTACCGCATAATTGCTCTTCGGCTCCGCCGGCTTCTCTTCCAGACTCAGCACCTTACCCTCTGCATCGAACTCTACTACGCCGTACGCACGAGGATCTGCTACTTCATAACCGAAGATACATGCGCCGCCTGCCTCTGCACTCGCCAGAGCTTCTTTCAACATATGTCCGAAATGCTGACCGTAGAACATGTTATCGCCCAATATCAAGCATCCCGGTTCGCCGTTGAGAAACTCTTTGCCTAATACAAACGCCTGTGCCAAACCGTTCGGTACCAATTGCACTTTGTAACTCAACTTCATGCCTATACGACTGCCGTCGCCTAATAACTCTTCGAACATCGGCAGGTCACGCGGCGTACTGATCACCAGCACTTCGCGGATGCCGGCAAGCATCAACGTGCTTAGCGGATAATAGATCATCGGCTTGTCATATACCGGCATGATCTGTTTGCTGATTGCTTTACTCAACGGATACAAACGCGTCGCGCTTCCTCCGGCCAAAATAATACCTTTCATATGCTGTATGCTGTTAGTTTTTCAATCTGCCCGCAAAGATACAACAATTTTTCCACATATGCAAATAAATGTGTAATTTTTTACTTTAATGTGTATTTTTTAGTTAAAGAATCCTTTTTCATGGGGAACCATAATAAAAAAGAGCCTCTCATTAAGAGAGACTCTTCGATAGATCAGTATCGCGCATCCATGACGCGATACCATGACCGATTAACCGTGTTGCTGGTCGTACTCGGCGCCGCAAACCATCCAGTAGTAGGCCTTGAGGGTCTTTTTGCCGCCTGCGAGGTCTTTCTGAGCCATGAAGGCTTGCTGGTCAGCAAGTTGTTTGCTCAGGTCGGCTGCGCGGGTTGCAACGGCTGCGCGTACAGCGGTGAAACGTGCGCGGGCTGCTACCTCAGTGTTGGTCAGCGGAGTGGTACGGGTGACCGCACTCAGACCGCGGACGTAGAGGCGGTTACAAGCAGTAGAAGAGGTAGCTGCTACGCGGTGGGTAGCGAGGATCATCTTCTGGTCTGCTGCGTGTTGCGATTTCTTGTTGATCTTAACAAGCGCACCGCTGACGGTTTTGATGGCGTCATTCCATTCAACTTTTGCCATAAGAGTGAGTTTTTTTTGTGTTAAACTGGTCTACTGGTCAACTGGTCTTCTAGTCAACTAGCAGGATCGGCTCTTTCTTTTAATAGGCGAGCGTTTTACCTATTTTTGGTTGTGGTGCTTCTCGATGTGGTAGAAGCCAAGGGTGATGATTTTGAGGATGATCTCAAAGAGGACTTTCGTCCAGGATTGTTCTTCTTGTTCTGTTTTCATAATGTAGTTGTTTTAAAAATAAAACAAAAATGCAAGATGTATTTATTGGTTGTTACAGATCACCGATCACTTCGAGGAAGATTTCTTCGTCATAGGCTTGTGCGTTTTTGATAGCAGTTTCTATGGTTGAGACTCCAAAGGTGGAGAGTAGTACACATCCGGTGGAGTGTGCGGGTTTGGTGCCGGAATGGATGCGGATACCTTCTCTATTGGGGACCTCGTCGATAAGAGTCATGAACTTCTGGAACTTGGGTGACCAGGTGTGTTTGAGCGGGTACTTGCCCGGCGGGATGAGGTAATTGAGGTTTTCGATGGAACCAAGTCGGAACGAGTCCCGTTCACCGATGATATCAATATGGCCGTAAACGCCATCGTCCATCACTTCATCGCGGATGAGTTGTAGAGTGAGCATGAGAAATTGAAAATTGAAAATTGAAAATTAAAAATTATTTCTTCTTCCGCTTATAAACATAGTCTATACCGAATAGACTACCGGCGAAGGTGGCGACTTCTCCGAAGGCGACGAGAAGGGATTCGTGGATCTGTCCCAAAGGGGAGATATAAATTCCGCAGAAGAGCATTACGAGCCCTCCGAAGGCAAGCACGAAGGCGGTGAGTAATTGTATGTTGATCCATTCTTTCATTTCAAAATTAAAAATTAAAAATTCAAAATTATGCTCGCGGAATTAGCCGCGAGAGCAGGACCTCTTTTTGAAATCCGGTGCAAAGGTACAACAAAAAAACGAAGCCACCAAATTTTGTGGCTCCGTTGGTTAACAAATGATAACTTTACTGCATGGCGTACTTGAAAAAGTCCAAATATTCTTCCCAAGGCAGCCATCCGTCGTGCCATTTTCGGGAGAAGTACACTTTGTTGTGCCGATGATGGCGCATGCATGTAGCCGCCCAGCCGGCATACAGGTCTTTGAACTTAGGCAGCATATTCGCATGCCCCCATACCGGGTCTTTCTCCTTAAGATGGTTCAAGACCGAAGTGATTAAGATTTTCCTATCCTCTTTCATAAGCAATTAAGTAACGATAAAAGTACGAGAACGGACCGTAAACGGACCGTAAACGAATCGTAAACGGACCACGAATGA
The DNA here is from genome assembly GCA_947164985.1 of uncultured Bacteroidales bacterium. Lineage (GTDB taxonomy): Bacteria > Bacteroidota > Bacteroidia > Bacteroidales > Paludibacteraceae > Colicola. Next base: position 153,469 of record CAMUYI010000001.1, on the reverse strand, counting down.
TCTTTATTTGCCAAACAGTTCGGCGTAAACCTCTTTGAAGATGAGCTGTCGGCTTCTGGTATCGCCGTTTTTGATGCGTTTGGATACTTCGGCATTCACTTTAGCGAAGCGGGAACGGGCTTGTATCTCGGCTTCGGAAAGCGGTTTTGTGCGGGGTTGTTTGGGGATGGAATAGAGGCGCACCTCGGTTCTGCCGTCGGCTTTCTTGAAGGTTCTGAATTCGAGACGATGACCATTTTGGGTTTCGCCCATTTTGCCGGAGATAGCTGCGATTCCGGGCATAAGTTCTACTTTCATACTAATAATTTTTTTATTGTTTTACGTAAATCACTTTATTTCCCGTCGGGTTTGCCATCTTCCATCCGTCGCGCTCTTCGGTTGTGCCAAACTTGGCGTAGTAGTCGTTGTAGGACATGACTTGCGGCGGTCGAACACGAAAGTCCGCGAGGAAATAATAGGGGTTTCTTGAACTGCGCTGCTTGCCGCTTTTGAGAAATTCGATAATGGCTTGCTGCTGCTCGCCTTTTTTCTCCCACAATTCGCGGCAGGCTCTACGCCGATTGTTAAATTCAGAATCGGGATCAAACAGATCCCAAAATATATCAAAATTTTCCATAATGCTTGCTTGCATGCTTGCTTTTTTCTTTATTCTTTTGGTTCTTTTCTGTTTTCTTTTTACTCGCTCCTTTTGCGGATCTCATCTCGGAGGGCACTGGAGGACGCCCGGTCGATAACATAATCAGCAACCATTGTTTGGGCGTCCTCCGTAAGGGCATTGAAGTCATCGATGAGCTTGTATGCCTCGTCCATGTTACTTGTTCAGAAAAGCGATGGTGAAACCCTGATTGACACACTTCGGATGGTCAATGACCAATTGAGCAACCAACTCCTCGGCTTTCTCTTTTTTCTTGTCGATCTCCTTCATGATTTGCTTGTATTCACGCAAGTTAGCATCATTCAGACGCTTGGATCGCCAGTTGGTCTTGTCCGGTCTCTGCACGCGGATCTTATACATCTTGTCATCGTACATACAGACCACCGTACCGGTGAAATCCCTGGTGTCCGGATCGGCGTTTAACTTCGCCTGCAGTTCCTCGACCGCCAAAGGACGCAGTTCTTCCACTTTCGCCTTCTGGTTCGCTAACTTTACCGACTCCTCGCAGAACGGTTTGATACTCTTCTTTGCTTCATTCTTAGCCAGTGTGATGGCTTTTACTTCTTTTTTTGCCATAATAATTAAATAGTTTTCAGCCTTCAGCGATCAGCTGTCAGCTCGTTAAAAATTATGACAAGCGCTTGTCGTTGTTTTGGAAATCCGGTGCAAAGGTAGGGTGAAAAAAGTGGAAAAATTTGTAATTTTTGCAAAGTTATTTGAGCAGGATTCTTATCGCGTGCGGAAGCAAAAGATACCATTTTTCGCGCCAATTGTAGTAGGTATGATACTCGACATCGAATTCATCGAGGACACTTTTGAGTGTACGTTTGATGTGTGCTTTTTTGTAGGCAGCCCGTCGGATTTCGATGAGGAAGTACGCCAATCGGCGATAGTCAATCGGATCGATAGAGAAGACTGATTTGGTTAACTTTTGTTGCATGTTGCCTTGCTCCAATTGCATAAATGCCCACTCGGTTGGATTGATTGGATTTTGATTCATAATTCCAGTTGTTTTAGTGTAAAAAAATACGCAATCTTTTCCGGAATCTATATTTAAAACACATGATTTCGGAAAATATCTATACAAAATTACATTATTTTTTCCGAAATCTCATTTTTTTCTTGCACATTTCGGAAATTATTCGTATCTTTGCGGCGATTTTTAACTAAAACCACTCCAATTATGTTAATCGGACGAGAAAAACAGCAACAGGCATTGCTGGAACTGTTAGAGAGCGATGAGTCACAATTTTGTGCTATCTACGGCAGACGCCGCGTAGGAAAAACGTATTTGGTAAAGCAGACTTTCGGAGGAAAGTTTGCGTTCGTTCACACGGGATTAGCCAAGGCGTCAAAGTCAGAACAGCTTTGGGAGTTCCGTGAGTCCTTGCGCAGCGCAGGTGTTAAGAAATGCAAGTTACCGAAGACATGGTTTGAAGCCTTCCATATGTTGCAAGACTACCTTGCTTCGTTGCCGGAAGGAAAGAAGATTGTGTTTATTGACGAATTGCCGTGGTTAGATACGCCGAAAAGCCGTTTTTTGACTGCCTTCGAGCATTTCTGGAACGGGTGGGCAAATCTGCGTGATGACATCGTGTTGATTGTATGCGGTAGCGCCACTTCATGGATCATCGGTAATATCGTTCATAACAAGGGTGGTTTGCATAATCGCTTGACTCGTCAGGTACATCTGCGCCCGTTTAACTTGAAAGAATGTGAGTTGTATGCACAGAAGCGGTCGTTAGAGATGACGCATCGCGATATTTTGGAGACATATATGGTCTTGGGCGGAGTGCCGTATTATTGGAGTTTGCTTCGACCGGAGTGGTCATGGGCGCAGAACATCGACAATCTGTTCTTTGACGAGACAGCCGAGTTACGCGATGAGTTCAAAGCGTTATACGCTTCGCTATTCCGTGCACCGCAACCGTATATTGAGATTATCACGGCATTAGGCACGAAGAAAGTTGGAATGACATTTGACGAACTGGATAAAGCACTGACAATCAACTTGGGTGGTAAGTTGGCAGAGAAGTTGGAAGAGTTGGAGCAATGCAACTTTATTCGTTCTTATACAGCCTTGGGTAAAGTAAAAAAGGATACCCGTTATCAGTTGATTGATAATTTTACCTTGTTCCATTTTAAGTTCATCGCAGAAACCAACAAAGGTAGCCGCACTCGTTGGACGACTATGATTGGGACACATGAATATCGTGCATGGAGCGGTTTGGCATTCGAGCGCGTTTGTATGCTTCACGAAAACCAAATACTGAAAGCACTTGGTATATCCGGTATGGAGTGCGGAATCTACTCATGGACGTATCGTCCGCAGAATGACAAGGAGAAAGGGGCGCAAATTGATTTGCTCATTGATCGGAGCGATAATGTGATCAACTTGTGCGAAATGAAATTCTATAGCGACCCGTACGCGATGACGAAAGCAGACGATGAGGACGTGCGGGATAAGAAAACAATCTTTCAGAATGTCACCCAAACACGCAAAGCGGTTCGTATCGTGATGGTTACTTCGTACGGCTTGGTTCGCAATGCATATGCCAAAGGCATCCCGAACCAATTAACAATGGATGATTTATTTGATTAAATCACACATCCTGCAAATTGTGACCAGATGCAAGATGAACGTCTCTTAGACGGGACAATGGACAAAAAAAAGAGCCCCTCGGCGCAAAGTTTGATACGATCTCGCTCAATGCCCCTCCGAGGGACTCAAGTTGCCTTATAGAATTCTAAGCAGGTTCCGGCATTCTTATTAGGCAACTATTTCTGTTCCGCATATACATATTCATACTCTATATAATCGAGGATTTCATCTCTATCCCAAGAGATTTCTTTGAGCGGTTTGCCGTATTCGTCTTGTTCAATAACTTGACGTCTATTCACATCTTCAAATAACTTATCTATTTCTTCTTTTACTTCCTCAGTCATATCGGACTCATCCTCGCAAGAATTATATTCTTGTTCGGTAAAACCGCTTATACAACCATCATTAATCCAATAGCAATTAGGGTCATCGCCTGGATTTCCCTCAAAACCGCTTGTACCTATTACCACGTGACCGTTACTACATGCGTACACCTCAACGGTGTTGCCGTCCGCGGCTGGAATATAAACTGTTGTAGCCTCTACCATTTCATCTTTAGTTTCACGGAAACAATGGATATTCCTGCCTTTCGCGTCGTATGCAACTTCGTGGATAGAGTCCAACAAAAATTCCTGTCCTTGATATTCCATGGTCTCGAATAGCCAATGCGGGTTCTTCACAGGAAAGCGCGCGAAGGATTTATAGATGGCTGCGTTACAATCTTTTTTCATGTACGCTTTAGGCACACGCCTATACACTATCATTCGTTCTACCAAAATGCGTGGTTGATTTTTCTTTGCCATAGTCTTGTTAGTTTACACGGTTAAAAACGAGGTTTTCCCAAGAGAGAGCATCCGATGAAGGAAGATAGACCAGATGATAGAGAAGCATATTCCGTTTGCTTGTCTGCCAATTTGAAGAGTTGTCAGTATAGACATCCACATTATTATCATCTATCTTATAAGTAAGGTTGGAAGTAGAAAAGTACTCGCCATTCACATAAGAAGTGTACGTGCATGTACCGCTCGATGCGAAATAATAACTAATGTAGTTGCTATTACTCTTGTACTTGTAGGTGTGTCCTATAACAGAAAGAGCTGATTCGGAAGACGATGTGTACGTCGGTTCATTGTTTGAGCATCCAACAGCAACTATCGAAGCTGCGAGGATAAGGAGATAAATAAGTCTTTTCTTAGCCGCAAGGGCACGATTAAGTAGGTTTTTCATAACGCTTGAAATTTTGAATTGCGGTGCAAAGGTACTGCTTTTGTAGGAGCTATGCAAGAAAAAAGCCTTGATAGATTCGACTATCAAGACTATCAAAAAAATCAAATGAGATGTGACGAAATTAGGAAGCAAGGATTTGCTCCAGTTGTGCCTTGTATTTAGGCACATCGTCATCGTCCACTTTAACCGACTTGAGAGCTTGGTTAAAAGGTGAAGTCTTTCCGGCAGCAAATCCAGTGACCATTTCAATCCACGGAATAAGGTGCTGTCCTTCTAAATTGACATCAATCAGATTCAAGTCCTTCAAGGCCTTAATGAACTTAGCCGCCTTAGCTGTGGTGATAGTGTTCTTTCCGGGGACGGGTTTGATGACAGATATCATCAGGTCGATGATTTGTTGCTCATGGCCCTTGGCTGCATCGGTAAGAGGCGAATTGACTTCTGCCATAATCCGGGTCTCTTCGTAATTATTCTTGTTTATCAGATAGTTATATAGGAACGCCGAGCCAAATGCGATAGATAGCAAAATAAAGATAGCAAAAAGTAACTCCATGAATAAATTAAAGCCCTTAAAAAGCGAAGCTATGTCCATTCCCGGCTCCGAGCACTTAAAACTTATCAATTGCATGAGAGCAACAATAAATGCCGCTATGCCTATCATCAAAAGGGATGAGAATAAGGCTGTTACGATCTTATACATTCTCGGCGAGTGCGAGCGAAATAAATTGGGTTTCTTTTTGGGTTTAGTCATAGTGGTTAGAAGTCTATATTATCTCTAATTACGTTTGAAAATCCCCGCTCATACACTTTGTATTCCGGTATGTCACGATAGTCCACATAATCCTTATCTGCAAAATAGTCTATGGGGATACAATACATAAAATCAGGATAATGAGATGTCTCACCTCTACTACCTGCCATTATATATACTCTCGCATCAACTCCCATATAAGAACATATCTGAGACTCAAACTTTTTATAATTTTCGTATTGTCTATGTTCAAACTTTAGCTTTCCGTCGTTTCTATACTTACATTCCAAAGTAACAACTCGTTTGCTCTGTTCATCAACATAGATGAGGTCCGGGTACATATTCCAAGAAGCACATATCATATCGTCCTCTATATAGGGATGAGCAAACTTGTCGCCTTGCCATATCTTAAGCTCATACTGTCCGAAATACTGATGCATCCACCAAACGACATGCTTTTCAAATTCGTAACCTTTCATGTAATCTTTGTACTTCAAACCAAAAATACTGATAAAGTTATTGTCGAAATCTTCTTGAAGTTGCCTTTTTTCTTCTTGAAGATTTACTATAGCATTATTGAGGTCTACTATGTTATTTTCACGACGAATAATTTGCAACTGAAGACGTTTAACTTCTTCCATTAATTCTTTTAGACTTCTCTTAATCTCTATTGCAGCTTGCTCTGCTGGAGTCTTCTTTGCCATACCTCAATATTAGTTTATTTTTTTTACCTTTTCGCTTGCAAAATTACAAAAATAATCTGACATACACAAAAAAATCTGCACTTTTGATGCAGATTTAGAGATTTTAGAGGTGGAAAAATTGGCACGAGTGCGGGTTTGCGTATATTAAAAGAGTGCTAAAATTGACACCCCAAGCGTAGAAAACATCAGAACCGGCATCTGTTTGTCCAGCATCTCATTGTGTGTGCCGAGCATTCGGATATGCCATGCCCAGATAGGAACGATACATCCTACCCAATAATGTCCTTCGATGACAAAAATCATCAAACAGAAGAGCAACAGCAGATAATGATAAATCCGTGCGCCTACCGGTCCCAGCAAGCTGGCAAAAGTGCGTTTACCATGCATGATATCATTCTGCATATCACGGATATTATTGAGGTTCAATACCCCAACGCAGGGCAGACCGATCGCGATACCGCACCATACCACTTCCCACGTCACCGTCTGCGTCTGAAGATAATAACTACCTATCGTGCTCAGCAAACCAAAGAAGAGGAACACTCCCAAGTCGCCCAAGCCAATATAACCGTAACTATGTTTCCCCAAGGTATAGGTCATGGCACCGATGATCGCCAGCGCACCCAAACTGATGAACGCTAAACTCTGCGTACAAAGCAACGAACCGAAAGCTGCCCACAGCAATGCCAAACCGGACACCATCGCCAAACCGATAAAGAGCAGGATCATCCCTTTCATCTGCTTCTGCGTGATCGTACCCGCCTGCAGACCATACGCTTCGCGGCCATGCTGATCGCTATCCGTACCCTTCTGCGCATCACCTAACTCATTGCTTAAGTTACTCAAAATCTGCAAACAAAGTGCGGTACATACCGCCAATATGAAAGTTGAAAGTTGAAAGTTCTTATCTCCTTCGGAGAACGATCTGAAGGTATGGAAAGTTGAAAGATCTTGGTAAGCGAGACCGCTTCCTAAGATAATACCCGCTACCGAAAGGGGTAGTGTTCTCAAACGCAAGGATGTGATATATGGATTCATAGTTTATCTTCTTTCTTCTCCAATAGTTGTTTCTGCCCCATGCCCCGGATAGACCACGGTATCGGCAGGGAGTGTAAATAAATGCTCTAAAGATGCAATCAGTTGTCCCATATTACCTCCGGGTAAGTCAGTACGACCGTACCCCATCTGAAAGAGCGTGTCACCGGAAAGTAGTACTTTCTCTTCCGGCCAATAGAGACATATCGATCCGGGAGTATGACCGGGTGTTTCGAGCAATTCAAAATTGCTCATTTGAGATTTAAGATTTAAGATTGAAGATTTTATATCTTCGATCGGAAAACTCTCTGCGGTTCGGTGGACACCAAAGAGGTCGTACTGTTGTTGCATGGCTAGCGCCATCGGGATATCTGCCTCATGCATCAAGACCGGTGTATGCCATTGTTCGGTCGCCCATTTGGCGCCCCATAGATGATCCAAATGTCCGTGGGTGGCGATAATTGAAAATTGATAATTGAAAATTGAAAGTTTTTCTATATAGCGCAGCAATACCTGCTCCTCGTACGGGTTGCTGCACGCAGGATCTATCAGCAGAACCTGCTGACCGTCACTTACCACATAGGTGTTGGTACCAAACGGACCGAAGACAAAGGATTTTATTTCCAGCATTCTTGACAGATTTGTGGTTGTTCGTTCAGTGCCGCTTTTCGGAAAGTGGTTGCTTTCTCATTGCCAAACAAGTCCTTCAGCGAGGACACCATAATATTACCGTACGCATGCGCGTGCGCTTTGTCATAACAGCAAGGCAGCACTTCGCCGTTAGTCGTAATGACCACTCCGCTCCATACGCGGAAACAACCTTTGCCTACCTTCTTGCGGTGATAGACACCATCCTTGCCGAGCACATACCGGCTATATCGCTTATCGGATGGCATCAGCGGGTGACCATGTGTATAATCGTACAGTTGTGCGGTCTTGAAAACCAAGCGATCGGCGCCTAAGGTCTTATATTGCCGTTTAAACTGCGCCCATTCGTGTTCGTTGCTTCGCAAGCGCAAGCATTGCAGTTCGATGATGGGAGATGACGTGATGACGTGATGACGTGATGACGACAGTTCATTTTTCGCTTTGCGAAGGAAACGTAAAGCCTCTTTGGTTTTCTCCAGACTGCCACCTATGCGGTACGCATTATAACTCGCTTCACTCAAGCCATCCATCGAGACAATGATACGATCCAGCCCGGCTGTCACTAAGTCCTCCGCCATCTGTTCGGTCATCGCCTGCGCATTGGTGCTGACGATGGTATAAAGCCCAGCCTCATGCGCCTCTTTTATCATCTGCGGCAGGTCCTTATTCAGAAGGGGTTCGCCCTGAAAATAGAACTGCACGACCAAGGTCGTATCGCGTATCTCAGCGAGAATACGATGCCAAGTATCAAGGGACATCGTCCTTTCGAGATCTCGAGATCTCGAGGTCTCGACATGTCGAAGTCCCACTGGGCAAGCGGGGCAGCGCAATTGACAAACGGCTGCCGGTTCCACACTGACGAATAGGGGCAAATGCGTAATACGCACCAAACCGAGACGGCTTAGTGCGTAATTCACATAGCAACGAAGAGCGTTACTTACACGGGATCTTGTTAATACGACGCTCATGGCGTTCGCCTTCGAAATCCGTCTGGAAGAACGTACGTACGATGTCCAGCGCCTGTACAGCGGAGATGAAACTTGCCGGCAAACCTAACACATTCGCATTATTGTGTGCACGTGCCAGTTCAGCCAACTTCGGTTCCCAACACAGTGCGGCACGGATACCTTGATGCTTATTCGCCGTCATGCAGATGCCGTTACCCGTCGAGCAGATCACGATACCGAACTCGTACTCACCTTTCTCTACTGCTTCAGCCAGCGGATGGGCATAATCCGGATAGTCACAACTCTCAGTGTTGTAGCAACCGAAATCTTTCACTTTAGCACCATTGTCCTCCAAGAACAACTGCACTTTCTCTTTTAACGGAAAACCGGCGTGGTCACTTGCCAACGCGATGGTCATGTCACTAAAACTTTTCATATCTGAACGATTTAAAATATTATAGCCAGGTTACCGAACATCAACTTACACGAGATCGCCAACACGATGATGCCGAAGAACTTACGGATGATATAGAGCGTCGTCTGCCCCATGAATTTGGTTAACCAGTGTGTTCCGATAAGCACCAGGTAGAGCACCAAGATACATAGAATAAGCGCGATGCAGAGGTTGCTTGTGCTATACTCTGCCGTGATAGCCACCAATGCCGTGAAAGCACCAGGACCCGCATACATCGGAAAAGCCAGCGGCACGATCGAACTGCCGCTACCGATCTCGCCCTCCAACTTATCGTTCTGGAAAATCGTGATATCCAACACCATCTCCATCGCCATCAGGAAGATCACAAATCCACCTGCAACCGCAAAATACTCGATCTTCACGCCAAAGATCATCAATATCCATTCGCCGGCAAAAAGGAAGGCCATCAGGATGATCAAACTCGCCAAACAAACGTGCCAAGCATTAATCTTAATGCCCCGCTTCTCCATGTTGATCGTGATAGGAATATTACCGAACGGATCGATGATAGCGATCATGAAGACAAACGCCGACAAAATCTGCCAAATATCCAAGTCAGAGAAGAAATTTTGTATTGTTTCCATAGGTATTTTATCAAATTTGAGTGCAAAATTACAAAATTTCTTGCATATATGCAAATTTTTTACTAATTTTGCAGCGATTTTTCGAAAATATATAATTTATACTAGTATGATAAACAGTCAAGACATCAAAAACGGCGTATGTATCCGCATGGATGGCCGTCTGTATTTCGTAATCGAGTTCCTGCACGTAAAACCGGGTAAGGGTAACACCATTATGCGTGTTAAATTTAAAGATGTAGTGGATGGTCGCGTATTGGAGCGCCGCTTCAATATCGGTGAGAAACTGGAGGATGTACGCGTAGAGCGTCGCCCGTACCAATTCCTCTACAAAGAGGGTGAGGACTTCATCTTCATGAATAACGAGACCTTCGAGCAAGTGCCTATCGCACATGACCTCATCACCGGTGTAGACTTCCTCAAAGAGGGAATGACCGTAGATGTTGTTTCGGATGCTTCGAGTGATACCGTGCTCTTCGCTGAGCTGCCGACCAAGGTAGAGTTGCAAGTAACCTACACCGAGCCGGGCCTCAAAGGTGATACCGCTACCAACACGCTCAAACCGGCGACGGTTGAGACAGGCGCTGAGGTACGTGTTCCGCTCTTCATCAACGAAGGCGAGATCATCCGTATCGACACCCGTGACGGTTCATACTGCGAGCGCGTTCGTTAATTGATCGCCTATAGGCAGAAAAAAAAGCACAATCCGAAAGGGTTGTGCTTCTTTTTTGTCGATCGTCTTATTTCTTTTTGTTGAGAATCAGATAGATGATCAAGACGACAGCCAACAGGATCGTGCTCACGAAGCGGAAACCGAAATGGTCGCTTGGGAAGACGTCGGCGTACCCGAAACTGTCGTTAAACAAACTGGCCGCATCGTAGATCGCCGAGAAGAGCGTGAGGCAGGTCAGGAAGGTCAGGAAATGGTTCGTCTTTTCCTCTGCCTGGTTACGACGGATATCCAACTCTTTGTTGATCATGCGGTTCAACTGGTCATAGTCGCGCTGCGTGTTCAGACTCTTCTCGATGGCACTGTTGATAATATTCGGCAGGAAATTATACGAGATAGCCGGATAACTGTGATTCTGCTCAAAGAGACTCAGTTTTTTCTCCAACTCCAATACATCTTCCGTACGACGACGGTAGTGCAGGTTCACCGAGTAGAGGAACACCTTGCGGAATAGCTGATAGATATATATCTTCTCGAAATAATCCTTCTCCCAGTTAGCGATCACCCATTCCGGCGTGTCGGTGGTCATGAGCGTGAAGGTATCCAAGAGGGCAATCCCCGACCAACCGGAGAAGACGGATATATAATGCTCATCTAGCACATGCTGCACGTAGGTGGGACTGTTGATGCCTGTTGAATGCGGCGTATGGGCAGCCAAAGTAGCTGCATCGTAGATGAGCAACTGCTCATCCCCTTGCTCAATAGGCTCTGCGGTCTTGAGAATCTGGAAGATCTTGAATTTATTACCGCTCTCTGCCAACCACGATATATCCTTATCGAAGGTCTCATGCGCATCCATGGTCTTGTTATAGATCTCCATGATGGGGTATAGCGCTGCGTCCATGAACGGGCGATGCATGTCACGATAGAAAACAAAGTTGCGAAGCGAGTTCAGCGCCCAAGTCACGCTATTAAACTCCACCTCCTCGAAACGCAACTTGACGGCATAGAGGATGATGTTAAACGGCGCCTCCCAAAGACGAATTTCTTCGATGAGGAAAGGCACTTTTTCTCCGTTGAAATCGAGCGAACATGCATTATGGATAGGCATCGAGTACAAGGTGATCTCGTCCGCCATACATTGCGCAAACTCCGGGAAATAATAGTTCTGCAATTTGATAACATCTTCCTCAGTGTATGCACGTTTGACCCAACCGCCTTCTTTCAAACCTTTTACCGGGCAATTTGCCGAGAAATAGCCACACAAAAATGCCGTATTCGTAATTTTCATACCTGCGATGTTTAAAATTTGGCTGCAAATTTACACTTTTTTTTGCATATATGCAAATTTTTTTGTACTTTTGCACCGCAAAATTGTGACTTATGGCAGATAAACTACCTATTTCGTTGGCTCACCCCTTAGAGCAATACCGTACGCAATTGGCAAACGGTGTTTATTCCAAAGCGATGAACTATGCGTTGGATTTCTTTGAGATCTCTGCGCAATACTTGTCCATTGTCCTGCTTGGTTTGGTTCGTGAAGCGGAAAAAGTGCCCCATCCGCAGGCTGTTTTTGTGATCAATAAGATCGATACCAAGCGTCCGCTCTCGTTTGGCGACTGGGCGAACGATATCCTACCTAAGGTCGTTTGGGCTGCCAAGGATGAACTGCCGGATGAACCGCTCACCAAAGCTCTCCTTACAGTCGCTACCTCCAAACGTAACTTATGGCTCGGGAGTAAGAAAGAGAAGAGTCTCGTGCAGATACGTAATGAGTACAAAGGCCACGGAACGACTCTGGCTGAGAGCATCTACGAAGAGGTAGTGGAGCAGATCAAAGACCGTGTGGAAGAGTTGGCGCAGGCTATCAGCGTGTTAGCACAATATCCGGAAAAAGCGGAAGAAGGACATTTCTATATCGTTTCGCCGACACACGGACAGATCGAACTCTACCCGCTGATCCATCAGTCCGAGAAAGGGTACACCTATATCTTCCAGACGCTCAAAGAGGAAGAGATATCGTTTATCTCCTCCGATGAACATGCGGTAACGCGTATCAGCAATGAACTCAACCCGGCGTTGGATGCCTGGTGCAAGACCATTGTGCCCTCTTTCGATGTGGCCAAAGACCTCAACTGGAGTGAACTAAGGCAATGCATGTCCAACTACTCACAGGACTACCTCGACCATATGTACGCCGAGAAGAAATACAACCGCGAGTTGTTTGTGGAGCGTGATAACTTAGCGGAAATCTTTGCTACTTTCGGGACTTCCGACGACCGTCTCCTTCCGCTCTTAGGTGAAGCCGGACAAGGTAAGACCACCCAACTATGCCATTGGACGGAACAGCTGATTCAGTCCGAAGATGCGGTGATCACGTTCGCCAGTTCGGAGTTTGCCGACCAGACGCTTGAACAACGCCTCCGCACGATCTTCGAACTCTCCCGCAAGAAAGATATCCGTCAGTTTTTGCGCAATACTTCCGACAAAGCGGTTGAAGCCGGCCATCGTATCTTCATCCTCTTTGATGCCATTAATGAGGTACTCAGTTATCCCGCTAAAGCCGAAGGGGACACCGGTCCTTTGGCGTTGTATAAAGATCTGTATGCGCTGTTCGGCAGCCATGACCTGAGGGCTTTCCGCGTGATCTTCACCTGTCGTAACTACACCTGGCAGAATGAATTGCGTCCCGAACAGAAGCAGCAGGATATGTCACTTTTCAGCGCCTTAGGCGAAGAGACGACGGTACGTTCGTTTACTGACTCCGAACTCACGCGCGCGTATATCATCTATCAAGACTTATATCAGATGGATACGACGTATGAATCTATATCGCGGAAAAATATCATCCGTATCAAGAACCCGCTTATCCTCAAGATTGTCTGTACGAACTACTTGGGATACAGTCTGCCGGAGAGCAATGATGCCTATACCTCTATCGCACTGTTCGGTAAGATGCTGTCCGATATCGGTCACTCCTATGCCGGCAACAAACAAGTGGAGATCCTGCGGGAGATAGCCGCCTATCTCTTGGCGGCTTACGAGAGCGGTACGGCGCAGGACTCCGTGATGCTGGAGTGGTTTGGCGCCAAAGCCGATACGATCGCCTTCAAAGAGCTGCTCAATAAACCCGAACGTCCTATCCTTCGACTCGTCAAAGAAGAGAAAGTGCAGTTTATCTATGAGCGATTCTTGGAGTACATGCTGGCACTCGTTTATTTTGAACGCGAGACCGCCTCTTTGGATCAAAAAACGCCGATTTCAACGGAAGTTTTCGCCGCTACTATACGGCAAGCTTGCATGAACGAAGTATTCATCAGTACGCTGCGAAACGTGCTGATCATGGATTATATGCGTACGGGTGATCCGCAGACTATTATCCGTCTGGCAAGCGATTATAGCGATAACTTCACCATCGTCACGCTGGTGACGGATATCCTCAATACGCTGGTGACGGAGAACTTCGAACAACCGCTCTTCTCGCTCTTAAACGAACTGTTGACCTACACCGAGGATGACTTGCGCGAGACGATTACGCAATATAACAGCGTTTGGAAAATCATCGAGAAGAACAAGGCGGATAACGATACGATCAGTCAGTATAAGCAATTGAGTGCCGCTTTAGCACCGCTCATGAACCGCAAACGCATGGCAGCCGGTACGCTGATCAACGGTGTTTTCATGACCGATTATCATAACGAGCATCTCTATGATCAAGACCCGTTTGCCTTACTCGATATCATCATGGACGATGCCATCACGGAAATCCGTGATAACGTCTGCCTCATGATCTACTATGCGTCCAATAAGACCCATACCCTCTCTTATGCACCATTGAAGGAGAACGTGACGCGGCAGATTGTGGCGCATATGTACGATTATATCCATCAAACGCCGCTTGTGGGCTTGGCGAATGGTAAACGGCGCAAACGCGTCATGACCTTCCTGGAGACCGGTACGCGTATTAACATTCTGCTTATCATCGACCGCGTCTTGGCGGGAGACGAAGCAGAAAGTGGCATACAGGTCAGCGATATCTTTGATGATATCACGGCGGTAGCCAAACATCTGACGGCTAACTTCACCCTCTTCCGTCTCGTCTTGCCGTTCATCCAACTCGTCATGCGTCGGCAGGTGCTATTTCAGTCGGACTATGTGAACAACGTGATTGAGTATGCCACCTATTGGGATACCCACGCGATCGACTTGGCGAAGATAGCTCCTTTCGCTTATTTGTACTCCAAGCAAGGCCAACCCGATGCACCGACAGCGGAACAATGGAAAGCATGGATCCCCAAAGTGATCGAGGCATACAAATCCGGTGACAGTCTTAGTTATTTTGCGTTGGAGCGTATCCTGATCATCGCCGGCGTAGCAGACTATCAAAATGTGCAACCCATCCTGCAAGCTCTGCGCGCCGGTTCTAATCGCGATTCGGAATGGTTTGACTATTCGCAGATGTCCTTCATCTACGTGCTTTATCAGTTAGGTTTGAAGATGCCGCAACTACCCCAAGAGGTCGAAGAGATGCTTACCGAATGGTGCGTAGACTGGACGCTCCGTTGCCGAGGCTGGTTCAAAGGACGGAATAGTTACAAAGCCAACCCCATGCAACTTTACAAGCGCAATGTCATGACCTGGTACGCCATGGTTTATTGCGTGCGATATGGCGATAACAGAGACCCTGAGGCCAAGAGTGTACCGGCCTTCCGACAATTGATTAACAAAGCCATCGAGACGCGCGATAAAGAGTTGCTGGTACATCTGCTCAATAATATCTCTGAACTCGTGGCCGACTCCGGGTATATTTACACTTCACTCGACCTTCTGCTCTCCGTTATGGAGCAGATTCCGAACCGCAAAATTCTCGATGAATTCGAGCAAAATGTCAACTTGCGCTATCCGGATACGGGTGAGTCAATCATCACACTTATCGGTAAAATCTTAGGAACCGCCAAGAATTATTTCCCGCAACAGGTGAACGCGTTCCTGACCAAAGATATCGTCCGTCTTACCTTCCCCGGTATCGGCGATTATAAGGATGAAATCCTGGGTTACAACCCGGGCGGAGAACGGCTATCAGATCTGTTCACCCATAAGTTCGGTAATGCCCTCATCTATACGCTCATTCACGAAGAGGCGATCGACGATGTCGTTGTCCGTTCCCTTCAGGCGACCGAGAAAGCGAACGACAGCTTCGAGTGGTTTGAGTACGTGGTAAAGATTGTATTTAACAAAATGTTTAACCTTCGTTTATAATGAATAAATTGCTAATTGCTATGTCTGTTATGACAGCTATCATTATTGCTCACCGCGGTGGAGCGCTTTTAGGAACAGAAAACAGTCTTTCGTGCATTGAAAAAGGTATCCAAACGGGTGCCAACATGGTAGAGGTAGACCTGCATCTGACCGCTGATAAGCGTATCGTCGTATGCCACGACCAGAGCGTGAACCGTACTACCAACGGAAAAGGAATGATCGAGGAGATGACCCTCGAAGAGATTCAGTCCTTGCGGATCTTGAATCACGACGGTTCGGTATCCAACGAGCGCATTCCTACTTTGGAGCAGGTACTTGCCCTATGCAAAGGGCGTTGTCCGCTGCTATTGGAGATCAAAAAGAAACGCGATGACCAATATTCCGGTATCGAGGCGCTGGCAGACAGCATCGTCAAGTCCTATCAGATGGAGAAAGAGGTTGTTTTTCAGTCCTTCAACGACGATGTGCTCTTTAAACTGCATGCGATCGACCCGACCTTACGCTTGGAAAAACTACTGATTGCGCGTATGGGAAGTGTCCTCTTCGACAACGGTTTCTCAAAGTTCAGTTGGGAGAAATACGATTTCGTGGCATCGTTTAATATCTTCCATTATTTTGCTACAGACCGTTTTATCGACGATATGCATGCGCATGGCAAGGAAGTCAAAGTGTGGACCGTCGATGATCCTGCCAAAGCACCGGCTAAGGCCGATGGTATCATCTCCGACCGCCCGGATTTGTTCATTCATTGACGTTTTTCTGTATTTTTTAACAAAAAATGCATTTTTTTGTCCAAAAATTTGGTGGTTTCGTAAAAAAGCAGTAATTTTGCAAGCTTTTTTGAGTGAAAAGGCACATTAATGCCACGAAGTTGGGATGATAGATTCGGCTTTAGTGGTGATTGTATAACTAAAAAACAAATCAGAAATGTATTTAACAGCTGAGAAAAAAGCAGAGTTGTTCGCAAAGTACGGCAACGACGCTAAAAACACCGGTTCTGCAGAGAGCCAAATCGCATTGTTCACCTTCCGTATCAACCACCTGACCGAGCACCTGAAGGCAAACCGTAAGGACTTCGGTACAGAGCGCGCCCTGACCGCATTGGTAGGTAAGCGTCGTCGTATGTTGGATTACCTGAAGGCAAAAGACATCGAGCGTTACCGCGCAATCATCAAAGAACTCGGTATTCGTAAGTAAGTCGAGCGGCTCGACACCCAATTGGGCCATTCGTTTACGGAAAAAATCAAAAAAGTGGCATACACTCTTGTGTATGTCATTTTTTTTTTGTAACTTTGCGCCAAAATTTATGATAGAGATAAAACCATATATTGAGCATGCCGTTTTGGTTGGATTGATCACGCCTAACCAACCGGAAGATCGCACTAAGGAGTACTTGGATGAGTTGGCCTTTTTGGCAGATACGCATGGTATCGTGCCGGTGAAGCGGTTCACCCAACGTTTGAATCTGCCGATTACGGCGACATACGTAGGCGAAGGTAAACTTGAAGAGATTGATCAGTATATCCAAGAGCACCATCCGATTGATGTGGTCATCTTTGATGACGAGTTGAGTCCGCGGCAGATTCGTAATATTGAAAAGGCGCTGAATCACAAAGGTCAACCGGACGTGCGCGTTATTGATCGAACGATATTGATTCTGGAGATCTTCTTGCAGCGTGCGCAGACCTCTTACGCGAAGACGCAGGTGGAGATGGCGCATTTGCAGTACATGCTTCCGCGTTTGACCCGTATGTGGAGTCACTTGGATCGTCAACGAGGCGGTGGAGGTACTAACCGTGGTATGGGTGAGACGCAGATAGAAGCCGATAAGCGTGTGATCGGTCAGCGTATCGCTTTGCTGCGGGAGCAACTCAAGACGATCGATAAACAGATGGCAACGCAACGTCAGCATCGCGGTAAGATGGTGCGTGTGGCGCTGGTAGGTTATACCAACGTCGGCAAATCGACCCTGATGAACCTGCTCTCCAAGTCCGATGTCTTCGCGGAGAACAAACTCTTTGCGACACTCGATACAACAGTAAGAAAGGTGACAATCGAGAACCTCCCGTTCCTGCTTTCCGATACGGTCGGATTCATCCGTAAGTTACCGCACCATCTGGTAGAGTCATTCAAATCAACGCTGGACGAGGTGCGCGAAGCAGACTTGCTGGTACACGTAGTGGATATCAGCCATCCGAATTTCGAGGAGCAGTACGAAGTGGTGCAGCAGACGATTGCGGATATCTGCAAGGAAGACAAACCGACTATTGTTATCTTTAACAAGATCGACAATTTTACGTATATTCCCAAAGAGGAAGACGACCTCACGCCGATCCAGCGGGAGAACCTCTCGTTGGCGGATCTCCAAAAGACCTGGATGGCTCGTTTAGGAGAGGACTGCATCTTTATCTCTGCGAAAAATAAGGATAATCTAGACGCTTTGCGTGCGCTGCTATACGACCGTATCAAAGCGATACACGTAAAACGCTATCCATATAACGATTTCCTGTTTCAAAACTACGATACAGAGAACTAAAACCATTCTTTGTATGACAACCAAGTCACAATTGACAGATCATGAATCGGCTCGCGAATTACGTAACCGTGCTCTCTCTTATGAGATAGCTACGGAGGGCGTTGTTCTGCTTGAGAATAATGGTGTGTTACCCTTAAGTCCTTGTCCTATAGCTCTTTATGGAGCAGGGGCTCAATATACTATTAAAGGAGGAAGCGGAAGCGGAGAAGTGAACGCAAGACATAATGTGTCAGTCTTGGAAGGGTTGATAGATGCCGGTTTTGATATTCTTACGAATGAGTGGTTAAAACGTTACGATGAGCAATGGAAATCCGGTAGGAAATCGTTTCTTAGTTCCATGCGACGCAAATTGCTGATACCTACTGCCCGGCGTATAGATGCCCTTTTAGGAATAGAATATATTTATCCTACAGGTGGCATGCTTGTGGCTGAGCAGTTGGCCTCTGCCGATACCTGTATTTATGTTGTTGCGCGGCAATCAGGCGAAGGTAAGGATCGTGAAGATATTCCAGGCAACTTCCGTCTGACCGATGATGAGATCGCCAATATTCGTCTGTGTGCAGCGAATTATCCGCGTTTTGTACTACTGATCAACTCCGGTGCACCGATTGACCTCACGCCTCTTGACGACATACCGGGAATAGGCGCAATCGTATATATGGGCCAATTGGGCATGGAGGGCGGACATGCCGTTGCTCATATCCTCACCGGCAAAGTGAATCCATCAGGAAAATTAGCTGTTACGTGGCCTAAATCCTATGAGGATGTTCCTTTTGGAGATGAGTTCGGGAAAGATCCTGAGCTCGCTCTATATAAGGAAGGAATATACGTAGGGTATAGGTATTTCGATAGTTTTGATGTGTCGCCTCGCTATCCTTTCGGATATGGGTTAACCTATACTTCGTTTGTTCATTCTGCTCAGCAAATTCGCTTGTCGGATGATAAATTGATTTGCTCCGTAGAAGTAACGAATAATGGTCCGCGTGCAGGAAAAAATATAGTTCAGGCGTATGCCCGTTGTCCGGGCGAAGATTGTGAATATCAACGTCTTGTGGCTTTTGCAAAGACCAAAGTTCTTCAGCCCAAAGAAACAGAAATCATAAGTCTATGCTTTGATATAGCATCCTTGGCTCAGTACGACGAGTCGGATGCTCAAACTATTGTACGTGAAGGTGATTATATTGTCCTACTAGGAGACGACTCGCGTTCAACAGTCCCTGTAGCAGTTGTGAGGGTTCCGAACACGCTTATTCTTGAGCACCATAAACACCTCTGTCGGCCTCGGACAAACATAGCCGAATTGCATCATACGAATCGTTTTGAGGTTCCTCGGGATCTGCCTCATATATCGATTAATAGCATAACTCGCGCAGAACATAGTAGAGTCGTAGCTCCGTTAACCGGCGAGACCTCGCAATTTGATGTTCGCTTACTTGCCGGAACAGGTATGAACGCAGACAAGAATGGTTTCTCCGTTCCCGGAGCAGTAGGACATACAACTGCTGCCTTTGTGAATGAAGGCGTGCATAATATTGAGTTTTGTGATGGCCCTGCAGGTTTGCGACTTGAGAAAAAATCGGTTCTTTATCCTAATGGAGAAATTAAACCCCTGGAATTCTCGCTGTCTATCTATGAGTACCTGCCTCGTTGGATGCGGTATTTTTTGATAGGTAAAGAGAATAAAGGTCAGGTTCTTTATCAGTATGTGACTGCTTTCCCCGTTGAGGCTATGGTAGCTCAGACTTGGAATGTCGAACTCGCACAAAAGATGGGTGAGGCAATAAGTGACGAGATGTCGGAGTATGGCGTGTCGTTCTGGTTAGGTCCCGCAATGAATATTGTTCGTAACCCGCTTTGTGGACGAAACTACGAGTACTATTCTGAGGATCCCCTATTGACGGGCAGGATGGCTTCCGTTACGGCGAAAGGGGTTGAGTCAAGGAGTGGTAATTATTGTACGCTTAAGCATTTCTGCGCTAACAATCAGGAAGCGTATCGTCGAACAGTCTCTTCCGACGTAGATGAGCGTGTTTTGCGGGAGATATACTGGCGAGGATTCGAAATCGCGATACGTGAGGCTCATCCCTCATCAATCATGATAGCCTATAACAAATTGAATGGTACCTATTGCGCTATGAATCATGAGCTATGTTCGGATCTGCTACGTGACGAATGGGGTTTCGATGGGGTGATAATGACCGACTGGTATTCAACAGGTCCCGAACTGGCTGATGAAGCAGAATGTATTCGTGCCGGTGTTGACCTTATTATGCCGGGAGGAGAAGAGACCATTCAAGCGCTCACTAAAGCGCATAAAGAAGGCAAACTATCTGATGCAGACATTAATCGGGCAACGAATCAAGTACTGCGTGCTATTCGTAACGCCAGAAGATAAAAACTTAAAATAAATGCAAAAAAGTGCAATAAAATGTATAAATATTTGCTTATATCAAATATTTTTTGTATTTTTGCAGCATCAATCCAAATAAAACACTATTCATGAGAACGATTGACGAACAAGGATATCATTTTGAAGAATGGTTAACTCCGGAAGAGATTGCGAAGGACGTTAAGCAAGTAGCAGCGAAGGTGAGTAAGGATTATCAGGGCAAAGAACCGCTGTTTGTGGTAGTGCTTAACGGTGCTTTTGTCTTTGCGTCGGACCTGCTCCGAGCCCTCCATGACGTGCGTTGCGAAGTGACGTTCATCCGTGTCAGCTCCTATTGGGGCATGTCCTCCACCGGACAATTAGAGTTCATCGTGCCGTTGCAACAAGTGGTAGAGAACCGCGATGTCATTATCGTGGAGGATATCGTCGATACCGGCCTGACGATTCACCAACTCAAAGCACACATGCGCGGACTTGGAGCGAATAGTATTCGGGTAGCTACCATGCTCTTCAAACCCGAGAAACTGGAGTACGATGATGCGAAACCTGACTATGTAGGCCACGAGATCTCCGAGGAGTTTGTGATCGGATACGGTCTTGACTTCGATGGTTTTGTTCGGAACCTAGATGCCATTTACAAAGTAAAGGAATAAATCACAATATTAACTCTTAAATTTTACCATTATGAATGAAGAATTGAAAAAAGTAATGGAAGTCGCTGAGGTTTGGACTCGCGAACCGTTTGATGCACAGACCCGTGCAGAGGTGAAAGCCCTGATGGACGCAGAGGACAAGACGGAGCTCATCGACGCTTTCTATCGTACCCTCGAGTTCGGTACCGGTGGTCTGCGTGGTATCATGGGGGTCGGCACCAACCGTATGAACAAGTACATCGTTGCTCAGGCTACCCAGGGTTATGCTAACTACATGCTGAAAGTGCAGAAAGAAGGCGGTTTTGAGAACGTTCAGAACGGTCGCGTAGCTGTGGTTGTAGGTCACGACTGCCGTAACAACGGTCGTCTGTTCGCTGAGACGGTGGCAAACATCTTCTCCGCCAACGGCATCAAGGTGTATCTGTTTGAGTCGCTTCGCCCGACGCCGGAGGTTTCTTTCGCTATCCGTCACCTCAAATGTCAAGGTGGTGTGAACGTTACCGCTTCCCACAACCCGAAGGAGTATAACGGATATAAAGCATACTGGGAGGATGGTTCTCAAGTACTCCAGCCGCATGACCAAGGTATCATCGATGAGGTAAATAAAGTACGCATGGAGGATGTCAAATGGGAGGCTAACCCGGATCTCATTGAGATCATCGGCGGTGAGATGGACTACGACTACATGATGGCAGTCAAAGACGTCATGATTGACCAAGACTCTATCCTTCGTCAGAAAGACCTCAATATCGTTTACACGCCGATGCACGGTGCCGGTCGTCAGATCGTTCCGATGTGCCTCCGCAGCTGGGGCTTCCAGAATATCCACGTTGTTCCCGAGCAGATGGTGATCGACGGTAACTTCCCGACCGTTGTTTCCCCGAACCCCGAAAACGCTGAGGCTATGACGCTGGGTATGAAACTCGGTACGAAATTAGGCGCTGACCTCGTGATCGCTTCCGATCCGGACGCAGACCGTATCGCTATTGTTTGCCGTAACGACAAGGGCGAGTGGGTGATCATCAACGGAAACCAGACCAATATCATGTACCACTACTACATCATCAATAACATGAAGCGTCTGGGTAAGATGCGCGACGATATGTACATCGTCAAGACCATCGTTACCTCCGAGCTCATTCGTAAGATTGCTGATGCACAGGGTGTAACGCTGACCGACGAATATACAGGCTTCAAGTGGATTGCGAACCGTATCCGAATGTGGGAAGGCAAACGCAAATATATCGGTGGCGGTGAGGAGAGTTTCGGTTTCCTGCCGTACGACGCTGTGCGCGATAAATGTTCGCCGTCGTCTATCTGCCTCATCTGCGAGATCGCTGCTTATGCAAAAGACAACGGAATGACGTTGTATGACTATCTGCTCAAGATCTACGAGGACTACGGCTTCCAACGCGAGACGACCATCAATGTCGTTCGTCCGGGTAAGAGCGGTGCCGAAGAGATCCAACAGATGATGGTGAACTACCGCAACAACCCGCCGCAGGAGATCGCAGGCGAGAAGGTAGTTAAGATTAAAGACTTCAAGCTGCTCAAGCAACAAGACCTGAAAGACGGTAAATGGGTAGAGAGTGACTTTGACATGCCGCTCCATGCTACCTCGAACGTACTGCAGTACTTCACCGAGGGTGGTTTGAAAGTGTCCGTTCGTCCTTCCGGAACCGAGCCGAAGATTAAGTTCTACTTCGAGATTCCGGTGAAGAGCGGCAAACCGTTCACAGGCGCTGACTACGTACGCTGCACCGAGGAAGCGGAAGCACGCGTTCCGGCTATCAAAGCAAGTCTCGGTCTCTAAGCAGATCTCCTATTATAAAAATACGCGCATGTGTGAGCATGCGCGTATTTTTTATTCCCAGCCTTCAAACACTTCCGGACCATAGACATTGTCTTCATCTGACTCATGGAGCGGTGCCCATAACTGTGCGAAGAAGGGGTTCTGCTTCGCTACTCGATCCCAATGCCAAGGTACCTGTTTCTCTTTGGGTTCATGCGCATAGGGATAAGGCATGTCGAACGGTGACCAATGACCGCCTAACAGGATCAGACGACGACCGGCTTTGAACGTGTTCCCGTTCGCATCTTCCCACATATCGTTGCCTAAATACTTACCGCCACGGAAGGCTGCTGCTTTGTTCAACTCCGCATCCGTCAACTCATCGACATCCTTACTCTCGTCATAGCCGTGGTCGAGCAGTACCGAGGTCTCGCTGTTATGGCTAAGATCCATATGCTTCCAATTCGGTATCGCTTGATAGGCCTCCAACGATCCGTAATAAGCGTTGATACGCGGGGTGATGTGGTTCTTGATCCACCATTGTGTACCGTGCTCTTTACTGTTGGCCATGAACCACATCGCCGCTTTCACACAATGCGGGAACAATTTCGCGATACGGGTTTTGGCGGCAAACTTGATACCGGCAGGTAGGGACTCTGCCTTCGCCATTTGGGCGAAATATTCCTTGACGGGTACGTTCGCACGGAAATGGAGATAGTTCTCTAACTTATCGCCGTCGATATACCACATACCGTGGAAATTGCGGGTCGTGAACCAATTGGCATTGAAGATCTGCTCGGGTTTCGGGCAGCCGATAGCATCCAACAACAAGCACTCGAACTCATAATTGCTTAG
The DNA here is from genome assembly GCA_947164985.1 of uncultured Bacteroidales bacterium. GTDB lineage: Bacteria > Bacteroidota > Bacteroidia > Bacteroidales > Paludibacteraceae > Colicola. The sequence goes on along the minus strand of CAMUYI010000001.1, from coordinate 129,690 downwards.
GCGATATTCCTTACCTGAACCGATGTTATAGTAGTTGTTCCAGAACTTAGCCGGTACCTCCGGACGGCATACGCGCTCCAACAGACGTCCGCTATCTTCCACCGTCGCCCACTCCAGCACGCCACGGATCGGCACATGGAACATGATCGGATCGTAGTTCTTGAGGATCGCCGGATAGAGGATTCCCGATTGCCGCAGACTCACCCAGTTCTTGATACCCGAATCGGTGATGATACGTTCGGCCTGTGCCTTTGTCAGACCGTAATGGTCGTATGCCGACACGCAGATCGGATCGCCGGTTCTACCCCAATGGAGCGGTTCACGGCGGTCTCCCATTTGGGCTACCGAACCGATATACACCACTTTAGGTTGCTTCTCTTCGGGTTGCGCCAGAACGGCTTTGGTAATGTGATCTGCCGCCGTGATATTGGTGCGTAAGGTTGATTTCGGACGATAGTCCGCTTGCGGCGACACCATACCGCCTACATGCAGCACGATGTCAGCACCCTTCACACCTTTCAAGATATCTTCGTAGTTCGTCAGGTCGCCCCAGATAACGTTTAATGTTGAATGTTGAAGGGTTAAAGGAGCCAACAACTCCTTGTTCTTCTTGCTTGGACGCGCCAAGATACGTAACTCATACTGATCCGGATATTTCAGGATCTCGGTCATACCTGCGTATCCCATCGTACCGGTGGCGCCTGTCAAAAAGACTATTGTTTTTTTCATAATGTTCTTACTTTTTACTTCTTACCTTTCACCTTCATCCAGGCGAACATACGGTCAAAGCGTTCGCGCATGCGGAGACGGAACGCTTCGCGCCATAAGGCGTCTTCCTCGGCATCGTCGATCATATGCTGGTAGGTCGCTTGTGCATCCTTATCGCTGATGACAAGAAGTTGATCGCCTATCTGCAACTCACTCGAACCCGTAGGCACGAAGAAATCTTCGCCGCGCCGCACCATGATGACTAAAGTGCGGGGAGGGATAGAGAGTTCCTTTAATGTATTTCCTTTGGCCAGCAACTTATCCGTCACCTCCACCTCGCGGGCCGAAGACTGAATCTCATCCGGCAGGTCCAGGTCAAAATGCTCTAATGAATGTACCTCTTTCTGCGGTGTATCCAGGTTCAGTTTCTTGGCTACCAGCGTCAGCGTCGTACCCTGCGTAAGCAAGGAGACGATCGTGCAGAGGAAGACCACATTGAAGATCATATCGGCAAACGGCACTCCCTCCGATTTACACATGATGGCGAAGATGATAGGTACTGCGCCTTTGAGTCCCACCCAACTAAGCATCACTTTGTCGCGCGAGTGATACTGCCGAAAAGGCAACATACATATCCAAACGGACAACGGACGGGAGATGAAGACCATCACGATACTGATGATCAGGCAGGGCAACCATACCTTAAATTGGAGCAGTTCGGGCAGTTCTACCATCAGACCTAACATCAAGAACATGACTAGTTGACTCAACCAAGTCAAACCATTAAAGAACGATTTCGTCTGCCGCTTGCGGGTGAACTTACTGTTACCGATGATCAAACCGCCTACGTACACTGCCAGATAGGTATTACCTTGTAGGTAATGGGTGATGGCAAAAATAAAGATACAGGCCGTCAGAATCATGATCGGGTAGAGCGCTTCATTGCCTAACTTTACGCGGCGCATCAGTTGTACCAGACCTTGTCCCAAAGCCAGACCCAGCACCGTTCCCATCACGAGCTGAATAGCGATATTCTGAATAATCGGCAGTATCGACACTTCTTCAGTCAAACCAACAATAGAATGCAAGTTGACTACTACGCCGATCAGAGTCGTCGTCAATACATACGCCATCGGGTCGTTTGCGCCGGACTCCAATTCCAATAGCGGACGTAAGTTGTGCTTCAGTCCGATCCCGTTGGTACGCAGGACGGAAAAGACACTCGCGCTGTCTGTACTCGACATCGTCGCCGCCATCAGCAAGGCTAACCATATCGACACCGTGGCGACGGCGTTGATCCAACCGAAAATATAGTAGATCAGTACACCCGTAATGACGCAGGTCAGCAACACACCTAAGGTCGCTAACGTGACGCCCGGCGCCAAGACCGATTTGATGTCGCTCAACTTGGTCTCCATACCGCCGGTGAAAAGGATGATACACATCGCCAAGGTACTGATCGCTTCCGCAAACTCGATATTGATCTTCACGCCGCTCATGCCGAATAGTGACGTCATACCGTGCGAACCGAAGAACATACCCACCGCCAAGAAAAGCAGCAAGGCAGGCACACCGTATTTATAACCGATCTTATCCGCGAAGATGCTGACGAAGAAGAGCAGCGATAATATCAGAAGAATAAACTCTACGTGCATTATTTCTTATTCAATAGAAATTCATCAATAATCTTCACAATCTCCTCTTTGGGGTATAAACCTTTGAGTAACATCGGTTTACCTTCCACCGGGATATAGAGTACTTGCGGGATCGAACTGATCTGGAATACATACGCCAACTCGCGTTCACGCTCCGTGTCTGCTTTGTAGAACTTCACCTGATCGCAGTAGGTCTGACTCAACTCGTCCATGATCGGTGCCAGACGCTTACACGGTCCGCACCAAGTGGTGTAGAAATCAATGATACAGGGTTTGTCGCCCTTGTATTTCCATTCTTTATTGGTCTTATAATCGAAGATCCGATCACGGAATTGTTCGGTTGTGATATACACCACATCGTCCGCCCAAACACCGATCGCCCAAAGGCTCAAGAAAAGTATCGATACATATTTACGCATAATTCTCCAAATTAAAATCGGCTGCAAAATTAGTAAAAAATTTGCATATATGCAAGAAATTTAGTAATTTTGCACTCGAAATGAAACAAATTATCCTTTTTGCACTGGTATTCGCGTTCTCGGGCAGTGTTTTCGGTCAAGTCCAACTACCTCAGGTACGCTTGTTAGAGAACCAAGGGTGGAGCATCCAGCACTCCGTCATGAGTTGGGACTCATTGTCCGTCTATTTCTCCGCCAAGGAGCCGCAAGCGCCGTCGTATGACCTCTACGTCATACGGGCTAACGGCTGGCGTTGGGGGGAACCCGAAAAACTTCGTTCGGTCAGTACCGACGAAGATGAGTTATGGCCTTCCATCAGCAGTGATGAGAGCATGCTCTTCTATGTGCACCGTACGCCGGCTACGGGAGAGAAGCATAGCTTCGAGAAGACCCAGATTTGGCGGGCATGGTATCGCGACAACACCTGGACCGAAGCAGCACCGATCATCATCAGCGGAGACGAAGACTCGCAACCGCAACTCCTGGAAGATAACAGCACGCTGCTCTTCATCCGTCGGGAGGAGAGTAAGAAGCACGACGGCGCTTGGCAGAACTGGACCAGCACCATGCTCGATGACCATAACTGGACTATACCGGGCCTGTATAACATCGTTCCGCAACCGCAGCCTGTCTTGGCGGCCAACGGCACCTTGGTCATGGTCAAAGGTGGTCGACCGATCGCACAAGGATACGTGCTCGTCTATGATGCCACGAACGAGAAACTGCTGCAGAAAGCAGTCGTACACACGCAGACCGGCCGATGGAAAGTGGCGCTGCAAAAGAATCGCCGTTACCGTCTGGCCCTTACTGCATCAGGCTACTCGCACCATTATATCGACATCGACACCCATACGCTCAACCGCCGCGAAGAGCGTTCGTTCGGTTCGATTTCTTTGGATGATCAGTTGGCTCTGACACTTCTGACCTACGACAGCGAGACGCAAGCGATCCTGCGGTCCAAGAAAGAGATCTTACCTTTAGGTAAGTTACACACGCTCAACCTGCAGCACGAGGGCTACGAAGACATAACGCTCACAGTCAATACCCAACGGCCTACCATCTTCACGGAGACCGAACTGGACATCGCCATGCGACCCAAGAAAAGCCTGCATCATTTCCGGATTATCAACCAGCTTACCGGAGACCGCATCCAAGAGGCACAACTGCGGATGAACGGTCAACCGACCCCTGCCGATACGGCCTTGCGAATCAACATGGAGCGCACCTTACAAGTGTCCGCTAAGGGATATATGTTCTACGACACGCTCTTCCATACCGGCAACGACACCCGCGAACGGACAGTCGTCGTGGCCCTGCTGCCGATTCAGAAAGATATGGTGCTTCAATTGCGGAACATCCAGTTCGAACATGACTCGTATGAACTGACCGAGAGTTCGAACGATGAGTTGGAGTCTCTGGCTCAACTGCTCTTCACGAATCCGACCCTGCGTATCGAGTTATCATCTCATACCGACGACCAGGGGTCCGACAAATACAACGACCGACTGTCCTCCTTACGTGGTCAGGCGGTAGAGAAATGGCTCATTAACCGTGGTGTCCCTGCCGATCGCATGGTGATCGTAGGATACGGTAAACGCAAACCGCTCGTACCCAACGAGAGCGATGAACAACGCGCCATCAATCGCCGCGTGGAGATAAAAGTGCTTGATTTCTAACGACCTAATATCCCATTTCCAATGTCCAATAGCAAATATATATTCTGTCTTATAGCCTTCTGCGTAGCGGTCTTTCATCCCGTTCATGCACAAGAGAAATACAGTGCTGTCTTGGCGCAGTCCAAGCAACTTAGTCCGTACGAAGCCATCTATCTTCTCATGGACTATCAGCAGTGGAAACCCGAACTGCCGGGAGTCTATTACGAGTTAGGAAACCTCACCTATGACCTGCTGCCGACGCGGGACCCGTTGCACCATTATTCCGAACTCAGTATGCTCCTTTACCGCTCGCGGCTTTTCTACGGAAACTGCCTGCATTTTGCCAAGGATCAGAAACTGCCCGGTTGGCAATACACCGAGATCGCGAACGGTCAGAAAAAGATCGAATACGATCAACTCGAGAATTATATCCGTCCGCGCATGGAGGAGGTCAAAAGGCAACAGATCGCCTGCGACTCCATTCATCATTCGTTCGTGCGCATGACCGAGCGGTATAACCGTTGTCGCACGCTCTTTGCAGAATTCCTGAGCCGTTATACCCGTGAGAAAACCGCCCATCTGCGTTTGCAACCCGAGGAGCAACAGACCCTTCTGGCGCTGCAACAGGCTGCCGACAGTCTTGATACCGATATCGCGCAGTACCAAGGTGCCTTGAGTCTGCAAGCCATTCCGGGCTATACACCTTCCTTCCGTAAAGAGGCGATTGTGCTCTACCGTTTGGACGGACTGACTTACACGGATTTCCTGCAGAACGACATCGTCATCTGGGACTACAGCCGATGGGTAACCGCTTTCCTGAATGAACAACATGCGGTCTATGATGCGCTCTATACCGATATCCGTCGCGAACTCAAGAACCTGCGCACGCAAGTGGCGCAGTACCAAGCCGGCAAACCCATCCAAGGCCGTATCGACGCATCCCTCATCGGCCGTTGTGACCGTTTGGAGTTAGCGAACGAACAAGTTGACTCTATCCGTACGATGCAGCAGACCGTTCTCAACGGTTTGGCTGAACAGACGATCGCGCAGAGTGCTGCACCTAAGACACTTCGCGAGATGCTCCCCATTCTCCAAATAGCGGCAGAACGGAGTCTGGCTACACCGGACAGCGCCATCCTGCGGATGAACGAACAACTCATCGCGTTCGCCCAACCTTTACGCATCCAACAACAACCCACCTATACCAACCCCGTCTCCGGCGATGTTATCCGCTATGAGACGATGCCGGGCGAGGAGGTCTTCTGCCTGCTGCCCGACGAGAGAGGGTATCGTTGCGTGCTCATTGATGAAGAAGGAGCTACCTGCGTACTCCTACTCAACCGCGAACTCAGCGTGCAGAAAAGACCCCTCCGCAAGATCAATGAGAAACCGCTGCTCTTCTCCAAGATCCCGGGTAACAATTGGGTACTGATCACCGATAAAAACGTCTATTACCTGCCATGATTTGTACCGATCTCTCTATCGCCCTTGCGCCCATCCTTGCCCGTTACGACAAGAACCAGATCGTTGTGGTGTATGACCAAAATATCACACTTCCCACAGGCGTAGCCGGTCTCGCTTCTCATAGTGTATACGGTCTCTCCGTCTCCGAGGCTGCCAAGTCGCTCGAGACGGTCTCCCTCATCTGGGATTTTCTCTTTGAGAAAGGCATCACGCGTCGCGGTCTGCTTATTGCCGTCGGAGGAGGTGTCCTGACCGACCTCTGCGGCTTTGCTGCTTCTACTTACAAGCGCGGTATCGACTATGTCAATATACCTACCACCCTGCTTGCTATGATTGATGCTTCATCGGGTGGTAAGACGGGGTTCAACTACCATGGACTGAAGAATAGTATCGGTCTTTTTGCACCGCCTGTCGCCACTCTCATCTGGCCTCAATGGCTCAAGACCTTACCGCCGCAACAATTCCTATGCGGCTTAGCCGAGATGCTCAAGACCGGCCTCATCGCCGACCCTAAACTCTGGTCCCGCCTCTTGCAGTACGACCTCGATACGATGGATATAGACGCCCTCACGCCGCTCATTACGGACTGCGTAGCCGTCAAAGAGCAGATTGTGACGGCTGACCCGCGCGAAGAGGGCATACGCAAAACCCTCAATTTCGGTCACACCTTCGGTCATGCCTTGGAAGCGTTGAGTCATACACACAACACGCCGCTTGACCATGGATATGCGGTGCTATACGGTATGATCGCCGAACTGTATCTGAGTGTGGTCAAACTCGCCTGTTCCAAAGAACCGCTTCAACAACTCACGCAGATCATGCTGCATGCTTACGGCAAACCGCAATGCAAATGCACTGACCGCGATCCGCTCATCGCACTCATGCAGCAGGATAAGAAGAACGAACATGCGGCGGAAATCAATTGCACCTTGCTGCAAGCTGTCGGACAGCCGCTTATCAACCAACTCATCACACCGCAAGAGGCCGCTGAAGCCCTCGACTACCTTTTTAGTATATAAAAAAGACCGTTCCTCTTGCATATTTGCAAAAAAAGCAGTACCTTTGTACCCGATTTGACAAACATGGCCACGATAGCAGACATACGACGACCGATCGAATCCGAATGGAGGCAATACGAACGCCTTATGGAGTCATCCCTGCGCGCAGATAACAAACTGCAGCAAGAGGTACTTTCGTATGTCGGTTCGCGTCGCGGCAAGCAGCTGCGACCCCTGCTCACGATCCTCGCGGCGCAGATATGCAACCCCGTGACGGATAAGACTTTACGCTCTGCCGTCGCACTTGAACTGCTCCATACCGCCAGCCTCGTGCATGACGATGTGGTCGATAGTTCGGATATGCGCCGAGGCGTCGCTTCCGTGCATGCCAAATGGACCAATAAAGTGGCGGTGCTGATCGGCGACTATATGTTAGCCAAAGTGATCGGACTCGTGGCGGAGGTGCGAAACATCCGCATTCTGGAAATCGTCTCGAACCTCGGTAAGAGCCTTTCCAGCGGCGAGATGGTGCAGCTCCATGTCGGGCAATCGATGTGGATCGACGAAGAGCGCTATTTCAAAGTGATAGAACAGAAGACCGCCCAACTCTTCCAAGCCTGTGCCGAAGCGGGTGCCGAAAGTGCAGGATGTACCCAACGCCAACGGGCTGCTCTGCGCGAATACGGACGGATGTTAGGTCTCTGCTTCCAGATAAAGGATGATATCTTCGATTATAGCGATCTCGAAGAGATCGGTAAACCGACGATGAGTGACTTGCGGGACGGCAAAGTGACGTTGCCTCTTATCGAAGCCCTGCGACGGGCACCGCAAGATGAAGCAGAGCATATACGCGAGTTGGGCGAACTCTTAGCCGCCCATAGTGAGACGATCGAGATGGACAAAGCGCTCCAGGAGATCAAAGCTTTCGTCCTGCGTTTCCACGGCGATGAGTATGCAGTACAACAGATGCTGGATTTCAAAAAGAAAGCCACGGAAGCCCTAAGCGTGTTCCGTGACTCAGAGGAAAAAAGAAGTCTGCTTGCCTTACTCGACTACGCCATCAATCGCGTTCAGTAACCGTTCATTCATTAATTCTTTCATTCGTTCATCCGAAATTGTGTCAACAATTTCTCGCATAAACGCGTTAACGAGCAGTTGACGCGCTTTTTCTTTATCGATACCGCGTTGCTGCATATAGAAGAGTGCCGACTCGTCCAACTGACCCGTACTCGCACCGTGCGTCGCTTTCACATCATCCGCGTAGATCTCCAACTGCGGCTGGGTACGCATCTCTGCCGTCTCACTCAGCACCAGGTTACGGTTCGTCTGATGCGCTTCCGTCTGTTGGGCATCCTGCGCAATCTTCAGATCACCGATAAAACGGCCGCGGGCATTGTCCTCCAGTACAAACTTAACGAGTTGGTTCGAGGTACCGCCGCCTACGCTATGCGTCACATGCGTCTCAGCCGTCACGTCGTCCTCTCCGCGCAGATGCTCCAAGCCATAAATCTCCGTGCTGCAACCCTCGCCGATCTGGTTCACCGTGATCGAGAAAGGCGCGTTGATGACATGAATCTTGACATGCGAATCAGCCTCCTGCTCGATGTTCAGATTCACCTCTTCGTTCACGAAGACGCGCTCATATGTTTCGCCCTTACAGACCTTCATAACCTTTCTCTTCCAGTTCGAGTGCCAAACTCTTATCGCCGGTCTTCACGATTCTTCCGTCCGCCAACACATGCACAAAATCCGGTACGATATAATCCAGCAGACGCTGGTAATGGGTGATCACGATGGAGGCGTTGTGCGGGGTCTTGAGTTTATTCACGCCTTCGGCTACAATACGCAGCGCATCGATATCCAGACCCGAATCGGTCTCGTCCAATATCGACAGACAGGGCTCCAACATCGCCATCTGGAAGATCTCGTTCTTCTTCTTCTCGCCGCCGGAGAAGCCTTCGTTCACCGATCGGTTATTCAGTTTGTCCGGTAACTCCAGCATCTTCTTCTTCTCACGCATCAGCGCCAAGAACTCTTTCGCACTCAGCGGTTCTTTGCTTTCATACGCACGCTTGGCGTTGATCGCCGTACGCATGAAATTGGTCATACTCACGCCGGGTATCTCTACCGGATATTGAAAACTAAGGAAAACGCCCGCGCGTGCGCGTACTTCGGGTGCCATCTCCAGGAGGTTCTCTCCTTTCAAATACACCTCACCGCTCGTCACTTCATACGCCGGATTACCGGTCAGCACCGCACTCAGCGTACTCTTACCCGCGCCGTTCGGACCCATGATAGCATGCACCTCGCCTTCGTTGATCACGAGGTTCACGCCCTTCAATATCTCTTTGCCGCCTATTGAGGCATGCAGATCTTTTATTTCAAGTAAAGCTTTCACTCTTTAATTCTTTCACTCTTTCATTCTTTACAACTGGCTCATCACCACTTCGCCTACAGCCTGCAGGGTCTGTTTGCTGATATTACTCATATCGTCCTGACGCGTATGCCACCAGGTAGGAAAACCGGTCGCATTGCGGATGTCGTAATGGATCACATCCACGCACGGGATACCGGCGATATAGTTGATATAATAATGGTCGTCGGTGATGGGGTAGGAACGTTGGTTAGAGAACATCGCACCATAACCCAACTGCTCTGCCGACCGCCATATCTTCTGCTGATAGTTCTGCGCGTACTGACTCGAGTACATCTCCAGCGGGAATACCGCATCCGGCGCGCCTACCATATCCAAAATCAGACCGTATTGGTAAGCGGGACTCCGTTTGTGCATGTAGTTAGCCGCCCATAACTGACTACCCAAACACCAGGTATCTTCGCGTTCTTCACCCGTATAGACACGCGGCGTACCCATATCTTCGACATCAAAGAAGATGATATCCACCGGCGTCAGGATTGTATCCCGCATGCCTAACTGACGCGCTACTTCCAGCAACACACCTACGCCACTCGCGCCGTCATTGGCGCCCGGCACATTATAAAATCGGTCTTCGTAATTAGGCTCCTCGTCGCACCAGGGACGGCAATCATAATGCGCACCCAACAGGATACGGGCCCGGGACGCTTGTTCCGGCGCACCGAAATGACCGATGATATTGAATATCTGCTGGTTGTTCCCGCGATAGTCCGGCATAAAACCTTTCTGCAACTCTACCTCTGCGCCAAAAGCCCGTAGTTGCTCGATCAACCAAACGGCACACTGTGTATGCGATGCACTGTTCGGTACACGCGGACCGAAAGCCATCTGCTTCTCGATATACACATATGCGCTATCCGCACAGAAAGACGGCCTTGCCTTGACAGCCTGCTGTTTATTACACGATACTAGGACACCTAGGAAGCATAGAACTCCTAGGATGATAAACCTATAACCCGTAACCCGTAACCCGTAACCCATAACCTTCATTACCTTTCGTTCTTCTCGCTAACGGAAGTATGGTTTTGAATAGCAGAGATCGTCTGAGCAATCGATAACGCTAAGGTCTCCAGATGCAACTTGGAGCAGCATGCAGGATCGATCGGCAGCGAGTCGGTGCATATCAGTTGTTCCAAAGCCGACTCCTCGATACGCTGACAAGCATTACCGCTCAGCACACCGTGCGTCACTACGGCACGCACGCTCTTCGCGCCACCGGCCATCATCACCTCCGCTGCCTTGCAGAGCGTACCGGCCGTGTCGGCGATATCATCGAAGATGACCACGTCCTTGCCGTAAATATCACCCAATACGCGAATCTCCGACACTTTGTTGAAGTCCGGACGGTTCTTGTAACAGATGACCATCGGCACCTCGCGGTCGGTAAGGATATGCAGTTTCTTCGCAAAATTAGACGCACGCTTCGAACCGCCCACGTCCGGAGATGCCACAATCAGTTTCTTCAGGTTGAGACTCGCGATATACGGCGCCAAGACGTTCGATCCGTAGATATGGTCCACCGGTATATCAAAGAATCCTTGGATCTGATCGGCATGCAGATCAACCGTGATCACACGGTCTGCACCCGCTGTCTGCAGCATGTTCGCTACCAGTTTGGCACCGATCGAAACACGCGGTTTGTCCTTGCGGTCCTGACGCGCCCATCCGAAATACGGAATGACCGCCACTACCTTGTACGCACTCGCACGCTTCGCCGCATCGATCATCAATAGCAACTCCATCAGGTTATCGCTTGACGGACAGGTGGATTGCACCAGATAAACCGACTGACCACGAACCGACTCCTCAAAATAGGCGCAGAACTCGCCGTCCGAGAAACGGTCCACACGCACCGACCCTAACGGGCATCCCAATTCATCACAGATACGTTGTGCTAAAGCCTGACCCTTAGACCCGGCAAAAACCTTAAACTGCTTGCTCTCTTCCATATAGCTAATCGCCAAATATTACTTTTTCTTCTTTTTGTTGTCGGCCGGAACCTCGCCCATCAAGGCCTTGAATGCCTTCGAATCGCAGGTTAACTTACCGTCCGACAGACGGAGGATATCCTCGCGTACACGGTTGATACCCGACTCCTGGTCGCGGTTCCATACCAAGTTACGCTGACGCATGCATTGCGCGATATACACCTCCAGAGTGTCACGCTCCTGACCTTTCGGCAGCGCCGACGCATATGCGATCATATCTTGCACAATCCGGCCGTAGTTACGCATCCGAATCGGTGCCGAGTTTCTTTTCAATTGCAAAGTCATATCTTCAATTTTCAATTTTCAATTTTCAATTTTCAATCTTATTTCTTCCGAATCAGATAAATCATTGTCGGATAGTGGTCTCCGTAGCCGTTCTGCCATACGCCGCCTTTGGTCGTACGGAAGGGCGTTCCCTTGTCCTTGCCTTCCTGAACGGTCAGGAACGGCTTGTTGAAGATCTGCGCTTTCCAGTACGTCCATTTGCCGGAATCCAAAGTCTCGTTCATCAGCGGTTCACTGATGATGATCTGGTCGAAGAGGTTCCAACTGCCGTTGTAGGCCAATGAACCGATTCCGCGATCCAGCATCTGCCACATCGTATTGAAATAGCCTTGCGGCTCCACTTCCTCACGATGCTTGCGGGCTTTCAGCACATCTTTACAGCTGTGGTTGTACGGGTCGTCGTTCAAGTCACCCATCACAACAATCTTTGCTTTCGGCTCTTTGAGGTAGATCGAGTCGCAGATGCTCTTCACCAACATCGCGGCCGTGTCACGACCCGGACGGCTCGATAACTCACCGCCGTAACGACTCGGCCAGTGGTTCACGATCACATGAATCTTCTCCGGTCTGCCGTCACCCATTAAGTAACCTGATACGCATAACTGCAGACGTGTCTTGATCACACCGCCGTCCGCATAGTGCGCCTTGAGCTCAAATCCGTTCACCTTGCTCGGCTTGAACATCACCGAGTCATACAAAAATCCTACATCTACACCACGACGATCCGGACCTTCCAGCAGGATCGGTTTCAAACGACGACCGTACTTACTGTTTGCTTCCGCGCACAGGTCATGCAAACAACCGATATTCTCTACCTCCGCTACACCGATACAGGCAGCGCCGCGCGGGTCATAATCCGTACCTAACTGCGAAACGGCATAGGCCATGTTCTTCACCTTGTTCTCGTATTTCAGGCTCGTCCATTTCATACCGCCGTCCGGCAAGTACTCATAGTCGATCTTCCCCTCATCGTGAATGGTGTCGAAAAGGTTCTCAAGGTTGTAGAACGCAATACAACGAACAAATTGACCCTCGTTCGCCTTCTCGTTCTCCTGTGCGCTCACCGCACTTGTCATGGCCAGCATCATCGCCGCCACCCAAATCATCGTGTGTTTCATAATATAATTGATTCTATTATCTTTCCTCTCATCCTCTCATCCTCTCATCCTCTAACCCTCTCATCCTCTAACCCTCTCATCCTCTAACCCTTCAAATCCGCTGCAAAATTACAACTTTTTTTTGATATACGCAAGCCCGCGCGCGTTTTTTATGAAATATTGTTCTTTAGAGCGCGACTTTGCGTAAAAAATCGCTCAACTTTACGTAAAAAACGCCTCAAAATAATTGTGTATATCACGGAATTTTTGTATCTTTGCAGCCGTTTTTGAAAAAAGGGAGGAGAAAATCTATGAATGTCCACGAATTATGCAAGAACTACAAATCGGAATTTATCTTCGGTTTGGTATTGTTAGCAGGTGTCGTTTTGAGTTATTTTCTGGCGCAGTACATCCCCTTGAAGTTGTACGGCCGTCTCAGCATGATCATGAACGGCGTTATAGCCACCATGAGCCTTGCCAGCGCGTGGATCATGGCGCGGCATTCACAAGGAATTCTCGTCCGCAAAGTGTGGGTCTTCACCTTGCTGGCATACGCACTTTTTGCTATGCTCCTCCTTATGCGCGTCACCTCTTTTGTCGATACACCGAAAGAAGGGCTCGTCAGCATGCAGGGCTGGGAGATCGTCGTCGGCAATTTCCTCCTCTGGCTCCTCTTGCTCTACCCGATGCTCGTCTTGCGTCCCGGATGGATGACCGTTCCAAGAGCCTTACTGCAAGGACTGCCTGTCGGGCTTGCTTTCCTGTTGGATCAGATGTTTGACATCGACCTGCGCATTCTGCTGGCCATTTATCCGGTCTTGCTACTCGGATTCCTCATCTCTTATATCCGCAAATACCGCCAATATTGCGAAGAGAACTACTCCTCCATGGAGAATATCGACGTGCAGTGGATCGTGCGTTATATTATTATGTATCTGCTGGACAGCGCTCTGTTCTTCATTCTCTGTTTCCATGCTACTGTACCCGTCGCCTTCACCCAACAATGGCTCATCTTGGTGATGATCGCTTATAGCACCGAGCAAATTCTCTATCGCAATGACCCCTGGGCCACGGTGCGTTCCCGTAAATCGAACGCCCAAGAATCCGAAGAACCCGAGGAAGAGGAGAATACTCCGTCTATTGACTTTGCCCAATACCGCGAGACATTGGAACAATGGATGAAGACCGAAAAACCCTACCTTAATCCCGAGTTCAGACTCTTGGATCTCAGACAGGTTCTTCCGCTCAACCGCACCTATCTCAGCCAACTCATCAATACCGAGTACGGCTGCAATTTTTTCCAGTTCGTCACCAACTATCGCATCGAGGAGGCCAAACAACTCATGAAAGCCCATCCCGACATGCTCATGCAGGACATCGCCGAACAATGCGGCTTCTCCTCGCCTACTGTCTTTGCCCGTATCTTCTCCCGAGAAGTCGGCATGACCCCTTCCGAATGGAGTAAGCAATAATTATTCTCCTATCCGCCCCATAGGATTCCCATACCATTCCCATAGGATTCCCATAAGATAGAAGCCCCAAAATGCAAAAAATGTAACATATACTATATATATACATAGTATATATATACTTTTTGTTTATTTTTTTTTTATTTGCATATATGCAATTTTTTTTGTATCTTTGCAGCCGGTTTTATTAAATGAACAAATCGTAATTGATTAAATTGTAAATAACATGATATACAGATTTACTTTTTCGTGTGAGGAAGGCGATCCTACTTTCCGCCGCGTGTTTGAAGCAGACGCAGACGCTACCTTCCTCGATCTGCACGAAGCGATCCTCAAGAGTGTCGGCTATCCCGATGATCAGATGACCTCTTTCTTCCTCTGCAACGACGAGTGGGAGAAGGGTCAGGAAGTGACCCTTGTGGAGATGGATTCGAACTTCGAGTACGACAACATGGTGATGAACGAGACGCGCCTGAGTGACCTGATTGAAGAGGTTGGTCAGCGTCTGATCTACATCTTCGATCCGATGTTTGAACGCTATTTCTTCGGTTCACTCAAGGAGATCAAACCCGGTTCGATGAACGGCGTAGAGTGCGTAGAGTCCAAGGGCAAAGCGCCGAAGCAGTTGAAGTCCGACGATCCGTTAGCGGGTGCTGGAAGCGGCAAAGGCGGCAACGATGACTTTATGTTCGACGACGAGTTCAAGGATGAGTTAGACCTCGGCGACATCGACTACGAAGGCTTCCAAGATTTGTCGTTTGACGATGGCACAATGTTCTAAGACATTGTTGCTCATCCTCGGTCCGACAGGTGTTGGCAAGACCGAACTGTCGCTTCGGGTTGCGGAGCACTACGGTTCTCCGATCCTCAGTTGTGACAGCCGGCAGATATACCGCGAGATACCGATCGGAACAGCGGCCCCAACGGCTGACGAACAAGCGCGCGTGAAGCATTACTTCATTGCCACACGGGACCTGGAGGAAGATTACAACGCCGGTCAGTACGAACGCGATGCTTTAGCGCTCTTGGAGAACCTTTTCCAGACCCATGACATACTTGTCATGACCGGAGGCTCAATGCTCTATGCCGATGCCGTCTGCAAGGGTTTAGATGACCTGCCTGCCGTACCGGCGGATATACGCCGCCAGGTGCAGCAAGCCTACGAGCAGCATGGTTTGGCATGGCTTCAAACCGAAGTGCAGCGCCTCGATCCCGATTATTGGGCAGAAGTCGATCAAGCTAACCCTGCGCGGCTTATGCATTGCGTCGAGTTATGCCTCACGACCGGCCGGCCATACAGCACGCTCCGCACCCAAACGACCAAACAACGCCCCTTCCGCATCATTAAGATCGGTCTCGATCGCCCGCGCGCAGAACTGTACGAACGCATCAACGCGCGCGTGCTGCAGATGATGGCGGAGGGCTTGAAAGAAGAAGCCCGTGCGGTTTATCCCAAACGCCAACTCAATAGCCTGCAGACGGTCGGATACCGCGAGTTGTTCGCTTATATGGACGGTGAGTACGATCTACCCCGAGCCATCGAATTGATTCAACAAAATACGCGTCATTATGCCAAGCGACAGATGACTTGGTTCCGGCGCGATGATACGATACATTGGTTACAAGCCAACGAAGATTATGAAAAAAACATACATTCTATTGATGCTCTGCTGCGCGCTGATGGCGTGTAAGAAGACGACGATTGATTTTAACTATACTCCCAAAGCACCCCGCGCCGGTGAGACGGTTACGTTCTCCAATATCTCTTCTACAGGAGAAGACTGGGAGTGGGCGTTCGGAGACGGTGTGTCCTCGGCACTCAAGTCACCGACCCATACCTACAAACAGCCCGGTACCTATCAGGTCATCCTCAAAGTGGATAACAAAAATGCATGGACAGCGACCCACGAGATCACGGTTTATGACACCGTACCTACCTTCGTGGCCTCGGACTCTGTTTTCTCGATATACAACGATTATACCTTCCAGGCGCAGATCTATAATCCCTACAACTACGAACTGAAATACGAATGGTCTTTCCCGCTGGATGCCGAGTACGCGGTATGTACGGATGAGACCATGACCGGCTATGCGTTGCATTGCTATTTCACGAAGGCCATGGACGAAGCGCCTATTCGCCTCGTCATTACAGTGGATGGTCAACCGGTGGAGATCAACAAGACCTTCAAGATCGAAAACCAAACAACCAACTCACTCTTGCTGCGAACCGATGCTAATGACTACCGCCAACGTGTCTTCGGCGGCCGTGCCGAGGCTTTGCAGACCATTCCGGCCGACCCGATCCTGGATGCCGCGCAAGACACGATGCAGGTGTATTTCGATAGCATTGTGTGCTTGAGTAAGCTCAAAGAATCTTTCCCGGGTATCCTCGGTTTCCATATCGCCAGCCGTAAGATCTACTACCGCGCCAACGGCCTTTGGGTAGCCAATACCGACGGTTCGTACCCCGTTCAGATCGACGAGGCACCGTGTAGCGCCATGACGCTGGATACCAAAGACAGCCGTATCTACTGGGCGAACGCACAAGGCGTATGGTACATGCCTTTTGTCGGCTCGGCGAATAATAAGTTTGTCACCGTTCCCGTCCAACTGAATGAACTGACCGGAGTCTCCAAACTGGCACCTGACTACGAATTGAAATAAAAAATAACAAATGTCAAATCACAAATGACTCAACCTGATTATATTTTTGAAACCTCTTGGGAAGTATGTAACCGTGTAGGCGGCATTTATGCCGTGCTCTCCACGCGTGCCGCTTCCATGCAAGCCGAGCATCCCGACAAAGTGTTCTTCTTTGGCCCTGACTTTGGCGACCATAGTGATATATATTTCAAGGAGGATAAGAAACTCCTGAAAACCTGGAAAGCTCCGCTGCCTGTTCGCATAGGCCGTTGGATGGTGCCCGGTGAACCGATTGCTATCTTGCTGAAGTTTGACTCCCTTTGGCCGCGTAAGGATGAGATTTATGCTTGGGCATGGAATAAATTTCAAGTGCAGAGTCATGCGGCCTACGGTGACTATGACGAGTCCTGTCTCTTTGGTTATGCTGCCGGCATCGTCATGGAGAGTCTCTATAAGTTCCTGCCTAAAGGGCAGTTCTGCATGCATGCGAACGAGTGGCAGACGGCGTTCACCATCTTCTATCTGCAGGACCATTGTCCGCAGATCGCTACACTCTTCACCACCCATGCTACCGGTATCGGTCGTTCGATAGCTGGTAATGGCAAGCCGCTCTACGACTATTTCGAGGGCTATAACGGCGACCAGATGGCGCAAGAGCTGAATATGGTGTCCAAGCACTCCGTGGAGAAACAGGCGGCGCACCATGCGGACTGCTTCACGACCGTCAGCGACATCACCGCCCGTGAGTGCAAGCAGCTGCTTGACAAACCCGTTGATATCGTCACCCCAAACGGTTTTGAACCTACTTATGTGCCCAAAGGTGCTGCCTTCGATGCCAAACGCGATGCGGCACGCGAGGCCTTGCGTAAGGTGGCGGGAGAGCAGTTAGGCGGTATCGTGCCCAAGAACGCCCTCTTCGTCTGCATCTCCGGACGGCTGGAATGGAAGAACAAAGGCATCGATGTGTTTGCTTCCGCTTTGGACAAACTGGCGCAGAAGATCTATCATAGCGGCCAGATGGAGCGTGAGGTGGTAGCTTTCGTCATGATTCCTTACCTCGATCGGGCTCCGTCCCGCAAAGGAAAGGTGAGTGCGGTTTTCGTGCCCTACTACCTCGACGGCCATGATCCGCTCTTCGGTAAGACTTACTACGACCTGCTCATCGGTATGGATGTCACAGTCTTCCCCTCGTACTACGAACCTTGGGGATACACGCCGCTGGAGTCCTGTGCTTTCCATGTGCCTACGATCACAACCTCCCTCGCCGGTTTCGGCGTGTGGGCGGCCCAGCAGAAAGATCAGTACGGTGTCATCGTCGTAGAGCGTAATGACTCTAACTTCGATGAGGTGGCAGACCAGATAGCCGATGCGCTCTTGCGCTATGATCGCCTCACCGGCGAAGAGAAAGAGCGGGCACGCAAGGAAGCCTCTGCGGTTGCCAAAAAAGCCGATTGGAAACATTTCTTCAAATACTACCGCAAGGCCTATGAGATCGCTCTCAAGCATCGAGATAACAGAATAGACGAACGCCAAAATCCCAGATTATTATGAAAAAAATGATTATAGCAGCATTGCTGCTCCTTTCACCTTTCACCTTTCACCTTTCACCTTTACAGGCTTGTACTAATTTCCTCGTAGGTAAAGACGCTTCGGCCGACGGTTCGACCTTTATTTCCTACGCCGCAGACTCCTACGGCATGTTCGGTTTCCTGCATTTTGCACCCGCAGCCGATCATCCCGAAGGCGCCATGCGTGAGGTCAAAGACTGGGACACCGGTCGGCCGCAAGGCTTCATCCCGCAGGTAGCTCACACTTATACTGTGGTAGGTAACATGAACGAGCATCAAGTGACCATCGGTGAAACCACATGGGGCGGTCGCGAAGAACTATGGGATACCGTTGGTATCGACTACGGAAGTCTCATCTATATCGCCCTGGAGCGTTCGAAAACGGCACGTGAAGCAATCGAGTGCTTCATCAAACTGGTGAACGACTACGGCTATGCTTCCGAAGGTGAGTCCTTCTCCTTCGGTGATCCCAACGAGATATGGATCATGGATCTGATCGGTAAGGGCCCCGGCCGAAAGGGTGCTAACTGGGTAGCGGTGCGTATTCCCGACAATGCGATCGCCGCACATGCTAACCAAGCCCGTATCACCAAACTTCCGATCAGCAAGAAAGCTAAACTCAATAAGAAACTCAACTGCTATGTTAACGGTGACTGGATGTGGGATAAGGACCTTATTAATTTCGCGCGCGAGAAAGGTTACTTCACCGGCGCGGATAAGGACTTCTCTTTCCAGGCCGCTTACAACCCCTTCGACTTCAGCGGACTCTATGTCTGCGAGGCACGCGTATGGTCGTTCTTCCGCCATTTCTCCAACGACATGGATAAGTACTTCGATTACGCAACCGGTAAGACTTTCAGAGAGAGCAAGGGTCAGAACGAAGGCGAACATATGCCGCTCTGGATCATTCCGAACCGCAAAGTGACGGCGCAAGACATGAAAGAGTGCATGCGCGATGAGTACAAGAATACACCGCTCGATATCACCCAAGGTACCGATGCCGGTCCGTGGAATAGTAAACTCCGTTTCGGTGGTCTCGGCTTCAAATGTGCGGTCAACGGTACCGATACGCTGCAGTACTGGTACGAACGTCCTACGGCTACCCAACAGACAGCTTGGTCCTTTGTGGCACAGATGCGTCAAGGTAAGAAGGGTATCTTCTGGTTTGGCGTGGACGATGCCGCTTGTTCTTGCTACGTTCCGATGTACTGCTGCATCAACCGCGTACCGGAGTGCTTTGCCGAAGGTAACGGCGACAGTTATACATTCTCACCGACCTCCGCTTGGTGGACCTTCAATCTGGTAGCTAACTGGGCGTACACCAAGTACAGCCGCATGTACCCGCATGTACGGGAACGTCAACAACTCTGGGATGATAAGTTCAATCTCCAGATCGACGGTGTGGACGCTGAAGCTGCATCGCTGAACGAACAAGAGGCCAGAACGTTCCTCACCAACTATTCCTGCGCACAGGCTGAGAACCTCGTGGCTGACTGGCAAAAACTGTACATCTATCTGATCACCAAGTTCATTGACGGTCAGGAACGAAAGGAAGAGAACGGCGATTTCAAGCGGAATAAGTACGGTAATAGTTGCGGTCCGAACCGCTTACCTTTACCCGAACCCTTCCTAAAGATGGTCGCTCCGGAGATCACACATGAATAATAAAAATGGTCCTCAAATGAGGGCCATTTTTAAATCTCTAATCTTCAATCTCCAATCTACAATTTGTAACTGAAAGTTACGAACCATCCCCATTCGGTCATTTGCTGGTTGGATAGTTGCGGATGCTTCACAAGGTTATTCAGACCGAAATCATAACCGCTCTGCAGACGGTAACGATCCCATTCCAAACCACCGCCGACACCCAACTGGATATTGGTCCGAACTAACTCATCGGCCATGCGGTCGTACGGTTCGGTCGCTATACCTTGCTTTTCTAACCATGCTTTATTCGTCGCACTCAGATGTTGTTGCATATAGTCGTTCTCTGCCAAACCGATATGCAATTGCGGACCGGCATAGAAGAACAGATTCAATTCTTTCCAAAGCGGAATCGTATAATACGCGCGAACAGGTACGGTCAAGTTATGCTCCAATACCTGGTGCTTGATATACTCCGTCTGCAGGGAAGGCGCATCAATCGAACGCCAGTGCTGTTCGCTTACCCCATACACCAAGGTGTATAACAAACCCGTTTGCAGACTGAAATGCAGCGGAAGCAGGAACGTGAACGTCGCACCAACACGGGCACCGTGCAGATACATATCCGGATAGGAGATCTGCTCTACCTTCTGCCAATGCTGTGCATATCCTGCCTCCACGCGGTACTCCATTCCAAACGTGTAGGTCTCCTTTGTCTCTGCCTTTCGAGAAGGGTCGAAGAATGTGTTGTCCTCCAACTGCATCGCCGGCTTATTTCGCTCATCTGCCCACAACGATCCTGCGCTCAGGCATGCAAAAAATACGATTATTCCAAGTTTTTTCATAAATTCGGCTGCAAAATTACTGCTTTTTTTTGATATATGCAAAAAAAATTGTACCTTTGTGCCCGAATTTTAAATTTGAAATCATCAATTTGAAATATTATATGGAACCGAAAGCAGTTTTTGAGATCTTTTCGCAGATCAATCAAGTACCTCGTCCTTCGAAACACGAGGAGCGAATCAATAAATGGTTGCAAGATTTTGCGGCTTCGCATAATATCGAGTGCGTGACCGATGAAGCCATGAACGTCATCATGCGCGTACCCGCTACGCCCGGATATGAAGACCATGAGGGTGTCATCCTTCAGGCGCACATGGATATGGTCTGTGAGAAGAACGGCGATGTGCAGCATGATTTCATGACCGACCCGATTCAGACCTATGTGGACGGTGAATGGCTCAAAGCCAAAGGTACGACCCTCGGTGCGGACAATGGTATCGGTATCAGTATGGCGCTTGCAGCGATCACCGACCCCAACCTCCAACACCCCGCTATCGAGTGCCTCTTCACCGTTGATGAAGAGACCGGACTCACTGGCGCCATGAAACTGCAGGACGGTATGCTGAAGTCTAAACGCCTCATTAACCTCGATTCCGAAGATGATGGTCAAATCTTCATCGGCTGTGCCGGCGGTATTGATACCCTCGCCAAGATGCACTACGAACATATTTCCCTCCCTTGTGGGGAGGGGCAGGGAGAGGTTCTGCCTATCCGTCTCTCTGTGACGGGATTGCTCGGCGGTCACTCCGGCGACGATATCAACAAAGGTCGCGCGAACGCGAACCAACTTATCGTCTGGTTCTTAGCCCGTATATGGCCGCAGACCGAGATCCAACTGGCGGCTATCAACGGCGGCAACCTCCGCAATGCGATTGCCCGCGAAGCAGAAGCAGTACTCGTCATCCCGATGGCGTACAAAGAGCAGATCCGAATCGAGTGGAATAACTACGTAGCGCAGATGGAAGGCGTGTTCGGTGAAATCGAGAAAGACATGCGCCTCGAACTCGAGACAACCGATATGCCGGAAACCTGCATCCCGTCGGACAAGGCCTACCGCCTCATCATGGCGCTCTGCGAATGTCCGCACGGTATGATTGCCATGAGTCACGACATGCCGGGTCTCGTAGAGACCTCCACCAACCTCGCCTCTATCAAGATGTGCGACGGATATATCGAGGTCAATACCTCGCAGCGTTCGTCCATCGAGGCCTCCAAGCATCACCTCAAATGGGCGGTAGAGCAAGCACTCTCCATGGCCTGCGATGAGGTGACGCACGGAGACGGTTATCCGGGATGGGCACCGAACCCCAATTCACCCTTACTCGAGATCGTGAAGAAAGCCTATATCGACCTCTTCAAGGCTGAACCTAAAGTGTTGGCGATCCACGCCGGCCTGGAGTGCGGTCTGTTCCTCGAGAAATACCCGTACCTTGATATGGTCTCCGTAGGTCCGCAGATGTACGGTGTGCATTCGCCGCAAGAGCGACTCTCCATTCCTTCAACCGAGCGATGCTATCGTTGGCTCTGCCAAACCTTAAAATCCCTATAAATGGGGATTGCACAGGTCGCAAAAAAGCAGTAATTTTGCAGCCGATTTTGAAAACAGATGAGTGAGGTGCATAAAATAGCCGTCATTGGCCTACCGCAAAGCGGTAAGAGTTCGTTGACCAAGGCCCTGCAGACATTAGCCGACAGTCAAGAACGAAGCGCTAAGAGCCATGCGATGCAATTCGTTGAGGTGCATGACCCCGACGAACTGCATGGTCATGCCTTTGACGTGGTGCTGCAAGTCGTGGATGCCACGCGACTCGAAGAGTCGCTCATGCTCACCCCCCATATCATCGATGAGCAGCAGAAGATCGTACTGGCGATCGGTCGCTATGACCTCTTGTTGGAGACCGACCACTCGCTGAATATTCCTAAACTGGAGCAACTGATCGGTGTACCGACCTGTCGGGTCTCGGTGCGTAAGAACTACGGCCTGCCCAACTGTATCGGCATCGTAGAGAATACGATCCATAAACCGGCTTCAACGGCGCACCCGATCTACCACCTTCGTGACCAAGGGGATGAAGACACCTACCGCGCATACGTGCATGGTATCTTAACGGAGACACTCACGCATGCGAAGGATGATAAGCATCAGACGCGACTGGAGCGTATCGATAAGGTGCTTACTAACCCCTGGCTCGGTTTCCCCATCATGATGGCAGTGCTCTATTTTGTCTTCTGGTGCACCTTCACCCTTGGTGCTTATCCGCAAGCATGGATAGAAGGTGGTATCAATGCGATGAGTAATTGGCTCTGGGGCTTGTTGGATCCGTCTTGGTGGTCTTCGTTGCTGATTGACGGTGTGCTGCAAGGAGTAGGGGCGGTGCTCGCTTTCCTGCCGAACATCATCATCCTCTTCTTCTTCATCTCACTCATGGAGGACTCCGGATATATGGCCCGTGAAGCCTTCATCATGGATACGATCATGCACCGCGTCGGCCTCCACGGACGTAGTTTCATCCCGATGCTCATGGGATTTGGTTGTAACGTACCGGCTATCATGGCGGCGCGCGATATACAGAACCCCAAGGACCGAGTCCTTACCATGCTCATGGTGCCGTTCATGTCCTGTTCGGCGCGCCTACCGGTTTATATGTTGTTCGTCGATACCTTCTTCGAAAAACATAAAGCCCTCGTCATGATCTCACTCTACGCCATCGGCATCTGCCTATCCGTACTCTTTGCCATCATCATGAAGCGAACCAAATGGTTCAGGCAAGAGAACGATGATACCGTCAATGAGTTGCCGGAGTTCCATATGCCGAAGGCACGTAACACCGCCGCTCATATATGGGAGCGCGTAGCCGACTACTTGCAGAAGATATGTACGGTCATCCTCTGGGCGTCGATCATCATCTGGGCACTTGAGTATTTCCCGACTCAGGACCTCAACGACCTCGAGCACTCCTATCTCGCTTCGATCGGTCAGTTCGTCTCGCCGCTACTCGAACCCTTGGGTTTCGACTGGAAGATGTCCGTCTGCTTGTTGACCGGTCTGCCGGCTAAAGAAGCCATCGTCTCCACGCTCGCTATCCTCTATGGAGGTGACATCAGTGCTGCGGGCTTCACACCCTTGACGGCCTTCTCGTTCATGCTCTTCGTGTTGCTCTACTTCCCCTGCGTAGCCACAATCGCTACCCTCCGTCGCGAAGCCGGCAAAGTGTGGGCATGGTTCACCGTCTTCCATTCGCTTTTCCTCGCATGGTTTATATCCTTTATTGTATATCAAATAGGTAGTTTAGTATGAAAAAATATCTTTTATTTTTAGTCTTTGCGCTTTGTTCCGTGACGCTCTTTGCCGGAAAAGCGGACAAACAAACAGTCGTTCTTTCCGTCGACCTGCATTGCCAGGCTTGTTGCGATAAGATCATGAAGAATATTGCGTTTGAGAAGGGCGTCAAGGATATTGTCTGTGACCTCAAGACTAAAACGGTCACCGTCACTTACGATGCCTCCAAAACCGACGTCCCTACCTTGTTAGAGGCGTTTAAGAAAATCAACAAACCTGCCAAGGTCAAAGAAAACGCACCGAATGCCACCCGATAAGGTGGCTTTTTTTTTTGAAAAAATCTTTTCCCTCTTGCGTATGTCGAAAAAAAGTAGTAATTTTGCAGCGCAAAATATCCGAACGCGAAAAATAATAAATATTCGATACTATGATTCTTGACAAATTAGAGAATGCAGACTGGTATTACGATAGTGTACCGGGCCTCAAAGAATTCATGAAATTCTACAATGACAACGACCTCGAAGAGATGCCGGCTTGTAAGATCTACCTTGACGGCAAGGACTTGTTCGTCAATATCCTCGATTTCAAAGGTAAAGAGGAAGCCAAATGCCGCATGGAGGCACACAAAGACTACCTCGACATCCAGATTCCGCTGGGCGATGACGAAGTCATGGGTTGGAAAGCACAGGTGGATTGCCAAGAAATCACACAAGAGTACGATGAGGGCAAGGATGTGGAGTTCTACGGCGACAAAGCAACCGCTAAGTTCACCGTTCCTGCCGGTCATTTCGCTGTCTTCTTCCCCTCGGATGCCCATCAACCGGGTATCGCGCCGGGTAAAGAGTACCGGAAACTCATCGTTAAAGCAAGAGTAAATCAATAATGGTCGTAATACCGATATAACGTCATAACGTAATAACGAAAAAATAAATACTATGAAAGAAAAACACCTCAAGATCGTAGAGCGTGATCCGTATCTGCAGCCGTACGAGGGTGCATTGCAGGCACGCGCTGATTATGCACGCAATAAAGAGGCTGAACTCACCGGTGGTAAACCGCTTAGTGAATGGGCTACCGGATACCTCTATTTCGGTCTTCATCATACGCCCGAAGGATGGGTGATGCGCGAATGGGCGCCGAATGCCACCGCCATCTATATCAAGGGCGATTTCAATAATTGGACCAAGGACGAGGCCTATCGTCTCCAACCCGTTGGCAACGGCGTTTGGGAAGCTAAACTGCCGGAGAAAGCGATGGCCCACGGCCAGATGTACAAGCTGCTCGTAGAGTGGAACGGCGGCTACGGAGAGCGTATCCCGTCGTACGTACGTCGCGTGGTTCAGGATGAGCAGACCAAGATATTCTCTGCGCAGGTTTGGAATGAACCCGAGTTCGCCTGGAAGAACCGCGGTAAGAAACTCAAAGAGAAAGGTGGTCTTTATATCTACGAGTGCCACATCGGTATGTCCTCCGAGCAGGAGAAAGTGAACTCCTACGAAGAATTCCGTCGTGACGTCCTGCCGCGTATTGACAAACTGGGCTATAACTGTATCCAGATCATGGCCATCCAGGAGCATCCGTACTACGGCTCCTTTGGATATCATGTATCGAACTTCTTTGCCGCTTCATCTCGTTTCGGTACGCCGAACGAACTCAAAGCCCTTATCGACGACGCTCACGGTCGCGGAATGCATGTAATCATGGACCTCGTGCACAGCCATGCCGTTAAGAACGAACTCGAAGGACTCGGTAACTTCGATGGAACCGGCTATCAGTATTTCCATGACGGTTATCGTCGGGAGCATCCGGCTTGGGACTCGCTCTGCTTCAACTACGGTAAGAACGAAGTGCTCCATTTCCTGCTCTCGAACTGTAAGTTCTGGCTCGATGAATATGATTTCGATGGATTCCGTTTTGATGGCGTGACTTCGATGATCTACCGCAGTCACGGTCTGGGCGAAGACTTCAACGGCTATCCTTCTTACTTCAACGGCAACGAAGACGGCGATGCCCTGATGTATCTCACCTTGGCCAATAAGGTCATTCATGAGGTCAAACCCGAGGCGATCACGATCGCCGAAGAGATGTCTGGCATGCCGGGTCTTGCTGCGGCTATCGAAGATGGCGGTGTAGGCTTCGACTATCGTCTGGCCATGGGTATTCCTGATTTCTGGATCAAGTATATCAAAGAGGTCAAGGACGAAGACTGGAAAGCCGGTCATATTCTTTACGAAATGACCAACCGCCGCGAGGACGAGAAGACGATCTCGTACGCCGAGAGTCATGACCAAGCGCTCGTGGGCGACAAGACCATCATCTTCCGTCTCGTGGACGCCGACATGTACTGGCATTTTGAGCATGGTCATTCTACCTATATGGCGGATCGCGGTATAGCCCTGCATAAGATGATCCGTCTCATCACCGCCTCGACCATTAACGGCGGTTACCTAACCTTCATGGGCAATGAGTTCGGTCATCCGGAATGGATCGATTTCCCGCGTGAGGGCAATGGTTGGAGTTATAAATATGCCCGCCGCCAGTGGAGTCTCGTCGATAACCCCAACTATTTCTTCGCGGACCTCAACCGCTTCGACGCGGCAATGATTCATCTGCTCAAGAAGCATATCCTGACGCAGAATCCGACGGCGGAAGAAAAGAAATACAATGTGGGCAAACACCTGCCTTGGGTCATGAAATGGTGGGATAACGAGGGAGACCAAGTAGTCGCTTACTCGCGTAACGACCTCCTGTTCATCTTCAACTGGAATGGCCAGAAATCCTTCACCGACTATGGCATGTTGGTGCCCGAAGGAAAATACAAAGTGGTGCTCAATACCGATGCCAAAGAGTTCGCCGGCTTCGGTCTCAGCGATGACTCCGTAGAGCACTTCACCGAACATGACGAACTCTATGCCAAAGACGGTAAGGGCTGGCTCAAGATGTATCTCACCGCCCGTAGTGCAGTCGTTTTAAAAAGAATGGACTAATATGAGAAAATTTTTAATTTTTAATTTTTCATTTTTAATTGCCCTCCTGTTGATGGTAGCTTGTGCTAAGAAGCCGGCAGACCAGTCGACCAGTGAACCGGTTGACCAGGAGACTACGGAGCAGGTCATTGACTCGACCCTCTATATCGACATCACCGGTCTCACGCCGAATGGAGAAGAACTGTCCCTTAGTGACCTGGTTGGTCAGACCGACTACGTCCTCGTAGATTTCTGGGCTTCGTGGTGCAATCCCTGCCGTCGTTTCGTACCGGTTCTTAAGGAGATCTATGCTGGGCAGCCCGCCGGTCATCTGCAGATCCTCAGCTGCTCGGTAGATCAGGACATCATGGCTTGGCAGGTGGCGCTTAATGAAGAGCAGATGCCTTGGCCGCAGATGCGCGAAGATGCAGAGCATCCTTGCTCCGATAAGTACCATGTGCAGTTCATCCCGCATACGGTTCTTATTGACCGTACCGGCCATATCGTTGGCGTTAACCTCGAAGAACCCGAGATCGAAGAGATCCTTCTCGGCGAATAAAAAATGACAAATTACAAATGACAAATCACAAATAAAATTATGCGCGTAATTATCGAACCTTCGTATGACCTGCTCAGTAAGTGGGCTGCGAACTATGTAGCAAAACGTATCAATGAGTTTGATCCCAAAGAGAGCAAACCGTTCGTGCTTGGTCTTCCGACCGGCTCTTCGCCTCTCGGTATGTACCGCGAACTCATCAAACTCAACCAAGCCGGCAAGGTTTCCTTCCGCAATGTAGTCACTTTCAATATGGACGAGTATGTCAACCTGCCCGAAGAGCACCCGGAGAGCTATCACAGCTTCATGTGGAATAACTTCTTCTCGCACATCGACATCCGCAAAGAAAACGTCAATATTCTCAACGGCAACGCTCCCGACCTCGCAGCCGAGTGCGCGCGCTACGAAGAGAAAATCAAGAATATCGGCGGTATCCACCTCTTCCTCGGCGGTATTGGTCCCGACGGACACATCGCCTTCAACGAACCGGGCTCGTCACTCACCAGCCGCACCCGTAAGAAAGAGCTCACCACCGACACAATCATCGCCAACAGCCGCTTCTTCGACAACGACGTGAACAAAGTGCCGAAGACCGCCCTCACCGTAGGTGTAGGTACTGTCATGGATGCCCAAGAGGTACTCATCATGGTGAACGGTCATAACAAAGCCCGCGCACTTCAGCACGCGATCGAAGAACCGATCAGCCATATGTGGACCGTTTCTGCGCTCCAGATGCACCAACACGGTATCATCGTTTGCGACGAGGCCGCTTGCGAAGAACTCAAGGTAGGCACTTTCAATTACTTCAAAGATATCGAGCGCAATAACCTCGATCCCGCTACGCTACTCTAAATCGTACATCGTAAATCGTTAAATCGTAAATTGATTAGATGCTTGAAATATATAATTCGTTAACGAGATTTAAAGAGACGTTCAAACCCTTGCACGAAGGGCACGTGGGCATGTATGTCTGTGGTCCTACCGTGTATGGCGATGCCCATCTGGGGCATGCCCGTCCTGCCATCACCTTTGACTTGCTCTACCGCTACTTGCAGTACTTGGGCTATAAGGTGCGCTATGTACGGAATATCACCGATGTAGGCCACCTGGAGCACGATGCGGATGAAGGGGAAGATAAGATCGCTAAGAAAGCGCGTCTGGAGCAACTCGAACCGATGGAGGTGGTGCAGTATTACACCAACCGCTACCATCGGGATATGGCGGCGCTCAACGTGTTGCCGCCCTCTATCGAACCCCATGCATCCGGTCATATCATCGAGCAGATTGCCTTCGTGCAGAAGATCCTCGATAAGGGCTATGCCTATGTCTCCAACGGTTCGGTCTATATGGACGTGGAGAAATACGCCAAGGATTTTCCGTACGGTAAACTCTCCGGCCGTAACCTCAACGATATCGTCACCGAGACTCGCGAACTGGACGGACAGGAGGAGAAGAAACATTCTTATGACTTCGCCCTCTGGAAGAAAGCCGCACCGGAGCATATCATGCACTGGCCTTCACCTTGGTCCGAAGGTTTCCCGGGCTGGCATATGGAGTGCTCTACGATGGGTACCAAATACCTCGGTGAGCGGTTCGATATCCATGGAGGCGGACTCGATCTGATCTTCCCGCACCACGAAGCAGAGATCGCGCAATCTTGTGCGGCATTAGGTCACGAGACCGTCCATTACTGGATGCATAACAACATGATCACGATCGCCGGCAAGAAGATGGGTAAGAGTTATAATAACTTCATTACCCTCGAGCAGTTCTTCAAGGGTGAACACCCCTTGTTGTCAAAGCCCTTCGGTCCGATGGTGATCCGTTTCTTCATCCTGCAAGCCCATTATCGTTCCACGGTGGACTTCTCCTCCGAAGCCCTCGAGGCTGCCGAGAAAGGCTTGCAACGCATGCAGGAAGCGTATGCCCGGTTGCAGAAGATTCAGGCAGGCAAAGAGACATCCGCCATTATTGGCGGATCTATCGACGGTCTGCGTCAGCGTTGTACCGAAGCCATGGATGATGACCTGAATACGCCGTTCGTGATCGCAGCGCTCTTTGATTCGACGCGTGCTATCAATACGGTGCATGACGGTAAGGGTACGATCTCGGAGGCTGACCTGAACGAACTGCGTGAGGTATGGAAGACCTTTGCGATCGATATCCTCGGTCTGCGTCTCGAAGAGCAGGGGAGCGGAGACGAGAAGATGAAAGCCTTCAACGGAGCCATCGACCTGCTGCTCGGTATCCGTCTGCAAGCCAAGCAGAACAAAGACTGGGCTACGTCCGATAAGATCCGTAATGAACTGACCGCACTCGGTTTCCAAATCAAAGATACCAAAGATGGCTTTGAGTGGTCTATCTAACAGACTGCTGGCAGCTGGTCTTACAGTGTTAACGGTCTTCTTCCTCGGCTGCGGCTCTCCAACGCCGCAGGCTGAGGAAGAAATAGTCGAAGACAGCCTTGTTTGGTATCCCGGTCGGACCTTCAGTTATAAGACCAAGTTCAATGACTTGCAAGCCAAGCAGCATGCGGTAGCCTCTCAGATTGGCCTGCCGCGTCCGCCGAAAGACCGTGCAGATGCCGCGTCCATGCGTAAGCAACTGGTGGAGATCAAGACGAATGAGAACTATATCGTCGAGGACTTGATGCACTCCGTGCCGTACCTCATCCCGTCCGCCAAACGCGAACTGGACGCTATCGGGGCAGAGTGGGCGGATATATTGAGTCGAAACGGCCTACCGCACTACCGCTTCTATGTAACCTCCGTGCTGCGTACGCAGGAAGATGTGAAGTACCTGCAGCGAAGCGGTAATATCAACTCTACCACGCAGTCTTGTCATTGCTACGGCACGACCTTCGACCTCGCGTACATGCGTTATGATAAGGTATCGCACACGCATACGTACATGCACGAGGATAATCTCAAACTCGTCTTGGGACAGGTGTTGCTCAACCATCAGCGCGCAGGGAAGATATACGTGAAATACGAATGGAAGCAGAGTTGTTTCCATATCACGGTGCGGCAGTAAACCCGCACTGAAATTGTAAAAAGATAGCATATTTTGAGGAAAATCAACAAAATATTTGCAAGTTTCGATTTTTTATTGTAACTTTGCAGGCGATTTAAGTTCCGTCTGACGGACGAATCGTTAACAAACAATTATTACTAACTAAATTTTCTACAAAAATGAAAAAACATCTCATGGTTTTGGCAACGGCTGTTGTTATGGGATTGAGCCTGGTTAGCTGCGCTTCTGTTGGTGTAGTAGGTGCTGTTTATACCGGCACGACCGTTCCTCATTCTGTTACCGATAACAAGTTGGGTACCAAGGTTGGTTCTGTTAAGTGTACCAGTATTCTTGGTGTTGCAGCTTACGGTGATGCAGGTATCAACACGGCTGCTAAAATGGCTGGTATCAAGAAGGTCAGCCACGTAGACGTTCAGACCTTTAGTATTCTTGGCGTTTTCACGACCCAGACTTACTATGTTTACGGTGAGTAATTGTTGACAATGTGCGGGGCAGCGCATGGTGTCCCGCACATCATTTTTTTTTATGTGTATGAAACGGTTCTTTTCTTTGTCCCTCGTGTTGTGGGTTAGTTTGGCTGCGTTGGCGGTCAAGTTGGAGGATAGGTATGTCATGAAAACGATCGAGGATGGCCAGATTTACTATGTTGCACCTTACCAAATATCCTCCAAAACCAAGAATATCAAGCCTTTGATGGCTGATGTGACCTATGTGACCACCAATGACTCGGTCACCATGAATTTTAGCGTCTGGACACCGCAGGAACTGCTGGCGGACTCGATCACGCTGCGTAGTGGCAAGCTGGTATACTGCCGGGATTTCGAGACGTTTTTTGTAGAGCGCGACGCTAAACTGTGGATTCATCGTTATAGTATGCGATTTCCTTTAGAGAGTCTGAATGCCATCTATGCGGCTTCTACGCCTTTCGTGTTGTCTGTCTATGCGAAAGGCCAGACGGTAGAGTATGGCTATACCGCTAATATGTGGCCCAAGGAGCAAGACTGGATGAATCAGATCCTGCATATTATTGCTAGCAACAAGCGTTTGTACAAGCAGAAATAAGCATGCATTCGATCGAGGTAGTCATATTGTTGATTGATATTGTCGTTCTGTCGCTCTATATCTTTATCACGCGAAAGAACTTCGGCATTCTGCCTAATCTGTCTATTTCTTATTATCATTACGAGCGGAAGCATAAGTATTTAGGCCTTGTGTTCCCGGCCTTGATGGTGCTCTTGTGTACCACGCTGATGCCCATCTGGATTTATGATACCGTCAACGGTTCTGCTTGGGCGCAACATTTCGTTTTTCTACCTTGCACTGCGCTGGTTTGTCTTTTGACAGTGGCTTGCACGGCACGTTATAGGGAGAATAAAAAATTGATCTACATCCATTATGGTTTTGCTATTCTCGCTGCTACAGTGACCGTGATATGGTTTTTGGTGGTGGGGTATCGGACGTGTTATATCGCGATCACGATTCTGCTTGCAGAAGTGGCGGCAGGTCTCTATACACGTACCTTGCGAACCTGTGCCCTGTGGTGGCTGGAAGGGGCGGCTTTTTACTCCATTCTTTTTATCTTATTGGTGAACCACCTGTTTCAGATCAGTATATAAATTAAAATAGTGCATGCTGAGGAGAAGGATATATTGCTTGGTCTTGATTGGGCTTGCGCTGTTTTCTTCCGCGTATGCCCGAAACTACGTTGATTTGGAATACTACCGAGCCAACTTCGTCGAAGAGGATCCTCCGGGCGCGGTGGGTCGTTTCTTTAAGGAGAATTGGCGTTCCTTTACCTCCAGTATTAATCAGTCTTTTGTGGCGAATAATGTCAATACGGATGTATTCTGGAATACGCTCCAGCAATCCGTGACGGATAATACGATCATTAATAATATAGCGGAATATGAAGTGGCAGGAAGCCAGACCGGCAGTAATATTTTTCTTTCTACCCTCTATGCCATGATCAAGCAGGTGCCGGTCACCTATCGTTCCGTTTCGCCCAGAGGCGATACCATTACGCTATCCGGTAAGATCTTTTTGCCTAATCATAAGAAAGCCAAGCATATCATCATTGCCAATCATTATACGATCTGCTCCAATAAAGAAGCGCCGAGTAATGCCAGTTCGATAGAGGGTATTTATGCGCTGAAGGGGCATATCGTCATCATGCCGGATTATATCGGGTATGGAGTCTCGGATACCCTCACGCATCCTTATCTGCATCTGAAGAGCACCGTCTCTTCGGCGATCGATCTGCTGGAGGCTGCCATCCCTTATTTAAAGGCTAATTCCTATACGTTCTATCCTTCTCTTATCCTCGTCGGTTATTCGCAGGGCGGGGCGGCTACCTTGGCTTTGCAGAAGGAATTGGAGGAGCATTATGCGGATAAGTACCCGATCTATCAAGTCTTTGCCGGAGCGGGACCCTATGATCTGGCCGGAACGTTTGATTATTATATCACCCACAAAACGGCTACCATCCCTTGTGCGTTACCGATGCTCGTTTTGGGTCTGAATTACGGGGAGAACTTAGGACTCAAAAGGACGGCCTTTTTCCGTAAGAAATTATTGGATAAATGTCCGGGCTTGATTGAATCCAAGATGTGGTATATGAATGATGTCAATAAGCAATTGGGAAATGATATGGATTCGTTGCTCAAACCGGTGATCTTCAAGAAGAAAGTGTATCCTACCTCGGTGCTGTATAGAGCTACCAAACGCAATTCGATCTTAAATTGGACACCGCAATCCTCGCTTTATCTCTTTCATAGCACCACCGATGATATGGTCCCCTTCCTCAATAGCGACCATATATCCAAAGAATTCCAAAAGAAGGAATTGGATAATGTAGAGTATGATTTTGATGACTACGGTCCGCACATGAATGGTGCAGTCACCTTCTTTGAGAAAGTCTATAAGCGCTTGTGATCAAGCCTTCTTATCCTCTTTCTCGCAAATATCGACAAGCCCGCACTCAGCGCAGGCTTGTTCTTTTTTGCAATCTGACGGCTGAGAGCTGACTTCTGTCTGCTTTTTCTTTGCCTTGCGGCGCTCATTGATCTCAATCAGCACCGCAATGACAATCGCCATCCCTATGAAAGCAATCAGTTCTTTCATAAATCTTCAATCTCCAATCTTCAATCTAAAATGTCGACATCGTCGACCCGATCTTCCTCAATCACGAGATTATCGATGATGAACTGCTGCCGTTCGGTCGTGTTCTTACCCATGTAGTACGAGAGCAGGTCTTTTACGTTGTCCTCTTTGCGCAGGTTCACCTGATCCAGACGGATTCCGTTTCCGATGAATCCCTTAAACTCATCCGGCGAGATCTCTCCCAGACCTTTGAATCGGGTGATCTCCGGTGTCTTGATCTTCGCGATCGCCTTCAGCCGTTCCTCTTCGGAGTAGCAGTAGATCGTCTGGTTCTTGTCCTTCACGCGGAAGAGCGGGGTCTGAAGGATATAGACATGCCCTTTCTTGACCAGATCGGGGAAGAACTGCAGGAAAAAGGTCAGCATCAGCAGACGGATATGCATACCGTCCACATCGGCATCGGTAGCGATGATGACTTTGTTGTAGCGCAACTCATCCAGACCGTCTTCGATATTCAGCGCCGACTGCAGGCAGTTGAACTCCTCGTTCTCATACACTACCGATTTGGTGAGTCCGAAGCAGTTCAGCGGTTTACCGCGCAGCGAGAATACCGCTTGTGTACGTACGTCACGGCTCTTCGTGATACTTCCCGATGCCGACAAACCCTCCGTGATGAAGATACTGCTCTCCAGACGCAGATCATCGTCCGCATCTTTCGAACTCTTCACCGGCTTGGGATCATTGAGGTGGATCTGGCAGTCACGTAACTTGGGGTTGTTCACCAAGTTCTTCTTCGCCCTTTCACGCGCTGCCTTCGTCACACCCGCGATCGCCTTACGCTCTTTCTCGTTGTCTTGAATCTTCTGCAGCATGATCTCCACCGTCTGCGGATTCTTATGCAGGAAATTATCGAGTTGCTGCTTGACGAAGTCATTGACGAATTTATTGACGCTCACGCCGCTAGTCGGACTCATGTCTTTAGATCCCAACTTCACCTTGGTCTGGCTCTCGAATACCGGCTCTTCCACATTGATAGCGATCGCACCGACAACACCGTTACGGATGTCCGCCAACTCCTGGTTCTTGTTGAAGAACTCCTTGATCGTCCTACCGATCGCCTCGCGGTATGCTGCCTGATGGGTACCGCCCTGGATCGTATGCTGACCGTTGACGAAGGAGAAATACTCCTCGTTCGATTGGTCCGTATGGGTCAGAGCGATCTCGATATCTTCGCCTTTGAGATGGATGATCGGGTAGAGCGGATCTACCGTCATGTTCTCCGTCAGCAGGTCCAGTAGACCGTTCTTGCTCACGAATTTCTTGCCGTTATACACCAGCGTCAGACCCGTATTCAGGTACGCATAGTTACGCAGCAACTCCTCGATATAATCATCGCGGAAATGGTAGTTCTCAAACAGCCCTTTGCTGTCGTCGGGAACGAATTCGATGATCGTACCGCGTTTCTCCGGACCGGTATAATCAACGATATCGGTATCGCTGGTCAACTTACCCTGTGCGAACTCTGCCCGACGCATCTTCCCTTCGCGGTACGACTCGACGGCGAAGAACGAACTCAGCGCATTTACCGCTTTCGTACCTACACCGTTCAGACCCACCGATTTCTTGAAGGCCTTGCTGTCGTATTTACCACCGGTGTTCAGGATACTTACCACCTCGACTAACTTACCCAACGGGATACCGCGACCGTAGTCACGTACGCGTACACGACCGTCCGCTACGTCCACTTCAATCACTTTTCCTTCACCCATGCGGAACTCATCGATCGAGTTGTCGATACTCTCTTTGATGAGCACATAGATACCGTCGTCGGAATGACTGCCGTCACCTAACTTACCGATATACATACCCGGACGACGCCGGATATGCTCCATGTCATCCAAGTGGATAATGTTCTCTTCGCCGTACTCCACGGCTGCTCCGATTATTTCTGTTTCTTCTGCCATAATTCAATTACAAATGCTTTGGCGGCATCGTGGTCATTCGGGATGACGCCGTCGAGTATCGCATCCTTGATTGCCGCTTTCAGTTCACCTACCAGCGAACAGGGTTCGAGACCAAACAGCTCCATGATTTCCTTTCCGTCTACCGGCGGTTGGAAATTGCGGATACGGTCCCGCTCTTCCAGTTCTACCATCTTCTCTCGCACCAACTGATAATTCCGATGAAAACGCGCTTTTTTCTCTTCATTCCTACTCGTGATATCCGCATCGCAAAGGAGCATCAAGTCGTCGATATCGTCGCCCGCTTCAAACAGCAAACGCCGTACCGCACTGTCCGTCACCGTATCTTCAATCAGATTGATCGGCCGCATATGCAGGTCCACCATCTTCTTCACGTACTCCATCTTCTCGTTCAGCGGCAACTTCATCTTCGCAAAGATCTTCGGCACCATCTTCGCCCCGATATAGTTGTGGTTGCGGAAGGTCCAACCCGCTTGTGGGTCCCATGCCTTGCTCTTCGGTTTGCCGATATCGTGCAACAATGCCGCCCAGCGCAGCCATAAAAAATGTTCTGACGGCTGATGGCTGACGGCTGACTGCTGTAGCTCGGCTACATTATCCAGCACCTTCAGCGTATGATAGAATACATCTTTATGCCCTTTACCTTCCTTCACTTCGATACCCTTGAGTGCTGCTAACTCCGGGAAGATAAGGGGCAGTAACCCCGTCTTGTCAAGCAATATAAAACCCTCCGAGGGTCGGCGACTGAGGATGATCTTATTCAGCTCTTCCGCGATACGCTCTCGCGTGATGATGCCCATGCGTCCCTTATTACGCGAGATCGCGTCGAAAGTCTCGCCGTCTAAGTTAAAGCCCAATTGCGTCGCGAACCGTATCGCCCGCATCATACGCAGCGGGTCGTCGCTGAACGTGATATCCGGATCCAAGGGCGTCTTGATGATGCCGCGCTCCAGGTCTCCGATACCGTCAAACGGATCCAGTAACTCTCCATACTGGAGATCCCTTCCATCATTTGCACCATTAAGCGAAGCGTCACCATTTGCACCATTATTCAAGCATATCCCCATGGCATTGATGGTAAAATCCCGTCGCTCCTGATCTTCCTGCAGCGTACCGTCTTCCACAATCGGATTGCGGCTGTCATGCTGATAACTCTCCTTCCGCGCGCCTACAAACTCCAACTCTACATCATCAACCCTTTCACCTTTCACCTTTAACCTTTCACCTTTTACTTGCGCCGTACCATAGGTCTTGAAAATAGACAGGTGTGCCCCGCGCCCCAGTTTCTTTGCTACCGCTTCGGCTAAGGCGATACCCGATCCGACCACGACGATATCGATGTCGTCGGACGGCCGATGCAGCAGCAGATCGCGCACCCAACCGCCGATCACGTAGCATTCCAAGCCCAGTTCGTCTGCTGTTTCACCTACCAGATGCAGGATAGGATTATCTATTTTCGGATCGTCAATAACCATCGTCAAAACTTTTGCGGGTGCAAAGTTACTACAAATTATTCAAATATGCAAGATTTTAAGCAAAAAAATACAGTCTATGCTTGCATAAGCGTAATGCTTTTTGCTGAAAATCTTGAGGTTTGCACGATAGTGCGACCGTAACTTCGAGGTGGGACGGCTTGCCGTGTCGGTGTCCTCGAAGGTACAAAATAGGCTAAATTTTGTTGTTTTTTGTGGAATAAACGGATTTCGCTTGCATATGTCAGAAATATGCAGTAATTTTGCAATGCAAAATGACATTTAATCGCTAAATCACATGAAACGTCTTGCTTTTCCCCTCTTGGGTCTTATGATGACTGCCGCCCTCTTTGCGGATGGTATCAATTATGATGGTACAAATCTTACCCTCAACAATGAATTTACCCGTACACAATGCGGTACGATGTATAAGAGTGTCATGCCCGAGACCAGCGGTCTCGCTTGCTCGCGTACTACCCCGGGTTATCTCTGGGCACATGGCGATGAGAATCTCGGATCGAATCGAAAAATTGTGGCAATCCAACCGGATGGTACCTTGAAGATGACCGTCACGATCAATTCAGGCAGTAACAATCGTGACGACTGGGAAGATATCGCTACTGGTATCTATAACAATACCAACTACGTTTTCATCGGCGCTATCGGCGATAATGACCTGGCGTTCAAGGATAATTATTACATCTATTATTTCGAAGAACCCGCCATCACTTCAGGTACAGTAAGTCAGTCTGTTAACTATATCCGCTTCGGCTACCCGGATAACCAAGCCCATAACACCGAAACCCTCATGTACGACAATATCGAGCAGATGTTTTACATCGTCGATAAGGTCAAAGATGGCATCTGCCATCTCTATAAACTGCCGTTCCGTACCGACTACGGCACCGCTAAACAGACCCTCACCGAAGTATGCGCCTTGGGTAATGGCGGTAAATTTAACTTCTGCACTGGCGGTGATATCACGCCCGACGGCAAATGGATGGCGATCAAAAGCAAAAAGTACGTCCTCCTTTGGGAGCGTCAAGGCTCCGAGAGCCTGAGTGCTACCGCCCTGCGCCGTCCGCAGCAGATTGCCGCTTATCAAGAAGAGAAGCAAGGTGAATCGCTCGCATGGCTCGATGCTACTACCTTCTACACCACTTCGGATCAGACATCCGACCAACCGATTTATAAATACGTCCGCACCCTAACCACCACCGCCTTGGAGACCGTAACCGGTAACCCCTCACCCCTCACCCATAAGATCCTCCGTAACGGCCAACTCCTCATCCTCCGCGGAGATCACACTTACACCCTCCAAGGCCAAGAGGTGCAATAACCACCGTACAAGTCGGAATCGCAAGCGTTTTCAGTGTGGAAGTCATGCATCTCTTCGACAATTATATCATGGATACGCGTACGCGCTATGAGGCTCATACGCTCATCTATACCCCGGATCATAGTGCTTCCATCGAGTTGCGAGGCTTCCTCGCCGCGGCTATCTTCGCGGCCCTCATCGTCGTCAGTATCATCGCGATCCTTTCTATCTGCACCGCCATTCGT
The DNA here is from genome assembly GCA_947164985.1 of uncultured Bacteroidales bacterium. Lineage (GTDB taxonomy): Bacteria > Bacteroidota > Bacteroidia > Bacteroidales > Paludibacteraceae > Colicola. The sequence goes on along the minus strand of CAMUYI010000001.1, from coordinate 90,830 downwards.
ATCACCGCCGAATGGAAATTATCGCCTAACATTTCCATCAACGTCCCGTATTCCGTCTCCAGGTGCTCACCCAACCGCTCTTTCTGCGCATCGGTGAGGCTCCATTCGCGTTCGTCGCCTTCCATTAATCGCGAATATATGCGCAATAATTCCCTTCCCACAATCTTTGGGATCGCACTCTGCCCGACTTTGGAGCTCACATACCGCTTGTCAAAACCGTTTGTCCCTTTGATCACCACCGTCAGTAGGCGCGAGAAATATCCATTTTCGACGCTCGGCACCAATGCCTTGTATTGTCCGAAAGTGCCCGTAAGCAGCATCGAGAGGCGCGGGCACTTGATCTCAGAAGCCCCTTTGCAGCGGTTCCTACTAATCGGTTCATGTTCCGCTGCCTTGCGAAGCGCCGTGTTGTAGTTCGCCGCACCCGACTTCCAGATGTCTGTGATCACGCTTCCTTCGCTCTCGTGCATGTAACCGACAACGTCTTGCGCCTCCAGCGCCTTATACCATGCTGCTAACGTACTGTCGCCGGCAATCAGCATCGGATGCTGCTCATCCACCACGCGCACCATCTCTAAGGCTTGATTTGCAATACCCTTACCGCTTGCTGCGGACGCTAAAATGAAGCATTGCAGGTTCGCGTAGTACTTCTTGCCTGTCGGACCATAGGTAAAATACAGATTCGGTACGCATGCACTCGCACCTGCAAGCGTCGCCATTAGGATAATGTCCTTTTCTTCCTCTGTACTCGCCAGCGAAAGCATCTGTTGTACACTCTCAGGGAGTTTTTGCATGTCGAGATGCTCGACGATGCGGAGGTCTTCCTGTCCCTCCATCAAATTAAGGTTTTTAATCATAATGTAAAAAAGGTTAAAATGTTTTTTATGTTTATGTCTTTGAGTGCTTTATACTCGTAGAGTTGTACAAATTGGTAGTAAAAGCTATCTGTAAGTTCACTTACAAGTAGGTTTTAGTAGCAATTGGTAAAAGAAGCAAAGCTTCTAAAGCACTCAAAGGGTTTTGTTGGTTTTTGTTTATTTTTAATGGGACACTACTGATTCGGAACAGTGAATTATCAAGACAAGTTATGAACAACGAAGGTTGTTTTTCAAAAAGTTATTTTTAATATAATTTTCTCAATCAGGTTTTTTATTTGTTTTTTTCTAAATTTTTTCTTTAAATAATTATCACGAAATTTCGAAATCTATTACTAATATAACCCGCCCTCCAAACTCTTTTCGTATATCCCCTTACCGGCCTTTTTGTCCCTTGCGACAGCAAAACCCAATCTATCCATTTCATATTCAACCTTTTCCAAAACCCTCTTTCCCTGCTGTCTCATTTTTTCTCAAAAAAAACTTGCATATATCAAAAAAAAGCAGTAATTTTGCAGCGCGGTTTATGAAGCCTTATGATGCTATCAATTCTGAATTATATTACATGGAATGTCTCGCCATTTATCTATGAGGGCGAGCATTTTGCTATTGGCTGGTATGGGACGATAGTGACATTGGCGATCCTATTCGTGTATTTGTTCCAGTGGATCATTTATCGCAAAGAGCAGTTGCCGCGCAATTATGTGGATGTGGCGTTTATAGCCTGTACGCTGTTAGGAACATTCTTTTGTCATTGTTTTCATTGCTGGTTCTACGAGTGGTATGATGTAGATGGCATATTGTGCAATCCGACGTTTGAACATCCGTCCAAATGGCTCCGTATCGGTCATGGAATGGCGAGCCATGGTGTGGATTTCGGTATGTGGCTGGGAGCATGGCTGGTAGCGAAGTTCCTCTTTCAATGCAGTACATGGTGGGTAATGGATCGGATGATTGTGAGCCGGTTGGTTTTTCATGCCATCTCGCGCTTGTCCAATATCTTCAATTCGGAGATATACGGTAACCCGACAGGTTTGCCATGGGGATTCCTTTTTGTGTATAACGGAGACACTTTGCCTTGTCATCCGACAGCTATTTATGAATCTTTGCTGGCGTGGGTGGCAATAGGGATATGGTGGTATCTGTATCTGCGCACGAATGCTGGAAAGCGTCTTGGGTTGTTGACCGGTATATCTGCTTTGATGTTATGGGTCCCGCGATTCTTTATTGAGTTTTTGAAGCCTGTGCAGCGGGAGTTTGAAGAAGCATTCGTGCTCAATATGGGACAGATGCTCAGTATCCCGTATGTCATCATCGGTATTGTGTTGATTGTCTATAGCAGGCATTCGGTTTCGTACGGACCAATAGTAGAGAGTCATGAAAAGCGTAAACGCAAATAGCAGAGATTTGCTCGTATTGGTTTGTGTGGTGTTGGTATTATCGGTACCGACATTTTTACATGGTTGGTGGTATCCTGCAGATGTGAAGACCTTCTTCCCGTTATCTCTTACGATCACAACACTTGCCTGTAGCCTGATTCTTTGGTGTCCATGGCGATGGTTGAGATGGCTGTTGTTTACCTTGCTTTTTATAGGAACCCTTTTTGAGTCAGCACATTTGCTGGTATATGATGGCGACATCGCTTCAGCTGGCTATTTGCGTTCGCTGTTTATGACTACGCCATATGAGGCGGACGGAGCGGTAGTACGTATTATCATCCAGCATGTATATGTGGTAGAGGGCGTAGCAGCGGCCTATTTTTTAGCGACCGTATTGATATTTATAACCCGACCGTCTTTTTCATGGCAAAAATGGGTGGTAGCCGTTTCCGCCGGATTGATGTTAGTGCTGGTAGCGATACCATGTCAAGTATGCTTTCCTCTGAATGTCTATCTGCAAGCAAAGGAGGCCTTGCGTCAGCGCAACGAGCGGAATCTGCTAACGTCGCAACAGGAGTCTTTTATATATGGCGCCACACGAAATTATACGCCGGTAGGCAAGGAAATATATCTTCTGATAATCGACGAATCCTTGCGGGATGACCATGTTTCATTAGATGGTACGAATTATCGTATAACGATGCCGAGAATGGGTTCATTATCTTCATTAGTGCGCTATACGGATTATTATGCCACCGGAGTTTTTACTATGTATGCCGTACCGATGATGATTACACGTGCCACACCCGATACTTTTGCGGCAAATTATCAAGAATGGGGCGTGCAGCAGGCTTATGCCGAATGCGGGTTCAAAACCGTTTGGCTGACCAATGAGGCGCAACTAGTGAGCGACGGGGTCAGCGATTACGTAGCGCGAGGCGCAGAGATCATACGCGTGAAGCGGGATATGGATATGCCGGCAGTGGTGGATTCGCTATGCGCAACAGCGGACAAACTGTTTGTAATCATGCATCTATGGGGCAATCACCAGTTCTATATCAATACGGATGCATGCACATCGCGCTATTTTCCGGATGTCACGACTTCGAATGCTGTACGCGGCGAAGCGATGTATAATAATGCCTACGATAATAGCATCCTATACACGGATTCTATGCTATTGGCTTTGACGAATGTGCTGCAAAAGCAACAAGGAATAACCCAATGGCTATTTACCTCGGATCATGGAGAAGGACCGATAGGAGATCATGGCGGAGCACATGGATACACACCCCCATACAAAAGCGAATACCATGTGCCGTTGATGATATGGTATAACGATAACTATGCAGAGGATTATCCAGAAAAGGTAGCCAATATGATGCGCCATAAAGACGAACCTGTTTGTGCCGATCATCTTTTCTGGTCGTTGTTGGATATGGCGGATATACAGATAGATAGTACCTTGCAGCAAGAAGGAATGAGTATCTTCGATGACGTCCTCAAACCCTATCAGCGTATACTTCTCCTTCCTGATGGAAAAAACACCCTACATCTTGATAATCCAGATGCTCAACTCATAGAGTAAGTATACGGGCATTGTAACTAATAGCAGCGTGAAGGGGTCTCCTGTAGGTGTGATGACTGCTGCTAAAATGAGAATACCGACGAATACATGCCGCCGGTATTTTTGCATATATTCGCGGCGCAAGATACCTAGAGAGGAAAGTATCCATGTCAGTACCGGCACTTCGAACAGCAGACCCATTATGATGGAAAGCACTAACAAAAGCGAGATGTACGAACCAAGGCTGATGTGGTTCTCGACTATCGGACTCACTTCATAGAGCGTCAGGAAACGGAAAGAAAGCGGAAAAATAAGAAAATAATTGAGTGCCACCCCTGCTGCAAAAAGCAGTATGGAGCAGATAAGGAAAATGACGGTATGGCGTTTCTCCGATGCATAGAGAGCCGGTGCTACAAAACCATATAGCCAATAGATGATCAAGGGGAGCGCAATAACAAAACCTATACACAGAGACACCTGTATATGCGTTACAAACTGCCCTGTGATATCCAGATTCACGAGTGTTTGATCATTGCCTAGCTGTTTCAATAGCCATGCGAAGATCCAATCTTTCAAGCAAAACGCGGCAATGAAAGCAACTACCCATGCGCAGATCGATTTGATCAGCACACTGCGCAGTTCATCCAAGTGCTCCCAGAAGGACAATTCCTTATTTGCCATTGTCTTTCGGCTCTTGGCTTTCCACTTTTGAATCTTCTTTTACCTCTTGCTCCTCTTTCCCGTTCATCCCGTCTTTGAATGAGCGTATGCCTTTACCGAGGCCACGCATCAACTCAGGGATTTTCTTACCTCCGAAGATAAGCAGAATAACCAATACGATTAAAATAATTTCCCATGTACCTAACATAAAGCCATTTATAATTTATTTGTTTACCTTTTTATATAGATTGCTTGAGTTGCTCGACATACTGATCGATCTTATGCATCTCAAGCGGAATATCAATATGTTGCGGGCATTGTGCAATGCAGCGATTACAACCGATACAGTGATCTGCCTGACGCATATGCGGTATCTTGCGGTCGTAACCGATGAGCCAGCGTTTGCGATCTCTGCGAAACGCTTTATCCTCTGTCATACCGTCGCTGCTTGGAAATATGTCCTCTTTGAGACAGTTGTTATAATAGCCGAAAACGGCAGGTATATTGATGCCATACGGACAGGGCATGCAGTAATTGCACCCTGTACATGGTACCTCTTGTATTTCGTATAGTTCTTTGGCAATCTGCATCAGCATCGCATTTTCCTCTTCGCTCAAAGGCTTTAAAGGGGAGTAGGTGATGCAGTTTTCCTGTACATGCTCTATGTATCTCATGCCGCTTAGAACGGTTAGTACGTATTTCGGCGTTCCAGCGTACCGGAATGCCCATGCGGCTGGAGTGGCATGAATATCCCGTTGCTTGAGTTGGCGTACTACGGAAGGCGGTAGTTTGGCCAATCGTCCTCCCAATAGCGGCTCCATGATAACGGCGGGGATAGCTCGTTTTGCCAATTCGGCATATAAATAGGATGCATCTGTATTCCGCTCGTTGATCTCATTGGCATAATCCCAATCCAGATAGTTGAGTTCTATCTGGACGAAGTCCCAATGATACTTGCCTTCGTCATGCCAGCGAAGCAAGGTGTCAAACACATCGATGTCGCCATGATAGGAGAAACCGAGGTTACGGATTCGTCCGATCCGTTTCTGTTCAACAAGCCAATCCAGTACGCCGTTGTCCATGAATCGTCCGTTGAAGACCTCCATACCGCTCAATCCTTGTCCGCCTCTGCCTACAGAATGTAGCAACAAATAATCGATATAATCTGTTTGCAAGAATTGCAGCGAACGCTCAAAAATAGCTTTGGATTCCTCTATGGGCCACGATTCCGGCCAGAAATTGCTCATTTTCGTGGCAATAAAATAACTGTTTCTGGGATGGCGGCTAAGTGCAATACCGGTTGCCTGTTCCGAAAAACCCTGGCAATAGACGGGCGAGGTGTCAAAATAATTGACACCATGTGCCAGTGCGTAGTCCACCAATCGGTTGACGGCTTCTTGGTCAATAGGGTTTTCTCCCTCAGTATGGTTTTTCTCCGGCAGGCGCATCATACCATATCCGAGCAGCGATACGTGATCCCCTGTATTCGGGTTGACGCGTGTCGTCATTGCCTCTGCCGGTTTGGTGTTCTCTGAATACTGACGGCTGACTGCTGAATTCTTCTTACATGCCGTCAATAGGACGGATGTACCAGCTACCGCGGCTGCTGTATGTTGTATAAAGTCTCGTCTATTCATGGTGATGCGTTTCGTTTCCTTCTACATAAATGGCACTAAAGGGACGAGCCGGGCATAGATACTCGCATTTGCCACACCCGATGCAACGTTCATTATCCACGGCGGGCACCTTGATTCTTCGTCCGTCTGCTGCCGTATAGTCCACCATCATGATTGCCTCAGCCGGACATTGGCGGGCACACAGACCGCAACTGTCGCCATTGGCTACAGGGATACAGTTTTCTGCTATCCAGACGGGATGACCGATGCGAATGGCGGTTTTGTCCTCTCTTTGAACGGGTTGTATGGCGGATGTCGGGCAGACATGTGAGCATACCGTACATTCCGGACGACAGAATCCGCGCTCGAATGACAATTCCGGTTGCATGAACCGCATGAGATCGGATGAAGGACGTAGCACATTGTTCGGACAAGCACTGACGCATAGTTGACATGCCGTACAATGCCGTTGCATGTGATGTGCGGAAAGAGATCCGGGGGGAGTAATCGGAGTCTTGCGCTGAGGCTTTTGCTTCTCGGATAGGGCGGCCAATCCGCCGTCCACTTTCAGTTTTGTCTGTGCTATTGCTACGCTCCCAACCGCCAGTGCTGCACCGGTCAGGAATGCCCGTTTCTTCTTATCCGGCTCAGGGCTGACATCGGAATGCTGACTTCTGAATACTTTATATTCCAACGCCCCATGTTTGCAAGTAGTCAGACAATCTCCGCAAACGACGCAGCGCGAATAGTCAATATTTCCCGTCTTGGAGTCGATAGCGGAGGCTTTGCAGTTCCGCTCGCATAGCGAACATTTGTTGCATTTCGACTCATCCACTTGTATGCGCAGCAAGGAGACACGCGCAAACAACGATAAGATCGTGCCAACGGGGCATAGCGTGTTACAATAACTTCTTCCATGCCGCCAAGCTAACCATCCTAAACCGACGAAGGTCAGGACCGCGATGGCAAACGTGCTTATGCTGCGCATCCAAATCTCCGTATATCCTATATGGTATCCGCCCATACGCATGTCAAAAACCATCAGCGTATTGCTCAGCATGTCATAGACAGGGCGGAAAATCGATTGGATGATGCGTCCGTAGGCGGAATAAGGAGCCAATAGCGTTGTCACAGGGGCGAAGCCTACAATCAGGCAGACAATAAACACCACCAAAATAGTATAGCGTAACCCTTTCTTCTCCGGCGAATAACGGAAGCGGTGCCTTTTGCCAAACCGGCTGAAGATATCCTGCATAATACCCAGCGGACAGATTACACTGCAATAGATACGACCGAAGACAAGAGTCACTATAATCAGTATCGCTAATATCCCGAAATCCAAGGCTAATAACGCCGGCAGAAACTGCACTTTTGCCACCCAGCCAAACCATATATTGAACCTTCCGCCGATTCCTAAAAACAGCAATGTAATCACCACGAAGAAAAACGAGGCAAGTACAATGCGCAGGGTGCGGAGTATGTGGCTTTTGGGCTTCATTGTCGGATGATGCGGTAATGCGGGTGATAGGTATTTCGGAAAGCATCGCTATGCTTTACAGCAGCCTGTAAATCAGCGGCTTTGCGTAGCTCGGCTTGCAATTCTTCATCTCGCCAATCCGGATGAACATCCAGAGCGATAGTCTCTATTAATCGCCACTCGGATGCCCAATTGTCATGAACGGCATTGTCTTTTCCGGCAGCGTCAATAAATAGCGTCAGCAATGTTTCTTCCGTCATGGCTCCTTCTTGGATGTTGCACAAGTTGATCCGCACGAACCGGTGCCTGAAACCCGTCGGCTCGCGAAGCGGCATGGCGCTCAGGTCTTGCGCTGCGCATTGCTCCAATTCGCTATGCAGATAATGTCTGGCAGCAGCGGTGTCTCGCATCATATGCTCGGCTCCGAAAAAATCTTGGTAGCAGGTCTTATAGACATCTTGCAAGGTAGCAACAGGATAGCGATCAATCAACTCGATGCACATCGTACGTACCGCTTCTTCCGGTATGTCAGAAGTGTTGTGGGCATAAACGCCTACGATGACCTGTATCAAACAGAAAAGAAATAGAGTTGTTTTTCGGTGCATAATTGCTAAATCTCGCTGCAAAGGTACGTCAAATTTTCGGAATATGCAAATAAATTGCAAGAAAATGAAAGAAAAATTTAAGATTATTGCAAAAAAAATTGGAAAAGCGAAAAGTTTATCGTATATTTGCAGAAAATTTTTCATTTTAACATCGCGCAAGCGATAGTGTGGCAAAAACCAACGAATAGTATTCGACATGGAGTCCTACGTATCAATCTCGGGGTATTCTCGTGGTAATCCTAGACCATTGCCGGTATCATTACAGGACCATGTACCTATCATTACGTAACAATTTAATAATATGGCTATAGCAAAATTTGTAAATGGAATAGACGAAGTTCATGGCGCTATTGATAGCGTCAAGGAAGGTCAAGCAAGACGTGCTCGTCTCGTCTGCCGTTGGCGCCCGCAAGGCCCGCAATCCTATGCCCCTGACGGCAGTAAACTGCACGAACTCTTTTATATGCGCTTCCACGAAGGACCTTGGTCCGAAGGTGCAACGCGGAATCGGGAGATGATCAAGGCGGCACAGCGGATGGCGCATGATATTGAGCGGGTATGCTACCATCCGGAGGAGTTTGGCGAGGAGGATATCGCCCAGGCTCGTATCTGGCAGGAGAAATATGCAGAGTACCGGGAGACGATCCCCAAAGGAAGCAACAGCTACAAGCATTTCTACGGCTGGATGTTCACGGAGATTTATCGGGGATTAAGGAGTGAAGGATTGAAAGAATGAAGGAGTGAAAGAGTCTCTAATCGACGATCGATTTTTTACGATTTTGCTATCTTTTCTTTACAAAAATAACATTTTTGTTCTTTTTTAGCCCTAAACTCTTGTGTATGTCGCAAATAAGCAGTAACTTTGCACCGCTTTCTATGCGGCGCTTATATACCTATGCGCGTGAGAGTGGTAGATAAAAAATAGAAGAATAGACATGAGTGATATTGTTGAAAATAAAACTAAGAATCAATCTGTGGCGTTAGCACATGATTTTGCTTCGGTGTTGCATATCATCGAGCAAAACAGAACTCAAGCTGTGCTGGCGATTAACCATGCGTCGGTATTGACGGCATGGCAGGTTGGTGCATTTGTGTCTGATCGTATCAAGAATGCCGCTTGGGGTTCCAAGGTTGTTCAGCAGTTGGCGGAGTATGTCCATACGCAGAACCCGACCCTGAAGGGATGGAGTCGTAGAACTATATACAAAATGGTTCAGTTCTATGAGACGTATACTGCTGCTGGTTTTGTGGATCTGATTGAACAACTGAAGCTCAATAAGCAAATTGTGCCGACGTTATCGGCGCAAATAGAGGGTTCGGAAATTGTGCCATTCAAAACGGCACAAAATGGACACAATATAATTGTGTCATTCGAAATGGCACAAATTCCATCGTTGTTAATGAAGACGGGTTGGACAAACCACCAAATTATTTTAAATAGATGCGAAACTCCCGAACAATACGTATTCTACATCCTTTATGCGGAGTATGAACATTTGCAAAATAAAGAACTGGAACGGGCTATCAAAACAGATGCCTACTCGCGGGTATTGAGCGACAAGAAATTACAATCTGCGATGCTCAAGGAGACCTATCCGCAGTCAGAGGTGTTGCTGAAAGACAAGGCGATCTTGGAGTTCTTGGGCTTGCCGCAACAGTACAAAGAGTCGAAGTTGCGCAAGGAGATCGTATCGCACATGAAGGAGTTTATTTTGGAAATGGGCAAAGATTTTCTCTTTGTGGATCAGGAGCATACGCTTGAGGTGGGTGGCCAGAACTTTCGCTGCGACTTGTTGTTTTACCATCGTGCATTGCAGTGCCTTGTGGCTATTGAACTAAAAACGACTACGTTTGATCCGCGTGATTTGGGGCAATTGGAGTTTTATCTGGAAGCACTTGACCAAACGGAGAAACGCAGTAATGAAAACCCGAGTATAGGTATATTAATGTGCAAGGATGCTAATCCGGAAGTGGTGCGCTATGCGTTAAATCGCAGCGTAAGTCCGACCATGGTTTCGAAATACGAAGAGCAGTTGAAAGTGGGTAGTGTATTACAGCGAAGCCTTGAGGAATTTGTTGGATTTATTGGAGAGAAATAACTAATTTAGAAAACATTAAAGATACAAAAAGATATGAGAAAAAATTTATTAAAGATTAGCAGTGCAAAACTGACAGCCATTTCTTTTGGTCTGTTATTGGCTGTGTTCTGCACCATCGGTATGTCCTTTACCCCCGCCGACGAGGGCGACAATATCGGAGATCCCAATGACACCACCTATGTTACAGGTCCGAGACGAAGCCACTGGACGACGTCTGGCGACTGCGGCGGTACGGACTATCATAACAAAACGGACTATGCCCGGACCGTTGCGAAGTCAATGAATGTGGCTTACGGAACAGTGGAAATCACTGCAAAATCCAAAGGTTCCGACCCTGTTACAACCGCAGACGGTAGCCAGTCGTACGTGGATTGGGATACCGGAATAGGCTCCTCTGAAACAAAAGATGAACATAAAGATTTGGAGGTTATACACACCAACACCTTCACTTTCACGGCTACTCCTACTGATCTGGATGAGTACTACTTTGTAGGTTGGTATAGTGATGCCGACGGAAATACGCAGGTTTCTACAGATAATCCTTGGGAGGATGTAGAAGTAAAATTCCCGAACCAAGCAGGATTTACAAGTTATAAAGATGGTAGCGGAGTAACGACGTATGAGGGATCTACCCGCTATACGGTAACTTATTACGCCAAGTTTGCCCAGATTCCCGCAATCAATGTGACGTTCTTAGCCGCATCAACATCGGCTCGGGACAACGGGTATTATACTGTGGCCGGCAAAGGTGTTAGCGAGACCATCATCACGACGTCCAATCAGACGATTGGAGTAAAAGGAATCACACTTACCGCATATGCTTCCGAGAAGGCGGAATTTGTACGTTGGTACACGGAAGATGGAGCCGGCAACAGAACAACAATTTCTGAAGAGAACCCCTGCGTGACTTCTTTTACGGCAGCGACAAAAGTCGGTGTGGAATGGCGTGAACTGACTAATCATCATAAGATAACATTCCTTTCAACGGACGTGGACGCCAACGGAGATCCTATAGGCTCTTATACTGTTGATGCACAAACGGTAAACACATCCAATTACGTATATAACACCGGAGATGCCTATAAGTATAGCCCTACCTTGACAGCAGCCCTGGCATCGGGATATATGTTTACGGGTTGGTACACCAAACACGGCAAGAAAAAAGACTTATTGAGCACATCCAATCCGTGGAATCCTACGTTTACACAAGACTCCACAATTTATGCAGGCTTTGCTTATAACAACTATACGGATGACCAAAAAGCTCAGTTCAAAGTAGGTTCTACTTATTATACCGACCTCAATGCGGCTAATACAGCAGCTGCAGCACTGAGCAAGAACAAATATATTATCTGCACGCGAGATGGTATCCTTCCGCCGGGAAATTATACTATTTCAAGTGGGGTGACACTCTATATCCCATACAACACATCGGAAACTCCAATAACAAAACCTGCTGTATTGGAGACTGCAACGGCATTGTCTGCTTATCGTACACTTACTTTTACTGAAGGAGCTAACATAAATGTCAATGGAAATATATGCGTAGGTGGGCAGATAATGGCTGGAACCGGCTCTACACATACCGGAGGCTATCCACATGGCGCATGTGGAATGATAGATATGTCTAAAGGTGGGCACATAGAACTTAATAACGGCGCTAATTTGTATGCATGGGGGTTTGTCAAGGGACAAGATATGGATCAAGGGAATAATACTATTAATGTGGGTACCGTGACTGCAAATTCGGGGTCTTCAGTTTGGGAGGATTTTTCGTATGGTGATTTCCGAGGAGGTGGTGCTTGTAGTACAATAAAAGGAAAAGAAAGTTCATGGAAATTTTTTCCGTTCCAAAGTTATTCTATTCACAATGTTGAGATTCCTGTCACATTTAAATATGGCTCAGCAGACAAAAACTATACTTGTTTGAAAACAAGTTTCGGAACAGAAGAACCGGGACCATTTATAATTATCGGTTCTTCCAACTCGTTGTTTAAGTTGAAGGACTCAAAATCTACAGTCAGAAAGTGGTATGACCCAACCACTGATTTGATGTGCTACGAACTTAGCGGAACATCACAATTAGATGCTTTGGAGGTAGAAATATATGTATCTGTAAACTCCGCCAATTATAACTTACCGATAGCAAGCAACATGCACATTATCCTTGCAGATTGCGATATGACATTGTCCAAGCCAATGTTGATACAGCCCGGAGCAGTCATAGAGATTAAAAATGGAGCCAGCGCTACTTTAAGTAGTAATATGTATCTTTTCGATGTGGATAATTGGGGAATGTATGTATATGGAGCTTACTTCAAACCTTATAAGAATCTAACGTCACATAAAAATAGAGGAGATGGGTCCTCTAAAGATTTGCTGGACGATGCGAAACTTATAGTAGATGGAACATTAAATGTAACAGGTAAATTATATAGTACAGCCGGTGGAGCAAATATCATGGGTAATGGTGGGGGAAAGATTATTTTCTCTACACTCCCGTCCGCAACAAATATCGTAATGTGTACATCAACCGCAACGAATGAAAATGTAGCTGTCGCTTCTGCAAACCTCTGTAATGATGACGCATCTTATACTAAATCCATTGCTTCTACAACATTCTATAATATCCATGGGCGGTGGTTTACTGCCGATGATAAGGATGAGAAAGAGGACGACCATACCTACAAATTTACTTATATTACCAGCGGCGCAGTAAGCGGAACCGGAGGAACTTCCGGTTGGACTCCAGCCGTCTATTCATGGGATAAAAAAGCTGCTTTGGACCTTACACAAAAATGGCACAATGTAACTGCTGACGCTTGCTCGAACTGGTGGGTGGGATCGGATACTTATTTCTACAACTGGACAGAGAGTTCCGACTGGCATCAGTTTATCCCTACTGCTACGGAAGGCATGTACAGTGGCTCGAACAACAAGATTTACACGAAGACGGATTGTGTTTGGGAAGAACTCGGCGAGACGGATGTCAACTGTCTCTATACCATCGGAGGAGTAAAGAAAGCGTTGGTAGATGGTCAGTTCCTCGAACTGGAACCCAATGCCAAGGACCCGGCTTATCACCTCGCTTCCGATGAGAACAGATACTTCATCTGTTTCTCCGGTTGTAACTGGCATGAAGCTACTAAATATGAGAATGCGGAAAAAGCTTATGTGGTAGATGAAGACATTTTCATCTGGTACGATGGCGAATGGATGAATGCCGAATGGAGAGATCCGTTCTTCTATACGCTGGATGAAACCAATGTACCTATTTATTACGAATATCTCAACGGAGAATGGGTGCTCTCTGATCCGTATATCCGTGTAATAGACGGATTGGAGAACCGTACCTACTGGTTCCTTGATGAAGCTTTCGCTTTCGCTTCCGGTGCGCTGCGTAAGACGCCGACGATTAAAATCTTACGTGATATATCAGGTATAACGACAGCTGTTTCCTATACGGGTGCGAACAAGACATGTACGCTGGACCTCAACGGACATTCTATCACCGGTTCGGTAAGTAGTATGCTGACAATCAACGGTGCGGGCTGTACGTTTATTATAGAAGATAATAACACAGAAGGTAAAGAGGGAAAGATAAATCTGTATTATTCCTATAATGGGCGTCGTTATGCTGTAAATGTAACGAAGGGTCACTTAAAGCTCAAGGGCGGTACGATTTCTTCTATTAACACGTTGCCATATGCTACGGGACAGACAAGCACCACTTCTTGCGCTATCATTGTCAAAGCAAGCCAGCAGTGTACGATTGAAGGAGGTAAAGTTTATGCTCAAGCAGATCACAACCCGTTTGGTATATATGGCGAAGGTAATAGTTCTACAATAACCGTCAAAGGAGGAGAAGTGATTGCATCAGTTGGAGCAAAAACAGAACCACGAGGAATACAAGTCACTGGTGGTACGCTGAATGTACAGGATGATGCTGTGATTGAAGCGACTACATATGCTGGGGGAACAACCGGTGAAGGAATCCTTGTTAATCAGACTGCTTCCTATCATGCGACACTGAACATGACAGGCGGAACGGTCAAATCAACCACGAAAAGCTCCTCTATCGGCGTATATGTCAATTGTACATATACATATGACACAAATGAGCCACGCACTATTACAGCGTGGTCACGTGCGGAGGCTTATATCTCCGGAGGTGAGATTAGAGTGGAGAATAAAAACGGAGCTACGGCAGAAGGTGTTCGTTCGTTAGGAACAACGGAAATCTCCGGAGGAAAGATTACCGTTAGACCGACTACATCGACTGCAATAGGTGTTCGTCTCTATGATGGAACAACAACTATTAAGGGGACGGCAGATATTGATGTCGCTGCGACTTCCGTTGCGTATGGAGTTAGAATTTCTGAGGAGGCTCCGGCTAATAAAGCAGGTACTGTGTACAATGGAACTCTTAACATGACAGGAGGCACGTTGACAGTTAGAACAACAGGTACAACGGACGCGTATGGTGTGTATGTTGGTGCCGCATCGACAAAAATTACAACCACCCACGCATCTAATTCGAGTTACTATGCCGGTAACTATGCCAATGCGGGAACAGCAAATATCTCCAACGGTGTAATAGACGTTCAAGCTAAAACAAACAAAGCATATAGTGTCTATGTAGAGAATCCGGTAAGTGAATCCGGCGCAACGGGTTATGAAACTGCCACTGCTACGCCGAATTGCTCTATCACGGGCGGTAAGTTCAAAGTGGCAAGTATGACTGCTTCTGCAACAAACATTGCAGCAACGAATGTATCTACATCCACATATACCATTTCCGGTGGTTATTACAATAATCAAGAGAATGTGGCAGGATATACCACAGCTCCGAAACATGTAATAACTCTACCCACAACGGATGCTAATTATCCGGAATATTTATACAAGGTGGCCAACTCATATCTGGTGACTTTCATGAATGGAAGTGAGACCTTGCAGTCCACTTATCAGGAAGAAGGAAAAGTTCCGACATACACAGAGGCAGAGCCGACGAAAGCAAGCGCCGGAGGCTTCTCGTATGCATTCAACGGATGGTCCACTTCAAACGACAACACACCGGCTGCGTTGACGGCTGTAACATCGGCAGGAGCAACCTATTATGCATGTTTCGAACAGACAGATCTTAGATATACTATATCTCTGGATGCAACCACCAATGGCGGTGAGTGCGCAACAGAATATATCCGTGTAGCGCCTGGCGCGGCTGCAGGAGAATTGCCTTCTGCAACCAAAGAAGGACATACCTTCACGGGTTGGTTCACGGCGGCATCAGGCGGTACGCAACTAACTGCTTCTACGGTTGTGTCAGGTGATATAACGTATTATGCGCAATTTACGGTTAATAGTTATACCTTGACATATGCACTTGGTGAAGGAAAAGTAACTACTGCGGGCTCTCCTATTCCGGCTAAGAATAAAACGGGTACGCAAAGCCAATCTGTTGCTTACGGTACTGCGATTACAGCCCCAGTGGTAGCACGGACTGGTTATACCTTCCAAAGTTGGGATGCGATAGTGGCTGCTACTATGCCGGCCGAGGATGTTACGTATACGCCACTTTGGATACCAAATGTTAATACTAAATATACCGTTAAGCACTATCTGCAAAATGTAGATGGCACGTATCCGACAGATCCGGTTGAGACTCAATCGTTGACGGGTACGACGGCTACATCTGTAACACCGGATGTGAAATCCTATGAGGGTTTTGTCTCGCCGGCTGCGCAGACGGTTACCATCGCTGCGGCTGGAACAACGTTAGTTGAGTACCTGTATGCACGCAGACACTATACCTTCACGCTGGATGCTTACACGAATGGCGGTACGAGTGAAGTATCTTCGATTGAAGTAATCCATGGCGCTACGATTGGTGCCGTTCCTCCTGACGCACAGAAAGGATGTAACGACTTTACCGGATGGTACTCGCAGCCGGTTGGTGGTGTGAAGATTACTCCGGAATTTGTTATCGAGTATGACATGAAGACTCTGTATGCCCAATTCTCTGATGACGTGCGTACGTATCCTGTTATTTATAACGCAGGCGCGCATGGAACAGGAGCAGTGGCTGCGGGAACGAAAACGTGTGGCGAAGATGCTACCTTGTCAAGCAGTACCTTCACTCGCGACGGATATACACAGACTGGCTGGAGCCTGACTGATGGCGGTGCGCAAGCTTATGCCCTCGGCGGAACATATACGGCAAATGCCTCGCTGACGCTTTATCCGGTATGGGCCGCTGTTACCTACAACCTCACCTACGAGGGTTTGAACGGTGCGACCAATAGTAACCCGGCGACATACACCATTGAGACGGCAACTATTACTCTTGCCAATCCGGGTACGCGCGTGGGCTACACCTTCACCGGTTGGACATGCGGCGGCAACCCAATCACGCAGATCGCACTTGGCTCAACCGGAGACAAGACCATTACAGCCAACTGGTCAGCCGTTACCTACAACCTCACCTACGAGGGTTTGAACGGTGCGACCAATAGTAACCCGGCGACATACACCATTGAGACGGCAACTATTACTCTTGCCAATCCGGGTACGCGCGTGGGCTACACCTTCACCGGTTGGACATGCGGCGGCAACCCAATCACGCAGATCGCACTTGGCTCAACCGGAGACAAGACCATTACGGCGAACTTTGTAGCGCGCAATGACATTAACTATACGGTTAAGCACTACCAGCAAAACCTCGATGGTACGTATCCTTCTACTCCGACGGAGACGGATAATCTAACGGGCACGACAGGTGCAAGTGTAACTCCTGCTCGCAAGTCTTACGAGGGCTTTGAAGCTCCGGCTGGTCAGACGGTAACTATCCTTGCAGACGGCTCGCGCGTGGTAACCTATAATTACACGCGTAAGAGTTATAATCTGTCATGGGTAACGGATGGCGATGTCTTAACCGAAGGTTATACAAGCGGTACAGTGGCATACGGTACCGCAATTACTGCGCCGAACACTCCGACGAAGACCGGGTATGTATTTGCCGGTTGGCATAATGGAACGAGCGTTGTAACGCCTGCAACAACCATGCCTGCGGCGAACACAACCTATACGGCACAATGGACAGCGGTTACCTATTCGTTACGCTTTAACAAGAACGATGAGGATGCTACCGGTACGATGTCCAATGAGTCATTCACGTACGATGTAGCGAAAGCATTGACCTCTAATGCGTTCACCAAAACCGGCTACAATTTTGCCGGTTGGGCAGCGACTACTGATGGGGAGGTTATTTATGAAAATGGTCAGAGTGTTAGCAACCTCAGTAGCACCCAAGATGCAGTAATAGATCTGTACGCTAAGTGGACTGCTGCGACATACGAAGTAACGTTGGATGCAAACGGTGGTTCTGGTGGCTCAATAAGTGTAACAATGACTTATAACGCTGCAACACATACTACTATCACCAATCCGACCAGAACGGGCTATACTTTCCATAGTTGGAACACTACGGCAAGCAGTAGTACAAGGAAACAGGTGATTTCGTCTAAGGGTGTCATGTCAGAGAATGTCTCAGGCTATACCGGAGTTGGTGGTGTGTGGATTAGAACAACTATGCCTACTACGCTCTACGCTAGGTGGTCTCAGAAGAGCTATACTACCACATTTACGCATAATGGTAATGGTTCGATCAGTTATAATGGCGCTGTTGTTGATGCCGGAGGAACAGCAAAGGTATATCACGTTAGTGCGAAGAGTTTAGTAGCCACACCTAACACAGGATACCATTTCACCGGTTGGACAGTATCCGGCACTAACGCTTCGAAGGTAACGATAGCTGATTTAAGTGCGGCATCTACGACAATCAAGGCTACGGCTGCTAGCGCAACCGTAACGGCAGGCTTTGCACCGGATGAATATACCATTTCCTATAAAGATCAAGGAGATGCAGAATTTAGCGGTGTACATGGTTCGGGCTATCCGACCACGCATACATATGGTACAGCAACAGTATTGGTAAGTCCGACCAAAGAGGGTTATACATTCGATGGTTGGTACGATAATGCCGAATGCACAGGTACGGCATTGACGGAAATAGGAGCTACCGATTATACCGCTGACTTTACTCTCTATGCAAAGTGGACGCTTAACAAGTACTCCTTCACGATAGGTGTTATTCCGACCAGTTATGGCAATGTGGATGTAGCATCCATAACGCAGATTCCGCACGGATCGGCTGTGACCGTTACTGGCAATAAATTTACCGTGAACGGTACAACCGTTACGGCAACTCCAACTGCGACAACGGCGGAATATACCTATGCATTCAGCAAGTGGAATAATGTGCCGAATACGGTGACGGCTAATGTAACGAATATTACGGCTGAGTTCACGCGTACTATCAATCAATATACATTAACCGTAGAAGCGAACAATGATGCTATGGGTACGGTATCTGGAGGAGGTACGTATGATTATAATACAGTGCGTACGATTACGGCATCGCCGAAAGACGGTTACAAGTTTGTGAAGTGGAATGACGATAACACGAATGCTTCACGCAACGTGACGGTTACGGCAGATGTAACCTATACGGCTACGTTTGACTATGACATCGCGAACTATACCGTTAAGCACTGGCAGCAGAACATCAATGACGATGGATATACCGAAGTTGTAACTGACAGACAAACGAATTTATCCGGAACGATTGGTACTACTACAACTGCGGAAGCCAAGGAATACACCGGCTTTGATGCACAGCCGTTCTCGCAACAAACGATTGAGGTTAGTGGTACGGTTGTTAATATCTATTATAATAGGAAAACGTTCGCGATCGCGTGGGAAGTGGACGGCGTGACAAAGAAGAACGAAATAGTACGTTACGGAGCGACTCCGGTGTTTGGCAGTATACCGACTAAAGATGCGGATGTACAATACACCTATTCCTTTACCGGTTGGACTCCTACTCCTTATGCCGCTTACAAAGATCAAACCTATTCCGGTTCGTTCGATGCAATCATCCGTTCTTACACCATCACGTTTGTGAATGACAATGAGGTATTCTTATGGTCTGATGCGGTTAACTATGGTATAGAACCTTCGTATGGTGGTAGCATTCCTGTAAGTTCGAAGACCGGTGATGGTTACGCCTATACCTTTGAAGGATGGAAACCGGAATTAGCGCCTGTATCGGGTCCGGCAACTTATACGGCAGTTTACAGTCGTTCTGCAGAAGCCATCACGGTGAACACTCACGAAACGGTAACGAACAATACGACTGCCAGTTCGACTACAGTAGAGGAAGGCGGTGCCTTGACTATCGGTGACGGGGAAACTCCTACTTCTGTAAATACGAATACAACAATAGTGGAAGATGGTGGTCAACTTATAGTTGCTTCCGGTTCTTCTCTGGGTGAGAGCGACCCTGATGAGGAATCCATTATCATCGTAGAATCCGGAGGTCAGTTGGAAGTGGAAGCAGAAGGAAGCATTGAGGCTGATGTGTTTATCATAGAAGCTACGATCGAGGAACAAGGTGAAGAGGATGCAAAAGAAGAAGTACAGGTATCCGGTGAGTTGAGTGAAACAGGTTCAAAGACCCTGAGTGAGATTTATTATGATCTGACTCGCCAGCATGGTTCAGTGCCCTTCCTTGCACGCGTATGGTATGCAGTGGCTGTACCATGGGCAGTGGAGACTCCGAACTACAGCAATGGCGGCGTATTTATCAAACGCGGCGAGGAATTCATACCGCAGCGTTTGGGTGCGACCTTTGATCTTCTCACGTATGACGGAGAATGCCGTGCGCAGAATGGCGCAGGTGTCAACTGCTGGGTATATCTGGAGGACGAGATCGATGGTGGCGCAGACGCTGTCATGGAGCCGGGTAAATTATATATGATTTATCTGACAGAAGAGACTTATACCATCCGCTTCAAGAAGAAAGTAGGAGTTGGCTATCCTATTCATACCAATTCGTTGACAGTAAGTGCGCATAATGAGACAAGTAACGCAGATGATGCAAACTGGAATGGTATTGCTAACCCGGCCACGTATCGTGCTTATATGAATGTGAATGTAGGTGAAGGCGGTTTGGTACAGAAATTTGTGCCGGGCACGCAACCTCGTGACGGCGGACGATATTTGCCGATTGATCTAAATGATAAGCAGTCGGTAGGTCAACCGTTCTTTGTACAGGTTGATCCAAGTGCAGGAGAAGGTACATCTGTTGAGGCGAAGCGTACTAATCCATCCGCGCCGGGAGCGCCGCGCCGTGCACAAGCGGAGGGTGGCCGAGAAGCTCGTTATGCTATCGGAATAGCAGCTAATGGCAAACTGGCTGACCGACTCTACATCCAAACAGCGGAAGAGAAGGAAGACAAATATGTCATCGGTAAGGATATGTCTAAGATGAGCGTAAGCAGTTATGTAGCGCAGATGTGGGTTGAGCGTTATGGCTCCAAACTCTGCCAGAACACGATGGCATTGACGCGTGATAAGGCAACTTATCCGTTAGGTATCTATGCGCCGCAAGCGGGAGAATATATGATCTTTGCTCCGACAGATATGGCTCCAGGTGATATTATCTATCTTACCTATGATGGTCGTGTGATATGGAATCTGACAATGGCGCCTTATTATGCTTCGTTGGATAAGGGCACCACTACCCATTACGGCTTACGTCTTGTTCATAGCGATGCTCCTGCCGTAACAACAGGTGTAGATGAGGTGCAAGGCGAGAATGCACAATGCACGAAAGTCATTATGGACGATCATGTTTATATCTTGCGTGGAGAAGAACTCTATACGATAACCGGTCAAAAAGCAAAATGATGATGGAAATGAAAAAGATATATATTACCCCTGAGGTGGAGATAATGCGCATGAATACCGCTGATGTCATGAAAGCATCCTCTGAATCAGATAAGCCTCTCGTTCCCGGAGCTCATGCCCGCCGAACGGATGTATTCTAATGATTATGAAAAGAGTGATATACATAGCATGCGTGTGCGCGTTTTTAATAGGAACGTGCATGCCTGCGTACGCGGGAACACCCGGTTCATCCTGTGCGGATGCCATCCCGATGGGTAAGGATTATAGTGCCTCTATTAAGAGCGGACAGACGATTTGGTACTCCGCATGGACGTTTGATCTGCCGCTGACGGTGACGTTCGCACCTCAGTACGGTCAAGGAGAACCGGCCCCTGAGGTTGAAATGGACTTTACGTGTACCCCCGGATATTATCGGGATAGTATTTTGTGCAGTCTGTTCTGTAAAACAAGTGGCAGTAGCGGAATCGATATGGGACTTCCTCATAAGCCGAATCTTAGTAGCAAGACCTTAGATAATGGGACGTTCGTCTATTATCTATCTTTGGGTAAGCGTTACCGCGATTTATTGCTACAAGTGGGCATTAGTTATAATGTGGAAGTGTTTGTGAAAGTAACATACAAATGTAATGGTACAATCAGTCTGGCTCCGGATAACTTGTTCTCGAATTGTGTGGATAGTGCGAAATTCATGCGCTATGGTGATACCGTACAATATGCTGCATACGATACGCTTCGTCACATCATTGTGCCTTACCTTCAATGGCAGGAAGATACTATTTACTACAAATGGACGGGATCGGCTCCGTGTGAAGTAGTGGTGGCAAATACGTGTGATTTTAAGGTGAGTAACTATGAAGACGACAATATTATTGAGCGGGAACCTATCAATCCCGGTGATTCAGCCAAAGTGTCCGCTATAGACATGTACAAGTGGGTCCATAATAAAGATTATCCAAATGAAGCCGGTATGTATTTTGCAAAGGTTAATAGTGCGGCACCGGGAGAGCTGAAAGTGATCAAAGCTCCTCATGCAGTATTGGATCAAAACGCTATTTTGCTGCGATATGACAAATCCTATCCTGTAGATGCTAATTCGCAAGGTATCTACGCTATTCCGCGATCATGGACTGTGGATTTACAGTTCACAGCTTCAACGGAGCACCTATTCAGTATTGTGTTCTCTAAAACGGCTAATTTCGGTTCGGCTGATACGTTGCGTACTTATTCGTTAAAGAGATCTGAAACCGGACGTTGGATCGGCATAACATCTACGGATATGACGAATATGTGGGGCCAGATGCCCGGCGATAAGAATTATATATATGTTCGTTTTATTTGTACGGAGGCGACAGTCGTTACCCCCGAACGATGGTTTGTATCGGATTGCTTTAAGAAGACACAAAACAACCTTGTGACACCGGATAATCCTTTTATCATCACAAGAACCTCTTCAACGATATACCGTTTTGCTTATTCCCAATGGAAGGGAGGCGACATGACCATTAATTTTGCAATCAATTCAAACTGCGAGATATACTTGGCAGATACATGCGGAATGGCTCGTACGAACTCAACTGCCCCCTATTGGTTAAGGTATAAGTCAATTGTAAAAAGTAGCCAGCCCGTAACAATACCCAAGGAAGAGATTGCATCTTGGGCGGATCGAATAGATGATGAGGGGCATTTTTACGCTCTCTTCTATACAACTGCGAGTAGCACCAATCGTAAACTAACTATTACTACTTCTGCTCCTGAAGATAATGATCCGGTGTATCCGTCGGCAACTATTAAAATAGCATGCGATGCGAATAACCAGCCATATGTAGAGGTAAGCAAAACGCAAACGATAACAATCAAAAACGAGGCCGGAACGGAAGTGAGAAACATCCCCGATGCGGCACCTAATACAAAGTATTCTATCTCCAATTTGCCCGCCGGAAAATACACATTGCAGGGCGAAACGGAGAAAATAACAATAAATTTGTAGACAAATTGACAAAAAGTGCGAAATAATTTGGTTATATCAAAATTATTTTGTATCTTTGTGCCCAATTTTACTGTGTGCGTGCATACGTGTTACGTGCATACGTGAATAAATACGCGATGAAAGAATCGAAAAGACATACTCTTCTGACGATGATGATGATGCTTCTGCTGATCGTCTTTTCGTGTATGACATATGCTCAGCAGGCGGCGGGAATCACGACGGATAAGGCGACCCGAATCACCGCTCCGGTGACGCTGACGGTTCAGAGCGGAAGCAATTATATCCGTTTTGATGAAGACCGTTTGCCGGCTGTGGTTACTTATACTCCCTCTGCTCCTTATGGTACCATCCCGATGGCATTGGTGATGGGCGATACGATAGAGGCGGTGGTGGTGTTTGCCAATTGCGGCATGATATGGCGCTGGTCTATCGAAGAAGCAGAGAGTGACCTGATTGTCGAAATCAAGGCACATGAGAACGCTATCATTAAGGCAGACCCGCATACTTGTGACGTAACAACAAGCGACACTACGGCTGAGGCTTGTGATTCATTGTTATGGAATGGGGAGTGGTACAAGCAGAGCGGTGATTATGAGTATCATACGACCAATGCGGCAGGATGCGACAGTACGGCTTATCTGCATTTGACGGTGGGTCATTCGTATGCTATCACGCTGCCGGCTATCAAGGAGTGCGACAGTTATGAATGGGGCGATACCACGATTTACGATAGCGGAACCTATACCCGCTATCTCAAGAGTGTGCACGGCTGCGACTCGGTTGTGACACTTACCGTCACGATAGGTCATTCTTATCTTGATGCGAAAGATATCATCACTGCGTATGATAGTTATACTTGGATAGACGATATGACGTATTACACGTCCATCAACGGTCCGGTCTGGGAGTTGAGCACCGTAGATGATTGCGATTCGCTTATTTCCTTGAATCTGACGATCCGTCATCTGGTGGCAGATACGTTTCCGCAAACGGTATGCGAGACGGAGTTGCCGTTTGTGTGGCATGGTCAATCCTACAATGAGAGTGGTCTCTATTCGACAGATACCATTCCGGGTAATGCAGAAGGTGGTGTCTATATGGATACGGTACATACCGTGAACCTGACCGTTCTGCCGGTGAGTGCAGGCGATACTGCGGCTACGGCATGCGAGTCGTTCGAATGGTACGGACACACGTACGAGCAGAGTGGTGATTATGATCATACCTTCGAAGGAGGCAATATCCATGGATGCGACTCTGTGCTGACGCTGCATCTGACGATCTATCATGCGACTACAGGTGACACGACAGCCTCGGCTTGCGAGTCGTTTGAATGGTATGGTACTACTTACACAGAAAGTGCGGAACCGAAGCATACGTTCACCAATAGTCACGGATGCGATTCTATCGTGACCTTGCATCTGACGATCAACCATGCCAATGTAGGCGATACGACTGCTAAGGCTTGCGAATCATTCGAATGGTATGGAACTACGTACACCGAAAGCGCAGAACCGACGCATACGATCACAAATATCCACGGATGCGATTCCGTTGTGACGCTGCATCTGACGATTAACCATGCTTCCTCCGGAGAAGAGAGCCGGACGGAGTATGAGAGCTATACGTGGCATGGCGTGACCTATACAGAGAGTGGCGACTATACGTTTGAAACGAAGAATGCCGCCGGTTGTGACTCAATGGCTACGTTACACCTCACGATCGTAGAGCGTCCGCATATAGACTATACTTACGACACCGTTTATTTCTGCCAGGGTTATAACACCGAGCATGAGGAGTTGATCAGCGAGACGCATATCCGTCGCTATCGGAAATATATCTATGAGTCGCCGGCTGAATGGGCTTATCGGGATGGACTGGTAGTCGCTACACAGGCTCATCGCATCCAATTGGATCTGCGTCATGTGGAGGAGCGCTTGGAGGCTTACTATATCGGCGAACTGGAACCGATCAAGAAGATTTCGTGGATCTATCGCAAGGATGGTGAGACGGCGCTGGAGAACCTGACGAGTTCGGCAGAACCGATATGGAAGGACTACGGCTATCTGACGATTGAGGTACGCTTCATCTGCGGACATGTGTTTGCAGAGACGATCAAAGCGGGTTCAACCGAGGGCATGGAGGATATCGATGCAGCAGATACAAGCGTTCGCAAAATACTCAAAGACGGGCAGATATACTTGCTGTATAATGGCGTGATGTATGATGTATGGGGAAGACGAATTAGTGATTAGTGAATTAGAGAATTAGTGAAAAAGATAGCGAACATATTGATATTGATGGCGATGAGCCTGATGACGATGGCGCAAGAGCAGATGCCGCAAGCGAGTACAACGTGCGCAACTTGGCTGCCGGGTTATCCGGATCATTACTGCGAATGCCGCAATACGTCCATTGAGTTTAAGTTCCCCCTACAGGTGGAGTTGACCGATACGATGTGGTTCTCCACGACGGTGGATGATTTGAAAGTGGGTCTTTCGGCATATTGGTTAGCAAGCAGTTCGCTCACCTTTGAGGTGTATGCTTTTTGTACTTCGACCACTCCGACCATTACGATTACCGTAGGAGGCAACCAGATGCGGGAGATGAGTGTGGAGGAAATCAATAGCAAACTGGATCAGATGGGCGGATCGAGTATGGGTAGCGTGATATCTACGCTGACTCCGCGTATCAAGGTCTATCCGAACGGAGCAGGCGGTACGGTTTATTGCTATCCATATGATCAGGGACCGAAATCGACCTGCGATTCGATCTTGCGCTTCCTGCCGCGTATGACTTATGTCTGCGACCAGGCGGAGGAGGTGTATAAAATGCACCCGAGCAGTATCGCTTCCGATGGTCTGGGATTCATTCGATGGAAACAGAAAAACAACCTGCCGGCTACGATCCGCTTGACCAAGGATTCGTGCAACGGACAAGAGATCGCGAACGTGACGCTGCAGGACTCGATGCATGTCTATATATTGGATTCGGCCAAGATGAAAGCTATCAAAACGGCGCAGGATACAATCTATGTGCATGTGACGCATGATGCATCGTATGTAGGTCGTGTGATCTATCGCAATACCCTCAAATGGGATTCGCAACGCATTGATACCACGATCTGTCAGGGAATGGGACTACAGTTGCCGGACACGACGCTGAGACAATCGACCGTTTATCCGAACGATATCCTCTACAAGAACGGAGATACGTTGGCTGCAACCACCTATTATCTGACGGTGGAACAACAGGAGGTGCTGTATGACACGTTGTATTACAAGGCATCGCAGTTGCCGACCACTTATCGCAATCAGTATATTCCCAAGAACGGATGGGGCGATTACACTTTCACGATTCATCAAGCCAACCGTTGCGATGATGTTGTGAACGTGCATGTGGAGCGTATTATCATTCGCAAAGAGACCGAAGTGTATGATACGATCTGTTTGGGAATGAAAGCTACCTACGGTGGCGTGACCTATGATCGCGATACCGTTATACGTGACTCCCTTTGGGAGGATCAAGATACTTGGTTAGTGCGTGATATCACCATCCATTTCACCGATCCGGAAGTCGAGTTCGATACCTTGGAGATTCCTCAGGAGTGGTTCGGACCGAACGGCTATTGGGATAATACCTATTCCATCAATATCTATGGGTATGGAGATACCCTAGTAGTAAAGACCCAGCGGAACAAGTGTACCCGTTGGATACAATTGCATATTGAGCCGAGAAGTATTGGGACCGATATCGATGAAGTTCCTATTTGCAACATTCAGACCATTAAATATTTGCGAGACGGAGTAATTTATATCCGCCGCGAAGGACAAGAATACGACCTTTTAGGTCGCCCTGTGAAACGACAATAAACAATAAACAACTATATATAACAAACAAATTTAAATTATTTAACTCTATGAAGAAATTTCTAACATTTGTTGTCGCGTTGGTAATGACCATCCCTATGATGGCCATTGGCCGAAACGACGGCTCCACCAAAGCCAATGCTATTGACTTTGACTGGGAGACCCCGATGACGCACACCAGTGGTACGAAATGGTATCGCGTAGATCTGGCCCCTCTCTACGAAGAGGAGACGCCGGCGTTGAATCTATTCTTGGCCAACAAGGATGCATTTAACGATACTCACACGAGCTTGAAGGCTACCGTTGCCGGACAGACGGATGAGAAATCATTCACGATCCATCCTAAACAGCAGCGCGTATGGTCTGCTAACGCTACGATGCTGGTTCGTCTGAAACAGAAGGAGATTTACCTGACGCTGACCTCTGACGGACCGGTCTTGATGAGTGCTCGTGTATTCGAGGCGCAAGATCTGGATGAAACCTGTAAAGACGCTCTCAGTTTCAGCTGGACGACGGGTATCACCAAACCTGCCGGTGTACCGGTTTGGTACAAAGTGAACATCAAAGACGCGAAGGCTAACACTGACCAAGACGTATGCGTCGTAGTAACGAACAATGGTACGAAAAAGTTGACGCTGGTTGCCGGTCAGTCATTAGACTGTCCGTCTTCGGGTGTTACCAAACGTACGATTGAGTTGGCAGCAGGTCAGACCCTGCGTGACACCGTGCCGAACAACATGCTCACCGGTGTGGCTTTCGATGAACTGTATGTCAGCTTGGAGAATGATCAACCGATCACGGTGACGGCTGAGTATGCCAACCGTCCGCTGGTTCCGGTATTGCCGGCTGATGTTGCGGGTCTTGTGTATGACGAAAAGATCGTACCTGACACCTCGCTGCACACGACGGATGTAATCACCTTGACAGCAGGTGTAACCTACTACTTCAAGTATGACGTAGCCAAACTGAATGCGCTCAAGAAATACGAGCCGGAGTTCACATTCCGCAACCTCGGTACAGCGCAGGCTACTATCGAGCGCAAGATGGCATTTGAAGTGCCGGCCTTCTCTGCTCAGGGCAACACCCTCGTGCTGGAAGGTAAGGAGGAGTCGATCGAGGTGCTCACGAAGAACACTTTGCTTGGTTTGGATAACCAGTACATCTACGTTAAGATCACCTCTGATCAGGATATTCAGTTGATCAGCCGTTTCAAACATTTGCGCGAAGGTAAGGCTTGTAAGACGAATATTGACTTCGACTGGGTTAACGGTCATACGCAGGCTGCGAACACGAAGTTATGGTATGCTATCGATGTAGCCGATGCACGTGATAACATCCAGGATATCTTGGTTCACGTAGAGAACCTCGGTAATGCAAAGGCTTCTCTGGATGCATCTGTTGCTTTCTCTTGTCCGTATATCGACCTGCAGGAGATGCATCATACGCTCGCTGCCGGTGCTACGGAAGTGCGTACCTTAGGTTACTCCACGTACGCCATGATGACGGATACGATCTGGATCGGCGTTGAGACGAACCAGAACATTAAGTTCTGGGCTACTACCAAACCGACTAAGACCACTGAACCCGATGAGGCCTGCTTGACAGCGAAGAAATTCGATTGGGAAGAAGGTGTCGTACAGCATGGCGGCGATACCGTTTGGTATAAGATCGCGATGGACGAGGCACGTGAGAAATCCGCTAAGTTCCCGACAGTCTTTGTTCAGAACTTGAGCAGCACCAATGCTGCGACTATCACCGCCGAGCTTTCGCTGGAGTGTCCGGATTCGATTGCTAACCAGAAGCGTAGCAAGACACTGGCAGCTAACGGGTCATTCAGCAAGCAGTTGTCGCGTAACCTCTTTGAGAATATCGTACAAGATACGATCTACCTCAAGGTGATCACGACTGAGGATATCTCTTTGCAGATCCGTTTGACCGAAGAGGCTGAAGGTTCAAGCTGTTCGTCCGCTATCCCCTTCAACTGGGCTTCCGGTAACACGCAGAATGCGAACGATAACCTCTGGTATGTAGTGGATTTGACCAAGGTTATGAAAGGCGGTAATGATATCCGTCTCCATATTGAGAACCGTGATAATGCGTCCTGCAAGGGTGTAGCACAACTGATCTATGAGTGCCCGACTGCTTCGGCACCGTCTGTTCAGGACTTCAAACTCGCAGCACACGGTACGAAGAGCATCACCGTACAGAACAGTGCATTCGAGACCCTGTCCGACAGTATGGCGTATGTGAATATACAAGGTACGACCGGTCTCCGTGTTTGGGCAGAGATTTTGCCGAAGGAGGATTTTGACTCCATCTTAGCAGATGGCATCACGCTGATTCCGCTGCAGTGGGATACACTCTATACGCAGACGGTAGATACCGCATGGTATATCATACCGAAATCGGAGATTTTAAAAGTACGCACGCAGGAAGAGAAGGCAAAACCGGTAGCTCACCTGATCAACTTAGGCGCTGCCAACACGATCAAAGTGGAAGGTGCGTTCGCTTTCCCGATCATAAAGAAGATGATGACCAAGAGCCAAAAGCTCAAAGCTTACCAGCACTTCACCGATACCGTTCCTTATGGAACCTTCGATCAGATTATCAAGAAAGACTCGATCATTCTTCGTATAACCCGTCCGGTAGGAAGCAGTGACTTCCAGTTCCGCGCTGAACTGGTGAGTGCATTCTCCGGAAATACACGTAACGATGCACTTCCGATTCGTTTGGGCGAACTGTATACGCAAGCTCCGAACACGGAGATGTGGTACAAGGTGAACACGGTCGATCTGAAGAAGGACAAAACCTTATTCAACAAGGCTTTGCTCGTTAAGGGTAAGAATGCCGGAAAGGGCGATGCCGAAGTACAAGTTTCCGTATATGAAGGACTGCTGTCGGAAGTTGATCTGCTGGAGGACTATGGTCTGAATGACTACCGTAAACGTACGGTAAAGAAAGGACAAAGCAAATCCCATAATATTCCGGCGCAAGCAGTATATGGCTTAGGAGACGTAGAGTTGTATATCAAACTCCGCACCACGGATTCGCTTGTCTTTGAGACCAAGTTCAACGGAACGTATGCTCCGCAGGCGGTTGATCCGAAGCAGAAAGAGGCTATCCTTGTTGTGCCGAACGTAGATTATGTAGTACCGGGAGATAAACAGGAGCACTGGTATATGGCTTGTGTACCATACATTCAAAATAATTATATCTACACCGATGGAAGTACCTTCGAGTACGAACTGGCCGGAAAGGATACAATCGAAGTGACGACTACGTTCCAGGATGAGATGAATTGCAAGATGCCTGTTCGCAAACGTATCATTAATAAGGCAGATACCCTCCGCACGGGTACTATACCTGTTCGTAGGTTGGTCGAGAAAGCGATCAAGAAAGCCGGTATGAACTTTGATTTCTCCGGTACGGATCCTGAGTTCATCGATAGTTTGCTGCATCGTTTCATTACCAAAGATTCTGTTACATTGTATGTACGTGTAAAGACTAGCAAGGATATAAAGGTTCGCTTGAATACCCCGCAGACCACCGGTGATACATGTATGAATCCGATGGTATTCGACTGGGAACACGGCAATGTGAACCCGGCGCATCAGAAGACCTGGTATCAGGTTCGTTTGGACTCTATCGCTATTCCTGACACCTGTGACTTGCGTCTGCACGTAGATAACTGGAGTAATGCTACGGATAGCGTCAAAGTATCAGCAAGTGTTTACTTCGGGTGCGACGAGCAAGCTACAATCAGCAAGACCTACAAACAAGGTCAATCGTCTCGTGACTCGATCGATCTCGACCGTGATCTGATTACTAACCTCGGATGGCCTCCGTATATGTTTATCGAATATAAATCGGATACCACTTCGCATATCTGGGCAGAGTTGATCCCGAATGTAAAACGTGACTCGTTGTTTGACACGATTGTTGCTTACGTATGTCAGGGAGAAATTTACACCGATACAATCACCAAACAACAGTATACGATCAATACGTCGATGGAGTGGACAGATCGAGTTGAGTTCCAAGACGGTCCGGTGATGAAAGACTCGATCACTTTATTCCAGATTCACCCGCTGGTAGCCCCGGAGGCCTTGACGGTTGACTCGATAAAGAAACTGGGAGCAACCCCTGTACTCGTTCGCGGTATGCAACTATTCGTCGATTCGTCCAGCATCAAATTGACGGAATACTACCGCAGTATTGCTGATACCGTCGATACGATATCCAAAGTAGATACTGTTTACTGGGCGAAACCGGTTTACAATGCAGACGGATCCCTCAATGATACTACGCAGGCAACTTTGGATCTGACGAAGTTCTATCTGAAGAATGATACGGTAGATACCCTCTTGTTGATTATCAAGAGTACTGAGTGTAATAAGATTTACCGGAAGGATATCGTCTTCCCGACTGAGGAATGGAAGTATGGAGACTCGACCATTTATGTATGTCCAAACGCTATGCCGACGAAGAACCCGGATTCGATATCGTATTATCCGACGAAGACTGTTTCGGAACCGCTCTACTATGATCGTTCGCGTTATGTAGATACTATAATGCACTATGTAGCATTGACACTGCCGGAACTCTATAGTAAGGATGAGTTGATGGCTCTACCTTATATTAATGATAAAGATTCTGTAGAATTTGCTTTCGCTACAAGCAAACTCCTTGAGCTATTCCAGCAAGATGATGATAAGACGCTAATGAACGTGAATACCATTGAATGGCAAGCTCAGGATGCACAAGGCGATTGGCAGCCGATGCCGTACAAAGTGACGCGTCAGGCTACTGCTACGACGCTTAACATGCGTTATATCATCAATACGGAGTGCGACGTGACGGATACATTGAAGACGCCTATCAATATCAACGTTCCGGCTGAGGCATGTAAGAACGATACGACCTATGATGATGCGTATAAATTGACATTAGGTGTTGTCTTGGCATGCGATAGTTTCAAATGGGCATTGAATAATGATACGATGATTTACACCAGCGGTATCTATTATTACAACGATGGTCAAATGGAAGGTTCTACGTGTGATCAAATCTATTTCGTAGATGTAACGATCAATAAAGCAACGGATAAGCCGCAAGAGGACAGCGTGGTATGTGCAGCAGACATGCCGATTGTATGGCGTGGTCAGAATATTACCGCTGCAGGTATGTATTACGACACCTTGCACTATGCAGTTTCCGGATGTGACAGCGTTCGCTTCACGTTGAACCTCATCGTTCAAGATACGACTGATGTTAAGGTGGACAGCACCGTTTGCGCGGCTGACATGCCGATCACATGGCGTGGACAGGATATTACCGCTGCAGGTACGTATTACGATACCTTGCGTTATACAAAGACCAAGTGTGATAGTATCCGCTACACGCTGAACCTTACCGTTCAGACAGTAGCAGAGATGCAGAAAGAAGACAGCACTATATGTGAAGCAGACCTGCCTATCATCTGGCGTGGTCATACAATTGATGCTGCCGGCTTGCACTATGACACCTTGCGTTATGCTAAGACCAAGTGTGATAGTATCCTCTACGAGTTGAAGCTGACGGTTCATCAGACCGATTCGACCGTTGATTCGCTGACCACTGCATATTGTAACATGTATAAATGGGAGGCAGCTGATACGATTATTACCAACTCCGGTTCGTACTTCCACACCTTCACCAACCGTCACAAGTGTGACTCCGTGGTTCGTCTGGTTGTGAAGATCAACGTACCGTATGTTGATACGCTGGATGTGAAAGCATACTATGGTTATCGTGTTATCATGATCAACCGTAACCAGATCAACAATCTGTGGGAGAATATTCAACTTGACTCGCTGGATACAGAGCATCCGGAGTATGTGCTCTGGTATAAGATGCTCGGTGCAGCGCCGGATTCGACGGATACCAAAGTCGGAAAGGGTTATTACTACACCTTGGCGAACGGTGCACCGCTGCCGGCAGGTGATAAGTACTATGCCGTATTGGATATTCCGGCTGCGTCTGCAGATTTCTGTGGCGCACGCGGTATCTCCAGAGTCATCACGATCGGTGCTTCCGCTGCCGCTCCGGCACTCGTACCGTCGCTTAGCAAGCCGGGTGAGGATATCCAAGTGATTAACCTCAATCCGGAGGAGAAGACCACGATCCGTATCTACACCGCAGAAGGATTGCTCCAACGCACATACACATCGTATGGCGAAGAGTCGTTCACTATCAAGGCGGCTAATGACTTCGGATTCTATCTGGTTGAGCTGAGCAGTGACAACCTGAAGACAACCTTACGTTACATTGTTAAATGATAGGAGGTAGCACTATGAAGACTATAAAAACTATTCTGATTGCAGCCACTCTGATAAGCGCATCTGTTGTGTCGACTATGTCGGCACAGCAGGCTGCGGAACCAAGCCAACACACATGGAAAGTGGCGAAAGGCGACTCCGTGATGATCAAACGCGAGTGCCAAGAGTACCTCACCGGTGAGAGACCTTCTGTCTGGGTATGGGATAAAGTACATACCGTAGGTCAGTTGGGAACGAAACGTTTCCCTGAAGGTGTCTTGCTGATGAATATCTATTCGTGGATTTGCGAGGAGTGTTTGATTCCCGTGCATCCGCGTGAGCAAGAGCCGGTGGCAGAAGAGAAGCCGGTAGTAAAGGAAGAACCGGTAGTAGATGAACCTGCTCCGGCAGAACCCGAACCCGAACCGGTTGTTGCAGAAGAGCCGGTGGTAGAGAAACCAGCTCCGGTAGCCGAAGAACCGAAAGCGCAAGAACCGCAGGAAGAAGAGCAACTGACGGAGCAAGCCAAAAGCAAAGAAACGATCATGAGTCAGCAGAACTTCAAGCATAACTACGACCGTTTCACGATCGGAGTTCGTGGTGGCGCATCGTCCCTCATGCACCATACGGAGAATGCTAACTGGCTCTGTGGTGGTGACGCTGTGCTGGATCTGCAATATGCGCACTACTGGGCTAAGGACGGTCGTCCTGTAGACCTCGGTATCATCGCCGGTCTCGGTATCGGTTACCAACAGAGTGGCCTGAAACTGGATTCTGATTATAAGAACCTCCCTGCCCAAACGGTAGGTACGTCCAATGTATTCTATACCGTGGATGTTAAGGATATCAAAGAGACCGACCACCAACTCCAGTTGGAGATCCCGGTATTGTTCTCGTTGATAGCTGATAACGGTGTGTTCTTCAATGTCGGTCCGAAACTGATGATCCCGTTGTATACGCCGTATCAGCAAACGGCTAACATCGACCAGACACATATCTCTGCGTACTTCGATGAGACGGGTGTCACCATGATCGATGAAGTGCTAACCGGTAAGTACGAAGGTCAACAACCGACGGAGAAGAATGGTATCCAATTCAATATGAACCTCATGCTGACAGCCGAACTCGGTTATGAGTGGGTTCTGAAGAGCGGTAACTCGCTTGGCTTGGGTGCGTATGCTAACTACGGTTGGAACTTGTCCTACAAGAATACCCCGAACGCTGAAGGCTTATTCAACTTGACAGCTCCGGCTGGCGACGGCTCTTCCGTGGCTAAATTGGATGTGCTGTCCGCTACGCATGCGTATGCTGACAAGTTGAGTTTCTTCGATGCCGGTGTTAAGGTGGCTTACCACTTCAATTTCCCGAAGAAGAAACAGTTTAAAGATTCCAAGCTCTTCTAAGGCATGACGATACTATGTATCGAAACCAGTACATCTGTTTGTTCAGCGGCCGTCTGTAAAGACGGTTCGCTGATCAAGCAGTGTATTCACTACGAAGGAAGCAACCATGCGCGGTTGCTGCCTCTGTATATAGAGGAACTGCTCTCGTTCGCACGGGAGCAGCATCTTTCTATTGATGCCGTGGCGCTCTCCGAAGGTCCGGGCAGCTATACGGGCCTCCGTATAGGTGCTTCAACCGCTAAAGGCCTCTGCTACGGCCTCAATGTACCCCTCATTCCCGTACCGACACTCGAGGTGCTCTGCGAAGCAGCAAGAAAACGATTAACGATTAGCGATGAGGGATTAGCAGTTATGATTCCGATGATAGACGCGCGTCGCATGGAGGTCTATACGATAATAGACGGAGAGACCAAGGCTGTCGTTATCGATAATGAAGATAGCCTGTATGCCGGAGGGAAGGAAGTCTATTACTTCGGTGACGGAGCTGCTAAATGTCAATCGGTGTTCACCAAGCCCAACTGGCATTTTATTCTTGATATCGTACCCGAAGCGCAATACGTCGGTGTCTTAGCAGAGACATTAGACATCAGACATCAGAAATCAGATTTGGCTTACTACGAGCCATTCTATCTCAAGGAATTTATTGCCGCACAGAGTCATGTCAAAGGACTCAAATAAAGTGAAAGGAGAAAAGTGAAAAGTGAAAGAAAGACATATAGAGGTATAGTGAGAGGGTTGATAATCCTTTCAATTTTCAATTTTCAATTTTCAATTATATCTTGCTCCACGCAAAAAAATACGTGGGCGAGTCGGTCATTCCATCAGACGAAAGTCAAATACAATATTCTTTTTAACGGCAATGCGGCCTACGAAGAAGGTCTCAAAGCCATACAGGATGCCAATACGGATGATTACAGCACGGTGCTGTATCTCTACCCGGTATCCAATCATAAAGCAGCTGAGGCGGCAAGTTCTCAGATGGACAAGACCATCGAGAAATGCCGCAAGTGTATTAAGTTGCATTCTATCAAAGCGAAACCCAAACGTGACCCTAAAAAGGCGAACGATCCCAAATATAAGTTATGGCTCCAATCCGAGGAGTTCAATGCCGAGATGCATCTGGCATGGCTTCGACTCGGTCAGGCGGAATTTCATAAAGGCGATTTCTTAGGTGCGGTAAGTACCTTCAATTATATCATTAACCATTATCAGAACGACCCCGATATCATCGCGCAATGTCGTCTATGGATTGCGCGTGCGTATGCGGAGATGGGATGGCAGTACGAAGTGGAAGATGCCTTGAACCGCGTGCAGATAGACGCGCTCAGTAAGAAGCACGCCAAACTCTATTCGGCTGTCAAAGCGGATGTGTTGCTCAAGGGTGAGCATTACCGCGAGGCCCTGCCGTTCGTGAAGATAGCGATGCCGTATGAGAAACGTAAGATCTACCGTCCGCGGTTTGCATACGTGCTGGGACAGTTGTATGAGAAAGAGGGCAATAAGGACGAAGCCCTTCAAGCATACAAGCGTGTCGTTCGTATGGCGCCACCCAACGAGATGGAGTTCAATGCCCGCATCCGCATGGCGGAGTTGGGAGGAAAGAACAGTCTGCGTCAACTGCGTACGATGACCAAGCAGACCAAGTTCAAAGACCGGTTGGATCAGATCTACGGAGCGATGGGAAATATCCATCTGCAGAATAAAGATACCGTTAAGGCGCTTGAGATGTATGAGAAAGCAATCGCCGAATCGACGCAGGCCGGAACGGCAAAGGCGGCTATCCTCATGCGCGCAGGCGATATCTATTTTGAGCAGCATAACTACGTGAAGGCCCAACCTTGTTACCGCGAAGCGGTGACTATTCTCACGGCAGAACATAAGGAGTATGCACGGCTGCTCAAGCGCTCCGAAGTGCTGGATGAACTGATCGTATCCTATAACCAAGTCCAGTTGCAAGACTCGCTCCAACGGCTTGGCCATATGACTGAAGAGGAGCAACGTGCGGTCGTGGATAAGATCATCGCTGAACTCATCGAAGCGGAGAAGCAAGATTCGATTCAGCAGGCTGAGGCGGCACGTGAACTGGCGCATGGTGATGTAGGTCCACGAAGTGTCAACACCGCCAATATGTTAGGCGGAAGCGGTGGACAAAAGGGCGAATGGTATTTCTATAACCCCCAACTCATCAAACAGGGTCAGCAGGAATGGCGGCGCAAATGGGGGAACCGGCCGCTTGAAGATAACTGGAGACGCCAGAGCAAACAGGTGCTGATAGCGGATGATGGAACGAACGGATTAACGGATGAGGAGAAGGAGGCCCTGTCTGATTCTATTGGACAAGATTCGACCTCAGTATCTGCTCCCAAACTGGAGACCGATACCCATAAACCGGAGTACTACTTGCAGCAGATACCGCGTACAGAACAGGACTATGCGCTTAGTGACAGTTTGTGGCGAGATGGGATGGTAGCGCTCTATTTCCTCTATCGAGACCGACTAAACGACACGCTGCAGGCGGTGGAGACACTGCATGAACTGGAACGTCGTTTCCCGAACCATTCTTGCATGACGGATATCTACGAAGACCTGCGCTTGCACGCTCTGCGACATGATGCGGACTATATCGCCCGAATGCGGCATATGTTGGCTGCGCAAGACTCCCTCTATGCGCTTACGTACGATGCTTATAAGCATGGTCGTTTTGCCGAAGTGAAATCGCAAATCACAAATCACAAATCACAAATGACCAATGACCATTGGTCGCTGACTCCCCGTTTCCTCTTCCTCAATGCTGTCGCGGTGGCTCGTACCGAAGGGCAGAATGCGTTTGTGGAAGCACTGCAGGAGATGGTGCGTGACTATGGTACGACCGAACTGGGAACGATGGCCAAAGAGATGCTTGCGATGATGGGGCAGGGTATGGAAAGTCAGAAAGGCGGAGCGACCGGTAATCTGGAAGACTTACGTGGTAAGACTCAAGATACAGCGGACGAAGAGGAACAGAAAGCGCAGAAAGAGTGGAGTGAGGATCGCAAACAGCCGTCCGTGGTACTGCTGATACTGCCGCAAGAAGATGAACAGGCACTCAATGAGTTGCTCTACGAAGTGGCGTTGTTTAACTTTAGCCAGTTCCTCATTCGTGATTTCGATTTGCAGAAGATGCCGGTGTATAAAACGACTTGCGCTCTGCGTGTCAGCGGATTCGCAGATTTGGATGAAGCGGAATGGTGGATTGACCTGATGCAGAAGAATGCCGAGATGCAAACTCGACTCGAACATATACAAATAAAGGCTGTCACCGAAGTGAACCTGCCTCTGTTATAAAAAAAAACAGCCGAAGCTGTTTTGTCGGGAAGACGTGATTCGAACACGCGACCTCCGGTCCCCCAGACCGTTGCGCTACCGGGCTGCGCCACTTCCCGCGCTTTATTTTTCAAAAGCGGGTGCAAAGGTACAACAAAAAAATGACATACGCAAATTTATTGCGCTTTTTTTAACGAAAATGAGTAAAAAATTCTATATTGAGACCTACGGATGCCAAATGAATGTGGCGGATAGCGAGGTGGTAGCGGCTATTTTGCAGACTACAGATGCCGAACTGACCGAGCGTTGGGAGGAAGCGGATATTATCCTGCTTAACACTTGTTCTATCCGGGACAACGCTGAGCAGAAAGTAGGTTCGCGACTGCGGGAACTGAAGGCGCATATTAAAGGTGGAAAGTGGAAAGCGGAAAGTGGAAAGCCGATCATCGGTGTCATCGGATGCATGGCGGAGCGAATGGGGCAGGAGTTGATTGATACCTTTGGCGTCGATTTCGTAGCCGGTCCGGATGCGTACCTCGATATCCCGAACTTGCTGGCGCAATGCGAACAGGGACATAAAGCGATGAACGTACAGTTGAGTACCACCGAGACCTACCGTCATATCATTCCGGCGCGTATCGGACACTCCATCAGCGGGTTTGTCTCCATCATGCGCGGATGTAATAATTTCTGCGCTTACTGCGTTGTACCTTACACCCGTGGACGCGAACGCAGTCGTGACGTGGACTCTATCCTCGCCGAAGTGCGTGACCTGCGCGCGCGCGGTTATAAAGAGGTGACGCTCCTCGGACAGAACGTCAATTCGTATAAGTATGAGGATATCGACTTTGCGGACCTGCTGGAACGCGTAGCAGAAGCCGTACCGGACATGCGTATTCGTTTCACGACCTCGCACCCGAAGGACATGAGTGATAAGACCCTCGAGGCCATCAGTAGGCATGATAACCTCTGTAACTTCATCCATCTGGCCGTGCAGTCGGGTTCGAACCATGTGCTCAAACTCATGAACCGCAAGTATACGCGGGAGTGGTATCTGGAGCGTGTGGCGGCGATACGACGTATCTTGCCCGATGCAGCGATCAGTACCGATATCTTATGCGGTTTCCATGACGAAACGCTCGATGATCATGCTGAGACGCTCAGCCTCATGCGCGAGGTGAAATTCGACTCCGCGTTTATGTTCAAGTACTCGGAACGTCCGGGCACCTATGCCTCCAAACATCTGCCGGATAACATTCCCGAAGAGGAGAAAGTGCGCCGACTCAATGAGATCATCGCCCTGCAAACCCAACTGTCCCTTGAGTCCAACCAACGCGAGATAGGTAAGACGGTAGAAGTGCTGGTAGAAGGTTTCTCCAAACGCAGCCACGACGATATGTACGGCCGTACGCCGCAGTACAAAACGGTCGTCTTTCCACGTACGGATCA
This sequence comes from uncultured Bacteroidales bacterium, assembly GCA_947164985.1. Classification (GTDB taxonomy): domain Bacteria; phylum Bacteroidota; class Bacteroidia; order Bacteroidales; family Paludibacteraceae; genus Colicola. The sequence continues at coordinate 51,433 of CAMUYI010000001.1, read as the reverse complement.
GAAAGTGGGCGATATCGTCTATGTGCGGGTTTTGGAAGCCTCTGCCGCTACATTACGAGGTGAAATCGTGGAAAAATGCACAAAATAAGCATTTTTTTGCCAAAATATTTGGCTATGTCAAATAAAAGCAGTACTTTTGTACCGAAAACAAAATTTTCATAGTTAAGGTTTAGGTTTAATGGCGAAAGGAGGCTGTGAAGTTTCCTTTCGTTTTTAAAAAAAAATCATAACGACATGAAGGACGAAACACAAAACACTATTCCGGACTTAACGGACATCGATGAGTTGCGTAAAGCGATCATCGCCGCGGAGATTTTGAATCGAAAGTACTAAATCATAAATCAAAAATAAAACATGGCAGTAACGTACATGACCGAAGAAGGTCTTAAGAAACTAAAAGAGGAACTCCAGTTCTTGGAGACGGTGGAGCGCCCACGTATCATTGCCGCGATCGCAGAGGCACGTGAGAAAGGGGATTTGAGTGAAAATGCGGAGTATGACGCCGCAAAAGAAGCGCAGGGAGCGTTGGAGACCAAGATCGCACAACTTAAGGCACGACTCATGGATGCACGCGTCATCAATGCATCCGAGATCAATACCGACGAGGTGCAGATCCTGACACGCGTGAAAGTGCGCCAACTCAGTAACAACATGGAGAAGACATTCCAGATCGTTACAGAAGGAGAAGCTAATATCGCAGAGGGTAAGATATCTATCTCTACCCCGATCGCCAAAGGTTTGCTCGGTAAGAAAGTAGGCGATATCGCACAAGTGAAAGTACCTATCGGACTCCTTGAGTTCGAAGTTTTGGAGATTTCCATCTAAATAGTACATCGTAAATGACTAAATCGTAAATGCTATGACCATCTTTACACGCATCATCAAAGGGGAGATCCCAAGTTACAAAGTAGCGGAGGATGAGAAGAACTACGCCTTCCTCGATATTAACCCTATCGTCAAAGGGCATACGCTGGTTATCCCTAAGTTGGCTGAACCCGAGGCAGATTATATCTTCGACCTCTCTGACGAGCAGTTGGAGAGTCTGATGACCTTTGCCAAGAAAGTGGCCGTAGGTATCAAAGCAGCTACCGGATGCAAGCGTGTAGGAGTAGCGGTGCTGGGTATGGAGGTGAACCATGTGCATGTGCATCTCGTGCCGATGAATAGCGAGAAGGATATGCTCTTTACCAATCCCAAACTGAGTCTGCCGGCAGAGGAGATGGCGTTCATCGCCAACTCGATTGCCGAGGCTGTTGAAAAAGCAAAATAAAGGCTTAAGCCTTTTAATAATTTTTTTACTAATTTTAAAACAACAACCATTATGACAAAGACTGAAATTATTGCCGCTATGACCGTTGCTTACGGTGTGGCTAATGTAGACGGTTTGAAGGAGGATGAAGCTGCTATGCTCATCAAGGAACTCAAGTCCTACAAGTTCGCTAACGATCCGGAGCAGTACCAAGAAGCAATCGCTAACTACAAGAAGATGCCGGTTCGCGAGGGTATCAACATTATCGCTCAGGCTGACGAGGCTGCTCGCAAAGAGGCTCACGCGCTGACTATCTACGCTATGTGCGGTGACGGTGAGGCTAGCGATCATGAGGTAGGAGCTTACCGCCTGATGAAAGATATCTGCAACTTCCCGCCGATCGAGGATCTGGCAGAAGCAAAAGCTATCCTGGGTTTCTAAGATAGAGAAGATACAAAAAAGAACGGAGACTTTCGAGTCTCCGTTTCTTTTTTTTACCAAATGCTTACGCGCTCTTCCGGTGCGATGTACATTGGACTTTCCGGTGTCACGTTCCATGCGTCGTACCAGGCGTTGATCTGCGGCAGGGCACCGTTGACGCGCCAACGACCAAGCGAGTGAGGATCACTCTTCGTGCGGTTCAGAATCTCCTCCGGACGGATGTTGCCTGCCCATACATTGGCGTAAGCCAAGAAGAAACGTTGCGCCGGAGTGAAGCCGTCGCGGGTCCGCAGACGGTCTTTCTCTGCTTTCGCCTCTTCGTTCAGCGTGAACGCCAGATAAGATACTTGCAATCCTCCGTGGTCAGCAATGTTCTCGCCTAAGGTGAACGCACCGTTGGCATGTACACCCGGAGCCACTTCGATCTTATTGAACGCCTCTTCCATCACTTTGGTGCGGGCATCGAAAGCCGCTTTGTCCTCCGCTGTCCACCAGTTGAGCATATTACCGTCCTTATCGAACTGACAACCCTGATCGTCAAATCCGTGGGTCATCTCATGGCCGATCACAACGCCTATAGCACCGTAGTTGAACGCATCATCGGCACTCATGTCGAAGAACGGATATTGGAGGATACCGGCCGGAAAACAGATCTCATTGCTGGATGGGTTGTAGTACGCGTTCACCGTCTGTGGTGTCATGTACCATTTTTTCTTATCTACCGGTTTACCGAGATAGCTAAGACTGTACTCCTGTTCGAATTTCGCCGCACGCTGCAGGTTTGCATAATAGGTGTCGGCAGCATTGATATCCAGTTTGCTATAGTCACGCCATTCGTCCGGGTAGCCGATCTTGATCGTCATGGCATTCAGCTTCTCCAGCGCTTTGTCTTTCGTCTCGCGGCTCATCCATTCGAGATTCTCGATACGGATACCGAGGGCTTTCTGTAGGTTCTTCACCAATGCCAACATACGCGCTTTGTTCTCTTCAGGGAAATACTTGGCTACGTACATCTGTCCGACAGCCTCTCCGAGTGTACCGTTCACGATACCTACGGCGCGTTTCCACAGCGGACTCGGTTCTTCACGACCCGACAGCACACGACCGTAGAAATCAAAACTCGTCATGTAGATCTCCGTCGTCAGGTACGAAGCCGCACCCTCGATGGTTTGCCATGCGAAAAGTGTCTTCAGGTCCTCCAACGGTTCGTCTGCCAGCATCTTGCCTGCTTCCTGCAGATGCGGAATCTGACCTACCGACAGGCTGTCCAACTCAACACCCAGGGCCGTGAAATAAGTTTTCCAATCCACCTGCGGCACGAGGGCTTGCAGTTCGTCGATAGACATCTTGTTATAGTTCCGCTGCGGATCGCGTAGCTCCACATTCGAGTACGCCGCTTTGGCGAGCCGTGTCTCCATTCGCAGTACGGTCTGTGCACGCGCTGCAGCCTGGTCAAAACCGAAGAGAGAGAACATTTTCTCTACGTACGCTACATATGCCGCACGTATGGAACGCGTGTGCTCGTCCTCATCGATATAATACTCTTTCTCTCCCAGCGAGAAACCGGCTTGGCACTCATTGAGGATATTCATTGCGCTATTCATCGCGTCTGCATCGACGTACATAGCCCAAAGGCTATAGTCCATTGACGCACCTAACAATGCACTCAGTTCATCGCGGGACGAGATCGCCTCAATTGCCTTAAGCGAAGCTTCCACCGGCGCGATGCCCTCTGCATCACGACGTGCCGTGTCCATCGAGAGGTTATACATATCGCCGATTTTCTGGGCTACGGAACCGGCCTCGTGCTTCTCGGCGGCCAATTCCTGAATCAAACCGTTCACTTGCTCTAAGTTCTGCAGCCCTAGTTTGTCGAACGAACCGAAGCGGCTGTATTCGGGAGTCAAGGGGTTATTGGCCATCCATCCGCCGCAGGCGTACTGATAGAAATCATTCTGCGCTACTACGGTCGTATCCAGATTCTCAAGATGAATACCCGTTGTCTGTTGTTGTTTGGTACATGCTGTGGTCATAAGCATCAATGCAGTCAGCGTATAAAGAATTTTTTTCATACTGTTGTTTCTTTCGTATCGTTTGACTTTAAAAAAATGCAGGCATTTGAGCCTGCATTTTTTTGTATCAAGTATGAATGCTTGATTACTTGAGCTCAGCGAGGTACTTGATCGTACGAACCATCTGGCTGGTGTAGCTGTTCTCGTTGTCGTACCAGCTAACAACCTGTACCTGATAGGTATCGTCGTCGATCTTAGCAACCATGGTCTGGGTAGCATCGAAGAGCGAACCGAACTTCATACCGATTACATCGCTCGATACGATCTCATCCTCGGTGTAACCGAAGGACTCGGTCTGAGCAGCCTTCATAGCAGCGTTGATACCCTCTTTGGTGATGTCTTTACCCTTAACAACTGCAACCAGGATAGTGGTCGAACCGGTCGGAGTCGGAACGCGTTGTGCGCTACCGATCAGCTTACCGTTCAGCTCAGGAATAACGAGACCGATAGCCTTAGCAGCACCGGTGCTGTTCGGAACGATGTTCTGTGCACCTGCACGGCTACGACGGAGGTCACCCTTACGTTGCGGACCGTCAAGAATCATCTGGTCACCCGTGTAAGCGTGGATAGTGCTCATGATACCGCTCTGGATCGGAGCGTATTTGTGCAGAGCAGCTGCCATCGGAGCGAGACAGTTGGTCGTACAAGAAGCTGCGGAGATAACCTTATCTGCCGGAGTCAGAGTCTTGTGGTTTACGTTATAAACGATGGTCGGAAGATCGTTACCTGCCGGAGCGGAGATAACCACTTTCTTTGCACCTGCCTGGATATGAGCCTCTGCTTTAGCTTTGCTGGTATAGAAACCGGTGCACTCGAGAACTACATCGATACCGAGTTTGCCCCAAGGCAGCTCAGCTGCGTTCGGCATAGCGTAGATAGTGATCTCCTTGCCGTCAACGATGATCGAACCCGGAACGAGAACGGTCTTGCCATCCTCAGCGAGTTGAGCGTCTTTGTAAGCTACAGTGTGCTTGCCCTCACCGAACTTGCCTGCGAAACCACCTTGAGCGGTGTCATACTTCAGAAGGTGAGCCAACATCTTCGGGCTGGTCAAGTCGTTGATTGCAACTACCTCATAACCCTCAGCTTCAAACATCTGACGGAAAGCCAGACGACCAATACGGCCAAAGCCGTTAATTGCTACTTTTGTCATAGTGTGTAATAATTTAAATTATTTGTGTATTAATTGTTTTTTTCAAACCGGCTACAAAATTACAATATTTTTTTTATATACGAAAATAATTCGTATAAAAAATTAAATTTTGCTATCTCTTTTTGTCATTTTCGCCCAAAATCGGCAGGAATCTCGCCCCAAGCTTTGGTGTCCCACTTATAGATGGGTGTCGTCCATGTGTTGTCATGCAGCCACATCTCAGCCTTCCTTACCATCATAAAGAGGTCCTGGCTCTCCATCGTCCATTCCATTTTGGTCTTGCATCGTTTGGCGCGCACCCATGCGAGTGCGGTCACGCTATCTGTATAGATTACCCACGGTAAGTTGTATTTCTTGATATACGCCAATCCCAACACCAGCGCCAGGAACTCACCGATGTTATTCGTGCCCTGCTTGAACGGTCCACGGCGGAACACTTCCGTACCGGTATCGGCAATGACGCCTCGGAACTCCATCACGCCGGGATTGCCGCTACACGCTGCATCTACTGCTAAGGCGGGTAAAATTGGTTTACTCATAGATAAACAGTTTGTTACTTGTTCGCTCACCGTCCTGCTCAGTGACGATGATATAAATACCTTTGTGGAGTTGGCCGGAAACGGGTCGACCCATGGTGTCATAGATGCCGATCACTTGCGCTTCTCCGCCTGTGTTCAGGGTGCGGCTCGGTGTCACCTCATCGAATGTGATCGGGCAGGTATAGATGGTCTGGCCATCCCCGGTGGTCATACGACACATGTACTCATCGGTCGTATTGCTCAGCCCGTTAGGGTCGTAGAAGCGTTGCATGGTCTCGCCGCTCATTTCCACGCCGTTCTTATACCACTGGTAGGTAATGAAGCGTTTGGAGGAGTTGTCTACGAATAGGACATCGGTCCATTTGCTGAGCAGGCTGCCACCCAAAGCGATTGTGAAGTTCACGTTCACCTCTGAGGTACAATCGATGCCCGTCTGGCCGACGGTGACGGTCGCGGAGTAGTCTCCTGCTACAAGTTCAGCGGCCCGAACGAACGAGATGTCCGTACCGACGATGGAGCCCGTGTAGTGGTTGCTGCCCACAGCGATATCAAAGATATCCGGATTTCCGCTGACCACGGTGAACGGTATGAGAATATTGGCTTCATCGTCGCAGGTCATGGTCATCGGGGTGGTAGTGATAGCCGGGATTGCGTGTACGGTCAGAATGAGTGAATCGTATCCTACCGTGAACGTATCCGTCTGACCGACATGACCCGTGTAGGTGTTACCCATCCAAGTAACGGTCTCGCCTTGGCAGATAGCGGTATCCAGTTTGTTGCAACTCATGCGCGTAGGCATATCGATCGTGTCACTTACCGGACAAGCATGCATGCCGGAAATCTCCATGTAATGGATTGTGAAGATCATAGCGGTATCGCACATCGGTACCTTGATGCTCGACCATGTGAAACTCTTTTTGCCTTGCCAGGAGATACTGGAGGTAATGGTCGGCCCGCCCGGAATAGGTAGGGTGAAGAAGGCCGGTCGGGACAGTGCGTAAGGAATCGTCGCGTTAATGGTAACAGAGAAAGAGTCCGCATCGCAGAGCACGGTCGCATTGTCTTTGGTCACGACGAATGAGGAGATAACCGATGTGATCGGTGCGTACGGCAAGGTATAACTCTTGACGCAGCTGTTGGCTCCGTCGAAGGACACATACAACTTGTGCGCTCTGCCGTCTGCCGGTATATTCGGCACCGTTAGGCCGGTCAAGGTCTGTTTGGTCGGGTCGTCCACACTATAGGTGGCGGTCTGTTTGGGCAGTGCGTCCACCCAATAGGTAAGTGTACCGCGTTGGTAGGTATAGTCCAAATCAAATGTGAGAATAGTGGTCAGATCGGTACAACCCGGATCACTAAATGCGATGTTGACCGTGTCAATAAGAGGCACGACAGGGCTGTTTGTGGTGGCTGTTCTGCTGACAGACGGCGCATTCTCGAAGAATACTTCCCAGTTGTGCAGGTCAGCCGTCGGTACGTTGAGTGTGATGTCTTCATCCAGGGTCTTGGGTGTGTCAAACGGAGCCGAGACGGTATAAGGATAGTCGACATTATCTGTGGCATCTCGGATGATGAGTCGGCCGTCCGGGTTCTCGTACTCAACGTGCATCTTCACTACGAACGAGGTGCCACCACATGCTATCGGTTGCGGTGTAGCGGTGAAAGCCGTTATTTTCGGCTCGTGGGCTGTAACAACGAACTGCTGTTGCGATTTGACCACTTTGGAGACCGAACTGATGGGGTGGAACTGGATATCGTCCAATGCAAAGTCATTACCGATATTGAGTGTATTGGTGTTGAGGTTGACCACCGAGATCGTCACGTTGCTACAATCCTCATCGGCGTAGAAGGTCTCGGAATGCTGATGCCAACGGTTGTTTCGGAACTCAGGCTTGCTCAGATCCAAGGTATCGGAATTCCATACATGACCGTTGTACTCAATGCGGAAGACGAAGCGTGCGGCATTATCCATCTCACCGTAGTTGTTAATATTGGCGGCCCAGAAAGAGAGCACATACGTCGTTCCCTTCTGCAGTTTCAGTTTGGGGTTATTGGCGGAAGTGGCATACCAGGCTTTCTTGTTGCCTCCTGCAGCACCTGTCTCGGCATCAAACAGCGCGAAGTTAGCACCCTCCTTGGGCTTGACTGGCGCATAAGAAAGCCAGAAATTATTGGCATTCTGTACCACTGCAAAACCATTTCGGTTCAATTTTTCAGGATTCACGCCACCGGGCAATGTGTCTGTATAGAAATTGATTTGCGTACCGGCTGTTTGCGGGAAGCGTCCCCAGAAATTATAGTCACTAATCGTGCTGACCTGTCCGTACGAACCATAGTCCATGGACGAGTCTTCGTATCCGCCGTTGTTCATCATATCTTCCATGTCACCGGCAGCGGGGTAGTACTCCTTATAGGTATAGGTGATCGTGGTGTCAGTATGGAACGCACTGAGCGTCAGTACTTGCGGTGCGCCTTGAATCGTGTCCCCGTCGGCCAGCCACACGTAGGTGTTGTTGGGGTCATAGTCTTTCGGGGTCAGTGTGATCGTCCGCTCCGTGAGAGAGTCGCGCGTCTGTACGTCTACCACCTCGGTGGCATTCGGGATATCCACTTCAATCGAATCACGGCATGCTCCGTTTCCGGTGAAATAAGCATATGCTTTCGTTTTCTGGCCGCTGATAGTAGCTGCCGGAACACCGTGGAGCGAGAAAGACTGCGGACTTTGTGCGTCGCTAATGGTCACGGACACGCCGTCGCATTCAATGACGAGCGAACCGTTCGCTATACCAAAGGCCACCATTCCATCGAGGGTATAGGTGTTGTCATCGGCATTGACAGCAGAGATAGCGGTCTCGAACGAGGTAATCTCACAGTCCAGGTCGCAACCGGTGGTCTGCTGTACAACGTGAATCAACCGTCTGCCGGCAGGGGTGCTGGAATGTAGGTAATAATAGATGCCGGAAGCAGGGAGCGGGTTAGGAAGCGTGATGATGGTATCGATCAGTTCCTCCCCGTTTCGTACTAAGCCTGTATAGTTGTCCAAAGAACTCCATGTGCTTGCGTCTGTAGAACTATACCACGCATGTCCGTGCACATCCCCATACGCATAGGCGGTCTTGGTGCTATTCAGCTTGGCTTTGAGCGACAGCGGAATATTGTCCGTGCTGGGGCACACTGCTATCACTTCAGCCGTCAGTGAAGCGGTGTATGAGGAAATATTGTCCGGCGAAGGCGAATACATCTTCCAGCGGTGTTCTGCATCGTTGAAGTTATCGATACAGTTCCAATCGTCAACGATGTCTATGTCGCCGGTTTGTGTCCATACTCCGTTCCAATCATGGCTTGCATTGGCGGGGTTCTTACGAACGACGATGGCTTGGGCATACGAGCCGTTGGCGGCGAAGGTGCCTTTATACAACTTACCGTTCTCCTGCGTCAGATCCAACCACATATTACCATTCGAGTTGAATAGGTAGAGGTACAATTTGGCACCGTCCTGTGACCAATCGAAGTCTTGTTGCGCATTGACATAGATGTTTTCTCCGGCGACGAACGTGCGTGCACTGACGCTCAGCGCCATGCTCATCAACAATCCTAAAACGATATATCTTGTTTTCATAGTTATTCCTCCTTATTGCTCCAATACTACATTGTCGTTATACACCACTTTGATCTCTACACGACGGTCGCGACGCATCTCTTCGCGTTCCATGTCTTCGTTCGGTACGCGTGATCCATGACCCGCCGTCACGATACGACTGCGATCCACACCGCGGCTCACTAAGTAATTCGCCACCATCCGCGCACGGTTCGCAGACAGGATATTGTTGTACTCGTCCTGGCCTTCTGACGAAGCGTGACCGTCAATCATGATCTGTGCTTCCGGAACGCGGTTCAGTGCCTCAACGATCGAGTTCAAATAGAACTTCGCCTTGTTGGTCAACTCATACTTGTCGAAAGCAAAATAGACCTTGTTGAACTTCTCTACCTCTTGCGCCACCTTGCGTATCTGCGCTGGAACGACGCTCTCTTCGGTCGTATCCTCCCGGGCAACAATGATCGTATCTACCCGTGTCAGGTACTGCGTATGGGTTTCTGCCCGCTGGAAATACTCAAAATAATCCTCCGTCTCATGCTTGTCCGGCTCGATGTAATGCCAGTGGATACCGACTTTGATACCTGCTTCCCACGGATGTGAAGCGGTACTCATGTTCGTTGCATAAGCTCCGTCGTATGAATCCATGAAAGTGAAAGTGTCATCTTTCCATCCCAAGGCTTTCTTGTCGGAACTGTTGGCATCGTTGAGGGCGCAGTTGAAGTAGCCACCCAGGAAAAGGTCAATCTGTCTGGTAAGGGGAAGGAGCGCACCCAGGTCTGCGAAGACATCTATCTGCGGACGTACGCTCATCTCGCCGGTATAGTTGTACTGTTTCGGACCGAACTCATGTATGTCGGTGAGCCATAAGTTCCATTTCGGATAGTAACCCGAATGTTGTATCTCTCCGTCGAGTACGCGGTATCTCTTGGATACAGCAAAAGAGGGTGCGAGACCGAGATCGGCAAAAAGCCGCGCTTTCCAATCCTCTTTCTGGTATTGGAACTGAACGGAGATAGGGATACCGATGTTGTGGGTGGTCTCCCGTTCGTTCCACCTTGTAACCTCCGCTTTGTGGTCGTAGTTCTGCTCAAGATCCGTGTCGGTCTGTCCGTACCAATTGTACGTGCCGCCCCAGCCTGCAAACGAAGTGTAGTTGGTGAACCACAGTCCGGCTCCGATACCCCAATTAGGAGTGAAGAAGTACGCGTACTGAGCCTGCAGCAAGGCGCTGAACGAACCGTTTGTCTTGCTGTTCGGATCCATCAGGTTATAGCCCAACGAACCGAAACCGAGACCTACATGTGCCTCGACATAATGTCCTCTGCGGTCCGTTGAATCGGCGTGAATGACGATCTCGCGCTGCTTGAGCGTGCTGTCCATAACCTGCGTAACGGTCATGATCGTGTCTGTGGAATGGCGATAAATGGTGTCGTTATATGCATACCCCATCATAGGAACGCACATCGCCAATAGGAGAAGCCATCTATTTTTCATGGTTGTTAAATTATGTTTTGTAGTCCCTTTGGGAATCGAACCCAAATCTGAGCTTTAGGAGAGCCCTGTTCTATCCATTGAACTAAGAGACCGGATTTATCAGCACCTACTCGGGAATTCACCGTATTCCTCAAAGGTGTAGTTGAGGAAGTCGTTCATCGGCTTGGCGGCCTTGGCGATGTCCAGCACTTTGTCCATCAAGTCCGGTGAACAGATGTCGTCATCTGTAAGCATGGTGCTGAAGGTGTATGCTTTGTGCTTGAGCCATTCGGCATGCACAAAATCGGGATTAAAACCTGCCGGCACTTTCTTAAGACCTGTGCCCCAATAACTATCAAAATCCTGCGCGAAGTATTTCTTCCATTGGCGGGAACCCATGATCGCCTCCACCTCTTCGTAGTTGGCTTCTATCTCCGAGCGGAGCGCTTTGAGCAGCTCCTTGCCCGGATCCCAGATGCCGGCAGCGAACATACACTGACCGGGTTGGATATGTACGTAATAACCGCCTCGCATGGATTTTCTACCCCATGTCTTCGGCTGTCCCGGCACGCCGGTAGCAGGAAAACAGCCGAACCACTCTTTGTATGGCCGTTTGTCCGCCGAGAAACGGATATCGCGGTTGATGCGCCAGATACAGTCTTTCGCTTGCAGCCCTTTGAGCGTCGGATCGAACTCCGTCAGACGGGAGATATACTCCGTCGAGAACGCTATAAAACGGTCTCGGCACGCTTGGTACCGGGCTCTGTTCGCGTCAAACCAATCTTTGTTGTTATTAACCGCTAACTCTGCTAAAAAATCCAGTATATCTTTCAAAATGAATTCGTAATTTTTAATTTTTAATTTTTAATTCCATCATGCATCGCTTCAATCCGTCGAGCCAATAGGGTATCTCCACGCCGAAGGTCTTTTTGAACTTCGACTTGTCGAGTACGCTATAGTGGGGACGGGGTGTCTTGTATTGATATTCTTCCGATAAAATCGGGGAAACCTTGCAATTCTTTATTCCTGCCAAATCATGAATAGCGATCGTGAAATCGAACCAGGAGCAGACACCTTCATTGGTAAAATGATAGATACCCGGATGCCAGCATGGCGTCTCAATCACGGTGAAGATAGCGGCTGCCAAGTCCGCTGCATAGGTCGGTGTTCCGATCTGGTCGAAGACCACGCCGAGTTTCTCTTTCTCATGGCCCAAACGGATCATCGTCTTCACGAAATTATTGCCGTATTCCGAATAGAGCCATGCCGTACGCAGGATCACTGCCTCCGGACAAACGGCCAAGAGACGTTTCTCTCCTTCGTATTTCGTACGCCCGTACGCAGTACGCGGTGCCACCGGATCGGACTCCTTGCACGGCACATGTTCGTCGCCCGAGAACACATAGTCGGTACTCACGTGAATCACCTTTACCCCTTGACCACCTAAGATTGCTACGGCATCGGCGTTGATCTTCATCGCCGTTGCTTCATCTTCCTCGGCTTTATCCACATTCGTATAGGCGGCGCAGTTGACAATCAAATCGATGGCGTGGTCTGCTACGAAAGTCGATACCGCCGCTTTGTCGGTGATGTCCAACTCCGCGATATCCGTGAAGAAATAGGTGTGCTTCGGATGCGCCTCACTCAATACCCGCATCTCATTCCCCAACTGTCCGTTTGCACCGGTTACAAGAATATTCATTCTTAATTCTTAATTTTTAATTTTTAATTCAAAAAGGATTATCAAAATCCTTCAAAGTCGGATGCTTTTTGTCTTTTTCGCTCAGTATCCGCAGCTCTTCGGGTATCTGCCAATCGATCGCCAGATCCGGGTCGTTGAGCAGAATACCGCCGTCCGCTTCCGGATGATAGAGGTTGTCGCATTTATAGGTGAAGATAGCCTGGTTGCTCAGCACCGAGAATCCGTGCGCAAAACCGCGCGGAATATAGAACTGCCGTTTGTTCTCTTCGCTCAACTCTACGCCGAACCACTGCCCGTACGTAGGGCTGTCCTTACGCAGATCCACCGCCACATCCAGTACGCGACCTACCGTACAACATACTAACTTCGCTTGCGTATAAGGCGGACGCTGAAAATGCAGACCGCGTACCACGCCATAACTCGAACAACTCTGGTTATCTTGCACGAACTGTGCATCAATACCTGCTGCACGATACCGCTCCTCATTATACGTCTCCACGAAATAACCGCGTGCGTCCTTGAATACCTGCGGCTCAATAACAAGCAATCCCTCAATCGGTGTTTTAATAATTTCCATATCGTTTTCAAAAAAAGCGTACAAAATTACTACAAAAAATTGATATATGCAAATTTATTTGCAAATTTTGTTTATTTCATCATAGGTAAAGCCGCGTTGCAGCAAAAAACGAAGCCGTTTTTCTTCGCTATCGGACTTGCGTTGTTTAATCAGTGCTTCTATGTTCGTTCTATACTGTCTTTCGTCGATTTCATCGAGACTTTTCTGTATTTCCGATTCAGGTAATCCAAGGGCTCTGAGACCCGCTTGAATCTTCACTCGTCCCCATGACTGATAAGCCACTTTGTCATGGACGTAAGCATGGCAGAACCGGGCATCGTTGAGGAAGTCATTGGCATAGAGATTTTCCACGATTCCATCGGAAAAATCTGCGGGGGCACCCCATTCGTATAACTTACGCCGCACATCGGCTGCGCAATGTTCGGATTTCGCACAATAGGCCTCACACTTGTCAAGCCATTCGCGCTTCGATAATTCGCGGTTTACCATAGATGTCATTCGTTATTTGGATGTCGGTGTAACCTAATTCGCTCAACATGGCGGATAGTTCGTCGGGGTAGGCTTCATTGATCTCGAAGAAGAGATGCTTACCTAATTTCAATTCCGCAATACGGCGGTAGAATCGGAGCGGATCGTTGTCCGGTACAAACAGAGCAGTGGCCGGTTCATAATCTAAAACATTCGGTCTCATCGATGCTTTCTCGCTCTCGCAGATATATGGCGGATTGGAGACGACGATGTCGTATTGGAGATTGGAGATTGGAGATTGAAGATTGAATATATCCGCCGCCAAGAACTCCACCTCAACCCCATTTCGTTTCGCATTCTCTTTTGCTACTTCTATCGCTTCTTCCGAAATATCAATTCCCGTCACTTCCCATTCCGGATGCGCTTTCTTGATCCCAATCGCGATACATCCGCTTCCCGTGCCTATATCCAGAACCCTACAATTTGAAATTTGAAATTTGAAATATGAAATCCTCTCCACCAACTCCGCCGTCTCCGGACGGGGAATAAGGGTCGCAGGAGTGACTTTTAGGTCGAGACCGTTCCATAAAGTGTGCCCGAAAATGTACTGAATCGGCTCAAAATGCAAGATTCTTTCCACGATCTCTTGCACATGTGCAAAATTTGTAGTACCTTTGCACCCGGTTAATATTTGTGAGCGGGAAAGACCGGTTTCTTCTTCCATCAGCCACCAAGCCAAAGCTTGTGCTTCGTCTTCGGGATAAACGGTCGCCAATTGAGCGGTAATATGGTGGATTAGTTCTTTCACGCTGCAAAATTACAAAAAAAATATGGAATACGCAAATTATATTGCACATTGTATCGAAATTGCCCGTCGCGGAGAGTATTTTGTGGCGCCGAACCCGATGGTAGGAGCCGTTCTTGTAGATGAAAACGGCACCATTCTTGCCGAAGGCTGGCATGAAAAATACGGCGAAGGACATGCCGAAGTGAATTGCTTCCGACATCTCGAAACTTCGAAATATCGAGATCTCGAAATGTCGAAATGTACGCTTTTCGTCTCCCTCGAACCCTGTTCGCATTACGGCAAGACTCCGCCTTGCGCCAAACTGATTATTGAGAAAGGAGTGGGTAGAGTGGTCGTCGGTATGTTGGACCCGAATCCGCTGGTGGCCGGCAAAGGCGTACAGATGTTGCGTGAGGCTGGCATCGAAGTGATTGTGGGCGTGATGGAAGAGCAATGCCGCGAACTCAATAAGCGATTCCTATGCCTCCATGAGCAACATCGGCCGTATGTCATCCTCAAGTGGGCACAGACAGCCGATGGCTTCATCGATATCAAGCGCACAAGCGGTGTCCCGTTAAAAATATCAACGGCGGAGACGAAGAAGTTGGTACATAAGATGCGGGCGGAGAATATGGCGATCATGGTAGGAACGAATACAGTGCTGCTCGATAACCCGCGTCTGTTGAATACGCATTGGCAAGGACGAAACCCCATTCGGGTGACGATAGACAGGCATGGACGGATACCGGCTGATGCACGTATTTTCTCCGATGACGCCGAGACCATTGTCTATCGTGACCGTACCGATTGGCCGTTTATTCTCTCCGATCTTGCATCGCGCAATATCCACTCCATTCTGGTCGAAGGCGGTTCCACACTGCTGAACCATATTCTCGACACCGGCATCTGGGATGAGATCCATGTGGAAGTAGCCCCCGAACTGACGATCGGATCCGGCGTCTCAGCTCCGCAGATCACCTTACCGGACACCTTCGAGGAAGTAGATGGCCACCGTCTTTATGTTTTGACGAATGAGCGTTGATGTCAGTTCGTTGGCTGGCGCTATTTATTGAATATTTCCAAGAATTATTATTGTTGGTATAGTGCATAAACGTTATTAAGACGTTGTGTAATGGTTCGTAGATGATAATGGTTATAACCTACTAATCACCTACTAATCACCTACTAATTACCTACTGATTACATACTAATCGCATACTATAATAAGACGATTGTATGTTGAGAAGAAATGGAATAGGATGGGATTGAATGTCCAGGATGGAATCTCTAGAAGCGGGCAATCGGATTGCCCTGAAATGGAAGAAAAAAGAAACGCAGGCCTGACGACCTGCGCACATGACAAAGAGGATCCGGATATAATCCGGGGTAATGGACATACGTTTTGAACCAGGATAAAATCTCAGGAAATGAACGAAGGTGGGTGACCATGCGGATATAAACGCGGGGAGTTAGCCCCGCGAGCAGAACCCCAAGCGGACGATGATATCGTCCTGAAAAGAAGAAAAACCGCGCTGCTAGGAGGCAACGCGGTGAGAGAGCGGACAATGCCATTGTCCTGAAATGGAAAGAAGTAAAAAACGCTCGAAGGGTAAATTCCCGGGCGCAGCAGATAAGTAAGCATTACAATCCTTCTAAATGTAGGTATTGGAAATCGGAATGCTTGATCCCAAACCTATCTTCCCATGTGATTTGCAACTGTACATCCGTGTCACAACCACAATACGCGTACATTAATTCTTGCTCCATGTGATTCCGAGGTTCAATGTATGGAATAACTAAGATTTGCCTATCCGAATTACCGGGTTTTTCCCAATAACAATCATCAACAGGCAAATCCATGATTTTAATGGTCACGTTCTTGACTAGATGGTCACCTGAGTTATAAATCTCAATGTGGTTGAGATTGTTCCATTGACCACGATTTTGAACACATACCGGTGCAAGAACGGCTTCTGTCGTCTTGCAAACTTTACCGAGCACTTCAAGTGCGTTGTTTAATACAATTAAATTGTTCATATTACTAATAAATTTTAAATTCGCTGCAAAGGTATATACTTTCAACTATTCGCGCAAATTTTTCGTAAAAAAGTTTTTATACAAAATGTGTGAATAAAAAACAAACAACCACTTGATTTTGTGATTGTTTGCTGCCATTTTTATGTGTGTAGTAACTTTTTACTGAATAGGAACAATATTAAGTTTTCCCCATTTTTCGTCTCTCTGATATGCATATACACTTTGGGCCGGAACGTATATCCAAGAATGTTTTTCTGCAGAAAGCGTCTCCCCATTTATGTAAGGCGGATTTTCTGCTTGACAATATAATGTCCTTAGATGATCTAAACCATGCGCATCTATATACTTGACATTTTCTCCAACATGACATACTATAACATCGCCACACCAAAATACCGCCCAACGCATGATACTATCTACATTCGGACAGATAACTTCCTCCAATTTCCTGCAATAATAACACATCTTTACACGTAATGTCTTAAGATTTGCCGTATTTAATGAATAGAGATACTCGCAATTAGAGAATGCTACACTGTCAACGGACTGTACGCTAGAAGGCAATATGTATTTTTTGCGAGTATTACCTGAAGGATACTTTAACAAGCGTGTCTTCGATTTGTCAAAAAGAACGCCTTCCTGAGAAGAAAAATACTTATTTGCGGGATCAACCTCATATGCCACCACAGATTTACAACCGTCAAAAGCAGCAGCCTCAATAAGCTCAACATTTTTAGGTATATAAATGCTGGCGAACTGAACATATCCATGTATCCGAATAGCTCCTTTGGATATCCGTTTCAGAGAATTAGGTAATGAAATTCGTTTTGCTCTGTAATAATTTGATAAATACACACCGCATTTCTCTAAAGACTCGACTCCTTCAGGAATAACTAAGACATCGTTTTTAAGAGCCTCTTTCGAGGTTGCCCGCAAAACTTTCCTGTCTCCAGAAAGAAGGCAACCTCCACAAATTATATATTTTTCATTATTAGGTGAAATGTCTATTTTATCTATACAAATGTTAGCAAATGCGCCAGCTCCTATGAACGAAACTTTTTCCGGAATATATAAAGACTTTAAATCACCACCATTTGCAAAAGCTTCCTCACCTATAAACTCTAAGTTTTGCGGTAAAAGCAAGGAAGAAAAATATGAATTTCTAAATGCTCTATCGCCAATGTAAACCAAATCGTTTGGAAAACATAAAGTGCTACTTTTATATAACGAAATATCCTCAAAAGCACTTGCTCCAATTTTTCTAAGATGAGGAGGGAAAACAAGTTCGGGAAAATCAATATCATAAAAAGCGCTATCGCCAATCGAAACAAGCGAGTCTGTGAAATTAACTTTACTCAAAAACCTACAGCATTTAAAGACACCATCTTCTATCTCCTTTACGGATGTTGGTAAAGTGACTTCCTCCAAATGACTACACTCAGCAAAAGCATACTTACCAATACACTTTATGCCTTCTTCTATAATCACCTTCTTCAGGTTTCCCTCCTTGAAGAAGGCGGAGTCTGCCACACCTTCCACTTGATATCCAGGAATCACGCTTTTTATAATCAAACTGCTATTTGCCCATCGTTGCTCTGGCCCAATAGCATAAGCCTTACCTCCGGAAACCTTGTAAGTTACATCTTTATACTTGATAATTTTACCTTCGTCGGAAGTGCAAGAACATAGCGCACCCATAAGAGACAAGCATGCGAACAAGATTACATTAGAGAAGTTCTTCATATAACAAACAATTTTGCGATGCAAAATTACACAAAAATTTTTGATATATGCAAATAAATGAGAGAAAAAAGAAGATTTTTGCGTCCAGAATGTAATTTCTGGAAATGAACGAAGGTGGGACTAATAGCAAAAAAAGACAAAAAATCGCGCACGGGCTTGCGTATGTCATAAAAAAGCAGTATCTTTGCAGCGTAATTTGGAGTAGTGTGCAGTTTTATGGATAAAAATATAGGTTATGGGGTAAAGGTTATGAGGGATAGATTAAAGGTTATAGGATATCGGTTGTCGGTGATAGGATGTATCGCGGCGGGCCTTTTGTTGGGTAGTTGTACGGCGCTGGAGAAGCAGCAGAAAGTAGGCGCAGCGGTAGAGGTGAACGGGCAGTATTTGTATCGTTCGACCTTGGATTCGTTGACCGTAGGGCTGAGTTCAGAGGACAGCCTGCGTATGGTGCAGCAGTATATTAGTCAATGGACCAAAGATGTCTTGGAGTACGACAAAGCGAAAGCCCGCACCAAAAGTGATCTCGAAAAATTGGTGGAGGAATACCGTCGGGCGCTGTATGTGCAGGCGTATGAGCAGCAGTTGATAGAACGGCATATGCCCAAGGCTGTGCCGGATTCGGTGGTGATGCAGGTGTACGAACAGATGCCGAACCGTTTTCTGCTGGACGAGAGCATCGTCAAAGGTATCTTGGTAGTGGTACCGAAAGATGCACGGGATATCGCTAAGTTACGCGGATGGATGGCCAAGGAGAAACTCGACGAGATCGAGAAATATGCCTATCAGAACGCAAGCGGCTATGAGTTGTTTGCCGATAAATGGTTAACGACGACAGACCTGCTGGCGCATATACCGGCAGAGCGCGCGGAGATGGAGAACATGCTGAAAGCCAAGAATCAGATCGAGGTGACCGACAGTCTGAAGACCTATATCCTGCAGGTGACGGAGAAGCATCTGCGCGGCGAACAGATGCCGATGGAGTACGCGCGACCGGAGATAGAGAAGATCGTGCTGTACGAACGGCAGGTGGATTTCTTGAACAAAGAACGTGAGAAACTATATAACGAAGCGATACAAGATCAGAAAATTAAATTCTATGAATAAGATAAAACTAATAGGTATATTATTCCTCTTCGCCCTTGCAGCACAAGCGCAGGGCATTATCGATGAGGTGATTTGGGTGGTAGGCGACGAGGCTATCTTGCGTAGCGAGGTGGAGGAAGAGCGTCTGCGTGCGCAGTATGAGGGGCAACCGATCAACGGCGATCCGTATTGCGTCATCCCGGAGCAGCTGGCGATTCAGAAACTTTTTCTGCATCAAGCGATCATCGACTCGGTGGAGGCGAACGAATCGAGTGTGAGTCACCAGGTCGATATGCGTCTCAACTACTACATCAACCAGATCGGATCGAAAGAGAAGATGGAGGAGTATTTCCGCAAGACGAGTACCGAGATCCGCGAAGAGATGATGACGACGGTGCGCAACCAGATGATCATCCAGCAGATGCAGCAGAAGTTGACGTCGGATATCAAACCGACGCCGGCGGAGATACGTCGTTATTACAACTCCTTACCGATGGATTCGCTGCCGATGATGCCGGCGCAAGTAGAGGTGCAGATCCTGAGTTTTGAGCCTCCGGTACCGGTAGAAGAGACCGAGCGTGTCAAATCGCGTCTGCGTGAGTTCACGGAGCGTGTGCAGAGCGGGAAGGCGGACTTCAGCATGTTAGCGCGCTTGTATTCGGAAGACACGGAGAGTGCCAAACGAGGCGGTGAGTTAGGCTTTGTCGGTCGCGGTCAATTGGTGTCGGAATTCGCAGACGTAGCCTTTAACCTCAATGATCCCAAGCGCGTGAGTCGTATCGTGCAGACCGAGTACGGCTATCATATCATCCAACTCATCGAGAAGAAAGGCGAGCGTATCAACTGCCGCCACATCCTCTTGCGTCCGCGCATCAGCGCGACCGATAAGGTGAACGCGTTGCAACGCCTGGATTCGATTCGTCAGCGTATCATGGCGGACAGCTTGCTCTTCGAACAAGCGGTTATCCGTTTCTCGCAAGACAAGAACACCGTGATGAACGCCGGTCTGATGATCAACCCCAATACGGGTAGCAGTCGGTTTGAGTACCAGGATCTGGCTCCTGAGATAGCGAAGCAGATCTATAACCTCAAAGAAGGCGATATATCGCAGCCGTTCGTGATGATGGATCAGGCCAAGAACCGCGAGGTGTGCGCTATCGTGCGCGTGAAAAAGAAACTGGATGTTCATCGTGCGAACCTGACCGATGATTTTCAGGAGATAAAAGGGATGCTGGAGCGGAAGTTGAGTGAGGAGTTTATTCATGATTGGATCCTCAAGAAACAAAAAACGACGTTCGTGCAGATCGATCCCGAATGGCGAAATTGTGACTTTGAATATCCGGGATGGGTACATTGATCAATTAACAATTTACAATTTACAAAGGGTTAATGGAGTTATGTGCTAAACATAAAAATCCGTACGGTCTTAAGGGTTTGTGTAAAACTCTTAGGACGCTTTGTTCATTGTTCATTGTACATTGTACATTGAGCGTTAATGCTCAGACCATGGTCTATCTGGAGCAGGCAAGGAATCTCCAGTTCGACCAGCAGCGCATAGCAGACGCGCAGATCCTGAAGGGCGATGTGATCTTTCGTCATGAGGATGCGCTGATGTACTGCGACAGCGCCTATTTCTATGAGAAGACGAACTCGCTGGACGCGTTCGGACATGTGCGTTTTGTGCAGGGAGATACCTTGTTCGGGTATGGCGATAAACTGTTCTATGACGGCAATACGAAGTTAGCCCGCTTGCGTCAACGGGTGAAGTTGGTGCATGGGCGAGCGAATGAGAACCCGACGATCTTGACCACGGATAGTCTGAACTACGACCGAATGGCGGAGGTGGCGTATTATTTTCATGGAGGAACGGTTCGTGACTCATTGAATACCCTGGTCTCCGTTCGCGGTAACTATCGTCCGAACAGCAATCAGGCGATCTTCAGCAAAGATGTGCGTCTGACGAACCCGAAATTCGTGTTGACGAGTGATACCTTACTCTATAACACCGAGACGAAGGTAGCAGATATCGTCAGTCCGACCTTGATCGTGTATGAGCAAGAGACGGAGATCAACACTTCGCGCGGATGGTACAATACGTCCAATGAACGGTCGATGTTACTCGATCGGTCGGTGGTTCACCATGTGGACGGGAAGATGATGACGGGCGATACGATCTTTTATGACAAGCGAATCGGTTTTGGTGAGGTGCTGCATCAGATGGAGATGCACGACTCTACGCGCCATGCAACACTCTACGGTAACTACGGTCAGATGTGGGAAGAGGATAGCCATGGTTATGCCACCGACAGCGCCTTGATGATCGATTGGTCCGATTCGCTGCATGTTGCTTATATCCATGCCGATACGCTCTTTACAGAAGAGATAGCCTTCACGGACAGCGCCCGTATGGACAGCACTTTCCAACGCGTACGTGCGCATCACGGAGTGCGGGTCTTCCGCGATGATGCACAGATGACGTGCGACTCCCTCGTCTATCTCGGCTCCGATTCGACGATGCATCTCTATATCAACCCCATCTGTTGGAGCGATAACCAGCAGATATCGGCGGACAGTATGACTATCTTCATCGCTAACGGAGCGGTAGAACATATGGTTGGAAACGGGAACGCTCTTTGTATCATGGAGGACTCGCTGGACTATTTCAACCAGATGAGCGGCAAAGAGGTGACGGCTTATATGAAGGACGGCGAAGTGGACTATGTCGATATGAGCGGCAATGCCTTGACTGTCTATTATGCCAAGGAAGATGGCGGAGACTATGTAGGGCTGAATACGACCGAGAGCAGTTATATTCGCATGTATGTGGAGAACCGGCAGATTCATCATATCCGTTTCACCAAAGAGACGACCGGCATCCTCTATCCGATGGATCAGATTCCGGAGGGAACGGAGAAACTGAGTACGTTCTTCTGGGCAGATGACGTGCGACCGACAGGACCGGAAGATGTGTTTCGCAAAGTTAAGAGTGAAAGAATGAAAGAGTGAAAGAATGAATGATATGAAAAAAGGAATTTTAGCAGTAGTATTGTTTTTTGTGACCATGAGTGCTTGGGCAAAGGATATGCCGAAGCAGGGTTTTGGTCTGCAGATTGGTTATGCGCAGCCGATCTTGCGTATCAACGATCCAAATCACAAGGACACGATGAACAACCATATCCAGATGAATGGTTTCAAAGTGGGTGTGGTAT
Source organism: uncultured Bacteroidales bacterium (assembly GCA_947164985.1). Lineage (GTDB taxonomy): Bacteria > Bacteroidota > Bacteroidia > Bacteroidales > Paludibacteraceae > Colicola. The sequence goes on along the minus strand of CAMUYI010000001.1, from coordinate 29,299 downwards.
ATGACGGTAGCATCATCGCCGGTTTTGGTACATCGATCGGTCTGAACTACACCTTCGGTGCCTATAACGGCGGGTGGCAGACGCAGAATGCATATGGAATACCCTATCCGCGTAGCCGTCAGTTAATCACGTACAATGAGTTGGAGTTATTCGTGGACTGGCAGTATAAGTTTGAAATAGCCAAAGAGACCTACCTGATGCTCTATACAGGTCCTACTATCCAGTGTGGTTTGGAGTGGCTTATGCGGCAGGATCATCAGACCAACGAGGACGAAGAGTATACGTCGAAAAAATATAGCGGTTATAAATCCGAAGACCCGGATCAGGCCTTTAAGCGTATTAACGTCACTTGGGGAGTGGGCGCAGGATTCCAATACAAACGTTATTTCCTGCGTGGCGGATATGACTTCGGTTTGATCGTACCGTACGCGAATGCTGATTTTGTCAACGGTGTTCATACCCGTGGTCGATTGGATCAGTGGTCCATTAAGTTAGGTATGTACCTTTGGTACAAGGAATAAATTGTACATTGTACATTGTAAATTGTAAATTGATTTGATACCCAGAGAAACCATAGAACGTATCCACGCGGCAGCGAAGATAGAAGAGGTTGTCGGTGACTATGTGACGCTACGCAAACACGGTGCGAACCTGACCGGACTCTGTCCTTTCCATTCGGAGAAGACGAGTTCGTTCACCGTTAGCCCATCCAAAGGTATATACAAATGTTTCGGTTGCGGTGCCAGTGGCCATGCGGTTAAGTTCATCATGGAGATCGAGCAGTGTACCTTCGTGGAGGCCATCAAACAACTCGGTAAGAAATACCATATCGAGGTCGAAGAACGCGAGATGACGGCCGAGGAACAACAACGGCAAGATGACCGCGAGTCGATGTTTGTGGTCAATGACTTCGCCAATAAATGGTTTCAGCAACAACTATGGGAGACGCGTGAAGGACAGGCAATCGGTTTGGGTTATTTCCGCGAACGAGGCCTGCGAGACGATATCATCCGTAAGTTCCAGTTGGGCTACTCGCCGGAGAAAGGAAATCCGTTGGCCAAGGCCTTGCAAGAGAAGGGTTTCCAGGAGAAGTTCATCGTCAATGATGTAGATACGAAGATCGGTGTCGGTGTGGTCGGTAAGAGTGAAGATGGTCGATTGTATGACCGTTTTCGGGACCGAGTCATCTTCCCTATCTTCACCGTCAGCGGTAAGCCGGTGGCCTTTGCCGGACGTATTCTCAAGAAGAAAGAGAACGTAGGTAAATACGTCAACTCGCCCGACTCAATCATCTACTCGAAGACGAATGAGTTGTACGGCCTCTTCCAAGCCAAGCAGGCGATCTCTCGTGCCGACATGTGTTACCTCGTGGAGGGACAGATGGACGTCATCTCCATGTTCCAATCGGGTATTGAGAATGTGGTAGCCAGTGGTGGTACGGCGCTCACCAAACCGCAGATACGCCTTATCCATCGGTTCACGAATAATATTACGGTGCTTTATGACGGCGATGCCGCCGGTATCCATGCGGCGCTTCGTGGTATCGATATGTTCCTCGAAGAGGGCTTTAACGTCAATGTGGTCTTACTCCCGGACGGCGAAGATCCGGATAGCTATGCGCAGAATCATGACTCGACCGAGTTCATTCAATATATCGCAGATCATAAGACTGATTTTATTCGGTTCAAGTCGGCGCTGCTGAGCAAAGATGCAGGCGATGACCCGCAGAAACGCGCTGCGCTCATCAAAGATATAACGGCTTCGATTGCTATCATCCCGGATATGATCACCCGTCAGGTTTATATCAAGGATTGCGCCGATCGTTTGCATATGGGTGAACAGGTGTTGACAAACGAAGTGATTAAACTGCGGCGGAAGAAGATGGAAGAGCACCGCAAGCAAGAGGAACAGGCACAAGAAGCAGCACCAGAGACACCGGCAGAGAGTACACCGGTGGTGCAGATGCCTGTCAAACCGGTTCATATCCAACAGTCGCAAGTGACGCCACAGACACGATTGGAGAAGAACTACTACAATCTGATGCAACTCATCGTGCGGTACGGTGAGAGCCCGATCGAAGTGGACGGTACGGTCTATACCATCGGTGAGGTTATCATCTATACGCTGGAGAGCGATGAAATCAAACCGCCGTTTGAGGTGTTCCGCAACATTATGGATGAGTTCAAAAGTCATTATCAAGACGAAGGCTTTAAGGCGGAGCAGTTCTTTAAGTTCCATCCCGATCCGCTCATCAGTGCCGTCGCGATCGATATGATTGCGGAGAAATATCAATTCACCAAGACGGAGAAGGACGTGCAGTTGGGTGAGTTGGTGACACAGTTGTTATACGAGATCAAACTAACGGTCATCGATATGCAGATCAGCGAGTTAGATCAGCGTATGAAAGAGGCACAGGCGGCGAAAGATGTCAACCTTCAGATGCAGTTATTGGCTACTCAACCCGAACTCATCTCGCGCCGCAATGAGATATGTAAGATTTTAGGAAACCGAGTGGTCACAATCTGATGTTATTTGGTCAAATTGCATATGGTCCGATTCACAGCCGTCGCTTAGGCACGAGTCTGGGTATGGAGTTGATGCCGCTGGCGCATAAACTCTGTACGTTCAACTGCGTCTATTGCGAGTGCGGGTGGAATACGCCGGTAAGTCATCCTAAGTTACCTACCCGCGCAGAGGTCAAAGAGGCGTTGGAGGCAAGACTGAAGGAAATGGTAAATGGTACATGTCAAAATGGTACTTGCCTTGATGTGATCACTTTTTCCGGGAATGGCGAACCGACATTACATCCGGATTTCTTAGGCATCATCGAAGATACCTGTGCCTTGCGGGATCAGTATTGCCCGAAGGCGAAGGTGAGTGTGTTGAGTAACTCGACCCAGTTGGGTAGAACGGATGTCGTTCAGGCGCTAAGGCTTTGTGACAACCGCATCCTCAAACTCGATGCAGCGACAGACGATATGATGCGGCGGATTGATCTGCCGGTGAATGAAAAGTTGACGGTTGAGCAGATCATCGAATGGCTGGCGCAGTTCAACGGCGACTTCACGCTGCAGACGTGTTTCTTGCGAGGCGAACATGCGGGCAAGACCATTGATAATACAACGCCGGAAGAATTAGAGGCATGGTATAAAGCCGTAGATCGGTTGCATCCCAAGCAGATCATGATCTATGTTATCGACCGCAAGACGCCGGAAGAGAACCTGACGAAGATCTCCCGCGAAGAGATGGAGTCGATCGCCGCTCCGCTACGCACCAAGGGATATGACGTCATCGTGTCTGCATAAGTATGAAGATTCTTGTTGCACCATTGAACTGGGGACTCGGACATGCGAGTCGATGTGTACCGCTTGTTCAGCATCTGTTGGACGAGGGACATGAGGTTATTTTGGGCGGTGATGGTGAGAGTCTGACCTTGTTACGTAAACATTTCCCTAAACTTAGATACACTTATCTGGCACCGCTGAACCTACGGTATAGTAAGGGGCAACGGCAAGTATGGGCGATGATCAAAGCGATGCCTCGACTGCTGAAGTGGTCCATCCAAGACCATCTGATGCTCAAAACCCTATTGCGTGAAGAACACATTGATCAGGTGATATCGGATAACCGCTTCGGACTATACAATAAGCAGACGGAGTGCATCTATGTGACGCATCAGCTGCATATCATGTTGCCTAGCGGATGGAAATGGGCGGAAGGTATTGCATCGCGTATGCACGCGCGTGTTTATGCGCGATATAATAAGGTATGGGTGCCGGACTATGAAGACCCGCAGCAGAGCCTTGCCGGGGAGTTGAGCCACCCTCAAAATGTACAATGTACAATGTACAATGTACAATATATCGGTCCCCTTAGTCGTTTTAGCCTTACAGCGCAGCGGTCTTACAGTGAAACGGTCTTACAGCGTAGCGGTCTTACAGCGCAGCGGTCTTATACCATAGTCGCTGTTCTATCGGGTTTGGAGCCGCATCGCACACTGTTAGAGAACGAGATCATCGCGCGGTATCAGGATTCCGCAGAGCAGGTGTTGATCGTACAGGGACTGATGCATCGCCCAAACACGCGTATCAAACGAGGTAATTTGACGATCGTACCATACATGGGTGATAAAGAATTGGTATCGGCTCTCTTAGGAGCAAACCATATCATTGCCCGTTCGGGTTATTCGACGATCATGGATCTGGAGACATTGGGACGGATGGATAAAGCGGAGTTGATTCCGACACCCGGACAACCGGAACAGGAGTATTTGGCGACTTTACATAACAAAATGCAGTAAATTTTGCAAAAAAATGCAAAAATATTTGCACAATTCAAAAAAAAGCAGTACTTTTGCACGCTTTTTAGCTCGGGGTATAGTGATGCCCCTTCCGGCGGAAGCCGGTTTCCCCGATTAACGGGGACACCTCCGGGTGCCATCGTATAACGGTTAGTACTCAAGATTTTCATTCTTGCAATAGGGGTTCGATTCCCCTTGGCACTACAAAGACCTTCCCTAAAGTCAAGTCCTGAGGCTGATCCTCTCAAAGCCGACGGATATTACTAAACTAAGGTTCGCGAGTCGAACCACAAAACAAACAACAAAGATGGCAAATCATAAAAGCTCTTTGAAGCGTATCCGCCAAACGGCAGCACGCAAAGCACACAACCACTACTACGCAAAAACTGCACGTAACGCTGTTCGTGACTTGCGTAAGACTACTGACAAAGCCGCTGCAGCTGCAGCTCTGCCAAAGGTAGCATCTATGCTGGACAAGCTGGCTAAGCGTCACATTATTCACGTGAACAAAGCTTCTAACCTCAAGTCGAAGCTCGCTCGCATGATCAATAAGATGGCGTAATAGCGATACGCATTTAGGTCAAACGGAAGAATCTCGTAAGAGGTTCTTCTTTTTTTTATGCATAAAATTTAAGAATTATGCACGAATATTTGCATAATTCAAAAAAAAGCTGTACCTTTGCACCAAATTTTGATACAATTATTAAGATGAAAGAAAATAATATTCCTATTGTGGACTGTCCGTACGGGGACTATATGATCGGCGATGCGAGTGGTAAGTTGATGAACGAGTATGGTCGGTATCCGTGTAAAATCAAATGCGGTGTGTACGCGTTATTGGTTCGTGGTACCGCGCGTGCAACGATCAATGTGACCGATTATGAATTCAAGCAGAACGATATTTTGCTCTTGGAGCCGGGTAGTTTTCTGTTTATCCGTGAGTTCTCCGAGGATGCCTTGGTGTATTGGATCGTGTTTGGTAGTAGGTTCTTGGAGAAATATACGGTGAATAACAAAATGTCCCTCTCTGCGTTGCAGTTACATTCGCCGAAATTGAGTATCTGTGAGAACCATGTGAAAGTCTTGTGCTCGATGTACGACACCATCGTTGCAGCGCTTAATGCCGAACCGACGATGCTCGATACCGAGAAGATGGTACATATCTTCAATCTGCTGCGGACGAGTTATGCCAAGTATGCTCATGAGCAGGATGAGTATCTGGTCAAACCTATGGATCGTAAGACGGAGATCTATCAGGATTACTGTCAGTTAGTGCTCAAGCACTACCATGAGTGGCATCATGTGAGTCAGTACGCAGACGCGATGCGTCTTACCTTGCCGCACCTCTGCTCAACCATCAAAGCGGTAGGAGACAGAACAGCAGGTGATATCATCATCGAGGCCATCATCACAGATGCTAAGAGTCAATTGAAGATCACGAACCTGCAAGTCAAAGAGATCGCATTGAATCTGGGCTTTGATAATGTGGCATTCTTTAACCGCTTCTTCAAATCCCGTGTCGGCGTCACGCCGAAGGCTTATCGGAATGCATAATAAAGGACGCTTTCGAGCGTCCTTTATTTTTAACGATTCTTGTACATGTCGTCGTAGTATTTCTCGTACTCACCGGAGGTGATGTTATCGAGCCATTCCTGGTTATCGAGATACCACTGAACAGTCTTCTCAATACCTTCTTCGAACTGGAGACTCGGTTCCCAACCCAACTCGCGTTGCAACTTCGTCGAGTCGATCGCATAACGCATATCGTGTCCGGCGCGGTCGGTGACATAAGTGATGAGATCGATGTCTGCACCTTCGGGACGCCCGAGCAGACGATCGACGGTCTTGATGATGGTCTTGATGATGTCGATGTTTTTCCACTCGTTGAAACCACCGATATTATAGGTCTCGGCGATCTTGCCGTTATGGAAGATCATATCGATCGCGCGTGCGTGATCTACTACGTACAACCAATCGCGCACGTTCTCACCCTTACCGTACACCGGCAGCGGTTTGCGATGACGGATATTATTGATGAACAGCGGGATGAGCTTCTCCGGGAATTGGTACGGACCGTAGTTATTCGAGCAGTTGGTGACGATGGTCGGCATGCCGTAGGTGTCATGGAAAGCACGAACGAAATGGTCCGACGAGGCTTTCGATGCCGAGTAGGGCGAATGCGGATTGTACTTCGTGGTCTCATAGAAGAAATCTTCGCCATAGGCGAGGTGGTGCTCACCGGATGATGCTTTGGTGGTGAACGGCGGTTGGATACCTTCGGGATGCGTCAACTGGAGCGCACCATAGACCTCATCGGTCGAGATATGGTAGAAACGCTTGCCTTCCCATTTCTCCGGCAGGCTCTCCCAGTACAGTTTAGCTGCCTGCAGCATGGAGAGCGTACCCATGACATTGGTGCGGGCGAAGGTGAAAGGATCCTTGATGGAACGGTCCACATGACTCTCTGCAGCGAGATGAATAACGCCGGTCACATGTTCCTCTTGCATCAACGCAAAGATGGTGTCGAAGTCGCAGATGTCGGCACGCACGAAGCGGTAGTTCGGTTTGTCCTCAATATCTTTGAGGTTCGCCAAGTTACCGGCATAAGTTAACTTGTCCACATTGATAATCCGGTAGTCCGGGTACTTGTTCACAAACAAGCGAACGACATGACTTCCAATAAATCCGGCTCCGCCGGTGATGATGATACTCTTTTTCATACTACGTATCGTATTTGTTTAAAATGATATATTCGTTCTTTTCCTTCTGGGTCTTTAAGAACGATCTCGCCGTCAGCTAAGATATCTTCTATCTGCGCCATGAATTGTCCTTCGGTTTGTTGGTCCGCGTTCATGGTAGGCTCCGTCGTCACTTCGCGTTCTACGAACGGCCAGTAACCGCCTTTGCGATAGAGGTGCGCTTTGTAATACTCCTCACCGGATTCCATAAGCGCTTTATCCAGTACGCTTAGCAGACGGTTCATCAACTTATCCAGGTCATAGTCGCGACCGGTGATCTGTTTAAGCGAAACGGGGTTCGGTGCGTCGGACTTAAATTCCGTTTGGTTCACATTCAGACCGATACCTGCTATCATATGTCGGATCTCACAACCGTCATACATATTCTCGATGAGAATACCTGCCAGTTTCTTGTCGCCCCAATAAATATCGTTCGGCCATTTGATGGAGAGCTTTTTCTTCGAGACTCCGGCTTGACTAAGTAAAGACCCAACCAGCTGATGGATCGCGTTACAAACGGTCATACTGAGGCAGAAAGGACTGAGCGATAAGTGCCACCGGCTGATGTCCATTAAAATAGAACACAGCAGGTTTTTATTGGGCTCACTCTCCCAACCGTTGCCCGCCTGACCACGACCCGCCGTTTGGTAGCCGGCACGAACGTAACCGGTTATGATCCATATGGGTTCATCGGGAAATGGCTCACCTCTGGCGACCATCTCCTTGATCAGCGTATTGGTACTATTTGTTTGCTCGATATACATCTAACAGGTATTGTTGGATCACATGTTGCACGTTTTTGGCTTTACCGGGCGCGGAGTTGATAAGGATCGCAAAGACCCAGGTATCCCCGTTGGGCATGTCGATATATCCTGCGAAATTCTTCGTGCCGGCAATTGTACCGCTCTTGGCGTGAATACGTCCTTCCAGTTCGGTCTGAGGACATAGGCTCTTGAGGGTCCCGCTCTGTCCGCTGACGGGCAGCGAGGCGAACCATGCCTCTTTATTCTCACTGCGAGACATGATAGTCAGCAGTTGAACAAAAGTCTTGGCGCTGACCGCGTCTTGCGGAGCCAGACCACAACCGTCTTTAATGATGGCATTTTGGATATTTACACCTCTGCGCCGCCAGTAGTCCCGCAGTAAGTCTTGACTGTTATGGATCGTGCCGGGTAGGGTATACCGCGTACCGAGATACCGGAATAAGGCCTCTGCGTAGAGGTTGTTACTGTTGACATTCGTCTCCTTGATGATCTCCGACAGCGGTTCGGAATAATGGGTATAAATGACCGTCCGAGGTGGTGTCAGCGGGTTGTAGTCCGCGATGTACGTAGCATCGCGTTTGACATTTATTCCTGCTTCGCGCAGACGATTTGTCAGATGACGTGCCAATAGTAAACCCGGATTTGGTAAGTCACCCTTGACACCGAACGTACCTAAGTTGGACGGCACGGCACCGGTCAGGTAGCGTTCGCGGCTATAGGGTAGACCGCTCACAAAAGCCCCATCGTACGTGATCTTGTCGCAACGGATATGATTAATGAAATAGATGTCTTCGACAGCCGGTTCGGTTTTCAGCACTTTGGCTACACTACCGGGTTCACCGCTCTGCAGCACGATATTCATCGTGTTGCCGTAATAATTGAGCGCGAAGATACCCGGTGCATAGTAGTTACCGGCGTCCTCGCAGAGCCAGTTGGGGTTCTGTGCTTCGGCGTCCAACATCGTCATGTCGGCTATAACCGCTCCGTCTATCTTCTGAATACCGGCTTCTCGGATGGCTTTGATCCATTTGTCAAGGAAAGCGGTGCGACCTTTCCATCCCAAGGATGGGTCACAACTGCCTTTAATGTACAGATAGCCATGTAGTATGCCGTTCTCAATCGTGCCGGTGTACTCGAGGATAGTAGGGAAACGGAATCCCGGTCCCATGGTCTCGAGGGCTGCACCGGTGGTGAGGAGTTTCATCACCGATGCCGGCGGTACGACATGATCCGGCCGATAACTGTCAATCACCTCACCCGTGTTGAGGTTCTGCACCAACACGGACATATTCGCCTGCCCCGTAAGCGGGTGGCTTGTCAGGAAATTGACAGAGAGTAATATGGCGACGAGTAAACTCAATTAAAAATTCAAAATTAAAAATTAAGAATTACTCAAGTACTCGTGCATAGCAGCTGCGGCTTTGCGGCCGTCAGACATGGCGAGGATGACGGTTGCACCGCCGCGAACGATATCACCTCCGGCGAAGATGGTCGGGATAGCCGATTGCATGCCTTCGTTGACGACGATCGTACCTTTCTTGCTGATCTCGAGGCCGGATACCGACGACGGGATAAGCGGGTTCGGACTAACGCCTACGGCAACGATGACGAGGTCCACGGGGATGGTGACGGTCTTACCTTCTACCGGTACCGGACTGCGACGACCCGATTCATCGGGTTCGCCCAGCTCCATAACTTGCAGTACTGCTTCGCATACACGACCGTTCTCATCGGCGTGGTACTCGATCGGGTTATGAAGCGTCATGAACTCAATACCTTCCTGTTTGGCGTGATGTACCTCTTCGATACGCGCCGGCATCTCGTCTTCCGAACGGCGGTAGATGATCATCGCGCGCTCTGCACCGAGGCGTTTGGCGGTACGAACGGCATCCATGGCGGTGTTACCACCACCGATGATGGCAACGTTCTTACCGTATAAGATCGGCGTGTCGGTAGCAGGATTGGACGCGTCCATGAGGTTGACGCGGGTCAGGTACTCATTGGACGACATGACGCCGTTGAGGTTCTCTCCCGGAATATTCATGAAACGCGGCAGACCGGCTCCTGAACCGACGAAGATACCCTTGAAACCTTGCTCTTCGAGTTCTTTTACCGTGATGGTCTTACCGATGATCGTATCTGTGTGGAACTGTACGCCCAGCGCACGCAGACCATCTATCTCGATATCGACGATGCGATTCGGCAGACGGAACTCCGGGATACCATATTTGAGTACACCGCCGATCTCGTGCAGCGCTTCGAACACATGCACTTCGTAGCCGTACTTGGCTGCATCGCCGGCGAAAGTCAGTCCGGCAGGACCGGAGCCGACGACCGCTATTTTGGACCGCTTCGCTGTAAGATCGGCTTCGCCTGTAAGACCGCTTCCGCTGTAAGACCGCTTCGCTGTAAGATTATTGGCAAAGTCGGCGCAGAAACGCTCGAGGTAACCGATTGCTACAGCAGGATGACCCATCTTAAGGTGGATACACTGCGATTCGCATTGTTTCTCTTGCGGGCAGACACGGCCGCAGACAGCAGGCAGAGAGGAAGACTCTTTGATGACCGCTGCAGCGCCGAGAACGTCACCTGTTTCAAGCTTCTTGATGAACCCCGGGATGTTGATATTCACCGGACATCCTTGTACGCAGGTCGGGTTCTTACAGTTGAGACAACGATGGGACTCCGTGATAGCCTGCTCGAATGTCAGGCCTTGGTTGACTTCTTCGTGGAGGCTCTTGACACGTACTTCCGGACGCAGTTCCGGCATCTGCACACGAGGGATGGCTACACGGTCTTTGGGCTTGCCTTCGAAGGGCTCGACCGGCTTTACAGTAGCCTTACCTTGGCTTTGACCGTCGGTTGACTGTCGGTTGACCGTCGGGGAACTACCTTCTTTGGAGGCTTGGTGGGACTGATATGCTTCGAGTGCCTCTGCTTCTTCGGCTTTGAAAGCTTTCATTCGGCTGAGCATCTCGTTCCAGTCCACGGCGTGGGCATCGAACTCCGGTCCATCAACACAAACGAACTTGGTCTTGCCGCCGACGGTGACGCGACACGCGCCGCACATACCGGTGCCATCGACCATGATGGTGTTGAGGCTGGCTTCGGTAGGGATGTTATACTTGGCGGTCGTGAGGGCAACGAACTTCATCATGATAGCCGGACCGATGGTGATACACTTATCGACCTGCTCGCGGTTAATGACTTGCTCCACACCTACGGTGACGACACCTTGTTGACCCGCCGAACCGTCATCGGTCATGATGATGACCTCGTCGGACCACTTCGCCAACTCTTCTTGAAGGATAAGCAGGTCTTTGTTACGCGCCGCAAGGACGGTGATCACTTTATTGCCGGCTTTCTTGAGTGCTTCGGCAATCGGCAGCATAGGTGCTGCACCGACACCACCGCAGGCACAAACGACCGTACCGTAGTTCTCAATACGCGTCGCACGACCGAGCGGACCTACCACATCATGGATCATGTCACCGGGCTCTAATGCCAGCAGTTTATGGGTCGAGACACCGATCTGTTGTACGACCAGCGTGATCGTACCCTTTTCGATATCTGCGTCGGCGATGGTCAAGGGCACACGCTCCGAATGATCATCTACACGAATGATCACGAAATGACCGGCACGACGACTACGGGCAATAAGCGGAGCTTCAACTACAAGCTCCGCTACATTGTCCGAGAAAAATTTCTTAGATAAAATCTTATTCATTAGAAATATTTTGTTTCTTTACCTACTATAGAAGAAAGTAAGTTGTTCGCCAGACGGGAAGCGCCGAAACGGAACCACTCGTTGTTGAGCCACTCTTCGCCCAAGATCTCTTTGACGAGGGTGAAGTGTTGAACGGCCTCTTCGGTCGTCGATACGCCACCGGCAGGTTTGTAACCCATCTTGATGCCGGTCTTCTCACGCCAAGCCTTAATAGCGTTGCACATGATGAAGGTAGCCTCCGGTGTAGCGTTCACGCTGATCTTACCGGTAGAGGTCTTGATGAAATCGCAACCTGCTGCCATGGAGAGGATCGATGCTTTCCAGATGTTTTCTGCGGTTTTGAGGAGTCCGGTCTCGAGGATCACTTTGAGGTGTTTGTCTCCGCAGACTGCTTTGAGTTCAGCGATCTCGTCGAAGCACTCCTGGTAGTTGCCTTCGAGGAACTTTCCGACGGAGAGGACGATGTCGATCTCTGTAGCGCCACTCTTGATAGCGAGTGCGGTCTCAGCGATCTTCACCTCGATGAATGTCTGCGAAGCAGGGAAACCACCGCTGACGCAAGCGATATTAAATTTCGGATCCTTGAGGGCTTTGCGGGTGTACTCTGCCATGGCCGGATAAACGCAGATAGCAGCTACATTCGGGATACCCGGGAAGTCCTTTTCGAAGTTATTAACGGCGTTCGCCATGAACTCTACTTTAGCGATCGTATCATCGGCGCTGAGCGTCGTGTAGTCGATCTGATGGAGGCATTCTTTCCATACCTCGATGTTATTGTTCTCTGCGAAATGCTTCGCTTCGATGTCAGCCACTTGAGCCTTCACTTGCTCATCGGTAAACGGGCAGGGGTACTGCGCAAATAATTCTTCAAAGTTCATAGTATTATCAATTTTCAATTTACAATTCACAATTTACAATTAATCGGAAAGCCTTCCGATGATCGTCTCATTACCGCGAACGGCTTCGCCGACTTCGACAAACATCTCGGTGTTCAGCGGCAGGTACATATCCACGCGCGAACCTAATTTGATGAAACCGAGGTGCGTATTCCGGTGCGCCTGATGGCCGGGTTTGGCATAGGTCACGATACGACGAGCCATGGCTCCGGCTACCTGACGAAGGGCGATCTGCACTTTGTTTGGCGTCTCGATGACTACCAACGAACGTTCGTTCTCAATACTCGATTTGGGCAGCCAAGCGCCTTGATGACGACCTTTCTGATGCTCGCTCACCAGTACCGTCCCTTCGATCGGATACCAGTTAGCATGGACGTTAAAGGGCGACATGAAGATCGACACTTGCAGCTTTTTCTCATGGAAATACTCGTTCTCTTCGGTCGGTTCCACCACTACCACACGACCGTCAGCCGGCGCGATGATGAAGTTCGGATCGTCAATCTCGAGTACCCGCACAGGATTGCGGAAGAAATAGGTGACGAAGACCAGTAACATCGCGGTCAGGATAAGCGTGACGGCGAAGATCCAATGCGGTTGCACAAACAAATAAATAGGTACATTGATGATAAAAAGTAGCAGTACGGTACCCACGATCAATCCGCGTCCTTCTCTGTGTATCCTAGGTGTTTTCATAATTGACGATTGGACGATTTACGATTTACGATTTATTGACTATTTATTTTTATTTACGATTGTATCAGTTCCATTGTGCGTACGGGAATTGGGCGAGCATCTCGGCTGCCTGATCAAGACCCGTTTGCAGTTTTTTCTCCAGCATCATCTTGAACATAAAGGGAATGTCCGCTTTGACGGTTAATTTGAGGCGGGTGTCCACCGGACTCACTTCTTTCATCTGAATCCAGAAATTCGCCTGCATAGGAATGCCTTCTGCGCCGAACTTAATCGTGTCGTTCTCAATGCGATCGACGATGGCGATGGTGATCTTCTGCGCCAAACCGTCCACTTTGAGTCGTACGCGGTCAGGCTCTATATCCATCTCCTGAATCTTGTCTTTCGGAATCAGATCCTTCACGCGATTCAGGTTATCCATGTTACTCAGTACGCGATACACCTGTGCCGCCGAACAGGCCGCCGAAATGATCTTACTTTCGTATTTGCTTTCGCTCATAGTGTTATTTCGTTAAACGTTTTTCATATTTACTGATCTCCAAGGAGGTCTTGAAGATTCGTTTTTCCAGTTCTTTGATGTCACGAATGACCACTTGCAAATGCTCAGCGCGATCCATTTTGTCATCATCGCTCTGCGGAATCCGTTTGCCGTTCTGATAAAGCAAGATCTCTTTACCGTCATCCCGCACAAGGATCCGTAAACCGTTTCGACCGTTGGCTACATAGTACCCGTGGTCTTGGTATTTCTCGTTCCGCTCATAGGTAAAGAGCGCAATCAGACTGTCGGCAACAGGCATCAGGCTATCCAACTGTGCTTCGTAATACGCCATGCTCCGCACCTGTTCTTCGAGCCGCACGCTGTCCATGCGATGCTTTTCCGCGCGATACTCCTCCACCCGTGAAGGCCTGTTGCAAGCCCCGAACAGCAACACCACTACTCCGCAGATACCTATCCATTTTCTCATATCGGCTGCAAAGTTACAACAAAAATTGCATATATGCAAATTTTTTTAGTCGAAAGTAGAAAGAAAAAAGAAAATATGCAAATTTTGAAACGCGAAAAATGAAGTTTTTTGATAAAAACTTGCATATATCGAAAAAAAGTAGTAATTTTGCGCCGCAAAATGTAAAGCAAAAACATTATTACCAAATGGATTAAGTTCTTTGTATTGAGACAGGCGGTTAAAAGTACAACCATTAAAACCAAATTATAACTATGAGCAGATTGTATATTACTGAAGCAAAGGACGCGGGCAACTTGTCGGTAGATTTGCTTTTTAGCGATCAAACGACCCGCAGAGTGGATATAGGTGACTTCATTCGTCGTCATCCTCATCCGCAGTATAATAAGTATCTTGACCCTCGCTATTTCCGTCGTTTTGCCATAGAGGACGGTAATATTGTATGGGGAAAGAACTGGGATTTGATTTTCCCGATTGAGCAGTTATATGCAGGTGTAATTGCCGACTAACTTCGCTTTGCCGCGAGCGGAAATGCGGTCGTCGCTTGCCGACGAAAAATAGCAAGGACATATTGAATAAAAGCGTTTGCTTTATTAAGGAGTTATTCAATCATCCACAAAATTGTAATAGGTTTCCGAGATATAGCGAATGTTCACACCATGAGTGTGGACTTTCTGCATATATTGGAACCTATGGGAGTGGATGCCCGAATAACCCAATATAACAAAGGAAAGTTCGCACTTTTTGTATAACTATATTATCAAAAAAATATGAGATACCACATTTTTATACTAACACTACTTGTTGCCACGTTGTTAAGTTGCGACAAGAAAACAAACGATGATTTTCTTGTATCTTTGAATAATACAGAATGGTTGTATTATCCGCCAACAGAAATACCAATAAATGGAGCTTCTGTTTTAATGGTCGATGACTATATTATGCCCACTTTGGATGATAGAGTAATCTGTTGGTTTTATTCGGATGGGACATGCGACATTCACGTACAAACAGCGACAAGAGGTCAAACCTTTCATACAACAAAATGGACATGTTCAGCCGAAGGCGATGTTGTAATAAAGAAAGGAACAGGTATATGGATGGAAGGCTTGTTCTTGGGGCAAAAACTAACCCTTAACGATGGTATGGCCTTTACTTATTGTGGAACAGCAAAAAAATAACCAAACACATGAAAAAACTTATAATTTTCGCATTAACAGCATTAGGAATGCTTGCATGCACAGACAAAAATGCACCTTCTAATCCAAATGCTAAAAATGGAGCTTTGCAGGGAAAATTTTCTGTAAGTGCTTCTATTCAGGTACAATTCTCTCAAGGGAACTTACAATACCAAGCAAGTACAAACACGTGGCGCTTCGCAGAACATCAGTATGATATGATCGGCGAAGATAATACATATATCAGCAGCAGTTATGTAGGATGGATAGATTTATTTGGATGGGGAACAGGCAATAATCCAACAAATGTAAGTATTGACAAAAACGATTATACATATTTTATAAACTGGGGAACTAACAAGATCAGTAATGGAGGTCATGCAGCCAATGTTTGGCGCACTCTCACTAATGAAGAGTGGGGGTACTTATTCCATGAAAGGGGAAATGCGAAGGAGTTATTTGGTTTTGGAACTATTAATGGTATCGAAGGGCTAATCGTTCTTCCTGACACTTGGTCAACACCTGAAGGCTTGTATTTTAAGCCGACTCCCCTTGCATGGGATGTTAATTCTTATATTCCTTCCGTTACTGCCTATTGGGATGGTAATACCTGGCAAACCAAAACTGTAGGAGATAACTTTGATCTCAATTTATATTCTTTAGATGAATGGTATAAAATGGAAGCTGCCGGTGCTGTATTTTTACCAGCCGCTCATTATCGATTCGGTGTAGAATATGACAGATATGGCGGTGGTTCTACAGGTACCTATTGGTCGTCTAAACCGAAGGGAGATAACGCCTATGCGCTCCATTTTGAAGCAGGTCACCTATATCCGCAACTTGGCGCATATAGATTTGAGGGAGTCTCTGTCAGATTAGTACAATAGTAAAAACTTTCATTTAATAATAAAAACCGAAGAGGCGATGGTATATAACCGCCAAAGTTAGAAATGAAAAGAATCTTATACATCGTTTTATGTATTTTTGCACTTATCAGTCTAAGTTCTTGCGAAAAAGAGAAAGAGACTAATCTTATAGGAAGATGGGAATTACAATCCGTACAAGACGAGTCTGGTGATGAAGTTATATGGAAAAGCCCCGCAATATGGGAGTTTACAAAAGATCATCAAATATTTATTAACGAAGTGTATTACTCAAAATGGTCATATGAAGGGAAAGATATTGTGGTAGAAATGATAGCGACCAATAAGGATGGTGAAATTCTCTACACTGACTATTTGTATGTAGATAAACTTACGTCTCAAATGCTCATTCTCTTATCTAGTGTCAGAACCAGCTCGGGTACTACACCATATAAATGGATATTTAAGAAAGCAAAGTAGTCTAACTATAAGCTATACAATCGGGCGGTGGCAGAGATGTCGCCGCCTTTCTTTTTGCGTCCAGGATAGAATCTCTGGAAACTAACGAAGGTGGGTTGCCATGCGGAGAGTACATACCGATGGCACATCCAGCGCGGGGGTTGCAGAGCGGGCAGGCCCTCGGCGTTTGTAATGAGGCGATGCTAATGGGGCGGATTACAAAGACGAGGGACGCTCCGCAAGCCGAGAATGTCATATCGTGGAGATATGACGGCGAAGGGCTAATCTGCCTATGCCCGAGCCTCCCTAGCAAGCGATGGTGATTTTAAACAAATATTTGTCGTATCTTCGAGGACACCGACACGGCTGCGCCGTCCCACTTCGAAGGTACGTTCGTGTCCTGCGGGATATATGCAAAGGCGGGTGATTTTTCGCCAGCCCGAAGGGCTTTCGTTTTGAGTCTGTTTATATATCGTCTTATGCCAGCATAGCCGTTATATATCCATTCTCAAAACATAAAATTTCATTTTATTGGCGAAAAATCACCCGAACACTTGCATATATGCAATTTTTTTTGTACCTTTGCAGCCGCAAAGGTTTGGAACGATGAAAACGAAAGAAAAGAAATTGAGATCCGGAGTATGGGTGATATTGGTGGCAGCGGCGGTGCTGGAGGCCATTTCGTGTACGATGTACTTCACGAGTCGTGCGGCTATCCGCGATGAAGCCAAGCGTCGTGCGCAGACGGAATTGCGTAAGGCAGAGTTGGAGATACAGTTGCACACCATCGAGGCGGAGACGGTTGCCAAATCGTTGGCGCTGATGGTTCAGAAGCACCTGAACCAGCCGCAGATGATCTATGAAGACACCCATTTGGCGGTGAGTGCGATGCGGGAGAACACGAGTCTCGCGGTCGCTTTTGTGCCGGATTATTTTCCCGGTCAGCCGTTCTACGAGATCTGCAGCAGTAAGTTCTCTGCCGACAGTATTTTTACCCGAAATATCGGTAGCGCGGACCATGACTATACCGAGTTGGAATGGTACCAATGCGGTTTTGTACACGATAGTTGTTGGTGGTGTGAGCCGTATTACGATGACTCGGGTTCGCAGACGATGGTGGTGAGTTGCTCCTATCCGGTTCATGATGCGCAGGGCCAGGTGGTTGCGGTTGTGTGTGTGGATCTTTCTTTGGACTACTTGGAGGCGCTTTCGGAGAACCTGCAGGTCTATCCGAATAGTTCCTATTCGATTCGTTCGAGCAAAGGGATGGATATCGTTTCGCTCATCGACACGACCGGTGGTGGCAAGTATAACCTGTTCCACGAAGAGATCGATGCGACTGGATGGCATATCGAGATTATCATTCCCGAGGATGAATTGTTCAAGGACCTGAACCGCATCGGCCGCATCGTCGGAATCCTAATGCTGCTTGGTCTGGCTTTGCTGATCTTCATCGTTTGGCACGCCGGTCGCAATAACAAACGCCTCTTGGAGACCACGGCGAAGAACCAACGCATGGAGGATGAGCTGCAGATTGCCAATACGATCCAGAACGCGATGCTTCCGAAGGTCTTCCCGCCTTTCATGGACCGCCTGGACCTGAATATTCACGGCATGGTAGAACCGGCGAAGGAGATAGGCGGTGACTTGTATGATTTCTATGTGCGGCACGATAAGTTGTTCTTCTGCATCGGCGACGTGAGCGGTAAGGGCGTACCGGCGGCGCTGGTGATGGCGATGACTCGATCGCTTTTCCGCAGCACTTCGGCGCACGAGGAGCAGCCGGAGCTAATTATGCATAAGATGAACCGCGCTTTAGCGGATCAGAACGCACAGAACATGTTCCTCACCCTCTTCCTCGGTGTGCTGGACTGCAAGACCGGTGAACTCCACTACTGCAACGCCGGCCACAATGCCCCGGTGCTGATGGCGAACGGCAAATGGCAGATGATACCGGTAGTGCCGAACCTGCCGTTAGGCATCGAACCTGATTTTGAGTTCCAAGCCCAGCAGATGCAGATGCACTACAACGATCGGCTCTTCCTCTATACGGACGGTCTGACCGAGGCGGAGAACATGGCGCATGCGTTGTTCGGCGAAGAGCGAATGATGGCGGAGTTGAACGATATGAGTCCGCGTAAGTTAGTGGAGCACATGCGTGCGTGCGTGGAGGCCTTCCGTGGCGGTGCTGAACAGAGCGATGACCTGACGATGATGGCGATTAGGTACCAGACGCCGGCTCTGCTGATGCGCAATGATATCCAGCAGATACCAACGCTCGCCGAGTGGTTGGAAGGCTTAGGCATCCCCGACGAACTGAATATGCCGATGAACCTGGCGCTGGAGGAAGCGGTGACGAACGTGATGCTATACGCTTATCCGGGAGGCAGCGGTCAGGTGTATGTCGAGTTCACCCCGCCGATGACGTTTACGATCACCGACAGCGGTGTGCCCTTTGATCCGACGAAGAAAGAAGAGGTCGATACGACCCTCAGTGCCGAAGAGCGTCCGATAGGCGGCTTAGGTATCCATCTGGTCAAGCAGATCATGGACGAAGTCATCTACGAACGCGCAGAAGATAAGAACGTATTGACTTTAGTCAAGAATTTGTAATTTGTCATTTGTAATTGGTAATATATATGAAAACAGAAATTGTAGAAAACGGCAACCAAGTGATTGCCAAGTTCTCGGGTCGTTTGGACACGGCTGCGGCTGTGCAGACCGCGGAGGATGTTAAACCGCTGTTGGAGGCGGAGCACAAAGAGATCGTTCTCGACTGCACCGAATTGGAGTACATCTCTTCGAGTGGTTTGCGTATCTTCCTTTCGATTCGTAAGGAAGCCACCCCTCACGGCAGTAAGGTGATCGTGCGTAATATCAACGCCGACATCCGCCAAGTATTCATGATGACCGGCTTCATCAGCCTGTTCGTCATTGAGTAAATGGTAAATCGTAAATGACTAAATCGTAAATGGCTTTATGGATCTGCATTGCGAGATGATCCTGGAGGAGTACCGGGAAGCGAAACCGATACTGGAGCGCATGCTGGTAGAGATACCGGCGTTACTGCGTGAGACGCTGGCCAAGAACGGCATCCTCGTGACGGCCGTCGATGCGCGCATCAAGACCGAAGAGTCGCTCAAAGGCAAACTTGAACTCAAGGGCAACAAATACGCTACCTTGAGCGATATTACCGACATCTTTGGTGGGCGTATCATCACGTTCTACACCGATGATGTGGACCGCATCGCGGCGATGGTGGAGCAGCTGTTCGAGATCGACTGGGACAACTCGGTCGATAAGCGTATGCTACACCAACTGGATAGTTTCGGTTACAACTCGCTCCATTATATCTGCCGCATGCCGGAGTTCCCCTTCCGTTTTGAGTTGCAACTGCGTACGACGTTGCAGCACGCCTGGGCGTCGATCAACCATGATATCGGTTACAAGACCGGCGTGGAGATCCCGCGTGAGTACCTCAGGCGCATCAACCGCTTGGCCGGGATCCTGGAGATGGCGGACGATGAGTTCAGTCGTATCCGTTCGGAGATCACGGACTACCGTCGGCGCGTGCAACAGTTGGTGCAGAACGGTAAGTTGGACGACGTACTGCTGGACGGCGATACGTTCAACAGTTACCTGCAGGCGCGGCCGTTCGATTCGCTCAACAAGCGTATCGCAGCAATCAATCAGGCGGAGATACAGGAAGTACCGCTCATTCGGTACTTACGTGTGTTCGTGGCCTTCGGTTGCAAGACCTTGGGCGATGTGCAGCGCTTGGTGAAGCAGTACTCCGAAGATGCGTATCGTCTGGCGCGACACCAGTTGGGCAACACGGACCTCGATATCATCTCGTCGGCCGTCGGCGTGCAGAACATATGCATCGTCTGCATCCTCGCTACCGGTGGCGGAAAGATGGGCTTAGTGCGGTTCTTCGATGCCATCAACGGTCAAAATACCCAGAACGAAGAGATAGCAGAGATGACGTTTAATTTAGCAAAAAGTATTCAACTATGAACCCGATTAAGATTGACCTTAATGACTATGTGCGTACGGGCGAAGGAGCCAACGGCGCGAGTTACAACCATAAGACGGACCCGAACATCATGATGAAGATGTACTTCCGTAATTTCGAGGCAGCCGCTTTGGAACTGGAGTTGGCCAAGAAAGTATATGCACTCGGCATCCCGACACCCGAACCCGGTGATTTAGTTACCGACGGCGAGCGAATGGGTATCCGTTTTCGTCGGGTAGAGGGTAAGAAATCCTACTCCCGCGCCTGCGGTGATAACCCGGAGAAAGCACCCGAGTACGGACGTGAGTTCGCGCAGTTATGCAAGAAACTACATGCTACCCATGTGGATACAACGCAGTTCGAGTCCGTCAAGGACCGCCTGTATAAGATGCTGGATAACAATCCCGATTTTACGGCCGAACAGAAACAGAAACTCCGTGATTTCATTGCGGCTGCACCGGATGCCGACACCGCTATCCACGGGGACCTGCAGTTCGGAAACGGAATCTTCACCGAGAAAGACGGCGTGCGGACGCTCTATTTCATTGACTTGGGCGATTTCTGTTACGGTTATCCGATGTTCGATATCGGCATGGTGTACCTCTGCTGCTGCCTCAACGATGAGAGTTGGACGATGGAGGTGAATCATATGTCCAATGCGACGGCGGCTAAGTTCTGGGACGGATTTGCGGCAGAGTATTTCGGTCCCGATGCGGACATGGAAGCCGTGATGAAAGAAGTGAAGATCTACGCCGGCCTGAAGACGATCATGATCGAACGCGATACGCATTGTCCGATGCCGCAATTCCGTGCCATGCTCGAAGGAACGGTGTATTAAGGAGAATTAAAAATTAAAAATTAAGAATTAAAAATTAATGGCCAATAAATATCTCGATACTGATTTGCTGGACCGCGCGATCATTTTCGCGGTAAACGCGCACCATAACACGGAGCGCCGCGGTAAAGGTTTTCCCTATATCGTCCATCCAATGGAGGCTGTAGAGATCGTCGCTACCATCACGCCGGACCAGGAGCTCCTGGCGGCTGCGGCTTTGCACGATACGATTGAAGATACCGATGTTACCGTCGAGCAGATCCGCGAAGCGTTCGGCGACCGCGTGGCAGAGTTAGTGCATGCGGAGAGTGACCAGTTCACCGAAGGTGTGAGCGAAGAGGACAGTTGGCATGACCGCAAACAGGCGGCGATCGACCGTCTGGCGGCTGCGAGTCATGATGCGAAGATCGTAGCCATGGGAGACAAGTTGAGTAATATGCGGGCGATCTGGCGTGATTATCAGGTGAAAGGCGATGAACTATGGTCGATCTTCCATGTCAAAGACAAAGCGTCCCACGAGTGGCATTACCGCGGCCTCGCCGCGTCCCTCTCCGACCTCTCCGACACTTTCGCTTATCAGGAATTCGTGCGTTTAATAGATGAGGTCTTTGAAAATTGAAAATTGAAAGTCATCTTCGAACATATAGATAACGCCCGTGACTTGGGTGGCATACCGGCGGCGGGTGGACGGGCTATCCGTCCGCATCGTCTGTTGCGCACAGCGCACCTGCACGATGCTACCGATGCCGATGTGGCGCGGCTCAAAGCGGAGTATAACCTCTGCCGCATCTTCGATTTCCGTTCCTTGGGTGAGTTCCAGGCGGTGCCGGATCGCGAGATAGACGGCGTGCAACACCATCTGTTGCCTACTATCGACATGCGGGCGGAGCAGCAGACCGGCAAACCCATACCCGACGAGGCCTTCCTTGAACTGGACCGACATATCGTCAATTATTCTTTCTATCCCGAGGTGCAGGTCATGGCGCGGAACATGTACCCGTCGTTGATTCAGTCGGAGTTCTCGCAACTGCAGTACGCCGCTTTCCTGCGCCTGATCATCGAAGCGCCGGAAGACGGTGGTATCTTATGGCATTGCGCACAAGGAAAAGACCGCACCGGTTGGGGTGCAGCCTTTCTCATGTTTGCCTTGGGTGTAGAACGGGAGACCGTCATCGCGGATTTTGATCTCAGTAACGAAGCCTACCTGCCTATCGTCACCAAACTCAATAACGACATCCTTGCCCGTGGTGGAGGCGAGAAAGAGATGGCGGTGATCCAAGCCTTCATGGGCGTCTCGACACCTAACTTCATCTCCACGCTCGACCTCATCGACCGCGAATACGGAGGAATGACCAATTATCTGCACGAGATCCTGTGCCTCACGCCGGACGATATCCAAATCCTCCGCAGGCGGTACTTACGCTAGTCTTATTGCACCGCGCCTCCTAAGGCGATATATAGACCGATCAACGAGATCGCCCCGTTGTAGAGGTTCGATGCTTCATTCAGCTGTGCCGACAGCAGCGATTCCTGTGCGGTCAACACCTCCAGATAACTGGCCTTGCCGTTGTTCATCAACTCGTGCGTCCCGTCGTACGCATCTTGCAACACCTCCACTTGCCGCTTGTACAGCACATCCTTCTCGCGCGCCGTCTGACAGTCTGCCAGCGCCTCGTTCACTTGGTTTCCGGCCTCCAGTACGGTCTGCACGTACCGGTTCAATTTATCCTCTTGGTTGTACTTGGCGATCTTGAGTTGGGCGGTTAACTTACCGGCCGCGAAGATCGGTTGGGTCAGCGATGCGGCGAGTTGCATCAGCAATGCCCCCGGGTTAGCGATCATACCGGCGTTGTTCGTCCATCCTAACAGACCCGACAAGGAGAAGGACGGATAGAACTGCGCACGGGCTGCTGCGGTGTTATAGAACGCTTCGGCCAGTGCCTGATCGGCTGCTTTGATGTCCGGTCGGTTCTCTAATAATACAGCCGGTACACCGGTGCTGAACCGTTCGGGTAGGGTGTAATCGCCCCATTTATTGCGTTTAATAGCCTGCGGCGTCATGTGCAGCAACTTGCAGATCTCGTTCTCCGTGGATAGGATGCTGCGACGCGTATCGATGATCTGCGTCTTCACGCTCAGGTTCGAACTCTCCATCTGGTTCACCGCCGTAGAGTAGGCCTGACCGTTCTCCCACAGTGCTTTCTCGGTCTCTAACGACACATCCCACAGGCTGTCAGTCTTCACCAGGATCTCCAATTGCTTATCCAGCATCAATAGCTGGAAATACTCCTGCGCTACGGTTGAGATCAGGTTCGCTTGCGTCGCTTCCCGCGAGGCTTTCGCCTGCTCTAAGAGCGCTTGCGTCTTGCGCTTGTTGACGATCGCTGAACCTGAGATACCGATGTTCCAGTCCAACTGCAAAGGTACATTGTACGAATAACCTAACCCCGTACCCTTACCGGATGCACCGAACATGGTCGTCGAGATATTTCCCTGCGGACTCAGACTCAGCGAAGGAACAAACGCCCACTTGGCAGCCGTCAGGCTTGCTTGCGCCTGCTCAACGGCCAGACGTGCGGAAGCCATGTCGGTATTACGCGCCAAAGCCGAGTCGATGAGTTGCTGTAAGATCGGGTCCACGAAGAACTCCCGCCAGGAGATCGAAGCAATCGACGCATCGTTCATTGCCTGTGCGATCGAGTCCCCCGTGCCGTACAAGTCCTTCGGTGCCTCCGTCTGCGACTCATATTTCTTATACACGCCGCACGAACACATCATCGCGCATAGCGCGATAATAATTGAAAATTGAAAATTGAAAATTGAAAATTTATTTGCTTTCATACTGATTCTCCTTTCACCTTTCATTTTTCTTATCTCACATTCGTTCAAACGATTATTTCACCTTTTACCTCTGTCGGCTTTCCGCTCACTTTCTCCTCCAGCGTCTGGAAGACGATGAAGAAGGCGGGAACGACGAACACGAGTGCCAGCGTTCCGATACTCATACCGCCTACGACACCTAGTGCTAAAGCACGGTTTCCGTTTGCGCCTGCACCACCGGCGATAACCAGCGGGATCATACCGACGATCATCGTGATGACGGTCATCAGGATCGGACGCAGACGGTCTTTACATGCCTCGAGTGCGGCATCGACAATACTCAGTCCTTGCTTGCGACGCTCTGCCGCGAACTCGGTGATCAGGATCGCCGTCTTCGCCAACAGACCGATCAACATGATCACACCGGTCTGCAGGTAGATGTTATTCTCCATGCCCGGCAGACCTATCTTATTGCCTACCCAGGAGAAGAGGAACGAACCCATCAGACCGAATGGTACGCTCAGCAGGACGGCGAACGGCGTTAGCCAACTATTATAGAGCGAACCTAAAATCAAGTAAATCAGGATGATACAGATGAGATAGATCAGTACGGTCGTGTTGCTCTTCGCACTCTCCTCCACCTCACGCGACATCGAGCCGTACTCGTAGGTGCAGTAGTTCGGCATCGTCTCTTTGAAAACCTCCGCGATCACTTGGTGCGCCTCTGCTTCCGAATAACCGTTACCCGGCGTGACGGAGCAGGAGATCGACTGATAGAGGTTGAAATGGTTGGTGGACGACGAACCGACTACTTCCTCCAGCGTGATGAACTGCGAGAGCGGTGCCATCTTGTTGTTATTCACTCTTATGTACATGTTATTGAGCGACGAAGGATCGAGGCGGTACTCCGGCGCAGCGCCCAGCAGGATCTGATAGACCTTACTGAACTGGTTGAAGTTACCCACATACGAACCGCCGCAGTACGAGCCCAGCAGGTTCAGCACCGCTCTGGCGGTTGTGCCGGCACGCTCACACTGGATCGGATCCACATGCACTTTGTATTTCGGGAAACGCTCCGAATAGGTGGACATCGCGCTCTCTATCTCCTTGCGCTCTTGCAGTTTAGCCAGGAAAACATTGGTCTTGTTACCAAAATCACTCATGTCGCCGTCGCTCTTGTCCTGCACCTGCAGGTCGATGCTATTCGACGTACCATAACCCGGGATCTGCGGCATCTGGAACGGCAGTACCTGCGCGTTCTTGATACTCTGACAATCCAGATAGAACTTATAGATCACCAGGTCGATATAGTGCTTGAAGCCCGGACGGTCGTCCCAGTTTTTCAGACGAATGATGAGGGTGGCGTAGCTCGATCCGGCAGAGGAAATCAGACCATAACCGCTACAGAGGCCGTAACTCTCCAACTCCGGGATCGCTTTCACTTTCTCTTCCACCTGCTTCATGATCTCTGTGTTCTCATGGAGCGTCGCACCTTCCGGCATACGCACCTCACACATGATCACACCTTGGTCCTCTTGCGGCACCAAACCCGAAGGCAGGATCTTCATGAAGAGTACCATCAGTACAATCGCGCCGCCTAACAATGCAAACGACAACCACGGACGCTTGAGGTATTTCTCCACCGCTCCTTTGTACTTGCCGAGAATCGCGGTGTAACTCGCCTCATATGCCAATTTGGTATAATAATCAATACCCTTCCGTTGGGCGGCACCCGGTTCATTTGGTCGCATCAGGATGGCGCACAACGCCGGACAGAGTACCAACGCGCAGACGCAGGAGAGACCTACCGAACCGGCGATCGTGATACCGAACTGAGTGAAGAACGTACCGCTTGTTCCGCTCATGAAGGTCACCGGGATGAACACCGCCATGAAGACCAACGTACAGGATATGACGGCTACCGACACTTCGCTCATCGCTTCACGGGTAGCTTGAATAGCTTGCTCTTTCGGGTTACCTTTCATCTTTCCCGTCTCCAACTTCGCCATCACGGCCTCGACGACCACGATCGCATCATCGACGACTGTACCGATGGCAAGGACGAGGGCGAAGAGCGTCAGGATATTCAGCGAGAAACCGGCCATGCGCACGATGGCGAATGTACCGAGCAACGACACGATGATAGAGATAGACGGAATGAGGGTCGCTTTCCAGTTCTGCAGGAAGAAATAAACGACCAGGATCACGAGTAGGATCGCGATGACCAGCGTCTCTACTACATTATGGATCGCGGCAAAAAGGAAGTCATTACTGGTCTCTAGGGTCACGAACTCCAGTCCTGCCGGCAGGGTAGGCTTGAGTTGTTCGTATAGGTCATCGATCTGCTGGTTCACCAGGGTAGCATTCGCGCCGGGCGATTGATTGACCAGGTAGAACACACCCGGCATACCGTCGATATTCGAGGTCATGGTGTACGACTTTGCACCGATCTCTACCGTCGCCACATCTTTCAGATAGAGAACGTTACCACCCTCCGTCGTACGAAGTACGATATTCTCAAACTCTTCGATACTCTTGAGTGTACCTTTGTACTCCATCGGGTACTGATATGCGTTCTCGGACTGCTGACCGAGTGTACCGGTGGAGGTGACGAAACTCTGCGACGAGATGGCATTGGATATGTCGCTCGGTTCGAGACCGTACTGCGCCATCTGATCCGGTTTCATCCATACACGCAGCGCGTACGTGTTTCCTAAATTACTTACGTTACCAACACCCGTGATACGCAGCAGACGAGGCTTGACATTAATGTCGATATAGTTCGATATGAAGTCTGCGTCGTACTTACCGTCGGTCGATTTGAGACCCGCGATCTGCAGGATACTATTCTGCCGTTTGGTGACGGTGATACCGGTCTGCAGCACATCGCCGGGCAGTAAGGCCTCGGCCTGCGATACACGGTTCTGTACGTTAACCGTTGCCATGTCCGCATCGGCGCCTTGCTTGAAATATACCATGATCGTCACGTCGCCGGTCGAAGAAGCTGTTGCGGTCATGTAGGTCATGTCCTGCACACCGTTGATCTGCTCCTCGAGGGGTTGGATGACGGATTTCATACACGTGTTCGCGTCCGCGCCCGAGTACGAGGTCGTCACCTCCACCGTCGGCGGCGCGATATTCGGGTACTGCTCCACCGGTAAGGTATTCAGGCAGATAAACCCGATCATCATGATGACGATAGCTATCGAGATCGCCATCACGTTCTTATCTATAAAAATATTACCCTTCATAATTTTCAATTTTCAATTATCAATTTTCAATTAGAAGAGTACTTGCTGCCCTTCAACGAGGTTGTTTGCTCCCTCTGTGACGATCACATCGCCTACTTCGAGCCCCTTGGTGACGATCAGGTCGCGCTCCGAACTGAAATTAGCCGTCTCCACGATCGTGCTGTAGGCACAGCTGTCTGCACCTACTTTGTACACCAGGCTCTTGCTCTGCAGACGTACAACGGCGTTCTGCGGAACGACCATCACGTCCTGCACGTCAAACGGAATCACCACCGTGCCTTGCACACCCGAATAGAGTCCGCCGTCGGGGTTGGGGAAGGTGGCCTTGCAGGTCAGCGTACCCGTCGTACGGTCCACCGTGCCGGTGATACTCGTGATGCGACCTTTCAAGGGGTACTCCGCGCCGTTCTTGAAGAAGAACGTGACATCCGGCAGATCGGCTAACAGGGTCTTGTTATCTTCTTTCACCTCCGCCTGCGTGCGCTCTTCCAGAATCGACTCGCTTACCGAGAACTCGGCGTACATTTTCGCGTTACCGCTCACCATCGTCAGATAGGTACCCGACGACACCTGATCTCCGGCATAGACGGGTATCGAACCGATCACACCGTTCACAGGCGAAGTGATTGTGCAATAACCTAAGTTCACACGTGCGCGATTAGCCGTCGCCCGGTACTGCGCGGCTGATGCCTGCGCCTGCTTGTACTGGTTCTCGGCGTTGTCCAATACATACTTGCTGACGATCTTCTTCTCGTACAGGTTCTTATTACTCTCGTACTCCAGTTTAGCGCTGCTCTCTTGGGCCAAAGCCGCCAGCAGATTCGCCTCGGCGGACTCTAACTCCAACTCGGCATTACGGCTGTCGATACGGAAGAGCACGTCGCCTTTCTTCACCTGCTGACCCTCCGTGATGCATACCTCCATCAGCTGTCCGCTCACCTGCGGCGTGATCGTCACGTCGGACGTGCCCTTCAAGGTCGCACTGTACTTCAGCGGCACGGAGATGTCGCTTTTACTGATCGTCATCGTCTGATACGATGTCTGTACCGCTTGCGGTACATCGCCGCCGCAGCCTGTGAGAAGCGCTGCAGCCATAAGGAAATAGAGATGTTTGTTTTTCATATCTTATTTTTTTGTTGGTTGCACGATTTTGCGTGCAAAGGTACTCAAAAAAAATGACATATGCAAGCATATGCCATTCTTTTTACGATTTTTTTTACAAATCGTTGACCGGTCTTAACCGTGTTGCTGGTCGTACTCAGCGCCACAAATTGCCCAATAATAGGCCCTGAGGGTCTTTTTGCCGCCCGCTTGGTCTTTCTGAGCCATGAAGGCTTGCTGGTCGGCCAACTGTTTGCTCAGGTCTGCTGCACGGGTTGCAACGGCTGCGCGTACAGCGGTGAAGCGTGCGCGGGCTGCCACCTCTCGGTTACTCAGCGGAGTACTGCGGGTGTAGGCATCAGCTTTACGGATGTAAAGTCTGGTACAATCCGGATTGGTGGTTGCAGCGGTACGATGGGTACCGATTAAATACTCGCCATGATTATGGCCATCGATTTTCTTGGGCTTAGCCAGTGATCCTTGTACATACTGGATACCCGGGGAATAGGTTACTTTTCCCATAGTTAAAGTAGGTTTAATGGTTAATAAAAGTTGTTGTTTTTCCTCTTTGAAAAACTATGCAAAGATACAAAAAATTTTTGACATATGCAAGTTTTTCGGCAAAAAAATGCAATAAAAAATGCCGTATAAAGAAACCATTACAAAACCAGACGATAAGTGGCTTAAAACCCTTACTCGG